>NZ_JPMY01000013.1 GCF_000761545.1 Pseudomonas sp. ML96 | reverse complement strand
CGTGCCGCGCCGGTGGGCGCGGCATTGGTAGGCATACGAAGGCTTAGTGAGCGGTGGTCTTGAAGGTGGTCCAGGCGCGCATGCGCGCACGCATCGAGCGCTGCGGAATGTCCTTGCCGGGAATCAGCCGCGCGTAGGTGGCCTCGTCGGCGTAGATGTCCGGGTTGTTGCGCATGTCGGCGTCGACCATCGGCCGGGCCTTGGCGCTGGAGGTCGGGTAGCCGGTGAAGTTGCTGATCGCCGCCATGTTCTCCGGACGCATGACGAAGTTGATGAAGGCGTAGGCGTATTCCGGGTGCTTGGCGTCCACCGGAATGGCCATGGTGTCCATCCACACCGTGGTGCCCTCGCGCGGGATGTGGAAGCGGAAGTCCGCCGCCTTGCCGGCGCCGCTGGCGGCGCGCTGGGCCTGGGTGAAGTCGCCGCTGTAGCCGAGCGACAGGCACAGGTCGCCGTTGACCAGGTCGGTGACCGGCTGCGACTGGAACTTGCGGATGTAGGGCTTGATCGACACCAGCAGCTCGGTGGCGGCCTTCAGGTCTTCCGGCTCGGCGCTGCGTGGCGTGCGGCCGAGGTAGTTGAGTACCACAGCCATGACCTCGTCGGGCGAGTCGATCATGGAGATGCCGCAGTCGGCGAACTTGGCCGCGTTCTCCGGCTTGAACAGCAGGTCGAGGCTATTCACCGGCGCGTCAGGCATGCGCTTGCCGACCATCTCGGCGTTGTAGGTGATGCCGATGCTGCCCCAGGTGTAGGGCACGGTGGCGTGGCGCGAATAGGGATACTTGGTCTGCAGGTTGCGCAGGCCCGGCTCGATGTCGGCCAGGTGCTGCAGCTTGTCCGGGTCGAGCTTCTGCAGCGCGCCGGCGCGCATCAGGCGCTCGGCCACGGTGTCGCCGGGGAAGATCAGGTCGTAGCCGCTGTGGCCGGACATCATCTTGGCCTCCAGCGTCTCGCTGCCCTCCATGACGTCGTAGATCACCTTGATGCCGGTCTCCTTGGTGAAGTTGGCAAGGGTGTCTTCGGCGAAGTAGTCGGCCCAGTTGTACAGGCGCAGTGTCTTCTCCTCGACGGCAGCCGAGGCCTGGGCGCAACACAGCGCCAGGGCGGCGAACAGCAGGCTTTTCTTGTGGCTCATGGTCAGGCTCCCCGATGGTTCCAGTGGCTATGCAGGTGGCGGCCATCCAGGCCCAGCAGCGCTCCGTACATCTCCGGGCGACGGTCGCGGTAGATGCCCCAGGTCATGCGGTCCTCGCGCATGGCGGCGAGATCCAGCTCGCGCACCAGCACGCCGCTGGTGTCGCGGTCGGCCTCGGCGAGCAGCTTGCCCTTGTGGTCGGTGATGAAGGACGAGCCGTAGAAGCTCATCTGCAGGCCCGGATCGGTGGTCGCCACCTCGCGGCCGACGCGGTTGGCGGCGATCACCGGGACGATGTTGGCGGCGGCATGGCCGCGCTGGGTCAGTTGCCAGTGGTCGCGCGAATCCAGCGCCGCGGCACCTGGCTCGGAGCCGATGGCGGTCGGATAGAGCAGCACCTCGGCGCCCTGCAGGGCCAGGCAGCGCGCGGTCTCGGGGAACCACTGGTCCCAGCAGATGCCGACGCCGATGCGGCCGACGGCGGTGTCCCAGACGCGGAAACCGGTATCGCCGGGGCTGAAGTACTCCTTCTCCTGGTAGCCGATGGCGTTGGGGATGTGGGTCTTGCGATAGACGCCGAGCAGGCGGCCATCGGCGTCGGCCACGGCCAGGGAGTTGAAGTAGGCGTTGCCGGCCTTCTCGAACCAGCTCAGGGGCAGAACCACGCCCAACTCGCCGGCCAACGCGGCGAAACGCTTGAGCAGCGGGCTGTGCTCGTACTCCTCGGCCAGCGCCAGGTGCTTGTGGTGCTGCTCGATGCAGAAGTACGGCGTGGCAAACAGCTCCTGCAGCAGGATCAACCGCGCGCCGCGGGCGGCGGCATCGCGTACCAGCTGCTCGGCGCGGTCGAGGTTCTGCTTGAGGTCCCAGCTGCAGGCGAACTGGGTGGTGGCGACGGTCAGTCTGCTCATGGCATCACCCCTTCAGCGGCCACAGCGGCTGCTGCTGGGTGATGCAGTGCACCCCGCCGCCGCCGTGGGCCAGCTGGTTGATGCGTACCGGCACCACTTCGCGGCCGGGGAAGGCCATACGCAAGGTGTCCGCCGCCACCTGATCGGCGGCGATACCGTAGGCCGGCATGATGATGGCGCCGTTGCAGATATAGAAGTTGGTGTAGGAGGCGCAGAACACTTCCGCTTCGGTATCCACCGCGTCGGTCGCTTCGTACAGCTCCAGCAGCTCGAACTGGCGGCCCTTGGCGTCGGTGGCCAGTTCCAGGGCACGGCGGTTCTCGCGCGCCACCTCGGCGTACACCGAGCCGTGGTCATGGGTGGCGTCTACCAGCAACGCGCCGGGCTTGGCGAAGGCGCACACGCCGTCGACGTGGCCGTCGGTCATATCACCGGTGACGTACTTGGGATCGCCCGGCAGCCAGATGGTCTTCTTCACACCGAGCAGGCGGGCGAAGATCTCTTCCATCTCGGCCTTGCTCATGCCCGGGTTGCGGTTGGGGTTGAGCAGCACCGACTCGGTAGTGATCAGCGTGCCCTCGCCGTCCACATGGATGGCGCCGCCCTCGTTGCTCAGTGGTGTGCCGAAGCACTCCAAACCCAGACCGTTGAGGATGCGTCGCGCCAGGCCCTCGTCGAGGCTGTGCTCGGACTTGCCGCCCCAGGCGTTGAAGCGCCAGCTGACACCGGCCAGGCCCAGCTGCGGGTGGCAGACGAAGCTCGGGCCGGAGTCGCGGCACCAGCTGTCGTCCACCGCCAGCTCGATCAGCTCGACGCCCTTGCCGCACAGTTCGCGAGCGCGGAACGCCGCCGACGGGTCGACCACCATCTTCACCGGCTCGAAGCGGGCGATGGCGTTGGCGACGCGGGCGAAGTCGACCTGCACCTCTTCCAGGGTTACGCCCCAGCCGGACTCCCACAGCGGCTGATTGTGCGGCCAGACCATCCAGGTGGCGGCGTGCGGGGCCCATTCGGCGGGCATGAACCAAGCGTTCGAAGCGACTGCGTTCTGTTGCATACAAGTGCCTTTCAGTTAAGTCTTTGTTATCACTGAAAACCGCGAATGCGGTGATGGATTGCATGCTAGGCCTGTAAAAAAGGCGCAACAAACGATAGATTTTCCACAATTCTGATTAGACAGGCTTATTAGGGCCTGCTCCCGCTTCGTCACGACCGCGACGGAGCCAGTTTTTGCGCGGAGCTAGGCGCGAGGAGAGAGGTTTGGTTATTCCAAATAAACGACGAGTAACGACGCGCCGCGCAAAAACTGGCCCGTCCCTCCGGGTTGCGCGTCAAATCGCGCCATGCGTTGTTGCGGGACTTGCCAAGGGAGCGACCATTGCCTGCGTCCCGCGCCTAGCCTGGCGCGATTTGACGCAGCAACGCGGCTCGCGACGAAGCGGGAGCAGGCCCTAATCATGCTCAAGCACTGGCCTCCCCTGAACGCCCTGCGCGGCTTCGAAGCCGCCGCCCGCCTGGGCAGTTTCCACAAGGCGGCCGAGGAGCTGCACCTCACCCAGTCGGCGATCAGCCAGCAGATCCGCAGCCTGGAAAGTTTCCTCGAACAGCCGCTGTTCTTCCGCAACGGCCGCAGCGTGGCGCTGACCGATGCCGGCTTCGACTTGCTCAGCACCACCCAGGCCCTGCTGCAGCAACTGGCCGTGGGCATCCGCCGCCTGGAGCAGTACCGCAAGCCCAACCAACTGGTGGTCAACACCACGCCGGCCTTCGCCCGCCACTGGCTGGTGCCGCAACTGGGCGACTTCCACCGCCGCCATCCGGACGTCGATCTGTGGCTGTTCACCAGCGACGAGGTGCCGGACATGGCCACCCAGACCATCGACATCGCCGTGCGCGACGACCTCAGCGCCCAGGCCGAATGCAGCTTCCGCGTGCTGCTGGAGGACCGCCTCTACCCGGCCTGCCACCCGAGCCTGCTGGCCACGCCGGCGAGCGAGCGCACCACCCTGCACGGCGAACGCGAGATGGACTGGGCCCACTGGCAGGTACAGGGCGGCGCCGATATCGGCCAGCACAGCCAGGGCCTGAATTTCTCCGACCCCGGCCTGCTGCTGGACGCTGCCAGCGGCGGCCTGGGCATCGCCCTGGTCAGCGAACTGCTGGCCAGCCCGGCGCAGGAACGAGGTCTGCTGCAGCCGCTCAGCGAACAACGGGTGCGCGGCCCGCGCTGGACCTGGCTGGTGCACCGCGACAGCGAGAACGACCCGCTCACCCGCCAGTTCTGCGCCTGGCTGGAGCAGCGCCTGAACCCTGGCGCAGCAGCTGAAACCACTCGTCAGCCGTTATGATCCCGACATCAGCCAAAAGCTCAACCCGACACGGAGCAGTCATGCCCTTCATCACCACCCGCACCGTTCTGTTCGGCGACTGTGACCCGGCAGGGATCGTCTATACGCCGCGCATCGCCTACTTCGTCATCGAGGCGATCCACGAATTCCTCTCCCACCGCCTCGGTGGCGAGGGCCTGCGCAAGCTGTTCGCCATGGGCATCCTGCCGCCGGCGCGGGCGTTGTCGGTCGAATTCCTCTCACCCATGACTTGGGACGAGGTGATCAGCATCGAGGTGCGCAGCGAGGCGCCCGGCACCACCTCGTTCGGCTTCGCCGTGGAGGGCCGCCAGGCTTCAGGCGAAGTGACCTTCCGCGGCGCGATGACCCAGGTGTGCATCGACCCGGAGAGCAAGCAGCCAATCGAGCTGCCCGAGGCGCTGCGCCAGGCTCTACAGCCCGAATAGCGCAGCGCAGAAACGAAAAAGCCCCGCCGAAGCGGGGCTTTTTCATGCTGTTCGAAGATCAGGCCGTAGCGGCGATCTTCTTCAGCTCCTCGTCACGCAGCTCGCGACGCAGGATCTTGCCGACGTTGGTGGTCGGCAGGGTGTCGCGGAACTCGACGAAGCGCGGCACCTTGTAGCCGGTGACGTTGGAGCGCATGTGCTCCATCACCTGCTCTTTGCTCAGGCTTTCGCCCGGCTTGACCACCACGAAGACCTTGATCGCCTCGCCCGACTTCTCGTCCGGCACGCCGATGGCTGCGCACTGCAGCACGCCCGGCAGGGTGGCGAGCACGTCTTCCAGCTCGTTCGGGTACACGTTGAAGCCGGACACCAGGATCATGTCCTTCTTGCGGTCAACGATACGCAGGTAGCCGTCGTCCTGAATCACGGCGATGTCGCCGGTCTTCAGCCAGCCGTTGGCATCGAGCATCTCGTCGGTGGCTTCCTGGCGCTGCCAGTAGCCCTTCATCACCTGCGGGCCCTTGACGCACAGCTCGCCACGCTCGCCCAGCGGCAGATCGTTGCCTTCGTCGTCGATGACCTTGCACAGGGTCGACGGCACCGGGATGCCGATGGTGCCGATCTGGATGTTCTGGTACGGGTTGACGGTGGCGACCGGGCTGGTCTCGGTCATGCCGTAGCCTTCGCAGATCGGGCAGCCGGTGACTTCCTTCCAGCGCTCGGCGGTAGCCAGTTGCAGGGCCATGCCGCCGGACAGGGTCAGCTTCAGCGAAGACAGGTCGAGACGACGGAAGTCTTCGTTGTTGCACAGCGCCACGAACAGGGTGTTGAGGCCGACGAAGGTGGTGAACTTCCACTTCGACAGCTCCTTCACGGTGCCCGGCAGGTCGCGCGGGTTGGTGATGAGGATGTTGTGGTTGCCGGTCAGCATCATCGCCATGCAATGGAAGGTGAAGGCGTAGATGTGGTACAGCGGCAGTGGGCAGATGACGATCTCGCAGCCTTCGCCGAGGTTGGAGCCCATCAGCGCCTTGGACTGCAGCATGTTGGCCACCAGGTTGCGGTGGGTCAGCATCGCGCCCTTGGCCACGCCGGTGGTGCCACCGGTGTACTGCAGCACGGCGATGTCGCCGTTGCTCGGAGTGGCTTCGGTGAAGGACTTGCCGCGGCCCAGGGCCAGCGCCTTGTTCAGTTTGACGGCCTGCGGCAGGTTGAACGCCGGGACCATCTTCTTCACGTGCTTGACCACGGTGTTGACCAGCAGGCGCTTGAGCGGCGGCAGCAGGTCGCCTACCTCGGTGACGATGACGTGCTTGACGCCGGTCTTCGGCAGCACTTCCTCGGCCAGGTGGGCCATGTTGGCCAGGCAGACGAGGGCCTTGGCACCGGAGTCATTGAACTGGTGTTCCATTTCCCGCGCGGTGTACAGCGGGTTGGTGTTGACCACGATCAGGCCGGCGCGCATGGCACCGAATACCACGACCGGGTACTGCAGGACGTTGGGCAGTTGCACCGCGATGCGGTCACCGGCCTTGAGGTCCGTGTGATTCTGCAGGTAGGCGGCGAAAACGCCGGAGAGTTCGTACAGCTCGCCGTAGGTCAGGGTCTTGCCCATGTTGCTGAAAGCAGGCTTATCGGCGAAGCGTTGGCAGGACTCTTTCAGTACGGCCTGGATATTGGGGTACTGGTCGGGATCGATCTCGGCAGCGATTCCGACAGGATATTTGTCCTTCCAGAAGTTATCGGTCATGGAAGCCTACTCCTGAGCAACAGCTTATCTACACCGCGCGCAATGGCGGTTGTTTGTTGTGATGATTTGCCCTTGGCACTAGGTGGGGACTGGCCAAAGCGTGCCGAGAGTAGCAGCTTTGCCTAGGGGCCACCAGCACCAAACATGGCCATTACGGTCAGAAAAATGACTCGCTATAGATTTGCAGTCACATGCTTGACCCGCGCATGAAAAAGCCCCTGGAACGGGGCTTTCGAGGATGCCGGCGTCCACCCCGCCGGCAGGGTGAAACTCAGGCGATGTCGCGCAGTTCGCGGCGCAGGATCTTGCCGACCGGGGTCATCGGCAGGGCGTCCTTGAGCACGATGTGCTTGGGCACCTTGTAGCCGGTGAAGTTTTCCTTGCAGTAGGCCTTGATCTCGTCGACGGTGACGCCGCCCTCGCGGGCCACGACGAACAGCTTGACCGCCTCGCCGGACTTCTCGTCCGGCACACCGATGGCGGCGCAGCTGGCCACCTTCGGGTGGGCCATGACCACGTCCTCGATCTCGTTCGGGTACACGTTGAAGCCGGAGACGATGATCATGTCCTTCTTGCGGTCGACGATGCGCGTATAGCCATCCGGGTCGATCACCGCGATGTCACCGGTCTTGAACCAGCCCTCGGCGTCCAGCACCTCGGCAGTGGCCTCTTCGCGCTGCCAATAGCCCTTCATCACCTGCGGACCCTTGATGCACAGCTCGCCACGCTCACCCAGCGGCTGCTCGACGCCGTTGTCGTCGATCACCTTGAGCGCGGTGCCGGCCACCGGGATGCCCACGGTGCCCAGGCGCGCCAGCTCGCCGTAGCAGTTGGTGGTAGCCACCGGCGAAGTCTCGGTCAGGCCGTAGCCTTCGACGATGGCGCAACCGGTCATCTGCTGCCAGCGCTCGGCGGTGGCCTTGACCAGCGCGGTACCGCCGGAGTTGGTCAGTTTCAAGTTGGAGAAGTCGAGGTTCTTGAACTCGGGGTTGTCCATCAGCGCGACGAACAGGGTGTTCAGGCCCAGCAGCGCGGAGAACTGCCACTTGCCCAGCTCCTTGACGAAGCCGGGGATGTCGCGCGGGTTGGTGATCAGCACATTGTGGTTGCCGCTGACCATCATGCACATGCAGTTCGCGGTGAAGGCATAGATGTGATAGAGCGGCAGCGGCGCGATCATGATCTCGCCGCCCTCCTTCATCAGCGGCTGGCCGTCGGCGCCGGTCTGCTGCAGGCAGTTGTGCACCTGCTGCATGTTGGCCACCAGGTTGCCGTGAGTGAGCATGGCGCCCTTGGCCACGCCGGTGGTGCCACCGGTGTACTGCAGCACGGCGACGTCATCCAGGGTCACCTTGGACGGCTGGAAGCCATGGCCCCTGCCGGCACGCAGCACGTCCTTGAACGACACGGCCTGCGGCAGCTGGTAGTCCGGCACCATCTTCTTCAGGTGCTTGACCGCGGCATTGATCAGCATGCCCTTGAGCGGCGACTGCATGTCACCCAGGCGTGCCTCGATCAGGTACTCGACCTGGGTATCGGGCAGTACTTCCTGCACCGACTTGCCGAAAGTATTGAGGTACACCAGCGCGCGCACACCGGCGTCATTGAACTGGTGGCGCATCTCACGCACGGTGTACAGCGGGTTGGTGTTGACCACGATCAGCCCGGCGCGCATGGCACCGAACACGGCGATCGGGTACTGCAGGATATTGGGCATCTGCACGGCGATGCGATCGCCGGGCTTGAGGTCGGTGTTCTTCTGCAGCCAGGCGGCGAAGGCCGCGGAATGGCGCTCCAGTTCGGCGTAGGTCAGCGTGACGCCGAGGTTGCTGAATGCCGGGCGATCGGCAAATTTCTTGCAGGACCGTTCGAACACTTCGACCACCGAGCGGTAGGTGGTCAGATCGATCTGGTTGGATACCCCGGCCGGGCGCTTGTCGTCCCAGAAGTCAGGTTGCATTGTTGTTATTCCCCTTGACCTAATGAACTGGCCGGCCTGCTGCCACGCGACCGGATTGCCCCGGAACTTAGCAGCTAGCAGACCAGAGGCAAATACCCGAGGCCCCCTCATTGACCGTATGAATCTTTACCATGCTTTTCCGACGATCCATGTCGCCCTGCGCTATAGCTAATACTGGCCTCCCCCACGGCATCCCCATGCGTCGATTCCTCGCCCTCGCCATCCCTCTTCTGCTCTGCCTGCCACTGGCCGCCGAGCCGCGCCTGGCCACCCTGGAATACCCGCCCTACACCTCGCAGCACATGCCCAATGGCGGCAGCATCGTCGAGCTGACCCGCCGCGCCTTCGCCACCCAGGGCTACGAGCCGCGCATCGACTTCATGCCCTGGGCCCGGGTGCGCGCCGAACTGCACAGCGGCCGCTACCAGGGCGCCCTGGCCCTATGGCCGCAGGAGATAAAGGAAGAGGACCTGATCGCCTCGCGCCCGCTGTTCTACAGCCAGCTCGGCATGTTCGTGCGCCGCCGCGATCCGCAGCCGTTCCAGTCCATCGACGATCTGCGCGGGCGCAAGGTGGGCATCGTGCGGGGCTACGGCTACCCGCCGCGCCTGCTCAACTCCGGCCTGCGCACCGAGGAGGCGGTGGACGACATCAGCAACCTGCGCAAGCTCGCCGCCCGCCGCTTCGACCTGGTGCTGCTGGAACGGGTGGTCGGCGAATACCTGGTGGCCAGCGACGACGAGCTGCGCGGCCGCCTGGTATGGCAGGAGCCTGCGCTGGAGCGCATCCCGCTGGTGCTCGGCTTCACCGAGCCGCGCGCCGGCCAGCCCGACTGGGCGGCCATCTTCGAGCGTGGCCTGCGCGAGTTGCACGCCAGCGGCGAGTACATGCTGATCCTCAAACGCCACAACGTCTGGCGTTAACGGCCCTTTGCGCGCCCGGCGCCGCGATGCACAATGCCGCGACTTCACCGGGCACAAGGACCGCCATGCAGCAACAAGAACTGTGGATCGACGCCAGCGACGGCACCGCGCTGCGCGTACTGCACTGGCCCACCGCAGCCGCGCCCAAGGCGCTGCTGATGATCGCCCACGGCATGGCCGAGCACGCCGAGCGCTATGCGCGCCTGGCCGAGACGCTCACCGAAGCCGGTTACGGCGTATACGCCCTCGACCAGCGTGGCCACGGCCGCACCGCCGAACGCGGCGTGCTCGGCCATTACGCCGACACGGATGGCTGGAGCAAAGTGGTCGGCGACCTCGCCACGCTCAACCACCACATCCGCCAGCAGCACCCGCGCGCGCCGATCTTCCTGCTCGGCCACAGCATGGGCAGCTACATCGGCATGGCCTACCTGATGCACCACAGCTGCAGCCTACAGGGCGCCATCCTGTCCGGCTCCAACTACCAGTCGCTGCCGCTGTACAAGGCAGCCAGTCTGATCACCCGCCTGGAACGCTGGCGCCTCGGCCCGACCGGGCGCAGCAAGCTGATCGACTTCCTCTCCTTCGGCTCGTTCAACAAGGCCTTCAAGCCCAACCGCACCGGCTTCGACTGGCTCAGCCGCGACCCGGCCGAAGTCGACAAGTACGTGACCGACCCGCTGTGCGGCTTCGTCTGTACCACGCAACTGTGGTGCGACCTGATGCATGGCTTCCAGCAGATCACCCCGGTCCGCAACCTGGCGCAGATCGACGCCGACCTGCCGCTGCTGGTGATCGGCGGCGACCATGACCCGGTCAGCGACGGCAAGCGCCTCGGCCACCTGGCCGGCGCTCTGCGTACCGCCGGCATCCGCGAGGTCGAACTGAAGATCTACCCCGAGGCCCGCCACGAGCTGCTCAACGAGAGCAATCGCGACGAGGTCACCAACTACCTGCGCGACTGGCTGGAGCGGACCCTGGCCCGCAGCCGCCAGTGCCCCACTCCTATCGAGGAACCCGTATGACCCAGGTCACCAACATCCCCTACGACAAGCTCGAAGTCGGCCAGCAGGCCAGCCTGGTGAAGACCGTGGAAGAGCGCGACGTACAGCTGTTCGCCGCCGTCTCCGGCGACAACAACCCGGTACACCTGGACGCCGCCTTCGCCGCCGAGACGATGTTCAAGGAGCGCATCGCTCACGGCATGTTCAGCGGCGCGCTGATCAGCGCGGCCATCGCTTGCAACCTGCCTGGCCCAGGCACCATCTACCTCGGCCAACAGCTCAAGTTCACCCGCCCGGTGAAGCTCGGCGACACTCTGACCGTGCAGCTGGAAGTGCTGGAGAAGCTGCCCAAGGGCCGCGTGCGCCTGGCCACCCGCGTGTTCAACCAGAACCAGGAGCAGGTGGTGGACGGCGAAGCCGAGGTCCTCGCCCCGCGCGCCGAGCAGACCCTGAGCATGCCGGAGATGCCGAAAGTCACCGTTGGCTGAAGCTCACCCCAAAAGCCAGCCGGGCCCAACTCGGCTGGCTTTTTCGTATATGGAACTGCAGAGATCGCTGGAAATGGAATTCTGGAAACCGAGTATTCGTAAGCTGGCAACTACCGCGATTCTCGTCGCAGTGTATTTCGTCAATTCTTGCTCATCGGCAGCAGTCAATGAGCTCTACAAAAGCATGCTGTTTGAGCGCTGGACGCAAATCCTCGAAAAGCATCAAGAGCAGCGTCAAATACCCTCGTTAGATGACATAACCCTGCAGGAACTGCAGGAGCTGACTCGAAGCGCCGAGTACCGCCAACTGACCCAACTGGGCTATCTCAAACAAGCTATTCAAGTGGCTTTCGGCCTATTTTTGGCCTACTTCGCCGCCTGCCTGATTCATCGCAGAAAGCAGCCAGAGCCCACGCACGCAACCGATACCTCTACTTCTCCCCCATCACCCTGACGCTCGCCGTCATCCCCGCGCTCAGCGCCAGGTCCTTGGGCAGATCCTCCAGTTCGATGCGCACCGGAATGCGCTGGGCCAGGCGCACCCAGTTGAAGGTCGGCTCGACGTTGGCCAGTAGCTGCGCATCGGCCACCGCGTTGCGGTCGGTGATGCCGCGGCTGATGCTCTGCACCTTGCCCTGCAGCACCAGGCCGCCGCTCATCAGCACCACCTCGGCCGGCGCACCGACGTGGATGCCCGGCAGCTTGGTCTCCTCGAAATAGGCCTGCACGTAGAAGGAGTCATCGGCCACCAGGGCCATCACCGCCTGGCCGGCCTGCACGTAGTTGCCCTGGGCCAGGTGCAGGTTGGTGACCTGGCCGGAGCGTGGCGCGCGCACCTCGCTGCGTTTCAAGTTGAGTTCGGCCAGGGTCACCTCGGCCTCGGCCTGCTGCAGCTCGGCGCGGGCGATCTCGGCGTTGATCTGGGCGTTCTCGCGCAGCTCGGCGCTGATCGCCTGCGGCCCCAGATGAGCGCGGCGCGAAGCCTCGTGCTGGCGCAGGTTGAGCTGCTGGCGGCGGGTCTGGGCCAGGGCCTTGGCCTTGTCGAGATTGGCCTGGTAGCGCTCGCGGTCGATGCTCATCAGCAGGTCGCCGGCTTTGACCTGCTGGTTGTCCTGCACCTTGAGCTCGAGCACCCAGCCGGACACGTCCGGGGCGATGGTGACCACGTCGGCGCGCACCCGCGCATCACGGGTCCAGGGCGCGTTCATGTAGAAGCCCCACAGCCAACAGCCGGCCAGCACGGCCACCAGTACCATCAGCAGGGTCACCGCTACGCGCGGAAGTGCACTCATCAGCTACTCCTCACCAGGTTGCCAGCAGGGCCACCAGGCCCGCCAGCACACAGACATACAGGGCGCAGTCGAACAGCGCCTCGTGCCAGATCCAGCGCGCCAACCCAGCGCGCTGCAGGCCCAGGCGCAACACGCCGGTCAGCAACAACGCAAGCAGCGCATACAGCAGCATCGGGCTGAGCAGCACGCCGCCCCACGCCCACTCACGCAAATCCATGAGCCCCTCCCGTTTGTTCGGCGCACCAGCGTCGCCAGCTATTGCGCAGTTGCAGCAAGGCCGCCTCGGCCAGCTGCAGTTCGATGGCCGGCGGCCGGTCGTGCAAGGCCCGCGTCAGCGCCTGAATGAAGGGATCAAGCGCCTCGCCACGGCTCGCCTGCGGCCCGTCGCGCAGCACCTGCTGCAGGCCGGCGAAGAAGCGCTGCTCGGCCTCGCGCGGAGCATTCGGCGCCGCCGCCAGGCAGGCGCGCAGGTGCAGCAGTTCATCGCCCAGGTCGAGGCTGTCGACGCCGTCGTCCCAGCGGCTGCGCCCGCCATCGGGCAGCTGCGGGTAGAAGCGCGCCAGCTGCAGCAGGCGATCGGCCATGCGCCCGCCGAACCAGTTCTCCGCGCCGCCGAGCGAGCGCGTGCACAGCCGCGCCAGGTCGTCGAGCGTTGCACGCAGCAGTCGCCGCCCATGCCACAGTGGATTGCGCAGCACCAGCAGGCGCAGCGCCAGCACCGCGCAACCGACACCGAGCAGCATGGCCAGCGCCGAATTGAGGAAGAAGGCGACGTCGTAGACCATGTCGTTGCGCGGCGCGCAGAGCACGATGAAGTGCAGACAGAAGGAGGTGGCGGCGCCGGCCAGCGTCGGCCGCGACATGGCCAGCAGGCCGAAGAACAACGGCACGCCCAGCGCCAGGCAGAGCAGCGGGAAACCGTTCCACTGCGGTAGCAACACCTGGCCGACGAAGAAGGCCACCGGCAGCGCATAGAGAATGCCGCGCAGGAAGGCCATGCCGATCAGGTCGGCGTTCTCGCGGCTGGCGAACAGGCTGCATACCACCGAGGCCAGCAGCATGGCGCCGCTCGCCGCCGGCCAGGCGGTGGCCAGCCAGAAAGCCGACAGCGCCAGCAGGGTCAGACAGCTGCGCAGGCCATAGACGGCAGCAGTCTGCACGTCGCGATGCCAGGACAATGGCGGCGGCGCATCCACCGGCGCCTCGCCGCGCTCCACCGCCAGCAGCGCCTCATGGGCGCGGCCGAGCTGACGCATCAGTAAGGCCATGCGTCCCAGGCAGTAACGCCGCACTGTTGGATGTTCTTCGGCCTGGGACTGCTCGCGCAGGCGCGCCATCAGCTCGGCATCCGGCCCGCGCTCGGGGTCAAGCAGGCGCGCCTGCAACTCAGCCATCCACGGCGCCAGGGCGTGTGCGTCGGTATCGTCGAGCTGGCGCCACTGCCGCGCCACGCCACGCGCCAGGCGCAGCAGACTGAGCAGCTCGCGGGTCAGGGCGCGCAGGCCACGGGCGCGCTGGCGGCCGCGCACGCCCTCGAACCAGGCGTGCTCACGCTGGGCATCCACCGCGACGATACGGCCCAGGGTCTCCAGCAGGCCACGCGGCCCGGCGCCCTGGCGCTGCAGCGCGGCGGCGGCCACCTGCACGCCGCCGAGCCAGGCCGCCCGTGCCTGGCCCACCAACTGCTGCTCGACGCGCTGTGGCCAGAGCACCGCGCTGACCACCATGGAACAGAGAATGCCGAGACAGATTTCGGTGCAGCGCGCCACCGCCTCGTCGAACACCGTCAGCGGCTTGCCGAATATCGGCAGGCAGATGATCGCCACGGTGTAGCCGGAGAGCACGAAGGCGTAGGCCCAGGCGCTGCGCAGCAGGGTCGAGGCCATGGTGCACAGCCCCAGCCACAGCGCCATCACCAGCAGGAACAACCAGGGCGCCTGGGCGAACAGGCCCATGAACACCACCGACAGCACGGTGCCGATCACCGTGCCCAGCAGCCGCGCCAGGCCCTTCTGCACCACCATGCCGGCCAGCGGCTGGGCGACGATGAAGGCGGTCATCAGCGCCCACTGCGGCTGGTCGAGGCCGAAACGGAAGGCACACCACAGCGCCAGCGCGCCGCTGAGCAGGGTCTTGCAGGCGAACTGCAAGGCCAGCGGGCTGGGGGCGAAGATGGCGGAAAGGAAATCGCGCACTGAGGCTACTACCTGACGACACACTCGCATTGAGGGTAGTTGGCCACGACCGGGGCGGCGAAATCATCCAAACCAATCGCCAGCGCAGCCGCACTAATCCCCTGTAACAGCTAATGGACGAGCGGCGCTTGCCACTAATTAATTAACTGTTTAATTATTTCAACATGAACAAACCACCCAAGACTCCGCGCGCTCCCGGGCGCCCCACCGCCGATGCCACGGCGCAGCGCGAGCTGCTGCTGAACACGGCTACCGACCTGTTCTCCAGCCAGGGCATCCAGGCCACCAGCCTGCGCGCCATCGCCGAGCGCACCGGGGTCACCCCGGCGCTGCTCAACTACTACTTCGGCGGCAAGGAAGGCCTGGTCGACGCCATGGTCGAGGAGCGCTTCCTGCCGCTGGTGATGGGCGCCGCCGAGGAGCTGCGCCAGGCCGGTGACGACCCGCAGGAACTGGTCGCCGCGTTTGTCCGCCACATGAGCCACAACGTCGCCGCCCACCCGTGGATCTCGCAGTTGTGGGTGCGCGAAATCCTCTGCGAAGGCGGCGTACTGCGCGAGCGCCTGATGGACCGCGTCGCCCCGCTGGTACCGCTGCTGCTGGCGCAGAAGTTCGCCGCGGCCCAGGCCCGCGGCGCGCTGAACCCCGAGCTCGACCCGCGCCTGCTGGTGGTCTCGCTGATCGGCGTCACCCTCCTCCCCTACGCTGCCGCACCGATCTGGCGCGGCGTGTTCGCCAACCCGCAGATCGGCAACGAAGCGCTGATCGCCCACACCCTCGCCCTGCTCAAGGGCGGTATGGAGCCCTGAGATGTACCCTGTGTCGTTCTCTCGTCCATTGTTGGCCGGGCTGCTCATGGTCAGCCTGGCCGCCTGCGACTCCGGCGGCGAACAGCTGCTGGGCACCCTGGAATGGGACCGCGTCGGCCTGCCCGCCGAGGCCTCGGAAACCATCCTCGCCTGGAAAGTGGCCGAGGGCGATCAGGTCACGGAGGGCCAGGCATTGCTGGAGCTTGACCCGCGCCGCCAGGACGCACGCATCGCCCAGGCCCGTGGCGAAGTGGACCAGGCCGCAGCGCGCCTGGCCGAGCTGAGCAACGGCGCGCGCAGCGAGACCATCGACTCGGCCCGCGCCACCCTGGCGCGCAACCGCGCCGAGCTGACCGACGCCGGACGCAACTTCACCCGTATCGCCGAGCTGTACCAGCGCAAGCAGGTGGCCATCGCCGAGCTGGACCGTGCCCGCGCCGCCCGTGACCAGGCCAGCGCCGCCACCCGCAGCGCTGAGGCACAGCTGCGTGAGCTGACCAACGGCACCCGCTCGGAGCAGATCGAACAGGCCGCCGCCGCCCTCGACGCCGCTCGCGGCAACTTGGCCCAGCTGCAAGTCGGCCGCGAGCACCTGAGCCTGCGCGCGCCGCGTGCCGGGGTGGTCGATGCCCTGCCGTTCAAGGTTGGCGACCAGCCACCGGCCGGCGCCGAGCTGGTCAGCCTGCTGGTCGGCGAGCAGCCCTATGCCCGCGTGTTCATCCCGGCCAGCATCCGCGCCCAGGTGCAGGTCGGCGATGTGATGAGCATCCATGTGCAGGGCATCGAACAGCCCTTCCAGGCCAAGGTGCGCAGCATCCGCAGCGAGGCCGCGTTCACTCCCTACTACGCGCTGACCGGCGACGACGCCAGCCGCCTGGTCTATCGCGCCGAACTGGTGCTGCAGGGCGAGGCCGCGCGCAAGCTGCCGGCCGGCCTGCCCTTGCACGCGGAGCGCGCCGCCGCGGAGCCGCAGCAATGAACGGCAATGAGCTGGTGATCCGCGCCCGCGGCCTGAGCAAGCGCTTCGGCCAGCTCACCGCAGTGGATCACCTCGACCTCAGCGTGCCGCGCGCCGAGGTATTCGGCTTCCTCGGCCCCAACGGCTGCGGCAAGTCCACCACCATCCGCATGCTCTGCGGCCTGCTGCTGCCCAGCGAGGGCGAGGTGGAGGTGCTCGGTTACCAGATCCCGCGTGACGCCGAGGAGCTGAAGCGGCGCATCGGCTACATGACGCAGAAGTTCTCGCTGTACGAGGACCTCACAGTGCAGGAGAACCTGGAATTCCTCGCCGCCGTGCAGGGCATCAATCGCCGCGAGACCCGCGAGCGCATCGACGAGCTGCTGGAGAGCTACTGGCTGGCGGACCGTCGCAAGCAGATGGCCGGCACAATGAGCGGCGGGCAGAAGCAGCGCCTGGCCCTGGCCGGCGCCGTGCTGCACAAGCCCGACCTGCTGCTGCTCGACGAGCCGACCAGCGCCGTCGACCCGCAGTCGCGCCGCGAGTTCTGGGATTCGCTGTTCGAGCTGGCCGAGGAAGGTACCACCCTATTGGTCTCCACCCACTACATGGACGAGGCCGAGCGCTGCACGCGCTTAGGCATTCTCGACGCCGGCCGTCTGGTCGCCGATGGCAGCCCGCGCGAGCTGATGGACGCCCTGCCCGGCCAACCGCTGCTGGTCGAGTGCGCCCAGCCACGCGATGCCCAGCGCGCCCTGCAGGGCCACCCGGCGGTGCTGGCCACGGCGCAGATCGGCGCCACCCTGCGCGTGCTGTGTGAAGCCGATGGCAACCGCGACGAGATCGCCGCCGTGCTGCGCAAGGCCGGCGTCGACGCCCAGCTGCGCGACGGCGAGGCCAACCTGGAGGACGTGTTCGTCGCCGTCACCCGCAAGCCGCTGGAGGCCCGCCCATGAACCTGCGCCGCATGGGCGCCATCGTGCTCAAGGAGCTGCGCCAGCTGCGCCGCGACAAGCTGACCTTCGTCATGATCGCCGGCGTGCCGCTGCTGGAACTGGTGCTGTTCGGCTACGCCATCAACATGGACGTGCGCGGCATCGACGCCGCCGTGCTCAACCAGGCCAATACCGCGCAATCGCGCGAGGTGGTGGCGGAGATCGCCTCCAGCCAGGTGATCAACGTCAAGTACCAGCTGGATAACCCGCGGGAGATCGACCGCCTGCTGCGCGAGGGCCGCATCAACGCCGCGCTGGTGGTGCCCAGCGACTTCGAGGCGCGCCTGCAGCGCAAGGACCGCCCACCGCTGCAACTGGTGATCGACGGCTCGGACCAGAGCATCCAGGCCTCGGCGCGCCAGCTGGCCGCCTACCCGCTGCCTGGCTGGGAGAGCCAGCAGGGCGTGGAAGTGGTGAACTTCTACAACCCGGAACGCCTGGCGCCGCTGAACACCGTGCCTGGCCTGCTCGGGGTGATCCTGACCATGACCATGGTGCTGTTCACCGCCGTGGCGCTGGTCCGGGAGCGCGAGCATGGCAACCTGGAGCTGCTGATCGCCACGCCGGTGTCGCCCTGGGAGCTGACCATCGGCAAGGTGCTGCCCTTCATCGGCATCGGCCTGATTCAGGTCACGGTGATCCTGGTGGCCGGGCACTGGCTGTTCGGCGTGCCGGTACGCGGCTCGCTGCTCGACCTGTACGGCGCCTCGCTGCTGTTCATCGTCGCCAGCCTGGCCCTCGGCGTGTGGCTGTCGACCCTGGCCAAGACCCAGTTCCAGGCCATGCAGATGGCCTTCTTCACCTTCCTGCCGCAGATCCTGCTGTCCGGCTTCATGTTCCCCATCGCCGGCATGCCCAAGGCGGCGCAGTGGGTCGCCGAGTTCATGCCGCTGACCCATTACCTGCGCCTGGCGCGCGGCATCATGCTGCGCAATGCGGGTTTGCATGAACTGTGGCTGGAGGTATTGATCCTAATAGTGTTCTGCGTGGCATTGCTGGGCCTGGCGGTGACGCGCATCCACAAGCGCCTGGACTGACGCGATGTTTAAGCGGATGTGTCGCGGTAACACGGCGGCCATCCGCAGGCACTATGCTCGGGCCAGCTAACGACGACGAGGCACGCCATGCGACGACGCGTCCCCGCTCTTCCCATGATCGCCCTGCTGCTCGGCATCACCCTGCTGAGCGCCTGCAGCCGCCTCGACCTAGCCTACCGCAACCTCGACCGCCTGCTGACCTGGCGCATCGACAGCTACCTCGACCTCAACGCCGAGCAGAAGGCCTGGCTCAAGCCGCGCCTGGACCAGCACCTGGCCTGGCACTGCAGCACGCAACTACCACAACTGACCCACTGGCTGGACCAGGACCGCGCCGACCTGGCCGATGGCCGGCTGGATGCGGCGCACTTCCAGGCCCGCTTCGCCGAGCTGCGCCAGGCCCTGGGCGAGGTCTCCAGCGAGATCGGCCCAACCGCCGCCGGCCTGCTGCAGCAGCTCACCCCGCTGCAGGTGCAGCAGCTGCGCGAGCAGATGGCCAAGGAGAACGAGAAGCTGCGCCGCGAGTTCGTCGAACCGCCGCTGGCTGAACAGATCACCAAACGCGCGGAGAGCACCGAGGAGCGCCTGGATCCCTGGTTCGGTGATCTGAGCAGCCAGCAGCAGGCCATGGTGCGCACCTGGGCCGAGCAGCGCGGCGAACAGAACCGTCTGTGGCTGGACAGCCGCGAGCGTTGGCAGGCCGCGCTATTGCAGGAGCTGGAAGGCCGGCGCAGCGCCGACTTCCCGCAGCGCCTCGAACACCTGCTGAACGAGCGGCAGAGCTACTGGACCGAGGCCTACCGCGAATCCTTCAACGAGGGTGAGCGCAGTCTGGCCGAGCTACTTGGCCAGCTGGTGGCCAGTGCCGACGCGGCGCAGCACCAGCGCCTGCAGGACAGCCTCGGCGCCCTGCGCGAGGACATCGCCGGACTGAGCTGCGCTACGCCGGCAGAGCCGGCAGTTGCCAGTCGATCGGAGTGAGACCGCACTGCTTGAGGTACTGGTTGGTGCGACTGAAATGGCCGTTGCCGAGGAAGCCGCGGTAGGCCGACAGCGGTGACGGATGCGCCGACTTCAGCACCAGATGGCGGGTGGTATCGATCAGTTTCTGCTTGCTCTGCGCGTGCGAACCCCAGAGCAGGAACACCAGGTTGCCCGGCCGCGCATTGACCGCCTCGATCACCTTGTCGGTGAACGGCTGCCAGCCCTTGTCGGCGTGCGAGCCGGCGCTGGCCTGCTGCACGGTCAGCGAGGTGTTGAGCAGCAGTACGCCCTGCTCGGCCCAGCTCTGCAGGTAACCGTGCGCGGGAATGTCGATGTTCAGGTCGCGCTTGAGCTCCTTGAAGATGTTCACCAGCGAGGGCGGCGCCGGCACGCCCGGCTGCACCGAGAAGCACAGGCCGTGAGCCTGGCCGGGGCCGTGGTACGGGTCCTGGCCGATGATCACCACCTTGACCTGCTCCAGCGGCGTGGAGTTGAGCGCATTGAAGATCAGCGGGCCCGGCGGGTAGATCACCTTGCCGGCGGCCTTCTCGGCGCGCAGGAATTCGCTCAGCGCCGTCATGTAGGGCTTGTCGAACTCTTCGCGCAGGGCTTCCTTCCAGCCCGGCTCAAGTTTGATGCGGTCGTCGGCGCTCATGCGGCAGTCCTGCTGAAAAAACGAAAACGGCACGCTAGGGAAGCCACCCGGCCAAGTCAAGGCTGATGCCTGCCCATCACGCCGGTGGATGCATTTGGTCCGGCTGCCGAAGCCGGCTAAGACTGCAAGCTCCCCCACCCGCAGGAGCAAGGATCATGGCCACTAGCGAGACCACCGGCGGCATCAGCCGCGAACGCCTGGAGCAGGCACTGCAACATTCCACCTTCGCCCAGCTGTTGGGCGCCGAACTGCTCGACTTCGCCCCGGGCAAGGTCAGCCTGCAGGTGGCCAGCCGTCCGGACCTGTGCCAGCACCACGGCTACATGCACGGTGCGGTAGTCGGCTTCATGGTCGACAGCGGCTGCGCCTGGGCAGCGGCCTCGATGGTCGGCGACGTGGTCACCAGCGAGTACAAGCTCAACCTACTGGCCCCGGCCCTCGGCGAGCGCCTGGTGTGCCGCAGCGAAGTGCTCAAGGCCGGCCAGCGCCAGGCGGTGTGCCGCGCCGACGTGTTTGCCGTCAAGGATGGCGCGGAGAAGCTGATCGCCACCGGGCTGGCGACCATCGCCCGGGTCTGAGCACGCAGTCCGTCCGATCACCCTTGGCCTGGTGCAGATGCCCACTAGGCTTGAGGGTGAAACAACGGACGGAGATTGCCGCATGGATGAGTATCCAGATGGTCTGAAATTTTCGCTCTACTTCAACTTCCTCAAGGGCAACGCCAAGGTCCCGCAGATGCCCGAGACCTCGCTGCGCCTGCGCGAGCTACTGGCCTCCGAGCGCGCCTCGCTGGAGCAGGTGACGCGCCTGCTGCACAGCAACCCACCGCTGGCCGCCTACCTGCTGCAGTTCGCCGAAAGCCCCCTGCTGCGCGGCAGCCGGCCGGGCATCAGCCTGCAGGAAGTGATTTCGCGCCTGGGCCTGCAGCGCCTGAACAATCTGGTGCTGACTTTCACCATCCATCACCTGTTCACCCAGAACGATCCGGTGCTGCTCAAGGTATTTCGTGCGCGCTGGAACGCCTCGCTGCTGTGCGCGGCCTACAGCGCCTGCCTGTCCCAGGAGCTGACACGCCTGCCGCTGGAAGACGCCATGCTCGCCGGCCTGGTGCAGGACATCGGCAGCCTGCCGGTGATCGACGAGGTGCAGAGCTGGTACGGCAAGGTGCCCACGGAAGCGGAGTTGCTGACGCTGTGCGACGAGCTGTCGGCGGACGTCGGGGTGATCGTGCTGACCAGCTGGAAGCTGCCGCAGCCGCTGATCGAATGCGCCCGCCTGCGCGCGCAGTGGGACCGCAACCACCCGCGCCCCGCCGACCTGATCGACGTGGTGCAGGTCGCGCGCTGCCTGGCATCTGGCGATGACGAGTTGCTGCTCCAGTTGCCGGCCTGGCAACAGCTGGTCGGCCAGGGCGCCGACGCACTGAGCCCGGCGCAGTTGCGCGACAACATCGGCGAGCCCGTGCGCTTCTGGTTCAAGCTGCTCGGCGGCAAGAGCGCCTAGGCCGCCAGCGGCTGGTGCTCGCGGCAGATCAGCTCGGCCTCGGGCGCCGTCAGCGGCTCCTGGGTCAGGCCGCAGAACGGCGCACCGTCGCGCTGCTGATGGAAGCGGCAGGTGCGGCACAGGCCGAAGCCCGGCACATCCTCGCTGCGCTGGATCTGTCGTAGCAGATCGCCGAACAGCTCCTCCAGCGCCGGCGCGCGCTCGCCCATCTGCTCCAGCGCCGCCACCAGGAACTGCGGTGGCGCGACGGCCGCCAGCAGCTCGCGCGCCTGTGCGGTTAGCTGCAGATGCACGCTGCGCCGGTCATGCGGGTCCTGCACCTTCTCGATCAGGCCCTTGGCCTCCAGCGCCTTGAGCGACTGCGACACCGTGCCCTTGGTCAGGCCCAGATAGTCGGTCACCGCCAGCGGCGTATTGGAGTAGCGGTTGCAGCGCGACAGGTAGATCAGCGCACTGACCTGAATCGGCTGCAGCTCCGCCAGCAGCGGGTGCTGGCGGTTCCAGATGCGCATCAGGCTGGTCAGGCGTTCGAGCAGGTCGAAGAGGGTCGTGGCGGTCATATCATCACTCCTGTCGAAATATAGTATCGACTAAAAACCATATTGACAAAGACCGCAACGAGAGTAGCCTTCGCATCAGTATCGAATCGATACCAAATTAACTTGAAGGAGACTCGAAATGACCACTGCACGCTTCTACCACGCCGGCTGCCCCGTTTGCGTCTCGGCCGAACAGACCCTGCTCAACCTGCTGGACCCGGCCATCAAGGTCGAGGTCGTGCACCTCGGCGAGCGCCCGCAGCGCGTGGCTGAAGCCGAACAGGCCGGCGTCAAGTCGGTGCCCGCGCTGGTGGTCGATGGCCAGGTGCTGCACCTGAACTTCGGCGCCTCCATCGACGACCTGAAATAAGGAGCCGGCCATGAAAGCCCCCTTCGCTTTCGCGCTCACCGCGCTCCTCGCCAGCCAGGCCTGGGCCCATGGCCCCGGTGGCATCCACAGCGAGAAGACCGCCAAGGTCGACGCCGCCTTCGACCTGGTACACACCCGCGTCTTCAAGGACGGCAGCGACCTGGTGTTCGAGCAACTGGTCGACGGCAAGGCCGGTAGCCGCGTGCCCACTGCCAAGGGCAGCTTCGCCGCCGCCGAGGTGTACAGCTACGTCTGGCCGACCAGCCTGGACGCCGGCAGCGTCGGCTTCGAACAGGGCTCGGGCATCCTCGCCCTGGCGCTGACCTCGCACCCGGACTTCGACGACACCCCGCAGTTGGATGAAAACGGCGACGGCAAGCAGGACAACGACGGCGGCCTGTGGCACTCGCACTGGGTAGTGCTGACCAAGGATGCGACCTGCGGCCCTGCCGGCCTCAAGGTGCGCGACATCCCCGAGGGCGCCAAACCCAAGCTGCCGGCCACCTGGCCTGGCGCACCGATCTACATCGACTCGCCCGGCTATGACCTCAGCGTGCAGGACGATGCCGCGCGCATCCGCGTACCACTGGCCGCCGTCGGCTTCCCGCAGAGCTTCAACTACGACGGCGTGACCGCCGCCCTGCAGGTCAACGCCGACCTGCACAACCCGCTGCTGTGCGTCTCCAGCGTGTGGGACGTGGCCTCCGGCAACCTGTCGCTGCCGGCCACCTGGAAAGAGGAGAAGTGACATGAACGTGAAAGTGTTCGACACCCACGTGCGCACGGTCGATGGCGGTTACCTACACTTCGACGTGCTCATCGAAGGCAACGATCAGGCGCTCGCCGCCCGCTACGCCCGCGAATGGCTCGCCAGCCGCGGCGTGGAGGATGCCGACGTATCACAGAGTCGCTGCCAGTTCTGCCACAGCGAACCGGCCCACCCCGAGGTGGCCGCGGCCATCGCCCAGCAGGGCTACTTCATCATCCCGCTGCAGGGTTGCTAGGAGGAACCACCATGAACGCGTATCAGCCCCTGAACTGCGATCTGCACGACTTTCTGGAGATCGCTTGCATGCACGGCTACCGCCTGCAGGTCGAGTTGGCCGAGGGTCCGAGCTTCGTGGCCAAGGCGCTGGATACGCGCACGGCCCCGAGCAAGGAAGAGTTCCTCGTCCTGCAGACCGAGGCCGGCAAGCAGGAGGTGCGCCTCGACCGCCTGCTGGCCATCACCCCGCTCGACCCCGGCGCCAGTTTCGGCCGGGTGGAGCTGGCGGGAATGATCTGCTCGATCTGACCGCGCAAATGGGCTAAAGCAAAAGGCCGTGGACTCTCCAGTCCACGGCCTTTTGCTTTAGCCCTGGTGCAACGCCCGGTAGTGACTGGGCGCCATGCCCACCACCTTCCTGAACAGCCGCGAGAAGTAATAGGGATCGTCGTAGCCCAGTTGCTCGGCGATCTGCCGTACTTCCAGGCTGCCCTGGTCGAGCAGGCGGCAGGCCTGGGCCATCTTCAGCTGGATGAAGTCCTGGATCGGCGCGTGGCCGGTCAGGGCGCGGTAGGTCTTGGCGAAGTGGAAGCGCGACAGCTTGAACTGCGCGGCCAGTTCGTCGAGGTTGAGGCTGCCGTGCAGGTGGCTGCGCATCACCGCCTGCACCGCGTCCACGTCCAGCACCCGCCCGGACTTCAGCGTGGTGCGCGCCGGCAGCACGGCCAGCGAGCTGAGTAGAGCCTGCAGCTGGTGGGCGGCGTGGATGAAGTGTGCCGGGTTGAGGCCCTGGCGGTGCAGGCCGAGCAGCGCCTCGAAGTCCGCCAGCAGGCGTGGCTGCACGCCGATGCGGCGCACGCCGGGTTTGCCCAGCAGGCGCAGAAGGTCGTCGCACAGGGCGCCATCGAAATGCACCCAGTGGATGGTCCAGGGCCGTTCCGGGTCGGCGCCGTAGGTGTGCGCAAGGCCCTTGGGCAATAGCAGCAGGTCGCCGCCGCCAACCTGTAATCGTCCATCCCCGCTGTCCAGCCAGCCACGCCCGGCACGGCAGTAAATCAACAAGTGATCGTCCGGCTGCGGGCGCTGCATGCGGTGCCCGGCGGCCTCCGGGTAGAAGCCAAGGGCCAGCGGATAGCAGCCGGCGGACAACGGATGACGGGCCAGCACGCGGCGCAGCCGAGGCGGCACGATAAAGCGCAGGCCATTGGCCGGCAGTGGCCAGTTGGAGGTTTCCACCGAGGCGTTCATGGCGCCCTCTTTCTTGTTCGAATGCCAAGATCGTCCATCCCGTGAGCAAGATCGTCAATCCACAGCCTCGCGCCGGGCGGCTATAACTGGCCCACACAAGAACAACAGGAGGCCCACGATGCCCCAGGTGATCCCGCAGCTGATCGACGGCCAGTGGCAAGCCAGCCACGCCCGCGAACTGATCGAAGTGACCGACCCGGCCACCCAGGAAGTCCTGGCCCTGGCGCCCAAGGCCACCCACGAGGAGATCGAGGCGGCCATCGCCGGCGCCAAGAAGGCCTTCCTCAGCTGGCGCGAGGTGCCGGTACCGGAGCGCGCGCGACTGATGCTGCGCTACCAGCACCTGCTCAAGGAACACCACGACGAGCTGGCCGAGATTCTCGCCGCGGAGACCGGCAAGACCTTCGCCGATGCCAAGGGCGATGTCTGGCGCGGCATCGAGGTGGCCGAGCACGCGGCCAACATCTGCAGCCTGATGATGGGCGAGACGGTCGAGAACGTCGCCCGCGAGATCGACACCGCCAGCTGGATCCAACCACTCGGCGTGTGCGTCGGCATCACCCCGTTCAACTTCCCGGCGATGATCCCGCTGTGGATGTTCCCGCTGGCCATCGCCTGCGGCAACACCTTCATCCTCAAACCCTCCGAGCAGGACCCGCTGACGCCCAACCGTCTGGCCGAACTGTTCGTCGAGGCCGGCGCACCGGCTGGCGTGCTGCAGGTGCTGCACGGTGGCCGCGAGGTGGTCGACGCCCTGCTCACCCACGAGGATATCCGCGCCATCTCCTTCGTCGGCTCGGTGCCGGTGGGCCAGCACATCTACCGCACCGGCACCCAGCATCTGAAGCGCGTGCAGGCCTTCGCCGGCGCGAAGAACCACATGGTGATCATGCCCGACGCGCCGAAGGACCAGGTGCTCAGCAACCTGCTCGGTGCCAGCTGTGGCGCCGCCGGGCAGCGCTGCATGGCGATCAGCGTGGCGGTGTTCGTCGGCGAGTCGAAGCAGTGGATCGACGAGCTGGCCGCACAGATGGCCGAGCTCAAGCCAGGCCACTGGAAAGACCCGAGTTCCGCCTATGGCCCACTGATCAGCCAGCAGGCCAAGCAGCGCGTGCAGAAGCTGATCGCCGAGGGCAAGGCGGAAGGCGCCGAGTGCCTGCTCGACGGCTCGCAGTGCGAGGTGGCCGGCTATCCCAATGGCAACTGGCTGGGCCCGACCCTGTTCCGCGGCGTGACCACCCGCATGAGCCTGTACCGTGAGGAGATCTTCGGCCCGGTGCTGGTGTGCATGGAGGTCGACACCCTGGAGCAGGCCATCGAGCTGGTCAACGCCAGCCCCTATGGCAACGGCACCTCGATCTTCACCCGCTCAGGCGGCGCCGCGCGCCACTACCAGCACGCGGTGGAAGTCGGCCAGGTGGGCATCAACGTGCCGATCCCGGTGCCGCTGCCGTTCTTCTCCTTCACCGGCTGGAAGGGCTCGTTCTATGGCGACCTGCACGCCTACGGCAAGCAGGCGGTGCGTTTCTATACCGAGACCAAGACCGTCACCAGCCGCTGGTTCGATGACACTCCGGTGACGGGACCGAATATGACCATTCAACTGAAGTGAGACCTGACTCACCTCAATAAGCGACGACTAAGACGAAAAGACAATGCCTCCGCGTTCGCCAGGGCTGCACAGTCGGCCCCGGCACAACAAGAACAAGGAGCCATTGATGAAACGACTGACTGCCTGTCTGGCCCTCTGGGCCGGACTCACCGCCGTCGCGCAGGCGGCCGAGCCGATTACCCTCGGCCTCAGCTACCCGCGCACCGGCAGCTACAAGGAAGAAGGACTGGCACAGATGCGCGGAGCCCTGCTGGCCATCGACGAGCTGAACGCCAAGGGCGGCGTGCTCGGCCGCCCGCTGCGGCTGTCCAGCCTGGACGACGCCTCGCGCCCGGAGAAGGCCGCGCGCAACGTCGACAAGCTGGCTGGCGAAGGCGCCGCCATGCTCTTCGGTGGCGCCTCCAGCGCGGCTGCCATCGCCGCCGGCAAGCGCGCCAGGGAACATGGCCTGCTGTACTTCGGCACCCTCACCTACTCCAACGACACCACCGGCAAGGACGGCCACCGCTACCTGTTCCGCGAGTGCAACAGCGCCTGGATGAGCGCCCGCGTGCTCGGCCAGTACCTGGCCAAGAACCTGCCGGACAAGCGCTACTTCTACGTCACCGCCGACTACACCTGGGGCAACACCACCGAGAGCTCGCTGCGCGAGACCACCGGCACCCAGGACGGCGCGCGCAACCCCGGCCTCAAGGTGCCCTTCCCCGGCGCGCGCATGGCCGACTACCAGAACGCCCTGACCCAGGCCGCGCAGAGCGACGCCGAGGTGCTGGTCCTGGTGCTGTTCGGCGAGGACCTGGTGCGCGCCATGCGCGTGGCCGAGAACCTCGGCCTGACCCGCAAGGTGCAGATCGTCGCGCCCAACCTGACCCAGGGCATCGTCGAGCAGGCCGGCCCCGGCCTGATGGAAGGCGTACTCGGCACCGAACCCTGGACCTGGCGCGTACCCGAGCTGGAAGGCAGCCAGGCTGGCCAGGCTTTCGTGCGCAACTTCGGCGAACGCTACGAGGTCTACCCCTCCAGCGCCGCCGCCTCGGCCTACAGCATCGTCATGCAATGGGCGGACGCCGTCGGCCGCACCCGCAGCCTGGACAGCGAGGCGCTGATCGGCGCCCTGGAGGGCCACGACTACAGCCTGCTCAAGGGCCCGCAGCAGTGGCGCGGCTTCGACCACCAGAACGTGCAGACGGTGTACGCGGTGCGGGTGAAGAGCCGCGCCGAGGTCATGGCCTCGCCGCGTCATCAGGATTACTTCGAGATCGTCCACCGTCTGGACGGCAACCAGGCCGCCCCCAGCCTCGCCGAATGGCAGGCCGAACGGCGCGCTGCCGGCCAGCCCACGACACTGCAGTGAGAGCCTATGGACTTTGAGCTGAACGAGGAACAACGCCTGCTGGTCGACAGCGCCCGCGCCTTCGCCGCGCGGGAACTGGCGCCACATGCCGCCGACTGGGACCGCGAGCATCACTTCCCGGTGGAAGTAATCCGCCGCGCCGCCGAGCAGGGCTACCTGGCCCTGTACATCGGCGAGGAAGACGGCGGCCTCGGCCTGTCGCGCCTGACCAGCTCGCTGATCTTCGAACAGCTCGCCGCCGGCTGCGTGGCCACCACGGCTTACCTGACCATCCACAATATGGCCACCTGGATGCTCGCCAGCTTCGCCGACCAGGCGCTGAAAGACACTTGGCTGGCCGGGCTGACCACGGGTGAACTGCTGGCTTCCTACTGCCTGACCGAACCGGACGCCGGCTCCGACGCCGCCCACCTGCGCACCCGTGCTCGCCGTGACGGCGACGAGTACGTGCTGGACGGCAGCAAGTGCTTTATCTCCGGCGCGGGCTCGACCGATGTGCTGATCGTCATGGCACGCACCGGCGAGGACGGCGCCAAGGGCATCTCCTGCTTCCTGGTGCAGGCCAATGCCGAGGGTGTGAAGTACGGGCGCAACGAGGACAAGATGGGCTGGAAGGCGCAGCCGACCCGCACCATCAGCTTTGAGGGTGTGCGCATTCCCATCGGCAACCGCATCGGCCCCGAAGGCCAGGGCTTCGTCTATGCCATGAAGGGCCTGGACGGCGGCCGCCTGAACATCGCCAGCTGCTCGCTGGGCGCGGCCCAGGCAGCGCTGGAACAATCGCTGCGCTATGTCGAAGAGCGCAAGCAGTTCGGCAAGCCGCTCAGCGAATTCCAGGCCCTGCAGTTCAAGCTGGCCGATATGCTCACCGATTTAACGGCGAGTAGGCAGATGGTGCGCCTGGCCGCGCACAAGCTGGACAATCGCCATGGCGAGGCCAGCCTGTATTGCGCCATGGCCAAGCGCTTCGCCACCGACCACTGCTTCGCCGTGTGCAACGAGGCCCTGCAGCTGCACGGCGGCTACGGTTACCTCAATGACTACCCGCTGGAGCGCTGGGTGCGCGACAGCCGCGTACACCAGATACTGGAAGGGACCAACGAGATCATGCGGGTGATCGTCGCCCGCCGCCTGCTGGACCAGGGCGGCATGCTCGATCGCCTGCTGTAAGCCACGAGGATCATTCATGACCACTGCCATCGAAGCCTACAAACCCGGCGTCTTCGACCTGACCCACAAGCTCACCGTGGAGAAGCACGGCCACACTGCGCTGATCACCATCAACCACCCGCCGGCCAACACCTGGGACCGCGACTCGCTGATCGGCCTCAAGCAGATCGTCGAGCACCTCAACCGCGACGACGACGTCTACGCCCTGGTGGTAACCGGCCAGGGCAGCAAGTTCTTCAGCGCCGGCGCCGACCTCAACCTGTTCGCCGACGGCGACAAGGCCCGCGCCCGCGAGATGGCGCGGCGCTTCGGCGAAGCCTTCGAGACCCTGCGCGACTTCCGTGGCGTATCCATCGCCGCGATCAACGGCTACGCCATGGGCGGCGGCCTGGAATGCGCCCTGGCCTGCGACATCCGCATCGCCGAACGCCAGGCGCAGATGGCCCTACCGGAAGCCACCGTCGGCCTGCTGCCCTGCGCCGGCGGCACGCAGAACCTGCCCTGGCTGATCGGCGAAGGCTGGGCCAAGCGCATGATCCTCTGCGGCGAGCGCATCGACGCCGAGACCGCCCTGCGCATCGGCCTGATCGAGCAGGTGGTGGACAGCGGCGAAGCCCGTGGCACTGCCCTGCTGCTGGCAGCCAAGGTGGCGCGGCAGAGCCCGGTGGCGGTGCGCACCATCAAGCCGCTGATCCAGGGCGCCCGCGAGCGTGGCCCGAACAGCTGGCTCTCCGAGGAGCGCGAGCGCTTCGTCGACCTGTTCGACGCCGACGACACCCGCGAAGGCGTCAACGCCTTCCTCGAGAAACGCGACGCCCAGTGGCGCAACAAGTGACCTCCACCATGAACATGCATTTCGAAGAACGCCCCGCCCTGCACGGCTACCGCATCGGCATCGCCAGCCTGGACGCGGAGAAGAGCCTCAACGCCCTGACCCTGCCGATGATCGAGGCGCTGGATGCCAAGCTGAAGCAATGGGCCGAGGACGAGCACATCGCCTGCGTGCTGCTGCGCGGCAACGGGCCCAAGGCCTTCTGCGCCGGCGGCGATGTGGTGCAGCTGGTACAGCAGTGCCGCGAACATCCCGGCGAGGTACCGCCGCTGGCGCGCCGCTTCTTCGCCGACGAATACCGCCTCGACCATCGCATCCACACCTACCCGAAACCGCTGCTGTGCTGGGCCCACGGCCACGTGCTGGGCGGCGGCATGGGCCTGATGCAGGGCGCAGCCATCCGCATCGTCACCCCGAGCAGCCGCCTGGGCATGCCGGAGATCAATATCGGCCTGTACCCGGATGTCGGCGGCAGCTGGTTCCTCGCCCGCCTGCCGGGCAAGCTCGGCCTGTTCCTCGGCCTCACCGCCGCCAGCATCAACGCCCGCGACGCCCTGGACCTGGACCTTGCCGACCGCTTCCTGCGTGACGACCAACAGGACACGCTGATCGAGGGCCTGGTGCAGATGAACTGGCAACACCAGGCGCCGGAGCAGCTCAACAGCCTGCTGCGCGCCCTGGAGCACGAGGCCCGCCCAGACCTGCCGCCGGCGCAGTGGCTGCCGCGCCGCGAGCGCATCGACGCCCTGCTCGACCTGGCCGACCTGCCCGCCGCCTGGCACGCCCTCACCGCTCTGCATGGCGACGACGACCTGCCGCTGGCCCGCGCCGCCAAGACCCTGGCCGCCGGCTGCCCGCTGACCGCGCACCTGGTCTGGGAACAGATCCGCCGCGCCCGTCACCAGTCGCTGGCCGAGGTGTTCCGCATGGAATACGCCATGAGCCTGAACTGCTGCCGCCACCCGGAATTCCCCGAGGGCGTGCGCGCCCGCCTGATCGATAAGGACCAGGCGCCGAAGTGGCGCTGGCCCGATCCGGCGACTATTCCAGCGGCGGTGATCGAGGCGCACTTCGCCCCGGTCTGGGAAGGCGCCCACCCGCTGGCGGACCTCTAACCATCACCCTGAGGAGAACAACAACAATGACTCAGATCGCCTTTATCGGCCTCGGCCACATGGGCCTGCCCATGGCCCGCAACCTGCTCAAGGCCGGTTTCGCCGTGACCGCTTTCGACCTGGTCGCCGAGGCCCTCGCCGCCTTCGCCGAGGACGGTGGCAAGACCGCCGCCAGCGCCGCCGAGGCCGTCAAGGGCGCGACCGTGGTGGTCAGCATGCTGCCGGCCAGCCGCCATGTGGAAGGCCTGTACCTGGGTGACAGCGGCCTGCTGCAGCAGATCGCGCCCGGCAGCCTGGTGCTGGAATGCTCGACCATCGCCCCAGATGCAGCGCGCAAGGTACACACAGCTGCCACAGCCAAGGGCATCGCCCTGCTCGACGCGCCGGTCTCCGGTGGTACCGCTGGCGCTGCGGCCGGCACCCTGACCTTTATGGTCGGCGGTAAGGCAGATGATTTGGAAAAGGCCCGGCCGATTCTCGCCGCCATGGGCAAGAACATCTTCCACGCCGGCCCAGACGGTGCCGGCCAGGTGGCCAAGGTGTGCAACAACCAGCTGCTCGCCGTACACATGATCGGCACCGCCGAGGCCATGGCTCTGGGCGTGGCCAGCGGTCTCGATCCGGCCGTACTGGCCGAGATCATGCGGCAAAGTTCGGGCGGCAACTGGAGCCTGGAGAAGTACAACCCCTGGCCGGGGGTGATGGAGAGCGTGCCGGCGTCCAAGGGCTACAGCGGCGGCTTTATGGCCGAACTGATGACCAAAGACCTCGGCCTGGCCCAGGAGGCCGCGCAGGCCACCGGCAGCAGTACGCCGATGGGCGCATTGGCCCTGCAGATCTACCGCATGCTGCTCAAGCAGGGTGACGGCAAGCTGGACTTCTCCGCCGTACAGAAGCTGTTCGTCGAATGAAGAATGGAGCGTGGCGGACAACCCGCCACGCTCCAAGCGCCTCAACGCAGGCGGACGATCTGCCCCTGCTGTGGCGGCAGGCGGCCATGCACCAGGCCGGAGATGATCTCCGCTGCAGCCTCATAGCCCTCGCTGCGTACCACCTCGACCAGCTGCGTGCCGCTGGCCTCGACCCGCCGATAGAACTTCACCATGCCCTCGCCGACATAGCGCGAGACGCCGCCCGAACCCCAGTCGACATTACGTTTGCGCATCTGGATCGGCGCAAAGAACATCTTCGGCTCCGGCCCGCTGGCGGCCTTGTACTCGGCCTCCTCGATGTTCTGCGCCGAACCGGCCACGCAGCTGTAGGCCAGCTGGTCGGCGAAGTGTGCATGCACGCGGTCGCGCAGGGCCAGGTCGCTGGAGAAGTCGACATAGACGGTCGGCACGCTGGCATCGAGCGACTCCAGATCCTGGTAAGCCAGCGCGCTGTCATAGCAGCCGAGCTGCTCGACGAAGACAATGTTGCCGCGCGAGGTCAGGCCGATGCACTCGATGTCGTACTCCTCCAGGCAGAACAGCGTGCAGTAGGCAGTCTTGCTCGATGCGCTGGAGAACAGCAGGCGCCGGGCGCCGAAGAAGTCATTGTCGAGCAGGAAGTCGGCGAGCATCGCCGAGGTCAGGTACAGCGGCTTGAGCAGCGCCTGCAGGTCCTCGTGCTCGGGGCTGTAGTAGGGATCGGCCGCGCACAGGGCGTACTGGTTGTAGGGCGTCGGCAATTCGGCGCGATGTGCATCCAGCGCGCGGAAGCCGCGCGGCGAGGCCTCGGCCTTGACCCGCGTGTAACTGGCGATCGGGTAGTAGCCGTAGTAGCGCGCGCCGACCTCGATGCCCTCGACCGCCGAAGCCACCACATCGGCGAAGCCCCATACCGGCATGTGTCCCCACTCGGCCGCGCCGGTCGGGTAGAAGTCCCAGTAGCGCATCGAGTCGCCGAAGGCCGCGTAGGTGATGTTGTTGGTGGTCAGGGCGAAATGGTCGGGCCTGAGGACGATCTCGCCGGGCGCTACGCTCAGGTCGAAGTCGAAGCTGTCGATACGGCTCTGGTCGAGCGCGCCCTTGCGGGTGAACAGACGCGTGGCCTTGACGAGTTGGGTCATTTGCGGGTCCTCTGGCAGTCGACTGACGATGAGCCAACAGGGTAGAGGGCGATGGACAGGAAGGGGTTCGGAAACCGTGCAGCGACCATTACGCCAGGGCAAAAGCCCAGAACCAAGCCACTCAAGCGCCCGCAGCAGGCCCGCGCGCAGTTCACCGTGGAGGCCATCTACCAGGCCTTCGTTCGGATTTGGCAGCGCGATGGCTGGGAGGCCGTGACCACCCGCGCGGTGGCGCTGGAGTCGGGTTTTGCCGTGGGCACCCTGTACGAATACTTTCCCAGCAAGCAGGCGCTGCTCTCCGGCTACGTGCGCCACAGCATCGAGCAGTTGCTACGCAGCATCGATGAACAGGTGATCGCGCCACAACTGGACTGGCGCAGCCGCGTCAGCCTGCTGCTACGCCTGAGCTGCAGCCCGGCCGAGCCGATCAGCCAACTATTCACCTTCGAGGTCGCCCAACTGGAAGCGCAGATCGCCGAGCCGCGGCATCACCAGCGCGCCTACGAGGAATTGCTCGGCAAGTGGCAGGAAGTATTCGCCGCCTGCAACGACCTGCCCCACCCGGCCTCGCCGGCGAGCGTCGAAGCGCTATTCCTGATGGTCTGGGGCGGTCGCCGCTACGCGACCCTAGGGCAACTCGACGAGGCGCGTTTGCGCCTCTGGCATGAGCAAACAGAGCGCCTGTTGCTAGGCGCTCTGGGGGACATTTAGCAGTAGGCCAGCATCTCAGTTATCCAAGCGCCGCGGCGTGGAGCCACTACGCTGGTCACGCTGCAGCTGGCGATCATGACCACGCTGGTTCGAGCGATAGTCATTACGTTGCCTTCCTTGATGCTGCCAAGACGACTGGCTGCGTCGGTCGTTATCACGATAGCGCTGGTCCCAGCCATAACGTGGCTGCTCACGGCCTTTCACCCGATCACGATCGCGATCATGGTCGCGGCGACCGTCGTAGCGGTGGCGGTTGTTGTCATGCCATTGGTAGCGGCCGTCATAGCCCGGCGCGTAGTGCGAATGGCGGCGGTCCTGGTAGCGGTCACGGTGCCAGCGGTAGCCGCGGTCATCGTCGTAGTAATACACGCGGGGGGATGAATAGCTTTCGTAGTAGCGCACGTTGTAACCGGGGCGGTCGTAACGGTAATCGTCGCCGTACACGGCACAGCCACCGAGGCTCAGGGCAAACACAGCAAGGACAAGGGCTAGACGGGACATGGCGGCCTCCTTCGACCGCTGGGGTGGGGCCGGCGAATACCGGCGCCCGGGACTGCTCCCACAACCTTTGATCACGCCCCTGTGGCGAAGTGCTGCGCCCCCTGCGTTCGAAAGTTGTATCCGCGCATTACGCACCAAAGCAAAACCTTCGACGCACCAGCATGGCGCTAACCATGGCCTCCGGCCCCACCAGGGCGTGATCGGAGTCACACAAAAGTGCAGATTAAGCGCCCTGGCACGCCATTCGCTAAGAGCTGGGCGCACAGGATGTGCCGCCCCGACAAAGGGTCGGTCGCTGAAAATTCAAACGCAATGGCCGACTAGGGTTCCGGCTCGTCCACCACGACGAGCGACTGGTCCGAGAGTGGGCGACCTCGACAGGGGTTACACGGCGGGACAAAAGCCCGGGAGAAACGCGCGGCACGGCGACCGCCGTCCTGTCTCCCGTTCATTGTTCCGAGGTAGTCATGCTCAAACGCCTGCTGTGCTCTTCGCTCGTCACCCTGCTGCTCCTGCAACCGACCCATGCCAGCGCCGAACAGCGCCCCTTCAAGGTCTGCTGGTCGATCTACGCCGGCTGGATGCTGTGGGGCTACATCGCCGAGGAAGGTATCATCGACAAATGGGCGAAGAAGTACGGCATCGAGATCCAGGTCGAGCAGGTGCCGGACTACGTCGCCTCCATCGAGCAGTACACCGCCGGCCAGTACGACGCCTGCTCGATGACCAACATGGACGCCCTGACCATTCCCGCCGCTGGTGGCGTGGACTCCACCGCGCTGATCGTCGGTGACTTCTCCGCCGGTGCCGACGGCATCCTGGTCCGTGGTGGCAACAAGGACCTGAAGGAGCTCAAGGGCAAGACCATCCTGCTGGTGGAGAACTCGGTGTCCCACTACCTGCTCAGCCGCGCCCTGGAGTGGGCCCACCTGAAGCCCTCCGATGTAAAGATCGAGAACGTCTCGGACAAGGACCTGGCCCAGGTCTGGCGCAGCGGCAAGGGCGACGCGGTAGTGACCTGGAACCCGATCCTCTCCGACCTGCGCCAGGACGGTGACAGCGTGCAGGTGTTCAGCTCGCACCACGTCCCCGGCGAGATCCTCGACCTGCTGGTGATCAACAGCCAGACCCTGAGCCAACATCCCGAGCTGGGCCGCGCGCTGACTGGCGCCTGGTTCGAGGGCATGCGTCTGATGGGCCTGCCCACTCCCGCCGGCCAGGCCGCACGCGCCAGCATGGCCGCAGCTGCAGACACCACCGCCGAAGACTTCGACGAGCAGCTCCGCACCATCCGCTCCTTCTACGCGCCGCGCTCGGCAGCGGCCTTCGCCCGCAGCGACAAGATGCCGACCCTGATGCAGCGCGTGGCCGACTTCGCCGACGCCCAGCAGTTGCTCGGCGAGGGCAAGGGCCTGCAGAACCTGGGCATCACCTTCGGCGACAACAACGTGCTGGGTAACTCCTCGCGGATCATGCTGCGCTTCAATCCGACCTACATGCAGCTGGCCGCCGACAACCAACTGTAGAACCTGTCTCGAATCTCTTGATCGGCGGCCATGCCGCGTTGAAATTGGCTTCGGGCTGCTCATTTACACCTCGTAAACTCCGCGCCCTCAGCCAATTTCGCTTTACCTGGCTCTAGCTAAAAAGACTCAAAACAGATTCCAAGCACCAACAACGAACACCACGCACCACATTCGCGCAACAAAACGGGGCGCAGCGCCACAGGCAATCCGGCGCGCCCCGTGGCCATGCGGCTTTCGGCAGCTGGCACGATGTTCGCTAAGAACCAGACATGCAGAAGCACCCCGCAAGGGGCGCGGCACTACAACTTGCAATGGCTGACTAGGGTTCCGGCTCGCCACTCTCCACAGAGACAGGCAAGTGACTGGTCCGAGAGTTGGCGACCTCGTTCGGGGTTACACGGCGGGACAAAAGCCCGGGAGAACGCGCCACCTGATAGTTCAGGCCAGTGCCGCGCCGCTCCTGCCCGTATTCCCAGAACTGGAGGTTCACCCATGCGCAAGCCCCTGCTCTCCTCGCTGTTCGCCGCCGGCCTCGCTGCCGCGCTCGCCTTCCCCGCCCATGCCGAGAAGAAAGACCAATTCGACGTCTGCTGGACCATCTATGCCGGCTGGATGCCGTGGGAATACGGCGCCACTCAGGGCATCGTCGACAAGTGGGCGAAGAAGTACGGCATCGAGATCAAGGTCACCCAGCTCAACGACTACGTCGAGTCGATCAACCAGTACACCGCCGGCCAATTCGACGGCTGCACCATGACCAACATGGACGCCCTGACCATTCCCGCCGCCGGCGGTCTGGACAGCACCGCGCTGGTCATCGGCGACTTCTCCAACGGTAACGACGGCATCGTCATCAAGGGCGAGAAGAAGACCCTCGGCGACCTCAAAGGCATGGACGTAAATCTGGTCGAACTCTCCGTCTCCCACTACCTGCTGGCCCGTGGCCTGGAGCGCGCCGGCCTGGCCGAGAAAGACCTGAAAGTGGTGAACACCTCCGACGCCGACATGGTCGCCGCCTTCGCCACCGACGACGTGCAGGCAGTGGCTACCTGGAACCCTCTGCTGGCCGAGATCGAAGCCACACCGGCGGTGACCAAGGTGTTCGACTCCAGCCAGATTCCCGGCGAGATCATCGACCTGATGGTGGTCAACAGCGAGACGCTGAAGGACAACCCCGCGCTGGGCAAGGCGCTGACCGGCGCCTGGTACGAAATCATGGCCACCATGGGCGCCGACTCCGCCGAGGGCAAGGCCGCTCGCGAGCACATGGCCAAGGCCTCCGGCACCGACCTGGCCGGCTACGAGGCGCAGCTGGCCGCGACCAAGATGTTCTATTCGGCCAAGGACGCCGTGGCCTTCGCCAACAGCCCGAAACTGCCGGCAACCATGAGCAAGGTGGCCGAGTTCTCCTTCAGCCACGGCCTGCTCGGCGAGGGCGCGCAGAGCGCCGACGCGGTAGGCATGGCCTTCGCCAAGGACGTGGTCACCGGCGACAAGGGCAACGTCAAGCTGCGCTTCGACCCGAGCTACATGCAGATGGCGGCCGACGGCAAGCTCTGACAGCCCGACGGGGCGCCCGGCGCCCCACTCCATCCGAGGGAGCGCCATGCGCCTGATCAACCGACACCCGGACCGCGGCGGCCGCCTGCTGCTGATCCTGCTGCCCTTCGCCCTGCTGCTGTTCGCCTACTTCACCGGTTCGGCGGCGCGCCTGACGGAGAACCCCAACGACAAGCTGCTGCCCGGCGCAGCGCAAATGGTCGATGCGGTGCAGCGCCTGGCCTTCACCGAGGACAAGCGCAGCGGCGGTTATCTGTTCTGGCAGGACACCGCTTCCAGCCTGGGACGTTTGGGCATGGGCATCGGCATCGCCGCCCTGGCCGGCCTGTGCCTGGGCATCGCCGCCGGTGTGCTGCCGCTGCTGCGTGCGCCGTTGTCGCCGCTGCTCACCGTGCTGTCGATGATCCCGCCGCTGGCGATCCTGCCGATCCTGTTTATCGTCTTTGGGCTCGGAGAACTGTCCAAGGTGATGCTGATCGTCATCGGCATCACCCCGATCCTCGCCCGTGACATGGAGCAGCGCGCCCGGGAAATCCCCGCCGAGCTGCTGATCAAGGCGCAGACCCTCGGCGCCAATACCTGGACCCTGATCCTGCGCGTGGTGCTGCCGCAGCTGCTGCCGCGCCTGCTGATCGCCCTGCGCCTGGTGCTCGGTTCGGCCTGGCTGTTCCTCATCGCCGCCGAGGCCATCGCCAGTACCGACGGCCTCGGCTACCGCATCTTCCTCGTGCGCCGCTACATGGCCATGGACGTGATCCTGCCCTACGTGGTGTGGATCACCCTGCTCGCCTGGCTGATGGACCTGGGCCTGCGCCAGCTCGCCCGCCTCTGCTTCCCCTGGTACGAAGGAGCCAAGGCATGAGCTTCATTCAGGTCAATAACGTCTGGCAGGAGTACGGCGATCAGGTGGTGCTGGAGCGCCTCAACCTGATCGTCCGTGAGGGCGAGTTCTGCACCTTGGTCGGCGCCTCCGGCTGCGGCAAGTCGACCTTCCTGCGCCTGCTGCTGGGTCAGGAGCGGCCGAGCCGTGGCGAGATCCACATCAAGGGCGAACCGCTGCCCGGCGAACCGGATGCCAGCCGTGGCGTGGTGTTCCAGCGCTATTCGGTGTTCCCACACCTGACAGTGCTGGACAACGTCGCCATAGGCCTGGAACTGCCGCGTTCGCCGCTGCTCGGCCGCCTGTTCGGCAATGCCAAGCGCGAGGCGCGCGAGCGCGCCGCCGAACTGCTACGCAAGGTCGGCCTCGGCCATGCCCTGGACAAGTACCCCAGCGCGCTGTCCGGCGGCATGCAGCAGCGCCTGGCCATCGCCCAGGCGCTGATCACCAAGCCGCGCGTGCTGCTGCTCGACGAGCCTTTCGGCGCACTCGACCCAGGCATCCGCAAGGACATGCACGCCCTGCTGCTGGAGCTGTGGCGCGAGACCGGGCTGACCGTATTCATGGTCACTCATGACCTGACCGAGGGCTTCAGCCTCGGCACCCGCCTGCTGGTGTTCGACAAGGTGCGCCACGACCCGCACGCCCCCAACGCCTTCGGCGCCCGCATCACCTACGACATTCCGCTCAACAGCGACCGCCGCGCGGCCCTGCCCGCCCAACTGGCCGAGCGCCTGCAACCACAACTCCAAGGAGCCTGAGCATGACTGCCTCTCTCGCCCTGCGCCCCACCCTCTACGAGGAAACCGTCCCCGGCGGCGGCCACACCTCCTTCGTCCTCAAGCGCGGCCAGCTGCTGCGCATCACCGACCTCGAAGGCGGCGCCAACGTCAGCCTGCTGCTGCTCAGTGCCGAGGAAAAAAGCGAACGCCTCAACCTGCCGGACACCTTGAAGTGCCAGCACACCGCCAAGCTCACCGCCGGCCACTGCCTGTACTCGGATATGGGCCGCGTACTGGCCGCCATCACCGCCGACACCTGCGGCTGGCACGACAGCTTCGGCGGCGTGCTGTCCGCCACTGAGACCGCCGAGAAGTATGGCCAGGGCCGCTACCAGGAGCTGCGCAACGGCTTCTTCCGCAACGGCGTGGACAACCTGCTGGTGGAGATGGGCAAGTGGAACCTCAACCTGCAGGACCTGCTGATGAACCTCAACCTGTTCAGCCAGGTGACGGTCGATAGCGACGGCTGCTTCCACTTCCAACCGGGCAACTCCAAGGCCGGCGACTACATCGAGCTGTACGCACCGATGGATACCCTGGTGGTGCTCACCGCCCTGCAGCACCCGATGGACCCCAACCCGCAGTACGCGCCCAAGCCGGTGCAGCTTGCCTGGAGCCGCGTCGAGAGCGACGGCATCAGCGTGCTCTGCCGCACTTCGCGCCCGGAGAACGGCCGCGGCTTCCACAACACCGAACGTCTGTACATCTGAGGGCTGCCCACATGAGTCTCACCGCCAGCACCCTGCATCCCGAAGCCGCCGCCTTCCGCCATGTGATCCCGGCCGGCGAGCCCTACCTGTTCGAGGTCAAGGCCGGGCAGACCCTGCGCCTGCTCGATCTGGAGGGCAACCAGGCCGTCGACACCCTGTTCTTCAGCGCGAAGAACCCGCGCGAGCGCTACGACCCACAGCGCACCCTGCGCAAGCAGAACCGCGTGTACCTGACCACCGGCACCGTGCTCTGGTCCAACCTCGGCAACCCGCTACTGACCATCACCGCCGACACCTGCGGCCGCCACGACACCCTCGGCGGCGCCTGCGCCCAGGAGAGCAACACCGTGCGCTACGCCCTGGACAAGCGCTACATGCACAGCTGCCGCGACAACTTCCTGCGCGGCGCCCTGCACGACGGCCGCCTGGAGAAGCGCGACATCGGCGCCAACATCAACTTCTTCATGAACGTGCCGGTGACGCCCGAAGGCGGCCTGACCTTCGAGGACGGCATCTCCGCGCCGGGCAAATACGTCGAGCTGCGCGCCGAGACCGACGTGATCGTGCTGATCTCCAACTGCCCGCAGCTGAACAACCCCTGCAACGGCTGGAACCCGACCCCCGCCGAGGTGCTGGTATGGGACTGAACCGGTTTATTCCGGACTCCGTCCGGAGCGCTGGGGGCTCTGCTCGCCTGCGCCTGTGGCTGTACCAGCTGTGCCAGAGTCGCTCGGGCCAATGCCTGGAACAAAAGCCCACGCCCACCGAGAAAACCTAGGCACCAGCCCGCTGGTACCCACACCGATTTCCCACCCCGGACGACCGTGGTGCAGACCGAATAGCGGCGGGACGGCCCGCCAACCCTTTCGAGGGCAAGCAGATGTTCGACAAACTCCTGATCGCCAACCGTGGCGCCATCGCCTGCCGCATCCTGCGCACCCTGCGCGCGCTCGATGTCAAAGGCGTGGCCGTGTACTCCGAGGCCGACGCCGCCAGCCTGCATATCCAGCAGGCCGATGAGGCCTTCAGCCTCGGCGAAGGCCCGGCCGCCGGTACTTACCTGGTAGTCGACAAGATCCTTGCCGTCGCCAAGCAGACTGGCGCTAAAGCCATTCACCCCGGCTACGGCTTCCTCTCCGAGAACGCCGCCTTCGCCGAAGCCTGCGAGGCCGCCGGCATCGCCTTTGTCGGCCCGACGCCGGAGCAGCTGCGCGTCTTCGGTCTGAAGCACACCGCCAGGGCACTCGCGAAAGAGCACGGCGTGCCGATGCTAGAAGGCACCGAGCTGCTGGAGAACCTCGACGCGGCGCTGGTTGCTGGTGAGCAGGTCGGCTACCCGGTGATGCTGAAGAGCACCGCCGGCGGTGGCGGCATCGGCATGCGCGTGTGCCGCAGTGCCGAGGAGCTGAGTGACGCCTTCGAGGCGGTCAAGCGCCTGGGGCAAAACAACTTCAGCGACAGCGGGGTATTTATCGAGAAGTACATCCAGCGCGCTCGCCACCTGGAAGTGCAGGTGTTCGGCGACGGAAAAGGTGAAGTGCTGGCCCTCGGCGTGCGCGACTGCTCGGTGCAGCGGCGTAACCAGAAAGTGCTGGAAGAAACCCCGGCGCCCAACCTGCCGGCCGGCATGGCGGATGAGCTGTGCGCGGCGGCGATCAAACTGGCCAAGGCAGTCAGCTACCGCAGCGCCGGCACCGTGGAATTCGTCTACGACAGCGAAGCCGAGCGCTTCTACTTCCTTGAGGTGAACACCCGTCTGCAGGTCGAACACGGCGTCACCGAACAGGTGTGGGGCGTCGACCTGGTGCGCTGGATGATCGAGTTGGCGGCCGGCGACCTGGCACCGCTCAGCGAGTTGGCGAAAAACCTGAAACCCAGCGGCCACGCCATCCAGGCACGCCTGTACGCCGAAGACCCGGGCCGCGACTTCCAGCCGAGCCCCGGCCTGCTGACTGCCGTGCAATTCCCGGTGGCCGACGGCAAGAGCCTGCGCATCGACACCTGGGTCGAAGCCGGCTGCGAGATTCCGCCCTACTTCGACCCGATGATCGCCAAGGTAATCACCTGGAAACCGACCCGCGAGGAAGCCAGCGCCGCGCTGAACCAGGCGCTGGCCGATACCCTGCTGTACGGCGTGGAGACCAACAGCCAGTACCTGCGGCAGATCCTGGTCGACGCACCCTTCGCCAGCGGCTCGCCCTGGACTCGCTGCCTGGAAGGCCTGACCTACCAGGCACATACCTTCGAGGTACTGTCCGCCGGCACCCAGACCACCGTGCAGGACTTCCCCGGCCGCCTCGGCTACTGGGCGGTCGGCGTGCCGCCGTCGGGTCCGATGGACGACCGCGCCTTGCGCCTGGGCAATCGCCTGCTGGGCAACGCCGAAGGCGCCGCCGGCCTGGAAATCACCATGAGCGGCCCGCTGCTGCGCTTCAACACCGACGCCGTAGTCGCGGTGACCGGCGCGGAAATTCCGCTGAGCGTGGACGGCGTGGCTCAACCACTGAACACCGCCCTGCTGATCAAGGCCGGCAGCACCCTGAGCCTGGGCACCATCGCCGGTTCAGGCGCGCGCTCCTATCTGACCCTTCGCGGTGGCCTGCTGGTACCTGAGTACCTAGGCAGCAAAAGCACCTTCACCCTCGGCCAGTTCGGCGGCCACGGCGGCCGCGCCCTGCGTGCCGGCGATGTGCTGCATATCCCGGCATTGAGCGATGCGGACAATGGCGCGCAATTGCCCGCCGCACTGTGCACCGCCCTGCCCGCCGTGCGCGAAATCCGCGTGATCTACGGCCCGCACGGCGCGCCGGAATACTTCACCCCGGCCTATATCGACACCTTCCTCGCTACCGACTGGGAAGTGCACTTCAACTCCAGCCGCACCGGCGTGCGCCTGATCGGCCCGAAACCGGAGTGGGTGCGCGACAGCGGCGGCGAAGCCGGCCTGCATCCGTCGAACATCCACGACAATCCGTATGCCATCGGCGCGGTGGACTTCACCGGCGACATGCCGGTAATCCTAGGCCCGGACGGCCCGAGCCTGGGCGGCTTCGTCTGCCCGGTGACCATCATCGAAGCCGACCTGTGGCAGCTCGGCCAGCTCAAGGCCGGCGACAAGCTGCGCTTCGTGCCGGTCAACATCGACACCGCCCGGCAGCTGGCCAAGGCACGCAAGGCCGAAGTGGCCGGGCTGGAAGCGGTCGCAGTGAACTGGAAGCCGATCCCGCTGGAGCCGCCGGTGATCCTCGATATCGGCAGCCAGGACAAGCGCCTGGTCGCCCGCCTCTCCGGCGACACCCACCTGCTGCTGGAGATCGGCCAGGCCGAGCTGGACTTGGTGCTGCGCTTCCGCGGCCATGCACTGATGCAGGCGTTGGAGGCAAAAAACCTCAATGGCGTGATCGACCTGACCCCGGGCATCCGCTCGCTGCAGGTGCACTACCAGCCGGAAACCCTGTCGCTGGCCAACCTGCTGGCCGTGGTAATCGGCGAGTGGGACGCGGTGTGTAACGCCCAGGACCTCAAGGTACCGTCGCGCATCGTGCATCTGCCGCTGTCGTGGGATGATCCGGCCTGCCAGCTGGCCATCGACAAGTACATGACCACGGTGCGCAAGGACGCACCCTGGTGCCCGAGTAACCTGGAGTTCATCCGCCGCATCAACGACCTGCCCAACCTCGACGAGGTCTACAAGACCGTGTTCGACGCCAGCTACCTGGTGATGGGCCTGGGTGACGTCTACCTCGGCGCGCCGGTGGCCACCCCGCTGGACCCGCGCCACCGCCTGGTGACCACCAAGTACAACCCGGCGCGCACCTGGACCGCGGAGAACTCGGTGGGCATCGGCGGCGCCTACATGTGCGTGTATGGCATGGAAGGCCCCGGCGGCTACCAGTTCGTCGGTCGCACCCTGCAGATGTGGAACCGCTACCGCGAAGTCGCCGCCTTCCACGGCAAGCCCTGGCTGCTGCGCTTCTTCGACCAGATCCGCTTCTACCCGGTGGGCGCCGAGGAGCTGCTGCAGATCCGCCGCGACTTCCCCCTCGGCCGCTATGAACTGCGCATCGAAGACAGCGAACTGGCCCTGGCCGACTACCAGGACTTCCTCACTGAGGAAGCCGAAGGCATCGACGCCTTCCGCAGCCAGCAACGCGCCGCCTTCGACGCCGAGCGCCAGCGCTGGATCGCCTCCGGCCAGGCCCATTTCGAAAGCGAGGAAGCGGTCGCCGACCTCGGCGACGACGCCCCGCTCGCCGCCGGCCAGCACAGCATCGACAGCCATATCGCCGGCAATCTCTGGCAGGTGCAGGTCGAGGCTGGCCACTCGGTGAAGGCCGGCGATGTGCTGGTGATCCTCGAGTCAATGAAGATGGAAATCCCCCTCACCGCGCCGCGCGACGGCGTGGTGCGCGAGGTGCGCGTGCAACCCGGCTCGCCGGTGCGTGCCGGCCAGCGGGTAGTGGTGCTGGAAGAGGCTTAAGGGATACAGTCGCGGGCAGCGCATCCACAGGGAAGAACCATGCCGCTGACCCGCGACCAGGCCCAGCAACGGGCCGACGATATCCAGGCGTTCCGCCGCGAGGCTCAGCGCCTGCGTGGCGAGAATGCCCTGGCGCTGGAAGAAGAGCCGCTCGCGCGCATCGCCGCCCATCACGACCAGTTGCTGGCGCAGTACCGCAGCCATTTCGACATCGATCACGACCAACAGACCAAGCGCCTGTCGCTGAGCATGCGTGTGGTCTCGTTGCTCGGCGCGCTGGCCCTGGCGGCCAGCCTGCTGTTTTTCTTCTACCAGTTCTGGGGCTTGTTCGGCGAAGCGCTGCAGGTCGGCATCCTGATCGGCTTCTCGCTCGGCAGCCTGCTGCTGACCTTCGCCCTGCAGCAACGCGACGCCTCCGGCTACTTCGCCAAGCTAGCTGGCGTGCTGGCCCTGGCCTGCTTCGTCCTGAACATCCACATGCTCGGGCAGATCTTCAATATCACGCCCTCGGACAACGCCCTGCTCTGCTGGGCCGCCTACGCCCTGCTGCTGGCCTACGCCTGCAATGCACGCCTGCTGCTGGCCGCCGGCCTGATCTGCCTGCTGGCCTATAGCGGCACACGCCTCAGCGAATGGTGCGGCTGGCTGTGGCTGGAAGCCGCCGAACGGCCGGAGCACTTCCTGCCCGGCGGCCTGCTGGTGTTCGTGCTGCCGGCGCTGCTGTCCCAGGCACGCTTCAGCGGCTTCGCCGCCACCTACCGTATCGTCGGCATGCTGGCCCTGCTGGTGCCGATGCAGGTCCTGGCCAACTGGGGACGCGGCAGCTACCTGCCGTTCGACTACGACGGTATCGAGAAGAGTTACCAGTTGCTCGGCTTCGCCGTATCGGCCCTGTTCATCTGGCTCGGCATCCGCCGCGACTGGCCCGAGGTCAGCCTGATCGGCCAGCTGTCCTTCCTGCTGTTCCTGTTCATCAAGATGGTCGACTGGTGGTGGGACGTGCTGCCCAAGTACCTGTTCTTCCTGATCCTCAGCCTGACCGCCATCCCCGCCCTGCTGGTGCTCGGTCGCCTGCGCCGCAGCCACAAGGGAGGTGACCGCGCATGATCGCCCTCAAGCCCCTCCACGGCCTGCTCACCGGCCTCGGCCTGATCCTGCTGAGCAACGCCGTGGCCCTCGCCGGCGTCTGGTACAACCGCCAAGGCGAGCCGGAGAGCCGGTTGCTGTTGTCCGAGAGAGAGCTGCATCGCGACTGGGATGGCCCGCGCCGCGAGAACAGTGGCCTGAGCCTGCGTCTGGACTGGCGCATGCCCGTGCGCACCAACCCGGCCGACAAGGATCGCTGCCACAGCGAATACGGCCTGACGCCAGCACAGCTGCAGGCCGTAGGTTTGCCCAGCAGCGACCCCGAACCGCGCCAGGATACCCGCCAGGCCTGGGCGATTCTCGAGCTGGACGGCCCGCTCTATCAGCAAGCGCTACAACAGGCCGAGCGCCATCTGCACAAGGCCAGCGCCAAACTGCAGGAGCTGCCGAACGACAAGGAGCGGCAGCAGCAGGAGAACGCCGCGCGCGAGGCCCTGGCCAACGAACGCGACAAGGAGAGCCGCCTGTTCCTCGCCGATGTCGGCCTGGACCCGGCCGGCCTGCGCCAGCGCTACCCGGATCGCGGCCGCTACCTGCTGCTGCGCGGTAGCGTGCGGGTCTGGCGGCGCTGCTACAACGACACCGACACCACGCTCAGCGGCTCGTTTTCCCCCAGCAACGCCAGCATCAACGTGCCTCACGCCTGGCGCCAGCTGCTGGCCGAATACCTGCCGGAGTATTACGGCAACGCCAACCAGCCCTTCAGCACTGAAGTCAGCTTCGGCCAGCGCCTGGAACCCTGGCTCAGCGACGTACGAATCGCCGATAAAAAACCCTAATCGCGATGACGAACACGGCGCACCGCGCTAGCATTGCGCCACGTCCTAAAGGCCTCAGTCCCATGCCGCTCAGCACGTCCCGCAAGGCCCAGATTTCCCTGCTGCTGCTCCTGACCATCCTCCTGCTGGGCGGCTTTCTCGCCACCAGCCTGGTCAGCTACTACGTCTCCCGCGACAGCATCCGCGACAACATCGTCAACACCGAGCTGCCGCTGACCTCCGACAACATCTACTCGGAAATCCAGAAGGACCTGATCCGCCCCACGCAGATCGCCTCGATGATGTCGCGCGACACCTTCCTGCGCGACTGGGCGCTGAATGGCGAGCAGGACACCGGGCCGATGACCCGCTACCTGCGCGAGATCCAGGACCACTACGGCACCTTCACCAGCTTCTTCATCTCCGAGAAAACCCGCACCTACTACCAGGCCAAGGGCATCCTCAAGAGGGTCAAGGAAGACGAGCCGCGCGACGTCTGGTACTTCCGCGTGCGCAACATGGCCGAGCCCTACGAGATCAGCGTCGATCCGGACATGGCCAACAGTGATCGGCTGACCTTCTTCATCAACTTCAAGGTGTTCGACTACCAGGAACAGTTCATCGGCGTGGCCGGCGTCGGCCTGACCGTGGACGCGGTGGTCAAGCTGGTCGACGACTACCAGCGCCGCTACGACCGCACCATCTACTTCACCGACCGCAACGGCCGGCTGGTGCTGACCAGCGCCAGTGGCGGCCCCATGGGCGCCCAGCGCGGCCAGCTGCTCAGCGAGGTGGCTGACCTGCAACCGCTGCTGGCGGTGCTGCCGCGCCCCGATAGCGGGCGCTTCGAATATGCGGAAGGCGGCCACGGCCACTTCCTCAACGTGCGCTACATCCCCGAACTGGACTGGTACCTGTTCGTCGACAAGACCGAGGACGGCGCGCTCTCCGACATTCGCCAGGGCCTGTACCTCAACCTGCTGATCTGCGCCCTGATCAGTGCCCTGGTGGTCGCCCTGGTCTACCTGGCCACCCGCCGCTACCAGCGTCACATCGCCGCCCTGGCCACCACCGATGTACTGACCGGCCTGCCCAACCGCCGCGGTTTCGACCTGCTCGCCACCCAGGCTCTGCACGAAGCCGTGCGCGAACGCAGCCCGCTGAGCGCGCTGCTGATCGACCTGGACCACTTCAAGCTGCTCAACGACAACCACGGCCACCTGGCCGGCGACCAGGTGTTGCGCGGTTTCGCCCGCTCGCTGCAGGGCAACCTGCGCCAGTCCGACATCATCTGCCGCTGGGGTGGCGAAGAGTTCATCCTGCTGCTCAAGGACACCGGCACCACCACCGCGCGCCTGCTGGCCGAGAAGATCCGCCAGCAGACCGAGGAGGAGCTGTTCCCCTTCAACGGCGTCAACCTGCGGGTCACCACCAGCATCGGCGTCACCGAGCTGCAGGGCGAGGAGAGCCTGGAGCGCCTGATCGCCCGCGCCGACCGCGCGCTGTACCGCGCCAAGCAGTCCGGCCGCAACCGCGTGTGCGAAGACACCGGCGGCCTGCAACAGTGAACGTCGAGCGCTGCCCGCGCTGCGGCCAGCCCAATCGCTGCGCGCAGGCCACCCAGGAACAAGCGGTGCAGGACTGCTGGTGCTTCCATACGCCGATCGAAGCGAAGGTGCTTGAAGAGCTGCCCGCCGAGCTGCGCGACAAGACCTGCCTCTGCCCCAACTGCGCCAAGGCCCTGGGCGAGCCCAAGCCCGAATAGCGATGCGCCTCGACCGCTTCCTCAGCAACCTGCCGCGCTTCAGCCGCGCCGATGCCCGCCTGCTGCTGGCCGCCGGGCGACTGCGGGTGGATGGCGAAACGGTGTGCGACGGCCGCTTTGAAGTGCGCGAGTTCAGCCGCATTGAGCTGGACGACGAGCTGCTGCAGGCCGGCAAGCCAGCGCGCTATTTCATGCTCAATAAACCGGCCGGCGTGGTCAGCGCCACCGAACACCCCGAACACCGCACCGTGCTCGACCTGCTCGACGAGCCGGACAAGCACGAGCTGCACATCGGCGGGCGCCTGGACCTGACCACCACCGGCCTGCTGATCATCACCAACGACGGCCTCTGGTCACGTCGCCTGACCGAACCACGCAGCCGCCTGGGCAAGGTCTACCGGGTCAGCACCGAGCAGCCGATCAGCGAGGAATACACCGAGGTGTTCGCCCAGGGCCTCTACTTCGCCTACGAGAACCTCACCACCCTGCCCGCCGAACTGCAGATCCTCGACTCGCACACCGCCCTGCTGACCCTGCACGAGGGCCGCTACCACCAGGTCAAGCGCATGTTCGGCCACTTCCAGAACAAGGTCGTCGGCCTGCACCGCGAGCGCATGGGGCCATTGCAACTGGACCCGGCGCTGGCGCCCGGCCAGTACCGTGCACTGCGTCACGACGAGATAGCACTGGTCTGAAGATGCCCGACCAGCGGCAGGCGCAATTCACCGCGATGACTTGCATCGGTAACACGAGGCTGCTTGAATCCCAACTAACGGTCCATAAGTGACCGACAAGTCTCAAAAGACATCTAACACGCCTTTCGCCACACCAAACGGGTCTGCCAATCGAGTTCTCGATGCCCGGACGAAAAGCGCCCCGCCTCCAACAACAATCATCGGCCAGCCATTCGAGCCGACCAGGCCCCCTTTCCCAGGCCCATGCCTACCTGTCCTGAAGCTCGCGCAGCCTCGGCGTCTCGCTGCGCGTCCGCAACACCGCTGTCAGGGGCATGACCATGAAAGCAGAAACCACTGTGCTGGATATCCAGGGGCAACATCGGGTTTACACGGAGTTCTACCGCGCCGACAGCGCCGAGCAGACCATCATCCTGGTCAACGGCTCGCTGTCGACCACCGCATCCTTCGCGCAGACGGTTCGCTATCTCCACCCGCATTTCAACGTGGTGCTGTTCGACCTGCCCTACGCCGGACAGTCGCGCAAACACAACCGCCACGAGCGCTTCCTCACCCGCGAGGAAGAAGCCGACATCCTGCTCGAGCTGGTCGAGCACTTCGCCTGCGACATCGTGCTGTCGTTCTCCTGGGGCGGCATCGCCACCCTGCAGGCACTGGCGCGCAAGCCGGCACGCATCCAGCGGGCGGTGATCAACTCCTTCTCGCCCATCGTCAACCAGGCCATGCTCGGCTACCTGAGCCGCGGCGTGGAGGTGATGGACGCCTGCGACCGCGAGAACATCGGCGCAGTGCTCAACGCCACCATCGGCAAGCACCTGCCGTCGCTGTTCAAGCGCTACAACCATCGCCACATCACCAGCCTGGAAGACTACGAATACGCGCAGATGAACTTCCACGTGCAGAACGTGCTGAAGATGGAGGGTCGCTCCTGCATCAGGTTCGCCGGTGAAATCGAGATCCCGCTGCTGTTCGTCAACGGCGAGTGGGACGAATACACCACGCCAAGCGATGCACGCATGCTCACGCAGTACGTACGCCACTGCGAATTCCGCACCATCGCCCAGGCCGGCCACTTCCTTGACATGGAACACAAGGCCGCCTGGATGCAGACCCGCGACGCGCTACTGGCCTTCCTCCTGCCGCACGAGCTGCGCTCGCAGGAAGCACCACAGGAGCGCCACGCACTGGCAGTCTGAGCGACTCGGCTTCACCTGCACGGGCGATTCTGGTACAAAGTCAGCCGCCCGAGCGGGTGTCGTATAATGGCCATTACCTGGGCTTCCCAAGCCCATGACGTGGGTTCGATTCCCATCACCCGCTCCACATACTGCAAGGCCTGTAGCCGAATTTTGCTATAGGCCTTATTTTTTAGTGACAGTTTTGGCGACAGTTCCGCCACCAGGCCTCTTGTGATGGCTTACGCCATACTCGTTCCGCATTCACAGTTAGAGCTAAAAACCGAGCTGCATATGGAGGCGTGCCTCATGGCTATGCTATAACTCCAGCATGGCATTTGACGGGCGCAGGGATTCGTGCTCAGGCAACCCTCTAGAGGCTGCACAGCTGCACGAGAAACCTTCCCCGCAACCGCGGGTTTTTTTGTTTTTATGTTTATTGAAATTACTCGACCGAATGTGTTTTGAAGAATTTCAATATAGTTAAAGCGTTTATCTGTAAGGAGTGTTCAATGGCTCTTCCCAGCCTAACAGGGTGGCAGACTGAGGCTATTCGTGTAACTTTCTTTGCATCCGAACCCGTGAATGCCCAAAGAAATAAATGGTGGGAAACAGCAACAGGCACACCGCCGGAGAATATTTCCGAAAAGCCTAACTCCGCCGAATACTCTGAGTCCGGCACGCACTTAGACAATTTTTTCTTAGAGATGAAGATTACTTTCAACCGAGTTGACTGGGTTCTTTATCCTCGCGCCATTGCCAGCTCTGAACCTCCTTCGCTTGGAAGCACCCAAGAGGCGCTTCACTTTCTCATTCCTCAAATCGAAAAGTGGCTTGAGTCAACTAGCCAACCGTGGATCCGAGCTGCATACGGACACACTGGCATGCTCAAAACCGAGAACATCCAAGAGGCTAATGCAGCACTCCAGAAATACATAAACTGCTCCTTCCCAGAGCCGCAAAAAGCCAGCGATCTCTTAATACAAATTAACTACCAAAGAGACTCAACGACCTCCCCCGGGCTGACCATTAACCGAATTGGAAAACTGGCTGGTGCTGCAGCACAATTTTTCACCCTCGGCACATCCCCGATGCCCACAACGAAAGAGTTAACCTTCTTAAGAATGGAGCTTGACCTAAGCTCTGCAGCTGAGAGGTCCACTCCAATTGACCCCAAACTAATTCCCCACGTCCTCAGGGAAATGGTTTCTCAAAGCGAAGAAATCTTTACTGTCGGCATGCTCCCATGATTAGAAACAAGCCCAAATCCAGTACATCATCTATTAGCAGTACTCGAACTGAGCATATTCTTTTTTTTAACAATCATGTCGACACTTCTGAATCACCTACCAGTGAATGCTTTTTTACATCATCGAAGAATACTAGTACCGCAATAACTAGACCCCTCAGCGTAGAGAGCCATCGCACTAGCACTAGCACCAGCACAATGGCTAACGACGCAAGCACTACCCATTGGGAGGTTAAGCTATCGTTCCCGTGCTTGAACTATGCCAGGCAGAGCTCCGGAGGGCTTAGAGCGGATGATGTCCAAGAAGCAAAGCAACTGATCTGCAACTGGGAGAGGAGCCGACAAGGAAAGATCGCATCCTTTTACTCGGTCTTCTTCATAGAGTCGATGCAAAGAAACCACGAATATCATGAGATAAACAGACTCCTATTGGAGATCGAAGTCTCCGAGCTGACAGAGTGGTCAATGATTGCTTTGCTTCGCTCATCTTTCCAAGCGAGAAGACACCTCCCCGCTTGGTCAACATTGCGAGACAACGTTCTTAGCAAACTCAAAAATGACGGAAAGGATTACAACCGTCTACTTAGTGGACTGATCCGTTAGCAGGAAAGCATGACAGTCGATCTCCAGCCAATCAAACTAGGTGTTCCACCTGAAATTGGCCTAGCAGTTGTTATCGCTGGCTCCCCTGTCACTGGGAGCAAAGATCAACGACATGCTGGTTTTTTGGTCCAATACCCAGATAATACCCTGTGGCTTTTTGACCTAGCGTGGGACAACATCTGCAGACGCACAGAAATAACCAATGACTACGCCTACCTAAACTATCAATTCCTAGACGAATTCAGTGCAACCGCGTTCATTGCGTTACTGCACATGATTCAATCTCAAAATCAGGGAAAACTTGGCTATAGCATCCATTACGAAAGCTCACCTTATTTCGACACTAACACCGGGCAGGCCCTAAATACAGGGGCAGGCCAAGGTCTCACTTGTGCAACTTTCGTACTCGAAACACTTGAGCGCTATGGCATATTTCTGATAGATAGACTCTCGTGGCCCATATCGCCAGATAACGCGCACTGGCAGCGTAATATTCTGCTAACACTTATCAGCAGAACAAAGCCCCCTCTATCCATTGATAAATTTACAAATCAATTTAAGTTCATTGGCAAAACACGTCGATTCAAACCCGAAGAAGCCGTCGCTGCGACAAGTATTTTTACGGGCACCCCATCCACGTTTCAAGCTGTTAACCCCCTATCCCAAACCGTGATTGATCAAATGGAAATACTAGAGCTACGTTAACAGCTCACCTGTACATCACGATAATTGCAGTCTCTACTTAGCACTAACTCGCCACAGTTGATTGACTCTCGTCGTAAAGCTCTGGCTCAGCATCTCCTGCTTCATCTTCCACTCCGGCTCCACCGGTACGCTTCCGGGCCGTAGTGTTCCCCTGCCCCACTTCGCATTGACCGAGTCCAACACGGCCATCACCTTCTCGGAGGCGGCCGACTGGGTCGCCGCGAACAGGTCGTCGGTGAACTCGCCTCGCTGACATAAGTCCACCAGCAGCACCTCAGCCTTGGCGAACGAATACCCAGCCCGGTAAACGTGCTCGAGCGCCGCCAGGGCGGCATGGGTTACCACACGCGTGTCATCTGTCGGGTAAGGCAGTTCGACCAACATCCCCTTGGCGAACTTCGGTTCGTCGGGGTTGAACATGCCTGTGCGGATACCCACCCGCACCCGCTTGCAGACCGAGCCCTGGGCGCGCAGCTTCTCGCACGCCCTCGCGGCGTAGGTGGCCACCGCCTCCCGGATCGGGGACAAGTCCTCCAGTCGCTCACCGAACATCCGGCTGCAGCAGATCTCTTGCTTCGGCGGCGCCACACCATCCAGCTCCAGGCACGACAAGCCGCGCAGCTCTCGCGCCGTCTTCTCCAGCACCACGCTGAAGTTCTTGCGCAGGGTCCAGGCGTCCGCCGCTGCCAGGTCCCAGGCGGTGCGAATGTTCATCTCGCCCAGCCGCTCGGTCAGGCGCCCACCCACACCCCACACCTCTGAGACCGACACAGCGCGCAGCAGCTTGGCGCGGCGCTCAGGGTCGCATAGGTCAACCACACCACCAGTCTGCTTCTGCCAGCGCTTCGCGGCGTAGTTGGCCAGCTTCGCCAGGGTCTTGCTCGTGCCAATACCTACGCCGGTTGGAATGCCAGTGCCGGCCAGCACCTGGGCGCGTATCTCTCGGCCGAGCGGCACCAGGTCGCCCTGGATACCGGTCAGCTCGGCGAAGGCCTCGTCGATGCTGTACACCTCCAGCGCCGGAACCAGGCCCTCGATGATCGTCATGACCCGCTCGCTCATATCGCCGTACAGCGCGTAGTTCGAACTGAATGCCACGCCGCCCGCCTTCAGGTAGCCCCTCCTGATCTTGTGCCACGGCTCAGCCATCTTGATGCCAAGCGCCTTGGCTTCGGCCGTGCGACTCACCACGCAGCCGTCGTTGTTCGACAGCACCACGATGGGCGTGCGCACGAGGTCCGGCCGAAACACCCGCTCGCAGCTGCAGTAGAAGGAGTTGCAGTCGATCAGCGCGAAGACGTGATCAACCACTGTTCCGCCCGACCCGAGCCAGCCCGACATATACCCCCCAGATGTAGAGCTCTTCCGCCTCCATCACATAGCGCGGCGGGTAGTCGGGGTTGGCCGAGCGCAGCACCACCTGGTGCTTGTCGGTATCGTAGATCTTGAGCAGCTGCTCACCGTTGATGCATGCAACGACTACATCGTTGCGCCGCGCCGGCAGCGCCTTGTCCACCAGCACCAAGTCAGAGTCGAGGATCCCTAAGCCCTTGAGGCTGTGGCCGCCGACCTGGCACAGGTAAATCTGGGGGCGCTGCAGGCCGAACAGCTCATCCAGAGAAACGCGCTGCTCAAGGTGATCCTGGGCTGGGCTGGGGAATCCGGCCGGTACGGTGGGGAGAAAGAAAGGAATGCTCGTCGGCGATGCCGCGACGGGGCCGAGGATGGTAACGCTGTCCACGGTAGGATGCCTGCTGATTACTGTATATTTAAACAGTATTGGCTTGCGACGATGGCCGTCAATGCCATGCTGATGAACAGGCGACGGGAGGAAGGCGGGAATGTGTGGACGCTTCGTACAAAGGCAGAGCCTGGCGGCCTACCTGAACGAGCTGGATAGCGAGGAAGAGGTGATCGCCGGCTGGGAGGATACCCCGCTGGAGCGCTACAACGTGGCGCCGAGCACCCAGGTGCAGCTGCTGCATAGCACTGCCGGCGGGCTAATTGCAGCGCCGGTGCGCTGGGGATGGATGCCGCACTGGGCCAAGGGGAAGATGCCGCCGCCAATCAATGCGCGCGTGGAGAAGGTGGCAGAAGGGAAATACTTCCGACAGATCTGGCCGCACCGGGCCCTAGTGGCAGCCGATGGCTGGTATGAGTGGGTGAAGGACGAAGCCGACCCGAAGCGAAAGCAGCCCTTCTTCATCCGCCTGCGTGACGGGGCGCCGTGCTTCTTCGCAGCGATTGGCCAGTTCCCAGAAGATGGCAGCGAGCCACGCGAGGGCGACGGCTTCGTGATCATCACCGCCGACGCCGAGGGCGGCATGGTCGATGTGCACGATCGCCGGCCGGTGGTGCTATCCCCGGAGCTTGCCCGCGAATGGCTGGACCCTGCCACCACCCTGCAGCGTGCCGAACAAATGCTGCTGCACCAGGGTAGACCGGCTGCAGACTTCGAGTGGTTCAAAGTGGACAAAGCCGTGGGGAACGTCAAAAACCAAGGGCCGCAGCTCATCCTGCCGCAGCCCTTCAGCAATGACAGTTAGCCGTAATCGCGACCGAAGATAACGTACAGGGCACCACCGATAAGCGCGAGCTCAGACAATACCTTGAACCAGGTGGAAGCCCACCACGGCGAGGCAATCGCGTACTGGAAAGTATTATTCGCGATGCTGTCCAGTACAGGCCACCAAGCGGGGTATACAAAGACAAGTGCAACTGCAATGTAGGTGGATGGCTTCCAAGAGTTGTACCAGGCGATACCCCCGGTAATTACGAGGATCACCGCTGATTGCCCACAGGCGGTAAGAGCGACGAAGAAGTCGGCGCCAGTGTTTTTCGATACCCAGAGTGCAGCCAAGGCGACTGCAATCCCCACAACCACAGCAATAACTCCCGCACCATCACGCATCGCATATCCCCATCAATGAAAACAGAATTTTGCTACGCAGTTAACATTTTAACAACGAATTATTGGCGCCTTTTTTTTGGCTAACCCTGCAGCCCATCAAACAATCCACCAAGCGCTGCCGGCGTCCAGTTCATGATCACCAACTCGCCAGTCAGCTCGGCCGTGCCTTGCCGCTGGTTGGTGTTGCTGTAGCGGATGTCGATTCGCTCCATGTGGAAGCCGGCGAACGCCTCGCGAATCTCGGGGTGATCGTTGATGCTGACCATCACCCGCCCCTTACAGCGGCGCATGAAGTCGGCCATCGCTAGGTACTGGTCGTAGGGGAAATCGACGCCATACCCTTCGGTCTGCCAGTACGGAGGGTCCATGTAATGGAAGGTGTGGGCGCGGTCGTAGCGCTCGGCGCACTCCAGCCAAGGCAGGTTCTCGACATACACCCCGGCCAGGCGCTGCCATGCAGCGGAGAGGTTCTCCTCGATGCGCATGATGTTCGGCGCCGGCCCGGTGGTAGCGGTACCGAAGTTCTGGCCCGAGACCTTGCCTCCGAAGGCGTGGTGCTGGAGATAGAAGAATCGCGCGGCGCGCTGGATATCGGTGAGCGTCTCCGGCCGAGTAATCTTCTGCCACTCGAAGAGCTGCCGACTGGAGAGCGCCCACTTGAACTGGCGAACGAACTCCTCGACATGGTTCTGTATCACCCGGTACAGCGACACCAGGTCGCCGTTGATGTCGTTCAACACCTCGACGGGCGCCGGCTGCCGCCGGAGAAAGAAGAGCGCAGCGCCGCCGGCAAACACCTCGACGTAGCACTCATGGGGCGGGAACAGCGGGATAAGGCGATCGGCCAGGCGGCGCTTGCCGCCCATCCAGGGGATAACAGGCTGGGTCATTTGCAAACCTTTTTACTGTATGAATGAACAGTGCTAGGCTCGCGCTCGCTTCGTGCACGAGGCGGGAGCCTTGGCTGGGCTTGCAGGTACGGTCTGCGGCTCGGCTGTCGAACCTGGTGTTGGCTCACCAGGCTCGGCAGCTCCTTTCAAACTCACTGGAAAATTCGATGACGACTACGCACTACGCTGTTCTCCTCATTCTCTTTGTCTGGGCTGTACTGTCCTTGATCGCCGGAAGATCGTGGCGCCGTCCACTAGCCGTAGCGGCTTGTGTGCTTGTCGTATGCACTGCAGCCTGGATGTCGTATCAGCGACTCGGCATCTGACTGCTAGTTAGGGGTCAAGCTTTCGTAGGAATCCTCGCAAGCCTGCCCTCTCACTCGGTTGTCGTCGGCGGTGGCAGCATAGAGTCCAGCAGCCGCTCCAAGCCGGCCGAGCAACTCGGCACGCATTCGGGCGCCGGCTTCTGCTGCCGCGCTGAGCTGGTCAGTGATGGTATTGCCGCACTGGCGGGCTCGCTGTTCAGCCTCTGCGTACCGTTGCTGCAGGCGCTGCAGAGCATCGCCAGCCCGAGCAGCATCGCCTTGGTCCGCTGCCAGTTTCTCTTGCGCATTTTTCTCTATCTCCTCGGCCGCCCCCTGGCGGCGCTTCGTTTCTGCCAGGGCAGCCAGCGCAGCACGTCGGTCACGCTCGGCTACGTCGGTGCGATAACTGCTGTGTGCGGCCTGCTCAGTCGCCAGGTCACTGCGGAGGTTCGCCAGACGCAGCTCCTCAACCGCCGTCCACAGTCCAAGGACAATGGCCAGCCACGCCCACGCCGGGACCAGCTTCAGCCAGGCCACCATCACGGCACGTCCTTGAAGAAGATGTGCCGCCCGATCTTGCAGGTGCGCGCGGCGCGCACCGTCCAGGCCGGCGCCTTGGCCAGGCTGGTCGAGTAGTAATGGGTTGCCCCACCCGTTGGGTCGGGCCGGCTGCCTTCGATCACGGCCACGGCAGCCTCTCGGGCCTGCATGAACTGAGCAGGCGGGATCTGCTTATCGCCACGGAGGTAGGCCGAGTTCGGATCGTTCGCATTCCAGCAACTGAACTGCCAGGGCCTGCGGCAGACACCCTCGTATCCCTCGCCCCACCAGTCGGGCTTGCCGTCATTGCCCAAGTCCATCTCCACCCGGTTACGGATGGTGTGGCCTACAGCAATCATGCCGGCGACACCTTCGCCGCGTGCCTCGCCCCACAGCGTGCGGGCTAGCACATCAATGTCTCGCTCTCTGCTCATCGTTTCTCCAGGCACAAAAAAGCCCGCGCGCGGCGGGCTGGTTGAATTGAGGTGGCAGGCGGGGTTCAATCCGCCGTCAATTGTCTGAGGTGGTCATGGGTAACAAGCTGATACGCCAAACGCTGGCTCGGCGCGTAGCACGCCAATTCGCTGCCGAACACCTGGCAGATACCGAGGCGGCAGGCTTGGCGTTCGCCGAGCATGAGCTGACTGCCGAAGAGCGGGTCGAGGCGCATGCAGAGTTGAAGCGAATTGCCGGCCGGATACGCGCCGAGGTCGACGGAGACTGATGCGTCAGATGCTGGGTGCACAGCCCTCGGCATAGATCAGCGGCGCGGAGACCGCATCACTCATCGCCAGGTACATGGTCGCCATACCCAGGCCAGCGCTGAGGATGCAGATAGGGAGAAGCTGGAGGACTTGCTTGAGGCGAAGGGTCACGCTGCACTCCTTGTGCAAAGGGCCGTCATTGGCGAGACCCAGCATAGCCGCCCTCCTGCCCCCCAGCCACGCAATCACACATCCACGTCATAGTGCGGCAGGCTCGGCGCCGGGCCAGTGATCACGCCGTCCGCAATGTACGCCTTGCTGTTCACCGGAATGTCGACCCCGCGCACGGTCACCCGGGTGCCGGTGCGCAGCTCCACTTCACTGATACCAGCGGTGGTGTTGATCGACTTCACCGTCGCCACCGTCCGCACACCGCCGGGCAGCAGCCCGATGAACTCCTTCCAGATGTTCACTGAGGCCATGAGTGGTGCCGCTCCAATTTCAGTTGCTGGTTGACCCGCGAGGCGCCCGTGCCGGTGGCTGAGATATCCACCCCGAGGCACAGGCCCACCCACGGGCCAGACTCCTCGGGCACCCGGCACAGCATGCCGGGCAACACCAGGCCCACACCCTTGTCGTCGGTGGTATGGAACAGCGGCAGGGTGAAGCCCACTATCTCGATGTCGCCGCCCTGGCTCAGCTCGTGGATACCGCGTTGCTGGTTGGCCTCCTCGCCGGTCAGCCAATCATCGTGCACATCCGGCGCCGGGTTGTCGCCGGCAGTCCCTGCACGGCGGACCAGCATCGAGCAGCCATGCGAGGTGCCCGAGGTGTAACAGGCATTCCACGCCGGCTGTGGCGTCCAATCGCCGTTGAGGTCGGTCATCATCGCGGGCGGAATCACCCGCTCGATAGGGGCGTCCGGGTCGCCCCAGGCCCACGGCGCAGCCTGGTAAGTCGGCCGCACCTCCAGGGTGTCGGAGTCCCGCGCCGGCCGCACGAAGGCGCCCACCGTCTCGGCAATGCGGGCAATCACCTGGATGGGTGTCTGGCTCTGGTAGCTGAAGGCGCCCGCCGGGAATGTCCAGTCAGGCGGCCCCACGCTCTCAGCGTCCCACACCAGGGTGAAGCCGGTGTCCTGCAGCTCGGCCTCGGCGGCCTGGCGGGCGGTGATCTGAGCACCGTTCAGGCCAGTGCGCAGCGGGGCGAACGGCGCTGCCAGCAGCTGGGTGCGGCTTGAGCCGCTGATGCTGTAGACCTCGCTGGCGAACTTGCGGTTGCGGGTGTAGCGCTCCACCAGGATGGCCCAGACCCAGCCGTTGATGCTGACCTCGATTACCTTGGCGCCACCGGCACCCGGCTTCACCAGGGCGAGGGCGGCCTGGCTGAAAATGTCGCAGTTGAACTTCCAGCTGAAGCTGTCCTTGTCCAGCCCAACCCGGATGTTCTTCACCTGGATGGGCGTGCGCGACGGCAGCACCACCACGTTGACGATGTTGGCAATCATGTAGGTGTCCTGAATGGCAGGGTCTGGCGGCGGCTCGGGGAGAGGCTTCACCGGGCCGGGGTAGTCCACATAGGGCAGGCCAGTCAGCGGCCCGTCGAGAATGCGCGCCTTGCCCCACGGCACACGCATGCCGAGGTTCACCCGCCGAGCATCCTGCCAGCGGGCACCGATGCTGCCGGTATCCGTGGGCTGGATGGTTGGCTTCTCCGGCTCATAGCGGAAGTCGAAGAACACCAGCGGCGAGGAGCTGGGGAAGTACGGCCGCCCGCCGAAGTTGAACACCAGCGGGCCAGTGCCCGGAATGTAGAGGCTGTCCTGCAGGGCGGTGGCGGCGTCATGCCGAGGCCCGAACTCGTTGGAGCGCCGGAAGCTGGAGGACACCTGCACATCCTTGCGCGCGGGATTGGGGTTGTAGATCAGGCTCAGCACCAGGTCGCGAGGCTGAATCGACTTGTCCCACACGCAGCGCAGCGCCTGGTCTCTCGCCGGCACCGCCCCCCAAGGCATGCTCTCGGCCAAGGCGCTCAGATCGTCAGCCATGCCGAAGCCGGCCGCCACCTGGCTATCCCTTGCCGGCACGCCACCCCAAGGCAGCGCCTGGTCGACGACCTCCAGCTGGCGAGCCTGCTGCCAGCACGCCGCAGATCCCGCATCAGCCGCCCTCGTCTCCTGCCATCCAACAGCCGCAGGCCGCCGGTCAGCGGACGAGGCCCGCCCCCAGCGGCTGCGCACTTCGACAGTCAGCATCAGATCACCTCGACAGGTAGCGGCCCGTGGGCAATGGGTTGGAAGTAGCGCACGGCAATGGCTCGCGCCGTGCCAAGCGGGCGCGATGCGTTGTCGCCGATGGCGGCCCACCACTCCGGCTCAGCCGGGGGAAGTGCGCCGGCCTCGGTCACCTGGTACAGCCAGCCCTGGTACTCGGTCGGGCGGATGCGCTGCCCGACCGAGACCGACAGCCCGGCCACGAACTCCACGCCCCAGTCATCGAAGCTCAGGGCGAACACATCGCCGCCCACCACCCGCACCGACAACTCGCCCGCACCGCCTGGCGTCGGGCCATAGCCTGCCATCCGCCACTCACCATCGGCCGGGCGCTCGACCACCACGACCTGGCGGTCGACGGGTACGCGCTCCACCCGCACCAGGGCGGCCAGTTCAGCGGGCTCACCGACCGCACCACCGTCGCCGCTGGTGATGTCGTAGGTCAGCAACGCCGAGGCAGTGAAGCCCAGGTATAGCGCCCGCGTGCGCCTCGGCAAGGCGTTGTCCTGCCCTGCCACCAGCCACTCCGGCTGCGCCAGGATCGTGGCCAGGTCGAGCGACCAGGTGTTGGTGAACTCGTCGTCGCGCGTCTCGAACACCATCATCAGCTGATCGACCGAACCCCAGTCGCGGTACACCCGCAGCCGCTTCACTCCGGCACTCGCCTCACCGTCGCGCAGAACACGGAACTGCAGAGTGATGCGGGGCGGCAGCACCACCCCCATATTCACCTCATAAGCACGCGCAGGCGTCGCCATCACCAGAACTCCGCTTTGTCGGTCAGCAGGTGCCGGCAGCTGCCCGGATAAGACAGCCCCATGTAGTAACGGTCAGGCCCCATCGGCAATTGCTGGTTCGCGTTCCGGGTGATCAGTGGGCCGCTGTAACCGAGACATCGCGCCGCCGGTGACGGGTAGTACTCGGAAAGCTGCGGGCACAAGGCAACGCCCCGCAGTTTCCCAGCAAGCTGCGTAAACGTGCCCCAGCGCACAGGTGCAAGCGATGCCTCGATCAGCGGGACAACCGGCCCGGTCACGGTGGCAGTAGCAGTCCCCGAGCGACCAAGCCCAGGCGTAGAAGGCGTGATGCTGCCGGTGCCAATCAACAACCCCGTCACCGGATCTCGCAGCGCAGTCAGCCCGATATAGCTGAAGTCATTGTTGGGGCTGGTAAGCGTCGTGTTGCTGCCTCCTATGGCGAGAAAGCGCCCGGTGCTGTCTTCACCGACATACAAGGGGGCCATCGCCCCCCCATCGGTGGCGATAAATTCCCAATTCGCACCCGTCGCACCCGCCGACTGGAAGATGAACGTGCGCTCATCTGCCAGTACCAGCCACGAGCAGTAGTTGGTGTTGTACGCCACAACACCGATGTAGAGCCGGTGCTGTGTCGCGTTGTTGGCTGCCACCCCGGTCTTCACGCCGTCGCCGGTGATCACGTCACTGACCACACCCGTAAAGGTCTCGGCGAGGTAGACGGTGAGATAGTTGCCGCCAGTCCAGGTGAGGCACACATAGCCAGTCTGCGTGCCGTTGCGCAGCACCAGATGGCGATCACCCTCCGCGACCAGAGACCACCCCGCCGCCGGCTTGCCCGAGTAACCGCTGACCAAGCACGCCTTGAGGATGGTTTTCACGGCAGTGAACTGCGCAATGCTGCCTTGCGTGGAGACGTAGGAAAGCACTGGCGCACCAGAATCTTCCCGGCTGTAGACAGTTGGCATCAGTCAGCATCCCCTCGAATCTGCAGTTGGAACTCGTCGTCGTTCACCGTGCCCTGGCCGCTGATCACGGTACGAATCGCCCACATCGGCCCAAGGGCCGAGTCGGTGTTGAAGCGCACCGCGTTGCTGGCCGCCCAGCCCGAGCCCCAGCCTTCCTTGCGGATGGTGAAATAGGGCTCGCCTACCAGCGGGTTGATCGGGGCGCAGTCGTTGGCAATGCTGCCGGCGGCGATCACCCCCAGCTTTTCCTCCACCACGTTGAACGCCGTGGAGCTGGTGAACACCAGCGCCCACTTGCCATCGATGGCGCCCTTGTTGGTGATGATCTGCGGGTAGCTCAGGCTGTTGTACTGCGCGGTCGTGGTGTTGCCGATTGGCGAGTCCGTCCAGTTGGGCGCGCCTTGGCTCCACGTCTGCTGGGTGAACCAGGTGTGAATCCGCGACTGCAGGTCACCCCAGGTCACGGCACTGGAGACCATGGTCTCGTCGGCCGGCAGATCCCAAGGCAGCGGCGAGCTGATGCCCAGCTCTCCGGTGATCTGCACTTCGGTGCAAAGGGTCATGTGCTCCACCCGGTCGCGCACCACCAGGGGCGCACTGATCGGGTTGCCCTCCTCGTCCTGCATCACCAGAGGGTTGGCCCAGGTGAGCGCGCCGGCCTCGCGGTCGACGCTGTAGGACGCGGCACGCAGCGCAGCGCCATTGGCGCCGAACACCTCGATTGCAGCCTGCTGCTGACGCCCCAGCGGCAAGGTGGCGCCGCCCACCGGTGAGGCCACTACCGTCTCGGCGGTGTGGTGAATCACCAGCACATAGCCTTCGCGGTAGATCGGCACCCGGCCATCGCTGGGCAGGCGCACCGGGTCGAGACCCAGCAGGCCAGCATCGAGCGGGAGCTGGGTGCGCACCACTGCGTTGTAGCGCAGCAGCAACGGAATCACCGGCACATCACTGGCCCCGGTCGTATCGGCCGGATTGCTGGTGAAGGCCAGACGCACGATGCCGGTCGACGTATCGACCGAGCCGTGGATGATCCCGCCCACGATGTCGCCATTCAGGTTCGCGCTGGCGGTGACCACCGCGCCCGTGTCGGCACGCACCGCAATGATCTGCGTGCTTGCCGGCCGCAGCGGGGCGCCAGGCGTGCGGAAGGTCGCCCCCGTCACACTGAAGCCCACCGATGCCGTCAGACACGCCAGCACGGTGACAGGCCCCGTGGCGTTGCCTGGATAGCTGGTGATGGTCGCGGTGCCGGTCACATAGTTGACCGTGCCCACTGCCGTGCCGCCGTTGGTGTTGCTGGCAATGTCGCGGTAGAGAATCCCCGAACGGTCGCAGTACAGCGAGCCGTTCCAGCTGAACAGCAGCGAGCCCGGCAGGATCGGCTCACCCACCCCGGACAGCAGGTTGAAGGTGATAGCCGGGGCGGCCTGGCTGGCCGTCTGCGGCGTGGCCGGCACACCGGCCGCCTGCCCCATCACCGCCAGGGTGCCGCCGAACTGCTCGCGGATCTGCACGGTGGTGTTCACCAGCACCGGCTCGGTCACCTTGCCGGAAACGGTCTGCTTGCTGATGTTGCTGTAGGTGTACTCCTTGTAGTCGTACAGCCGTGCCAGCTGCAGGGTGCAAGCGCCCGTGGTGTAGTTGATGCTCCCCGCGCGGCCGTCGCGCCAGCCGCCGTTGCCGTTGTCGGCCACGACGTTCTCCACGTCCACCGTGGAGTCATACACCGGCAGGGTGCCGCCGCTGCCGATCACTTCCCAGTTCACGGCCGGCGCTGCCTGGCGGCGGGTGGTGATCCAGTTCACCCGCACGCTGCCCGGCTTGAGCGGCGCGCCGGGGATGGTGAAGCTGGCATTGCCGCTGCCATCGGTGCCGGTGGTGATGGGCGAATTGGTGACGCTGCCCACCTGGTAGCTGTAGGAGATCCCGGCCGAAGGCGTGGTGGCCAGCACCATCAGAATCTCGCCAGTGGCATACAGCACCGTGCCGGTGCCGCCAGTGCCGCTCAGGTTGCCGAAGCCATCGTCGGTCAGGTTCTTGGTCGTGGAGCCGGTGGCGTAGCTGATGGCCACCGAGCCCGGCAGCACGCCCTGGTGAGGCAGGGTGTGGCGTACCTCCAGGGCCGGCGTGACGCTGCTGCCGGTGCGCTGGGTGACGCTGTTGTCGGCCGCGCTGACGTAGCTGTAGACCAGCGACCCGCCCACATCCGGCAGGGCGTTGAGGGTCAGCGCTACCGAGCCGGTGGCGAAGTTGACGGTGCCGGCGCCCTCGCCCGTCAGCTGGCCGTCGCCGAAGTCGCGCAGCTCGTACCAGCGACCGAGCGCCATGAAGCTGACCGACAGCGTGCCCGCGCGCGGGATGGCCTCGGCCAGGTTCAGGGTGTAGACGTAGCCACGGTTGCCGAGGGTGATTTCTACTTCGCCGGTGATGGTCTCGCCTGTCGCCGACGCGCCCGGCTGATAGGTGCCCGAGCCGTTACCGGCGAAGCTGGTCCCGGTACGCACCAGGGTGACCTCGCCGGTCTGGTAGTCCACCCGGCCCGAGCTGATCCAGTTGCTACCCGAGACGAAGCGCAGGCCGCCCTTGCGGTCATCCGCGAAGGTGCCGCCGTTGGCAGTGATGCTCAGCGAGCCAGGCGCACAGCCGGTGCCCAGGAAGGTGCGCGACTCGCCCGCCACGGCACTGGCTGCAATGATCAGGTTCAGCGAGCGCACCGGACCAGCAGGCAGGTTCAGCTGACGCTGATAGCCGGCCAGCAGGTCGACCAGCGCGCTTTCCTTGGTGGTGCTGGGCACGAGCTGGGAGAACACGCTTTCCACACGCAGGCTCAGGGCACCTTGGCTGACGGCTTGGGCCAGCGGGCTGATTCCGTAGTAGCGGGCGGCGTCTGCCACCTGGGTAGCGAGCACGCGGGCCTTGGCCTGGCCGCTCAGGCTGGCCGCCGTGGTGCCGGCCGGGGTGACCTGGCCACCAGGGAACGCCACCAGCAGCGGCGCGCTGATCTTCAGCTCCAGCCGGCGGCGGGTGAAGTTCTGGAAGTTGCCTGCGGAATACTCGTAGGTGAACGCCTCCAGGGTGGCCACCACATCCGTCAGGCGCACGTACTGCGAGCTGGCCGCAGTGGTCAGCTGGTACACCTCACCCACTTCGGGGATGCGCTGCTCTTCACGCTGCACGCATGTGATGGAGCGCTGGCCCGCTAGCTGGTCGGCCATCAGCTCGAACGGCGCGGCAGTGGACGCAGCCACATAGCTCTCGATGGCGTTGCGCGCGTCGGAGCGCACGTCCGTCTGGCTGCCGGTGTTGAACAGCAGCACGCTGACGCGTGGGTCGGCCGGCTTCTGCGTGACGATGCCGTGGGCGCCAAGGTAGGCGTCGGCGTTCTGCGTCATCACCCCGGCGAACAGCTTGCGCAGCCAGAGACGGCCAGTGGTACGGGCCAAGCGCTCGATGTCGGGGAATACGTTGTTGACCTCGCCGTCGACCACAGCGCTGGCAGTGGCACGGCCACCACCATCAGCTTCATCGGTCAGACGCTGAGACTTGAGCAGCTTCACATCGGTGCTGGCGATGGACATTCAGTTTTCTCCGGGCACAAAAAAGCCCGCACGGGGCGGGCCTGGTCAGATGAGAGGTCAGGTAGACCAGTCAAAACAATTCCGTCAGTCACATCTCCTGAAGGTATGTAGGGGGAGAATGGTTGAATAATCTCTCTCGCCCCATGGATCTACTCGCAAAACTATGCGCTCTGTGATGAGAGTATCCTCACCATCAAGACGATAGTTAATCTTCACGCTGAAGTTAAGATCATTTGGAGATATTCCAGCCTGCCCCTGCGGCGGAGCCGGTAGCGGCATTACCAGCGGATGATAAGGTACATATCCCTGCATTCCTGGCCTAAGCTTCTCAACTGTTTTAAATATCTCACCATTCTGCTGAACAGAAACAGATTGAAGCGTGGCGTATGGGTACTCGCGGCGATCACTATCTACCCGAGTCAGCCGCCATCCATCGCTTGTTTTAACAAATTTTCGCGCATACAAAGACACGTTCTGTCCATTCACCGCCCCATATGTTCCAGCTGGATAACACCATACCCCAGCCAATCCTTTTTTCTCCACTTGGGGTGGTGGTGGCGGAGACACAGTTACAACGCACGACTGTGAGGAGCCATCATATTCAGCTTCAATGCTTACCGAGGCGGTCTCTTCCGTATCTGAAATTCGAATGAGCGCCTCATGCTGCCCCATAAGCAGCTTGTCGCCTGGCTCTCTCAGGTAGTTATTACCTGTCGAAACTTTCACTCCATTATCAATAAATGTCTCAACATAGTGCGCGCTACTTGACCCAGTAGGCCTCCAAGAATACATGAGCTTAAAGGATCTGCCATTAGATGTTGGAGTCGCGATACATGTAAGACCACTTCTCGCAAGCTTGCAATCTCTCCACGCATCAACCAACTTAGGATCAACAGAACGCTGAGCCTGATATCTAAAAGTATCTAGCGACTCACTAGAACTGCTATCCCCGCAGTTCTCAGATTTCCACTGATTATATTTCCCCTCTGAACTACCATAGTCAGCACTAAACGCCCCATAACTACCACCAGCATCAGTTGAAGAATTCTCCTTGTACTCCGAATAATTCATCGAACAAAACCAAGCCCGAGCAGCGGAAGCAGAAGCATCCGAACTTCTACTTTCCACGACCGTCATCAATTTCTCACTTAACGCAACATCACAATCATCTGCCAGCAGAAATTTCGGCACTGTAACGAGCACCATACCGGCAATAAGCACATTCCATTTCGAGTACATAGACCCTCTCCATTCAGTAGTTTTTTGAATGCAAGAACAGCAATGTACGAGGCTCAAAAACGCTTGAGCTAATCGTTGATAGACGAGTCCACCTGAAAGATGAAAATGTCTTGTCTGATGTTAGCTACGAAAATTGCAGGTATCACAGAGTGAGTGGGTCGACAGTTATCAGGCGAAGAGTGACCGTAAAAATATCGTCAGCCTGGTAGACCACCGAGCGGAACACCGGCACCGCCTCTACGGGCGCACCCGCGACACGGTTCCAAGTGACGTGGTGTTGCTCACCACTCGGCAAGGTCAACAGCATCACAATGCCCGGTTGATCACGCAAAGCCTGCAGCTCCTCGATGGTCGCCTTGGTGAACCAGGCGCCGTCATTGCTGGCCAGAGTGATCGGGCGCCCGTACAGCTTGACGCCCTCCTGAATGATCTGCGCGCCAGTGAGCGAGCGGTCCTGGTTCTGTTCCACCGGGTCCCACTCATGCTCATCAACCCATTGCAACTGCTCCCCACCAAGGTCGTGATCTGCCGCCAGGTCGACGGCATCCAGGGTAAGTGGGTAGGACATCAAAGGCTCCTTAGCGCGGCATCCTTGAGGAGGCCGATCAGCTTGGTTTCGTCCGCTTCATCTTTCACGCCGACGTCGACAGACTCGCCGCCGTACTCCAGCCGTACAATCTTGCTCGGCGTAGGAGTTGAGGCCACCTGGTCAGCAGGTTGTTGCCGCGAGTCGATCAGCTTCTGCTGTTCCTCACGCTGACGCTGCTGCCCGGTAGCTGACTCCACCTGCCGCAGCAGAGCCAAGGCCCGTTGGCTGTTGGCGATCGCATTGCTGTCACCGGATGCGGTGGACTCCGCAAGCTGCGCTTCCAGCTCCCGGCGCCGACTGTCGAAGCGGCGTTTCTCGATGTCAGCCTGACGGCCCTCCAGGCCGTCGAGCTCGTCCTGCAGGCTGTCCAGGGTGGAACGGGTAGAGTCGGCCAGCTGCTGCATCTGGCTTTTGGCTCCCTGAATCGCGCTCTCCAGCGTGGTCAGGTCGGCCTCATCCAGCAGTGCCATGCTTCCATGCGCCTGCTCTGCCCGTTTCACGAAGTCGCCCAGGCTGATCGATCCGTCCTCGTAGCCACGCATCAGGCTCTGCAGCTGCAGCTTCTGCCCCAGCGTAGCCTCCTGCAGACGCAGGCTCTGCGCCAGAGTGGAGAGCTGCCAGCGACTGAAACCGCCAAGCCCGGGGCCAGAGGCAGCCTGCTGGACGTTCATCAACTCATCACTGACCCGCTCCAGCGAAGCCGCCGTCAGCTCCAGACTGCTGGTATCGATGGCGACCTTGGTGGTGCTCAGCCCGCGCAAGCGGTCGAACACTTCCAGGGCGGCCGCGCTCAGCTCAGCCAGGGGCGCACGCGCCTTGGCCATTACGCCGTCCACGTAGCTGGCCAGCGAAGAGGTGTCCTGTTTGGCCTCCTCGCTGCCTTTGCGGCGCTGCTCCATGGCCTCGCCGATGGCGCGGCGCTCCTCCTCCATGCGCTTGCCGCTCTCGCGCCGCAGTTGCTCGGAGGTGACGATGGCTTCTTGATCAGCCTGATTCTTGTCCCGCTGAGCCTTGGCGCCCTGCTCTACCGCCCCCTTGAGCTCCTTCTGCTGGTCGCTGGTTTTCTTCAGCTCCTCGTTGTACTGCGCGGCGTTGATCTCGCCATCGTTGTACAGCTTGCGCAGGGCGGCGCGGATGTTGTTGATGTCGACATCAGTCTTGGCGTTGCTGATAGCCTGCTGAACCGACTGCAAGTCACCCAGCTTTTCCTCCAGGTCGGAGACCAAGCCGGCAGCACCACCAGCGGCCGAACCAAGCTCCTTGAGCCGCCCGTTCAGCAGGGTGGTCGCCTGGGCGTACTCCTCTTGGCTGATCTGCCCCGCATTGAATGCGGCCAGCAGCGCGCCGCGCAGACTCTCCAACTGCTGCACTGTCGACGCGCTGTCGATCAGTTGGATTGCCTGGGCAATCCCCTCGATTGCCTGCCGCCCTGAGACAGCCGCATCAAGGGCCGCGGCCTTCGCACGCGCCCGATTCTCGACCTCCCGATCGGTGAGCGCCTGATCCAAGGCCGACCGCTCAGCAGCAGACTGCGCAGCAGCATCTACCTGTTCCTTGGTTCCCCGCTTGTTCTTCTCGTTGAGAAAGTCCCAGGTGCTCCCCATCTGGGCCAAGTCAGCCTTGGCCTGCACCACGTAGGCAGTGCTCAACTCACCAAGGTAGCTGTACAGCCCCTCGGCTTTACTTTGCATTTCCTGATTGCCAAAGAACCCGGCGATCTGCCCAGCACCAAGAGCAACCGAGCCAACGGTGAGCTGTACGGCCTTGACCAAAGTGGCCGCAGTCGAGGTTACAACAGCGGAAAACCCACTCCAGACGGTAGTGAGTGTTGCGACCACGTATCGCCCGGAGGTGACAGTGTTATCTACTGCAGCGCCGATCTTGTCGACGGCGTTCTCTGCACGGGTGGCCAGCTCTACGAAGTCGATATCTTCGAGACCGCCCGCAAACTCCTTGGCCCGCTCTATCCCCTTTTCAAACGCTTTACTCAGGGACGTTGCCAGCTTATCCAGCCGGCCATCCCTGTCCATCTGATCGATGTAGTCTGCAATGCCCTTGAGCTGATCCTTGGCGTAGTTCAGCGCACCGCTCTTGGCGATCCGGTTGAGGAAGTCGGACCAGACGTCTGACAGGTTGCTGACGAGCCCGGTCAGCGTGCTCATGTTGTCAGCGGCGGCGCCCTCGGCGCTGCGCCCCATTTCTTCAATGAGCGCCGCAATAACGTCCCGACCGAGCCGCCCCTTGGTGGCAAGCTCCTGCAGGGCCGCGGCGTTCTTCCCTGTAACCTTCTCCAGCAACGTCCAGACAGGCACGCCGCGCTCGACCAGTTGCAGGATCTCCTCGGTCTGAAGCTTCTGCTTGGCATAAGCCTGACCGAGGGCGGAGCTGATGCCCTGCAAGCGCTCCATGCCGCCGCCGAGCTGCTCGTTCTTGTCGACGATCGCCTGCAGGCTGCCGCCCATTGGGTCGAGCCCGTAGGACTTGAGCAGAGCGAATGCGTCGGTGACGTCGGTCACCTCAAGCGGCGTGTCCTTGGCGAACTGCTTAATCCAGGCAGTGGCCTTCTCGCCCTCTGCAATGCCGCCCATCAGCGACGACATCCGCTTGCCCAGCAGCTCGTACTTGTCGCCAGTTTCCAGCATCGAGTAGATGCCGTCGCGGACTAGGTTGAGGCCGCGCTGCACCAGGCCAAAGACCGCATTCAGAGAAACGAAAGCTGCAGCGAAGGCAAACACCTGGCGCGCGCCACCTGACATACCTGCACGCACAGCGTCGATTCGAGACGTGTGCTCAGCGGCAGAGCGTGAAGCCGCAGCGTATGCCCGCTGGGCCTCCTTCAACTGGACGTTGTTATCAGCCACAGCCTGCTCGGCGTGGGCGACCTGGGTCGCGAGACGCTGCTGCTCATCGCTCAGGTTGTGGGTATCGATGCCAGCAGCCCTGGCAGCTTTCTCGGCGGCGGAAAGATCGGACTCCAGGCCGTTGAGTTGGCGCCGAGCGCGGGTTGCTTCCCTCTCTGCCTGCTTGAGGGACTGCTGCAGGCCAGCAGCTTCGGGCTCCTTGTTGAGCGCCTCGCGAAGATCGGTGACCTGCTGCTCAGCTTGGCTCAGGCTTCGCTGAGCAAGAGCCACGTCACGTGCAGTACGCTCAAGTGCATTGCCGAGGCCCTGGGCACCCTTGGCTTCGTCAAGCGCCTGGCCGAGCCGCGTTGCCTCTTCCGACACAGCCTCCAGCGCTGCGGCGGACTTCTTCGCCTCCGGAGAGAGTTCGTCCTTGCCGCGCAGGATGTACTGAATCAGGCGATCCTTGATGCCAGCCATCTACTTTTCTCCGGGCATTAAAAAACCCGCCGAAGCGGGTTTCTGTTTAATTAATTTCTGTCACTGGTACTGCATCTTGAGCTTGCCGAGTCGCTCAGCCTCGCGCTCTGACAAGCCACTTGCATCATACAAAGCTGCTTTGTCTGCACCATCAAGGCGAACGACCTCAACCGTGAATAGCGCGTCTGCAGGAGCATCTACTTTTGCCCAATCGCTGAACATGTTGGGCTCTAGCATCCACTCAGCGGATTCACCAGGCTCAAGTCCACCAGGAATCTCGTAATTGAAAACATCAGAGAACCAAGGAATTGATCGGCCTGGGCTGGCAATCGTGCCTTTGAAATAAGCCCGTGAAATTGCCTTACCAGTCCCATTGCTCACCGACAGAGCAATCACTGGCTGTTTACGAGTCATGTACTTTTGTTCTCTCAGCATGAAGCGAGAGCGCTGAATGGAGAACTTCGCCAGCTCTGCGCGCGCAAGATCCGCTGCCGCCTGCTTGTTCACCAGTTCCTGAATCTCTTGTAGCGCCTGCTCCTTTTCCTTCGCAGCACGCTCTTCGATGATGACCTTTGCACGGGCAATCACTTCATCCCCTGACTTGCCACTCAACGATGCGTACATGTCAGTTTTTATGGAATCCGCGTTGGCTTTACCAGAAAGCATGTCGGCCATGTTGATATGCGAGAAAGCCACGACCTTGATAGCACTTTGAAAATGCTCACGCTTCTCTTCGGGCATAGATTCCGCGACTTTGGCCACAGATGCCTTGAAGGCCTCTTCGCTGCTACCGTCTAGTTTTGGCTCGCCACATGCAGCGATGAAAATCGCCGAGATCACAACCAACCATTGTTTGTTAAGCATCAGGCTCCCTCCTTTTGAATGGCTAGCAATCTAACATCAGATTGCCAGCCCACAAACCATCCGGCCTTCCTGGCAGAGGTCTACGCAGCCTTCAACTGGGTCAGCGTGCAGAACTTCGACAGGTCGGTGGCAATCACCGTCGGGTCGGCCAGGATCTCGCAGGGGCCATCCAGCTTGACGTAGTCCTGGCCCAGCACCGGGAACTCCTGCAGCATGCCGAACTTCGCTCGGTTCACCTTCAGGCTGAACGGCTCGCCCGACTGGGCGTCGTTCAGGCCAGCGATGTACAGCTCCAGTTCCACTTGGGAGCCGTTCAGCATGTGCACCTCGCTGGTTGCCTTGCGGGTGTAGCTGGCCTTGATGCCCGCGGATGTGATTGAGGTACCCGAAGTGACGATCACACCATGCGGACTCAGGATGTAGTCAGTACCGGCCACCAGGTCAACGTCGGCGGCGGTCTTGAGCGTCGGCGGGACGCTCAGGTCGGGGATGTGCTTGAAGGGGATCAGCTCGCCTTCGATACCCTCACAGGCGATCACCTCATTCGCCACCGCGCCGGCGGCAACATCTTTGATGGTGGCGCGGGTTACGCGGGCGATGTTAGTGCTGGTGAGGTCGTACATGCCGATGCCGGAGGTGACGTCGGTCACGCGCTCGCGCACGTTGCGATTACCGCCGCCACCCATGAAGTTGGGCAGCGCCTTGCGATCAGTCGCGTAGCGGAGGTTGAAAGAATCGCAGTTGCCGAACGGCAGCAGCGCATCCTGGCTCTGGTAGGCACGCCCCCAGATCACCCCTTCACCGATGAAGGAGCGGTCAACGATTTGAGACATAGTGGAAATCCTCGAGGAGAAGAAGTGGATCAGGATCAGGTCGCACCAGGTGGCGCGATTTACTCAGCGGGAGTGTTCGGTTTCGCCGGGGCCTTCGCGGGCGACTTTTCCTCGGGCAGCACTGCAACCTTGATCTTCACGGCATGAGCAGCGGCAGCCGCACTGACGGTCTTCTCGGAGCAGCGCTCGGTAACTTCGTAGTCGCCGGTCGGGTAGTGGAAGGTTTGCGCGCCCTCGCGGTAGTTGAAGGGCGCAGAGACTTTCAGCTTGGCCATGGGGCCTCCTGTTACTTGAGTTTTTGGCTATAGGTGAGCTGGAGCGGCATGACCCGAATCGCCCAGCGGCGGCCATCGCGACTGGGCCGCAGTTCGTCGGGGCCGAACTTCGCTTCGACCAACCCCTTAACCGACAGTCCGGCATGGGTGCCGGCGAGGGCGCATTTGATAGCAAGCCGACCAGCACGCAGCTTCGGCCCGAAATCGCGAACGGTGGTGAGCAACGCGATGTGAAGCGTCAGCCGCTCCTTCACCGCTCCTGGGCCCACCCGGTCCAGTTCCTCGGTGTCACCCGACTGGACTACGATCTGGGTACCTGGAAGGGTCGAGTCATCAGCATCCAGCACGCGCTGAATGAACTCCTCCTCCACCGACTCCCCGAACTCCGGGATAGCCCGCAGCTTGCCCAGCACCTCAGCGATGAGCAGCGATTGAATGTCTTCAGGCATGTCAGGGCACCACGTAGAAGGTGATCAGCGACCCGTCGTCGGAGTGAACGCCGTCGATCTGCCAGTCGCCATCCACCATGCGGAAGGCGCCCTTGCGGTCGTAGGGGGTAAGCAGACGCTTTTGCACGCAGACAGTGCGGACCAGGGTGAACGCGTCGCCGCGATCCTCCCGCGCCACGTCGTGCTCGACGATCACTGGAACCTTGAGCGCCAACACCTCCCCCTCGCGGGAGAGGTAGTCGGCCAGTTCGTCACTGAGGCTCGCCATCACCTGGTCGTCGAGATCGTCGACCAGTTCGCCGAAGCCAGTCACTGGGTTACTCCACAACGGAGCCAGAGACCAGCTCAATGACCGACAGCGGGCGGGTGCACAGGTGCAGCGGGTTGGACTGAGCCTCGCCCTCCACGCCCTTGCCGAACTTCATTGGCTCAAGCTTGGAGTAGTAGGGCAGGCCCTCGGTGTTGACCGTTTCCATGTAGTCAGCCGGAGCAAATACGCTGATGAACAGCTCGGGCACACCCTCCGGCACTACGTAGGCGCGGTCATCAGCTACGAATGGCACGCCGCTGTGCTTGCCACGGTAGCGCTCCCAATAGATACCACCGTACTCGAAGCCCTTGCGGCGATCGCCACGCAGGGCAGCAGCCGCCTCGCTGGCCAGGTAGGTCTCGCGCACATTCTTGTGCTTGATCAGATCGGCCCAGAAGGTACGCCCGCAGTAGGCACGAGCGCCGGAGCTGGTAACACTGCCGAGCGCATCTTCCTGCTGGTCGAGAACCTCGACACACTTGACGCTCACATCGGTGTCAGCCTCGTCCAGTTCCATCGGAATGGGATCGGGACGCTCCAGGCCAAAGCGCTGGTAAATGTCGAGCAACGGCGTTTCGCCGTCGGCGTCGATGATCAAGCCTTTCAGCGCACCGATACGCTGGTACTCATGCGTGAGGTCGAGTTGGCGGCGCACCTTTTCAATTCGCGCTGCCACCACCGCCTGCACCTGCTGCAGTTCGGTCATGCTGCCTACCGCGCGGATACCCTGAATTTCGTCCGCCAGGATCTGGAAGACCTGCGGCAGGTGTACAGCATTGAAGGGGATCAGCTGACGCTTGTCGGCGATCACCGCCTGGCCAGTCGCACCACGCGGCTTGGCGCTAACCAGCTGCAGGGTGGTGCCGTCCTTTTCGATCTGAATGACAGTGCTGGGCACGCCACGCTCTTCGAACAGGTTAGCGGCAGCAATCTGCCCGGGCACGACGTGGTCTTCGTTGATGACGGTGAGGAGTGCAGCAACGCCGAACGCCTCGTCTTCGAAAATGCTGATCTCAGCCATGGATGCTTCTCCTGAAAATGCGAAGCCCCGCTAGAGCGGGGCTTCTGGAAGGGGTACCGCGTAGCCGCGGCGATGGTCGGAAGGATTAGGGGCGGATGATGATGCCGACTGCCTTGAGGTCGGCTCGGCCGTTGGCATCAAGGCCAGTCAGCAGGCGCTCGATGACCTCGGAGTCGCGCATCACACCCACGGCGCGTACGTCATTCACCGTGGCATCCACACCAGCGAACAGGATGCCGCTGGCCGCGCGGCGGCCATCGTCGGTGCCGTCGTCGTCATAGGCGGTGTACTCACCCAGGTTGGCTTTCACCGTCAGGTTGAAGGAGTCACCTTTGACAAAGTCCGTGGAACCGTCTGCCAGGGTGAAGGTAAGGCCGCCTGCATTGAACGCCTGGCCGACGGTGCCCTTGCCAACCACGCTGCCCAGTGGGTCGAGCACTTCGAACTTGCCGCCGTTGGCAGCCGCCGCGGTGATGTTCAGCTTGTACACGCCGCTGATAGCGCCGCTGGCAACACTGGCCGAGCCAACGGTGCCGTTGCCGGTGTTGCCCGCCACGGCGGCCGGGGTCAGGGCATTGGCTGCGGTGATCAGGGCGATCAGCGTGCCGGCCTGGAGCTTGCCCGAGCCGGCGGCAATCACCACCTCCTCGCGGCTGCGGGTACCGGATGCCTCCGACAGGAGAAACTCACCGGCATGTACGCCTTCGGTCTTGATGTGCATGCTTACTTTCCTCCTTTCGAGGATTGGTCACGGCGCTTCGCGTACACGGCGCTAGGCGCTGGGGGTTGGTGTGGAGTGTTCTGCGGCTGGTCATCCACCGGGGGGCGGTTGTCCAACTCGACCTGGCCGCTTTCGGTCGAAAGCTGGTCCCACAGCTTCAGGCGGGCCTGGTCAACCGTGAGCCCTTCGCCGACCAGGTCTTTCACCTGGTCGGGCTTCTTTGCCACCAGGCAAGCCGCGCGGATGCCCTTGGCACGATCAAGTTCCGCCTTAACGGCGGCTTCGTCCTTGAGCCCGCTTGCCTTGATCAGGGCCGGCGCACAGTCAGCCAAACCGGCGGCAACACAATCGGCGGTCAGCTGCGCCGCGAGGGCTGCAGCAGCAGGAGAATGCGGTTCGGGTTCGGGCTCCGGAGCGATCGGCTCCGGTGGATCTGCCGGCGGGTCTTCTTGGGCCAGCAGCTTGCGGGCAGCCTCCGGGACGTTGCGATAACGGTTGAGGATCTTGCCGAGTGCTGCGTTGTTAGCCAGCGGCTGGCCGGCGCCAAGCACCTCGTCAACGAAGCCATGTGCCAGCGCCTCTCCGGCCGTCAGCCAGGTGGTGTCGTTGATCATGCGCCGCAGCTCGGCGTCGTCGACGTTCAGAGCACGATGCTGGTAGCTGGCCACGATACCTTCGGCAGCCTTGTCCATCATGTCGGCGGTCTTGCGCAGCTCTTCGCTGTCGCCGGCGATGAAGGTCCACGGGTTGTGGATCATCAGCATCGCGTTGTCGGCCATTTCCACACGGTGAGCGCCGCAAGCTGCCACGCTGCCGGCGCTGAAGCACGCACCATCGATACGGGCAATGCAACGCTCGCCAAGGGCGCGCAACGTGTTGTGGATGGCAATACCGTCGAAGAGGTCTCCGCCGATCGTGTCGAAGTGGACAACGACAGTCGACACGCCGTCGTCCTTATCCGTGAGGTCGCGGATGAAGTCTCCCGAGGTAATCCCCCAGAAGCCGATCTCGCCGTAGATGTAGACCTCGATGGTCTTGTCATCACCCTCGCCCAGGTCGCGGATGCTGTACCAGTGCTCAGCCTGCAGCTCCGGAACGCCGCCGGCCTTGTTGAAGATGCGCGGCTGTTCGGCGAAAGCGAAGCTAGGCATCGCCATGGCGATGGACAGGGCCAAGGCCCAATGCGTTTGCTTGGTCATTGTTCGTCCTCTTTGCCGCCCGTAGGGGCGGCTATTGCGGTGGTGTAGTTGAGCCCCAGTTCTTTCTCCCGGGCTTTGTCGTCGGCGTTTTCCTGGTCGATCAGCTCGGCGTCGTAGCCCTGGCGCAGCGTGTGCTCGCTGCGGCTGGCCAAACCGCCGGCAATCTCCAGCAACTTGCTCTGCACGTCCTGCACCGGGTGCATGTAGGCCCAGCCTTGGGGCACCCAGCGTGTCCGTAGGAACTCGCGACGACGCTCCTCGTAGTTCGGCAGGCTGATGGCTCCGGAAAGCCACGCCGCGTCGAGCCATGCAGCCCGAACGGGGCGACACAGCTGATGCACATAGACCGCGAACTGCAGTTGCTCGATGCGCCGCCGGAACTCGTTGAGCATCACGCGCAGCACCCGGTCGCTGATGCCATCCATGTCTCCGGTCAACAGCTCACGGGTCAGGCCGACGCCTACGGCGATTGCCTGCAGCTGCTGCCGCATGAACTCGACATAGGTGTTCCCGGCATCTGGCGGATCGGAGAACTCAATGTCCTCGCCCTCGAGCAACTCCTGCACAGTGCCGGGCTCCAAGCCCACCATCGGGATACCGTCCCGATCATCCTGCAGCGGCTGGCCTGTCTGGGGGTCGAGCACTGGCGGGCCATCACCGCGCGGCTTGGTGATGAACGCGGCGAAGAGGTTGCTCACCTCTTGCCGGAACAGCACCGCATCGTCGTAGCTGTCCAGCGACTTGAGACGCAGCAGCACCGGGGCCAGCCTGGGGATACCGCGCAACTGGCCACCCTGGAGCGGCTCGAAGATGTGCAGCACCTGATCAGCTGGGATGCGGTGCAGCTGGTTGTATGTCGAGCCGGCAGCTCGGAAGTCGCCGGGATTGGATTTCCACATCCAGAAGGCAACGCGCTGGCCCGTGGGCCCGAACTCAATACCGGCTCGCACGATGTTGCCGCGGCGCGTGGTGAAGTTACGATCGTGCGGCACGAACTCGGCCGGCAGTATCTGCAGTTGCAGAGGCACTGCCAGACCATCTTCACTGCGGCGCTTGCGGAGCCGCACGAAGCACTCCCCATCCTCTTCGACCATGCGGGCAATGACTGCCTGCTGGCCATAGAAGTCGGTCAGCCCATCAGCGTCAGACTCCGGAGTCCAGTCCTCCCAAAGCTGGTTAAGCGCTGTCCGAATCGCCTTGTCCTTGATACTGGCCCGAGGCGTGATCCCGGTACCGATCAGGCTGCTTACGCGACGGTCAATCGCGCTGTAGGCATAGGGGTCATTCCGAACAGCAGCACGAGAGCGGCGGCGCAACGTCGGCAGCGCCGGAATCGACACCGCGTTGAGCGCAGCCTCCGGGGCATCCCAGCCCTGTGCACGCCGACCTTGGCCCGCGCCTTCGTAGCTGGCCTGAATGCGCCGAGGGGTCGTGCGAATTCGCTTTGTCATCGTGCCCCCTTGCCGCTGCTGTACAGCCGCACTTGCCGGCGGCGCCCTACAGCCGACTCACGCGCGGCGTCGGCCGCGTACTGTTCCTCGAGCATGCGCAGGCTCGCCAGCTGAGCTCGGTCAATCTGGCGGTCACCTTTGCGAACGCTCTGGCCTTTCGTGAGGATGTCGTTGATCGCCGCCCGGACTTCGTCCAGCCGCTGCTGTGCAGTTGCCATGTGAACCTCTCTAACGGCGGCGGCTCAGGTAGCCGCTCTGGGATGTGCGCCGCCCGGCGGGTTTGGCCGGCGCTGGCGCGGCGGGCTGGACGGTTCGTTGCTTGCTGGGTGCCGGCGCTACCGGCTCGTCCTCATCAGCGGCGCTTGCTGCTGGTGGTGTGCGCTCGGCGAATAGACTCCCCTGGCCCACCGACGCGCGCAGGGCACTCCATTGCGGCTCGTGATACTTGTGCAACCCCAGGAACTGGGCAGCGGCCAGGTTGTAAACCATCAGGTCGAGGGCCTCGTTGCGCTCCGACTTGGCCTTGACCCACTCGACGCGCCGATATCCCTTCACGTACCGGACTACCTTGCGCTCCGCTACGCACTGGTCGAAGAACTCGGCCGGCAGGTCAGCAGAGAAATGCAGCGCACCAGGCCCTTCCTCAAGCGGGTAGCGGTTGTAAATCCAGTCCTTGGCTGTGTCGGTACCGATCATCCACAGCTCAGCACCCTGCTTTTCTGTGTTGCCTCGCGACGTCACGTCGACCTTTGAAGGTCGCTGAGCCAACACCGGCCGGCCACGCTTACTTGAGCCCTTCACGGCCAGCACGTTGCGCCAGCGCCGAAGGCGGGTGAACTGGTACACCTCGTCCGTGTGGTGACCACCGGAGTCGATACAGGTGGCACAGATCGAAAGGTCGACACCACTCACGTGGCGGTACCGGGCCTTCAATGCTTCGTCGAGCAGCGCCCAGGTCCGCAGGTCAGCAGGGTCGCCAGGGATAACCTGAAAGTCCACCGTCCACCGCTCCATGCCCTCGCCCCACCCAATTACCAACAGCTCCAGGCGGTTGTGCTGGGTATCGACTGCGGCTGTCAGGATCAGCGCTCCGGCAGGCACTTGGCCGAGCCGGTGCCCTTCTGCCTCGGCACGCTGGCGGAGTTCGTCCGCCTTGGTCATTTCCTCGGCGCTGTCCCAGACCTTGGCCAGGCGGGTGTTGTAGAACACCTGCATGGAGCCAGGGTCACCCTTGTCCTGCAGCTTCTTGGCTTCGTCGTACTCCTTGGCCATGTCCGTCCAGCTGAGCCAGCCCGGCGGCGCGTACATGGCGCTGAGGGTGAAGCTGACGGTCTCACCGTCGCCCACTGCATGGGCTCGCCACTCCCCAGCTTCAAGCATCGCGGACTTGTGGTGTTCCTCGATCAGCGCGCACCCAGGCATGCAGCACTGGTAGAGCACCTGGCGATAGTCATCGAGGTACTTGAGCCCTTCCCAATCCAGCACCTGGTAGGTACCGCAGTGTGGGCAGGGCACGTAAAAGTGGCGCTGATCCCCCTGCTCAAACAGGTCGCTGATGCGCGAAACACCTTTCAGCGTCGGCGAGCTGGAGTAGTAGAACTTCGCGCGCCGGCCGAACGTGGAGCCTCGCGCTTCAGCCTGCTTGACCGGGTCGCCATCGTTGTCGACGTCCAGCTCCCAGCGGTCGATCTCGTCGCCATACACATAGCGGGCCGACAGCTCCGCCAGGTTGGACGATGACGCTGCGGTGGCGCAGTACAGGGCGCCGCCCTCGAACTCCTTGGTGTCGAGCGTGTTGCGCGCATCGCGAGACCTCGACTTGGCCACGCGGCTGCTGAGCACGGGTACAGCCTTGATCGTTTTGTCGATCCGGCCCGACACGCGCTTGCTCAGCTTCTCCGTCGGCAGCAGCACGAGGATGTTGGCCGGGGCCATGTGGATACAGCCGCCGATCCAGTTGAGCGCGACCTGAGTCTTCATCAACTGCGACGCGATCATGGTGACCACACGCTTCGAGGGGTACACCGGCGACAGGCAACGCTGTACCTCACGGGCGTATGGCGTACGGTCGGTGTGGTACTTCCCAGGCTCAGCCGCGCCGGTGTCCGGCGGGATCATCTGGAACTGGTCCGCCCACTCGTCGATCCACAGCTCTGGGTCGGGCATCAGCCCTCTACGGTATGCCGCCAGGTACGCGGCGGTACCGTCGGCATACGGTTGTTCCATGGTTCAGCTCTGCTCCTTGCCGCCATACTCTGCTTGGAGTTGGCGGTCAGCATCCTCTAGGGCTCGTCGAATCGCCTGAGTAATCCGGCGTTCGATTTCCCACGGGTCTGTGAGGGTGACCAGCTCACCTGCGATCTTCGGTGGAATGCCCATCAGCAGATCACGCAGTGTCCGAGCCGCGGTGAATGCAGCCGCGTCCACCAGGGCTTGCGAGACAAGCTCCCCGCGACTCTTGCGGTGCTCATCCTCTGCCAGCAGTGCCAGGGCATGCTCTCGGCGCGCCCGGGCCTTCTGGTAATCGGGGGTGGCCACACCTGCGCCTGCTGGTACCAGCGGCTGGCTCGGCGGCGCCGCTGGGTCGATGTGGGCATACACACCCTTGTCGACCCGGTCTTGGTGATGCCGCTCAACGACACCGGCCTTGCTGGGGTCAGCACTGGCCGCAAGCAGCGCATCGCTTGCCTCAACATCGACCTTGCCCTCAGGGGTCAGCACCAGACGGCCTTCCCCCACCAGCTTGGAGACGTAAGGGCGAGAGCAGCCGCGGTGGTCCGCGTACTCAGCCTTCGACATGAGTGTCATTGGGGATACCTGTTAACCGCCATTAACCACGAGGGTTAACCCGATTAACCCCTGTTAACTAACTTCCACGCCCAGCCACTAGTGCGAAAACGGGGCTCGAATTACCCTTGCCGCCCCCGACTCCCCAGGGGCCCCCGGCCAGCCCGGCGTCACTAGCGCCGACGCCCACGCCGCTTGCTCAGCGCCTTGACCACCGCGAGGTCGATGTTGGTTTCGATCAGCGCATCATCCTCGGCCACTCGCCGAACGATGTCGTAGAAGCGGAAGCGCTCGCGGTACTGCGGCTGACGCACGAACGCCAACACCATCTGCACCTGTTGCCCGCGGCGCTCGGCGATACCGATCGGCGTGGCACCGCGCTTCATCACGAAGAACGCAGCCGCATGGCCCTTGCGGCTTGAGCGCCGACTGCCTGTTGCGTTGTGATCCGACCCAGCTCGCCCGAATGCCTTGAGACCGGAGAGGATCTGCGTCATGTGTCCACGGCTGATACCTCCATTGCCGTCGAGCCTTGCGCCCGCGGCCGGCACGATGAACCGACCAGCCGGCAGCACACCGATCTCGCGCAGCATCTTCTCCGAGCCCTTGTTCAGGCGCTGGCCACCCTCCACTTGAGGGTTGAACCACTCATCGAAGCCTCGCCCCTTCCCACCCAGCTTGCCGTCCTTGATCCACAGCGCGACTTCCGGTTCAGCCGGGGTGGCGTTCTGCATGTAGATCGAGTTCTTCACCCAAGACGATGGCCGGTCGAAGGACTCATCCATGCCAGCCCTGAGCAGCTTCCGGGCCTGGTTGCCCGTGTGGTTCATCGCATCGGCCAGCACTTCCCCGGCCACGTCGCTGCCCAGCGCCTGCAGTTCTGCAACTGCATCCTCTTGGTTGAGCGCGTTGATCGTCCCTCTCATGGGATGTGCTGCTGCGCCTGCCTGCGATCCGGGCCGGTGTACGTCACCGACTCAGGCCGCAGCACGCCGGCCAGGTTGCCGCCAGTGCGCCACACGGACACGGCGAACACCGCCAGCAGCACAACCAACGGCCACGCTGCCTCGGGCAACACCAGGTCGCCCTTCAGGATGTGGATGATCGTCACCCCGGCACTGAACATCACCGCCACCGCCAGGCACGAGATACCACGGCGGAAGCGGGCGTCACCGCGCTGGAAGGTGAACAGGCGAATGAACACCACCACACACAACCAGAACACCGCCTGGGTCAGGACATAGCTCAGCATCACCGCTCCCCTTGGCGCTCCAGCGCAGCCGGATCACCAAATTTCTTGATCAGTCCGAGGGAAATCGTGACCACCAGCAGCGAGGCGGCGAAGCCAGCCGGAGCCGGATAGGCGAAGGGGTGCATGCCCCACACCTCAAACTCCACGATGGCCGGGGCAAACAGGTAGCCCATCACGAACGACACCATGAAGAACAACACCCGCAGGGCCAGGCCCAACTCTCGGGTGGTGGTGAAATAGATCAGCGCGCCCAGCAGCGCCCCGGTCAGGGCCTCGCCGTTGATGCCCGCAATGAAACCCGCCAAGCCCAGGCCGGCAGCGCCTGCAACGGCCATGGCTCCAGCACTGGTGGAAACCGGCTCGCCCATCACTACCTCCCTTGCGGCCACGGGCCGGAAAAAGAAAACCCCGCCGGGGCGGGGTTTGCAGGTGCCCAGGCGGGGTGGCCTGGGACTTGTCGGCACAGCACTGTGCGCTCTGTTGCTCGGTAGGCGTACCTATCGAATCGTGGTGACTTTCTACCAACGAAAGGACAAACCGATAACCCCCCTTTAACGGTTATTCCCTGTGGGGAGCTGTGGCGCCGACTGACGCCGAGTCGCCCGACGAGCGGTCATTTCGGAAACGCTTTCCAGCCTCCTTCACCCACGACTCAGGGTCACGCCGCGTGGCCAGCAGGCGCATGCGATCCCCGCTCCGCTTCGACTTCTTCAGCAACTCATCCTGCCGTACCAGCCGCGACTCCAGTGCAACGCGCACTCGGTCATGCAGCTTGTGCACCAGGCGGGTGTACGCCTTCCGCCCCGCGTCACCTACCGCCAATGCCAGGTAGCGGATCTGGCCGTCCTTGCTCAGTGCAGGCGCCGCGGCATATCGGCAGCCCGCCAGGCGCACCAACAGCTCGCCACCTTCCCAGCGCTCAACAGCGGCCAGCGCAGCCTCAACCTCGCCGGCCGCGTAATCCATACCGGCGCCGGCCAGCAGCAACTTGGCCCCGGCGACGCCCCCACGCGGGGCATAACCGCCGTACTCCTGCATCAACCCCAGCGGGCTGGGCAAGCCACCACCCATGCCGGCTCGCTGCACCTGCGCGCCCCAATGCTTGAGCAGCACCTCCACCTCCGCATCCCAAGCCGGCCGGGCCGGGCTGGCTTGCGCCTCTGCGCCTTTTGCAACGCTCACAACTTCCTCACTCATGCCCCATCCTCCCCGCCAAAACCTCAACCCCACACAAAAAGGCCCAACCCAACACAAACCCAACACACAACAAACCCAGCAAAACCAATGCTTTCAAAGCATCTGTGTTAGGTGTGTTGGGTTTGTTGGGGGTTTTAGTCCTCGCATGGAGAAACAAACCGCCACCGGTTGCAGGTGCTGGAGGTGTTGAAAATGAATGCGCGCACGCCTGCGCGTGTGCGTAAACCCAACACACCCAACACGGCCAGCCAGACCCCACGCACCACAAGGCTTGCGCCTGTGTTGGGTTGCCCGAAAACACCCCACACCGCCGCACCACACCCAACACAACTCCGGGCGCACTCATGCCGCACCAACCTTCACGTGGTCCCACGAGTCCACCGCCCAGCCGCTGACCCTGGCGCGCTCGCGCCATTCCTCGACGTGCCTGCCCAGGTCGGCCGGCCCTACGGATGGTGGCAGGAAGGCCCGCTCGCCCGAGGGGAAGAAGAACACCGCAAAGCGCCGATTCAGGCCCGCCGTCCAGGGGATCGCCCTCGTCTTCTCCATGCCATACGCCGTGCTGATGAACAGCGAGAACTTCGTCTGGCTCATGGAGTGCTCTTTGTTCCGGTGGCACCACTCGAGGAACAGCGAGTACAGGTCAGTGCTCAGGCACGCCCCCCACAGACCCTTGCCCAGCTCGCCCACCTGCCACAGATGCAGGAAGGTCTGCCAGCTCGCCCTACTCAACGCCACTAGGCGCTCCCGCGCAGGCGTAGCCGGCGGTTTCGTCTGCTCGTCGAAGTCGCCCAGGTCAACACCCAGCAGCCAGCTGTACAGCGCCTCGACGCCGCCGTGTGCCAGCTCGTGCTTGATCTTGGCCTGGCGATCAGGCGGCAGCTTTTCCTCCGGCCACATCACCAGGAAGCGCCGGTCGCTGTCGCTGATCGGCCACGGCATGATCTCGTTCGACAGGAACACCGCATTCATGTGGCTGGCCTCTTCCCAGCCGTTCACGAACTTGCTCTCGATGCGCACCGTCTGCCCGGTGATCAGCTGCTTGATCTTGCCCACCTGGTTGTAGCGCTGGTCGCGGCTCACAACCTCTTCGAACACCGCCCACAGCTTCCCGCTCTGCCAGGCGTTGAAGTTCCCCTCCAGCTGCGTCTGCCCCACCGTGGCCGAGTACTGCCCGTAGAGCAGCCCCATCACCACCGAGAACAACAGGCTCTTGCCCGAGCCCTCGATGATCGAGTGCATCAGCACCGCCGTGTCCATCTTCGCGCCCGTGTGCTGCAGCGGGTACGCCAGCCAGCGCGTCAGCCACTCGGCCGCCTTCTCATCGTGGTTGCACAGGAAGGCGATCAGCCAACGCAGGTTCTCGCATGCATCCAGATTCTCCACCGGCTTCAACGGCAGTCCCTCGAAGGTGTTGATGTACACCTCCGCGTCATGGGTCATCGTCGGGTCGAACACGATGTGGTTCATGTCCACCACGCGCCTGTCGGGGCTGTTCAGCCACAGGCTGTAGGCATCACCCAGCGCCATCTTCACGGCACCCTCGGCAATGCGCCGCTTCTTCGCGTAGTCCCACACATCCTTGGTGCCGTCGATGTACACATAGCGCGTCAGCATCGGCATGGTGAAGTCGCCTACAGCCTTACCGGCCAGCGCCTGGGCGCGTTCAATGTCGCGCACCCACTCTTCGCTCACCCGCTTCTTGCGCTTGGTGTCAGTGACCGCTTCCCACTCCTTGAACGCCTCCTTGCCGATGTGCGCGACGAAGCCCGTTTTCTTGATCTTCTTGGCCGAGTCGATATCCCACACGTGCGTGGTGCCTTCGATCAGCGCATAGCGCCGTAGCAAGGCCTTGATGCTGAACCCGCCCCCGCCCCCCCCGTTATCGGAGGAGCCGGCCTCGCAACCGGCCTCCGTCTCGTCCGTTGGGGCCGGGGGAAGTTCGCCCACAGGTGGCGGCTCTGGCGGCCTCGGGCCGGAGCGCTTGTGCTCCATGCCCAGCGAGCGCGCAGCGGCCTTGATAGCCGCCGAGGTGTCGCCGTTGCACTCCAGGATGCAGAACACATCGAAGGCATCATTCATGTGCCCGTTGGCCAGCGGATCGGAGCCGTGGTGCGAGAACACGCGCAGCTCGCCCTGGTCATCCACCACAATCACACCTGGCAGGCCGGTGGAGCTCTGCGGCGCGAGCCACTTGCGACCACGCTTGATGTAGCCGTGGCGCTGCAGCAGCGATTCGATATCCGTGGCCCGGTTGAAGCTGTCGATCACCGAAGGGTGGTCACCGGCCTCCTTGCGTGGCGGCGAAGCCTTCTTCACCTTGGCCGGCAGCTTCGGCGCAGCCGGCGCCCACGTGCATGCCTCCAGCGCCGTGCGCTTGAAGATCTCCCAGTTCTGCCAGGTCTTCACCAGGTCGCTGGGCAGTTCCAGCAGGCCATCGGCCGGCGGGTTGCGCCAGAAGTACGGCTCGCCAGTTTCCGGGTGGATCGAGGGCGGCAACACGTCCTGCACGGCACCGGCACGCAGCTCGAACACCGTCACCGGCGCGAACTCCTTCTGCCGCGCCTGCATAGCGGCGATCTGCTCCTTGTTCCCCGTTTCCCGCGCCGTCTTCAACGCCGCGGTGGCCAGCTTGTGCTTGGCCCCGTCCGGGTCCAGCGGGTTGGGCCAGCTCAGCGAGTGGCGGTTGAGCTCCAGGCCCTCCGGCATCTTGAACAGAATGCGGAAGCGCGCCGGGTTGCCCACCAGGGTCGGGTAGGCAACAGCCAGCGCGTCCAGATCGATGCCCAGCACGTCGCTGAACACCTGGCGGCAGTACTCAACATGGTCAACGTCCAGCGAGCACACACCGCTAGGGCCCAGCACCACGCCCATGTTGTGCTTCGGGTGTTTCGTCCACCAGGCCTCGGCCTCGGCAGCATCGGTGAAGTACCCGCCCGGCTTATTCCAGCCGTTGCCCTTGGGGGCCTTCTCGCCCGGGTCGATAGACACCAGGGCCAAACCGAGCTTCTCACTGTAACGCCGCGCCCAGGCGGCCATGTTCTTCGGAGCTGCTGGCTTGGTCATTCACCAGCCCCCTGCTCCTTGCCCTGCTGGGCGGCAGCTACAGCACGGGCGCTGCGCTTGCGGAACTCGTAGACATAGCCCCGCAGATCGACCAGGGCCTCCTGCAGCGACCCGCGCGTTTCGTCGACCGCCTCCTGCAGCCCCTCGTCATTGTCATCACCCAGCTCAGCCGTGGCGATGGCCATGCCGTACTCGTCAAAGCATACCGACAGCCGCTCCACGCACTTGGCCATGTATTCGGCATGCTCGATGGCGTAATCCTTCGGGCTGCGCCCGGTGCAGTCCGCCAAGTCGGCAGCGCCAGGCACCTGGGCCTCCAGCACATCGATGCGCGACCAGCAGCAGTGCACCAGATCAACCAGCTCGCGGATGGCGTCGTGCTTGGACTTTCGCTCATAGCACTTGATCATGCTGCGGCGATCACCGCCGCCGTGGATCTCGACGATGCTCATGCCGCACCCCCGCCCTGCTTGTTGGCAGTGGCACGCTCGGAGCGCTTCGATTTGTACAGCTCGACCGCTTTCGTGTAGTCGGGGAAGTCGGCGAGCATCTGCTCGACGCTGTCGCATTCACCTCCGAGAGCCGTGATTCGCGCATGCCCCGCCTGAATTGCCATCCGGTATGCGCAGGTCATGCTTCCCAGCGCCTCAACCAGTTCCGCGACAACAGGGTCCGGCTCAGGCTGGCTGGCGGATAGCGCCTGCCGCAGCACGTTGACCGACTGACAAGCCCCGCGATCATCGCCATTGCAACGGGCGATGAAGTCATCAACCCAGTCCACGGCCTCTATCACTTCTGCCGGCGTCACTGGATCAGGGCCAGCGGCGAGCATGGCCTTGTAGATCAGCACTGCGATGGTTCCCTTGCTGATGACGTGGTCTTGGCGTTTCAGCTCGACCTCGCTCCCCATCCAGGCCGGAATCTCGCGCCCCAGGTTGCCGAGGTGCTCAACGAGCGTGGCAGGGGTGTGCTTGTTGCTCGGGTAGGAACGCATCCACCAAACGATGTCGCGCGCCAAACCACCCCACTGGGCCTCGGTAGGCTCGAACGGCACGGCCACTTTCACGGCAGCTACCTGCTTGCAGTTGTGCTCGCTCATCGCCGCCCCTCCCGCAACGTCTGGCAGTCGAAACAGCACTGGCAGCCGGGCACGGCCAAGCGGCGTTCCTGGGGAATATCAATGCCGCAGCTCTCGCAGTCCTCGGCGCTCTCGCCCTGGTACTGCACGCGGCTGTCGAGTGCGTTCTGGAGCTGCGCCTCCTGCAGGCGTTGCGCCATTTCGAAGTGGGCCTCATCCATCTTGGCGGGCCTCCATCGCAGCGCGGGCGCCGGCCATGATGCCGAGCACCGCGCGGATCACTTCATTGCCGTGGTGCTCGAGCGCAGCCACCTCGTGCGCCTGCCACACATTGTCGGCGGCCCCGTCGTGCAGGCTGCCAACGAACTCGCCCTCCTTGCGCAGCAGCTCGCCCACGGCCTTGAGGGCATCGCGGGTGGCCGGCACCGGAGTTGGCTTGTACCAGACAACGCCAGCCGGCCGAGTCAGCGCGGTCAGAACACGCGGATCTGCAGTCTCGCGGATCACGTCTTCCATCTCATCGGGCGACAGCCAGCGGCCATCAAAGTCCCACTTGAGCTTCTTCTGCAGCGCCTCGGGGTCGACTTGCATGGTGAGGGCAAGGCCGGTGATACCGCCCTTGTAGTCACGCCCGGCGCGATACAGCGCCTGACGCAGGGGAAGGACCGGGCCAGCGCCCGGCAGTAGGTCAATGCGGCTCATAACCGTAAATGGCTCCTTTACGGTCTAGCCACAGTGCAGGGCTCGCCCTACTCTATGACCATGACCGATGCAGTGCTGTGTCGTCATAGCCGGAACAAGGAGGTGAGAGTCCTTGCCCGGCACCCCGCCGGCGCGGGATGTGAGAGTCCCGCGCCGGCAACCAACCTCCTGTACGAGGTACAGGAGGGATGATTCTTCTAGGCGGCTGCTTTCCCGAGCTCGCCGAAGCGATCCAGATACAGCCGTTCAATCTGCTTCCCGCTCTTGTAGAGCACGTCGGCACCACGATGCGCCCGGCAGATTGTTGGCTGGCTGACACCCGCCAACACGGCAATTTCTTGCTGGCTGAGTCCAGCCCCCAGCAGGGCCTCGAGCATCTGTTGAATGGTCATCGCGAACACCGAAAAATTCACAAATGAATTCACACGATCATACCCAGCCGTATTCAGCCACGCAATACACTTCCGGATTATTCATTTAAGAATATGGAGCCCTGCCGAATGGCAATCTCTGGACAGCTTATTGGCCGTCTACTCACGGAAAAGCTCAAGGAACTGGGCCTGAATGAAACCGAGCTCGCACGCCGAGCAGGCGTAGCTCAACCAACTGCCCACAGGATCCTCGGCGGCGAGTCGAGCAATCCCCGCATCGACAACGTGAACAAGCTTGCCCGTGCACTGGGACTGGACGCCGCAGCTTTGCTTGCAGGAAAGCTGCAGGCTGATTTTGACGAAAACGTAATTGCAGGCCCTGACATTAAAGGGCGTGTACCTCGGATTTCTTGGGTGCAAGCAGGCGCCCTAAGTGAGGCGATTGACTTGTTTGAACCAGGCTACGCCGAGGACTGGCTGGACTGTCCCTTCCCCCATAGCACCGGCGCTTTCTGCCTAGAGGTGCGTGGCAACAGCATGTTCCCTGACTATCGACCAGGAGAACTTATCCTCGTCGAGCCCAAAGTCGATGCGACCCACGATGACGACATCGTCGCGCGCACCCCAGATGGGCAAGCAACGTTCAAAAGGCTTCAAATCACCGAGGATGGCACCTACCTGCTGGCTCTGAACCCGGACTTTCCCAACCGCATCATCACGGTACCCGAAGGTACTGAGATTTGTGGCGTCGTGACCGGCTCATGGATGAATCGAAGACGAAAATCCATATAAAAATTCATATACGTATTGACTGATGTGAATTCATAGTCGTATTTTTGATCGCGTACCCACACTCTCACCTTGGAGTACGCGACATGCAAACGACACAGCACGCACGCTGCCCGGTGCTTCTGCACCCGGCCATCACCCACAGCCCTGACGCTGTCCGCGCCGTCCAGCAGGCCACCGGCCAACTGGTCGTGATCACGGGCGGCAAGGCTCAGCTTCACAAGCCTGAGGCGACCTTCCACTTCATCACCGGCTCAGCCGACTACCTCGCCGCCGGCAACGATAACCGCCGCTACTTCGCCGTTGATGAAGTCACCCCCGGTCCGTTCGGAGGTGACGCAGCATGACCCCTGCCATCCAACTGCTGCTGATCCAGCTCATGCAGCTTGCTGCGCGACTGGTAACCGAAGACCGCTATCAGATCCACGTCCGCCTCTCTAACCACTGCTACGACATCGATGTTGGCGTGTACCCGCACGGCAGCATCTGGCGGCGAGAACTTCCAACTCCCGTGGCGATAGCTAGCGCTTATGTGCGCTGGAATCCCTATCGCTGTGCGCTGGACACAGACGAGGACTTCGCCGCATCCCTGACCCAAGCACAGGGCCAGTTGGAGTTCCTGCGCGCCGCCTTGAATGCTTACCTGCTGCCAGACACCACCGACCTGCAGGAGGCCGCATGAGCCAGCTCCTGATCGGCCTAGCCGGCCGCGCCCGCGTGGGCAAGGACACCGTCGCCCGCTACCTGGCGGCCCACCTCACCCTCATCAGCTACGCCTTTGCCGACCCGCTCAAGCAAGCGCTGGCCAGCATGTTCCACCTCACCGCCTCCCAGCTGGATGGCGCCGAGAAGGAGCAGCCCCTGCCCTGGCTGGGCAAGTCACCACGCGAGCTGATGCAACGGCTTGGTACCGAATGGGGCCGCAACCAGGTCCACCCGCAGCTATGGCTGCTGCTGGCCGAGCTGAACCTGCAGCTACTCGCCGAGCATGACCAGGCCATGAAAGGCGTGGTCATCCGCGACGTGCGCTTCGACAACGAGGCCGAGTGGGTGCGTAGCAAGGGCGGCGTGATCCTGCACATCACCAGGCCAGATGCCGACGAGGTAGCGCATCACTCCAGCGAGAGCGGTGTGCGTCGCTGCGCCTCCGACTTCGCCCTGGTCAACGACGGCACGCTGAACGACCTGTACGACGAGCTGGACCGCTTCATCAGCGCGCTCCACCGCCAGCGCCGCCAAGCAGCCTGAGGGCAGCCGCCATGAACCGCACCGTGAAGGAAGCCGCCAAGGCGCTGGGCCTCAACGAGAACACGCTGCGCGCCTGGCTGCGCGAGAAGGGCCACCTAAACAAGGACGGCACCCTCGCTGCCAAGCACATCGGCGCCGGCAACCTGTACATGGACGCCCGCGCCACCCAGCCCAAGCAGCTGGGCTTCCGCAAGCACTACGCCGTGCTGAAGGTCACCGCGCAGGGCATGGATTGGCTGGCAAAGCAGATGGGCATCGAGATCACGGAAGTACCGCAGAAGGACACCGCCGCATGAAGAGCAACCCCATCATCGACGCCATCGGCGTGCTGAAGCTGACCGACATGCACTTCAACAACCCCACCGCCGTGCCGGCCGCCACCGTGCGTGCCGCAGCGGAGGAATGCATCACGCGGCTGGAGACCATCCCGGCCCTGGCCGTGCAGCTGGGCGCGCTGTACACCGCGCTGGGCGCAGTCACCCCAGCTGGCTGGCTGCCCTTCGTCACGCTCACCACGGACCCCGTGCGCCCCTTCGGCGCCGTGGTCACCGACGAGGCCGGGAACATCGCTGCCCATGGCATTGGCAAGACTGTCGACAGTCTCGTCGAGCTTGTGCGGCTCCGGCTTCCAGCGGGGCGCGGGGAGGCGGCGGCGTGAGCAACACCTACGCAATGCTGCTCGCCAAGCACAAGGCCACCAGCCTGAGCCTGACCGAAGTGCGGACGGCCTACTTCTCCCACCTCAAGACGGACAAGAGCCTGCGGGCGCTCATCAACAACGGCCGGGTCCAGCTGCCCACCTTCCGCGCGCATGACTCCCGCGCCGCGCCGATGCGGGTGCGCCTCGAAGACCTCGCCACCTATCTCGACAGCCGGGCAAAGACCGCCGCGTAGCAGCCCGGACGCACACACCACACGGAGGAATGGCAGCCATGTAACGGAACCGACTCACCTCACTCATGCAGAAGCGCCCCGCCGGGGCGCTTCACCGGACTCTCACCCGGCAACACCCCGCCGCACGACTCTCACAGCTACATCCGGCGGCGGGCTCTACGAGGACACAGCACATGCAAACCACCACCATCTACGCCCTGATCTGCGCCTTCCTGGTACTGGCCCTCATCGGCCTGGCCACCTTCGCTTACCGCTCTGCCGAAAAGGCCCTGGCCACCGGCTATGACCAGGGCCATGGCGACGCCGAACGCAGCAACGCCGACCTCGCCGAGTTCCATGCCGCTGAAGTGCTGCGCCTGCAGAACCAGCTAGCCATCAACCGCGCAGAGCACAACCACCAGCTCGAAGCGGTCACCCTCGATGCGGATCGGCGCATTGCCATCTTCGCCCGCACCGGCCGCCCACTGACCGAGGTGGATGTGCACTCTCTGCGTGTGGGCGCCAAGCAACTAACCCTGGCAGCGCAGACCTACAAGAACCTGAAACTCGTCGATCAGGCTCGCTTCGCCGCGACCTCCGCTTCCCACATCGAGAAGCTGGCAGAACGCGCAGGTGAGCTGCTTCAAGCGCCGGCACTGATTGCAGAATCCCCAGCATTCTCCCTGCCGCTGCTGCCGCGCGTGGCCGGCGACTGGCTCATCCACGGCCACCACTTCGTGGTTGATCTAGAGACCGAGTCCACCGCGCCAGATGCCGCCATCACCTCAATCGGCGTGGTGTACCTGCACATCCCGCAGAACGCCGACAGCCCAGTTCTCATGCACGAGATCTACATTCGGACAACGCCGCACCCAGACGCCCGCCGCGACGAGGCAACCGCAGCCTGGTGGGCCGAGCAGAGCGCAGAAGCACGTGCGGAAGTCGACGGCACCCTCCCGCGCAAACACCTTGGCGATGCAGTCGACATGCTGGACGCCTTCATGGAGTCGATGTGCGCAAACCGCTCGCAGCGCCTGCTCTGGGGCAACGGCAGCAGCTTCGATAACGTCATCCTGACCAACGCCTACCGCGCCGGCGGACGCGGCACCCCGTGGGACTTCTGGAACGATCGCGACCTGCGCACCATGCTGGCCATCTTCCCGAGCGCCAAGAAGATCGAGTTCGAAGGCATCCGCCACCACGCCCTGCACGACGCCCGCCACGAGGCCAAGCAGCTGCTCGCGGCGCTCAAGGCATTGCAAAGCCTGGACGCCCCTAACGCCACCCTGCTCGCCCCGGTCGAACAAGTGAGGGCGTCTGCATGAGCTGGATACTCACTCGCAGCGGCCGCAAGTTCGACTTGGCCGCCCCCACGCCCGACATGGTGGACCCCGCCGATATCGCCCACAGCCTGAGCATGCAGTGCCGCTTCAACGGGCACACCAACCGCTTCTACAGCGTTGCCCAGCACTGCTGCCTGGTTTCGAACCTGGTGCCGGCCGAGCACCAACTGGCCGCCCTACTTCACGACGCCACCGAGGCCTACGTGGGCGACCTGGTGCGCCCGCTCAAGCAGGGCATGCGCGAGTTCTACGAGGCGCAGAGCCTGGAGTCGCTGTATGACGCCGTAGAGCGCCGCGTCTGGATCGCCATCTGCTTCCGCTTCGACCTCGACCCACACCTGCCGGATTGCGTGAAGCACGCCGACTTGGTGGCATTGGCAACCGAGAAACGCGACCTGATGCCCGAGCACCCTGAACCCTGGCCCTGCCTGGACGGCATCCAGGCTCACGCTGACCAAATCGACCCTTGGGAACCAAGCGCCGCGGCGATCAACTACCACCGACGATTGCTAGATCTGCTCACCACAACTCACCGACGGAGGGCGATCGCATGAGCAATCTACAAGTGCTGATCCTTATAGACCCTAGGCCCCACTCGCTGGGAATGGGCTTCAAACAGTTCTTTGAGGTGATCCGACAGAGGACTGATGCTTTCAAGCGCCTTGTCCACATTCATGTAGCTGGCAACTTCACTGGGCTTATCAAGGCAATGCTCGATTCGAGACTTAGCCATACCAACGTGGCGCCGAACGAGCATAAAGCCGGAAGCAAAGTCGTAGTCAACCATCTCCTTGAAGCTGAAATCAGCAAGGTTTCTATCAACGTCTTCAAGGCTATGAATGTAGTACTGAAGACTGCTCGGAAGGACGTCCCCCTCTTTGATGCCCTTCAGCACATGAACAAGGCAGGCAACAGCATCATCTCCAGCGTGGTATGCCCTGAAGAGGTATCGATAGCTCAAACGCTGACGTTCGACAGATGCTTGCATCTGCTGCTGATTGGATATCCAAACGGCCGCCATAATCGCAGCAACAGAACCTACCGCCTGCACCCACGCCGGCCAATCCAATTTCGCCCAAGCCACGTCTATACGAAGCAGCCAGATAAGTGCGAGCACAGCCAACGGAGATACGGCTATCCATGCCAAGATCAACAGCGGCCGCACCTCGATCGTATATTCGCGCCATTCCTTCGGAATCATCACCGTACTCCCTCGCATTACATTCCTACCAGATTGCCTCTTGCCGCTTCGCTCGTCCACGGGGGTGCGGCATGAACAACCTCTTCCGTATCCACCCCCAACCCAGCTTCAACTTCGGCGGGCTGGTGATCGACAACTTCGCCGGCGGCGGCGGCGCTTCCACCGGCATCGAAATGGCGCTGGGCCGCCCGGTTGATATCGCTATCAACCACGACCCCGAAGCCATCGCCATGCACGAGATCAACCACCCGCACACCAAGCACTACTGCGAGAGCGTGTGGGAGGTAGACCCGCGCGAGATCACCCAAGGACGCCCCGTTGATCTCGCCTGGTTCAGCCCGGACTGCAAGCACTTCAGCAAAGCCAAGGGCGGCAAGCCGGTGAAGAAGGAGATTCGCGGCCTGGCCTGGGTTGCCATCCGCTACGCCGCCACGGTGCGCCCGCGTGTGATCATGCTGGAGAACGTCGAAGAGTTCGTCACCTGGGGGCCGCTGGCTGATGGCCGCCCTTGCCCAAAGAACAAAGGCCGCACCTTCAAGAGCTTCGTCAACGCCCTGCGTCGCCATGGCTACCAGGTGGAGTGGCGCGAGCTGCGTGCCAACCAGTACGGCGCCGCCACCATCCGCAAGCGACTGTTCCTCATTGCCCGCTGCGACGGCCTGCCAATCGTCTGGCCAGAACCGACCCACCTGGCGGCCAACAGCCCCGAGGTGAAGGCCAAGCAAGCCAAGCCCCAGCACCTGACTGCGGACATTATTGACTGGTCACTGCCGTGCCCTTCGATCTTCACCCGCAAGCGCCCGCTGGCCGACGCCACCCTGCGCCGCATCGCCCGAGGAATTCAGCGCTACGTCATCAGCGCTGACCAGCCATTCATAGTCGGCGTTGGCGGCCGGGCTGGGCAGAGCCGGCCGCGCAGCACAGAGGAACCAATGGCCACCATCACCGCCAAGGCGGACGCCGCGCTGGTTGTACCGCAGCTAGCACCCTTCATCGCCAACACCCGCAACGGTGAACGCCCAGGCCAGCAACCACGAGTCCTAAGCGTCGAGCAACCGTTCTGGACTGTGACAGCGGAAGGATCGCAGCAGGCCCTTATCGCGCCGGTGATCACCAAGTTCCGCACCAACGATCACGGATCTTCGGTAGAACAGCCTCTACCCACCGTTACAGCCAACAGCTTCATCAAGCGCCCGGGCGGCGCGGCCCCAATCGGCGTAGTGGCAGCCTTCCTCGCCAAGCACTACGGCGGGAACGAGTCGCCAGGATGGCCGCTTGAGAAGCCGATCAGCACCCTGACCACGCAGGACCATCATCACCTGGTAACCAGCCACCTGCTCAAGCTGCGCAACAATTGCGACGGCCAGGATCTGCTCGAGCCGATGCACACCCTCACCACAGGCGGCCACTTCGGCGAGGTTCGCGCCTTCCTGCTGAAGTACTACGAGACGGCCGTAGGCCAGCCGGTGGACGAACCCCTGCACACCATCACCACCAAGCACCGCTTGGGGCTGGTCATGGTCAAGGGTGAGCCCTACCAGATTGTGGACATCGGCATGCGCATGCTGGAGCCGCACGAGCTCTACGCCGCACAAGGCTTCCCTACCGACTACATCCACGACCGGACCCTAACTAACCCGAAGTTATCCAAGTCCAGCCAGGTACGCATGTGCGGTAACAGCGTATGCCCCCCAGTGGCCGCGGCCCTGGTACGCGCCAACTTGATCACTCAGCTGCATGGGGAGGAAGCAGCATGAGCTGTTCAAGCATCCTCACCCCGACACACTCTGCGCAGCTTGGTTTAGGGATTTCTCTGCTACTTCAAAGCAACACGCTGCAACTCAAGCGCAGCTGCGTGAACAGCTTGCGAATTGTGCGCGAATACCGTCGCACACCGAAGGCGGTCCACATAGCCATCTCGCCCCTTTGCCATCAATCCCGCCATGACATAGCTCTGTTCCATTGCTGCTCTGATTCTCAGGAATGGCTCGACCATTTCAGGGCGAGGAAGGTCGACTGGGTTGATACCTCGCAGTGCAAGGACCTGCGACTCAACAGTCGTAAGGATTTCCTCGCTTGTTTCATCTATCTGCTGCTGGAGCTGGTTGAAGCTTTGAAAAAGCAAGGAGCTCACAGCAGCTGCTCGCGTCGCCACGCCAACCACCAGGTTAGATACAACCCGGTCTTTACTTTTCCGTTCCTGGGCTTGCTGTTCATCTTGCTTGTTGGCAATCAACACTGCCGCAAAAACGGCTGCAATAGATCCGACCGCCTGCACCCAGCCAGGACTGTCGCCATTGAGCACGCCAAAGTGCACAAACACACCGATCAACAGCCAAAGCGATGGGATGACCATCACCATGACCCATACCCACCACACCGTAAAAAGCCCCAAGTAGCGGGGGATCAACTGACGCTTGCTCACTTAAAATTCCTTATACAAATGCATAGGAGAAGACTGCCCACATCCGCTTCGCTCGTCCACGGCGGTGTCGTATGAGCACCCGCAAGCCTCATAACATGCGCGCACGCCTTGAGCGCAGCTGCCGGGCCCTGGTTCGCACCAACCACGCTGCCGTGATCAACATCGATCCGGCCGGCGGCCAGCACCTGGTGAACTGGAAAACCGGCAGGCTGATCAAGTCACGCCCCATGGTCGACGCCGTGTGCGACTTCGCCCACCACTGGTGCATCTACATCAGCGCCCTGCGCATCGACCAGTTCGGCAAGCGCTACATTAAGAGCGTCGAGGCGGCCCCGCAGGGGGTCTACCTCGCAGCCCAACTGACCGACGTCATCGAGACCTGTTACCGCGATCACCTCGCCGGCTGCAACAAGCAGCACGTAGTCAGCTCCGGCTGGATCGCCATACCCAACGACGTGACCCTGGACGAAGCCCAGGCAGCACTGATCTATGACGCAGTCGGCGCCTGGCCGACTTCGGAGGCAGCATGACAGTGCAGTTGGAGCGCTACCTGCGTGAGGAACAGGTGCTGGAGGTGACGACTCTGTCCCACGCCACCTTGTGGCGCGAGATCAAGGCCGGCCGCTTCCCGCGGCAGGTTCGCCTTTCGCCAGGGCGTGTGGGTTGGCGCGCGTCTGAGATCAACACCTGGCTGAATGACCCTGCCGGGTGGTCACAACACGAGGCGGCCTAGCCGCCTTCAGGGTTTCACTTTGGCTACCTTCAACAACCAGGTAGACCACAACCTGAGCCCTTCCCGCTTCTCTTTCAGGTAGTCATAGCGGTCATAGTGTTTCGACGACACGTCGTTGAATGCGTGGCCCTGGATCCTATCTCGCAACTCCTTGCTCAAGCCGGCCACACCCATCAAGGTCTTGCACGACCTGCGAATGTCTCGAAGGGTGAAAGGGCCGTTGAACTTATCCTTGTGACGCCCATACAGCTTGGTCACGGCCCGCGACAATGACTGCACGTTGATCGAGCTCGTTTCGTATCGCCCAACAAAGGGGTAGCTGCCCTTCTCCGATATAGCCGCTGCTCGCTCGAGGCACGCCTTACTTAGAGCGTTGTAAGGAACAACGTGCATCTCCCGCTCACCTTCAACCCCTTTCCGACTGCGGATGACATAGTGATCTTTCAGGTACATCTCACGCGGGGATGCCACTACCTGCTCGGGCCGTTGACCGCCTGAAGAGATCAGGAACTTCAGCAGCTCGGCCGTAATCAAGCTGAGCTGTTCGGGCAGAAGATTCCACAGAGTGGCGAGCTCATCCTGGGAAAGCACCCGCTGCCCAGCTCGCTCCCAATCCTCCTGCACAGGCACGCTAGAAACCGGATTGAACCTCAGCCCGAAACGCACGGAGGCACCGCCAAAGCTACGCGGGTTGAACTCCTGATTCAGCCCATGCTGGAAGGCAGCGTGCAGCATCGAGCGCACGCGATTGCACATTGTTGTCAGGCCATCGCCGACCATTTTGGCCAGCACATCACGAACATCACCTGGCTCAACCAGGGCAGCCTGCTTGCGTGCAAGATGAGGGAAAGGCGTAGTTACGTACTTGGCCAGCGCCCACTCCACCCGATCGGCAGTCGCAGCCTCTTCTGCCTTCAACTTGCCCACATAGGAATTCACCAACTGCTGCAGAGTGCCATCCGCCTCGGCCGTTGGTGAGGACTCCTTACACTTAGAGCGAGCATCCGCCAGGCCGAGCCCTGGCCAGGTTCCGAGCTTGCGCTGCTTCTTCTTCCCAGCAACGTGCCATTGGTAGTAGAACTCCTTCGTCCCATTGCCGCGTACCTTGAGAATGAGCACGCCCTCACCCCGGGCACCGCGGCCATCGGACATCACGTAGTCCTTACCCTCGGCCTTCAAACTCCTGATTTGCTTTTCGGTGAGCATCCAGTGACAGTATCCAGTGACAGTTGTCCCGAACTAACACGATTTCAGTCGAGACAGAATGAGACGGAGCCGGAAGCATCCAGCCCATACAGGACGTGGACTCTAGCACCCATGCGACACTGCACGCGATACCCTGATATTTCACGCAATGAAGATTCCCAAGCCCATGACGTGGGTTCGATTCCCATCACCCGCTCCACTTTCTCCAAAGCCTCGCACCTCGCGGGGCTTTGTCGTTTTCAGGGGGCGAGACAACGGTAAGTATCAAATAGCCACTACAAAATGCGAATCGCATCACGCTTTTCCGGCATCAGGAATGTCGACTTGGTCACAAGCTCTGGTAGCCTCTGGCGAACTCAACCAGGAGCTTTCCGATGAAGGAACAACGGAAATACCTAGCTTTGCGTGCGCATGTCGAAACCCTGCTTCGGGATGGAGCACAGATAGTCAATCGCAGCCCTTTCACCCTCCGAATCCAAGGCCATCTCTTCCGTGTTCAACACGGCATGCTGATCGGCAACTCTGCTGCGGCCTGATCGGCGGAGCGTCTCACCAGCCCCGGCAATCACTGTCCGGGGCTGTTTCATGTCCGCCTTCAGGACTCCGAAATTCCCGTGATGGTGATGCCGTAGTGGCGTAGCAACAGCACTGCCGGTTCGCTGCTGCGTTTGTCCTGGCCATCACCGTACTCACCCTCCTCCAGGTTTGCGCCGGCCCAGTCGAGGACGAAGCGCACCGCCTCCTCCATCTCGGGCTTGTGCTGGGCCTGCATCTCCAGGGTGCAGGTGTTGTTGTCCTTGCTGTAGCTGATCGTCCATTGAGCCATGGTGACCTCCTGCGAACTGCGCGGGCCAGACGCCTGCGTACAGCTTTTGAGTCGCCACGGCAGGCTGCGGTTCAGGCGAGGAGCCAGCCGGCCATGCAGGCGGTCGGCGCGGGGTTGCCCTGCTGGCGTATCTCACGCACCATAACTGTATATAAAGCCAGTTATTTGCCATGCTCGCCTCGCTCGACTCGCCCCTCTACTACCTCGACAACTTCAACACCGCGCTGGTGTGGATTGGCGAGCGCTATGGCGACCTGCTGGATGCCGAGGAGCAGGCCTTCCTGCAGCAGTTCGCGGCGCTGCCGCAACCGTCTCAGGCGTTGCTGGTGCGTCTGATCATGCGCAAGGGCCCACACTTTCGCGCGAGCAAGCTGGCTTATGCCGAGATCGGCGATATCGCCGCCGCCGCCACTCCGCTGCTGACGCGGGGTTGGCTGATCAACGATGCTGCACTGCAGCTGGCCGAACTCTTCGCCCTGCTGCGCAAGGACGAATTGCTCGCGCACTTCGCCGAGCTGGCGCCGCTGCAAGCGCTAAAGAAGGATGAGCAACTGCAGGCTCTGCTGCCGTCCTACCCAGAACCGCAGGCATTCATGCAGTGGTGTCCGCAGCTGGACCACCTGTTCAGCCTGACCATCGGCCCCCTGTGCGACCGTCTGCGCCTGTTGTTCTTCGGCAACCTGGCACAGGACTGGTCCGAGTTCGTGCTCGCCGAACTGGGCGTCTATCGCTACGAGAGCGTGGCCATCGGCGCCGATTCGCGCGGCTTTCGTAGCCGCCTGGATATCGACCATTACCTGCACCTGCAGCGCTGCCGCGAGCTATTCGAGGCCGGCCTGCCAATTGCCGAAGTGCGGACCGAGCTGGGCGACTTCGCCAGCGATAACCCACACCTGATTCGCCGCCACGCCAAGCTGCTGTTCCACCTCGGCCAGCAACTGGAGCGTGAAGACGAGCTGGTCGAAGCCGCCGTGCTATATGCCAGCAGCACGTATGCCGAGGCCCGCCAGCGCCAGGTCCGTGTGCTGGAGAAACTCGGCGAATGGCAGCAGGCCCACAATCTGGCGACCGCCGCTTTGCTCGCCCCACGCAACGACGCCGAGGCCCAGGCCCTGGAACGCGCCCTACCGCGCCTGCAACGCCAGCTCGGCTTGCCGAAGCAGCCACGCCAACCACCGGCCGAGGCCGGACTCATAGAGCTGGAACTGCCACAACCGCTGGAACTCAGCGTGGAATGGGCGGTGCAGGAGTATCTGCACACAGAGCAGGCGCCGGCCTTCTATGTGGAGAACACCCTGGTCTGCGGCCTGTTCGGCCTGCTCTGCTGGGAGGCGATCTTCGCCCCGCTGCCCGGCGCCTTCTTCCATCCCTTCCACGCCGGGCCGGTGGATCTGCATGACAGCGACTTCCGCAGCCGCCGCGCTGCGCTGTTCGAGCGCTGCCTGGCGCGCCTGGAGGACGGCAGCCACGCCGAGGCGATCCGCGCCACCTACGCCGCCAAATACGGCATCGTCTCGCCCTTCGTGCACTGGGCGGTGCTGACGCCCGAACTGCTGGAAACCGCCCTGCACTGCCTGCCGCCGGCGCACCTGCGCGCCTGGTTCGAGCGCCTGCTCGGCGATATCCGCGCCAACCGCGCCGGCATGCCGGACCTGATCCAATTCTGGCCGGCCGAGCAGCGCTACCGGATGATCGAGGTGAAGGGCCCCGGCGACCGCCTGCAGGATAACCAGAAGTGCTGGCTGGCCTTCTGTGCCGAGCACGGCATGCCGGTGGACGTGTGCTACGTGCGCTGGAGCCAGGCATGAGCTACGCCGTGGCGGTGCGGGCGCTGTGCGAGTTCACTGCCAAGCAGGGCGACCTCGACCTGCGCTTCACCCCCGCGCCCACCGCCGCCGAGGGCATGGCCGGGCATAGCACCGTGGTTGGCCGCCGTGGTGCTGGCTACATCGCAGAGCTGCCGCTGGCCGGCGCGTATCCGGGCCTGCAAGTCAGCGGCCGCGCCGATGGCTACGACCCGCAACAGAACCTGCTGGAAGAGATCAAGACTCACCGTGGCGACGTGGCGCGCATCCCGGACAACCACCGCGTGCTGCACTGGGCCCAGGTCAAGGTCTATGGCTGGCTGCTGTGCAACGCGCTGGAACTGCCGCATATCGACCTGGCGGTGGTGTACTTCAACGTACTCACGCAGAAGGAAACGGTGTTTCGCGAGCACTTCGACGCTGTCGAACTGAGAACCTTCTTCGAGCTGCAGTGCGCGCGCTTCGTCGCCTTCGCCGAGCAGGAGACCGCACATCGGGTTGCTCGCGACCATAGCCTGGAGCGCCTGCAGTTCCCCTACCCGGACTTCCGCCGTGGCCAGCGCCAACTCGCCGAATCCGTGTACCGCGCCGCCCGTGACGGCGACTTCCTGCTGGCCCAGGCCACCACCGGTATCGGCAAGACCCTGGCCACCTTGTTCCCGCAGCTTAAGGCCTTTCCCGGTCAGGATCTGGACCGGCTGTTCTTCCTCACCGCCAAGACCCCGGGCCGGCGCCTGGCGCTGGACGCCCTGGCCAGCCTGCGTGCGCAGGAACACGACATGCCACTGCGGGTGCTGGAGCACGTGGCCCGTGACAAGGCCTGCGAGCACCCGGACAAGGCCTGCCACGGCGAATCCTGCCCGCTGGCCAGGGGCTTCTACGACCGCCTGCCGGCCGCCCGCGCCGCCGCCCTTGAGCGCCGCTGGCTGAATCAGGAGTCCGTGCGCGAGATCGCTCTGGCCCACCAGATCTGCCCCTACTACCTGTCCCAGGAGCTGTGCCGCTGGAGCGACGTGGTGGTCGGTGACTACAACTACTACTTCGACATGACCGCCCTGCTCCACGGCCTGACCGTGCTCAACGGCTGGAAGGTCACCCTGCTGGTGGACGAGGCGCACAACCTGATCGAGCGCGCCCGCGGCATGTACAGCGCCGAACTGGACCAGGCCGAGTTCAACGCCATGCGCAAGCTCGCCCCGGCCGGCCTCAAGGGCGTACTGGAGCGCGTCGGCCGGCACTGGAACCAGCTGCACCGCGACCAGGAAGTGCCATACCAGATCTACCCGGTCATCTCCGAGCTGTTCATCGTCGCCCTGCAGAAGGCGGTGAGCGCCATCACCGACCACCTCACCGACCAGCCGGAAGGCAACCAGGCCGCGCTGCTGCGCTTCTACCTCGACGCCATGCTGTTCTGCCGCCTGGCCGAGGCCTTCGGCCCGCACTCGCTGTTCGACATCAGCCGCCACGACAGCCGCAGCCTGTCGACCCTGTGTCTGCGTAACATCGTGCCGGCGCGCTTCCTCGCCGAGCGCTTCGCCAACGCCCACAGCGCCACGCTGTTCTCCGCCACCCTCAGCCCCGGCCATTACCACGCCGACCTGCTCGGCCTGCCGCGCGACTGGCAGTGGCTGGAAGTACAGTCGCCGTTCAGCGCCGAGCAGCTCAGGGTCCAGGCGCTGGCCAACCTGTCGACCCGCTACCAGCACCGTGAGGCCAGCCTGGCGCCCATCACCGGCCTGCTGGCCCGGCAGTTCCGCGAGCAGCCGGGCAACTACCTGGCCTTCTTCAGCAGCTACGCCTACCTGGAACAGGCCCTGGACAACTTCCGCAGCGCGCATCCAGACATCCCGGTATGGGCGCAGTCGCGCAGCATGAACGAGGCTGAGCGCCAGGCCTTTCTCGAACGCTTTTCCGAGCACTCCCAGGGCGTCGGCTTCGCCGTGCTCGGCGGCGCCTTCGGCGAGGGTATCGACCTGCCCGGCAAGCGCCTGATCGGCGCCTTTATCGCCACCCTTGGCCTGCCGCAGGTCAACCCGGTCAACGAGGAGGTGAAGGCGCGCATGCAACAGATGTTCGGCAACGGCTACGACTACGCTTACCTCTACCCCGGCCTGCAGAAAGTGGTGCAGGCCGCCGGTCGGGTGATTCGTACTACCGAGGACAGCGGCGTGGTCTATCTGCTGGACGACCGTTTCACCCGCAGCGAGGTAAGGCAGCTGTTGCCGAGCTGGTGGCAGGTCGAGCGCAGCCTGCACCGGCCGGTCTGAAACGGGCGATACACACTTTGCAAAAACCCCGAGCTTGAGGCGGCCCGGAAAATCCTTATCCTGCGCGCCGTGACGCCGGGCCCCTCTGACGGTTTGCAGCCGCCATGTCGGAGTCATAGTTGGTACAACTACGACTGAAAGGAGGGGCTCATGACTGCCCTAGATTCGTTCCTCTTCGCCGACCTGCTCGGCACCGCCACCTGGCTGTGGCTGACCTTCTTCGCCCTGGTAGCCGCTCTGCTGGCCTTCGACCTCGGCATCCTGCACCGCGACAACCGCGAAATCGGCGTCAAGGAGAGCCTGCTGCTGTCGGCCGGCTACATCTCCATGGGCCTGCTGTTCGCCGTCTGGGTGTTCTTCCAGAAAGGCGGTGACGCCAGCATGGACTACCTGACCGGCTTCCTCATCGAGAAGTCGCTGTCGATGGACAACGTGTTCGTCATGGCGCTGATCTTCAGCTTCCTGGCCATCCCGCGTCAGTACCAGCACAAAGTGCTGTTCTGGGGAATCATGGGCGTGATCGTGCTGCGCGCCATCATGATCGGCCTGGGCGCTGCGCTGATCAGCGAGTTCGACTGGATCCTCTACGTGTTCGGCGCCTTCCTGCTGCTGACCGGCGTGAAGATGCTGTTCTCCAAGGTCGACGACGAGCCGGACCTGGCCAACAACCGCTTCGTCAACTGGCTGCGCAACCACCTGCCGGTGACCGACCGCCTGCATGAGCAGAAATTCTTCGTCCGTCAGGAAGACGCCAGCGGCAAGCTCAAGCTGTGGATCACCCCGCTGTTCCTGGCCCTGATCCTGATCGAGCTGGCTGACCTGGTGTTCGCCGTGGACAGCGTGCCGGCGATCTTCGCCATCACCCAGGACCCGTTCATCGTCTACACCTCGAACATCTTCGCCATCCTCGGCCTGCGCGCCCTGTACTTCGCCCTGGCCGCGATGATCCATCGCTTCGCCTACCTGAAGTACGCCCTGGCTCTGGTGCTGGTGTTCATCGGCGGCAAGATCTTCCTGCACGGCATCATCGGCAAGGTGCCGGCGGTGATCTCGCTCAGCGTGACAGTGGGCCTGCTGGCCGGTGGCGTGCTGCTGTCGCTGTACAAGACCCGTAATCAACCCGCCCACAAACTCGAATCCTGATCGGAGGCCCGTACATGAACCGCTATCAACCGTTGTTGCTGGGCCTCGGCCTGCTCGCCCTGGCCGGCTGTGACAGTGCCGAACAGGCCGCCTCCAACTTCGCCGAAAAGGTCGAGCAGGCCGCCGTCGATCAGGTGAAAGAGAGCCTGGGCGAAACCCTCAAGGGCCTCGATGAACAGGTCGAGCAGCTCAACGACAAGGTCGACCAGGCCCAGGAAGGCACCCGCGAATGGCTGGACCAGGCGCAGCCGAAGTCCGAGCAAGAGCAGCCGCAGCAGGAAGCCGAAAAGCAGAAGGACATGATCGAGACCTGATCAGGCGCCGAAACGGCTGAGCAGGGCCCTGCCCTGCGGCCACTCGCCCAGACCGCTGGCGGCATTCAGGTGTCCAAGCGGGCCGAGTTCCAACAGCTCGGCAGCCCAGGCCCGCGCCATGTCGCGGGCCTTTTCTATTGAGGCATAGGGGTCGTCGCTGCTGGCCAGCACCAACGCCGGAAATGGCAAGGACGCGCGTGCCGGCAGGAAACCCTGCGCCTGCTGCGCGGGAAAGGCCGCCCCCTGCGGATCGGGCGGTGCCACCAGCAACGCGCCGGCGATGCCCACGGCCAGCTCCGACCGCGCCGCCCACTGCGCCACTGCCAGGCAACCCAGGCTATGCGCCACCAGCACCACACCCGCGCCCAGTTCGGCGACCTCGCGCTCCAGCGCCGCCAGCCAATCGCCAGCCTGCACCTGTTCCCAGTCCGCCACCCGCAACCGCCGCCAGCCAGGCTCGGCCTGTTGCCACAGGCTCTGCCAGTGTTGCGGGCCGGAATTGCCGATGCCGGGAACGATCAGGACGGGACGCTGCATGGCTGCACCTCTGCGAAGAAATGGAAGACACAGGCTAAGCCATGGCCCAGCAAGCCCCCAGGCTGAAACCGATGAAATCCTGATAGATTGCCGTTCAATCCCAGTAAATTTGGCCACCCTGCAAATGAATCAAAAGCCACCAGAGTTGGACCGTCTCGACTGGCGCATCCTCGAAACCCTGCAGGAGGAGGCGCGCATCAGCAACACCGAGCTGGGCAAGCGCATCGGCCTGTCGCAACCGGCGGTCACCACGCGTATCCGCCGCCTGGAGGAACAGGGAGTGATCGAGGGCTACTCGGCGCGGGTCAACGCACGCCTGCTCGGGCGCAACATCCGCGCGCTGATCCGCCTGCGCACCAGCCACGCGCAGATCGCCGCCTGCCTGCAGGCCTTCGACGAGCTGCCGGAAGTGATCGAGGCCATGCGCGTGACCGGCGAAGACTGCTTCGTGGTGCGCGTGGTGGTGGCGCAGATGGAGCGCCTGGAGGCAATCATCGACCACCTGGCCGCCTTCGGCCCGGTCACCACCTCCATCGTCCTGGCCAGCTATCCGGCCAAGCCCTTGCGCAGCGAGGCCTGAGTCAGGCGAAGGCCGCTGCCAGCAACTGCGGCAGCAGCACGCCGGCCGCGCCCTGCAGCGCATACTCGCGAGCGCCGCTGCAGGACTGCGACTGCGGGTTGATGTGCACGACAGTAGCGCCGGCCTGCACAGCAATCTGCGGCACCTGCGCGGCCGGGTAGACCTGCCCGGAAGTGCCGATGGAGAGCAGCAGGTCGCACTGCGCGGCAGCCTCGAAGGCCTGCTGCAGGGCCGCCTGTGGCAGCGACTCGCCGAACCACACCACGCCGGGGCGCACCGCCCCGGCACAATGCTCGCAACGCGGCGGCGCCAGGCGCCGGCCCTCTTCCGGCTCGTCCAGTTCGCTGCCCAGCCCGGCATAGGGCGCCGCGCAAACGAAGCAACGCGGCGTATGCAGGCTGCCATGCAGGTGAATCACCGCGGCGCTGCCGGCTCGCTCGTGCAGGTCGTCGACGTTCTGCGTCACCAAGGTCAGGCGTGGCACCCGCCCGGCCAACTCGGCGATGGCCCGGTGCGCCGGATTGGGCGCGGCGCGCAGTACCCGCTGGCGCCGCCACTCGTACCAGCCCCAGACCAGCTCGGGGTCGGCCGCGAACGCCTCCGGCGTGGCCAGGCGCGCCGCATCGAAACGCGCCCACAGACCGGTCAGGGCATCGCGAAAGGTCGGGATGCCGCTCTCGGCAGACACCCCGGCGCCGGTAAATACCAGCAGATGACGGGACTCGCGCAGGGCTTCGACGATGATGGGAGACATGGCGGACTCACAGCAGAAGGAACACAGCGCATTCTCGCCGAGCGCGATTAGCCGTGACCACTCGTCCGCGCCAACCCCCATAGGTATGGCAGGACCCTCTAGGCTTACGGCAGTTTCCAGGAGGAGCAAGGAATGAGCGGAATCCTGATCGTCGACGAGCAACCGGTAGCGCGCCACGCCCTGCGCCTGTTGATGGAGGCCGAGGGTCACCAGGTCCTGGGTGAGGCAGGCAACGGCCTGGAGGCCCTGCAATTGGCCCGACAGCAAAAGGCCGAGCTGATGATCCTGGATCTGGCCATCCCGCGCCTGGGCGGCCTGGAGGTGATCCAGCGCCTCGCCAGCCAATCCACGGCACCGCAGGTACTGGTGCTGACCGGCCAGGACTCGGAGTACTTCGCCATTCGTTGCCTGGAGGCCGGCGCCGCCGGTTTCGTCAGCAAGCATGACGATCTCGGTGAACTGAAGCAGGCGGTGCACGCCGTGCTCCATGGTCACAGCCACTTTCCCAGTCATGCCCTCGGCAGCGTTCACCCTGGTGAGGGCCTAAAACAGTTGTCGGCCCGCGAGCAGAGCGTTCTGCAGTTGCTGGCCAAAGGCCTGAGCAATATCGCCATCGGCGAGCAGCTGGCGCTGAGCGACAAGACGGTCAGCACCTACAAGATTCGCCTCAAGCAGAAGTTGCAGGCGGGATCGCTGCTGGAGCTGATCGATATCGCCCGCCGCCAGGGACTGCTCACCGACGCGCAGGAGCAGGAACAAACCCCGCCGTTGAACGACGAGCAGCGACAGGAACTGGAGCTGCTGCACCGAGTGCTCGACACCCTGCCCTACACCGCGGTGGTCCGCGATACCGAGGGGCGCCTGATCACCTGCAATCGCCACCATCTGCAGCAACACCGTGTGCGCCTGGAGGATATTCGAGGCAAGCGCATCTACGAGACCGACGAATTCGCCGAGGAAAACGCCAGGCTGGTACATGACCGTCTGCTGGAAATCCTGGCTGCCGGAGAATCCTGGAGCCGCGATGTGGTCATCAAGCTGCATGGCGAGCCACGCACCTTCCGTTACTGGGCACACCCCTACCGTGATGCCAACAACCAGGTACTCGGCATGATCTGCAGCAGCGTCGAACTCACCGACCGTGACGCAGCCCTGTTCGATCTGCGCAATGCTGTCGAACGCTCAGAAGCGTCCTGCCGCGCCAAGAGCGGTTTTCTCAGCGCCATCGGCAACGAACTGGGCGGGCCGTTGCAGAATCTGGTGAACATGCTGGAACTGGCGCTACGAGCCGAAAGCATCCACAGCGCCCAGGAGCCGTTGCACGTCGCGCAGGCCACGGCGCGGCAGGTGCTGGCCATGGTCAACGAACTGCAGCAGCTCAACCAGCTGGAAGCCGGTCGCCACCTCATGCAGCCGAAGCCACTAGACCTGCACAAGCTGGTCTCCGCCCTGGAGAGCAGCTACCGCAAGCGAGTCGAGGGCGCCGGCCTGCAACTCCGCCTGGACACGCGCCAGGCACGTCATCCGTGGGTCTGGGCCGATGCTCGTTGCCTGCATCAGTTGCTGGGGCATCTGCTGGACAATGCCCTGAAATTCGGCGAGCGGGGCGAGATAGTGTTACGACTCAAGGCTGAGGGACGCGGAAAGGGACAGGTAGAGGTCGTTCTGGAAGTGGAAGACCAGGGAGCAGGTATCACCGGCGCAGATCGACAGGAGCTGTTCGAGCCTTTCGCCGCCTCCCTCGCTCCCCCCCAACTGCTACGCGGCGGCAGCGGCCTCGGGCTGGCCCTGTGCAAACGCCTGGTGGAGCAGATGAATGGCCGCATCGAACTGCACAGCTCGGCCGGCCTCGGCACCCGGGTCAGCATCACCCTGCTGCTGACCAGTGCCCAGGCTCAGCCTTCGAGTAGCGCAACCAGCTAGTGACCAGGCAGCACTTGGCCGCCACCGGCGAGCGGCGCATCGTGAATCTCGCCATGGCGACCAAGGAAGGTGGCGTGCCAACCATCCAGCCAGATGAAGAAGCCGATGCAACCGGCCTCCAGGGTGCAGCGCTTAAACTCGGCAAAGCCCAGATCACCACTGTTGGCCGCATCCAGCGCGTTCTGCAATGCCGGGCAGTCGAAGCCTGTGGCGATGGGCTCTTCGGGCGTCGACAACGGCAGGCTGTATGAAGCGCCACTGGGCGCATAGAAGATCAGCGCCGGAATCCGGTAATCGACATGGCAGGATTCGATACCGACCTCGCCTAGCTTGCCGATGATCTGCACCAGGCTGGCACCACCATAATTGAGCGCATTGGTGCAGTGTTCGATCACACGCTTGGTGTAGCTGTTCATGCTGGCTCCTCCCTAGAAGCCGGCGGTGCCGGCTCCTGCTCTCGCTCAGAAATCGACCTTGACCCCGATGATGCCTTCGTAGCCGCTGCTGTCATCGTCGAAGCCTTTCTGATAGCCGGCGGAAAAGGTGAAGGTGGTGTTGTCATCGACCTGGTGATCGATGCCCAGATTGATTTCCCCAGTCGTGCCACTCATGTCGGAGGTGAAAGGCACGTACCCGGAGGCCGAGGAGAACTCGGTCTGCGGCTGCCCCTTGAACTCGTGCCAGATACTTGGGCGAATCCAGGCCGTGGTGCGCCGGATTTCCCCGTCGTCATCCTCGTCGAACCAGTCCTGGGCGATGCGCAGGCCCAGCCTGGCGGCCAGCGAGTCGACGTCCTCGAAGCGCACGCCGGCAGCACCGTCATGGCTATCGTCCAGCTCGATGCGGCTGACTATTACCTGCGCCTGGGGCTCGACGAACAGATCGTCATCCACCTCGAAGGGGTAGCCCGCTTCCAGCGATGCACTGATGCCCCTGCCATCGGTCTCCAGGTGCTGGTCATCGGCCGAGTCGGACTCGATATCGAAGGTACTGAACTGCAACACGCCGTCGACGTACCAACCCTCGGGGCCGAAGTGGGTCCAGTAGCCACCCAGGCTGTGGGCGCGCAGACGATCATGGCCGGCATCACGGCCGTCGCCATGCTCGACGCTGCCGTACATTTTTCCGGAAGCGAAAGACAGGCCGGCGATATCCAGGCTGCCATCAACATCCTCGTTGCGATACAGATCGAGGCCGACCTGGAAGGCGTTGACGTCGTAATCGAAACTGGCAGCACCCTCGTCGCGCCCGCCTGCCTCGCCGACCTGGTAGATCACCCGCCCCCAGCCCAGCGACGGACCATATTCATCCACCTCCTCGGTCGGCAAAGGGTCAGTGGACAGGCGACGCTCCTCGCCAACCCGTTCGTGCAGGGTGTCCAGCAGAGCATGGCTGTAGCGCAGGGCCATCTCCGGTACGGCACTGTAGAGCGAGGTCTCTACGCGATAGTTGGGCTTTTCTTTCTCAGGCCATCCTGGGTCATCAGGTTCGATGGTCGAACGCAGATACCAGGCATCGGCATTGCTGTCGTCGCGGCTACCGCGATACAGCAGGTACTCGTAGGGTCCGGCTTTCACCTGGTTAAGCAGGCGGAAAGCCCCCTGCTCGGTACCACCACCATTGACCGCGTCGACCACCATGATGCCGTTGCCGGTGGTCAGGGCACCGGCGCCGCCGGCGTTGCGAATCGCCAGGTTGCTGCTGCCAGTAGCCTTGCCACCATCGATCACCACACGGTCCGAGGGCGACGCATCGTCATATAGGTGTGTGTTGAGGGCGATGGTGCCGTTGGCGCCGTGATAGTCATTCACGGTCAGGCGCTTGAAGGCACCGCCCAATGGCGCGCTGAAGTCGATCAGGCTGGCATCGTTGCGCAGGCTGCTGAGGTTGGAATCGCCGGTCAGTTGCCAAAGGCTGGTGTCGCGCATGCTCAGGTTGGCGGTGCTGCCGCTGGCGGTTTTGGCCGAGCCGCTGACCAGCGAGGACTTCAGCTCGAGGTTGGCGAGCCCGTCGGCCGTGACGGAGCGGTCGACATTCAGCCACTGGCCACTGCCGCCGGCCACCACATGGTCCAGGGCAATGCTCGCGGCGCCGCTGACATCGACTGTGGCGCCGCTGTGGTTGTTGAGTACACCCTGATCGATATGCACGCGGTTTTCGCTGCCCACTTCGGCCTGAGTGGCCAACGCCGCAGACTGGGCACCGCTAGCGCTCAGTTGCACGTGGCTACCATCGAGTTGTGCGCCGTTTTTCACCAGGGCGCCGTGGGCGCTATCGCCGCTGGCACTGATCGCTACCTGGTCGAGGTTCATCTGCGTGCCCTGGCTGTTGGCGAGCGCACCATGGGCGCCGCTGCCATCGCTGCTGACCACGCTGTGGTTGGCGTTGAGGGTGGCACCGGACTCGGCCTGCAACGCGTAGGACAGCGCGCCATGGGTCACCACGCTGCTGTTGTTGAGGGTCAGCTCGGCGCTTTCATCCTTGAACTTGCGGCTGACAAAAGCACCGGCGGCGTTGCTGCCCAGGGTTTCCACGCTGATGTTGTTGCCGACCAGGCTGACCGCACCGGGCTTGGCCGCGCCAATGCCGGCATACAGGCCACGAGAGGTGGCGCCTTCGGTTTTTACCGCGAGGTTGTTGAGGATCATGCTGCCGCCATCGTCCACCGCCGCCCCGTAGGACTGGCTGCCAGTGGTGTGCACGCTGGTGCCGTTGGCCACCAGCAGCGCGCCGGCGTTGCGCGACACCAGGCCATGGGCATAGGTGAGATTGGAGGCAATCGGCGAGCCATTGCCGGTGGTGGTCACCGAACCGCCGTTGAGGGTGACGGTGGCGCCCAGGTCGGCCACCACGCCCATGGCGTTCTCATTGCCACTGGTGTGCACGGTGACGTCGGTGGCGGTAACGCTGGATTGCGCGGCACTGATACCGGCGGAATAGTCGCCTGCGGTGTCTACCTTGCCGCCGCGAATGTCCACCACCGCGCTGTCCAGAGCACGCACGCCATAGCTGGATTTCTGTGTGGTGGTGATATCGCTGTCACTCATGCTCAGGGTCGATCCGGCGTTTTCCACCAGCACGCCAGGGCCGGCCGGGCCGACATTGCCTTCGACCCGCACCGAGCTGTTACGCATATCGGCAGCACCGCCGGCGGTAATGTTCAGCCCGGTGGAACGGGCGCCCTGGGTGGTCACGTTGGAATGGCTAATCAGCGCCGTGGAGCCGGCGCCCTCCACCGAGACACCATGGCCATAGGTACCCTTGGCCAGCAGATCACTCTGTTTGAGCACCACGCTGGCACCGGCCATGGCTCGTGCGGCGGCGGATGGATTACCGACAACACCGGCACCATCGACCTGCACCGAGCTGTTCTCCAGGCTCACCTGGCTGCCCGCCCCTTCGGCGCGAACGCCACCGACATAGTTGCCAGCACTGTTGAGGGTCAGGCCGCTACCGCTGACCTGACCGCCATTCTGGGCGTGTATCACCGCCGTGGTCGTGGTACTGGTAGCGGAACCGTTGACACTCAGTGTGCTGTTACTCAGTTGCATGCTGCCGCCATCGGCCCGTGCCGCGCTGGCGGCCGAACCGCTAGTGGTCACCTGAATGCCATCGGCGACGATCTGCCCACCGTTCTGCGCCAGCAGACCGTGACTGGCCTGGGTCGTGCCGCTATTGCCGGTGGTGGTCACCGTGGTGCCATTGCGCAGCACGATCTGGCCACCGTCCATGGCCTGCACGGCTACCGAGCCTTTGGACAAGGTGCTGATCGCACCGCCGCTGAAATCGACAATACCGCCGATGCTGACCAGGCCCCGATTGTTCAAGCCGCTGACGCCGCCGCCCATCAGAATCGCCGTGTCTTCCAGGGTGAGGATGCCACCCTGTGTGGCCAGCGCACCGGTCATATCGGTGGCATTTACCGCCACGCTGGCGGCGGTTTTCGGGCTCATGTCGACGGTAATGCCAGCACCGCGAATTTCCCCGCCGTTAGTGGCGCTCAAACCGGTCTGGCCTTTGGCGGTCGCCGCACTGATGGCGCCGCTTTTTACCTCGCCCTGATTGAACTCGATGACGCCGCCATCGGCTTTCACGCCGGTGCTGGTGGCGGCGGCGAGATTGACCGTTGCCTCGTCGTGAGTACCTGCACCACTGATGCCCACACCAGCATTAGTGCTGACGGTGATAGGAGCAGGCGCCCCGAAGACCATGGGCGCCGAGCGCACCGCCTGCATGGCGATGTCCAGATAAGAAGGTTGGAGCTCGATTTCGAGGCTGGCCTGGGACGGCTGGTTGAGTTCGGCCGGGCCGGCGGAGATCACCGCATCCTCGGCTTCTGCCTCGATTATCTGCAAACCGAAAATACCGGCAAGGATCAGGCTGATGGCCTGGGCCAGGCGATTGCGCCGAAGATTGCTCAACGACGGAGAAGTAACGCGTAGCGGCTGTTTCATCACGGCGACTCCAGCAAGTTTCGTTGCTGGCAGTCTCCGCAGCGCGGTTCTGGCGGTATGCGAGGGTTTTCCGAGAGCGCTGTAGTAGATATCCGATTCGCAGAGCGGCGGTAGGGTCCTCGGCAATCGCCACCTAAGACTAAAGGAGCCGAACCGGCGCCTTTGAACTGACGCCGTCGGGCACTAGACTCGCGTGCCGAGGGCAAGCAGCCCTCGCCTGCAGTTCCGGAGTCAGCATGTCCTCATCCCTCGGTCGCAACGCGGCGACCCTCTGCGGCTTCGCCGCCATCCTCCTGTGGAGCACCATCGTCGGGCTGATCCGTGGGGTCAGCGAGCAGTTCGGCGTCATCGGCGGTGCGGCGTTGATCTACACGGTCGGTGCCCTGCTGCTCGTGCCGCTGCTCGGACGCCCGCGCCTGCGTGGTCTGCCACCCATCTATCTGGTGTTCGGCAGCCTGCTGTTCGTCACCTACGAGTGGTGCCTGTCACTGTCGCTGGGCTTTGCCGACAACCGCGCCCAGGCCATCGAGATCAGCGTGATCAACTACCTGTGGCCGTGCTTCACCATTCTTCTGGCCATCGTCATGAACGGCCAGCGCGCACGCTGGCCGATAGTGCCGGGCATCGCCCTGGCGCTGCTCGGTATCGTCTGGGTGGCCAGCGGCGATCAGCCGGTGTCCCTGCAGCAGACCCTGGCCAACGCCGCCAGTAACCCGCTCGCCTACGGCCTGGCGTTCACCGGCGCGGTGCTCTGGGGGCTGTATTGCAACGTGACCAAGCGCTATGCCGAGGGCCGCAACGGCGTGGTGCTGTTCTTCATCCTGGTGGCGGCCACGCTGTGGCTGAAGTATCTGTCGGGCGAGCAGCAGCCGCTGGTGTTCACCCTGCCGGCCAGCCTGGAGCTACTCGCCGCGGCGGCGGCCATGGCGGGCGGCTATGCGCTGTGGAACCTGGGCATCCTGCGCGGCAACCTGACCCTGATGGCCACCGCCTCCTACTTCACCCCGGTGCTCTCGGCGCTGTTCGCCATGGTCTGGCTGGCCACGCCGCTGGGCGCCTCGTTCTGGCAGGGCGTGGCGATGGTCATCGGCGGCTCGCTGCTGTGCTGGCTGGCCACCCGCGAGACCGTCAGGACAGCAGACTGACCACCGAGAAGCGGCTGATGTTGGCCTGGGCCACCACGGTCTGGGTCACCGCCGCGTAGCTCGACGGGCTGCGCTGCATCAGGTTGAACACCTGGCCGGCGTAGTCACGCGCCCACTGGCTCTCGTCCAGCTCGGCCTGGCGGGCGAGAAACTCGCGGATCTCCTGCTGACGATGGCTGATCTGGTCGCGGATCGCGCCGACGCGGTCGAGCGCCGACACCACGCTGTCGAGCACCCGGCGCAGCTCGCGGTAGCTGTCGGCGCTGACTTCCGGCGGGAAGCTGATCAGCTCCTCTTCCTGGGTCTGTACCCGGCTCTGCACCTTGGCCGCCAGTTTGCCCTCGCCCTGCACGGTGAGCTGGCCACGCAGCTCCTGCCAGTCGCTCTCGCGGGCGGAAAACTTCAGCGCGCCGCCCTGCTCCAGCTCGGCACGAATGCCGGCCTGGCCGAGGCCGGCATTGAAGCGGCGCAGCAGCTGTTCGGTACTCATGCCCTCGTCCAGCACCACCGCCAGCGGCTCAGCCAGCTGGCGTCCGGCGCCGAACAGTAGGGTCTCCTTGCCGGCCTGCTGCAGCTGCTCGATGGACTCCAGGCCCTGGATGCTGAAGCGGCTGCGCACCGGCTCGGTGAGACGCAGGCGCAGGTTGGCGTCGAGGGTGCCGGCGGAGCGCTGGCTGCGTTCGTCGAGCAGCTGTTCGACCTCGCGCATGGCCTGCTTGAGGCCCTCGCGGTCACTCGCCTGGCTGCCGCTCAGCTCGCGGCTGAGGTTGAGCTTGAGCTGGCGCAGGCGGCTGGCCAGCTGGTCGAGATAACTCTCGGCCGACTGCATCGACGACAGCTGTTGGTTGAGCTGCAGGTTGAAGCTGGCGCCCTTACCCTGGTTGCGCTCGGGCTGCGCCTGCTCGGCCTGCCGCGGCTCGCTGCGGCGGGTCTTGGCCGGTGCGCTCTCGCGCAGCACGCTCGGGCGCTGGCCCTGGGTGTCGATGCCCGTGAGTACGGGCAGCTGCTTGTCGACCTTCATCGGCGCTCTCCGTGCCTTACAACAGCTGGAACAGGGACAACTGATTAATCTTCAGGTAGGTCTTCTGCGACGCCTGCAGCGCCAGCTGGTAGTTGTTCAGGTCGATGCTGGCGCCGGCGTAGTCGAGCTGCGACAGCTCGCCGTCGAGCTTCTGGTTGACCAGCGACACCTCCTCGTTGCTGCCGTTGAGCAGGGTCAGGGTGTTCTGCCGGCCGCCCAGCTCGGTGATGGCGCCGAGCATCTGGCCGTGGGTCAGGTCGAGCTGGTCGATGGTGTCGCGGATCTGCTGGGCCACCGCCGGATCGGTGATGTCCAGCGCCGGGTCCTGTAGCACGGCGACGGTGGCGTGCAGCTGGTTGAGCAGGTCCATGCCCGGGCCGAAGATTTCCAGCGCCGTGGTGTTCTCGTCGACCAGCACGCCGTTGGCTACCGCCGCCTGGCGGTGCTTGTCGTTGCCGTTGGCCACGTAGGTCTGGGTGGCGGCATCGAACACCACCGCCGGGCGGTCGCTGAGGGTGCCGGCGAACAGGTAGCGGCCCTCCTCGTCGCGCACGTTCACGTAGCTGACCAGGGTCTGCTCCAGGCTGGCCAGCTCGCCGGCCATGGCCGCCACGTCCTCGCCGGCGTTGGCGCCGGTGTTGGCCGCCCACAGCAGCAGGTCGCGTACGTTGAGGCTGAGGTCGGACATGGACGAGAGGTTGGTCTCCTGGGTCGACAGGTTGCCGGAGACCATGGTGATGTTGCTGCGGAACTGGGTGAGGCTCGCCTCTTCGCGCTGAATACGCAGCATGCGCACGCTGGCGATGGGGTCGTCGGACGGCTGCAGGATGCGCTGGCCGCTGGACATCTGTTGCATCAGCTTGCCCAGCTCGGCCGAGTTGGCGTTCATCGAGCTGTGCATCATCGCGGTGATCTGGGCGTTGGTGATACGCATGGTTTCGACTCCCGTCAGAAGGCCGCCAGTACGGCGTCGAAGACTTCCTTGGCGGTGCTGATGACCTTCATGTTGGCCTGGTAGGCCTGCTGATAGGTCATCAGGTTGACCGCCTCCTCGTCCAGATTCACCGCGCTGACGCCGTCGCGCTGGGCCTGGGCCTGCTGGGTCACCACGGTGGCCGACTTGAGGTCGGCCTGGTTCTGCCGGCTGTCGCTGGCGATCTGCCCGATCAGCCCGGCGTAGGCGTCGTTGAGAGTCACCGAGCTGCCGTTGAGAGTGATGGTCTGGCTCTTCAGGTCGAGCAGCTGCAGCAGCACCTGGTTGTTGCCCACCTCGCCGGAAGCCGACGACAGGGCCAACTCCTCGGCGCTGAGATCAGCAACCTGCAACATAGCGCTGGTGCTGGCCGGGTTGTAGACGAACAGGTCCTGGCCCGGGTTGCCGGCCAGGTCGAAGCCGCCGCCCAGGGTGGTGTTGACCATGTCGGCCAGCTGCTCGGCCATGTCGTGCAGGGCGTCCTGCATCGGCCGCAGGTTGTCGTATTCGCTGTCGTACAGCGCGCCGAGCGAGCCGCCGATGCCGTCCTGCTGCAACGGGAAGCTGGTGCCTGCAAAGGTCAGGGCGATCTGCTGCTCGCCGGTCGGCAACTGGCTGACCTGCAGGGTGCCGGCAGAGTTGCCAGCCACCAGCGGCTGGCCGTTGGCCAGGGACACGGTGAGCGAGCCGTCCGGCACTTCGTGGGTGCGGATCTTGGCGAACTTGCTGAGCTGGCCGACCAGGCTGTCGCGATGGTCGCGCAGGGCCGAGGTGTCGCCGCCGACCGCCTGGGTCTCGGTGATCTGCCGGTTGAGCTCGGCGATATTGGCGTTGAGGCCGTTGATCTCGTCGCTCATCGCCACGCGCTGTTCCTTGAGCGCGGCGAGCTGGGCGCCGATATTGCCGTTGAGGCTGTTGAAGCGCTGCGCCAGGTTCTTCGACTCGCTGATGATCTGCTGGCGCATGGCCAGGGATTCCGGCGTCGAGCTGGCGGCGCTGAGCGCGGCGAAGAAGTTGTCCAGGCCCACGCTGATGCTGGCGCCGTCGCCGCTCATCAGCTTCTCCAGGGCGCCGAGGTACTGCTGCGCGCCCTCGAAGTAGTACTGCTCGGTGCTGGCACGCCACAGCTGCTGGTTCTGGAAGTCGTCGGCCAGGCGGCGAATGCTGGTGACCTCGACGCCGCCACCGGCATTCAGGCGGTCACGCCCGGACAGCGAGCTCATCTGGGTATTCAGACGGCTGAAGCCCGGCGTGTTGACGTTGGCGATGTTCTGCCCGGTGGTGTTCATCGCCACCTGGGAGGCGCGTACGCCGCTGTAGCCGATCTGGCTGAGGATGCTCACGAAATTCTTCCTTTCGGCTCGATCCGGATGGGCTGGGCAAAGGCCGCGGACAGCGACTGGTGCAGGCCCGCCTGCGGATCAGGGGAGTTCTTCTGCTGATAGGCGACGGAATCGGTCGCTTCATTAAATTCGTCGTGCAGCGTCGGACGCAGGTCCTCGACCTGGCTCAGCAATTCGCCGCTACGCAGCTGCTCGTTGCGCTGCAGGGCGCGCTCCAGCTCGCCACGCGGCAGCTCGCGCGCCGGCTCGACGCTGGCCTGGTTGCGGCGCAGGTCGTGGAGGATGTTGCGCGTGTAGTTGCGGGTTTCCTCGTAGGGAATGCGCTGTACCCAGGCCTCGGCGCCGATCTGCCCGGTGCGCGGATCGCCGAGGCTCTGCAGCCACTCGTCGACCTTGCCGGGGCCGGCGTTGTAGGCAGCCAGCGCCAGGGCCTGGTGGCCGTCGTAGCGCTGCATCATCTCGTCCAGGTAGGCGATACCCAGGCGCTTGTTGTATTCGCCGTCGGCGGTCAGGCGCTGCTCGTCGAAGTCCAGGCCGAGCTTGGCTGCCATCTCCCGCGCGGTGTCCGGCATCAGCTGCATCAGGCCGCGCGCGCCCTTGGGCGACACAGCGGCGACGTTGCCGGCCGACTCGTGCTTGATCACGCTGTCGACCAGCGCCGAGAAGACATCGGTGCCGCGCTGCCAGACATGCTCGGCAGCCTCCACGCCGCGCCGCCAGACACCGGCCAACGGGGTGACGTTGACGCTGGCGATCGAGCTGCGCTGCAGTTCGGCGCCACGCGCGCTCTGCTCGGCGGCGGCCAGTTGCTCGGCGCTCGGCGTGCCGCCGGATAGCTGGCGTACCAGCAGGTCGGCGATGCCGGTCTGCTTCTTCTCCGCCAAAGTCTCGGCCAGCACCTCGTCATAGAAGTCGCGCATGGTATCCAGCTCGCGGTTGCGCATCGGGTTGCCGGCGGACAGCACGTCGCCGGCCTTGCGCATCTGCTTGAGGATCTGTTGCAGGAACAGCGCCTCGAACTGCTCGGAGGCAACCTCCAGCTGCCCTCGCGGGTCGCTGCCGGCGGTGCGGCGCAGGGTGTTCAGGGTGGTCGGCAGGGAAACGATGCTCATGCGTCAGATCACTATCAGTTCTGCGTTCAGCGCGCCGGCCTGCTCCAGCGACTGCAGGATGCTCATCACGTCGTCAGGCGTGGCGCCCAGGCTGTTCACCGTGTTGATGATGCTCTCCAGGCTGGCGCCTTCCGGCCACTTGAACATGGCGTTGCGGTCCTGGCTCACCTCCACGTCGGATTGCGGGGTCACCGCGGTCTGGCCCTGGGAGAAGGCATTGGGCTGGCTGACCTGGGGGTTCTCGCTGATGGTCACGGTAAGGGTGCCGTGGGCCACGGCGGCGGCTTTCACCCGCACGCCCTGCCCCACCACCACGGTGCCGGTGCGGCTGTTGAACACCACCTTGGGCCGCTCGCGGCCTTCCTGCACCTCGACCGTTTCCAGCAGGGCCATGAAGCTGGTGCGCTGGCTCGGCGACTGCGGCGCGCGCACGCTGATCTTGGTGCCGTCGAGTGCCTGGGCGGTGCCGGGGCCGAACACCCGCTCCAGCGCGGTGACCACCTTGGTCGCGGTCTGGAAGCTGGGCTGGCGCAGGTTGAGCATGATGTCCGGGCGGGTGGCGAAGTCGCTGGGAATCATCCGTTCGATGGTGCCGCCGTTGGGGATGCGCCCGCCGTTGGCACTGTTGATCGCCACGCTGGAGCCGCTCTGCCCGCTGGCATTGAGGCCGCCGACCACCAGGGCGCCCTGGGCCAGGGCGTAGGTCTCGCCATCGACGCCGCGCAGCGGGGTCATCAGCAGCTGGCCGCCGCGCAGGCTCTTGGCGTCGCCCAGCGAGGCGATGGTGACGTCCACCGTCTGCCCCGGACTGTAGGACGGCGGCACCTCGGCGGTGACCATCACCGCGGCGACGTTCTTCAGCTTGGGATCGACGTTCGGCGGCAGGTTCACGCCGAACTGCTTGATCATGTTGGCCACCGACTGGCTGGTGAACTTCACCTGGTTCTTGTCACCGGTGCCGTCCAGGCCGATCACCAGGCCGTAGCCGATCAGCTGGTTGCCACGGATACCCTCGACATCGGCCAGGTCGAGCAGCGGCACGGCGCGCGCCGCCAGCGGCCAGCACAGCAGCAGCGAGGACAGGAAGAAGTAGATCGGGCGCATGAACGGCGTCGCCTCAGAGCGGGAAAATGGGGCTGGTGAAGAAGCGCGTCAGCCAGCCGGCCGAGTTGCTGTCGTTGAGCACGCCGCGGCCGGCGTAGGAGATGCGCGCGTTGGCCACGTTCTGCGAGGAGATCTGGTTGAAACGGTTGATGTCGTCGACCCGCACCAGGCCGGTGAGGCGGATGAATTCCTCGCCCTGGTTCAGGCGCAGCGCCTTCTCGCCCTTGACCACGAGGGTGCCGTTGGGCAGCACGCGGTGCACGGTGACGGCGATGGAGCCGCGCAGCGAGTTCTGCTGCGAGCTCTCGGCCGAACCGTCGAAGTCGCGCTCGGCCTCGGCCGAGGTGGTCAGCTGGTCGTAGTCCTTGTTGAGGATGGTCGGCATCGGCACCGAGATGCTGCCGCTCTTGCCGAAGCTGGTACCGGCGCTCTTGCTCGACTGGGTCTGTTCCTCCAGCACCACGGTGAGGATGTCGCCGATACGCAGGGCGCGCTGGTCCTGGGTCAGCGAACCGTAGCCGGTGCGGTACAGGCCGCCGCCGGTGGTCGGCGGCAGGCTGTAGTCCAGCTCCGGCGGCTGGTAGGCGGTGGAGTCCTCGTCCGGCAGCATCTCGTTGAAGCTGGCGCAGCCACCCAGCAGAGCCAGAACGGAAGGCAGGGCCAGGGTGCGGAGGATCGACAGGCGTTTCATGGCGATCACACGGTCTGGTTGAGGAACTGCTGCATGCCGGACGCAGCGTCCAGCACCTTGGCGTTGGCCTCGTAGGCGCGCTGGATGGCGATCATGTTGACCATGGCCTCGACCACCTGCACGTTGGAGCCTTCCAGCACGCCCTGCTTGAGGGTGCCCAGGCCTTCCTCGCCCGGCACGCCTTCCACCGGCTCGCCGCTGGCCACGGTCTCGCGATAGAGGTTGCCACCCAGGGCCTCGAGGCCGGCCGGGTTGGTGAAGTTGACCAGGGTGATCTGGCCCAGCTCGCTGGGCGTGGTGTCGCCCGGCAGGATGGCGGTGACGATACCGTCGCTGCCCACGGTGAAGCTGCTGCTGCCGACCGGTACTTCGATGGCCGGAGTCAGCGGCAGGCCCTGGGAGTTGACCACCATGCCCTCGGCGTTGAGCTGCAGCTGGCCGTTCTCGGTGTAGTAGATGTCGCCGTTGGGCGCCTCGACCTGGAGGAAGCCGCGGCCGATGATCGCCAGGTCCATCGGCTGGCCGGTGGTCTGCATGCTGCCTTCGGTGAACACCTTCTGCGTGCCGGCGACGCGCACGCCGCTGCCGAGCTGGATGCCCGAGGGCACGGTGTTGACCTCATCGGCCTGCGCACCTGGCTGCAGTTCGATGGAGTAGAACAGGTCCTCGAAGGCGACGCGGTCGCTCTTGAAGCCGGTGGTGTTGACGTTGGCCAGGTTGTTGGCCACCGCCGACAGGGCGGTGTCCTGGGCGGCCAGGCCGGTCTTGCTGACCCACAGTGCGGAACTCATAACTCTCTCCTTAACCGCGAATCATGCGGTTGCCGGCCTCGGACAGATCCTCGGCGGCCTTCATCATCTTCACCTGGGTCTCGAACAGACGATTCAGGCTCATGGTCGCGGTCAGCTGATCGATGGCCGAGACGTTGCTGGCCTCCAGGTGGCCGCTGGCCAGGTTGACGTTCTCCAGCTGCTCGGCCGGCTGGCCGTCCTTGCGTACCAGCAGGCCGGCGGCGTTCTTCATCAGCGCCTCGGCCGGGGCATCGACCAGACGGATGCGGTCTACCTCGGCGGTGACGAAATCACCGCGCGGCACGATGGACACGGTGCCGTCGTTGCCGATGGTCAGGCTGTCGTATTCCGGCAGCACGATCGGGCCGCCCTCGCCGAGCACGGCGCGGCCGTTGATGCTGAGCTGGCCATTGGCATCGATCAGCATGTTGCCCTGGCGCGTGTAGGCCTCGCCGTTAGCGTCCTGCACGGCGATCAGGCCGGGGCCGCGCACCGCGAAGTCGAGGTCTCGGCCGGTGGCCATCAGGCTGCCGGAGCTCAGGTTGACGCCGTTGTTCTCCACCACCGCCATGTGCCGGCTGTCGTAGCCATAGCCCTCGACATCCACCGCACGGGCGCGCTCCATGTCGGCGCGGAAGCCCGGGGTGTTGACGTTGGCCAGGTTGTTGGCGCGCACCTGCAGCGAGAGCATGGTGCGGCTGGCGGCGGTCATCGCCGTGTATCCCAAACGGTCCATGGGTCAGCCTCAGATCGCGCCGAACAGCACTTGGGTGAGTTCCTTGTCGGTGGACAGCACCTTGGTGTTGGCCTGGTAGTTGCGCTGGCCTTCCATCAGGCCGACCAACTGCTGGGTCAGGTCGACGTTGGAGCTTTCCAGGGCGCCGGCGGCGAGCACGCCGAGCTGGCCGACACCGGGAATGCCGAGCAGCGGCTGGCCGGATTCGGCGGTCTCGCTCCACGCGGTGCCGCTCTCGTTGTTCAGGCCGTTGGGATTGGCGAAGGTGGCTAGTACCACCTGGCCCTGCAGCATGCGCTGGCCGTTGCTGTAGTTGGCGTAGACGCGGCCGTCCTTCTCCACGGCGATGCCGGTCTGCTCGCCGGCGGCGTAGCCGGAGGCGCGGTTGGTGGTGACCACGAAGTCCGAGCCGTACTGGCTGGAGCCGCTGTAGTCGACGGCGATGGCGACCGGATCGGCACCCGGCGCGGCGAAGCCGACGTTGACCGTGCCCACCGGCGTGGCCAGGGTGCCGGCGGTGGTGAAGGTCAGCGCCTGCGGGCCGCCGACGGCGGCGCCATCGGCGTAGTAGTGGGCGTTCCAGGTGTTGGCGCCGGTCTTGACGAAGTACTGGGTCAGGGTGTGTTCCTTGCCCAGCGAGTCGTAGACCTTGGTGGTGTAGGTGGAGTTGAAGGTGTCGGCGTTGGCCGGGTCGAACGGCGCCACGGTCGGCACCGTCTCGTTGGCATCCAGGTTGGCGACGAAGGCCAGAGTGTCGCTGGCCTTGGCCGGCAGGTTGGCGCTCTGCAGCTGCAGGTCGCCGATGGCGCCGACCAGCAGGTTGCCGTTGGCATCTACCGGGTAGCCCTGGACCTTCTGCCCGAGGTTGTTGGTGATGAAGTTGGCGTTGTCGGTGCCGAACACACCGGCGCGGGTGTAGCTGATGTCGCCGTTAGTGCCCTTGGTGACGAAGAAACCGCCGCCGGAGATGGCCAGGTCCAGGCCGCGCCCGGTGCTGACCAGCGAACCGCCCTGGCTGATGCTCTGGGTGGTGCCGATCACTTCCACGCCCATGGCCTGGCTGTCGGCGTAAACGCTGCCGAACTCGGTGCGCGACGACTTGAAGCCGGTGGTGCCGACGTTGGCGATGTTGTGGCTGATGGTGTCCAGCTGCTCGTTGACCGCGTTGAGGCCGGTCAGGGCGATATTGAAGCTCATGTGTTAAACCTCTTGGATTCGCAAAGGTGCAATCACAGCGCCGCGATGGAAGCGGGCTGGCCGAATTCGACGATGTTGTAGAACGGCACCGAACCGGCGCCCTGCACTTCCAGCACCGGACCGTCGGCGCTGACCCGCACGTTGTTGACCAGGCCGCTGATCTCCACTTTGGGCGACTCGCCGCTGTCGGTCTCGACCGCCACGCCGTAGCTGCCCGGCGCCAGACCCAGGGCCTGCGGGTCGATGCGGAAATCGGCCAGGCCCGGCTCCTGCGGGCCGAGCTGGATCTTGGTCTTGCGCCCGCTGGCGTCGGTCAGCACCAGGGTGGTGGTGCCCGAGGCGTGCGCCATGTTGAGCTGGCCTTCGATCACTTCGCCGCCCAACTCCAGGCTATCCACCGCCACCTTCACCTGCTGGCCGACCAGGCCGGCGGCGGTGAGGGTCTGCAGGTTGTCGGTGAGGATCAGGTTGTTCTGCGCCAAGCTGGCCATGTTCTCCATGCTCTTGACCTGGCTCATGGCGGAGAACTGGTTGAGGAACTCGGTGCTGTCCACCGGGTTGGTCGGGTCCTGGTACTGGATCTGCGCGACCATCAGGCTGATGAAGCTGTTCTCCAGCTGCGTCGCCTCGCTCAGGTTGACTGCCTGCTTGATGCTGTCATCGGTGCTGTAGCTGGTGCCGCTCTGGCTGGTGGCGTTGACGGTAGCCATCAGGACTCTCCCAGTTTGAGCAGGCCCTGCTGCATGCTCTTGATGCGATTGAGCACTTCGACGTTGGTCTCGAAGCTGCGGGTGGCCGACATCATGTCGGTCATTTCCTCGATCTCGTTGACGTCCGGGTAGAACACGTAGCCGTCGCGGTCGGCCAGCGGGTTGCCCGGCTCATAGCGGCGCTGCGGATCACGCCCGGAGGTGACCACGTCGAGCACCTGCACATGGGCGCCGCCCATGCCGACGTCGCGGGTCAGCTCGTCATTGCCGTACACCGCGGCGAACAGCGGCTTGCGCGCCTTGTACACATCCTCGGCACTGGCTGCGGCGGAGTCGGCGTTGGCCAGGTTGCTGGCCACGGTGTTGAGGCGCACGGTCTGCGCGTTCATCGCCGAACCGGCGATGCGATAGATGGAATCGAATGCCATGGCGATCAGCGTCCTTCGATGGCTTGTCGGAGGCCACGGAACTTCATGCCGAGGAAAGTCAGGCTGGTCTGGAAGTCCATGGAGTTGCGCGAGAATTCGGTCTGCTCGACACCCGCCTCGACGCTGTTGCCGTCCTGCGAGGGCTGGTGCGGCACGCGGAACTTCAGCTGGCCGTCGTCCAGCGCAGCACGCACCTGATCGGCCGGCGCATGTTCGAGCCGACGCATCTCGGCGGCGAAATCGATGTCGCGCGCCTGGAAGCCCGGCGTGTCCTCGTTGGCCAGGTTGGCGGCGAGAATCTCGCTGCGCTGCATGCGCAACTCCAGCGCTCGCGTGTGCACGCCCAGCGCCTCCTCAACCCTTATACTCATGCCCGCTTACCTCTCGACCAAAATTCGCTTGCGGGTCATTGAGCACAAACCGTGCCGGCCTTTTATTTATTCGTAAGATATTGATTTAAATGAAGAAAATAGAAGAAAAGAAAAGCCGTACGGGAAATCTCATTTCGCTTTTGCGCATCAGCCGGCGAGCAAGGGGAAGCGTTGTTTCCGCCTTGCTGCTCAGCAGCGCGATGCTCTCGGCGCAGGCCGCCGAGACCGCGCAGCAACAGCTGGAAGATGCCGTCGCCGCACCGATGCGCGAGTTGCTGCAAAGCCATGCGCAGCAGCAAGGCTGGCAGGGCATGGACTACCAGCTGCAGCACCAGCTGCTCGGCAACGCACCAGCGGCGCCCTGCCCCACGGCGCCGAGCGTGGAACGCCTGGCCGGTGATCCCGACCCACTGCAGCGCCAGCGCTTCCAGCTGCGCTGCGCCGAGGCCGGCTGGCAGGCCACCCTGCTCAGCCAGGCCCAGGTCTATCTGCCGATGGTTACCGCCGTGCGCGTGCTGGAGCGTGATCGCACCATCAGCGCGGATGACCTGCGCCTGCAGCGCACCGACCTGAGCAAGGCGCGGCGTGGTTTCTTTCTAAATATCGAGCAGGTCGCCGGACAAAGCGCCAAACGGCGCATTCGCGCCGGCCAGCTGCTCAACCCCAGTTTGCTGGATGCGGCGCTGCTGGTACGCCGTGGCGACAAGGTGAAGATAGTCGCCAGCCAGGACGGCATTCAGGCCAGCGCCAATGGCGAGGCCCTGGCCGATGGCAAGCAGGGCGAGGTGATCCGCGTGCGCAATCTGTCCAGCGAAAAGGTCATCGATGCCCAGGTGCTGGAGAGCGGCGTAGTCAGCAGCATCCTGCGCTGAAGCCCGGCGCAGCGCGGCCGCAAGAGAGCGCCGGAAGCATGGCGCCAATTATTTTCGAAATCCGTTTAATGCCTTCGACGGGCCTGTCGCCTTACCCCTTCAGCAGGCGATCAAAGCCAGCTTCACACAAGCCCACTTGCACGAAGGATTTCCATCATGGCTCTGTCGATCCACACCAACTACTCCTCGCTGGTCACCCAAACCAACCTGACCAAGACCAACAGCTCCCTGAGCACCAACCAGCAGCGCCTGGGCACCGGCTTCCGCGTCAACAGCGCCGCCGACGACGCCGCCGGCCTGCAGATCGCCACCCGCCTGAACGCTCAGTCCCGTGGCATGGCCGTAGCCATCCGCAACACCAACGATTCCGTGTCCCTGCTGCAGACCGCCGAAGGCGCCTTCAGCGAAATGACCGACATCCTGCAGCGCATGAAAGACCTGGCCACCCAGGGCGCCAACGGCACCAACAGCGCCGACGACCTGGACTCCCTGCAGTCCGAGTACGACCAGCTGGGCGAAGAGCTGGCCAACATCATGGACAACACCAGCTACGCCGGTGAAGCCCTGTTCAGCAAGGACAACAGCGCTGGCAAATTCGCCGCCGCCGTCGACTTCCAGATCGGCTCCACTTCCGCCGAAACCATGACCCTGGACCTGACCGCTGCCGGTACCGACGCCATCCAGACCCTGACCGACGCCCTGGACGGCATGTCCACCGTCTACACCGCTGGTAGCGCTGCCACCGCCGGCACCGAAATCACCGGTGCGGCCAACGCCACCATCGACCTGGTCAAGACCGCTCTGGACGCCGTAGGCACCCTGCGCTCCCAGTTCGGCGCCACCATCAACCGCCTGAACCACACCGCCAACAACCTGAGCAACATGAAGGACAACACCGACATGGCCAAAGGTCGCATCATGGATGCCGACTTCGCTCAGGAAAGCGCCAACATGACCAAGAACAGCATGCTGCTGCAGTCCGGCATCTCCATGCTCAAGCAAGCCGGCCAGATGCCAGGCATGGTCATGTCCCTGCTGGGCTAATCCCCCGCAGCGCATACCGCGTAATACAGCGCCCCGCCTCGTGCGGGGCGTTTGTTTTTCCGCTAGTTTCTAGCTAGCTGGACGCTGGCGGCGCCGCAATACGACTAATCGCCGAGACCGTCCATAGGCACAGTTCAGAAACAGGACTTGTGACAACAAAATCATGACGTCAAAATGTCGCCCTTTTGTATCTTCCTTACTACGCAAGGTTAGAAAACCGACTTCGACATCATGACGACCAGCCCCGCACCACAGTCATCGAACCCGCCCGAGGGCGCTCCCACGCTGGTGATCCGCACCGGCTGGGCGGACTGTCACGCGCATTTCCACCCGGCGCACTACCAGCTGGTACTGCACCGCAACGGTCATGAGGAGAAGGTCGACCTGGGCTTTTCCGGTAGCCGCCTGCTGGAGCGGCTGCTGCGTTTCCCGGGGGAAGTGGTGCCGCGCGAGGAACTGCTCGCCTATGCCTGGAGCGATCGAGTGGTCGGCCAGGGCAGCCTCAACCAGCAGGTCTACACCCTGCGTCAGTTGCTCGGCGACGAAAAACGCCGCGAGATCATCCAGACCCTGCCGCGCCGCGGCTACATGTTCAATCCCAAGTGCCTGAATGCCGCGCCGCAAGCCGAGGCCGAAGTCGCCACGACCAGCGAGAGCAAGGAGCTGCCACCGCGCCCGCCGCTGACCTCGGCGCAGCGCCGCCTGTATGGCGTAGTGCTGTGCATCGGCACCCTGCTCTGCCTCGGCGCGCTGGTGCTGTCGAGCATCCACTACGCGCTGTTCCAGACTCCGGTGGCGCGCCAGGAACATCAGTTGGGCAAGCTGCACTTCACCTATTCCAGCCCCAGCGCCGAAGGCCTGGCCGAGCTGCTGGAAGAGACTTCCGCCTTCAGCACACGCCTGGCGGAGCTGGCCGAGAAGCCGGCCAAGGTACGCTTCGCCAAGACCGCCGACCTCTACGAAATGCTCTGCACCCGCGCTAACGGCAGCAACAGCTGGCTGGTGATCGACGAAACGCAGCTGACCCAGGTCGGCGACCAGCTGCTGCGAGGCTGCCTGCAATGATTCCGCGTTATCTGTGTCGTTGGCTGCTGCTCGGCGGCGCCCTGCTCCTGGGCCTGCTGCTGTGCCTCGCGCTGGCCTGGTACCACTTCCAGTCGAGCAGCGAGTTCAACGGCCGCTACGAATCCGCCGGCAGCGTGGTGCAAAAGGATGGGCAGGTGCTGCCGGTCAGCCACAGCATGCTGATCAAGGATGGGCGTTTCTACGCCATGACCCGCCAGGGCGACACCATTCTCAAGACCTCGGGCGAGATCGAGTCGGCCTTCGCCGGCAACTTGCGTTTGCGCGTGGACAAGGGCGAGGTGGCCGAGCTGAGCCAGGCCTCGCGGCTGGACAACCACGTGCTGTTCAACCTGCTGTACAGCACCGAGGCCGACTCGGTCATCAACCTGCGCCCAGCCGGCCCCTGCCTGATCGCCGTGGAAACCCGTCAGCTGTACTGCCGCAGCGACGGTCTCTGAGTCACAGCTTGCCCTTCTCCGCCTCGCCGTCCGCTGCGGCCTTCTGCTGCCCCTCGACGAAGCGCGCGCCCTGCTGCGAGTAGTGCACCTGGGCGGCATAGCCCTCGCCGAACAGGTCGCGGTACAGCGTCTCGGCACGGCTGGTCAGCAGCAGCAGCTCGATGCGCCGGTTGGCGCCGTTCTCCGGGTCCTCCGGGCGTAGCGGCATGACGTCGGCCTGGGCCGCCACCTGCAACACGTGCAGCGGCGGCAGGCCGGTTTTCACCAGCACGTTGCGCGCGCGCAGGGCGCGGTCGCCGGAGAGGTTCCAGTTGTTGTAGCCGGCGCTGCCGCGATAGGGCACGGCATCGGTGTGACCACTGATGATCAGCTTGTTGTCGACCTTGGCCAGAACCCCGGACAGCGCGCCGAGCAGCTTGTGGAAGTGCGGGTCGAGTTTGGCGCTGCCACGGGCGAACATGAAGCGCTGCTGGTCGTCCTTGATCAGGATGCGCAGGCCCTGCGGCACCACCTCGACCTCGATGTTGGCCAGTGCGTCGACCTGCCCGGAGACTTCGCGCACCAGCGCAGCCAGCTCCTTGAGATCCTCGCTGCTGTTGTAGCGCCGCGCAGCGCTGGGCTGGCCAGTCTCGGCCGGCGCGGCGGCCGCATCACTCTGCTGCGGCTTGCCCAGCAGCGCGGTCTGGGTGGCGTCCTTCTGGGTATCGAAGTCCTTGCGCGTGTGGCTGCCCTCGAACTCGATGGGCCGGGTGTTGGCGCTGTCGAACACGCCGGCACCACCGTCGAGCAGCGGGTTGCTCTGCTCGTCGCCGTAGGACGGGTTCTCCATCTTCATCTGCGGCTGGATCACCCACAGCACCATGAACAGCGCCATCATCGCCATGGTGAAGTCGGCGAACGCCACCTTCCAGGCGCCGCCGTGCTCCTCATGGTGATTCTTGCGCCCGCGCCGTTTGATGATCACCTCATGCTCGGCGCCCTTCCTGTTGCCTCTCATGCCAGTGCGTCCCGCGCTTCCTCATACTCGGTCACCCAGGTCTCGAGGCGCTTGAAGGTCGGCTTGACGTCCTGCTCGATCAGCTTGCGCCCGGCGTCCACCGCCAGCAGCGTGGGCTTGCCGGCAACGTGGGCGACCAGGGTGGTACGCACGCACTCCAGCGCCGACATCTCGGTCTTGATGCGCTGGGCCATGGCGTTGGATAGCGGCTCCATCATGCAGTAGCACATGAAGATGCCGAAGAAGGTACCGACCAGGGCCGCCGCCACGTGCGAGCCGATCTCGGCCACCGAGCCGCCGATGTTGCCCATGGTGATGACGATACCCATGATCGCCGCGAGGATGCCGAAGCCAGGCATCGACTCGCCGATCTTGTGCAGCGAGCGCGACGGCTGCATCAGGCTGTGCTCCATCGCCTCCAGCTCCTGCTCGAGGAAACCTTCCAGCTCATGGGCGCTGATCTTGCCCATGGCCATCAGGCGGAAGTTGTCGGCGATGAAGAACATCAGGTTGTCTTCGGCCAGGATCAGCGGGTACTTGCTGAACAGCTCGCTCTGCTCCGGCTCCTCGATGTGCTCGTCGAGCACCTTGAGGCCACCGGCATCGACCATCTCCAGCAGCTCGTAGAGCAGCATCAGCAACTGGCGCTGGAACTCCTCGCCACGACGCTTGTAGACGAACACCGCCTTGAGCTGCACCAGCATCTCGTGCAGGACTTCCTTGGGGTTGCCGACGACCAGGCTACCCAGGCCGGCACCCAGGATGATGATGATCTCCGCAGGCTGCCAGAGTGTGGCCAGCTGACCGTGCGCCATGACGTAACCGCCCAGCACGCAGCCGATGATGATGAAAGCTCCGAGTAGTTTCTGCATGGTTCTGTCACTAGGTTGGATCGGTTAGAAAACGGCAGGCCTTGGCGATCGCCTGCTTGCTCAGCTGGCACACCCGGGCGTCGGTCAGATCGAGCACCAGGGCGATTTCCTTGAGGCTCAGCTCGTGCTGGTAATACAGGGTGAGGATCAGCCGCTCGCGCTCGTCGAGGCGGCTCAGCGCCTGCTCCAGCAGGCGTTCCTTGAGCAGGCGTTCTTCCAGCGAATCGCCGCCCTCGGGGAAATGTTCGTGGCCGTTCTGCAGCAGCTCGTCGAGGCTCTCCACCGCTTCCGCATAGTCGGCGCGCTGGAACTCCTGATAGTCCTCGCGAGAGATGCCGGTGGCGGCCAGTACCTCGTCTTCCTGCGGCGCGCGGCCCAGGCGTCGGGTCAGCGCACGGATGGCATCGCGCACCTTGTGCACCTGCTGGCGCAGCTGGCGCGGGCGCCAGTCCTGGCGGCGCAGCTCGTCGAGAATCGCACCCCGGATACGCAGGGCGGCGAAGCGGCCGAACTGCTCGTCGGGCTCGCCATAGCGGCGCAGGCACTCGAGCAGGCCGAGCAGGCCGATCTGCTCCATGTCCTCGCGATCCAGCGCCTGGCTGGTCTGCAGCGCCAGCTGGCTGACGATGCGGCGCACCAGCGGCAGGTACTGGCGCACCCAGCGCTGCTCCGCCGCAGGCGTCAGCGGCGCCTGGGCTTGCGCGGCGTATGCGTGATCGAGCGCGTGCATGGCGGCTTACTGCACAACCAGCTTGCTGACCAGCACGTGCTGGAACGGCGCCACCACCTTGCGCGCGGCGAAGTCGGCGAGCAGCGCCTTCTCCAGGCTCTGCTGCAGGTCGGTGATGGCCATGCCGCGCAGGTCGGCGAACTTCATGGTCGACAGGTGCGCCACCGCCGAGCTGCGCACCATCGGGTCGGCCTGCTCGAGCTTCTTCTTGTCGCTGTCTAGCGGTGCCTGCAGCACCAGGTCGAGGACGAAGTAGTGTTCCTGATCCTCGCCACGCAGGCTGAGGATGATCTTCTGCACCGGGAAGAACAGGTACTCGCCCGGTTCCTCTTCCTCGGCCTGAGCTTCTTCGACGAACTGCGCCTGGCCACCGGCCAGGGCGCTGTCCTGCAGCAGCGAGCGCATCAGGAAGTAATTGGCGCCTACCCCGCCCAGGCTGATCAGCGAGCTGAGGAGGATGACGATCAGAAGGATCCGCGACGTTGGCATAAGACTGAAGTTCCTGTGGTGTTCGGGAGCCGGCCACCCTGGGCCGGCGAGTGCGGGGCCGGGCCCTACACGGTGATCAATACGTCGTCGCCCGCGCCTTGGCGGGCGTCGTTCTGGCCAGGCTCCAGGCGCAAGGCCTGGGCCACCGGTTGCTCGTCCTGCGCCTGGCGCCAGCGGCTGTGCTGCTGGCCCTGCTGGCCGGACTGCGCGTCGCTGCCGACCTGCACGTTGACCTGCAGGAAGTTCTGCCCGACCAGTTCCTGGCGCAGGCGATCGCTGGTCTGCTGCAGCAGGCGCGCGACGTCGCCCTGGGCAGCGGAGATCTGCACGTTGAGGCGGCCCGAATCGTGGCTGAGGAGAATCTCCAGGCTACCCAGCTCCGGCGGGTCGAGGCGGATGGTGGCGCTCTGCACCTTCTGCTGCAGTTGCAGCTCGACACTGTCGCGCAGCGCGCCGAGCATCTGCTCGCCCCACTTGGCCTCCGGCGCCTGCAGCTTGAGCTGGCGCTCCAGGCTCGGCGTGGCGTCGGTCTGCACCTGCGCCTGGGTGTTGTTGCCCAGACCACGCAGCAATTCGTTGTCTGCCAGGCTCGCCGGCGCCGCGCCATCGACCGCGGCCAGCGTCTCGCCGGTAGTGGAAGTCGTGGCAGACATCGCCTCGCCGGCCTGGCCGATCCCTGCCAGCAGCGCGCCCATGGCCTCGCCACGAGGCGCCTGATGCAGCATCTGCACGGCAGCGCGCGGTGCCTCGGCGAGCGGCGCAAGTTCTTCCGCACGCGGCTGTGGCAGACGCACCAGCAGCTCGGGCGACAGGGTCAGCACGGGGCCATCGACAGGCTCATCGGTCGCTGCCTCCTGCTCGCCCTCGCGGGCCTGCACCTTGACCTGGCGCTGGCCCAGCACGCTGAGCAGCCACTGCTCGGCGCTCTGCGCCGGCTCGCTGTCCGGCTGCACCACGGGCTCCTCGACAGAGGCTTGCGGCAGCGGCTCGACGGGCAGCTCCTCGGCCACTTCCGGCTGGGCGGCCAGGGCATCGCCGAGCAGGGCGAAGCCCAGCGCGTCGGCGCCCGCCTGGCCGGCGGCCGGCAGCACGCCTTCGCTGTTCGCCTGTCCCTGCTGGGTGGGCGCAGTCATCAGTTGCAGCACAATCAACTCCCGCTGACTTGCCGGTAGGCGGTACGCCCCTCGGCATATTCCAGGTGGCTGAGCAGCACGCGGCGCAGCCGTTCACACTCGGCGGCACAGGCCTGGTAGGCCTCTTCGTGCAGCCGTTTCAAGCGTTGCCGGGCCTTGCCCGCCTCCTCGCTCAGCCCGGGCTGGCGCGCCAGCACCAGCAGCTGTTCGCGGATGGCCTTGTCGACACCGGCCAGGGCCATCCAGTCGTCCTCGCGCAGTACCCGCTCGAGCTCGGCGTAGAGCTCCAGCAGGACGCGGCAATCCTCAGCGACGCGCGGCACTGACACCGTCCCAGCCCTCGCGCAGCACGCCGAGCAGGTTGACCACCTCGTCCAGGCCTTCCAGCGACAGGCTCACGCTGACCTCGGAGAGGCGGTAGATGCAGTAGTCGTAGAGGCGCGCCAGGCCCTGCACCACCTCGCCACCGCCCTCGTAGTCGAGGGCGCTGTTGAGGCCGTTGAGGATGTTCAGGCACTTCTCCAGGGACTGGCCCTTCTGCTGGTAGCGCTTGCCCTCGATGTGGCCGCGCGCGCGGGCCAGTTCGTCGAGCAGGCCGTCGAACAGCATCAGCACCAGCTCGTAGGGCGAGGCGGCGGCAGCGCGCGCCTCCAGGTCCACCGAGCGGTAGCTGTCGTAGGTCTCGTTCAGGTGATAGGTCATGCGAAGAGTCCCGCGGTCTGCTCCATGGAGGCCATGATCTGGGCCATGCTGGTGTACTGCTTGAGGTAGCGGTTGTAGTAGGTGTCGTACTGCTTCTCGATGAGGTCGAGCTGCTCGCTGTTGCGCTTGAGGCTGAGGTTGAGGCTTTCCTTGCGGCTGGCCATGACCCCGCCGGCGGCGGTGACGTAGACGTTGAGGTTCTTGTCGATGCTGTCGAGCAGGGCGTTCTTGTCGCCGAACAGCTTCTCGAAGCCTTCCGGATCGGCGGCCACCGCCTTCTCCAGGCGTGCGGTGTCGATGCTCAGCTTGCCGTTGCGGTCCGCGGCGATGCCGAACTCGATCAGGCTCTTGCCGCCGAACTGGCTGCGCACTGCCTGGTTGAGCATGTTCTCGATCGAACGGATGCTGGCGTCGCCGGCCAGCGGGCCGCGGCTGGCAGTTTCGCTGCCGCTGGCGGTGAGGCTGTCGAAGGTGCTCATCAGGCCGTTGAAAGCGTCGACGAACTTCTGCACCTGGGTCTTGGTGGCGGACGGATCCTGGCCGATGGTCAGGCTCAGCGGCGCCTCGCCACTGGCGTGCACCTTGCTGAAGGTCAGGCTGACGCCGTCGATCATGTCGGTAAAGGTGTTGCTGGAGTTGCTCAGCTCCATGCCGCCCTCGCCGCCGAGGTAGACGATGGCGTCCTGCGCCTTGCTCAGCTCGCGGGCGGAGCCGACCGAGGTAGCGAAGGTGCCGCCGGCGCTGGTGGACAGACTGATGGCGTTGTCCGCCCCGCTCTCCTCGGCGCTCAGCACCAGCGATACCTGGCCGTTGCTGCGCACCAGCGAGGCCTTCACGCCACTGTTGTCGGCAGCGCCATTGATCGCCGCGGCCAGCTCTTCCAGCGAGTTGCTGCCGTCGCCGTCCTTGTCCACGCCGGCCAGGTCGATGCTGAAGCTGTCGCTGCCCTGGCCTATGGTGAAGCTGCCGCTGGTGGGTACGTCCGCGGCGGTCAGGCCTTCCAGGGCCAGCTGATGGGAGCTGGCCAGCTGCTTGACGAAGAACTGGTAGTTGCCCGGCTGCGCGCTGCTGCCGACCGATGCAGTGGCGTAGCCCTGCTGGCCGAAGGTGGCGCTGTTGACCAGCATGCTGCTGCCCACTCCGCTCAGTGACTTGAGCGAGGTGCGGAAGCTCTTCAGTGCCGAGTCCAGCTTGGTCACGGCGTCCAGCGAAGTCTGGTAGTTGGTCTTGGTGCGCTGGTTCTTGGTCAGCGCCGCCTGGACCTCGTAGTTGGCCAGTTGGGAGGCCATCTGCTGGATGTAATCGGAATCTATGGTTGCCATGGTCGGTACCCCTTTAGGGACTGTTGAGCAATATCGATGCCAACGACTCAAGTCATTGATTTATATCGATTTATCTATAAATCATGGTGAAGAAAAACTTCCGCACGACGCGCCCTGACGAGACAGGGGAAGGCCTTCTTCCGGTTTTTCCGCAAGACGTAGCCACCCTCTGAAAAGGCGACCGAAAAGCAGGATTCATTAAGCGCGCAGACCTCCCGCCGGACGGCAGGAGGCAATGGCAAAAGAGAGGGGAGAAACGCGGGGGATCAGTAGCCGAGACGGCCGTACAGACCGGCTTCGGATTCGCCGGCGAGCAGCTGGGAGAGGATGTCGTTGTGCATGGCCAGCAGCTGGCCGTTGCGCTCGTTGAGGCGCTGGCACTGGCCGACCAGCTGGCCGAGTTGCTGCCAGGACTGCTGCAGGTGGCCGCGGCGCGCCGGTGGGTAGCTGTCGAGCAGGCACTGCATGCCTTCGGCATCGGCCTCCAGGCGGAACGCCTGCAGGGTCTTGGCACGGCGCTCGGCACGCTGGCGCACGGCCTCGACCAGATCATCGATCTGGTGATTGATCAGGTCGATGTGCACGCAGTCGCGCGTCATCAGGTGACCGTAGAGCTCCTGCATCAGGCCGCGCAGGCCGAGGTAGTCGGCGCAGTCCTGGAGGATGTCGCGCTCGGCCAGGGTCAGCAGCTGCTCGCGCTTTTCGTTCACGCGTCGTTGCCGTTGTGATAGGCCAGCATGCTGCGCGACAGCACGCCGGCATCGAGGCTGATCTCGCCGCGCTGCAGGGCCTGCTTGATCGCCTCGACCTTGGCCAGGTCGATCTCGGGCAGCGCGCCGAGGGCGTCCTGCAGCTGTTCCAGCGGCAGGCTCTCGGCGGGCGCGCTGGCGCCGGCCGGGCGCTTGCTCTCGGCCGCGGCGGCGCGGGCCTGCAGCGGGGCC
>NZ_JPMY01000012.1 GCF_000761545.1 Pseudomonas sp. ML96 | reverse complement strand
CCGGCCTGTCACGCCGGGGGTCGCGGGTTCGAGTCCCGTCCGCTGCGCCATATATAAAGCCTTGGTTAGACTGAAGACCGAGGCTTGAAGAAAACGACCGAAAGGTCGTTTTTTTTTGCCTGCGATTTTTCGCGTACAGGCAAAACCCTCCTCTATATACCCCGCAGCCGCTGAACTTATCCGCTTTCCGCGGCTCCTACAGTGCCATAGCCATTGCTCGTTGCGTGCTGCTAAGCTCGCCCTCTCTTTCTGCCCATCGGGGCTTCTACAAGGAACAAGCATGAAACAACATCGTCTTGCTGCGGCGGTTGCCCTGGTCGGCCTGGTTCTGGCCGGTTGCGATGCACAAACCAGCGAAGTGGAACTCAAGACCCCGGCGCAGAAGGCTTCCTACGGCATCGGCCTGAACATGGGCAAGAGCCTGTCCCAGGAAGGTCTGGCTGACCTGGACTCCAAGGCCGTCGCCATGGGTATCGAAGATGCCATCGGCAAGAAAGAACAGAAGCTGAAAGACGAAGAGCTGGCCGAGGCCTTCGCCTTCCTGCAGAAGCGCGCCGAGGAGCGCATGGCCAAGCTCAACGAGGAGTCGGCTCAGGCTGGCAAGAAATTCCTCGAGGAGAATGGCAAGAAGGAAGGCGTAGTGACCACCGCTTCCGGCCTGCAGTATGAAGTGATCAAGAAGGCCGACGGCGCTCAGCCGAAAGCCACCGACGTAGTGACCGTTCACTACGAAGGCAAGCTCACCGACGGTACCGTGTTCGACAGCTCGATCGAGCGTGGTAGCCCCATCGATCTGCCGGTCAGCGGAGTGATCCCGGGTTGGGTCGAAGGCCTGCAACTGATGCACGTGGGCGAGAAGTACAAGCTGTACATCCCGAGCGAGCTGGCCTACGGCCCGCAGAGCCCGAGCCCGGCGATCCCGGCCAACTCGGTACTGGTGTTCGATCTGGAACTGCTGGCCATCAAGGATCCGGCTGCTCCCGCTCAGTAACACCCGTCGCACTGGAAAACGCCCCGCTTGCCGGGGCGTTTTCGTTTGTAGAACCAGGCGGCGACTGGTCGGTCTGAACGAAGGTGACTGTGCTTGTGGTGTTACGGTTATGCACATTGCGCCGGTTACTTTCACCGTTCGGGCTGTTACAGCTTTCCTGAGCAATGCTCATATCGTAACCGGCTGATTTATATGGTTTTTTGCGTGTGAGCAAAAAGTGCCCGATCTGTAGCGAAGCCGCATGAGGTGGGCGTTTGGTAGAGTCATCAAAGAACTGTTCACAGGGTTATCCACAGCTATGGTGGATAACTGAATGCAGCCCAGCAGGCATGGGCGATAGCGGAGTTTGAGCCATGGCTTTTCCCTGGAATGCAGCGCGTTACCTTCGTCTGGCCAAGCAGATTCTGGCGCGTGGTCGACTGCCCGCTCTGCTGCTGGCGGTCGCTCGAAAAGGCGAGGGTGGTGCGCGCTTTGCCCGGCTACGCGGTGACCTGAGCTTGCTGCAAGGGCTTTGCGCGGCCTGGTGGCGGGGTGAGTATCGCGCCATCAATAAGCAGGCCCTGGTCGCAGTCGTGGCGGCCCTGGTGTATTTCCTCATGCCGCTGGACATGGCGCCGGATTGGCTGCTCGGCGTAGGCCTACTGGACGACCTGGCGGTGCTGGCCTGGGTGCTGCGCACCTGGGAGGGCGAGCTGCAGGCCTATCGCACCTGGCGCGAGGCGCAGGCGCCCGAAGTGCTCGAACGGGCCGAGGCGTTACCTACCCCCTGATCCCGCTTCCTGGTTGCGCGGGTGGCGCCTGTTCCCCTCATGGCGCCTCTCGGCATCTGTGTGGCTGCTGCCGACTCTTGTCTGACGAGTCAGCATGGGTCACGCTCTGCAGCTATCCGCGCTGTTAAGATGAGCGCCAGCAAGGGAGGTGCCGAGCGTCTCGGCACTGCTTTCCACGGAGAGCTGTATGAGTGTGCAAGTAATCACGCGCGATGGCGAAGCGGAGTACGCCGTGTTGCCTTGGGCCGAGTACCAGGCGTTGCTGCAGGCGGCCGGCCAGGCGCCGGCAAACGCCAGTGCTGCGCAAGCATCGAAGCCCAGCTCGCGCTTCGACCAGTTGGCCAGCCTGCGCGAGGCCAAGGGCCTGTCCCAGGCCGATCTGGCCCGTGCAGTGGGCATTAGCCCGCACTATCTGAACATGATCGAAACCGGCGAGCGTGAGCCGGATAGCGCGATCCAGCGCTCGCTGGCGCACGTGCTGGAAATCGGCGAGTGGGAGCAGCCGTCTTGAGCGTGCGCATCCAGCGCCAGCACTGGCAGGCCCTGCTCGGTGAGCTGGAGGACGCCCGCCGCCAGCGCCACCTGCTGACCTATCGCGCCCTTGTCGAGCGTCTGCAGTTGCCGACTCCGGCCATGCAGACCCTGACCGCCGCCTTGGAGCATCTGGCCGCCCTGGATGCACGCGCCGAGCGGCCGTTGCGCAGTGCCCTGGTGATCAGCCAGGGTGCCAGCCGTTTGCCGCGCATCGGCTTCTTCGAGTGCGTGGCGCGCCTGGGCCGCTTCTCCGGCCCTTCCGATGGCATCGCCGCGGCCTCCTGGCATGCGGCCGAGGTGGCTCGGGTCTTCGAATTCAGCTACCCCGAGGAGCCTTGATGCTCTGGCGCCTGCGCGCGCGGCTGGGCTACTGGCTGGCGCGGCGCCTGTTCCACTGGCGCTGGCTGATGCAACAACCGCGGGCCTGGCACTGGATGCAGGGCCAATACGCACGCATGGCCGCGTTGGAGTATGTACCGGCACAGAGTTTCTACGGTCATATTCTGCTGTTTCGCGGCCAGGGCTTCGGTGCTCGCGAAGAGGGCCTGCGCCTGCTGCGTCTGGCGGCGCAGGGTGGCGATGGCAAGTCGGCCTACCAGCTCGGCGTGCAGTGCCTGGCCGGTGACAGTCGTCAGGCCCCCGATGCCGCCGAGGCGGCGCGCTGGTGGACGCTGGCGAGCGAGGCCGGCCATCCGCTGGCGGCGCAGCGCCTTGCGGTGCTGTACCGCGAGGGTGGGCCGGGACTGCTGGCCGATCCGCTTCAGGCCGAGGCGCTATCCCGGCGCGCCGAGGCCCTCGGCTTCAAGCCGAAAGGCTGAGCGTATCGAGAATGTGCAGGCTGTAGCCGGGCACGTTCTTGGCGTGGCGCTTGGCTTCCGAGGCCAGGCCGGCGAGCTGACTGGCATCGAGCTGTGCGCAGTTCTGCGGGTGCAGATGAACCACGCCTATGGAGAGTGACAGCAGCGGGAATTCCTCGCGCTTGCCCTGGCGGTTGTGGCTGACGAAACAGCCGGCCTGCAGGTGCTCCTCGCGATAGAAGCGCCGGCACTGCGCCTGGAAATCTTCCAGTAGTTGATTGAGCCGCTCGCGCCAGTTGTCTGGCCCCAACACCAGCAGGAAGTCGTCGCCGCCGATGTGGCCGACGAAGTCGCGGCTGGGGTCGACCCGCTCGTTCAGGCACTGCGCCAGGCACAGCAGCACCTCGTCGCCACGGGCGTAGCCGTAGAGGTCGTTGAACGGCTTGAAGCTGTCGATATCCACATAGCACACCGCTGCCTCTCGTCCCTGTTGTAGCAGGCGGCCGAGGCACTGCTGGATCGGCACGTTGCCGGGCAGCAGGGTCAGCGGGTTGGCGTGGCGCGCCTGCTGGATGCGCAGCTCGGTGATCAGGCGCAGCACGTCGATGACCCGGCCCAGGCCGCGGTAGCGCCCCTGGCTGGTGATGATGAAGTCTTCCTCCATGCGTTGCCGTGCACGGCTGGTGAGCAGCCGGCTGACCTGCTGCAGCGACTGGCCGATGTCCACGGCGAGAAAGTCCGTGCTCATCAGGCGGCTGATCGGCTTGCGCGCGAACAGGTCGGTGGCGAAGGGCTTGAGCAGCGCATCGGACAGCGAATGACGATGGACGATGCCGACCGGCTGCTCGCTGGTATCCAGCACCGTCAGTGAGTTGAGGTTGGCCTGCGCGCGGAAGGCCTCCAGCACCACGGCGATGGGCGTGTCGCTGGTCACCGCCGGTTGCTCGTTGAGCAGCGCGGAGAGGTCGCCGCCATCCTCGCCGAGTGGCGTGCTGGTGCTGTCCAGGCGCGGCAGCAGTTTCTGCGCGTCGCGCGGTGGCTGTTCCTGGGGGCGGCAGAGCAGGTAGCCCTGGACCAGGTCGACGCCCATCTCGACCAGCGTCGCCAGCTCCTCGGCCAGTTCGATGCCCTCGGCGATCACTTGGGCGCGCGAAGCCTTGGCCATTTTCAGGATGGAGTCGACGAACTCGCGCTTCACCGCGTCCTGGTGGATGCCGTCGATGAAGTGGCGATCGATCTTCACGTAGTCAGGGCGCAGCTCCGACCACAGGCGCAGGCTCGAGTAGCCGGCGCCGAGGTCATCCAGGGCGATGGAAAAACCCATGGCGCGGTAGTGGTGCAGGGCGGTGTCGAGCAGGGCGAAGTCGTCGATTGGCGCCTGCTCGGTGAGCTCGATCACCACCCGGTCCGGGGCGATACCGAATTCCTGCAGCAGGCGCAGGGTGCGTCCGGGTTGGTGGCTGGCTTCCAGCAGCGACTCCGGAGAGACGTTGAGGAACAGCTTGCCGCTGAGTTGCTGGTCGCGGAAGCGGCGTAGCGCGCACTTGCGGGCGCTGAGTTCGAGCTCGCTCAGGCGGCCGGCGTTGCGGGCCACGCTGAACAGGGCGATGGGGGCGTGCAGGGAGCTGTTGGACGGACCGCGGGTCAGCGCTTCGTAACCGAGGATGCGGCGCTCGGAGAGGCTGATGATGGGCTGGAACAGACTGTGCAGGTCGCCGTGAGCGAGGATGGATTCCAGAGCGCTCAACTGCTCGGTGACGGTCATGAAGGTGTCTCGTTCTGCCAAAAGAAAAGGGGCCGGTATCGCTACCGGCCCCTATTTCACGACAGTCCGATGACTGTTTGATTACGCTCAGGCGTTAGTGCTTGGCCACGCGGGCTTCCAGGCCCAGGTAGTCGAGCAGGATGTGGCCGCTCTCGGTCAGGTAGGCGTCGTCTTCCGGCTTGGTTTTCTCCGGCTCGACCGGCGCTGCATCTTCGTCCTCGTCCTTGATCTCCTTGAGCAGCTCCTCGCCCTTGGCCTTGCGCTTGGCATTTTCCAGCGCCAGTTGCTTGGCCTCTATATCGGCGTGCTGGCTGCGGCGTGCCTGCTCGTTGAGGCTGACGCTGGTCTCGGCCATCAGCTTCTGCGCCAGGGCCAGGCGCTCGCGGGTGAAGACGAAGTCCGGGTTGCTCGCGGTGCGCGACTCGTGACGTGACTGCAGCTCGGCGAGGAACGGCTTGTAGGGGTTGCTGTCCGGATTCACCGCCGGCTTGATGCTATCCCACGGCATGGCCTCGGGCAGAGCACTCTCGCCAATCTGCTTGGTGTCGACGATGTTGGGGTAGGCGATATCCGGCAGCACGCCCTGGTGCTGGGTGCTCTGCCCGGAAACCCGGTAGAACTTGGCCAGGGTCAGTTTCAGCTCGCCATGGTTGAGCGGCTGGATGGTCTGCACGGTGCCCTTGCCGAAGGTCTGCCCACCGAGGATCAGCGCGCGATGGTAGTCCTGCATGGCGCCGGCGAAGATCTCCGAGGCCGAGGCGGACAGGCGATCGACCAGCACGGCCATTGGGCCGTTGTAGAACACGCCCGGTTCCTCGTCGGCCAGCACGTCGACGCGGCCGTCGCTGTTGCGTACCAGCACGGTCGGGCCCTGGTCGATGAACAGGCCGGTCAGCTCGGTGGCTTCCTGCAGCGAACCACCGCCGTTGTCGCGCAGGTCGATGACCACGCCGTCGACCTTCTCCTGCTTCAGCTCACCCAGCAGGCGTTTCACGTCGCGGGTAGTGCTCTTGTAGTTGGGGTCCTGGGCGCGGTAGGCCTTGAAGTCCAGGTAGAAGGCCGGGACCTTGATCACCCCGAGCTTGTACTCGCGGCCCTCGTGCTCCAGCTTGAGCACCGACTTCTGCGCGGCCTGCTCTTCCAGCTTGACCGCCTCGCGAACGATGGTGACCACCTTGCTGGTCTGGTCGTTCGGCGCGTTGCTGGCCGGGATCACTTCCAGGCGCACCTTGGAGCCCTTCGGGCCGCGAATCAGCTTGACCACCTCGTCCAGGCGCCAGCCGATCACGTCGACCATTTCCTTGTCGCCCTGGGCCACGCCGATGATCTTGTCGGCCGGCGCGACCTGCTTGCTCTTCTCGGCCGGACCGGCCGGCACCAGGCGCACCACTTTGACGTATTCGTTGTCGGTCTGCAGGACGGCGCCGATGCCTTCCAGCGACAGGCTCATGTTGATGTCGAAGTTCTCCGCGTTGTCCGGGGAGAGGTAGTTGGTGTGCGGGTCGTAGGTCTGCGCGAAGGCGTTGATGTAGGCCTGGAACACGTCTTCGCCACGAGTCTGCTCAAGACGCTTGCGCTGGTTGTTGTAGCGCTTCTGCAGCAGGTCCTGGATGTCCTTGGGTTCCTTGCCGGCAATCTTCAGGCGCAGCACCTCATCCTTCACGCGCTTGCGCCAGAGGTCGTCCAGCTCGGCCTTATCCTTGACCCAGGGCGCTTTCTCGCGGTCCACCAGCAGGCTTTCGTCGGCGTTGAAGTCGAACTTGTCGACGCCGGCCTTGAGCAGGGAGTCGACGTAGTCGAGGCGTTCCTCGGCGCGTTGCAGATAGGTGCGGTAGATGATGAAGCCAGGTTCCAGATCGCCGCTCTTGAGCAGGTCGTCGAACTTGTTCTGCCAGCGGTTGAACTGGGCGATATCGGCGGCAGTGAAGTAGCTGCGCGCCGGGTCGAGCATCTTCAGGTAGCCCTCGTAGATCTTCGCCGAACGGGCGTCGTCGAGGGGCGGCTTGTTGTAGTGATGGCGCTTGAGCAACTCCACCACGTTGAGGCTGGCGATCACCTGTTCGCGATCCGGTTGCAGATAGGCCCAGTTCTCCGCGGCGGCCTTGGCAGCGGCGGGCAGGGCGTGCAGGCCAAGGAGCAGGGCCAGGGCGGTAGCGGGGAGGAAACGCTGCATGTTGGTTCGACGCGAAGGCAGGTGATAACGCATATTAGGCCGTCTAGTAGAGCGCCAGGTTCCGTGTGGGCCAGGCGACAAAATGCAAAAGCCCGGCAACAGGCGCAAAGCCGCGTGCTGTCTATTGCCGGGGTCTCACTCACTATGGAGGCAGCATGAAGGCATTGCAAGGCGTCGAGGGGCAGTTGGAGTGGGGCGAGCGGCCGGCTCCTGTCTGCGATGTGGGCCAGGTCCGGATTCGTGTGGCGGCGGCAGGGTTGAACCGCGCCGACCTGCTGCAGCGCGCTGGGCATTACCCGCCACCGCCGGGGGCCAGCGACATCCTCGGCCTGGAGTGCTCCGGCGTGGTGGTGGAGGCGGGAGCCGGCAGCCAGTGGAAGGTTGGCGAGCGGGTCTGCGCACTGCTGGCTGGTGGCGGCATGGCCGAGGAGGTGGTGGTCGATGCTCGCCACGCCCTGCCGGTACCGGAGGGATTGTCGCTAGCCGAGGCGGCGGCGCTGCCCGAGGTGTATGCCACGGCCTGGCTCAACCTGTTCGAGCTGGCGGCGCTCAAACCCGGTGAGAAGGTATTGCTGCATGCCGGGGCCAGCGGCGTGGGTTCGGCTGCGATTCAGCTGTGCAAGGCGTTCGGTAATCCCTGCTGGGTCAGCGTCGGTTCGAGCGAACGTTTGGCCTATTGCGAAGGGCTGGGTGCCCAGGGCGGGGCGATTCGTGGCGAGGGGCTGGAGAGCCTGCGCGACTTCGGCCCCTTCGACGTCATCCTCGACCCGGTTGGCGCCAGTTACGCCGAGCTCAATCTGCAGCTGCTGGCGCTCGACGGGCGCTGGGTGAACATCGGTCTGATGGGCGGCAACAAGGCGAGCCTGAACATGGCGCTGCTGCTCGGCAAACGCATTCAGCTAACTGGCTCGACCCTGCGCAATCGCGATGAGCAGTTCAAGGCCGAGCTACTAGCTAGCCTGCAGCAACATGTCTGGCCGCTGTTTGCCGAGGGGCGCCTGAAGCCGCAGCTGGAGCGGACCTACGCCCGCGGGGATGCCGAGGCGGCCTTCGCCGAGCTGGCCAGCAACCAGGTGGCCGGCAAGCTGGTGCTGTTGGTCGACGACAGCCTGGTTTGACTCAGCGCCAGGCGAGGATGTCCCAACCCTCGCGCTCGGCGTGCGTGCGCAGGGTCTGGTCTGGATTGACCGCGTGCGGGTTGGCCACCTGCGACAGCAGTGGCAGATCGTTGCGCGAGTCGGAATAGAAGTGCGCGCCGTCGAGGCTCTCGCCCTCAGCCTCTAGCCAGTCCTGCAGGCGGGTGACCTTGCCCTCGCGGTAGGTCAGCACGCCCGTGGTCTTGCCGCTGTAGCAGCCATGCTGCAGCTCGCAGTCGATGGCCAGCACTTCCTCTATCCCTAAGCGTTCGGCGATAGCGCTGACCAGGAAATGGGCCGAGGCGGAGATCACCAGCAGGCGGTCGCCGGCGGCGCGATGGGCCGCCAGGCAGCGCATGGCATCGCTGAAGATGATCGGCTCGATCAGGTCCTCGACGAAGGGGCCGGCAACGAACTCCACTTCTTCCGGCGTGCGGCCTACCAGCGGCGCCAGGGTGAAGGTCATGTAGTCCTCCATCGACAGCTGGCCGTCACTGTAGAGTGCCATCAGCTCCTGCTCGCGGGGCACGAACGAGTCGCGATCGACCCAGCCGAGGTCGGCCATGTGCGCGGCCCAGATCGAGGCGCAGTCACCGTGAATCAGGGTTTCATCGAGATCGAAGATCGCCAGGGCCATCAGGCCACCTCCAGGGCGGTATAGGGGGAGGGGGCGTCGTGCCCCCAGTCAGAGTCAGGCCAATTCGGCGCTGGCGTAGAAGGCGCTCAGCACGCGTACCAGGTGGGCCAGGTCGTGGCTGCCGGCCAGTTCGCGGATGGAGTGCATGGCGAAGGTCGGCAGGCCGATATCCACGGTACGCACGCCCAGCTGGCTGGCGGTAATTGGGCCGATGGTCGAGCCACAGCCCATGTCGCTGCGCACCACGAAGCTCTGTACCGGCACCTCCTCGGTCAGGCACAGGTAGCGGAAGAAGCCGGCGGTCTCGCTGTTGGTGGCGTAGCGCTGGTTGCTGTTGACCTTGATCACCGGACCGGCGTTGAGCTTCGGGCCGTGGTTGCCGTCGTGCTTGTCGGCATAGTTGGGGTGCACGCCGTGGGCGTTGTCCGCCGATACCAGCAGCGACTTCTGGATGATCCGCACGAAGGCGTCGCCTTCCGGCAGCACGCGGCGCAGCACCTGCTCGAGGAACGGGCCGTCGGCGCCGCAGGCCGAGCAGGAGCCGATTTCCTCGTGGTCGGTGCAGACCAGCACGCAGGTTTCGTCGCCTTCGGCTTCGATCAGTGCCTGCAGGCCGGCGTAGCAGGACAACAGGTTGTCCAGGCGCGCGCCGGCGATGAAGTCCTGGCTGAGGCCGATCACTGCGGCGCCCTGGGTGTCGTAGAAGCTCAGTTCGTAGTCCAGCACCGCGTCGGCGCTGATGCCGTGCTCTTCGGCCAGGCGGTCGGCGAGCAGGGCGCGGAAGTCGGCACGATCATCACCGCTGACCTGGGCCAGGATCGGTGGCAGCTCGTTCTGGGCGTTGATCGCCCAGCCCTGGTTGGCCTCGCGATTGAGGTGGATGGCCAAGTTGGGGATCACGGCGATCGGCTGCTGGAAGTCGATCAGCAGGCTCTGCACCTTGCCGCCCTCGCGGAAGGTCACGCGGCCGGCCAGCGACAGGTCGCGGTCGAACCAGGGGGCGAGCAGGGCGCCGCCGTAGACTTCCACGCCGAGCTGGAAGAAACCGTGGCGCTGCAATTCCGGCTGCGGCTTGACGCGCAGGCACGGGCTGTCGGTATGCGCGCCGACCAGGCGCATGCCGCCTTCCAGCGGCGCGCGGTTGCCCAGGCGGAAGGCGATGATCGAGGAGTCGTTGCGCGTCACGTAATAACGCCCGCCCGGCTCGGTATGCCAGGGCTCGCGCTCGTCCAGCGGACGGAAGCCGGCGGCATGCAGGCGCTTGGCCAGGCTGCGGGTGGCGTGGAAGGGGGTGGGCGAGGCCTTGAGAAAATCGATCAGGCCCTGGTTCAGCTCTGCGCGCATAACGGACTCCGGACAGCGATGGCGCGAGTTTATCGCACTGGCGCCAATCGCCGTAGAGCCTCTGCTCTCAGAACGGCGCCGGACACTCGAAGCGCAGGCGCTCGCCGCTGGTGGGGTGGGTCAGGCTGAGCATGCTGGCATGCAGGCACAGGCGCTCATGGGCGGCCAGGGCCTCGTCGTGGGCGTAGAGGCGGTCGCCGAGCAGCGGGTGGCCGATCGACAGCATGTGCACGCGCAGCTGGTGCGAGCGGCCGGTGATGGGGGTCAGCTCCACGCGGCAGTACTGCTCGTAACGCTCGACCACGCGCCAGAAGGTCAGCGCGTGCTTGCCCTGCTCGTGGTCGACCACATGGCGCGGCTTGGTCGGTGGGTCGTAGCGCAGGGGCAGGTCGATGCTGCCGCTGTCGAGTTCCGGCTGGCCCCAGCACAGGGCGGTGTAGGCCTTCTCGGTCTCGCGGTCATGGAACTGCCGCGACAGCTCGCGATGGCTGTCCGCGTCGCGGGCCAGCACGATGATGCCGGAGGTTTCCCAGTCCAGGCGATGCACGATCAGCGCCTCGGGGTAGCCGTTCTCCTGCAGGCGGGTCACCAGGCAGTCCTTGTTGTCCTCGGCGCGACCGGGCACTGAGAGCAGCAGGGTGGGCTTGTTGATCACCAGCAGGGCATCGTCCTGGTGGATGATCTGGATATTCGACAGCGGCATGGCGTTTCCACAAATGACAACGGCGGCCGAGGCCGCCGTCGTGCTTACCCAGCGCCGATCAACGATCCGGCAGGGTGATGTTGAGTTCCAGGATGGAGCAGCTGCCCTGGTTTTCCAGTGCTACGTGTACCTGGTCCTGCTCGATCTTGACGTACTTGCGGATCACCTCGACCAGCTCTTTCTGCAGTTCCGGCAGGTAGTCCGGCTGGCTGCGCTGGCCGCGCTCGTGGGCGACGATGATCGACAGACGCTCTTTCGCGATCGACGCAGGGGTTTCCTTTTTGCGTTCACGAAAGAAGTCGAAAATGTTCATTAGCGCGCTCCAAACAGGCGTTGCATGAGTCCTTTCTTCTGCACGTCGAGGAAGCGATGCGGCACTTCCTTGCCGAGCAGACGGTCGACGGCGTCACTGTAGGCCTGGCCCGCGTCGCTCTGGTCATCGAGGATGACCGGTACGCCCTGGTTGGATGCCTTGAGCACGGCCTGGGACTCGGGGATCACGCCCAGCAGGTTGATGGCGAGGATTTCCTCGACGTCTTCCACGCCGAGCATTTCGCCCTTGGTGACGCGCTCCGGGTTGTAGCGGGTCAGCAGCAGGCGCTCGCGGATCGGCTCCTGGCCTTGTTCGGCACGGCGCGACTTGCTGGCCAGCAGGCCGAGCATGCGGTCGGAGTCGCGTACCGAGGAAACTTCCGGGTTGGTCACGACGATGGCTTCGTCGGCGAAGTACATGGCCATGTGCGCACCGGTCTCGATGCCGGCCGGCGAGTCGCAGATCACGTACTCGAAGTTCTGCGACAGCTCTTCGATGACCTTGCCCACGCCTTCTTTGGTCAGCGCGTCCTTGTCACGGGTCTGGCTGGCAGCCAGCACGTACAGGTTCTCGAGGCGCTTGTCCTTGATCAGGGCCTGGGTCAGGGTTGCTTCGCCGTTGATCACGTTGACGAAGTCGTACACCACGCGGCGCTCGCAACCCATGATCAGGTCCAGGTTACGCAGGCCCACGTCGAAGTCGACGATGACGGTCTTGTGGCCACGCAGGGCGAGGCCGGTGCCGATGGCGGCGCTGGTGGTGGTTTTGCCCACGCCGCCCTTGCCGGAAGTGACTACGAGGATCTTGGCCAAGGTGATTTACCCCAAGTGTATGAAAAGAGGGCAATTCCGAGCCGAAAACAGTGGCTTCCGGATGCCCTTCTGGTCCCTGAAAATTGGCCGCAGTATCCGTTAAAGGCGGGTGATGTTCAACACGTCACCCGACAGGCTGACCTGCACCGATTGGCCCCACAGAGGATCGCGGCGCAGCTCCTCGGCGGTCTTGTACTGACCGGCCACGGAGAGCATTTCGGCGCCCATCTGCTGGCAGAAGATGCGCGCTCTGGCGTCGCCCTTGACGCCGGCCAGGGCGCGCCCGCGCAACGGGCCGTACACATGGATATTGCCGTCGGCGAGAAGTTCCGCGCCGGCACTGACCGGGGCCATCACCACCAAGTCACCGCCCTGGGCGTAGATCTGCTGGCCACCACGCACCGGGCTGGTGATGATCTTGGTCGGTTTGTACTGCGGCTCGGCCGGTTTCTCTTCCTTCTTGCGCGCTTCCACCGGCTCGACCAGCTTCTCGCGGGCGCCGGACGGCGGCAGTACCGGGATATCGAGTTCGTTGGCGGTAGCGATGTCGTCTTCGCGGCTGGCGCGGATGGCCAGGGTGCGCAGGCCGTGGCTGCGGCAGACTTCCATCAGCTTGGCCAGGTCGAGCTCACCTTCGCCTTCCGGCAGCTTGTCCAGGGCCAGCACCAGCGGGGTGTTCTGGAAGAAGTTGGGCGCCTGCGCCACTTTGTCGGCCAGTTGCCGGTCCAGGCGCTCGAGGTCGTTGTGCGCCAGTTCCAGCACGGTGATGGCGAGCATGCTGCCCTTGAGCTGGAACACGGGGTCTTGGTCGAGGAGATCGGCTTGGCTCATGGTCTGCCCACTGCATTGAATGGGCACGACTTATAACGATAAGCCCGCAGCGCCGCAAGCCGAGCGGACTTCTGTAAAATGCCGGGTTTTCTCGCTTGCCCGGAATCATTCATGGACCGCCCGCAATTTCGCGCCTCATTCCTTCACCCGCGTTTCTGGGCCCTGTGGCTGGGCCTGGGGTTGCTGTGGCTGACCGTGCAGCTGCCGTACCGGGTGCTGCTGGTGCTGGGGCGTGGCCTGGGCGCGCTGATGTACCGGGTGGCCGGTTCGCGGCGGCATATCGCGCGGCGCAATCTTGAACTGTGCTTTCCGCAACTGAGTGAGGCCGAGCGCGAGCGTCTGCTGCGCGACAACTTCGCCTCCACCGGCATTGCCTTCTTCGAGATGGCCATGAGCTGGTGGTGGCCCAAGGCGCGGCTGGCCAAGCTGGCGCATATCGAGGGGCTGGAATACCTGCAGCAGGAAGGGCAGGGGGTGATCCTCATGGCCCTGCACTTCACCACCCTGGAGATCGGTGCGGCGCTGCTTGGCCAGCGCCAGACCATCGACGGCATGTACCGCGAGCACAAGAACCCGCTGTTCGACTTCGTCCAGCGCCGCGGCCGCGAGCGTCACAATCAGGACGCCTCAGCCATCGAGCGCGAGGATATCCGCGCGATGCTCAAGGTGCTGCGCGCTGGCCGCGCCATCTGGTACGCACCGGACCAGGACTACGGTCCCAAGCAGAGCATCTTCGTGCCGCTGTTCGGCGTCACCGCCGCCACGGTCACCGCGACCACCAAGTTCGCCCGCCTGGGTAAGGCACGTGTGGTGCCCTTCACCCAGGAACGCCTGGCCGATGGTTCCGGCTATCGCCTGGTGGTCCATCCGCCGCTGGCCGACTTCCCCGGCGAGAGCGAAGAGGCCGATTGCCTGCGCATCAATCAGTGGATCGAGCAGGCGGTGAGTGCTTGCCCCGCGCAGTACCTGTGGGCGCACCGGCGCTTCAAGACCCGCCCCGAGGGTGAGCCGAGGCTGTACAAGCGCAAGAAGTAGCGGGCCCCTATACTCGCTAGAAAAAAGCGGAAGCGCCCATGACCGAAGCAGTAGAAGTAGCCAAGCCCGTCACCGGGCTGATCCTCTCCGGCGGCGGGGCGCGAGCGGCCTATCAGGTGGGCGTGCTGGCGGCGATTGCCGACCTGCTCGGCGACACCTGTCGCAATCCCTTCCCGGTCATCGTCGGCACCTCGGCCGGCGCCATCAACGCCGTCGGCCTGGCCTGCGGCGCTCTGCATTTCGCCAGCGCCGTGCAGCGCTTGAACCAGGTCTGGCAGGCCTTCCACTGCAGCGATGTGTACCGCAGCGACTGGTCCGGCGTGCTACGCCAGGCCGGGCGCTTCTTCGGCCATAGCCTGCTGGGCATGGGCAAGGATCTGCCGGTGGCGCTGCTCGACAGCTCGCCGCTGGGTGGCCTCCTCGGTCGTGAACTGGATTTCTCCGGCATCGCCGCAGCGGTGCGCATGCGCCAGCTGCGTGCGGTGGCGGTGACCGCCTTCGGTTACGAGAGTGGCCAGGCAGTGACCTTCTACCAGGGCCGCGCCACCATCGATCCCTGGTTCCGCCACCGTCGTGTCGGCGTGCCTACGCGCCTGAGCCTGGAGCACCTGCTGGCCAGCGCAGCGATTCCGTTGATCTTCCCGCCGGTGAAGGTCAACCGCGAGTACTTCGGGGATGGCGCGGTACGCCAGTCGGCGCCGATCAGCCCGGCCCTGCACCTGGGCGCCAACCGCGTTCTGGTGGTGGGGGTGAGCGGCAATCCGTTAGGCAAGGGCTCCAACCAGCAGGTGGTGCGCCCGCGCAGCGGCCTGCCGCCGACCCTGGCACAGATCAGCGGTCACATGCTCAACAGCACCTTCATCGACAGTCTGGAGGGCGACATCGAGACCCTGGAACGGCTCAACCACATGAGCCGCCTGGTGCCCTCGGGCTTGCATCCTCGGGGCCTGGGCCTGAAGCCGGTGGATGTGCTGGTGATCTCGCCGAGCCAGCCGCTGGACCAGATCGCCGCGCGCCATCGCCACGAGCTGCCCAAGGCCATGCGCTTCTTCCTGCGTGGGCCGGGGGCGACCCGTGCCAGCGGCGCCGGTGTGCTCAGCTACCTGCTGTTCGAGCCGGGCTACTGCAGCGAGCTGATCGAGCTGGGTTACCAGGACGCCATGGCGCAGAAGGGCGCGCTGTGCCGCTTCCTCGGCCACAGCGAAGTGGCCGCCGAGGAAGCGCCGGTGCTGTCCGCGCGTTGAGGTTCAGGCGGTCAGACGATCATCGCGAAAATCACGCAGCGCCTGCTCGATCTCCTCGCGGCTGTTCATCACGAATGGCCCGTACTGCACGATCGGCTCGTTGAGCGGCGTGCCGGCGATCAGTAGCACCTTCGCGCCGGCGACGCTGCCCATCTCGATGGCGCCACTGTCGGACAGGCGCGCCAGGCGGCTCTGGCCGACAGTATGGCCATTCACCGCCAGCTCTCCTTCGTAGACATAGAGCATCACCCGCTGGCCATCGGCTAGGCGCGGCGCCAGGCGGCTGCCGGCCGGCAGGTGCAGGTCGAACAGTTGCGGCGCGGTATGTGGGCGCTGCACAGCGCCGTCCTGCTGGATCTGGCCATCGTCGAAGTGGCCGGCGATCACGGTCACTGCAACCCCATCGGCGGTGGTCAGACGGGGGATTTCCTCCGGCGCATAGTCGCGGTAGCCGGCGTCGCCCAGCTTGTCCTTGGCTGGCAGGTTGAGCCACAGCTGGAAGCCGCGCATCACGCCTTCTTCCTGCTCCGGCATCTCGCTGTGGATGATGCCGCGGGCGGCGGTCATCCACTGCACGCCGCCACTGTTGAGCAGGCCGACGTTGCCCATGTGGTCCTCGTGGCGCATGCGGCCTTCGAGCATGTAGGTGATGGTCTCGAAGCCGCGGTGCGGATGCGGCGGGAAGCCGGCGATGTAGTCGTCCGGGTTCTCCGAGCCGAACTCGTCGAGCATCAGGAAGGGATCGAAGCGCTCGATGCCGGCACCGCCGATGACGCGGGTCAGGCGGACACCGGCGCCGTCCGAGGCGGGCTGGCCGATGTGCTGGGCGAGAACTTGGCGGAATTGGGTCATGGGGCACCTCCATCTGTGGAATGTGCCCATGCTAGCGCTGTTGGTTAGATCAATGGTTGCAAGTTTTACCGGTTATCAATCGAGTAATTAGATTACTCGGCGATCTGCAGCTTGCGCGCCTCGCGGTACACGTAGCGCACCTTCTCGTACTCGAACGGGCTGTTCATCTGGCCGTAGCGGAAGTTGGTGGTATGGCGCATGTCCACCACCTTGAGCACGGTGATCTCGGGGTGGTCGCTGCTGACTTCAGCCACGTTGAGGTAGTTGATCTGGTTCTCGGCGACGAAGTCGAACACCTTGCCGCCGGTGTCGCGCAGGTTGGATGGGCCGAGCAGTGGCAGCATGACGTAGGGGCCGTCCGGCACGCCGTAGAAGCCCAGGGTCTGGCCGAAGTCCTCGCTCTGCTTGGGCAGGCCGATGCGGCTGGCGGGGTCCCACAGGCCGGCGACACCGACGGTGGTGTTGACCAGCAGGCGCCCGGTGGTCTGCAGCGAGCGCTTGCCCTTGAACTGCAGCAGGCTGTTGAGCAGGTTGGGCACATCGCCCAGGTTGCCGAAGAAGTTGCTCACCCCACTGCGCACGAAGCCCGGAGTGACGTAGCGATAACCGCGCACCACCGGCAGGAACACCCACTCGTCGAAGCGGTAGTTGAAGTGGTAGACCCGGCGGTTCCACGACTCCCAGGGGTCGTAGACATGCAGGGCATCGAGGGTCGAGCGCTCGAACTCGCGCTGGTCCAGGTAAGGGTTGAACTGCAGCTGCTGCATGGGGTTGGTGAAGCCGTCCGCATCGGCGACGGGTTCGTCGGCCTGGGCCAGACCGGCGGCGAGCAACAGGGCGAGCGGGAACAGGTACTTAGCCACGGAAGAACTCCAGCATGGCGTCGCTGTTGACGCGGTAGTTGAGGTTGCCGCAATGCCCGCCACGCGGGTAGACGGTCAGGCGCTCGCCGAAGGTGCGGCGCAGGAAGCCGAGATCGCCCGGGCCGAGGATCAGGTCGTCGGCGTTGTGCATCACCGCGATCTTGGGACTGTTCTGCAGATAGCTCTCCAGGGCGTACAGGCTGACCTGGTCGTTGAGCTGCAGCAGGCTGCCGCCATCGTATTTCTTGCGCCAGTAAGGCAGCAGCTGCTCGACGATGTAGCAGTCGAAATCACACTGCAGGGCGCGCTTGAAGAAGGGGGTGAGGCTGGTGCCTTCGCTGATCGGGTAGCTGCGCGGGGTGATCAGACCGCGGCGGTTGATCAGGTCGGCGGTGAAGGCCATGTCCGAGACCGAGAAGCGGAACGAGCTGCCGATCAGCATGGCCAGTTGCTCGTTGCTGAGTTTCTGCCCGGACTGCTGGAAGTCGTAGAGCATGGCCTCGTTCATGTCGATGTAGCCCTTCTCCTCAAAGTAGCGCGTGAGCTTGGTGAGGATCAGCTCGAAGTAGTTGGTGCTGTCGTCGACGCCCTTGACCCGGGTCTGCACCAGGCGGTCCAGGTTGCTCACCGAGGTGTACAGGCTGACCGGCGGGTTGAGCAGCAGCACGCGCTTGAAGTTGAAGCTGCGCAGCTCCTCGTCCAGTGCGCTGACGAAGGCGGCGTTCAGCGCGCCGAGGCTGTAGCCGGTGAGGTGGTATTCGCTGACGTCGAGGTCGGGTTGCTGCGCGCGCACGGCCATCATCACCCGGTACAGGTCCTCGGCGTCCTGGCGTGACAGCCCGGGCGTGGCGGTGCGTGAGGCGGCACTCATGAAGTCGTAGCTGGTCGGTGAGGACAGCTGCACCACGTGGTAGCCGGCGCCGTAGAACAGGCGCTTGAGCTCTTCGGTCTTGCCGCTGGCGTAGCTGGCGCCGGTGCCGGAGATGATGAAGATCAGTGGCGCGCGGCCCTTTTGCTTGGCCAGGCGGTAACGCAACTGCGTCACCGGCCAGAAGTTGTCTGGTAGCTGGAACTCGCGCTCGGGGCGCAGCTTGAGGTTGTAGTCGGCCTGGTCGATGTCATCGTCGCTCGGCACCTGCGGGCGCAGCTCCGGCGGGGTGCCGGCGATGGTCGCCTCGAACGGGTTGGCCAACGGGTAGCCATAGCTGGCGACATCGATGTCGGCCGCCATGGCGGATGCACCGAACAACAGGCTGCCGACAAGGGCAGCGCAGGAGGCAAAACGGGACATGGCCTGATTCCCTGGCAAAGGACTGCTGAAGTGAATACCGGCGTTATGACAAGCGCAAGTGCCGGGAAGTGCCGCTTCGTTTAGTCCAGCGCGCTGAGGTGCTCCACCCAGATCAGTTCGCAGGCGCCCTGGCCGGTGTCGTCACGGCTCAGCGAGCTCTGCCAGCGGAAGCCGTCGTCGCCATCGACCCGCACCAGTTGCCCCTGCAGGGCGATGCGCTGGCCGGGTTCGACGCGCTCCAGCGCCCGGGCCACCGCCTTGTCGGCCGGGATCAGATGCATGTTGGCGCTGTGGGTTTCGATGTCGCGGCGTGGGATGGGGAAGTCAGCGGTGCGCCAGCGATACCAGCGATTGCCCTGGCTGATATCGATGCGCGCCAGCACCTGCGGATCGGCCATGGGACCCCAGCCCAGCGCGAGGTCGGTGGGCGAGACCTTGGCGCCGCGGTCGAAGCGATAGTCCTCGCGGCTGAGGACCAGGGCTTCCAGCTGGAAGGGTTGCAACGGGGTGATGGTGTGGCCGTTGAGGCGGATCACGCCATTCGGCACGCTCACCTGCGGCGCCTCGCCCGGCGGGCGCAGCCACTGCCAGCCGAACGCGAAAAGCGTCAGTAAAATCAGGGCGAGCAGCAGGCGGCGGGCGTTCATGACGGCAATTCTAGTGTTCCGGTCTTGCGCTCGGGCGCGAGCGGATTAAGCTGGGCGCCTTTTTCGGACCACCGGAGCGCCATGATGTCCCGCCATTTTCCTCTTCTGCTGCTGTTGCTGGTACTGCCGCTGTGGCTGGCGGCCAGTTATGGCGTGCGTTTCGCCCTGATGGAGGACGGCCAGTGGGTCGGCCTCTGCGTCGAGCAGGCTTCGCGCTGGGAATGCCAGGCCCGCGCTAGCCTCGGCTACCTGATCCACTTCCGGGTGATCGCCTGGACTGCCCTGGTTCTGGCCGTGCTGGCCTTCGTCGCGCCGGGCAAGATCGGCCGCGTGCTGGCTGGCCTGGCGCTGCTGTTCGGCATCCCGGCGCTGGTGCTGTACAGCGCTAGCCTCGCGGTGTTCGCCCTGGTCCTGGCTGGTCTGCGTCTGGTACGCGCGCCACGCGCGGCCTGACGTTTCCTAGTCGCGCGGCGCCGGGCAGGGCTCGGATGCGCCGCGCTGCAGACGAATCTGCAGCGGCGTGCTGAAGGGGATGAGGGCGGTCTGGTAGCCAGCCGCCGTCACGCACCATTCCCAGTAGTAGACCAGGCGACCATGCAGGAACATGACTTCGGCCTGCCACTCATGCTGGCTGGCGAAGCGAGCGATGCCCTCGGCATCGGTGCTGCGCGTTTCGCGCGATTGTTCGAAGGGTGTCGGATGGGCGCGGGCGATCAGCGTGACGTTGGCGCCGACCAGCGCCTGCCCCTGTTCGTCCAGCACCTGCAGCTCAGCCTCGGGCTGGGTGGTGCGGTAGGCGGGGTAGGGCACGCAGGCGCTCAGGCCGAGGGCCAGTAGCGCCGAGAATAGTGCTCTGGGCATCCTTGCCCTCCGTTGTCAGCCGCGCGAGTGGCGCAGGCTGCGCCACAGGGCGATGACCAGCAGCGCGCAGGTCAGCGCCCAGCCGATGGCTTGCAGGTTGTGCAGGCCTTCCTGATACAGCTGCGGGGCGATGCCGGCGCCGACGATGGCGGTCAGCAGGGCGATCTCACGGCGCGGGCCGCGTACTGGACGGCACAGGTAGACCAGCGCCGGCAGCAGCAGGGCCAGGCTGGGGAAGCTGCGATAGCGCGAGTCGAACACCAGGCCGAGCATCAGCACCGCACCGGCGAAGCCGGCGGCGGCCAGCCACCAGCCCCCACGGGCCTCCAGCCAGGCGAAGGCACGTTCGCGCCAGCCGCCACGGGCCGACAGCGCCAGCACGGCATGGGCCAGTACCAGCAGATTCAAACCAACCAGGGCCGCGGCCCACAGCCACTCGCCCCAGTAGCGGCTGGTGATCAGTGCCAGCTCGCTCCAGCCGAGGATGCTGGCGGCGCCGAGGGCGGCGGTAAAGGGCAGCAGCAGGGCGGTGCGGGTCGAGGCCGGGCGCCCGGCGAGGACCAGCGCGGCGAGCAGCAACAGGCCGCTGGCACCCAGCCACAGCGGCCAGTGCGGCAGGTTGGATACCGGGCCGGCGAGGATGCCCTTGTCCTGGCGGTCGGCGTCGAACAGGCCCCAGTAACCACCGACGGCGCCTTCGCTGTCGCGCTTCCACGGCTGGTCGAAGGCTTCGATCAGGTTGTACTTCCAGCCGTTCTCCTCGGCCATCTTGACGAAGCCGCGGATGAACAGCGCCTCGTTGACCCGGCTCGGCAGTGCGGTCTCGCGCTGGCGGCCTTCACTGGGCCAGCCGGTCTCGCCGATCAGAATGTCTTTCGGTGCATAGGCGGTGCCGAAGCTGCGGCGCACGTTGGCGACCTGGTTCAGCGCGGCGTCGATACCGGTGGGATCGTCTTCCCAGTACGGCAGCAGGTGGATGGTGATGAAGTCCACCGCCGGTGCCACTTCCGGGTGCTTGATCCAGAACTCCCAGACATCGGCGTAGGTGACCGGCTGCTTGACCTGGCCTTTGACCTCGGCGATCAGCTTGGCCAGTTGGGCACCGGTGACTTCCTTGCGCAGCAGCGACTCGTTGCCGACGATCACCGCATCGACCACGTCCGGGTTGGCGTTGGCGGCTTTGACCAGGGCGTCGATTTCCTTCTGGTTATCTGCCGGGTTGCCGTTGATCCAGGCGCCCAGCAGCACTTTGAGGCCATGCTTGCGGGCGATGTCCGGCAGCATTTCCAGGCCGGTCATGGAGTAGGTGCGTACGCACTCGAAGCGCTTGGCCAGCTGGGTGAAGTCGGTTTCCACCTGTTCCGGACGGATCTGGAAGGGCTGGTCGAAGGGCGACTGGTCCTTGCCGAACGGCGTGTAGGAGGCGCACTGCAGCTTGTGGGTGGGCGTGGCGGCATCGGCGAGGATCACCGGCTTGCCGACCCAGTACCAGGCGGCGCCAAGCGCGGCGAGGGCGAGCAGGAGGGCGAACAGGTACGGCAGGAGAGGGGCGCGCGGGCTAGTGGTCATGGCGTCTGCGGATGCGAGGTGGCAAAGCCGCGCATCTTAGCGGAGCCGCGCGCCCGCGGACAGCGGCGCTCAGGCGTGATGATGCAACCAGGCGTGTTTGGGAATATCGCTGCCGCTGGCCTTGTTGCCTTCGATGCGTTTCCAGACCTTCTCGTGGAAGTAGAAGCCCACCGAGTTGCACAGCGGCTCGACCGCCGCGACCAGGCCGCCGACTGCAACACTGCCGGTCAGGGCGTAGGTGACGCTGAAGGCGATGCAGAAGTGCATGAGGGTGAAGGTCACTGTCTTGAGCATGGCGCACCTCAATGAATGAGAATTGTTCTTCGTTGAGGTGCAAGATAGTCCCCAGCAGGCGTCAGGAGAAATCGGCCTTGCCCATGGTTTCGATAGTCAGGCTATATCGATTTTAGGAAATCGATTTTTGCAGGCCGGTGTTCGGCTGGTAGCACTTCGCTGCCGGCGTGACCCGCCTCGAAGTCGGTGAGGAACTGGGCGAGCTCCTCCAGCGCTATCGGTTTACTGAGCAGGTAGCCCTGGATGAAATCGCAGTTCAGTTCGCGCAGGAAGGCGAGTTGCGCTGCGTTTTCCACCCCTTCCGCAACCACCTTGAGGTTGAGGGTGTGGGCCATGCCGACGATGGCCTGGACGATCTGCCGGTCGGCGTTGGCCTCGGGCAGTTCGAGCATGAAGGAGCGGTCGACCTTCAGGGTGTCCAGCGGCAGGCGCTTGAGGTAGGCGAGGGACGAGTAGCCCGTGCCGAAGTCATCGATGGAGATGCTCACGCCCAGATCGCGGATGCGTTGCAGCAGGCTGAGGGCCTGGTTGACGTTGCTCATCAGGGCGTTCTCGGTCACCTCCAGCTCCAGGCGCTGGGCGCGCAGGCCGGAGTTCTTCAGTGCCTGGGCCACCTCGTCGGGCAGGTCGTCGTGGCTGAGGTTGAGCGCCGAGCAGTTCACCGTCACGCGCAGCTCATGGTGCGCATACTTGCTGCTGAGCTGGCGCATGTCCTGGCAGGCGCGGCGCAGAACCCAGGCGTCCAGTTCGCCGATGAAGCCGTTGGCCTCGGCGATGCCGATGAAGCGGTCGGGGGAGAGTAGGCCCAGGCGTGGATGCTGCCAGCGCACCAGGGCCTCGACTTTGCCGATATGGCCGCTGTCGAGGTCGAGTATCGGCTGGTAGTGCAGCAGCAGGCCGCGGTCCTTCTTCAGGGCCTGGCGCAGTTCCTCTTCCAGCTCCAGCTCCATGCTTGCCTTGTTGCGCAGGTGCTCGCTGAAGAAGTGTACGGCGTTGCGCCCGCTACCCTTGGATTGGTAGAGGGCCAGGTCGGCATGCTTGAGCAGTTCCTCGCAGGTCTCGCCGTCGCGCGGGTAGATGGCGATGCCGACGCTGGTGGTCATCACCATGTGCCGGCGAGCCAGGGTGATCGGCTTCTTCATCCGCGCCATGATGCGGCGTGCCAGGTTGCGTGCCTCCTCGATGCGATTGAGGCTGACCAGAATGCAGAACTCGTCGCCGCCGAAGCGCGCGACCACGTCCTGATCGCGCAGGGTGCCGCGAATGCGCTCGGCGACTTCCTTGAGCAACTGGTCGCCGGCGTCATGACCGAGGCTGTCGTTGATCCGCTTGAAGTGATCGATATCGAGGAACATCAGCGCCATTGCCTGGCCCAGCTGGGCGTGGCTGCGCAGCTTCTCGGCGAACACTTCGTTGAACGAGCGGCGATTCAGCAGGTTGGTCAGCGGGTCGTAATGGGCGGCTTGCTGCAGCGAGGCGCGTGCCTGGTTGAGCTGGTTGAGCAGCGAGTTGACCCGCAGCAGGTCGCGCTCCTTGTGCTGCAGCTTGCGATCGGCCCAGGCGGCGCCGAGCCCGCCACCGATGGCGAAGAGGGCGATCAGGCCGATGCTCAGGCCCAGCTGCAGGGTGTTGCCGGTGCTCTGCAGCTGCAGCGGAGTGCCCAGCGGCACCACCATTTCCAGCGCCCACATGCCGGTGAAGTGCATGGACACGATTGCGCCGCCCATCACCAGGCTGGCGGCGATGCGCAGCAACTGGTGCAGCAGGCCGTCACGACCACGGAAGAACAGCGACAGCTGCAGGGCGGCGAGGCTGGCGACGATGGCGATGACTACGGACAGGGCGAACAGCTCCGGGCGGTAGTACAACTGGGCTTCCGAGCGAATGGCGGCCATGCCGCTGTAGTGCATCAGGGCGATGCCCAGGCCGATGCACAGCGCCGCCAGCAGGCGCTGGCGCAGGGTCGGGTGGGATTTGGCCAGGCCGGGCATGGCCAGCAGTGCGGCCAGCAGCACCACCAGCAGGGAGAAGATTGTGGTCGGGATGTCGTAGCTCACCGCCACCGGGGCCTGGAAGGAGAGCATGGCGATGAAGTGCATGCTCCAAACGCCGCCGCCCAGGCTCAGGGCGCCGACCGCGCACCAGTTGCGCCGTGCCTCGAAGCGATCGGCATGGCCGGCACGCTCGGCGAAGCTCAGGGTGGCGTAGCCGGCCAGGCAGGCGACCACATACGAGAGCACGACGAGGCCCGGGACGTGGCTGCAGTCCAGGAGGATTTGTGCCCCCTCGGGCACGGCGGTGAAAAAGCGCAGACCCAGCCAATCCATAGCAGGTGACCTCGGGGGCAGAGTGCAGGGGACTACAGGCTCAGGAAATTCTGAGTATAGACGGCCGTACCAAATTCCAATTGCGTGATGCTTGGCCTCTAAGACTTTGGTCGAGAAGGGGCTTTGGCTACGACTAAGGTCGTCTGTCTCGCCTACGCGGTCGCTCGCAGAGTGGCTCCACCCGTAAATCGTGCTGTGGAGGACAACAACAATGAACGACAGCGTCTACAAGCGGATTGAACAGAGTCCGCGCTTCAAGGAGTTGGTCGCCAAGCGCGACCGCTTCGCCTGGATCCTATCCGCCATCATGCTCGGCCTGTATGTGGCCTTCATCCTGCTGATCGCCTTCGACCCGCAACTGCTCGGTACCCGCATCAGCGACGAGTCGCCGATGACCCTGGGCATTCCGCTGGGCGTCGGCCTGATCCTCTCCGCCTTCGTGCTGACCGGCATCTACGTCAAGCGTGCCAACGGCGAGTTCGACCGTCTGAACCAGGAAATCCTGGACGAGGTGCAGAAATGATCGCGCGTCTTCTCACTGCCATCGGCCTGCTGGCCGCCGCACCGGCGTTGTGGGCTGCCGGTGCCATCGAGGGTGAGGTGCAGCGCCAGCCGCTGAACGTCGCCGCCATCGTCATGTTCGTGGTGTTCGTTGGCGCCACGCTGTGCATCACCTACTGGGCCTCCAAGCGCAGCAAGTCCACCGCCGACTTCTATACCGCCGGCGGCGGCATCACCGGTTTCCAGAACGGCCTGGCGATTGCCGGTGACTACATGTCGGCAGCCTCGTTCCTGGGTATTTCCGCCCTGGTATTCGCCTCCGGCTACGACGGCCTGATCTACTCGATCGGCTTCCTGGTCGGCTGGCCGATCATCCTCTTCCTGATCGCTGAACGCCTGCGCAACCTCGGCAAGTACACCTTCGCCGACGTCGCCTCGTTCCGCCTCAAGCAGAAGGAAATCCGTACCCTGTCCGCCTGCGGTTCGCTGGTGGTGGTGGCCTTCTACCTGATCGCGCAGATGGTCGGCGCCGGCAAGCTGATCGAGCTGCTGTTCGGCCTCGACTACCACGTCGCCGTGGTCCTGGTCGGTATCCTGATGGTCTGCTACGTGCTGTTCGGCGGCATGCTGGCTACCACCTGGGTACAGATCATCAAGGCCGTGCTGCTGCTGTCCGGTGCCTCGTTCATGGCGCTGATGGTAATGAAACACGTCGGCTTCGACTTCGGCACCCTGTTCACTGAAGCGGTGAAAGCCCACCCGAAAGGCGAGGCAATCATGAGCCCCGGCGGCCTGGTGAAAGACCCGATCTCGGCGATCTCCCTGGGTCTGGCACTGATGTTCGGTACCGCTGGCTTGCCGCACATCCTGATGCGCTTCTTCACCGTCTCCGACGCCAAGGAAGCCCGCAAATCGGTGTTCTACGCCACTGGCTTCATCGGTTACTTCTACATCCTGACCTTCATCATCGGCTTCGGCGCGATCCTGCTGGTCGGCACCAACCCTGACTTCAAGGACGCCTCCGGCATCCTGATCGGCGGCAACAACATGGCGGCGGTGCACCTGGCCGATGCCGTGGGCGGCAGTCTGTTCCTCGGCTTCATCTCGGCCGTGGCCTTCGCCACCATCCTCGCCGTGGTTGCCGGCCTGACCCTGTCCGGCGCCTCGGCGGTGTCCCACGACCTGTACGCCAGCGTGATCAAGAAGGGCAAGGCCAACGAGAAGGATGAGCTGCGCGTGTCGAAGATCACCACCGTGGTCCTCGGTGTGCTGGCCATCGGCCTGGGCATCCTGTTCGAGAAGCAGAACATCGCCTTCATGGTCGGCCTGGCCTTCTCCATCGCCGCCAGCTGCAACTTCCCGGTACTGATCCTCTCCATGTACTGGAAGAAGCTGACCACTCGTGGCGCCATGATCGGCGGCTGGCTGGGTCTGATCACCGCCGTGGTGCTGATGATCCTCGGCCCGACCATCTGGGTACAGATCCTCGGCAACGCCACTCCGATCTACCCCTACGAGTACCCGGCGCTGTTCTCCATCGCGGTGGCCTTCATCGGTATCTGGTTCTTCTCGATCACCGACAAGTCCCATGCCGCCAGCGAAGAGCGTGCCCGCTTCTACCCGCAGTTCGTCCGCTCGCAAACCGGCCTCGGCGCCAGTGGTGCAGCGGCTCACTGATACATTGCTCCGTGTGAACTGGGCAGCCTTCGGGCTGCCCTTTTTTATGAGCGAGATTAAAGCGGGAGCTTCAGATGGCCTTGGTCGGCGAGCTTTGCCAGTGCAGAGGTAGTTGCAGGGTGAAGCAGGCGCCACCTTCGCTGCGGTTGCTTGCGGTCAGGCTCCCGTGGTGCCAGTGCGTGAGCGTCTGGGCAATGGACAAGCCAAGCCCTACACCGGCACTGCGATGGCCGTTGCTGCCGCGGAAGAAGCGCTCGAACAAGCGCTCCATGTCCTGCTCGGAGATGCCGGCGCCGCCATTGAGCACCTGGCAGCGAAGCATGCCGTCTGCGCTGTCGATGCGGATATCGATATCCGAGTCGGGAGGGCTGTACTTGTCGGCGTTGGAGATCAGGTTGGAGAGAATCTCTGCGCACCACATCCGATCGCATTCGATCCACAGTGGCTGGGGCGTGCCTGGCGCCACATGCAGGTTGACTCGACGTTCGGCGAGCAGGTCGCCGAAGCTGTCCAGCGAGAGGCCGACCACTTCCAGCCAGTCGCAGCGCACGATTTCAAGCTCGATGCCCTTGCTAGCGCTCTGCTCGCCCAGGCGCAGTCCCTGGAGTACCCGGGCGATCAGCTGATTGAGCTGTCGCACCGAGCGGCGGATACGCTGTGAGCGTGCGGCGACGCTCTGCTCCAGTTCGACGCTGTTGTCCTGGCGTAACAGGCGCTGAGCGCTGGAGTCGATCACCGCAAGCGGTGTACGTAACTGGTGCGACATCACCGAGACGAAGTCGCGATAGCGCAGGCGTGTAGCTCGTTCGGTCTCCAGCGCATCGAGCAGTTCGCGCGCCTGGGCATTCTGGCGGGCGCCTTCTTCCAGCGCTTCACGCGTGTGCTTCAGGCTGCGGAGCAGCTGCCAGCAGAGCACGCCGCCCGAGGCCATGACGCAGTAGATGAAGAAGATCAGCTGGCGTAGCAGTCGCTTGTAAGCGTCGCGTCGTTCGCCACTCTGTTCTCGCTCGGTCTGCATGATCTGCCGGCCAAGGTCATGCAGCATGGTTTGCACCAGCGCGAAGTCAGGCTTGTTCGAGTAAACCATGGCCTTCACCTGCAGAAGCTGCTCGAGTACCCCTGCTTCTTTCATGAACACGGTTTGGCTCGGAGCCAGGAGGACCTCGAGACGTCCACGCAGCAATGCACGCTGCAGTACCGGGTTGCCGCGATGGCCGGCAACGGCGCCTGGAGCGATATGTGCCTGCTGCAGCAGACTGCTCTGATAGGCAGCCTGGGATGCAGCCCAGACCATGTTCTCGCCGAGGTCTTCGCTCAGGTCGTGTTGCAAGTCGAGCATCGCTCTGAGCGTATAGCCGGTCAGCCCAATGAATAGCAGCACCGAACCGAAGGCCAGCCCCTTGAGCCAGTGCGAACCGGTCACCGCTTGCTGTCCGCGAGGTCTGGCAGGGCCCAGCCGGCGGCGAGAATCAGCGCTACCAGGTCGCTCTGTCGTGTTGCGCCGGTCTTCTGGAACAGGTTGCGCAGGTGGAACGCCACCGTGGTGTTGGTGACGCCGAGATCGCCTGCCACTTCATCCGAGCGGCGGCCTTGGGCCAGTAGCTGCGCCACGCGTGCTTCCGTACGGGTCAGGCCGAATAGCATGCGCAGTGTCTCGAACTCGGGCACCGGGCGGCTCTGTGCACTGCAGATGAACAGGGCGAACAGCGGTTGGTCGCTGGAATCCAGACGCAGCATGCTGACCAGCACGTTGTCGCCTACATGGCGCATTTCCAGGGTCTGGACGAGCCGTGTGCCCGCCGGAGCCACAGTCAGCTTGCAGATGTTCTGCTGCAGGCGTTGCACCGCTGCCGGTGAGGCCTCGGGCCAGAGCAGGCGGCCGCCGGCGTTGACTTGCCAGAGGCCATTTTCCTGCATCAGCGTCTGCGCCTTGTGGTTGGCATATAGCAGCATCAGCGACTCGTCACACAGCAGCACGGCGCCCGGCAACTGGGCCAGCACGTCACGCATTCGATCGATCAAGCTCTCCTGGCCCAAGTTGCGTACCCGTCCCACCTGGTCCAGGCGCGCGCTGATGGTCGCCAGCAGGAGGTCGTAGTCGACCGGCTTGACCAGATAGTCGTCGACACCCTGGCGTTTGGCCTGCAGCAGGTCGGCGCGTTGCCCCAGTGCGGTCAGAAAGATGAAGGGTTTGGCGGCGAGATCGGGGCGTTTTTGGCGAATGTACTGGTGCATGAAGTAGCCGTCGGGCTGGTCGTCGTTGCCCAGCATCACGTCGCACAGCACCAGGTCGGGAGTGAACTCCTGCAGGTGCGCCAGCGCTTGTTCGACCGAAGATGCCGCCCAAACCTCGTAACCCGCAGCACAGAGCTCCTCTTGCAGGTCGGTCAGCAGGGTCTGCTCATCTTCGATGCACAGTACGCGCACCTGGTTGGAGGAGGCGTTCATGGCTCGACCACTATTTCGCGCAGCATCCATACCCAGCGGTGATCGAGGCGTTGGTCTTGCAGTTCTTCGAACTGATCGCGCGGGTAGATGACCCGCAGTGGCCCAAGTGTCTCTACCGACAGCTCCTTGCCGTCGGCGCTATGGGCCAGCAAAACGTCCCAGCGTGAAAAATCCTCGCTGGTCAGATCTGCGCGGTAGTCGTCCCATGAAAGCAGGCGAATCGGCACCACCTTGTCTGCGGGCACACCCAGCAGGGCCAGTACATCGCGCATCAGGGGCCCTTCCCAGACTGTAGGGGTGGGCGAGAGCGTGGTGCTGGTGGTCAAGCGTGCCTGGGAGAGTGCGAGTACCTGCTCACGCTCCAACTCGATCACCTTGTTGCCCATGCGCAGTGTCAGCATCGGGGAGAAGAGTTCTTCCGCCATGGCACTGGAGCCCATCAGGCTCAGCCAGGCGCAGAGCAGCACTGTCAGCAGACGCCGCGGCGTGCCGTCCTCCATAGCTTTTGCAAACATCGATGTGTCGCCTCTTGCGGCCGGGCGCACCGGCCATTCTTGTCTTTATGTGGGTCGAACATTGCCCGGCAAATGACCGCCGGCCCTCCTGCAAAGCGCGGACCATAACAGAATTTTTTTGACGCACGCAGCCGTTCTGGTCGAGCGGCAGAGGATTAGTCAAAACACTGACGAAGCGTCTGGAACCGGCTAAGTGCCAGACCAGGCAGCAATTTTCAGGTCAGAACCTATCCGAACAAACGGGGAATCCATTTTCATAACTGGGATATCGTTCAAAAAACGACGAGTGGTACGGAACTTTTTTGTACTTGGGGTGGGTGGTGCTCGCGCAATCCTCTCGGCAGTCGTTTTCAGCCAATAACAACGCAGCGCTTCCCAGGAGTACCCGCATGTCCATCAAATCTCGCGTTCGTCAGCTCGGCCAAGGCATGACCGAGTACATCATCATCGTGGCGCTGATCGCCATTTCGGCCATCGTGGTTTACAACCTGTTCGGTAGCACCGTGCGTGAGCAGGTCGGTGATATGGCTGCTGAACTGGGTGGTGGCGAAGCCAGCACGGCTGCTGCGACCACAGGTAATGATGCGAAAGCCGCTGCAGCGAACAAGTCCAACCTGAGCAACTTCAAGCAGGAAGAGCGTAAGTAAGCCTGACCCGAGAGGGAGGCGGCGAAGGTGCGTCGAGCGCGGCAGCGCGGGCAGTCCATGGTGTTTGGGCTGCTCTTCATGGGTATTGCCGTGATAGCTCTGATTCTGCTGTTCAATCAGGGCATCCTGACCCGTGACCGCGTGCAGGTGGAGAACGCCGCCGATGCCGCCGCCTATTCCCAGGCCAAGTTATTTGCCCGCCACCAGAACCTGATCGCCTATACCAACCGCGCCATCGTCGCCAACGAGCTGTCGATCGGCCAGGTTGTGGCGCTGATGTCGTGGTCCAAGCGCTACGCCAACATTCCGCGCTGGGTCAACAGCTTTCCGGCCTACCAGGTGCCGATACTGCTGATCCCGCCCAAGCCGTCGATTGCCGACGTGCTCAATGCCGTCACTTTGCCTTACCAGATACTGGGCTACGGTGTACGAGCCGCCGCCACACCGGTGATGAAGATCTACCCGGATGTGGTGTCGAGCTTCAACATGATCATGGGCTTCTTCCAGAAGGCCTTTGCCATCGCCACTTTCGAGGCGCAGGCGCGCATTCCCGGCGAGATCGTCAAGCAACACCAGTTGAACAAGCCCGGCGACAAGCTGGAGGTGGCGCCGCTATCCACCATGCTGCTTGTGCAGAACTTCATCCTTACCTATTTCGCCGACTACCTGCCCATCGATGCGCTGCTGGAGCAGGTCAGAGGAGCTAATAGTGGGGCAGGGGGCGCGGCTGGCGGTGGAGCAGCCGGTGGCACCAGTGGCGGCTCTACGACCGATCCGGCGCCGAGTGACGACGATCTGCTGGCCGATTTCTTGGGTGGTGTCACGCCTGGTTCGATGCTGGTCAACCTGGCCCCGGAGATGCACAACAAGACGGGCACCAGCAAATCCAAGGACATGACCACCACCGGTGAAGCCTCGCGCTATTTCGCTGCGACCATCAACGAGCAGCGCAATGCCTGGCTGTCGGACCGTACCTTCGATGCGGCGGTTGGCTTCTCCACGCCGGAGATCAGCCTTCCGCTGGGCTTCATCAACATCAAATTCAGCTTCGGTTTCGAGGTTGGGGTCTTCAACAACGGTGGTACTGCCTACGTATACAACCCGTTGAGCACCTCGTCCGCTGGCAAGGCCATTCCGGTGTTTGGCTGGAGTTCGTTGGACTTCAGCTCGATGGGCTTCAAGCTTGATGTGAATCTGGCAATTGAGCTGTGCCTGCCGGGACTGGGTTGCATCACCATCTTCGACGATGGCATCAATTTCGGGCTCGGCCTGCCGTTGGGTGGGGCGACTCAGCAACTGGTCACCAACGTTGGTGACCAGTATCTGTTCGGCCCGCAGTGGGGTTCACCGGCTCAGGGGATACTTTCGAGCAAGTTCCGCCCCTATGGCGAGGCATTGCACCCTGTGCATGCGGTGACCTACGGCTGGGGCATCTTCCCGTTGATGATCTACGGCACCAACCTGGCCGAGGACGTCAATACCGGCTACAGCGGCTCACCATCGTTCTTCGTGCTCGGCGACGACCATGCCGAGACCGGGCGCAGCAAGGAGTTCACCGTCGCCGTCTCCAAACCGTTGACGGCCATTCGCACCAGTGACAACCCGGACAGCCTGAACCTTAGGCCGGTCGCGGACAGCTCCAATGTGCTCAATCGCAAGGGGCGTTTCGCGCTGCAGACCGAGGGTGTGGATGACAACCCCCTGGTGTTCCTATGGGGCGATGGCGAGCGGATGATGACCATTTCCTCGGCTGAGACCTACTTCGCCCCGCCGCCCGGGCGCGAGGAGTCGCCCAACCAGTACAGCCCGTTCTGGGATGCTCGCCTGCGTGAGCCCAGCCAGATCGTGCAGTTCATGGCCTCGGGCAAGATCGATCTGACCCAGATTCTCAACGTCACTCCGGCGAATGTGGCGGGTTACCTGTTCGACCTGGCCCGGCAGTTCGTCATTGAACCGGGTCGTGACCGCCTGCTGGACAAACTGCCCCCACTGATCAAACCAGCGGCCAAGCCGGTATTGGAAAAAATCACCGACGAAGTGCTGGACCAGGCCAAGGCAGGCGTCAGCGGAGCACTGGAATGAGCATGGGCCAGCAATGCCGGGGCCAGGCGATGGCCGAGTTCGTGGTGATGACGGCCGGCTGCCTGTTGTTGCTGTTCGTGCTGGTGCCGGTGGTGGCCAAGCTGTCCGACATGGCTTACAAGTCCCAAGAGCTGGCGCGTTATACCGCCTGGGAGCGTACGGTCTGGTACAGCCCCTATGGCAAGGAAAAGGAAGATCTACCCAGTCAGATCGATACCAAAGATGGCTATCTGGCGACTCGCTCCGACGCCGCCATTCGCAACAGTGCCGAACAGCGCCTGCTGCCTTTCGAGAAGACGACCCGCAGCTTCGCCGCCACTGACATCGACACACCGACGGCCACCAACAAACTATGGCGCTGGACCCACAGTGGCCAGGCAATGACCAGTGCCGGTAGTACAGCGAACGGCTCCAGTCTGGCCAGCTCGGCTACGCCGTCGCTGTCTTACTCGATTCTCGATACCTACAACGGATTCATGGGTGGAGTGGCCAAGGCGGTCAGCATCTTCAGCTTCGGCCACGGCGATGACGACCTGCTGCAGATTGCCCACCCGACCCAGAACTTCTACAGATCGTCCGTCGACATTCCCGTGCCCTTGAGCAAGGGGCAGCTCGGTGGCAAGCCGCTGTTTGGTGACACGTACATCGGCCAGCTCGATGTGCGAGCCAACTCCGCAGTGCTGGCCGACGGCTGGGTAGCGCAAAGCGAGGAGCACTTCCGCGAGAAGTCCGACGATTTCGTGCTCGGCACGCTGGTCGAGGACAACCCGATCTGGGGGGTGGTCAAGAGCCTTATCGGAATCTTTGAACCGTCGTTCAAGGATGTGAACTTCGCCCCGATCAATACCGAACCGATGCCGGACGGCGATGTGAACTGCAACGTAACCACCGGCTTCTGCTACTTCAAATGAACATACCTTCCCGACTCCTACCCGCCGCATTGCTCCTGGCCTGCTTCAGTGCCCAGGCCGACTGCGACTACGACGATTTTCCGCGCATGGACGGCATGCTGGTCAGTTCGCTAGGCGACAACGTGCAGTGGAACCATGCGGCCATGAACGGGCGTGGTTTTCGCGTTGCTGCCACTCTGGAGCAGGTCAAGGCGTTCTACGCGGACGAATGGCAGGAGGCTGTGGACTTCACCCAGTTCGATGGTTGGGACCAGATTCTGCACATCAACAGTCGCTGCATGATGATGGTTCAGGTCAAGGCACAGAACGAGCGTTTCAGCTACGGCCGCATGCTGCTGACCAACCCGCCAGCCAACGGCGCTGGTGATCAGCCACTGGGCCTGGGCATGCCGGTGCCGCCAGGCGCGCAGGTCATCAGCGATATGCGCAGTGACGACGATATTCGTGAAGGGCGCATGGTGCTCCTGCTGGGCGAGGATGATCTGGAGGCCACTCGTGCCTGGTACGAAGCCGAGCTGGTCCGCCAGGGCTGGGTGGCCGAGGGGCGCAGTAACCAGGGCAACGCTTTCGTTCTCAGTTATGCCAAGGGCCGCGAGTTGATGACCGTCGGCTTGATCCGTGCTGATGGTCGCACGCAGATTCTGGTCAACAGGATGGACCGCTGATGAACCGCATTCGTCAGTTGGGCCAGTCGATGACCGAGTACATGGTGGTGCTCGGTGTCACCGGCGCGGCGCTGCTGGCTTCCACCACCGATGTCACCAAGTTGTTCGACAACGTGCAGCGTGGCTACCGCACCCAGTCCAGCGAAATGAACAAGGTGCAGCTCTACAACAACACCAAGGTGCGCTTCAACGAGAACGATAGCGAGGAAGACGACTACGACGATGGTGACACGCCACCGACAGATAATACGCCGCTACCCGATGCCGCCTCTCAGCTGCCGTCTATCGAGTGGGTCTACGACGCGGACGGCAATCAGTTGGGTCGAATGGATGGCGACATGCTGATGGATGGCGCCGGCAACATTCTCGCCTGGTGCCAGCGTACCCAGTCTGGCGACTGCGTGTTTGTCGACGAGAACGGCAACATCATTTATGGCGGTGCGTCGAGCACGCGCCAGTGGGTCGACGAGAACGGTAACGAGCTGCCGTTGATGGCGCTGACCTCGGGTGGTCAGGTTCGCGGCTTTGCCTATCTGTACAAGAACAAATACTACTCGGCAGACCAGCGCAAGCTGCTCGATCCGCAGCCAACCGGATATACCGCCCTGCCGATGCGCAGAGTGGTGGAACTCGACGGCAAGGGTGCACCACAGACCGCCGGCTACGAGCTGGGTGGCAGTCTCTACTCGCTGAAGAGCACGCTTTCCTCCCCAATCGGCACCGCAGTGGGCAGCGAGGGTACGGAGCTGGTGACGGTGAAGTTCGTCAACGCCCCGAACAGCAACTGGACCGGCTACTCGCCGTGTCTGGTGATGCCTGGCGGTTGGAACAGCAACATCGCCAGCGGTGCAGTGCTCGATCCAGTAGTGAACAAGAGCCTTGTGGACAAATTCAACGACCCATCCATCCGCCTTACCAGTGATGGCGTGGGCGGCTTCATCAATGGCGCCACCAGTGGCAATTGCGGAGGCGGTAGCACGGTGACGTACACCTACGATCCGGCTTTGAGCTACTGGACGTTGACCAAATAACCCACTCCAGCTGCCAGGGCGAGAGAAGGGAACAGGGCTTTAACAAGAAAAATTCGGCGCGGCGCCTGTCGGGCCAACGGAGTAATTGGGGAACAACATGTCAGCTGTTTCGGGGAAAAAACTACTGATCATTGCCATCGCTTGCGGGGTGCTCGCTGCGCTGCTCGGTTGGCTGTATCTGAAGGCCAAGGAGTCCCAGTACCGGGCGGCGTACCAGCCGGCCGCCCAGGTGATGGTCTCGGTGATCGTGCCCAAGGTCGATATCGACAAGGCTCAGTCGCTGACGCCAGAGAACGTCGCGGTGATGGATGTGCCGAGTGACTACCTGCCCTCGAACGTGGTTATGTCCGATGACTGGCCGAAGCTGGAGAACCGCATGACCGTTCAGGCCCTGCAGAAGGGCCGGCCGATTACCTGGGAGTCGGTGGAGCAGGACGGCGTGTCGCGCTTCTCGGAGAACGTCGAGCTGGGCAAGCGCGTGAAGACGGTGAAGGTCAGCAAGATCAATTCGTTCGATGGCATGTTGCGCCCTGGCGACCGCATCGACCTGCTCGGTACCTTCTCCTCTACCGACATCGGCCTGCAGGAGCAGCTCAACTACTCGGACGAGGTGGTCATCAACGTGCTGCAGGACGTCGAGGTGCTCGCTGCCGGTCGCGAGGATGCCAAGGGCCGCAAGTACGAGAACTTCTACGACCGCAGCACGCCTGACGGCTTCAACATGAACTTCTCGACCCTGTCGCTGATGCTCACGCCGGCACAGGTAGCACGCGTGGAGCTGGCCGAGAAGGCCGGCGAGCTGGTTGCCGTATTGCGCCACCCCAAGGACAGCAGCGCTGCTGAGTTGGGGCAGGTCACTGTGTCCAGCCTGTTGGACCCACTGCCTGCGGAAACGGTCGATGTCGTGCTCGATGCTGACGGCAAAGTGCTAGGGCGCATCGTTGGTGACAACGTGGTGGACATGAATGGCCGCATCATCGGCCATATCGTCGACGGCCAGGCCGTCGGTCTCGACGGCAAGGTCATGGGCCGCATCGTGCGCGGTCTGTCAGCCGACGATCCGCTGCTGCGCATGCGTGACCGCGCCACCGTGGTGCGTGACGCCGAGGGCAATGTGATCGGCAAGGTGGTCGATGGCAAGGTGGTCGATGCCAAGGGCAATGTCATCGGCTCCTATCAGGACGGCAAGGCCGTAGGCCTGGACGGCAAGGAGCTGGGGCGGGTGGAGAAGAATGCCGCGCTCGACTCCAGTGGCCGGGTGATCGACATGAGTGCTTCGCAGGTGCAGGGGGCCGGAGCCGATATCAGCGGCAAGCTGGTCAACGGCAAGCTGGTCGATGCCCAGGGCAATGTGATCGGTACGCGGGGCGAGATCGTCCGCGATGCCAGCGGCAAGGTACTTGGCCGAGTGGTGGACGGCAAAGTGATCGGCGCCGATGGCAAGGTGCTCGGCACCATCAAGGATGGCGTGGCCGTCGGCAGTGACGGCAAGGTGCTGGGCAAGGTCGAGCAGGCCGTGCTTGGTAGCGATGGCAAGCCGATGGCTGATGCAGTGCTGGTGGTGCGCGATGCCAACGGCAACGCCATCGGCACTGTGGTCGGCAACGACGTGATCGACAGCCAGGGGCGCAAGGTCGGCACCGTGCGTGACGGCAAGGTCTACGACATGGCCGGCAATCTCAACGCCAATGCCGAGGTCGGCCTGCGCAAGGATGTCCAGCAGGTCGTGCGTGATGCATCGGGCAAGGTGCTCGGCAACGTGCGTGGCGACACCCTGTATGGCACCGACGGCAAGGCCATCGGCAAGGTGGTCGACGGCAAGGTGGTGGATGGCAACGGCAACGTGCTCGCTCGCGGCGTCAGCGTCGGGGTGGAAACCCCGCGCGATGTGCCGTCTACCACTGCTCGCCGCGAAAGCACTCGCACCATTCAGTTTATCCCGGGCGGTACCGGCAAACAGGGGGTTCTGCCGATACAGACGCTACGCCTGGAGTAGGGCAGGGCTCCTGCAGCGATGACTGAACCTCGCTAGGGGGCGACAGGAGCGGACAGGGGCCGCTCCTTGACTGGCGAACAATAAATAAAGAATGAGCAAGACCAAACCAGGGCAAAACAAGATGCGATCTCTAGTAGGAATGCTGGCAATCCTGTGCCTGAGCCTTTCGGCGCAGGCCACCGTACTTCCCACCTCGCTGGTGTTGTACGACGGCGATGTGCGTGTTCTCAAGGCGCCGGGTGTCGAGCGTGTGGCGGTCGGTAATGTCGACCTGATCAGCGCGACCATGCTGAAGAACGAAGAGGTCGTGCTTACCGCCCAGCAGGATGGCGAGACCACCGTGCACGTCTGGTTCGAGGATGGCAGTCGTGAGCAGATGAGCGTGGTTGTCGCCAAAGGCAATGGCTATCGCCAGATGCCGGAGCTGCGCGCCATGCTGTCCGGCATTCCTGGAGCACGCATCCGGACCGTGGGTCGTCAGGTGGTGATCGATGGTCGCGTCAGTGCCGAGCAACTGGTGCAGATCAAGGATGCGGTCAAACCCTACGGTGACAACGTCATCGTGCTGGCCGAGGAGCAGACTGGAGCGGCAGCCAAGTCAGACGCTAGCGAAGTGCTGAGCGAAGTGCAGGCCATGCTCGGCAAGATTCCCGGCATCAGCATCAAGGCCGTAGGGCGGCAGATCGTCATCGACGGCAGCCTCGATCAGGTCGACATCAATCGCATCGAACTGGTGCAGAAAAGCTATCCGGACGTGCTAGTGCTGGCTCAGCTGACCTCCGAATACGATGCGCCGATGGTGTATTTCGACGTGCGCATCACCGAGTTCGCCAAAGATGATGTCGAGGAGCTGGGTGTCAACTGGAGCACCAGTATTGACGGTCCATATGTAGGCTTTGGTGCCGATGGTGGCAGTGTCCAGACTATCGACGGCTGGCAAGGCTATTGGGGTATCGCCAGTGAGCTGACTTCGCGTATCAACCTGCTGGAGAAGAACGGCTCGGCGCTGACTTTGGCTTCGCCGCGCCTGTCTGCGCGCAGTGGTGGCAAGGCGCAACTGACTGTCGGTGGCGAGGTGCCGGTGGTGACCAGCAGCATCAGCGGCCCGTCGGTGGAGTACAAGGACTTCGGCATCCTGCTCAACATCGAGCCCAAGCTGTACGGCAGCGACCAGGTCGCGACCAAGGTGCAGGCTGAGATCAGCCAGCTCGACAAGGCCAACCAGGTCGGCGAGTACCCGGCGTTCAAGACCCGCCGCACGGAAAACGACGTGCAACTGCGCGTTGGCGAGACCCTGGTGCTCTCTGGCCTAGTCACCGAAGACAGCCAGACTTCCCGCGAAGGTCTGGTCTGGTTGAAGGATCTACCTGTGATCGGAACCCTGTTCCACAACAAGAGCTTCAAGGGCAATCGTACCGAACTGGTGATCTTCATCACTCCGCGTCTGCTAACTGAGGCACCGGACTCGGTGAGCGCCCAGGAGCTCAAGCGCCAGGACAAAATGATCGAGCGCTATCGGCAGAGTGCCGGGGCCATCGAGCTGATCGACTGAGGCCGCCATGTTCGAGATCGAAGTCACCTATCGCGATGGCAAGCCGCTAGAGAAGCTGACCTGCGCCAGCGCCTACTGCGAGCTAGGGCGGGCCCGCTCTGGTCTGATTCGCCTGCGCGGTTGGAAAGTCGCGCCGGTGCATGCGCGTATCGAGCATTCGCTGGCCGGGCTGTTCGTCGAAGACGTCAGTCGTGGCTACGAGGTCTACGTCAATGATCGCGCGGTCTCGCGGCATGGCCCGCTGACGCCGGAGGATGCCATCGCCATTGGTGGCTACCTGGTGCGAGTGCGTGCCCTGCATCCGCAGACCAGTGACGAGCCGGAAAGCCTCGCTCCGGTAGGCGCGGAAGACTGCGTCGAGTTGCAGGAAGAGCCTGATCTCAACCATGCCTACATGGAGTGGGCACAGTTCATCCAGGGCGAGCTGTTCCGCGCGCTCGACCTGCGGCGGATGAACCTCGACAGCATGGATCACGATCAGGTCCGCACCACGCTGTCCGGGCTGATCGACGAGATCCTCCAGCAGGTCGGTGGCCGCCTGCCAACGCTGAATACCGAGACGCTGCGCAAGATCGTGCTGGACGAGGCCATTGGCCTCGGCCCGCTGGAAGACCTGATCGCCGACAGAACGGTCAGCGAGATCATGGTCAACGCCCATGACGATATTTACGTAGAGCGCTCCGGTCGCCTGGAGAAGACGCCAATCAACTTCAGCTGCAATGCCGCTGTGTTGTCGACCATCGAGCGGATCATCTCGCCTCTCGGTCGGCGTATCGACGAGAGTTCGCCGATGGTCGATGCGCGCCTGAAGGATGGCTCGCGCGTCAATGCCATCATTCCACCGCTGGCGCTGCGCGGGCCATGCCTGACCATTCGTAAGTTCTCCGACAAGAAGCTGACCACCGATGACCTGCTGGGCTTCGGCACCATCAATCCACAGATGGTCGAGTTCCTTCGTACCGCCGTGGAGCAGCGTCTGAACATCGTGGTGTCTGGTGGTACTGGCTCGGGCAAGACCACTCTGCTCAATATCCTCTCCAACTTCATTCCGGTGGCCGAGCGCGTGGTCACGGTGGAGGATGCCGCCGAGCTGAAGCTGGTGCAGCCGCACGTGGTATCGCTGGAGGCGCGCCCGGCCAACATGGAGGGCAAGGGCCAGGTGACCATTCGTGATCTGGTGCGTAACTGCCTGCGTATGCGCCCGGACCGCATCGTGGTCGGCGAGTGCCGGGGCGGTGAGGCGCTGGATATGCTCCAGGCGATGAACACCGGTCACGATGGCTCTCTGACCACCGGCCACGCCAACAGCCCGCGCGACATGCTGCGGCGTCTCGAGGTCATGGTGCTGATGGCCGGTATGGACCTGCCGGTTCAGGCCATTCGTGAACAGATCGCCTCGGCGGTGCAATTGATCGTGCAGCAGACGCGCTTCGGCGATGGTTCGCGGCGCATTACCAGCATCAGCGAGATCACCGGGATGGAGCAGAGCACCATCCAGCTCAACGAGATCTTCCGCTTCCAGCAGACCGGCTTCGACGAGAACGGCCGGGTCAAAGGGCACTTCCAGGCAACCGGGCAGGTTCCGGAGTTCTATGAGGCCCTGGCTAAGCGCGGCATTCCGGTGAACCTGGGTATCTTCCAGGCGAGTGCGGAGCTATGAGTGAGCTCCTGCTGCTCGGATGCATCGCCGCGCTTGGCGCAGCAGTCGGCATTGCCGCTGTGCTGCTGGCCGACCGGGTCTCGGATTTCTTCGTCTTCTACAAGCGGCAGTTTTCGCGCAACGCAGAGCTCGAAATGGCCGACATGTTCATCTTCGCCAACGGGCGCAAGGTGTTCGTGCTCAACCTGATGATCATGATCTTGGTGCCGTTGCTGCTGCATGCGCTGTTCCAGATCCTCGTGGTGACGATCGTGGGGGCGATAGTCGCGCTGTTCGTGCCGCGCATGGTGCTCAAGCAGATGAACAAGAAGCGCCTGCTGAAGTTCGAGGAGCAGCTCCCCGACGCCTTCATGCTGCTATCCGGCAGCCTGCAGTCCGGGGCCAGCCTGAGCATGGCGCTGGAGAACGTGGTGCAGCAGTCGCCTGCGCCGTTGTCCCAGGAGTTCGGTCTGCTGATCAAGAACATCCGCCTCGGCGTGACCCTGGAGGATGCCCTGCTCAAGCTGGAGAAGCGCATTCCACTGCCATCTTTCATCATGGCCAGCTCGGCCATCCGCATCAGCCGGGAGGTCGGTGGCAACCTGGTCGAAACCATCAACGGTATGGCCGCCATGCTGCGACGCAAGCGCGTGATGGAGGGCAAGATCGATAGCCTGACTGCCCAGGGCCGCGCCCAGGGTACGTTCATGGCGCTGCTGCCAGTGTTTCTCGCCGGCATTCTCAGCGCCATCGAACCTGAGGCCATGAGCCAGCTCTACACCACCCGCAACGGCCTGATGGTGCTTACGGTGATGGTGGTGATGGAAGTGCTCGGCTTCATGTCCATCAAGCGAATTACCCGGATCGATGCATGACTGAACTACTTGCCCTTCTCAGCAGCGCCGGCTTGGGCATCGCTGTCACCAGCACGTTGCTGATCTTCGTCTGGCTGCTGTCCCTGCTGCCGGACGAGAACCGCGCCTACATGGACCCCGTGCCTGGCTGGGTCAGGCCGATCTGGCCGCTGGTGCGCATGGTCAGCCATTTCGTGTGTAGCAACATTGCACCGCAACACATGGATCGGCTCGACCAGAAGCTGCAGAAGACCGGCGCGCTCTACGTGCTGACAGCCGAAGACTTCCTCGCCCTGTGCATCACGCTGGCCGTGCTCTTCCCGCTGGCGGCCGCGTTGCCGATGGCGACCGGCAAGAGTGGCATCATCTGGTCGGTCCTGCTGGTGATGATGCTCATGGGCGCGGTCCTGCCGGTGATGTGGATCAGCGATACGCACAAGCGCCGTGACCGTGACATTGTGCGTAACCTGCCGGTATTCCTCGAATACCTGACCATGTGCGTGGATGCCGGCCTGAACTTCCTCGGCGCCTTGCAGCAGGCGGTGGACAAGGGGCCGAACGGGGCGATGAAGAACGAATTCCGCATCGTTCTGCGTGACATTCGTTCCGGCCTGCCGCGCTCGGAAGCACTGCAGCGCATGGAGGAACGGGTCAATCTCAAGGACCTGACCACTTTCGTGCGCTCGGTGATCCAGGCCGAGAAGATGGGTAGCAGCCTGCGCAATACCCTGAAGATCCAGGCGGAGCAGCGCCTCGAGGAGCGTTTCCAGCGTGCCGAGAAGACTGCCATGCAGGCGCCGGTGAAGCTGATCATCCCGCTGATCATGTTCATCTTCCCACTGACCTTCGTGATTCTGCTGTTCCCCATTGTGGTCAAGTTCATGGGCCAGTCATGAACGCTCAGATCATCCATCAAGGCGCGGGGCGCGAACCCACGCCGCTACTGCTGGAGCGGGCTGCCACGCCCTGGACGCGTCTGCGTGGCTTGCTCGGGCGCAGCGGCTTGGCGGCTGCACAAGGGTTGTGGATCAGCCCGTGTAATTCGGTGCACTGCTGCTTCATGCGCTTTGCCATCGACGTGCTCTACCTGGACGCCGAGCGGCGCATCGTGCAGATACGGCACAATCTGAAGCCCTGGCGCTTCAGCGCCTGCTGGCGCGCTCACAGTGTGATCGAACTGGCTGCCGGTGAATGCCGGCGTCTGAACATAGAATCTGGAGATAGCCTCAAATGCGAATCCTGAGTCTCGCCCTGGCCAGTCTGTTGCTATCGGGCTGTGCGGGCCTGATGCCGGCATCCAACCTGGTCGAGTTGCAGAACTCGGCCAACCGCGATTACGCCGCCGGTGACTTTGAGCGTGCAGCCGATCAGTACCGTCGCTTGGCCAAGGCCATGCCCAACGATGCCGGTGTGCGTTACCAGCTCGGCAACAGCCTGGCCCGCCAAGGTGATGTACAGGCCGCCATCGAAAGCTACCGTGAAGCACTGTTGCGCGATCCCCAGCATGCACGTGCCTGGCACAACCTGTTGCAGGTGCAACTACGCGAGGCACTGTTCACCGCCGGCGAGATGCAGAAGACCCTGAGTCCTCAGCAGCCTCAGGCCGACCGGGCGCTGGGGCTGGGTGAGCGCCTGCTCGATGTGATGGAAAATCATGGCCAGGCTACTGGGCAGGAACCCTGAGATGAGGCTGCGCACCCAGCAGGCACAGGCGATGACGGAATTCCTCATCATCATCCCGGTGCTGATCCTGCTGATCTTCGGAGCGGTGCAGGCAGCCTTCATCTATTCAGCCAAGACCGGCCTGAACTACGCCACCTTCCAGGCTGCCCGTATCGGGGCCATGAATAACGCGCAGTACGCCGACATGCGGCGTGGCCTGCTGCGTGGCATGTATCCGATGTTCTCCCAGTACCAGGATGAGGACGAGCGTCTGGAGCATACCGCCGAGGAAGTCGACAACTACGTCCTGATCACGCGGATTAACCCTGACAGCGCAGCCTTCAATGCCTGGGCAGAAGAGCAGGAGGACCCTCTGGGTGACGGTGAGGCTTATGATGCGATTCCCAACGACAATCTGATGTACCGCCCCATGCAGCAAAGCCCTGTGTCGATTCAGGACGCCAATCTGCTGAAGATCCGGGTGCAGTACTGCATGAAGCTGATCGTGCCGATGGTCGACTATCTGCTGAGCTCGACCTCGAAATTCGTCGATCGCAACAATGCCAACAAGGATCCGGCTAGTTTCCGCGAGGTTTCGCGGAACACCAGCGCCAACTATGGTGATGTTTGTCGCAGTCGGCGTGGCTACGTGGTCTCCGCAGAGGCGACGGTGCGTATGCAGAGCGCGGCAGTGGACGACGACCAGTGCGAGAGTGGCGGGCGCATGATCTGCCCCTGAACGCTCAGCTAATAAAAAAGCCCCGCGCTGGCGGGGCTTTTTTATTGGGGGAAGATCACTCTTCCATCTGCGACTGCAGGTAGTTTTCCAGGCCGACCTTGTCGATCAGGCCCAGCTGGGTTTCCAGCCAGTCGATGTGTTCTTCCTCGGACTCAAGGATGTCTTCCAGCAGTTCGCGGGTGCCGTAGTCGCCGACGCTTTCGCAGTAGGCGATGGCGGCTTTCAGGTCCGGTACGGCGGATTGCTCCAGCTTGAGGTCGCAGCCGAGCATTTCCTTGGTGTTCTCGCCGATCATCAGCTTGCCCAGGTCCTGCAGGTTGGGCAGGCCTTCGAGGAAGAGGATGCGCTTGATCAGCTTGTCGGCATGCTTCATCTCGTCGATGGATTCTTTGTATTCGTGCTTGCCGAGCTTTTCCAGGCCCCAGTCTTCATACATGCGCGCATGCAGGAAGTACTGGTTGATGGCCACCAATTCATTGCCGAGGATCTTGTTCAGATGCTGAATGACCTTCTTGTCGCCTTTCATGATGAGCCTCGCCCGAATTTGGTGGTTGATAGGCTGGAAGTTTGCGCCGCAAGTTGTAGTTGGTCAAATATAAGTTGTTGAATTATATATAAAAATTAATATAAATAAGAATGTTTAGCTTCCGCGTTAAGTCGCTAAATCATTGATATATTTCGATAAATATAAGCCGCGCTTTCAATGAGTCGCGGCTAATGATTTTGGCTCGCATGGAGAAATTTTCGACATGTTGCTGAGAGTGGCCGCCGATGCGGTGGTGTTACTGCACTTGCTATTCATTCTGTTCGTGCTGGGCGGTGGGCTACTGGTGCTGCGCTGGCCGCGTCTGGCCCTGTTGCACCTGCCCGCAGCGGCCTGGGGCGTGGCGGTAGAGTTGCTGCACCTGTATTGCCCGCTAACGCCGCTGGAGAACCAGTTGCGCCGGGCGGCAGGGGAGGTCGGTTATGCCGGCGGCTTCGTCGAGCATTACCTGATCCCGCTGATCTACCCGGCCGGGTTGACCCCGCAGATTCAGCTCTGGCTCGGGGCTTTGGTGCTGGTGGTCAATCTGCCGGTGTATGGCTGGCTGTTGTGGCGCCTGTGCCGGCGGCGCTGAGCGGCTCACCGGGCCGTCTTCTGGCCCGTCATTCAGCCGCCTGATGCTGCGCCGCGCGGCGTATTGCCTTGGCTACACTCGCCGCAACCTCACCACAGAACAAGGCAACAACACTATGCAAAACCGCATGATGATCACCGGCGCCGGTTCCGGTCTGGGACGCGAGATCGCCCTGCGCTGGGCGCGCGAAGGCTGGCGCCTGGCGCTGTGCGACGTCAACGAGAGCGGCCTGGCCGAGACTCTGAAGCTGGTCCGCGATGCCGGCGGCGACGGCTTCACCCTGCGCTGCGACGTGCGCGATTACAGCCAGCTGACCGCGGTGGCGCAGGCCTGCGAGGAACGCTTCGGCGGCCTGGATGTACTGGTCAACAACGCCGGTGTTGCGGCAGGCGGCATGTTCGCCGACCTCAGCCTGGAAGACTGGGACTGGCAGCTGTCGATCAACCTGATGGGCGTGATCAAGGGCTGCAAGGCCTTCCTGCCGCTGCTGCGCGCAAGCAAGGGCAAGGTCATCAACATCGCCTCCATGGCGGCGCTGATGCAAGGCCCGGCGATGAGCAACTACAACGTGGCCAAGGCCGGTGTAGTGGCGCTCTCGGAGAGCCTGCTGATCGAGCTCAAGCCTGAAGAAGTCGGTGTACATGTGGTCTGCCCGTCGTTCTTCCAGACCAACCTGCTGGACTCCTTCCGTGGTCCGACCCCGGAGATGAAGCAGCAGGTCGGCAAGCTGCTGGAAGGCAGCCCGATCAGCGCTGCGGACATCGCCGCCTACATCTACGACGAAGTGGCCAAGGGCGAGTTCATGATCCTGCCGCACGAGCAGGGGCGCATGGCCTGGGCGATCAAGCGGCAGAACCCGCAGATCATCTACGACGAGATGACCAAGATGTGCGAGAAGATGCGCGCCAAGATGGGCACGGCCTAATTCTCGCGGGTAAGAAAAAGGGCAGCCTCGGCTGCCCTTTTTCATTTCTGCTGCTGGCTGTTAGCCGGCGACCAGGATACGGATCGCCTCCAGGCGCAGCGCTGCTTTGTCGAGGAAGCTCAGGCCGCTCTCGCGCTGCTTGCGCAGGGCTTCGATCTCGGCCGGGCGTACCGTCGGGTTGACCGCCTGCAGCGCGGTCATGCGCGCGATCTCTTCGTCCAGCGTGTCGGTGAAGCGCTGGCGCGCCTCGCTCACGCGATCGTTGTGGCGCGGCGCGATCTTCGCCTCGGCGGCATTGATCTGCTTGGCCAGTACATCACGCTGGGCCTGCACGAACTTGTTGGCGCTGGCGCGCGGCACTGGTTCCAGCTGGTCGTTGAGGGTGTCGAAGGCGACCTTGCTGGCCAGGTCGTTGCCGTTCGGGTCGAGCAGGCTGCGCAGCGCCACCGGCGGCAGGTAGCGGCCCAGTTGCAGGGCCTTGGGCGCCACCACTTCGCTGACGTGCAGCAATTCGAGCAGCACGGTGCCAGGCTTGAGCGCCTTGTTCTTGATCAGCGCCACCGCGGTGTTGCCCATCGAGCCGGACAGCACCAGGTCCATGCCGCCCTGCACCATGGGGTGTTCCCAGGTGAGGAACTGCATGTCTTCGCGGGCCAGGGCCTGGTTGCGGTCGTAGGTGACGGTCACCGCCTCGTCGTCACCGAGCGGGAAGCTGGCATCCAGCATCTTCTCGCTGGGGCGCAGCACCAGGGCGTTCTCGGAGTGGTCCTCGCTGTCGATGCCGAAGGCGTCGAACAGCTCTTCCATATAGATCGGCAGGGCGTACTGGTCATCCTGCTCATGGATTTCCTCGACCAGGCGTTCACCTTCGCCGGCGCCACCGGAGTTCAGCTCCAGCAGGCGGTCGCGGCCGCTGTGCAGCTCGCCTTCGAGGCGTTCGCGCTCGGCGCGGGCTTCGTCGAGCAGGGGCTGCCAGGTGCTGTCGTCGCTGTCTTCCAGCAGCGGCAGCAGGCGCGGGCCGAACTGGTGCTGCAGGGCGTTGCCGGTCGGGCAGGTATTGAGGAAGGCATTCAGCGCCTGGTGGTACCACTGGAACAGGCGCTCCTGCGGGCTGTTCTCCAGGTACGGCACATGCAGCTGGATGATGTGCTTCTGGCCGATACGGTCGAGGCGGCCGATGCGCTGCTCGAGCAGGTCCGGGTGGGCCGGCAGGTCGAACAGCACCAGGTGGTGGCTGAACTGGAAGTTGCGGCCTTCGGAGCCGATCTCGGAGCAGATCAGCACCTGGGCGCCGAATTCCTCGTCGGCGAAGTAGGCGGCGGCGCGGTCGCGCTCGAGGATGCTCATGCCCTCGTGGAACACGGTGGCCGGGATGCCGGAACGCACGCGCAGGGCGTCTTCCAGGTCCATCGCGGTTTCGGCGTGGGCGCAGATCACCAGGACCTTCACGCGCTTGAGCATCTTCAGGGTGTCGATCAGCCAGTCGACGCGCGGGTCGAACTTCCACCAGCGAGTCTCTTCGCTGCTGTCCTGCGCCTGGTAGCTGACTTCCGGGTAGAGGTCGGCATGCTCGCCAACCGGCAGCTCCATGTACTCCACCGGGTTGGCCAGCGGGTAGGGGTGCAGCTCGCGCTGCGGGAAGCCCTGCACGGCGGCGCGGGTGTTACGGAACAGCAGACGGCCGGTGCCGTGGCGGTCGAGCAACTCGCGGATCAGCCGCGCCGCGGCGCCGCTGTCGCCATCGGTGACCGCGGCCAGCAGGGCCTCGCCCTCGTTGCCGAGGAAGCCGCTGATGGTGGCGTGGGCCTTGTCGGACAGGCGGCCCTCGTCGAGCAGCTCCTGCACCGCTTCGGCGATCGGCTTGTAGTTGGCGCTCTCGGCGCGGAACGCGGCGAGATCATGGAAACGGTTCGGATCAAGCAGGCGCAGGCGGGCGAAGTGGCTTTCCAGGCCCAGCTGTTCCGGGGTGGCGGTGAGCAGCAGCACGCCGGGGATGACCTCGGCCAGTTGCTCGACCAGGCGATATTCGTCGCTGGCCTTTTCCGGGTGCCAGACCAGGTGGTGGGCTTCGTCGACCACCAGCAGGTCCCAGCCGGCGGCGAAGGCAGCGTTCTGGGCCTTCTCGCTGTCCTTCAGCCATTCCAGGGCAACCAGCGCCAGCTGGGTGTCCTCGAACGGGTTGTCGGCATCGCTCTCGGCGAAGCGCTCGGCGTCGAACAGCGCGACCTGCAGGTTGAAGCGGCGGCGCATCTCCACCAGCCACTGGTGCTGCAGGTTCTCCGGAACCAGGATCAGCACGCGGCTGGCGCGGCCGGAGAGCAGCTGGCGGTGGATCACCAGGCCGGCCTCGATGGTCTTGCCCAGGCCCACTTCGTCGGCCAGCAGTACGCGCGGGGCCATGCGGTCGGCCACTTCACGGGCGATATGCAGCTGGTGCGCGATCGGCTGGGCGCGAGCGCCGCCCAGGCCCCACAGGCTGGACTGCAGCAGGCGGCTCTGGTGCTCCAGGGTGTGGTAGCGCAGGGCGAACCAGTTCAGCGGGTCGATCTGCCCGGCGAACAGGCGGTCGCTGGACAGGCGGAACTGGATGAAGTTGGACAGCTGGGTCTCGGGCAGGCTGTAGGGTTCGTGCTGGGCGTCGAAGCCGTGGTAGACCAGCAGGCCGTCGACGTCCTCGACTTCCTGGACGGTCAGCTTCCAGCCTTCATAGTGGGTGATCTCGTCCCCCGGAGCGAAGCGCACGCGGGTCAGCGGGGCGTTGCGCAGGGAATACTGGCGGGTCTCGCCGGTAGCCGGGTAGAGCACGGTGAGCAGGCGCCCGTCGGAAGTGAGGATGGTGCCGAGTCCGAGTTCCGCCTCGCTGTCGCTGATCCAGCGTTGTCCCGGTTGATACTGCACAATGCCACTACTTGCCATGAAATGCCCCAGCTGCGAAAAAAGCCGCGTATGTTAGCGGAACGCCGCGCCGAGGGCGACGCCCGTCGCTGAATCAATGCGTGCGTCCTGAGTCGAAAGTGTAGCGGTCGTTCAAGTCGCGAACCGACCGGCCGACAGTAGGGTTAACAGGAGGCACCCGGATGCTACCGCCCATTCCTCACAGTCTGGTCCCCGTCACCGCCCAGCAGGACGTGGTCAAGCCGCGCCCTGACATCCCGCCCGTGACGCCGACCAACGAGAGCGCCAACGAGAGCGCGGTGGGCCTGGACAAGCGGCATCCGCAGGAGGCCGAGGAGCTGCTGCGCGAGGAGCAGCGCCGTCGCCAGCGGCGTGGCTACACCGCCGAGGAGCTGGCCGAGCTGGAGGCCAACAGCCCCGAGGAAGAGAAGCTGCTGGAAGAAATCCCGCGCCAGGGCCTATGGGTGGACGTGGAAGTCTGATCGGCGTGGACCTGTTCGATTCGCAACCGCTGCAGCTGCCGGGCGCCGAGCTGGATTACCAGCCGCACTGGCTCGACCCCGTCACCGCCGACATCTGGTTCCAGCAACTGGCCGCCGAAACGCCCTGGGAGCAGCCGCAGCTGCAGATTCACGGCCAGTCCTTTCCTGTGCCACGCCTGCTGGCTTGGTACGGCGACCCCGAGGCCAGCTACCGCTACTCCGGCCTGCTGCATCAGCCGCTGCCCTGGACGCCGCTGCTGAGCGAGATTCGCCGCCGCGTGGAGGATGTAGCCGGCCAGCCGCTCAACGGCGTGCTGCTCAACTTCTACCGCGATGGCAACGACTCCATGGGCTGGCACAGCGACGACGAGGCCGAGCTGGGGCCCAATCCGTTGGTCGCCTCGCTCAACCTCGGCGGGCCGCGGCGTTTCGACCTGCGGCGCAAGGGCAGCGGGCGTATCGAGCACTCGTTGCAACTCGATAGCGGTTCGCTGCTGGTCATGGCCGGCGCAACGCAGCATCATTGGCAGCATCAGGTGGCGAAGACCCGCAAGCCGGTGGCGCCACGCATCAACCTCACTTTTCGCCTGATCCGGTCCCGACCATGAGCGACGACAAGCTGATCGACTTCGCCGCCGAGCGCGGCAAGCGCATCCACGACCTGCACGACAAGAAGCTGGATGATATGCGCCAGGCCTTCGAGCAGGCGCTGCCGCTGCCCAAGGGCAAGAAGCCCAAGAGCAAGCCGAAGAAGAAGCGCTGAGCCCTTCAGCGCCTGAGCTCCACCCACCTGCGGCGCCCTGTCGCGGTGCCCACCCTCGCGGACATTGATCCGCGTCAATTCCCGCCGCCACAGCTCCTCTAACCTGAAGCCATCAAGACAAGGCTCAGCACAGGAGGCAGCCATGTTCCTCGACACAGTGGTTATCGCCGGTATCGGTACAGTCGCGCTGATGGTCGCCTTCTTCGGCGGCGTCGGTTACTTCATCTGGAAGGATTCTCACAAGCCGGCCAAGGCAGCGGTCAAGGCCGAGTAATCCCTCCGAAACAGTGCACGCAAGGCATTTAGGGCGACTTCGGTCGCCCATTTTTTTGCCTGAAAAAAAGAGGCCCGCACGCGGCGGGCCTAAACGTGGGTCTAGCGTCGTCGTTGCCACAGGCGGAAGGCCGGCTCAGCGAAGAACAGCACGCACATCAGTCGCAGCACCTGCAGCCCGGTGATCAGCGGTACCGACAGGGCCAGCGCCTCGGCGGTCAGGCTCAGCTCGGCGATGCCGCCGGGCATCATGCCCAGCATCAGCGAGCGGTGATCCAGCGCGCCCAGCCAGCTCAGGGCCTCGGCCACCAGGGCGGCGGCGAGCATGGCCAGCAGGGTGGCGACCAGCACCAGGCCGATGAAGCGCGGCGCGCGGCGGAAGAACTCGCGGCTGAAGTGGCAGCCCAGGGCGCTACCGATCAGCCACTGGCCGACCTCGCTGGTGCCGCCCGGCAGGCTCAGCGGGCGATCCAGCCAGACCGCGCCAATGGCGCAGAACAGGATCGGTCCGAGCAGCCAGGGGTTGGGCTGGCGCAGGCGCTGCCAGAGCAGGGCGAACAGCGCGCCGCCGGCCAGCAGCGCCGCCAGGGTCGGCAGGTCGCTCGCGCCGCCGCTATGCGCCAATACCGGTGCGGCTCCCAGCCACCACTGGAACAGCGCAGGCACGCAGAGCACCACCAGCAGCAGGCGCACACTTTGCCCGGCTGCCACCTCGCCTGTCTTGGCGCCGTTGCGTTGGCCGAGGTTGACCATCTCGCTGGCGCCGCCGGGCATGCTGGCGAAGAACGCCGTGGCCCGGTCGACGCCGGCGCGGCGCAGCAGGGCGATGCCGATCAGGCAGGTCAGGCTGGTGACCAGAGCGCCGACCAGCAGCACGTCGCCATGGGCGAGCACCTGTTCCAGCACCTCCGGGCTGAAGTGCAGGCCGATGCCGGTGCCGACCAGCCACTGGCCGAGCTTGCGCGCGCCAGGCACCTCGCCGAGGTCGAAGCCGCCTAAGCAGCGCAGCAGCATCAGCGCCAGCAAGGAGCCGACCATCCACGGCAAAGGCCAGCCGATCAGGCTGGCCAGGTAGCCGCCGGCGGCGCCGGCGACAGGGGTGAGTAGCCAGTTAGGCATGGGCCGCCTGCAGCTTGCGCCGGTTGCGCCACCAGCGCAGGCCTGGCAGGGCCAGCATCAGCGCAGCCAGGGTCCAGAGGCCGACTGTGATCGGGCTGGACCAGAGGATCGCCAGGTCGCCGTTGCTGATCGACAGGGCGCGGCGCAGGTTGGATTCCATCATCTCGCCGAGGACGAAGCCGAGGATCAGCGCCGACAGCGGGAAGTCCATCTTGCGCAGCAGGTAGCCGAACAGACCGAGCGCGGCCATCAGCACCAGGTCGAAGGTGGTGCTGTGCACGGCGTACACGCCCACCACCGAGATGATGGTGATGGCCGGCACCAGGATCCAGGTCGGCACGCTGAGCATGCGGGCGAACAGGCCGACCAGCGGGATGTTCATCACCAGCAGGATGACGTTGCCGATGAACAGCGAGGCGATCAGGCCCCACACCACGTCCGGCTGCTGCTCGAACAGCAGCGGACCGGGGGTGATGTTGTACAGGGTCAGGGCGCCGATCATCACCGCGGTGGTGCCCGAGCCGGGCACGCCGAGGGTCAGCATGGGGATCAGCGAGCCGCAGGCCGAGGCATTGTTGGCCGCCTCCGGCGCCGCCACACCACGCAGGTCGCCCTCGCCGAAGCGGCTGCTGGCACCGGCCATGCGCTTCTCGCTCATGTAGGTGATGGCGCTGGCGATGGTCGCCCCGGCCCCCGGCAGCACGCCGATGACGAAGCCGGCCAGCGAACTGCGCACGCTGCTCCACCAGGTGAAGGCGAACTCCTTGGCGTTGAACAGCATGCGCCCGCTGGCCTTGACCGCCTGCTGGCCGGTGCTGGTGTGTTCGAGCATCAGCAGGATCTCGCTGACGCTGAACAGGCCGATGACCACGATGACGAACTGGATGCCGTCGGACAGGCCGACGCTGTCGAAAGTGAAGCGGTACACGCCGGTGGTGGCGTCCACCCCGACCGTGGCCAGGCCCAGGCCGATCAGCGCGGCGAGCAGGGTCTTGACCGGCTTGTCGCCGACCATGCCGCCCAGGCAGGCGATGGCGAACACCATCAGCACGAAGTACTCGGCCGGGCCGAAGGCCACCGCCCAGTTGGCCAGGATCGGCGCGAACAATACGACGCCTATGGTGGCGATAGTGCTGCCGATGAACGAGCTCATGGCCGACAGCGACAGGGCGATGCCCGCCTTGCCCTGGCGCGCCAGCGGGTAGCCGTCGAGGGTGGTCATGATCGCCGCGGCGTCGCCCGGCACGTTGAGCAGGATGGCCGAGATGCGCCCGCCATACTCGCAGCCCAGGTACACGGCGGCGAGCAGGATCAGCGCGGTCTCCGGCGGCAGGCCGAGGGCGTAGGCCAGCGGCAGCAGGATGGCCACGCCATTGATCGGGCCGAGGCCCGGCAGCAGGCCGACAATGGTGCCGACGAAGGCGCCGAACAGCGCCACCAGCAGGTTGGTCGGGCGGGTGGCGACATCGAAGCCCTGCATCAAGAAATTCAGCGTTTCCATCTCAGCTCTCCAGGAAAGCAGCGAACAGGCCGAGCGGTAGCGGCACGTCCAGCAGATAGTCGAACAGGCCATAGAGCAGTACGCCCATCAGCACGCCGCTGACGGCGCTGAGCAGCACGCGGCCACCGAACAGCAAACCGAGGCCGAAGCCGATCAGGGCTGTGCTGAGGATGAAACCCAGCGGCTCGAACAGCAGGGCGTAGGCGAGCAGGGCGCCGATGCACAGGGCTACCTTGCGTGCCAGGGCCCAGGAAATCGGCAGGGTCGGCTCGTCGCTGGGCTTGCACAGCAGCCACATTGCCGAGGCGGCCATCAGGATCAGCAGCAACAGCGGGTAGGCGCGGGGGCCAACCGGGTCATACGAGAAGGGGGCCTGGAAGCCCCAGGCGACCACGGCGAGAAAGGCGCAGACGAGCAGCCACACCGCGGCGAACAGGCGGACGTACATGAGGAGTTCCTCGTGATAGGGAGCGGCGGGAAGCGTCGCGAGCGACGGAAAGGCAAGGTGGAAGGTGGCGAGGGGAGGGAGTTGGGTTAACCCAATGACCGAACCGAGCCGCCTTCCAACACAGCCTTTCCTAGCGCAGCAGCTTCCCTACTGGACCAGGCCGAACTCGCTGGCCAGGGCCTTGTAGTCCTGCACCTGCTTGAACACATAGGCCTTCAGCTCGTCGCCGGTCATGTTCAGCGGGAACAGGTCGCGCTGTTCACGCAGCTTGGCGAACTCCGGGCTGGCCAGCAGAGTGTCGAACTGGGCCTTCCACCAGGCGAAGTCGGCGTCGCTGACCTCCGGGCCCATGTAGAAGCCGCGGATCACCGGCCAGACGATGTCGTAGCCCTGTTCCTTGGCAGTCGGCAGGCCTTCCAGCTTGCCCGGCAGGCGCTGGTCGGAGAGCACGGCGAGGATGCGGATCTTGTTCGCCGCCAGTTGCGGGGTAACTTCGCCGAGGCCACTGGAGGTGACCTGCACATGGCCGCCGAGCATGGCGGTGAGGGTCTCGCCGCCGCCCTCGAAGGCCACGTAGCGCAGTTCTTTGGGATCGATGCCGGCGGCGCGGGCGATCAGCGCGGTCTGCATCCAGTCCTGGCCGCCGATGGTGGCGCCGGCGCCGAAGACGATGCCGCCTGGGTTCTGCTTGAGGGCCTGGACCAGGTCGTCGAGGGTCTTGTACGGCGAGTCGGCGCGCACACTGATGGCGCCGTAGTCGGTGCCGATGCCGGCCAGCCAGCGCACGGCGTTCTCGTCGTAGCGACCGAACTTGCCCTGGGCCAGGTTGAGCAGGGAGCCGGAGGAGAACGCGGTGATGGTGCCGGCGTCCTTCGGTCGCTGGGCGACCACCGCGTTGTAGGCCACGGCGCCGACGCCGCCGGGCATGTAGGTCACGCGCATCGGGGCCTCGAGCAGGCCGTTGTCTTTCAGGCCGCTCTGGGCCAGCTTGCAGGTCAGGTCGAAACCGCCGCCGGGCTTGGCCGGGGCGATGCATTCGGGGCGCTTGGGTTCGGCCAGCAGCTGGCTGGACAGCGCCAGGGCGCCGAATGCCAGGGCGATACGCGACAGGGCAGTATTCATCATCTTCTCCTGTGGAGTTTTATTGTGGCTTACCAGATCGGCAGGGAGTAGCCGACGATCACACGGTTCTCGTCCGCGTCGCGGGCGAAGCTGGAGCGGAAGCTGGCGTTACGCAGGCGCACGTAGAGGTCCTTGAGCGGGCCGCTCTGTACCACGTACTTGACCTCGGTGTTGCGTTCCCACTCGCGGCCTTCTTCGTCGCTGCCGGTCACCTGGGCGTTGTCGCCCTTGATGTAGCGGGTCATGAAGCTCAGGCCGGGTACGCCGAGGGTGGCGAAGTCGAAGTCGTAGCGTGCCTGCCAGGAACGTTCCTCGGCATTGGCGAAGTCGTTGATCTGCACGAAGTTGACCAGGAACGGGTCGCTGCCATCGACGTAGGCGAAACCGGTGTCGCCAGTCAGGTGCTGGTAACCGAGGCCGACCTTGTGCCCGCTGTAGGCGTAGGAGACCAGGCCGTTCCAGGCGTTGTTGTCGACCTTGCCGGCCTCGGCCGAGCCGCTGTCGTCGCTGATCGAGACGCGCAGGTCGGCGCTCAGGGTGCCGCCGCCCAGCGGCTGGCTGGCGAGCAGGCCGAGGAAGTGCTGGCGGTAGATGTCTTCGACGTCGGCGTAGTAGTAGCGCGCCGTCATGCCCTTGGCGAAGGTCCAGTCGATGCCGGCCAGGTCCATGTGCTCGGCGGTCACGCCGCCGGCGAAGCGGCCGTTCTTGCTGTTGAGGATGATGTCTTCGGAGTTGGTCGAGGCGCGGTCGATCACCTTGTCGAAGCGCCCGCCGAGCAGGCTCAGGTTGTCGATCTCGCTGGAGCTCAGTAGGCCGCCCTCGAACACCTGCGGCAGCAGGCGGCTGTCGCTGGCCTTGACCACCGGCAGCTCGGGGATGTGCGAGCCGTAGCGCAGTTCGGTCTTGGAAATCTTGACCTTGCCGGTCAGGCCCAGGCGGCCGAATTCGTCCGGGGTGCCGCCGTCGTCCTGTACTGGCAGCAGGTCGGTGCCGGTGCGGCCGCCACCGGAGTCGAGCTTGACGCCGAGCATGCCGAGGGCGTCCAGACCGAAGCCGACGGTGCCTTCGGTGTAGCCGGACTGGATGTCGAGGAGGAAGCCCTGGCCCCATTCCTCGCGCTTGTTCTGGCCGGTGCCTTCACGGAAGTCGCGATTGAGGTAGATGTTGGTCGTGGTGAGGGTGGCGCTGCTGTCTTCGACGAAAGCGGCTTGGCTGGTCGTGGCAGCAGAACTGGCGAGAATAGCCAGGGCGAGGCGGTTCGCAGGCAGTGCGATGCGCATGCAGGTGGTCTCCGATTGTTGTTCTTGTCGCGCCGGAGCAACCACGCACCCGGCACTCTGATGGGTGGTTCTTGCCACCCTGGCCGCGATCCTAGGTAGCGAAGCTTTCGCCAGGCTTTCAGCGTGAAAGAAAGTCGCCGCGGCCTTCACAGCGCCCGCTCGCTGGTTAAACTCGGCTGCATAACTACAAGGTCGTGGAGTGTGCTGCCGTGCGAATCCTGCTGGTCGAGGACCATCTGCCCCTGGCTGAAAGCGTGGCCCAGGCCCTGCGTGGCGCGGGCCTGACCGTCGATGTGCTGCATGACGGAGTGGCCGCCGAGCACGCCCTGGCCAGCGAGGATTACGCCCTGGCGGTGCTCGACGTGGGCCTGCCGCGGCGTGACGGTTTCGAGGTGCTCGCCCACCTGCGCAGCCGTGGCAAGACCCTACCGGTGCTGATGCTCACTGCGCGCGGCGAGGTCAAGGATCGCGTCCACGGCCTCAACCTCGGCGCCGACGACTACCTGGCCAAGCCCTTCGAACTGACCGAGCTGGAGGCGCGGGTCAAGGCCCTGCTGCGGCGCAGCGTGCTCGGCGGCGAACAGCAGCAGCGCTGCGGCGAGCTGGTCTACGACCTCGGCACGCAGCGCTTCACCCTGGGTGAGCAGCCGCTGACCCTGACCTCCCGCGAGCAGGCCGTGCTGCAGGCGCTGATCGCCCGGCCCGGCCGGGTGATGAGCAAGGAGCAGCTGGCCGACCAGGTGTTCGGCCTGGACGAAGAGGCCAGCGCCGACGCCATCGAGATCTACATCCACCGCCTGCGCAAGAAGCTGGAAGGCGCGGCGGTGCGCATCGTCACCTTCCGTGGCCTGGGTTATCTGCTGGAAGCCGTCAGTGAGTGAGGTCGCGGCCGGCAGCCTGCGCGGCCGGCTGCTGCGGCGCCTGGCGGCGCTGCTGGCGATTCCGCTGCTGATTGGCAGCCTGAGCGCCTACTGGAACGGCCGTCACGCCGCCGACGCCGCCTACGACCGCACCTTGCTGGCCTCGGCTCGCGCCATCGCCGATGGCCTCTACACCGAGGAAGGCAAGCTGCGCGCCGACGTGCCCTACGTGGCGCTGGATCCTTTCGCCTATGACCTGGAGGGGCGCATCTTCTACGAGGTCAGCGACCTCGACGGGCATCTGGTGTCGGGTTACGAAGGCCTGCCCGATCCGCCGACCGGTACGCCGCGCACCGACGAATATCCGGCGCTGGCGCGTTTCTACGATGGCGAGTTCGATGGCGTCGGCGTGAGGGTGGTCAGCCTGCTGCAGCCGGTGTCCGAGCCGGGGATGAACGGTATCGCCGAGATCCGCGTGGCCGAGACCGACATCGCGCGGGTGCGCATGGCCCGGGGGCTGTTGCTCGATACCCTGTGGCGCATGGGCCTGCTGGCGCTGATCACCCTGGCCCTGGTGTGGCTGGCGGTGAGCGCGGCGCTGCGCCCGCTGGAACGCCTGCGTTCGGCGGTGGAGGAGCGCCAGCCGGACGACCTCAGCCCCTTGCCGCTGGTGCAGGTGCAGGACGAGCTGTTGCCGCTGGCATCGTCGCTCAACCACTTCACCGAACGCCTGCGCCAGCAGTTCGAGCGCCAGGCACAGTTCATCGCCGATGCTTCCCACGAGCTGCGCACGCCGCTGGCGGCGCTCAAGGCGCGCATCGAACTGGGCCTGCGCGAGCGCGAGCCGGAGCGCTGGTACAGCACTCTGGAGAAGGCGGCGCAGAGCACCGACCGTCTGACTCATCTGTCCAATCAGCTGCTGTCGCTGGCGCGTATCGAGCGCGCTGCACGCGCCGTCGCCGAGGGTGGTGCGGAACGCCTGGACTTGACTGCGCTGGCCCGCGAGCTGGGCATGGCGCTGGCGCCGCTGGCGCACCAGCGTGGCGTCACTCTGGCGCTGGAGGCGGAGGCCGAGGTGTGGCTGCGCGGCGAGCCGATGCTGCTGCACGAGCTGATCTATAACCTGGTCGACAACGCACTGGTGCACACGCCGGGCGGCAACGTGGTGGTACGGGTGCTGGCGCCGTCGCTGCTGGAGGTGGAGGACGACGGTCCGGGCATCCCGGCGGACGAGCGCGAGCGGGTGTTCGAGCGCTTCTACCGCAGCAATGCCCAGGGCAATGGCGCCGGGCTGGGCCTGGCGATCGTCGGCGAGATCTGCCGCGCCCATCGCGCCGAGATCGAACTGGGGCAGGGCGTTCTGGGCGGCCTGCTGGTGCGGGTGAGTTTTCCGCCGGCTCAGTAGGCCAGGCTCAGCGGCTGCTGTACTTCCAGCAGGTACTGACTGACCTTGCCACTGTCCTGCAGGGCCTTGAGGCCACGGTTGAACTGGGCCATGCGCTCGGCATTGCCCGGCACCTGCTTGGAGAGCATCAGGTGCAGGCTGTCACTGCGCAGTGGCAGCGGGTGGAAGGACAGTTGCGCGCGCTCGGCGCGGCTGAACTTGCTGTGCAGCATGTCGAAGGCCACCACCTTGTCCATCGGCAGCACGTCGATGCGTCCGGCCAGCAGCATGCGCAGGGCCTGTTCCTCGTTGCCCAGGCGCTTCACCTTGATCAGACCATCGCGCTCGGCACCCTGGAAGTCCTGACCGTAGTCGTAGTTGATGGCGCCGCCTATGCGCACGCCGGCGAGGTCCTTCGCGGTACTCCATTCGAGGGGGTGGTCCTTGCGGTGGAACAGGTGATAGCTGCTTTCCACCACCGGATCGCTGACATAGAAGGCCTGCTCGCGCTCGGGGCTGCGCAGCCACACGGCGCTGCCGTCGCTCTTGCCGTGTTCGGCGTTGTGCAGGGCGCGGGCCCAGGGGTAGAACTCCCAGGACACCTGCACGCCTTCGAGGGCGAAGGCCTCTTCGACGATGCGCGAGGCGACGCCGTGGTGCGGCAGGTCCTGGCCGAGGTAGGGACTCCACTCGCCGTTGGTCAGGCGAACTTCGTCGGCAGTGGCGGCAAGCGGGAGGAGCAGAGTGAACAGCAGCGACAACAGACGCATGGCACGTTTCCTTCCCCTGAACTGAGCGGTACGGAACCGATTCCATCGGCGCCGTGGCGTACTACTTCTATCGCCGCCCGCTACCGCGTGGGTAGCAGGCTTGCTGGAAGTCTAGTCAGGATGGGCTCGCCATGCTGCGCCTTTATTGCAGCATGCTGGCGGCGGCCTCCATGGCGGCGGAGAGGTCTTCGTCGGCCTGCATGTCGACGTTCGGGTCGAGGCCGAGCTTGGCGAAGGCTGGAACCTGGCTCCAGTCCAGCTGGGTGTAGGGATGCTCGCTGCCCAGGTAGCTCTGCAGGGTGGCGACCTGGACGATGTCTACGTAGTCGACCTTGGCCGAGTCGCGGCTGAAGTTCAGGTGCTGGCCAGGGACCATGGCGATCGGCTCGGGGAAATCCCAGGCGCGCAGAATCTTGTCGCCGATGATCGGGTGGATCTTCTCGATCACGTGGTTAAGGCTGATCGAGTCGGCCAGCAGGGCGTTGTTCTCTTCGGCGTAGGTCAGGATCGGCAGCACGCCGATCTGGTGTACCAGGCCGGCGAGGGTAGCCTGGTCCGGCAGCAGGCGGGTGTAGTGGCGGCACAGTACGTGGCAGATGCCGGCGATTTCGGTGCTTTTATTCCACACTTCGCGCATCTTGCGGTCGACCACGTCGCTAGTGGCCTGGAACATCTGTTCCATGGCCAGGCCGGTGGCCAGGTTGCAGGTGTAGTTGATGCCGAGGCGGCCGACGGCCATCTGCAGGTCGGTGATTTCCTTGCTGGTGCGCAGCAGCGGGCTGTTCACCACCTTGATGATGCGCGCGGTCAGCGCCGCATCGTTGCCGATCACCTTGCTCAGCGCAGGAATGCTGATGTTCGGGTCTTCTGCCGCCTCGCGAACCTTGAGCGCCACCTCCGGCAGGGTCGGCAGCACCAGCTCGTCGTTCTCGATGGCGTGGATCAGTTCTTCCTGGACTTTCTCGGCAAGCTTGCTCATTTCGGTTCTCGGGTCGCTCGACCGCTTCAGTTTAGGTACTGCGGCGGCCATCGGTCAGGGATGCTCGGGTTTTACCGCGTTTGCCCGTGGGCATGCATCAGCTTTTTCGTTCAGCGCTGGATTTCGCGATCTGCGTCCAGCTGGTAGGGCAGTTCAAGCAGGTTCAGGGCCGGGCCGTCGGCGCTGCCCAGGTGGATACGGCCGTCATTCTTGGCGTCCTCCTGGAGTACCGCCAGCAGCTCGCTGCCTTGTTCCGAGGTGGCCGCCAGTACCACTTCGCCAACGCTGGAGCCGTGCACCGGCGAAAACAGCTCGGTACCGGCTGCGGGCAGCTCGCTCTGGGCCAGGCTCAGACGCTGCAGGCGGCGCTTGAGTTTGCCGAGGTACTGCATGCGCGCAACGATTTCCTGGCCGGTGTAGCAGCCTTTCTTGAAGCTGACGCCGCCAACGGCCTGCAGGTTGATCATCTGCGGGATGAACAGCTCGCGGGTGGCGCCGAACACCTGGCCGACGCCGGCGCGGACCTGGCCGAGCAGCCAGTCGTTGAGCGGGGCCTCGCGCAGTTGCGCGGCCAGACGGCTGCGCAGGCTCTCGGCCTGATCCGCCGGGGCCCAGAGTTCAGCACGGCCGCCGGGCAGGCGAATGGCGATCAGCCCGTCGGCGCGGGCCACGGCATCGGCCTCCTGCGGCAGATCCAGGCCCAGGGCGAGCAGGGCCTCGTCGGCGCCGGACAGTCCGAAGCGCACCCAGCTGGCGGATTCGTCGGCGAGGGTGGATTTGGAGAACACCGCGTACTTTTTCAGGTCCGCCAGCTGCGCCTCCAGCAGTTCGCGGGCCAAGGCCAGCAGGTAGCCATCGCCGTCCTGCAGGATGCGGAAGCTGGAGATCATGCGGCCCTTGGGCGTGCAGCGCGCGCCGAGGCTGGATGTCCGTTCGTCGAGATAATTGAGGTTGCAGGTGAGCTGGCCCTGCAGGAACTTGGCAGCATCCAGGCCGCGCACGGCGAGCAGGGATTCGTGGTTCAGGAGGGTGAAGAAGGCGGAGTCGGCCATGGGCGATCGCAGGTCAAAAAGTCAGGGCGTCATCATAGAGGCCGCCCGGCGCCTTGTCAGCGGGTGCCGAGTGCGCGGCGCGCCGTTATACTGCGCCCCTTTGCACAGGAGCCCGCTGTATGGCCGACGCTACCGAACTGAACCGACTCTTCTGGCACAGCCGCCGCGGCATGCTGGAGCTGGACGTGTTGCTGGTACCCTTCGTCAAGGAGGTCTACCCCAGCCTGGATGCCGAGGATCAGGCGCGCTACCGCAAGCTGCTGGAGTGCGAGGATCAGGACATGTTCGGCTGGTTCATGCAGCGCGGCGAGCCGGAAGATGCCGATCTGCGCCATATCGTTCGCATGATCCTGGACCGTGTCCAGCCCAAGTGATGCCTTCGAATGCCACTGGCAGGCCTCGCGCCTGCTGCTGGCGATCTACCTGTCGGCGCTGTGCCTGGCGCTGATCACTCTGTTTCTCATCGAACTGCCGCTCTGGGTTGCCCTGATCGGTGCCTGCGCCTGCCTGCTGCATGCCGCCTGGGCTTTGCCGCGGCGAGTGCTGCTCAGCCACCCCTCGGCCTTCACCGGCTTGCGTCGCGATGAGAGTGGCTGGCAGCTATTCAACCAGCGTGATGGTTGGCAGGCCGTGCAGCTGCGCCCGGACAGCCTGGCGTTGCCACTGGTCGTGGTCCTGCGCTTTCGCCAAGTCGGCGAGTGGCGGGTGCGCAGCCTCTGCGTGCCGCGCGACGCCCTGTCGCGCGATCTGCATCGGCGCCTGCGAGTGCGTCTGAGGTTCAGCCGGCGTAGGTGGGCGGCGCCAGAATAGTGTCCTGGGCCTCGGGCAGCATGTCCGGGTAATCCAGGGTGTAGTGCAGGCCGCGGCTCTCGCGGCGCAGCATGGCGGACTCGATCATCAGCTCGGCGACCTGGGCCAGGTTGCGCAGCTCAATCAGGTCGCGGCTGACCTTGTAGTTGCTATAGAACTCGTCGATCTCGTCCAGCAGCAGGCGCACGCGGTGCTGGGCGCGCTGCAGACGCTTGTTGGTGCGCACGATGCCGACGTAGTCCCACATGAAACGCCGTAGCTCGTCCCAGTTGTGGGCGATGATCACGTCCTCGTCGGAATCGGTGACCTGGCTGGCGTCCCAGGCCGGTAGCCCGGCGGGCATCGGTACATGGTCCAGCTGTGCGACGATATCTTCGACCGCCGAGCGGGCGTAGACGAAGCATTCCAGCAGCGAGTTGCTGGCCATGCGGTTGGCGCCGTGCAGGCCGGTGAAGCTGGTCTCGCCGATGGCGTAAAGGCCCGGTACGTCGGTGTGGCCATGGCGGTCGACGACCACGCCGCCGCAGGTGTAGTGCGCGGCCGGCACCACCGGGATGGGCTGGCGGGTGATGTCGATGCCGAAGCGCAGGCAGCGCTCGTAGACGGTAGGGAAGTGCGACTTCACGAACTCGGCCGGCTTATGGCTGATGTCCAGATACACGCAGTCCACGCCCAGGCGCTTCATCTCGTGGTCGATGGCGCGGGCGACGATATCGCGCGGGGCCAGTTCCTCACGCGCGTCGAAACGCGCCATGAAGCGCTCGCCATTGGGCAGCTTGAGGTGGGCGCCTTCGCCGCGCAGGGCTTCGGTGACCAGGAAGCTCTTGGCCTGCGGGTGGTACAGGCAGGTCGGGTGGAACTGGTTGAACTCCAGGTTGCCGACCCGGCAGCCGGCGCGCCAGGCCATGGCGATGCCGTCGCCGCTGGCCCCGTCCGGGTTGCTGGTATAGAGGTAGACCTTGGCCGCGCCGCCGGTGGCGAGAATCACGAAGCGCGCGTGGTAGGTGTCGACTTCGCCGCTGTTGCGGTTGAGCACGTAGGCGCCGACACAGCGCTCGCCCGGCAGGCCCAGCTTGCGCTCGGTGATCAGGTCGACCGCCACGCGCTGCTCCTGCAGCTCGATGTTGGCGCGTTTGCGCGTCTGTTCCAGCAGGGTGTTGAAGATGGCAGCGCCAGTGGCATCGGCGGCGTGAATGATGCGCCGGTGGCTATGGCCGCCCTCGCGGGTGAGGTGGAACTCGAAGCCGCCGTCCTCGCGGTCCTGCTCTTCGTCGCGGGTGAAGGGCACGCCCTGTTCGATCAACCACTGGATGGCCTCGCGGCTGTGCTCTACGGTGAAGCGCACGGCATCTTCGCGGCATAGGCCGCCGCCGGCGTTGAGCGTATCGGCCACGTGTGACTCCACGGTGTCGGCATCGTCCAGCACTGCCGCCACACCGCCCTGGGCCCAGTAGGTGGAGCCATTGGCCAGGTCACCCTTGCTCAACACGGCGATGCGCAGGTGCTCCGGCAGGGTCAGGGCCAGGGTCAGGCCGGCAGCACCGCTACCGATAACCAGGACGTCGTGCTGATAGTGTTGGCTCATCTACTGCAGGTTCCGCGGGGGAGTCGAAATGGCGCCGCCTAGTATATAGAGGGGGTGGCCGGCACAATAGCTAGGCTTATGACGTACTGGCGAGGTCTGGAACTTTCTTAGTCGATCAAGTTCCAACGACAGTTGCCGGAACTGCCGGTCGTATGAGTGCGGCAGTGGTATCTGATCGGATTATTCGAGCAGTGTCCCGTCGGGACGCTGCAATGTTTGCGAGAGCCCATGAGGCCTGCGCAATGCTTATTCGGAGGGGAGAACTTTTGCACAACGCCCGAGTCTATCTTGGCAGATCGACAGACTGGTCGGCGCAGATCCCCTCCAGAACGGACGAGGAGTATTCATGCTAGCCCAGGAAGACGATCAGCAGTTGGTCGAGCGGGTGCAGCGCGGCGACAAGCGTGCATTCGACCTGCTGGTACTCAAGTACCAGCACAAGATTCTCGGCCTGGTAGTGCGTTTCGTGCATGACAGCCATGAGGCCCAGGATGTGGCGCAGGAAGCGTTCATCAAGGCTTATCGTGCGCTGGGTAATTTCCGCGGTGACAGTGCTTTCTATACCTGGCTGTACCGCATCGCCATCAACACGGCGAAGAATTACCTGGTGTCGCGCGGCCGGAGGCCGCCGGACAGTGATGTCAGCGCCGAGGATGCGGAGTTCTACGATGGTGATCATGCGCTCAAGGACATTGAGTCACCGGAACGCTCCATGCTGCGGGATGAGATCGAGTCCACGGTGCATCGGACCATCCAGCAGCTACCCGAGGACCTGCGCACGGCGTTGACCCTGCGTGAGTTCGACGGTCTGAGTTACGAGGATATTGCCAGCGTCATGCAGTGCCCGGTCGGCACTGTGCGCTCGCGGATATTCCGGGCCCGTGAGGCCATAGACAAAGCCCTGCAGCCGCTGCTGCAGGAAGCCTGAATGTGAGACAGCGGCGACAGCCAAGAGAGGAAACACCATGAGTCGTGAAGCCCTGCAGGAATCGCTGTCCGCGGTGATGGATAACGAAGCGGACGAACTGGAGTTGCGTCGAGTGCTGGCGGCTGCCGGCGACGACGCCGAATTGCGAGGCACCTGGTCGCGCTACCAGGTCGCTCGCGCCGTGATGCACAAGGAGCTGCTGGAGCCGCGCCTGGACATCGCCGCCGCCGTCTCTGCTGCGCTGGCCGATGAGGCTCTACCCACTCCGGCTGCCAGCAGGGGGCCGTGGCGCATGGTCGGGCGCGTGGCGGTAGCCGCTTCCGTAACCCTGGCGGTGCTGGCGGGTGTGCGCTTCTACAATCAGGATGAGCTGACCGGCGCGCAAATGGCGCAGCAGGTACAGCCAAGCCTGACCCTGCCGCAGGTTCAAGGTCCGGCAGTACTAGCGGGCTACACTGAGTCCTCGCCGACGCCGCTGCAGCAGAATGCCGAACGCGCCAGTTCCGGCTGGCAAGAGCAGCGTTTGCCGTCCTACCTGCGTCAGCATGCGCAGCAGGGCGCTGCCGCGGGTGCCGACTCCGCTCTGCCATACGCCCGAGCCGCTAGCCTGGAAAATCGCTGAGAGGGTACATGCGCGTCATCCCCTTAATCGCACTGCTCGGTGGCTGTCTGGCTCTGCCAGTACAGGCCGCCGAGACTTGGTTGCAGCGATTGGCCCAGGCTGATCGGCAAAGCTTTCAGGGTACTTTCGTCTACGAACGCAATGGCAGCTTCTCCACGCATGGCATCTGGCATCGTGGTGGGGCAGATGGCGTGACTGAGCGCCTACTGCAGCTCGATGGCCCGCAGCAGGAAGTGCTGAGGGTCAATGGCAAGCCGCAGTGCATGAGCGGGGCGCTGGCCGAGCAGGCAGTCGATGTGCAGTGGCCGGCGCGTGATCTGAATGCCGCTCAGCTGGAACAGCGCTACGACCTGCGTGTGCTGGGGCATTCGCGTGTGGCTGGACGTGCCGCCACTGTGCTGGCGCTGATTCCGCGCGATCAGCATCGCTACGCGTTCGAATTGCATCTGGATGATGAGACCGCGTTGCCCCTCAAGTCGCTGCTGATCAGCGAGAAGGGGCAGTTGCTGGAGCGTTTCCAGTTCGTCAGCCTGAATCTGGTCGATAAGTTCGATGAGGCCGCATTGAGCCCGGGAGATGAGTGCAAGCCGGTCAGCTTCAGCCAGGTAGCCGCGCTGCCGGAGGCCTGGAAGGCCGGCTGGGTGCCGCCGGGCTTCGAACTCAGCCAGGCGCTGCAGCGTAGTAGCCCGGCTTCTTCCGATCCGGTGGCCTGCTTGCTCTATGGTGACGGCCTGGCCCGTTTCACAGTGTTCCTTGAGCCGTTGCACGGTGCTCGTGCCGAGGATGCGCGTAGCCAGTTGGGGCCGACTGCAGTGGTTTCCCGGCGCATGAGCACTGCCGACGGCGACATGATGGTCACGGTGGTGGGTGAAATTCCTTTGGGTACCGCGGAGCGCGTTGCCCTCTCGATGCAGACAGCTGCAACCGTCGAGAGCGCGGCGCAGTGAGTGAAGTTTCGTATGGGCCGGCTCAAGGCGGTTGTATCGTCTCGAGCCGGCCTTGATGTATCTGCTGCAAATCTTTTTGGTCTTCTGAGTGGATGGAGCTGAAGTCGATGCTTAGCCTGAAATCCTCGTTGTCCGGTCTTTTCGCATTGTTGCTGCTGGGGCAGATGTCCCTGGCGCGTGCCGAGCTGCCCGAGTTCACCGAACTGGTGGAGGAGGCCTCGCCGGCCGTGGTCAACATCAGTACGCGACAGAACCTGTCGCAGCGCGATGTCGCCGCCCAGGGCCAGGTGCCCGATCTCGAAGGGCTGCCGCCGATGTTCCGGGAGTTCTTTGAGCGCAACATCCCGCAGATGCCGCGCAGCCCGGGTGGCGGTCGCCAGCGTGAGGCGCAGTCGCTGGGCTCCGGCTTCATCATCTCGGATGACGGCTACGTGCTGACTAACAATCACGTGGTGGCGGATGCTGACGAGATCATCGTGCGCTTGTCCGATCGCAGCGAGCTGGAGGCCAAGCTGATTGGCGCCGACCCGCGTACCGATGTGGCGCTGCTCAAGGTCGAGGGCAAGAACCTGCCCACCGTGAAGCTGGGCAAATCGGAGAAGCTGAAGGTCGGGGAGTGGGTTTTGGCCATCGGTTCGCCGTTCGGCTTCGATCATTCGGTGACGGCCGGTATCGTCTCGGCCAAGGGGCGCAGCCTGCCGAACGAGAGCTATGTGCCGTTTATCCAGACCGATGTGGCGATCAACCCGGGTAACTCCGGCGGCCCGCTGTTCAACCTGGATGGCGAAGTGGTCGGTATCAACTCGCAGATCTTTACCCGTTCCGGTGGCTTCATGGGGCTGTCCTTCGCCATCCCGATCGATGTGGCCATGGATGTGGCTAATCAGCTGAAGGAGGGCGGCAAGGTCAGCCGCGGCTGGCTGGGCGTGGTGATTCAGGAAGTGAACAAGGACCTGGCCGAATCCTTCGGTCTGGACAAGCCGGCCGGGGCTCTGGTGGCTCAGGTGCTGGAAGATGGTCCGGCGGCCAAGGGTGGCCTGCAGGTCGGTGATGTGATCCTCAGCCTTAACGGCCAGCCGATCATCATGTCTGCCGATCTGCCGCACCTGGTCGGTGCGCTCAAGCCGGGCGATCAGGCCTCACTGGAAGTGGTGCGCGAGGGTGATCGCAAGACGCTCAAGCTGGCCATTGGCGCCTTACCGGAAGATGGCGATGAGGCTGTTGCGGCGGGCGATGCGTCTGGTGTGGAGCGCAGCAGTAACCGCCTGGGCGTCTCGGTGACTGAGCTGACCGCGGAGCAGAAGAAAGCCTTCGATCTGCGTGGCGGCGTGGTGATCCGTGAAGTGCAAAGCGGTCCGGCGGCGTTGATCGGCCTGCGTCCGGGGGATGTGGTGACGCATCTGAACAACCAGGCCATCGACTCGGCGGCGACCTTCGCCAAGGTGGCCAAGTCCCTGCCGGTCAATCGTTCCGTGTCTATGCGGGTGCTGCGCCAGGGGCGCGCCAGCTTCATTACCTTCAAACTGGCCGAATAAGCCGGTCTGTTGGGGAAAAGGGCGGCTGCGGCCGCCCTTTTCGTACCTGTTCGTGACGGCCCGGTCGCCGATCGGGTAGAATCCCCGGCTATTTTTCGGCGGGCAGCCTGCCTGCGGCTTTTTCGAGTGTTGATCCGTGAGTGACCTGAGTCATATCCGCAATTTCTCCATCATCGCCCACATCGATCATGGCAAGTCGACCCTGGCCGACCGCTTCATCCAGATCTGTGGCGGCTTGTCCGATCGCGAGATGGAGGCCCAGGTCCTCGACTCCATGGACCTTGAGCGTGAGCGTGGCATCACCATCAAGGCGCACAGCGTGACCCTGCACTACCCGGCGCAGGACGGTAAGACCTACCAGCTGAATTTCATCGATACCCCAGGGCACGTCGACTTCACCTACGAGGTGAGCCGATCGCTGGCTGCCTGCGAGGGTGCCATCCTGGTGGTGGATGCCGGTCAGGGCGTCGAGGCCCAGTCCGTTGCCAACTGCTACACCGCCATTGAGCAGGGCCTCGAGGTCATGCCGGTGCTGAACAAGATGGACCTGCCCCAGGCCGAGCCGGAACGGGTCAAGGACGAGATCGAACACATCATCGGCATCGATGCCACCGACGCGGTGCCGTGCAGTGCCAAGAGCGGCATGGGGGTGATCGATGTGCTGGAGCGCCTGGTTCAGGTTATTCCGCCGCCGGAAGGTGACATCGAGGCGCCGCTGCAGGCTCTGATCATCGATTCCTGGTTCGACAACTACCTGGGTATTGTCTCCCTGGTGCGGGTCAAGAATGGCCGGATGAAGAAGGGCGACAAGATCCTGGTCAAGTCCACCGGCAAAACGCACCAGATCGACAGCGTCGGCGTGTTCACTCCGAAGCACACCGAGACTGCCGACCTCAAGGCCGGCGAAGTGGGCTTCGTGATCGCCGGTATCAAGGACATCCACGGCGCTCCGGTGGGCGATACCCTGACCCTGTCCAACACCCCGGATGTGGATGTGCTACCGGGCTTCAAGCGCATCAAGCCGCAGGTCTACGCCGGTCTGTTCCCGGTCAGCTCCGACGACTTCGAGGACTTCCGCGAAGCCCTGCAGAAGCTGACCCTGAACGATGCCGCGCTGCAGTACGAACCGGAGAGTTCCGACGCCTTGGGCTTCGGCTTCCGCATCGGCTTCCTCGGCATGCTGCACATGGAGATCATTCAGGAACGCCTGGAGCGCGAGTACGACCTGGACCTGATCACTACTGCGCCGACGGTAATCTTCGAAGTCGAGATGAAGAATGGCGAGACGCTGTCTGTCGACAACCCGTCCAAGCTGCCAGACCCGGCCGGCATCCTCGATATGCGCGAGCCGATCGTGCGGGCCAATATCCTGGTGCCGCAGGAGCATCTGGGCAACGTCATTACCCTGTGCATCGAGAAGCGTGGCGTGCAGCGCGACCTGCAGTTCCTCGGCAGCCAGGTACAGGTTTCCTATGATCTGCCGATGAACGAGGTGGTGCTCGACTTCTTCGACCGCCTGAAGTCGGTGAGCCGCGGTTATGCCTCGCTGGACTACAGTTTCGATCGCTTTCAGTCGGCCAACCTGGTGCGTTTGGACGTGATGATCAACGGCGAGAAGGTCGATGCCCTGGCACTCATCGTGCATCGTGATCGGGCCCACCAGAAGGGCCGGGTACTGACCGAGAAGATGAAAGAGCTGATCCCGCGGCAGATGTTCGACGTGGCGATTCAGGCGGCCATCGGTGGCCAGATCATCGCCCGGACCACGGTCAAGGCGCTGCGCAAGAACGTATTGGCCAAGTGCTACGGCGGCGACGTCAGCCGTAAGAAGAAACTGCTGGAGAAGCAGAAGGCCGGTAAGAAGCGGATGAAACAGGTAGGCAGCGTGGAAATCCCGCAGGAAGCCTTCCTTGCCGTACTCAAGGTGGATAGCTGATCCTTATGTCGTTCAATTTCCCGCTGATTCTGGTTATTGCCGTCGCAGTCTGCGGCGTCCTGGCTCTGATCGACCTGCTGCTGTTGGCACCGCGCCGTCGAGTGGCGATCGCCGCCTACGAAGGTCAGGTCAGCGAGCCCGACGAGCAGGTGTTGCAGCGTTTGAACAAGGAGCCGCTGCTGGTCGAGTACGGCAAGTCGTTCTTCCCGGTACTGGCTATCGTTCTGGTGCTGCGCTCGTTCCTGCTGGAGCCATTCCAGATTCCTTCCGGTTCGATGAAACCGACGCTGGAAGTGGGTGATTTCATCCTGGTCAACAAGTTCGCCTACGGCATTCGTCTGCCGGTGATCGATACCAAGGTCATCGAGGTAGGTGATCCGCAGCGTGGCGATGTCATGGTGTTCCGCTACCCGAGCAATCCGAGCATCAACTACATCAAACGTGTGGTCGGCCTGCCGGGAGACAAGATCAGCTACAGCGCGGATAAGCGCCTGCTGGTAAATGGCAAGTCGATTGCCGAGGAGTTCCTCGGCGAAGAGCCAGGCTCGCTGGGGCGTACGCTGGTGTACCGGGAAAAGCTCGGTGAGACTGAGCACCTCATTCGCAAGCAGCTGCATCGCAATGTACGCCCAGGTGACGAATGGGTTGTGCCGCAAGGGCACTACTTCATGATGGGCGACAATCGCGATGACTCCAACGACAGCCGCTATTGGCAGGACGCTAACATTCCCCAGGACGAGTGGGGCATGGTGCCGGACCGCAATATTGTCGGCAAAGCCTTCGCCGTATGGATGAGTTGGCCCGATCCCAAGCTGCGCAGCCTGCCGAATTTCTCCCGCGTCGGTCTGATTCGCTGAGTTGCCGAATTTGCGAGGCGCTGTTCAACCGAGCAGCGCCTGCTTATATATAGTCACGGGCTTCACAACAACTCTGATAAATGGGGTCGATCATGGTATTTGCGCGCTCGCAGAAGGGTATGTCGTTGCTGGGCTGGATCGTAACGCTCTCTATTTTGGCTTTTCTTGCCAGCACTGCTTTCAAATTGTTCCCGCATTACATGGATTACTATGCATTGCAGACAATTATTACCAAGACTGAGGCTGAGCCTGCTCAGATCCGATCAGCCCGAGACTTCTACGATCACATTCAAAAAGGGATGGACGTTAATAGTATTCGACTGAATCTAAAAGAGGTGCTGGAGATCAAGCAGGAAAATGACCTGTTCCTTCTTCATCTCAAATATGAGAAGCGCGAGCATCTGATCGAAAATCTCGACCTCGTCGCTACCTTCGACAAAGAATTCCGAATCCGTCCCCAGTGAGCCAATCTCTTTCCCGCCTTGAGCGCAAGCTCGGCCATACCTTCCAGAACCAGGAGCTGATGCTCCTGGCGCTGACCCACCGCAGTTTTGCCGGGCGCAACAATGAGCGCCTGGAGTTCCTCGGCGATGCCATTCTCAACTTCGTTGCCGGCGAGGCGCTGTTCGAGCGTTTCCCACAGGCTCGTGAGGGGCAACTCTCGCGCCTGCGCGCGCGACTAGTAAAGGGCGAGACTTTGGCCATTCTGGCGCGTGGTTTCGAGCTGGGTGAGTACCTGCGGCTGGGCTCGGGAGAGCTGAAGAGCGGTGGTTTTCGCCGTGAGTCCATTCTGGCCGACGCCCTTGAGGCGCTGATCGGTGCCATCTATCTGGACGCTGGTATGGATGTCGCGCGTCAGCGCGTGCTGGACTGGCTGACCAACGAACTGGAAAGTCTGACCCTGGTCGACACCAACAAGGATCCCAAGACCCGCCTGCAGGAGTTCCTCCAGTCGCGTGCCGCTGAACTGCCGCGCTATGAGGTGGTGGATATCCAGGGCGAGCCGCATTGCCGGACCTTCTTTGTGCAGTGCGAGGTTGCTCTGCTTACCGACAAGACCCAGGGGCACGGCGCCAGCCGGCGCATTGCCGAGCAGGTGGCCGCAGCTGCCGCGCTGGTAGCCCTGGGCGTGGAGAACAGCCATGACTGATACCCCAACTCGCTGTGGCTATGTCGCCATCGTCGGCCGCCCCAACGTGGGCAAATCGACCCTGCTCAACCATATTCTCGGGCAGAAGCTGGCGATCACTTCGCGCAAGCCGCAGACCACCCGTCACAACATGCTCGGCATCAAGACCGAGGGTGAGGTGCAGGCCGTCTATGTCGATACGCCCGGCCTGCACAAGCATAACGACAAGGCGCTCAACCGCTACATGAACCGTAGCGCATCGACTGCGCTCAAGGACGTCGACGTAGTGGTGTTCGTGGTCGACCGCACTCGCTGGACCGACGAGGACCAGATGGTGCTGGAGAAGGTCCAGCATGTGCAGTGCCCGATCCTGTTGGCAGTGAACAAGGCGGATCGCCTGGAAGACAAGAGCGAGTTGCTGCCTCATCTGGAGTGGCTGGCCACCCAGCTGCCGCAGGCCGAAGTGGTGCCGATCTCGGCGCTGCATGGGCAGAACCTCGACACTCTGGAGCGCCTGGTTGGCGAGCGTTTGCCGGAGTCCGAGCATTTCTACCCGGAAGACCAGATCACCGACCGCTCCAGCCGCTTCCTCGCTGCCGAGCTGATCCGCGAGAAGATCATGCGCCAGCTCGGCGCCGAGCTGCCGTACCAGATCACTGTGGAAATCGAGGAGTTCAAGCAGGAAGGCCGCATTCTGCATATCCACGGCCTAATCCTGGTGGAGCGCGACGGGCAGAAGAAAATCATCATCGGCGACAAGGGCGAGCGCATCAAACGCATCGGCCAGGACGCCCGCAAGGACATGGAGACCATGTTCGACTCCAAGGTGATGCTCAATCTCTGGGTCAAGGTGAAGGGCGGCTGGTCTGACGACGAGCGGGCGCTGCGTTCGCTGGGCTACACCGACTTCTGATCCCATGCTCACCGGCGCGCTTCCGGCTTTCGTCCTGCATAGCCGGCCCTACAAGGAAACCAGCGCGCTGGTCGATTTCCTCACTCCCGAAGGGCGCATACGTGCGGTGCTGCGTGGTGCGCGCGGCAAAGCCGGCAGTCTGGCGCGGCCGTTCGCTCCGTTGGAGCTGGAGCTGCGCGGGCGCGGTGAGCTGAAGAATGTCGGCCGTCTGGAGGCCGCGGGCCTCGCCACTTGGTTGCAGGGACAGACGCTGTACAGCGGTCTCTACCTCAATGAGTTGCTACTGCGCCTGCTGCCCGCCGAAGACGCCCATCCCGCACTGTTCGAGCACTACGCCTTGACCCTGCAGGCACTGGCTGCCAACCCGCCGCTGGAGCCGTTGCTGCGCGCCTTCGAATGGCGTCTGCTCGATGAGCTGGGCTATGGTTTCGCCCTGAATATCGATATCGCCGGCGCGCCGATCGCCGCCAATGGCCTGTATCGTCTGCAGCCGGATGCCGGGCTGGAACCGGTGGGGCAGCTGCAGCCCGGTCTATTCCAAGGCTCTGACCTATTGGCCATGGCTGAGGCGGACTGGTCTTCTCCCGGTGCTTTGGCGGCCGCCAAGCGCCTGATGCGCCAAGCCCTGGCCCCTCATCTGGGCGGCCGACCGCTGGTCAGCCGCGAACTTTTCATGACTCTCAAGGAACCTGCCCGTGACTGAAGCCAACCGCATCCTCCTCGGCGTCAACATCGACCACGTCGCCACCCTGCGCCAGGCCCGTGGCACCCGTTATCCGGACCCGGTCAAGGCGGCGCTGGATGCCGAGGAAGCTGGCGCCGACGGCATCACCGTGCACCTGCGCGAGGATCGCCGGCATATCCAGGAGCGCGACGTACGCATACTCAAGGAAGTGCTGCAGACGCGCATGAACTTCGAGATGGGTGTCACCGACTTCATGCTCGACTTCGCCGAGCAGATCCGCCCCGAACACATCTGCCTGGTGCCAGAAACGCGTCAGGAGCTGACCACCGAAGGTGGCCTGGACGTGGCAGGGCAGGAGGAGCGCATCAAAGCCGCGGTGCAACGCCTGGCCAAGCTGGGCTGTGAGGTGTCGCTGTTCATCGATGCCGAGGAGCGGCAGATCAAGGCGGCTCGGCGCATCGGTGCGCCGGCCATCGAACTACATACCGGCCGCTATGCCGACGCACATACCCCGGAGGAGGCCGCCCGCGAACTGGCGCGTATCCGTGATGGCGTGGCGTGCGGCCTGGCCCACGGCCTGATCGTCAATGCCGGCCATGGCCTGCACTACCACAACGTCGAGCCGGTAGCGGCGATTGCTGGCGTGCATGAGCTGAATATCGGTCATGCCATCGTCGCCCACGCCCTGTTCGTCGGCTTCAAGGGCGCGGTGGCCGAGATGAAGCAACTGATCGTCGACGCCGCCAATCGCGGCTGACGGTTGTCCCGTCTATAGCTCGTCTCTGCAAAAGGGGCGGGCTGTCCAGCCTTACTGCTCGCCCAGTGCGTGCTTGCGGTGGGCGTCGATAATGCGCTGGTACTCGCCACTTTCCCGCAGCTGACGCAGGGCGCTATCGAACTGATCGATCAGCTGCTGGGCGTTGTTGCGATTGCGTGGCACCAACAGGTGCAGGCTGCTGCTGCCGACGATGCCGCGCGAGGTGTTGAAGACTGTGCTGGCGGTACCTGACTGGCGGATAGCGCGCTCACCGAGCAGGCTGTCGGCGACGAAGAAGTCGTCGCGGCCCATTTCGACCAATCTGGCGCAGGTCGTGAGATCCTGAGGTTCGTGCAGATGCAGTTGTCCTGCTTCCAGCATCCGTGCCAGCGGTGGTGAGAGCTGCCAGCCCAGCGGCAGACACATGCGCTTGCCGATCAGGCGTGCGCTGTCATCGGGCTCCAGCGCATCCCCGGCGCGACTGAACAGGTGGCGGGTGGTGACGTACAGCGGCGCCGAGAACAGGTAATCCGCCTCGCGTTGGCTGCTCGCGAGATAAGGGTAGGTGGCGTCGAACTGGCCCTTGAGCGCGGCCAAGTAGCCGCGTTTCCAGGGCAGCCAGGCCAGGCTCGTCTGATACCCTGCCTGCTGCAGTGTGCGCTGTACGAGCTCAGTCAGCATGCCGCCTTCAGGCAGTCCTTGCCCGGTGAAGGGGGCGTAGCCGTCGCCCGTCACCAGCCTGATCTGGGCAGCGTCAGCCAGGCCAGCGAACAACAGGCTGGCGGCCAGGGGCAGAAGCAGGCGAGTCATCATGGGTGCGCAGGAATGCCTTGGCGTACGGTGGACGGCCTGGGTGGCCGGTCGTGCATTCTAGTCCTGTACACCCGACAACTCACATCATGCGGCGGAACTGATGCCAGCGATGCTGCAAGGCCACCGCCCAATCCGGGCTGGCCTGTCCGGTTCCGGCCAGTTCGAGCTCGGGATGATAGGCCACCACTTGATGGAGAATCGGCTCCTGCGCCGGGCTGACGTCGACGAAGAACAGGTGCTTGCCCTCGTGCAGGCGATCGGCGAACGAGCGGAAGGCGCTGTTGGGATGCTGCATGCCGAACAGGCTGCCCTCCCAGATGCTGAAGCCGAGCAGCACTGCGGCGAGGAATACGAAGGGTATCCAGCCTGCCGCTGTGGCGGCCCAGTCATTGAGCCAGGCCAGCAATAGGACCAGCGCCGCCAGGGCGATGCCGATCAGGCTGCCGATCGAGCCAGAGTGGACCACGTCCTGCTTGAGGATCGACGGCACCTCATGCAGGTGCTGGTGGTGCGCGACTTCGGCGTCGCGTTCGCTGAGCACATGGATCTGCTCGTTGTTGATGCCGCGGGCTTCCAGCTCGCCTTCCAGCTGTTCCAGATCGTCCAGGTTGTCGCTGATGTAGTAATGCCGGTTCATGGCACACCTCCCATCTCTGCGCGCCGGTCCCCCTGGCCGAGCGGCGGCTCAGGCCGACATTGGCCTGATTACATTTTAGTCAGTGGCTGGGAGTCAGGTCGTTGACCGCCGGACGGTCGATGATGGTGCGGTCACGTCCGGCGCTCTTGGCCTGGTACAGGCACTGGTCGGCGCGTTGCAGCCAGTGGCTCCAAGGCTCCTCAGAGCGCAGCATGGCGCCGCCGATGGACATGGTTACCGGCCCGCCAGGCCCGCGCAGGTTGTCTCGCACCGTCTGCAGCAGGTGCTGAGCGGCGGCTTCCAGGCCCTGCGGGTCGGTGTCTGGCAACAGCAGGAGGAATTCTTCGCCGCCGAAGCGGAACAGACGATCCTCCTGGCGCGAGGAGCTCTTGATCAGCCTCACGTAGTCGATCAGCACCTGGTCGCCGGCCTGATGGCCATGCTGGTCGTTGATCAGCTTGAAATGGTCGAGGTCCATCGCCAGCACGCCGTAGCTGCGGCCATGACGGCGCCGGCTGGACACGGCGATCTTCAGCTCTTCGTTCATCGCCCGGCGATTGCCGGCGCCGGTCAGCGGGTCCTGGATGGCCAGCGCCTGCAATTGGTCGCGCTGTGTGCGGGTGCGGTAGGCGAAGATGAAAGTCAGCACACCGGCCATGGCGTTGGTCACCAGGAAGGAGACCATCTGGTAGTGGCTCTCGAACACGCTGCCGGGCACCCACAGCGCGTGGCCGACCAGACCGATCAGCACCAGCAGGGTGGCGATGATGGCTTTGCCGGGGGTGACCATGAAGAAGTTGAAGAGGATCAGCGGGTAGATCCAGAACAGGCCGTTGACGCCCAGGTTTATGGCGATCAGCGTGGCGCTGATGGTGAATACGCCTGCCAGGTACAGGCCAGGTTTTACCGTGTCACCGGTACGCCAGGCATAGATCACTGCGGAGAGGGTGGACAGCACGATCACGCTGTCGGCCATGCCTACCAGCAAGTTGCCGTGGCTCAGGCGGTAGGCTGCATAGGGCGTGATGCCGAGCACCCCGATGATGCCCATCAGGGTAATGATGGACAGCTGAAAGTCGTTGCGCAGTCGCTTGAACATCAGCGCGGCTCCCCGGCTCATGGCTCTTTATCGTTGTTATGAGCCAAGGATGCAGGGCTTTGTTCAGATCGGCAAGGAACTGTTAGGCAAAGTGCCAGTATGCGATGGAGAGGGTCGCTTACTTCTTGCTGATGACGATGTGGCGGCTTGGAGTGCTCCAGGACTGGCCGCTGACGCCTTTGGCGATCTGCTGGATCTCGCCACCGGACTTGAGGAAGGCGGCTATCTGGGCGTCCAGGGACTCGCTGGTGGCTACTGCCGCTTGCGGTTTGGGCTGCTGGATGGATTTCTTGGTGCTCATGGAATTCCTCTGGCGGCTGACAAATATTGCGGGGATAAAAAAACCGGCCCTGAGGCCGGTTCTTTGCGGCGAAGAGCAGGTCGTTAGATGACCTGAACTTCGTCGGCTTGCATGCCTTTCTGACCCTGAACGGCGATGAAGGAAACCTTCTGGCCTTCTTTCAGGCTTTTGAAGCCAGCGCTCTGGATCGAACGGTAGTGAACGAACAGGTCGGCGCCGCTTTCCGGGGTGATGAAGCCGAAGCCTTTCTCATCGTTGAACCACTTGACGGTGCCAGTTTGACGTGCGGACATGGAATATCTCCTTGAACAAAGTGAACACAGCGCTGGAAAGGCCAGGCCATGACTGAGTGCAAAGAGTAAAGAAACCGAGGTAGGTTGGACCGAGATCTAAACCGGTCGATTTGCGGTGACACATGCAGCACAGTGCGGACACCGTACAGGCAAACTGCAAATTTACCTAATCATTTCTGCGTTTTCCGGTAAGTGGTCTCGGGCAATTGCGCAGGTCGACGTTGCCGACGAAGGGATTGCCCCAGCCCATCACGCAGGCCACACGCTGGTTGCGCTGGCGCTCCCAGGGTTCGACCGGGTAGTGCCGGCTCCAGGCCTCGAACAGCTGGCGTTCCTGTTTCGACAGGCGCAGCCCATAGCGCTGGCTCATGTAGAAGTAGGTGCGCGCGATCATGCCGCGCACCTTGGGCCGTGGCATCGCCTTGCCGGCCTTGAAGTCCACCACCATCGGGCAGGCACCGTACTGGCTGGGTTGCTGTGGCAGCCAGGCGAAGGGCAGGTTGCTGCGATCGCCGTTGACCTCGCCGATGCTCGGCACCAGGTTGAACAGGTCGGCCTCGGCGCGGCGGAAGGTCTCGTCGCTGCGCGCGCAGTGTTTGCGCCCGCCTTCTTGCCAGCAGCGCCGTTGATGGCCGATGACCCAGGCCGGCACCAGGTGCTCCCACTCGATGCGTGCGGCGCGCTGGGGGTTCTTGCGCGGTTGGTAGCCGCAGCTCTTCAGGTCGACCCGATTGCCGCTGTAGCGGCAGCCGCAATAGAACTCCACCGATTGTTGGGCATACAGCTGCCAGGCGACTTTCTTGGCTTCGGCGAAGGTGCGTGGTGGTGCGGCGAGGGCGGGCAGGGCGAAGCAGCAGAGCAACAACAGGGCACAGCGCAAGGGCATGAGTACGGCATCCCGGAAAAAGCGCTGCATGATAGCGGCGTGATCCGTGCTGCCAATCATGGCAGCTGGCCAGGGCTACTGCGTGGCAGGTATGGGGCGTAGCATCATCGGTATGCGAAACAGAGGAGAGTCGCCATGCGTAGCCTGATCCTGCCGCTGAGCCTTCTGCTCAGCAGCCTGGCGCTGGCCGGCGAGCCGGTGCGCCAACCCATTCCTATCGAATACGTCAGCCCGGGCGCCTCCGGCAGCGTCAGTTCGTCCAGTCGCAGCCAGAGCTATGACGTCTACGGTGGTCACGCCGTGCCCAGCCAGGGTTATAGCCGCGAGATACAGATCCAGGGCGGCTCCAGCGTGCGCCAGAGCGGCGGTATTCGGCAGAGCATCGAGTACCCCGGTGGCATCGAGGTGCAGCGTTATCCGGGGCAGAGTGACTATGAGTTGCAGCGCAACCGCTGACGACTGCTTAACAGTTCAGGCGCTTCGGGCTGACAGCCTCGGCACGGCGCAGCATCATGCACGCCAGTGCAGATTGGGAAGGTAAGCAACAGCCATGTCGATGCAGTCCCTGGGGTTCGCGGCGCAGAGCGTCGCGGGCCGGGTTCGCGGGCATAACGAGGACGCCGTACTGTGCCGGCCCGAGCTCGGCCTCTGGGCCGTGGCCGATGGCATGGGCGGGCACCAGTGTGGCGAGGTCGCCAGCGCCCTGGCTCTGGAGGCTCTGGGTCAGTCCGTCGCCACTGGCAGTGGTCTGGACAACGCCATCCACAGTGCCCATCAGGCGATCCTCGGCGCCACCCAGCAAGAGGCCGGTCGGCCCATGGGCAGTACCGTGGTGGCCGTGCATTTCTCCGGCGCCGATTTCGAGGTGGCCTGGATCGGCGACAGCCGCGCCTATCGCATCAGCCTGGACGGTATCGCCCGCCTGACCCGTGACCATAGCTGGGTGCAGGCGATGATCGATGCCGGCGAGCTGAGCGCCGAGGAGGCGCGGGTGCATCCGCGGCGCAACATCGTCACCCAGTGCCTGGGGCAGGGCGAACAGGTGCTCGAGGTCGGCCGCGTGCAGGGCAGCCTGGAGCCTGGTGAATTGCTGCTGTTGTGCAGTGACGGCCTGACCGGTGAGCTGAGCGATGAGCAGATCCAGCAGGTCTGCGCCGGGGCGGCCACCCTCGATGTGCTGGTCGAAGAGCTGATAGGGCTGGCCAATCAGCTGGGCGGCAAGGACAATATCAGCTGCATAGTATTGGCGCGCAGCCTGGACCAATCGACGAAGATCGACGCCAAGCCTCGCAATTTCCTCAGCCGCTGGCTCAAACCCCGCAAGCACTGATCGACGCATTTCATGAGCACCACACTGCTTGAAATCCCCGGCTACCGGGTTCACGGCCAATTGGGCAAGGGCGGCATGGCCGAGGTGTTCCTGGCCACCCAGGAATCGCTGAGCCGCAAGGTGGCGATCAAGGTGCTGCACAGCGCCGAGGACGAGGCCTTCAGCCAGCGCTTCGTCCGGGAGGCGCACATCGTCGCCTCGCTCAATCATCCCTCGATCATCACCATCTACGACATCGACCGCCTGGACGATGGCCGCTACTACCTGGCCATGGAGTTCCTGCCCGGTGGCGATCTGGCGCGGCACAAGGGCGAGGTGTTCGCCCCCGAGCGTGCCCTGCAGATCGTGCGGCAGATCGCCAGCGGCCTGGCCGTGGTCCACGACAAGGGCTTGGTGCACCGCGACGTGAAACCAGCCAACGTGCTGTTCCGTGGCGACGGTACCGCCGTGCTCACCGACTTCGGCGTGGCCAAGGACCTGGACATCGACAGCGAGCTGACCCAGTTCGGCGTCGCCGTCGGCAGCCCGGCCTACAGCAGCCCGGAGCAGGCCCAGTGCCAGGTGCTGGATGCGCGCAGCGACATCTACAGCCTGGGCGTGATCCTTCTGGAGATGCTCACCGGCAGCAATCCCTACCGGGGCGGCAACTACACCCAGACCGTGGTCAACCACGTGCAGATGGAGCCGCCGCCCCTGCCGGACAGCCTGGGCGCCTTCCGCGGCCTGCTGGCGCGCATGCTGGCCAAGGCTCCCGACGAGCGTTTCGCCGATTGCCGTGTGCTGCTCGCCGCGCTGGACGAGGTGGAGCTGAGCGACCTGGACGAAACCCAGATTCGCCCGGCGCTGGTGCTGCCCGAAACGCCTGCGCCGCTGCCGGCCGCCGCGCCGCGCAAGCGCCGTTCAAGCATGCCGCTGCTGGTGGCACTAAGCGTACTGGTACTGATCGGCACCCTGACGTTCGCCGGCCTGTACATCAAGCAGCAGCGGCAGATCGCAGCACTGCTGGAGCAGGCCGAGCAGCGCTTCGCCGCCGGCCAGCTGATCGAGCCGGCGCAGGACAGCGCCGAGCAGTACTTCAATCAGGCGCTGGCCCTCGACGATGACAACGCCGAGGCCCTGGCCGGCCTGCAGCGCATCCGCGAGGCGCGCATCAAGGTGTTCACCGACCTCGCCGAGCAACGCCTCGCCGATGGCCTGCTGAGCGAACCGGCCGAGGACAGCGCCGACTACTACTACCGCCAGGCCCTGGCCATCGACCCGCAGCACGCAGGCGTGCTCGCCGGGCTGCAGAAGGTGCTGCAGGCGCGCATCGCTCGCTATCTGGAGCTGGCCGAGCAGAGCATCGCCGACAAGCGCCTGCTGCTGCCCGCGGAAGACAGCGCGGTGTACTACTACCAGCAGATCCTAGGCTGGGCGCCGGACAACGCCGATGCCCTGGCCGGCCTCAACCGAGTGGCACTGCTGTACCGCGACCTGGCCCGCGCGGCCTACCGGCGCGGCGACTTCCCCGGCGCCCTGGCCATGATCGAGCGTGGCCTGCAGGCCGAGCCGCAGAACCCCGAGCTGCTGCAGATGCAGGGCGAACACCAGCAGCTGCTGGCCGACGCCCGCGCTGCCAATGCCCGCGCCGCCGCCGACCGGGCTGCCCGCGAGGAGCGCGAGCGCAACAACAACCCGATCAAGCGTGCCTGGAACAACATCTTCGGTCAGTAGGACCCATACCCATGCTCAAGCTGCATTTCAAGGATGGCCGGCAGGCCCCCATCTGGCTGGTCGAGGAGCGTTTCACCCTGGGCCAGGATCGGCGTAACAACCTGGTCCTGGACGACGCCGGGATCGGCGCCTTCCACGCCGAGATCCGCCAGGACAACGGTCACTACTACCTCAGCGACTGCGACAGCGAGCTGGGCACCTTCGTCAATGACGAGCGCATCGTCAGCCGTTACCAGCTGCGCGCCGACGACTGTGTGCGCCTGGGCGAGGTCGAGCTGTTGCTGACCGATCCGGGCAAGGCCAAGCCGCGCGCCGAGGCTGGCCAGCGCTGGTTCCTGCAGGTGATTCAGGGCGAGCACGAGGGCAAGAAGTTCCACGTCAGCGGTTCGATGACCTTCGGCCGCTCGGTCAAGTGCGAGCTGTGCTTCAGTGATGCCCAGCTGTCGCGTCGTCACTGCGAGTTCTTCCTGCGCGATGAGGTGCTGGAGGTCAAGGACCTGGCTTCGGCCAACGGCCTGCTGGTCAACGGCGAGAAGACCGAGGCCGCGGTGCTCAAGCCCGGCGACCAGGTGCGCATGGGTTCGGTGACGCTGCTGGTGATCGGGCCCAAGGTCGAGGTCCAGGTGGCGGAAGAGGAGAACGAGGACGCCACCGTGTTCGTGCGCGCCGTCGATTTGCCCAAGCCGCAGGCCAAGCCACGGCCGGCCAGCGCGGGCGCGGCAACGGTCAATCCGCTGCATGCCGCGGCTCAGGCTCAGGCCGCTCCGGCTGCCGCCGCTTCCGCAAGCCCGGGTCTGGGAATCGGCCTGGTCGTCGTGGCGCTGTTGGTGCTGGGTGGCGTGGCTGCTGCCGTTCTACTCTGATGCCTGATCGGTGAGTGCTGCTGGCGCGGTCTGACAGTGCCCGCCGGCGTGGCCGGGGTTAGCCTTGACCGCTTCGCCTCACGCATCGGAGCCGCCGTGAAGTCACTCGTCGTCCTGTCCTGCGCCGGTCTGCTGGCCGGCCTGTCCGGCCACGCCCTGGCCTGGTCCAACCATTCGCTGGGCAGCCTGCTGTCGCTGCAGGATCAGCCCGAGCTGCGCCAGGAGGTCAAGGTCGAGCCGCTGGAGGCCTTCCTGGCCGACCAGGCGCCGGCCATCGAGAAGCTGCTGGACGAGCAGGAAAGCTTCGCCCGCGAGCACTTTTCCTATTACCCGGCGCGCCCGGACGAGCTGCGCTGGCAGGCGGCTGGCAGCGGTGATCGGCGCGTGGCCTTCCTCCAGGCCCTGCGGGTCAATCCGGAGATCAAGCTGGCCAGCTTTATCCAGCAGCTACCGGGGCAGGATGCCGGCGGCCGGCCGCTGCTCGGTGGCGAGGACGTGCTGGTGTTCCACAAGGTCGGCCCCTGGACCAACTGGCGCTACCTGGCGCTCAAGGACGGCGAGCAGGTCAGCGCGCTGCAGGTGCTGGCCAGCGCGGCGGACGAGCCGGACTACGGCCACGACATCAACCTGTTCAGCGACAACCCCGGTGCCGTGGGCCAGCGCTACAACTTCGGTCCGCAGCCGTTCGGCGACGCGCGCTTCGAATATTCCTCGCAGGCGCCGTTCCATATCGGCTACTACCACGAGTCATCGCTGATCTTCACCGCCGCGCCGTACCTGGCGCAGACCCTGCCGCACTGGCGCGTGTATCAGTACAGCGGCCTGGCGCGCCTGGCCTTCAGCAGCGGCCATCCGTACTGGGGCTACCGTTTCCTCGGCTGGGCCATGCACTACCTGCAGGACCTCACCCAGCCCTACCACGCCAGCGTACTGCCGGGAGTGAGCACCAGCGGCATGGTGCTGATCGCGGCCAAGGCCGAGGCCGGCTACCCGGAAGACCGCGAGGCGGCGATCAAGCGTGTGGCCGACCGGCATACCGCCATCGAGCAGTACCAGTTCGACCGCATGCAGGCGCTGCTCGGCGAAGGCCAGCTGCAGGCGCCGCTGCTGACCGCCTATGCCGACCGCGCGGGCGATGGCGACTACCCGCCGTTCGACGTCGACTACGCAGCGCAAGTGGTGGCGGCCGAGTCGCATGCTCGTGCCGACGAGTTCGACGCCCTGATCGGCGAGTGGATGGCGCGCGGCAATGCGGCGCAGGGCTTCAGCGAGGGTAACCGGCTACAGCAGGTGCAGCCCGATCCGGCTCTGGAGAAGCTGCTGGTCGAGCTGTTCCGCCACTTCGGCGCGCACAGCCGCAATGCCCTGCGCGCGGTGGAGCCTGTGCAGCCCTAACCGGCGCGCAGGAACTGGCCGTAGCCGCGGACCTGGCCGAGGTCGGCGGCGAATTCTCCGTCGCGATAGGCGATGCGGCCGTTGATCAGCGTGGCGCGCACCGCTTCGCCACGGTTGACCATGCGCCGCAGGCCGTCGAAGCCTTCCATCTCATCCTCGTGGTAGGCCTCCAGGCCGGCGTCCAGATGCTGCGGGTCGACAATCACCAGGTCGGCGCGGCGATCCAGCGCCAGCCTGCCGGCATCGACGCCGAACCATTCGCCCAGCTCGCCGGTCAGGCGCCAGATCGCCTGCTCCAGTGGCATGGCCGGCTGGCCGCGTGCCTCGCCGTCGCGCACCAGCTTGAGCAGGCGCACGGCGAAGTTGTAGAAGGCCATGTTGCGGATATGCGCGCCGGAGTCGGCGAAGCCGATCAGTGTGGCCGGTTCGGCCACCAGTTTTTCCACCACCTTGGGCCGATGGTTGGCGATCATGGTGCGCCAGCGTAGGCGCGGACCGTGCTCCACCAGCAGGTCGAGGAACAGGTCGCCAGGGTGCATGCCGCGGGCGCGGGCCAGTTCGCCGACGCTGTGCCCGGCCAGCGCCTGGTCCGGGCAGTCGACGATCCAGGCATCGTCGAAGTCGCGATGCCAGACGCGCGGACCGAAGCGCTTGTCGACGTCCTCACGAAAGCGCCGTCGGTAGTCCGGGTCGCGGAACAGCTCGCTGCGCAGGTCCTGGCTGGCCAGGTGCAGCGCCGCCTCGCCACTGGGAAATTCCTCGAAGACCACGAACTCCATGCCGTCGGCGTAAGTGACGAAGGGCACCGGCAGGGTCTGCCAGCGGAAGTCGGCGCGGGTCAGGCGGCTCAGGGTGCGGGTCAGCGGGCCGAGAATGGGCGCCAGCCAAGGGTCGGCCTTGACGTCCATCAGGGTGATCAGCGTGGTCTTCAGCGGCTTGCGCAGCAGACCCATGCTCTCCCACAGGAAGGCGAACACGTTGAGCTTGGTCACCAGGTTCGGCGCGCCCTGATGGATGCGCCCGCGCTTGCGCAGCACGCGGTTGAGGCGCACGTATTCGCGCCACGGCGCGTACACCGAGGGCAGCGACTTGGAGCGCTGGCGCTCGCCGTCGAGCTTGTCCCAGGGGTTGGTCATGCTGGAGAGGCCGAGCAGGCCTGCGTCCAGGGCCTGCTCCAGCAGTTGTTCCATCTGTCGCAGCTCGGCATCGCTGGGGCGCACGCTGGCGTCCACCGCACGTTCCAGGCCGAGCACGGCGACGCGCAGGTCGGAGTGGCCGAGGAAGGAGCAGATGTTGGGGCCGAGCGGGTGGCTGTCGAGAAAGGTGGCGTAGTCGGCTGGCGTGTTCCAGTGCTTGCGTGCCTGCAGCAGCGGCAGCACGTGCTCGCGCGGCACCGACTCGACGCGGGTGAACATGTCCGAGCAGTCCTCGGCGCCGGACAGCACCATGCTGATCGAGCAGCTGCCGATCATCACCGTGGTCACCCCGTGGCGCACCGACTCGCGCAGGGCCGGCGCGGCCACCAGCTCGGCGTCGTAGTGGGTGTGCATGTCGATGAAACCGGGCATCACCCACTGGCCGTGGGCGTCGATGGTCTGCTGCGCGCCTTCTTCCAGCGGCTCGCTGCTGATGGCGACCAGCTTGCCGCCGCGAATGCCCAGGTGGCGAATGGCGCCGGGTGCGCCGCTGCCGTCGAAGAACAGGCCGTTGGTGATCGCCACATCGAACATGCGTGCCACTCCTTTCTTGTTGTGGCCTCAAGCATAGGAAATGGCACGCCCGTCCATATCGGACAAAAACGCTGAAGCTCAGGTCGTTTCGGTCAAGTCTTGCGCCGTTCGGCGATGATTTCCGGCAGGTCGCAGCGGTGCAGGTAGACGCGCAGCGGCTCGGTGATGTTCAGGCGGTCGTCGATGCGCTGCTCCAGCAGCAACCCCAGGCGTTCGCGGCTGAGGGTCATCAGCGCGCCCTTGAGCGGCTGCCAGACGAATTCGGCGCAGGGCTGGATGGTCTCCTCGGGCACGTCCAGGCCGAAGGAGTCCTCGCTGAAGCGCACGATGTGCAGGCCGTTCTTGCTGTTGAGTCCGACCAGGCCCTGCAGGGCGTCGGCGGCGGAGCAGATGGTGGACGAAGTGATGCTCATGCAAACCTCCTGTCTGGATAGCGGGCCTGCACAGCCGGCCCAAGGTGTCGCCGGCCATCCTAGGCGATGGCTGGCACGGGCCGTGTTGCTCTGGATCAACGTCGGCTCAGGGCCGCCGATGCTCGGTATTGAGGTGATAGAAGGTCGCGCGGCCGCCCTCGGCGCTGCTGCCGTAGTTGTCCTGGGCGTAGGCGCCGGCCTTGAAGTAGAGCGGCTGGCGGCTCCAGCTGGAGGCGACCTGGCGGTAGAAGGCGCCGTTGTCGTCGTCGCTGTACACGGTGATGCCCAGGCGGCCGCTGGCGGTCAGGCGCAGGCGGTAGGCGAAGCGCTCGTTCAGCGTGACGTCGTCGACCAGGGCGATGTTCTGCACCTTGGCATCGTCCGGATGCTTGCGCACCAGAGCCTCGATGCGCCCGCTGTTGAGCTCGGGGCGGTAGTGGTACTGCAGCTTGACCAGCGGCTCGCCGACGTCTCCGGGGCGGTTGATGCTGTGGATCTGGCCGATCACCAGCTTGTTCTTGCTCGGCACCTGATTGACCGTCAGCACCGCGCTGAGCAGGTTGTCGGCATCGCCGTGGTACCAGTTGCGCAGCTCGCCGTTGGGCCAGGTCTCGCGCAGCTCGCTGCGCGGGTAGCTCGAGTTGGCCGTGTGCGAGCCGTTGACCGGCACCCAGAAGCGCACGCTGCGGTCGTTTTGCGGGCGGAAGTACTGGCTGCTATAGCCCTTGTTCAGGCGCTGGGTGGTGATCAGCGTGGCGGATTCGGTGGTGGGGATGGTCAGGTTCCAGGTGGTCAGGTCGAGCATCGGGTCCTCCTTGCGGCAAACGAAGCGGTCGGGGTTCCGACCCGTCTGTCTCGGGAAGTTCAGCGCTGCGCTCGGTTATGGACGAATGGGTACTGGCGCCTGGCCAGACCATGTTCTGCGACGGGCAGAAACGAAGCACCCGGCATGAGCCGGGTGCGGGAGGGGTCAACGGGTGTTGTTAACTGGAGGGAGCGTGGCTACCCAGCAGGGTGGAACCGGACTTCTTGGTGCGCTTGGCCAGGCGTTTTTCCTGGGCGCTCTTCAGAGGCTTCTTCTTCGCCTCCTTGTGTCTATCCAGACCTTTGCTCATGGCGAAATCCTCGGTAATGGGAGACTCAGTGCGAACGGATAGGGTCGACGGTCATCTCCACCTCCCAGGCTGAGCCAGCCTGCATGCTGTGATGCTTTGAGCATAGCCGCGAACGGCGTCGGCGGCTCAGGCAGGCGTCGGGTGGCGCAGGGCAGGTAGCACGTGCAGCTGCAGCAGCGGCGCCAGGTCGGCGCTGGCAGCGGCATCCAGCGGGTGCCAGCGCAGCTCTTCCAGCTCGGCGGCGGGGCTGACGGGGTGGGGCAGGCGGGCGCGATAGACCTGGGCGTCGATCTCGGTATCGGCCTCGTTGGCGGCCGGCGCGCGGAAGCGGCCGAGCGGGGTGAGTGCGGCCTCGTCGAGGCTCAGCTGCAGTTCTTCCTGCAGTTCGCGGCGCAGGGCGGCGAGGGGCGTTTCTTCTGCCTCGATCTTGCCACCGGGGAGCATGAAGGCGCGGGTGGCGCGCTTGCGCACCAGCAGCAGGCGGCCGGCGTCGTCGATCAGGCAGACGGCGGCGATGCGCAGTAGTTTCATTGGTCGTTCAGGCGTTGCAGTTCGCGGCGCACCATGGCCGCGTATTCGGGCGGGGAGAGGCGGTACAGCTCGGCGGCCACCCAGTCCAGCCAGCGCGCGCCGAGGCTGGCGCGCTCATCCAGCAGGCGCCGGGCTTCGGCCTCGGCGCGTGCGGCATGTTGCTGGTGGAACTGGCTGCGGCTCACGCGCGGCGATTAGCCAGCGAGGCCGACGTAGACGTTCTGCACGTCGTCGTGGTTGTCGAGGGCTTCGAGGAAGGCTTCGACTTCTTCCATCTGCGCGTCGCTCAGGCCGCTCACCGGGTTCTTCGGGATGTAGCCGATCTTCGCCGAGTTGACGGTGAAACCCTGCTCCGGCAGAGCCTTGCACACGGCGTCGAGGTCGGTCATCTCGGTGATGAACAGGGTGTCGCCTTCTTCAGCCGGCTCGAAGTCTTGGGCACCGGCTTCGATGGCGGCCAGCTCAGGGTCGGCGCCGCTGTCGGTGGAGGCTTCGATCATGCCGACGTGGCTGAAGTCCCAGGTCACCGAACCGGAAGCGCCCATCTGGCCCTTGCGGAACAGCACGCGGATTTCCGCTACGGTGCGGTTCAGGTTGTCGGTCAGGCACTCGACGATCACCGGCACCTGGTGCGGGGCGAAGCCTTCGTAGGTGGTGCGTTCGAAGTTGACTGTCTCGCCCAGCAGGCCGGCGCCTTTCTTGATTGCGCGCTCCAGGGTGTCCTTGGGCATCGAGGCTTTCTTGGCCGCGTGGACGGCGACGCGCAGTTTGGCGTTGGTATCCGGATCGGCGCCGTTACGGGCGGCGACCATGATCTCCTTGACCAGGCGACCGAAAATTTTGCCCCTGGCGTTGGCTGCGGCTTCTTTAGGTTTGGCTTTCCACTGTGCGCCCATGACGGAGTTCTCGCGGGTTACGTCTGACGGAGCCCCGCATGGCGGGGCGAACTGAGGGAGGTGATTCTAACGACTTAGCTTTCAGACGGCGATGGTCAGCGTCGGCAGGTAGAGCGCGACCAATAGCAGCATCAGGGCCAGCCAGGTGCAGGTGGTGGCCAGGCTCAGCGCCGTCGCGGCCCAGCGCCGGCGGATGAACAACCAGGCGCAGAGCGCGATGAGGTACAGGAACAGCAGGCCGCGTAGCGAGTTCCACACGCCCTGCGGGTGCTCGACCGCCCAGCGGCTGAGCCAGGGAATGTCATCGCCGAAGCTGTCGAACAGCGGACGGAAGCCCGGTAGAACGAGCCAGCCACCATAGGCCAGGCCGGCGGCGGCAAGGAGGAAAAGGATGGCGAGGACGATACGGAGTTTCGAGCGGGGTGGGGCTGCGACGCGGTCCATGCGGGGCTTCCTGAATAAGTCAGCTGCGCAGTGTCCCCACCCCGTGCGGAAAAGCAAGCCTCAGGGGCGCGGCCCGCTCGGTTTGACGAACAGCAGGGTCATGCGGTCCGGCTCGCCGACTTCCTGGTAGCTGGCCTTCTCCTGGCCGGGCTGTTGCGCCGGGCGATCGCGGTCGTCACGCGGGTTGCTGTGCATCTGCTCCAGGGTGGCGAGCACGAAGCCGGCGTCCTTGGCCTTCTGCACCACATGGTCGGTGGGCAGGTAGCCGGTCTGCTCGGCGGCCTCGGGCTTGGCGCCGCTTTCCGCGCGGTAGGCCACCACGCCGAATTTGCCGCCAGGCTTGAGCACCTGGTAGGCGGCCTCGTACATGGCGATCTCGTTGCCGGTGCTGGCCCAGTCCTGGGCATCGTCGAAGCTCAATACCAGGTCGACCGACTGCTTCTCGCCCAGCACCGGGGTCTTGCTGTCGAAGTCGATGATCTTCACCCGGTCATAGGGTTGGCCACCCTTGGCCAGCTTGTCGCGCAGCGGTGCGTCGCCGCCGCTGGCCAGGGCCACGCGGTACTCGCCCTTGTCGCGCAGCAGGGGTGCGAGTAGCTCGCTGTACCAGCCGTCGCCTGGGCTGATCTCGATCACCGTCTGGCTGGCGGAGAGATCGAAGAAGCGCAGGGTCTCCTGCGGCCGCCGGCCAGGGTCGCGCAGGCGATTCTCGGCCGAGCGCCAGTCGCCGGCGAACACGGCGTGGTAACGGTCATCGGTGATCTGCCCGGCGCTGTCGAGGGGTTCGGCAGCATGGGCGCTCGCGGCAATCAGCAGAGCGAGCAGGAGGGGGGAACGGGCTGGCATGGGAGCATCCTCCGCGGCGGCTTCATAAGTTGAAGACCGCCGGCGGTGGCAGAACGCTCCCACAATTTGCCCGGCCTGGCAGAAGGCCGGGCGGCAGGGATCAGTCCTTGCGCTCGGTGACTTCCACCAGGTGGTAGCCGAACTGGGTCTTCACCGGGCCCTGAACCACGCCGACCGGGGCGCTGAACACCACCTGGTCGAACTCGCGGACCATCTGGCCAGGGCCGAAGGAGCCGAGGTTGCCGCCGTCACGGCTGGACGGGCAGGTGGAGTTTTCCTTGGCGACCTGGGCGAAATCGGCGCCACCTTCGATGGCGGCTTTCAGTTCGTTGCACTTGGCTTCGCTGGCAACCAGGATGTGGCGGGCGGATGCGCGGGGCATGGTGGTATCTCCTTGAGTAAAGGCGCTCATTCTAGGTCCGTTGGCGCTGCGAGGCGACCGCGGCGAAGCCAGTTTCTGCGGCGAAACTGGCTCATCTGCCGCGCCGCTCAGGCCATGCACGGCCCGCTGTCCGGTTCCTCGTCGTCGGTCTGGGCCAGGTCGTACATCGGGTCGAAGCCCTTGTAATCGCTGGCGGCGACCCGTTCCAGGTGCGGGACGCTGCCGCTGTGCGGCTTCTGCGGCACGGCGTCGAGCAGCGGGGCGATGGCCTTCAGCACTTCCTCGCCGGGCACCGTCTCGCGCTCGAGCAGGGCGCGGGTGATGCGCTCCAGCGCCGGGCGCAGGTGGCGCAGCAGCTCGATGCACTGCAGGTTCAGCTCATGCAGCAGTTGGTCCGCCGCCTCCAGCGCCTCGCGCGGGTCGCTGTCCAGATGCGCCTCGCGCACCGCCTGCAGGCTGAGCAGCGAGCCCTTCGGCCCCATGCCCAGCGAGCCGACCATCGACAGCGCCAGCTTGCTAGCCTCGTGCAGGTCCTGGCCGGCACCGGAGGAGACCTCGCGGAAATGCAGCTGCTCGGCCACCCGGCCGCCCAGCAGCATCTGGATGCGCGCGCGCAGCTCGGATTCCAGGTGCAGGCGCTTGTCCTCGGTAGGGGTGACCAGGGTCACGCCCAGCGCCTGGCCGCGCGGCAGGATGGTGACCTTCTCCACCCGGCCGCAGCCCAGTGCCGCGGCGACCAGCGCATGCCCGGCCTCGTGTACGGCGATGCGTGTGCGTTCGGCCTCCGAGAGCGGGCTGACACCGGCCGGCTGCTCGCCGATGCGGCAGGTTTCCAGGGCGTCGACGAAATGATGCATGGCCACTTCGGCGCTGGCGTCGCGGGCGGCGAGCAGGGCGGCCTGGTTGACGATGCTGGCGATGGCCGCCGGGGTCAGGCCGACGCTGTTGCGCGCCAGCTGGGCGAAGTCGAGGTCGGCGCCGGCGCGCACCTTGCCGGCGTACAGGCGCAGCAGCTCCTCGCGCTCGGCTAGGCTCGGCAGGCCGACGACGATGCTGCGGTCGAAGCGCCCCTCGCGCAGCAGCGCCGGGTCCAGCGAGTTGGGGAAGTTGGTGGCGCCGAGCACCAGCACGCCGCTGTCGGCAGCGAAGCCGTCCATCTCGGTGAGGAACTGGTTGATGATGCGGTTGCTCTCCGCGTCGCTGGCGCGGCTCTGCTCGGCGCGCCGGCCGATGCCGTCGATCTCGTCGATGAAGATGATGCACGGCGCATGCTGGCGCGCGGTGCGGAACAGCGCCTTGACCTTGTGGATGCCGACGCCGAAGTACATCGAGGAGAAGTCGCTGCCGGTGACCTGGATGAAGTGCGCGTTGCATTCACCGGCCAGAGCTCGGGCCAGCTGGGTCTTGCCGGTGCCGGGCTCGCCGGTGAGCAGCACGCCACGTGGCGGCCGCGCGCCGAGGGTGGCGAAGGCGGCCGGGTCACGCAGGTAGCGGGTCACGTCGCGCAGGGCCTGCTTGGCCTCGGCGGCGCCGACCACATCGGCGAAGCTGACGCCGGTCTTGTGCTTGAGTCGGGTCTGCGGGCGCAGCTTCCAGGCGGCCAGGCCGATGCCGAGCAAGATCAGCAACAGCAGCGGCCATTGCGCCAGCGCATCGCGGTACCAGGGCGCCTCGCCGTCGGTGTCGAACAGGCCGACCGGGAACAGCGCGGCGCCATTGCCGTAGTCGCGCAGGATCATCTCGCCGACGCGCCCGGACTGGTCGGCCAGCCAGTAGCGGCGGCCATCCAGGGTGCTGACGTAGACCGCCTCGTCGCTCAGCGCGGCGCTGGCGATGCGTGCGCCACGCATGTCGCCGACCAGGGTCGAGAGGTCGGCGCGCTGTGCGGTCCAGGGGCTGGCGTCATGTTGTAGCTCGGCCAGCATGCGGCTGGCGACATCGCCGGCCGGCGCGGGCTGCGGGCGTTGTGCCCACCAGTAGCCTGCGGCGCCGAGCAGCAGGACGAGAAGCAAGGAAGCGACACCCAGCGGGCGCCGATGGCGAACGAGGAAAGGCTTGGTCATGGTGGTCCCGGAATTCGTCAAACAGCGCCCACGCAAAGGGGCGAATCCAGGCGGCATCGAGTCTCCGCTCGCGAGGGGCCGCTGACAGCAATCAGCGATTCGGCACGCGAGCGGATTATCGGCACCAGGGCCGTTCGATTCAGGGGAGGAGGGACGAACGGGGCTACCGCTGGTCGACCTAGCGCAGCGGCAACCCAGCTGCCATGCGGGTTACGCAGTGGTTAGCGGGGTAGTAGCGGGCCTGGTTCGGGCACCGGGGCGGGCAGGGGCGCGACCTCTTCGAGGTTCTCCAGCACCTCTTCCGGCAGCTCCTGCTCGGTGTCGTCGTTGTCGCTGTTCGGAGTTTCGTCGTCGGCCATGCTCGGGCCTCTCGAATGGCTACCTCGAATTAGGGTGCGGATTCGTTCTCCGGGTTCCCCGTGGCGTTCAGCCTCAGCCATTCCTCGCGGGTTATTTCCCACAGCTCGGAGGGCAGGCGCCCGCTGACGTAGTCCTTCTCGACTACCCCCAATAAACGCATGCCGCCGCGTTCGGAGATACGGCTGGAGGCGATGTTGGGCACTGCCTTGGGCGCGCGCAGCACAGGGCGTTGCAGCACCTCGAACCAGTAGGCGGTGGCCGCCGCGCAGGCTTCCTGCATCAGGCCCTGGCGCTGGTGGCGTGGGTCGAGCCAGAAGCCGCGGTTGTTGTCCGGCTCGTTGCTGAGGCTGATCACGCCGATCAGCACTTGCGGCTGCGCCGTCAGGCGGATGCTCCAGTGCCACTCGCGGCCCTCGCGCATGGCCGGCAGCGACACGTCGCGCATGAAGCTCAGCGCGCCGTCGGCAGGGTAGGGCCAAGGCACGCGGTCGGCCAGGTAGCGGACGATCTCCCACTGCGGGAACAGCGCCTGGATGGCCGGCGCGTCGTCCAGCTGCAGCGGGCGTAGGGTCAGGCGCGCGGTGGTGAGAGTGGGAAGGCTGGGCATCCTGCGGTTCCGTTGGTCTGTCCGTGTCGCTGCATGCTGCCAGCAGGGGCGTGGGTTATGCCAGCGTTGTGGTCGTTTTGACCATGGAGTGTCGATATGACTCTGCGTGGTGCCTGTGTCATTTCGACTCCGTGTTTATAAGATCATGATTTACATGATTATTTTTCTTGGCACGAGTTCTGATACAGGAATGGCAAAGGGGCCTTTCGCCCCGACTCTCAAGGGAGATGCCGCCATGATCGAGTACCTGAGCCGCCCGCAGAATGTCCTGAAAGTATCCACTCAACTGCTGATCGTCGGCATGCTCCTGCTGCTGGCGGGTATCGTCGCCGGCTACGGCATGGAGGGCATGCTGAGCATCCCCGCCCTGGTCGTTGCCCACTCGGGCGTGGTGGTCGGTCCGACCCTGCTGAAGATCGGCTACGTGATGCGCCTGATCGCCCAGCACTACCTGCGTAAACAGGAAGGCGAGGCCAGCTGTGCAACTGCTTGATCGCAATGCGGCCCTGAGTGTGGCGCCGCTCTGGCGCCTGGGCTTTCGCCCGTTCTTCCTTGGCGGGGCGCTGTTCGCTCTGCTCGCGGTCGCGCTGTGGGGCGCGGCCCTGGCCGGCCACGCCAGCCTGCAGCCGCTTGGCGGCCTGCTGGCCTGGCACCGCCACGAGATGCTGTTCGGCTTTGGCCTGGCGATCATCGCCGGCTTCCTGCTCACCGCGGTGCAGACCTGGACCGGCCTGCCCAGCCTCTCCGGGCGGCCTCTGGTCGCACTGTTCGGCCTGTGGCTGGTGGGGCGCCTTGCTTGGTTCCTGCCGCTGCCAATACCTGCTCTGGTCGTGATCGAGATGGCCTTCGCCCTGGCCCTGTTGCTGGCCTTCGGCCGCCTGGTAGTCAAAGCGCGGCAGAAGAACAACGCGCCGATCGTCGTGGTGCTGGCGCTGATTGGTGCCTGCCAGGGGCTGACCCTGTATGGCCTGGCCCTCGGTGATGATGACCTGCAACGCCGTGGCGCCCTGGCCGCACTGTGGCTGGTGGCGGCGCTGATGGGCATCATCGGCGGGCGGGTGATTCCGTTCTTCACCCAGCGCGGCCTGGGTTTACCGAGCCAGGCATCGCCGAAGCCCTGGCTGATGTGGAGCCTGCTCGGCTGCTCGTTGAGCATCGCTGCGCTGACCGCCGCCGGCCTCAACCTGCAGGCCACGCCTGTGCTGGCGCCGCTGTTCCTGCTGGTGAGTGGCCTGCATGGCTGGCGCCTGCGCCTGTGGTACCACCCTGGTATCTGGCGCGTGCCGCTGCTCTGGTCGCTGCACCTGGCTTACGCCTGGATGGCCGTGGCGGCGCTGGGCATGGCCCTGTGGCACCTGGGCGTGCTGCGCCAGCCGAGCCTGGCCAGCCATGCCCTGGCGGTCGGCGCCATGGGCGGTTTGATCCTGGCCATGCTGGCGCGCGTCAGTCTCGGTCATACCGGGCGGCCGCTGACCCCGCCGCGCGCGGTGGGCTGGGCCTTCGCCCTGTTGCACGGCGCCACGCTGTGCCGCGTGTTGCTGGCCGGGGTTAGCGTCTACGGCCTGTGGCTGGCGGCGGCCGGCTGGTGCCTGGCCTTCGCCATCTTCCTGCGCCATTACGCGGCGATGTACTGGAGCGCCCGGGTCGACGGCCACCCGGGCTGAGGCGGCAAGCCCTTGCCACGCTCGGCAAGGGCGTTCCTGTTACGGAGGCGCTGAATCAGGTCGAAACCCAGCAAGCATGAGGCTTCTGGCGATATGGCCCGCATTCTGCAGACGAAGGGCAACGGACTTCTGCAGGGACCCGCCATGACCACCATCAACAGCTCCTCGCCACTGGCCAGCTACCTCGCCAGTGCCAGCAAGACCACCGCCACCTCCGCCGGCACCCAGGAAAAGGCCAGCGAAGGCTCCAGCGACCCAATCGCCGAACTGCGCCGCATGGCCAACCTGATGGTGGCGCGCAGCGAGGGCGGCCTGCTGCGCGCGCTCAATGGCGGCGGCAGCCTGCAGTCCACGGCCAGCACCGCCACGACTGGCAGCCAGACCAGCACCGGCAGCAGCGGCAAGATCCAGTTGCCTGATGTCGCCGACATGGAGCGCGACGATGCGGCCAAGCTGCTGGAACAGGTCAACAAGCTGATCGACGCCGGCCTCGGCGACAGCACCAGCTTCGTCGGCGCCAAGGACGGTCAGCAGACCAACTCGCTGACCACCTACCGCGACTGGTTGCAGGAAAAGGGCGGCATCAGCATCTACGTCTGAGAACCCATAAGGCTCTCCTGACTGTCGGCCATACGGCGTTAAAGGCGGCTTCGGCAAGCCGCTTGCGGCTAACGCACTTCAGTGCGGCCCCGCAGGGGCGAGCGAAGCGAGTCATGCTCATTTACCAACTGTAAACTGCGCTTCCTCAGCCGCTTTTGTGGGGCCGCCTAGGCCTTGTCTGGCTCTAATTCAGAAGACCCTTAACGGGTTCGAATCGCCTGCAGCGTATAGCTCAGCGGCACGCGCTCGCGGCCGCTGCGCAGGCGCCATTCCTCGTCGTCTCCCAGCACCATCTGCCCTGGCAGCGCCTCCCAGGGGATGCAGTCGTGTTCCTCCAGGCCGCTGATCTCCAGGCCATGGTGCAGCAGGGCGCTGACGATCTCGCCGAGCCCGTGGTTCCACTCATGGGTAACGCTGGCCGTCAGCGTCCGTTCGGTCTGCACATAGGTGCTGTCGTCGTCCCATACCGTCGGCTCCGCGTGCTCGAAATAGGGATGGCGGAGCACCAGTTCGTTGCTGCGCTCCTCGTCCAGGGCGAACAGCAGCGGATGCCCCTCGCGCAGGAACAGCCGTCCGCCCGGCTTGAGCAGGGCGGCGACATTGCGCGCCCAGTCGTCGATGCGCGGCAACCAGTTGAGCGCACCGATGCTGGTGTAGACCAGGTCGAAGCTGGCCGGCGGCAACGCCGTGGCGGCGTCATACACCGAGGCCTCGACATACTCGATGGCGGCGCCGCAGCGCTGTGCCAGGCGGCTTGCCTGGGCCAGCGAGGCAGGGGAGAAGTCCAGGCCGCTCATCTGCGCGCCGAGGCGTGCCAGCGACAGGGTGTCGGTGCCGATATGGCATTGCAGGTGCACGGCGCGCAGCCCGGCGATATTGCCCAGGCGCGGCAGATCGAAGCGCACCACGCCAGAGAGGTGGGCCGGATCGCTGGCGAAGATTTCTGCCTGGTAATCCGGCGAGGCGGCGTGCAGGTCGGCACGCTCATCCCAGTTGGCGCGGTTGATAGTGAAGGACTTGTCCATGGCAGCACTCCATTGCTTGGGAACGCGACGGTAGTCTGCTGGTCTTCACCCGGCAAGCCCGGCATTTCCTGCCGCCGCCAGACGCGGCATGATGGGGCCATAAGAAACTGGGGGATTCCAATGCATTCGATGTCGTCCGTACTGCGCTTCACTCTTCTGGCGCTCGGCCTGTCGACCACGGCCGTGCAGGCCGCCGACGAGGCTCAGCTGATCGAATCGATCAACGTCTATCGCAGCCAGGTGCAGCGCTGTGCGGACCAGGCCTCGCCCGAGTTGCCGCCGCTGACCGCCGATATTCGCCTGGTGCTGCCGGCCACCGGCAGCGCCGATCTGGCGGATGCCCTGGCGCGCGCCGGCTACCCCATGGTCAACGTGCAGGCCATCACCCTGTCCGGGCCGCGCGATGCGGCCTCGGCCATGCAGGCGCTGCAGGAGAGTTTCTGCCGCGTGGTGCTCGACCCGCAGTTCGTCGATGTCGGTGTGAGCCGCGCAGACCGCGATTGGCGCATCGTGCTGGCGCGCCCACTGCTCGGTGGACGCCTGGGTGACTGGCAGGCGGAAGGACAGAAGCTGCTGGCGGAGATCAACGTGGCCCGTGGCCAGGCGCGCCAATGTGGCGAGCAGTCGTTCGCCGTCGCCGCGCCGCTGGCCTGGAATGCCACTTTGGGTGGCGTGGCCGAGGGCCACAGCCGCAGCATGGCCAACAACAACTACTTCGATCATCGTGACCGCGACGGCCGCACCCCCGGCGACCGCGCCGAACTGGCCGGCTACGCGGGCCAGCAGATCGGCGAGAACATCGCCGCCGGCCTGGATAACGCACAGAAAGTGGTTGCCGGCTGGCTGGCCAGCCCCGGCCACTGTGCCAACCTGATGAACCCGCAGTTCAGCGAAGTGGGCGCCGCCTACGCGGTGGACCCGAAGAGCGACGCCGGCATCTACTGGACGGCGCTGTTCGGCGCGCCCTGAGCGGCTTTGCACTTCTCGCGCAACTGGGTAAGGGAAATGTCTTCCAGTTGAAGAACACGGTCGCCACTGAATTGAATTAGGTGAGTGATTTTGGCCGGTGAGCCAAGGAAGAAGACAATGGCGCCATCGCCATAGCTGGTCTGATTCCTGAGAAAAGGTTTTTCGAATTCATCACCCACGGCATAGGTGATTGATGCATCCGGGGCCTTTTTCAGGAACTCCTGGATGATGGGGCGTAGCGTGCCGTCGCTGGCTATATCGTTGCGAATCAGTGCAATGGCACTGGCCTTTTCAATCTTCTGCTGCAGCGGCAACTCATAAAAATCAATAGCTGGAGATGGGCTGTGCTTTGCTCCAGGCGGCGTACTTGCCTGGGTGCGGGTCTCGCTATGTTCGGCCAGGGTTGCGTTGGCGGATTGTGCGATCTGAGTCACTCGGCCAGCGTAGAAATGCGGGAAGAGGAAGGGGAGAAGGGTCATTAGCAACTGCGCGGCCAGAGCGAGGCCTACGACCCATACTGCGATAGTCAGGCGACGAATAGGCTTGGCGAGAGGATGGGGCTGCAGTTCCTGCGACATGAGAGCGTCCTTGCTGGTAGGTGGCGGCAAGGCTATCGCAAGGCGGTACGGGGCGTGAAGCGGAGCAGCGCCCTGAATGGGCGCTGCTCATACTGACTCAAGCGGTCTTGAACACCTCGGTCAGGTGCTGCTCGTAGCGCTCCACGTCGCGCTCGATGTTCGGCACCTTCATCACGTCGGTGCAGAGGAAGGTCGGCAGGCCGCTCATGCCGAGGAACTGGTTGGCCTTGTGGAAGGGGAAGTACACCGCGTCCACGCCTTTGGCCTCGAAGAAGTCGGTGGGGTCGTCGAAGGCCTGCTGCGGGGCGTTCCAGGTCAGCGAAAGCATGTACTGCTTGCCTTGGATCAGGCCGCCGCTGCCGTATTTCTGCGAGGCGTCGGAGCGGGTGCGGCCGTCGTTGGCGTAGAGGTTGCCGTGGCCGGCGGTGAACACCTCGTCCAGGTACTTCTTCACGGTCCAGGGTGCGCCCATCCACCAGCCCGGCATCTGGTAGATCACCACGTCGGCCCAGAGGAATTTCTGCACTTCTTCCTCGATGTCGTAGCCGCCGTCGATGAAGGTGGTCTTGATGTCGAAACCGGCGCGGTCGAGGAAGGCCACGGCGGCGTCATGCAGGGTGGCGTTGTAGCGGCCGTCGGAATGGGCGAACTGTTTGCCGCCGTTGAGGAGCAGAATCTTTTTCATGGAAGCCTCCGGGCATATCGAATGGCCGGCAGGTTACGCAGGCAAGCCCGGCCGAAACAGCCGCTGGCGAGCAAATGATTGTTGCTGACAAGTCATGAATGCCGGGGGCGCTATTGCGCTAGGGTGTGCCCATCACTCATCCCGGAGCACACCATGTACGGCTTTATCCTTCACGCCTATACCAAGCCCGAGCAGGCCGAGGCCTTCGAGCAGCTGTTCCGCGCTTATGTCGAGCCCAGCCGCGCCGAGGCCGGCTGCGTGCAGTACCACATGCTGCGCGATGCCCAGGACCCGAGCCTGTTCATCTTCTTCGAGGTCTGGGCGTCGCGGGAGGCTTTTGCCGAGCACACGGCCCTGCCGCACATGCGCGAGTTCAGCGAGCGGCGCATGGACTACCTGAGTCGCGACTTCGAGATCCGCGAGATCGAGATGCTCAGCGCCTGAGGGCTCAGAACTTCTCTGGCTTGTCCCTGGCTACCTGTTTGGCGGCGAGCCCCATCAGGCGCTGGAACTTGGCGCAGGCCAGGTGATTCTCGGCGGGGCACACCGCGGCGTGGCGCAGGCCGTCGCGAATGGCGGAGAGGCGCTTGATGGTCTGGTCCAGCTGGTCGGCCTTGTGCTCCAGCTGTGCGCGGTCGATGGCCGGGCCGCCCTCGGCGGCCAGCATCTCGCCGATGGCGTCGAGGGAGAAGCCGGCGGTACGGCCCAGGGCGATCAGCGCCAGGCGTTGTAGCACCGACTCGTCGAACACGCGGCGCAGGCCGTTGCGGCCGATGGAGCGGATCAGGCCCTTTTCCTCGTAGTAGCGCAGGGTCGAGGCCGGCAGGCCGGAGTCACGGGCGACCCGGCCGATATCCATTTCTCTCATCGCATCACCTCGAATCCGTTCTCCGTGAGGCGCCGGTGTTGGGCCGTCAGTGGCTGTAGCCGGTCGGCTTGTTGCGGATGGTCTTCAGCAGGTCTTCCGGGCTGATGCTGGCGACCATCTTGCTGTGGGCCGCGCTACCCGGTTGCGGCTGGTGGAGGATATGGCCCTTCATCTTGCCGATGATGTGCATCTCGCACGGCTTGCAGTCGAACTTCAGGGTCAGCACTTCGTCGCCGTGGATCAGCTGCATCGGCTGTACCTTGGTGCGCACGCCGGTGACGCCCTTGGCCTGCTTGGGGCACAGGTTGAAGGAGAAGCGCAGGCAGTGCTTGGTGATCATCACCGGCACTTCGCCTTCTTCCTCGTGGGCCTCGTAGGCCGCGTCGATCAGCTGCACGCCGTGGCGATGGTAGAAGTCGCGGGCCTTCTGGTTGTAGACGTTGTAGAGGAACGACAGGTGCGACTCCGGGTACACCGGCGGCGGAGTGGTCTCGGCCTTGCGGCTGCCACGCGGGTGAGCGGCGATGCGCGCTTCGGTCAGCTTCTCGACGGCCTCGCGACGTAGCGCCTTGAGCTGCGAGTTGGGCACGAAGAAGGCCTGCGGGGCATCCAGGGCTACGTCGAGGGCGTGGTATTCGGTGGTGCCGAGCTGGGTCAGCAGGTCGCGCAGGCCATCGAGCGCCTGTTCCGGCTTGTTGGCCACGCCGAACGGGCCGGGCAGGGCGGCCTCCACGGCGATGCCTTCTTCGCTGGTGGCGGTCAGCTTGAGCTGTTCTTCGCGCAGTTCGGCCTTCCAGTTCACGCCGATACGGCGCTCGGCGCTGGTCTTGAGTAGCGCCTGCTGCCAGTTGTGATCCAGGTTGCGCGACAGCGGGTGGTTGGGGCGCAGGCGGAACAGGCCCTCGGGCATCTCGTTGGGTTCGACGCGGTAGCGGTAGCGCTTCTCGCCGTCTTCCTCGAACTCGTTTTTCAGCTCGGCGATGTTGGCGCGGAAGCCCACCACCTCGCGCTTGACCAGCACGTTGAGGCCGTCGCCGTTGGACAGCGGCTCATGGGTGACGGCGATCAGGTCGCGCTTGTTGACTTTCTCCACGTTGCCCACGGCCAGGCCGGTGAAGGTCGGCGAGTCGAACGCGCCGATGTCGACTTTGCGGTCGGTGACGAAGTAGTCGGTGCTGCCGCGGTGGAAGGTCTTGTCCGGATCGGGCAGGAAGAAGTGCGCGGTGCGGCCGCTGGAGGCGCGGGCCAGGTCCGGGCGATCTTCGAGGATGGCGTCGAGTTCCTTGCGGTAGTGGGCGGTGATGTTCTTCACGTAGCCCATGTCCTTGTAGCGCCCCTCGATCTTGAACGAGCGCACGCCGGCTTCGACCAGCGCGCGCAGGTTGGCGCTCTGGTTGTTGTCCTTCATCGACAGCAGGTGCTTCTCGAAGGCCACCACGCGGCCCTGGTCGTCCTTCAGGGTGTACGGTAGGCGGCAGGCCTGCGAGCAGTCGCCACGGTTGGCGCTGCGCCCGGTCTGCGCGTGGGAGATGTTGCACTGGCCGGAGAAGGCCACGCACAGCGCGCCGTGGATGAAGAACTCGATGGAGGCGTCGGTGGCATCGGCGATGCTGCGGATTTCCTGCAGGTTCAGCTCGCGCGCCAGTACCAGCTGGGAGAAACCGGCCTGGTCGAGGAACTTGGCCCGGTCCAGGGTGCGGATATCGGTCTGGGTACTGGCATGCAGCTCGATGGGCGGAATATCCAGCTCCATCACCCCCATGTCCTGCACGATCAGCGCATCGACGCCGGCGTCGTAAAGCTGGTGGATCAGCGTGCGGACCTGCTCCAGCTCGTCGTCGTGGAAGATGGTGTTGAGGGTGGTGAACACCCGCGCGTGGTAGCGGTGGGCGAACTTCACCAGCTCGGCGATATCGCTCACCTCGTTGCAGGCGTTGTGCCGCGCACCGAAGCTCGGCCCGCCGATATAGATGGCATCGGCTCCATGCAGGATGGCCTCCCGCGCGATGGCTACATCACGGGCAGGGCTGAGCAGTTCCAGATGGTTCTTGGGCAGGGACATGGTGTTTCTTCTTTATCAGGCGGTGCACGGTAAGGCGCGCATTGTAGCGGGGGCTGGGGAGGGTGGCACCCTGAGGTGCCTAGCGGTCGAGCGATAGGTGGGGCGAGCCTAGGCCGAACGGCGCTTGAGCAGTGTCTGTAGCCTGTTCAACCAGGGGGCGTAGCCGTGTTTGCCGAGCCAGTAGAGGAGGCCGGTTGGGATTACGACAAGAAGTAGCACCAGATTGCCGGTGAATACATTCCATAGGGTAGTGATGCTCAGCGAGTAGTCAGTTTTGATGTCAACCCAGAGCAGAAATATGGGGGGATATAGCAGGAAGATGAACAGGCAGGCGAGGACATATAGGACTGAGAGTATTAGCAGCGACTCAGTGAGCCGGTTGCGGTGAAGGAAGTTGATCGCGGCAGGTAGTGATAGTGCGGCTAACCACCATTCGATACCTCTACCAAAGATCATTGGCTGATGCATAAACATTACTCCGGCGGTAGCTGCCGTCAGAGTGCCGAGAGCGGCAGCCTCCCAGTCATGCTTCCACCATGTAATCACGCTGCAGCAGGCGATGAGGACTGCACTTGCGTAGAGAAACGGCTGCCACTCGAATACCAATATGCTAGGCGTAGAGCCTAGGAACAGCACGTGTGAAATCATCAGGTAAGGAAAAGCCAACCAGAGAATGACGAGCTTGAAAAGCAGGACCAGGGCGATCTTTACAAGCTGTTGGCGCGATGGCATCGGACGTCCTTGTCGATGGGGGTGGCCTGGATTTTCGATGAAATTCGACGCCCCAGACAACTCGTAAAGAAGACCTTTACTGCGGGGCGTGAACTCAGCGTAGTTGGGTATAGAGGTGCAGAGCGCCTGTCACTCTTCGGGCAGTTCCAGGCCGTAGCGCTTGCCCAGGGCGATCACATACTCGGTGTCTTGCGAGCACAGGTCATAGCCGGCCATGTAGGCCTGCATGGCGGCGTCGCCTTCGATGGCCTTGCCGTGGCTGTAGACGACTTCGTCATAGGCAGGGAGCCGATAGTGGGCGAGGAACTCGTTGATCATCTTCAGCCGCTGGCTGTCGCCCTCGTCGTAGCCGTGATCCCAGAACAGCCGGTCGATGCAGGAGATCGCCCCGCGGTAGTGCGCCTGGGTTTCGTCCGCTGCGGCGGCGTGGCTGAGGGTGGCCAGGCTGAGGCTGATAGCCAGCGTGGCAAGACGTCGGGTCATGAGGAGTCCTTTCTTCGGATGGGGAACTGCAGGCAGCTTACCTCGGCCCGCCCGTTCGCTGCGGGCGGAGCTCGCAAACCTGGGCAATCAGGGAATGTCGCCGCAGAACAGATCCTGGCCGCCATCGGAGGAGGGAGCGCGTAGTACCAGAGCGTGCGGCGTGGCCTGCAGGGTACTCAGTGGCACCTTGGCGCTGCGCGACAGGTGCCAGCCGTCGAGCGGGCCCTTGTGCGAGGTGCGCACCGTGTTGTTCAACTCATAGGCGGGCTTGGCGTCCAACTGGCCGCAGTGACCGGAGTAAATGAACGCATATAGGCGCACCGGTAGGGTCATTCCCATGGGTACGCCGCTGACGAAGGCGGTCACGTCGGTCTGCGCCTCGCGCGGCACCAGGGTCGCCTGGGCGATCTGCCCGGCGTTGCGCGGGCTGGCCTGCAGGCGCATCTGTACATGCTCGTCACGGCTGCTGCCGGCGCAGCCTGCGAGGGTGAGCAGCAGGGCAGAGAGAATCAGTGTGCGCATGTGCGGGGTTCCTGTCGGCGATTGCCGAGGAGTCTAGCTGGCGGTGAGCCTGACAAATCTAAGCGGAACGATCGGGGCGCTCGTGGATTCTACTAAGTGACGGCGGCCGCCACGTGCAGTCGCAGCTCCGTAGCCGCGCGCCTGCGCGAGGAGGTGAGTCATGAGTTCCCTGACCATCGAGGGCTGGTGCAAGCCCGATAACGCCCAGCGCTCCACACCGCTGGGTGGATTCCATTTCTACATTGGTGGCGACAACCACCTGCGCCTGGAGGAGGCCGAGGCGAGCCTGCAGGCGCGCCACGAGCAGGAGATGATGATCGACGCCGATCTCGCCGACCTGCAGTTGGTGCCGCCGGATGACTGTGGCCCGCTGAGCGATTGCCGCTTCCGCGTTTATCTGAGCGCCCAGGAAGGGCGTGGCCAGTTCCACCTAGTTGGCCACCGCGCCAGCGACGGTAGCCTGGTGTACACCAATGCGGTGCTGATCGATCAACTGAGCTAGGGGCAGGCTGCGTTTCGCCTATAGCGCGCAGGGATGCGCGATTGTGCAGGTAAGCACCGGCCTGCTGCGTCACCCGTGGTGCTGATTGGGCGACTGTGGGAGAGGTGGGCTGGCGCCCACCTCTGGTATGGCTCGCTTAGCGCGCCAGCTCGGTTTCCAGCACGGCCTTGCGGCCTTCGGTTTCGGAAACCTGCTCAAGGTTGGCGCCACCGACGAACACGCCGAGCTTGATGTACTGGCGCACGTAGTGGTTTTTGCCGGCTTCGGCATTGAGTGTGAGGGTGTTGTCGCTGAACTCCGACTCGGTTGCCAGTACGTGTTGGCCCGGAGTGACGGTGCGGTAGAAGTAGGTGTTGATCGCGGTTTCGCCAATGACCTCACCATCGACGGTGACGGTCTTCTTCAGCGCCGGGCCGAGTGAGGAGTCGCGGAAGATATACAGACCAGCCTGGTCCTGCGGCGGGGTTGGGAAGGCCTTGAGCGCCTGATCCTTCTCGGAGGATTCCATCGGTACGGATGCACAACCCGACAGCAGTGCTATACCGAGCGCCGCTGCACCCATCATTTTCTTAGACATGAATTACTCGTTCCTGAGTGTTGGTAAGACCTGGCACGCTATCAATGTGCCAGCGTGCGACACCTTACCGGCGGGTGCCCGGAATGCAAGCGACGCTTGCCGCCGTTAGTCCGTTGCTGGGAGCTGTCTCAGGGCAGGCGAACATGCATGAACAGATTGAGGCCGATGGGCTCCTGGCGAATGGTGATCTCGTTGTGGGCCATGCCGGCCTGCGCGGCGAGCTCAATTAGTTGGCTGGCGGTTCGATGGATGAGTATCCAGCCGCCGAATTCCATATAGGCGCGCGATTGGTTCGGTTCCGTAAAGTTGCCGATTATCAGCTCGCCGCCCGGTTTCACGGCGCGCGCCAGTCTTTTCAGAAGAACGCGGAAGTGACGGTCTTCGAGATAGTCGAATAGTCCAGCGGACCAGACGATGTCATAGTGTTTGGCGCGGAAGGTGTAGTGAAAGGCATTGCCTTGCCAGAGATTGACCTGTTGAGCAGTGACTAGCTTGCGGGCGAAGGCGATGGCTTTTTCATCGAGGTCGATGCAGTCGAACGAAAGGCGGCTCTGTGGGTTTGCTTGAAGGAATTCGTAGATATCTCGACAGGAGCCGCAGGCCACATCCAGCACTCGGGCATCCGGATTGACTGACTGCAGGTGCTGCATGGCGTCCTTGAAGTAAGTCTTGCGGTTGCACACGGCCTTGCATGCCACCTGCCAGTGGAAGAACTGGTCCCACCGATACAGCTCCGGATCCGGGGACGCGTGCCGGATATAGATGCGCTCGATGATGTCGAAGTCGCCTGCATAGCCGTAGGGCTTGCGAGCCGAGAAGCCCTGCAGGGTTTCCATGGAAAAGACCCGGCCGAAGGAGTCCCACAGCTGCGTCAGCTCGGCCTTGGTCAGGCTGCTTACACTGCTGCTTGCCCGATGAAACCAGTCATTCAGATCGTCGTACTGATGTGGCTCTGGTCCGCCATCGGCGACCAGCGACTGCAGGTAGTCCAAGAACTCTTTCATAGCCGTTCCCTCGGGGTCGATCAGGAGGGAAAGCGTAGCTCAGAAAATAATCAGTTCTTCCGGGCGTCCGTCGGCGGGGTCAGCACGCTGGGCGGCTGGGTTGGCTTCAGTGCAGCCGCCGCTCACGCACGACGATTTCAGCCTGATAGGCCAACTGATCGAGCAGACGATCACGCTGCTTCTCGGCATCGCGCATGGCCTTCTGGCCGTGTTGTTTGACCAGGTAGGTGTGGATCTGCCCGACCTCCTTGGAGTGGAAGATCGGCGTCAGGTCCTGCACGGCGACCAGGCCGTCCGAGGCGTGGTCGCGGCTGTTCATCAGCACCTGCGGGCCGCGTGCGCCGAGTACGCGAAAGCCCAGGGCGGCGAAGGTCGGCACGCGGCTGGCGACGCAGGCCAGTGCGGCGTGCGGGTGGAGTAGCTGCATCTGCTGCAGCATGGCGCGGGCGATGCCCTGGCGGCGGTGGCTGGCCTGCACGGCGGTGTAGAGCAGGGTGCAGGCCTCGGGATCGTCCTTGCTCGGCAGGTACAGGGCGAAGCCCAGCACCTGGGACGGGTCTTCATCGTCCAGCGCCAGGATCAGCCGCGCGCTGCTGTCCGGCTCGCTGCCCATGGCCTGCAGGTACAGGTGCACCTCGAAGCCGATCACATACTGGTACAGCTGGTACAGCGGGTTGCTTGGGGTGAGCGGCGCCGGGCTGAGGTCGCTGAAGTAGTCCACCACCATCTGCAGCACCTGGCTTTTCAGGGACTCAGGCGGCGGGGTGTTGAGGTGGCTGAGGGTGAACATCGGCAGGCGGCTTTGCGGCGGGTTGGCCCGGCATTGTAGCGCCCTTGGCGCGGCAGGCCGTCGCCGGGGCAAGACTTCCCACGCAAAAGCCGGATAATGGCGGCCATTTCGTCTTGCCTGCGTCTGGTAACCCCATGGAAATCAAGGTCAACTTTCTCGACAACCTCCGTCTCGAAGCCAAGTTCGATGACTTCACGGTGATCGCCGACCAGCCCATTCGCTACAAGGGCGATGGCTCGGCGCCGGGGCCGTTCGACTACTTCCTGGCGTCCTCGGCGTTGTGCGCGGCCTACTTCGTCAAGCTGTACTGCCAGACGCGCAACATCCCCACGGAAAATATCCGCCTGTCGCAGAACAACATCGTCGACCCGGAAGACCGCTACAAGCAGATCTTCAAGATCCAGGTCGAGCTGCCGGCGGACATCTCCGAGAAGGACCGCGTCGGCATCCTGCGTTCCATCGACCGCTGCACCGTAAAGAAAGTGGTGCAGACCGGCCCCGATTTCATCATCGAAGAGGTGGAAAACCTCGACGCCGACGCCCAGGCCCTGCTGATCCCGGCGCTGACCGAGGGCGAGGGTACGCGCATCCTCGGCAAGGACCTGCCGCTGGAGCAGACCATCGCCAACATGTCGGCCATCCTCGCCGGCCTGGGCATGAAGATCGAGATCGCCTCCTGGCGCAACATCGTGCCCAACGTCTGGTCGCTGCATATCCGTGACGCCCAGTCGCCGCTGTGCTTCACCAACGGCAAGGGCGCGACCAAGGAGAGCGCGCTGGCCTCGGCCCTGGGCGAGTTCATCGAGCGGCTGAACTGCAACTTCTTCTACAACGACCAGTTCTGGGGCGAGGAAATCGCCAATGCCGATTTCGTCCATTACCCCAACGAGCAGTGGTTCAAGCCCGGCCCGAAGGACGCACTGCCGGAAGAGATCCTCGACGAGTACTGCCTGGAGATCTACAACCCGGACGGCGAGCTGCGCGGCTCGCACCTGTACGACACCAACTCCGGCAACAAGGCGCGCGGCATCTGCTCACTACCCTTTGTGCGCCAGTCGGACGGCGAGGTGGTGTACTTCCCGTCCAACCTGATCGAGAACCTGTATCTCTCCAACGGCATGAGCGCCGGCAACACCCTGGCCGAAGCGCAGGTGCAGTGCCTGTCGGAAATCTTCGAGCGTGCGGTCAAGCGCGAAATCCTCGAAGAGGAACTGGCCCTGCCGGACGTGCCGCAGGAGGTGCTGGCCAAGTACCCCGGCATCGTTGCTGGCATCAAGGGCCTGGAGGAGCAGGGCTTCCCGGTGCTGGTCAAGGACGCCTCGCTGGGCGGCGAATTCCCGGTGATGTGCGTGACCCTGATGAACCCGCGCACCGGCGGCGTGTTCGCCTCGTTCGGCGCGCACCCGAGCTTCGAGGTGGCGCTGGAACGCAGCCTCACCGAGCTGCTCCAGGGCCGCAGCTTCGAGGGCCTCAACGACCTGCCGCAGCCGACCTTCGAGAGCCAGGCGCTGACCGAGCCGAACAACTTCGTCGAGCACTTCATCGACTCCAGCGGCGTGGTGTCCTGGCGCTTCTTCAGCGCCAAGGCCGACTACGAGTTTGTAGAGTGGGACTTCTCCGGTGAGGGCGAAGACTCGAATGCCCAGGAAGCCGCGACCCTGTTCGGCATCCTCGAGGACCTGGGCAAGGAGGTGTACATGGCCGTGTACGACGACCTCGGTGCCAACGCCTGCCGCATCCTGGTGCCGGGCTACTCGGAAATCTACCCGGTGGAAGACCTGATCTGGGACAACACCAACAAGGCGCTGATCTTCCGCTCCGACATCCTCAACCTGCACAGCCTGAGCGACCTGCGCCTCAAGAGCCTGCTCAAGAGCCTGGAGAACTGCGAAGTCGACGATTACACCGACATCACCACGCTGATCGGCATCGAGTTCGACGACAACACCGTGTGGGGCCAGCTGACCATTCTCGAACTGAAGCTGCTGATCTACGTGGCGCTGAAGAAGTTCGAGCAGGCCAAGGGGCTGGTCGAGGCCTTCCTGCAGTACAACGACAACACCGTCGAGCGCGGCCTGTTCTACCAGGCGCTCAACGTGGTGCTGGAGGTGCAGCTGGACGACGATCTGGAGATGGCCGATTACGAGGCCAACTTCCGCCGTATGTTCGGCAACGAGCGGCTGGACGCGGCGCTGGGCTCGGTGGACGGCAGTGTGCGTTTCTACGGCCTGACCCCGACCAGCATGCAGCTGGAAGGCCTCGACAAGCATCTGCGCCTGGTCGAGAGCTACAAGAAGCTGCATGCCGCGCGGGCCAAGGCGGCGGGGCTCTCCAGCTAAGCAGGGCGGGTGGCGTCAGTCGCCGTGAGCGCCTCAGGCCTGGGTGAAACCGCGTAGGTCCCACCTAGGTAGCCGCGAGCGCGCGGCCTTCTAACAGTCAGCTGAGTTGCTCAGGCTTATTTGCCTGTGAGTAGCCCCTGCTTTACAGCGTCCTCCAGGCTGCTCTGAGTCAGCTGTGTCAGCACATTGTCTGCCGACTCGTTGAAGGGCAGAGCGAAGATCAGCAGCAGCTGCATCCAGGTAGTCATGGTTTCGTGTTTCTCGACACGGCCCAGAACAGTGCCCTGGCCATCCTTGAATACAGTCTCCATGGTCAGCGTATTGCTGTATTTGCCTGGAATGATGAACAGGGTGAAGCCGGTGATGAAGGCACTGGCCATGCTGCCACGCTCGTGGTTGGTAACTTGCACGGACGCGTAGATATCGGAGGTTTGCTGGGCGAGGGTGGCGCGCTCGAACTGTTCGCTGCCTTGGTATTCCTTGAGTACCAGCTCCGCCAGTTTTGCCTGATTGAAGCCCGCACCGGTGGCATTGCCGTTGAACAGGTACTGGCCTTCCACCTTGAGGTAGAGGCTGGGCTTTGCGCCGCTGGCGGCCGCTGGCGGCCATTGCGTGACTGGGCTCAGGTCGTCGTGAGAGTAAGTGGCGCAGCCTGTGAGCTGGAGCAGCAGGGTGACCAGCAGCAGGGAGAAAATCCGGTTCAATGTGTGTCCTTAGGGCTTATTGGCCAGTTGCTGAAGGCTGTCCTGCAGTAGTTCTTCTACTAGCTGGTTGAGCTGGGTGGAGCCGAGGGCGAGATTGAAATAGTCGTCATCCCACAGCCCGGTGTTCTGGTCGAGGTGCAGTGTTTTCTGGCTGCTGGCGAGCGTTTTGCCCTGCTTGTCCTCGAAGGCCAACGCGCCTTTCAGATCGTACTTGTCGACATAGATCGGACCGTTGAACCAGATCCAACCGGTCAGAGTGAGGAGAGCTCCCGGGAAATAGCCTGGATGCGGTGTGCGTTTGCCCTTCAGCGAGCTGAGCTCCAGCTTGAGCAGGACATCCTGCTCGCCGAGCGAGGCCGGAAAGCTGATTACTTCCCGGAAATACTCGCCGTGCTCGATGCGTTGGTTCAGTTGGCTGGTGAACTGGCTGCTCAGGTTCTTGCGGACTTCGGCGTCGAGGCTGCTATCCGAGACCAGTACGTCATCGATCATGACGGCCTGTTGGCGGGCAGCGCTGGCTTTCTGGGCGGGTTCACTGATGGGGCCGGCAGGGGTGAAGGAGACACAGCCGGTAAGACTCAGGCCGAGCAGGGCTGCTGCCAGGTAATGCAGAGTTTTCATTGAGCGTCCTTGATCATGGAGGCGATATGCCACTGGTTTGGGCGGGCGCCATTCTAGCGATTGCGGACGCTAAGGGAAGTTGCGTTTTGTGATGGTGGGTGGCGACTTGAGTGTCGCGGCCTGGGAGGAAAGCTTTCGCTAGCGAGCGTCAGGCAGATGGTGCAGTCAGAGCTGTTGGCCGCCCTCGGCGCTGGGCTGCCGCTTGGCAATATCCCGCATCTTGGCCGCGAGAATTTCCGCCTCCAATGCTCGCACGGTGCTCTTGGCAGGTGGGAATTCGAAGGTGGCGCTCTCGGCAAGGGTGTGGAGGCGCGTGCCGTCATTCAGGGTGAGCTGCACGAACGCCAGGTGGTCCGACCAGGAGCGATAGCGCCGCACCATGAACAGGCTATGGCTGGAGCGGACCGAGCTGATTTTCGTCAGCTCAACCCTGAGGTTGCTGTCGGCGCCGCACAGTACCAGCTCGTCGTCATGGATGAAGGCCGGTCGGCATCTGCTGACCCTGAGCCATTCCAGGCCGAAGCGGAGCGCCATGGCCAGCATGACGAGGGGCAGGAACGAGAGGAGGGCGAATTCGCTGTCGGCCACTCCCTTCAGCGTGATGCCGCCTATGAGCAGCAGAAAGAACAGCGTGACGATCCGGTAGAAGTGGACGTTGCCGAACTCCAGCAGAGGCAGTAAGCGGACTTCCATGTGCCTTGTTCCTTGCGCCAAGGGTTTCGGGAGCTGAGCGACGTCAGCGCGGTTTGCTCGCCGCGCCCTCGAAACGCTTCGCGAGAAGTCCCATCACCATGCCCGCGGCTATGCCGATGGCACCGCAGGTCAGGCCCATGGGGCGGTTGCTCACGAAGCCGACGTTCTTCACATGAGTCGGCAGGCCGACCAGGCCGGTAAAGAGCAGCATCGCGGCTGACAGGGCGATGAGGTAGATGCCACCGGCGCGCCAGGAATTGGTGGGAATACCCTGGCGCCGGCAATACAGGTAGCCCAGGCCGAACGGCAGCGCGAGCTGGGTGAGGAGGAAGAGGATCAGGTTGCTGGCGTCGCTCATCGTCGATTGCTTCGCAGTGGCTTAGAGCCAGGGTAGGGCATCTGCGGATCAGCTCGGGTGACCTATCGCGCAAAAACGCTGACCTGCCCCTGGCGCCGGGCTCACTTCGGCGAGGCCGAAGCAGCCGCTAAGGCTGCTCACTGACCTTGAGCCGGCCATTCAGGCCGGCTCTGCAACGCGTTCTTCCTGCAGCGATTGCTGCAGCTGCGCCACCAGCGCGTCGACCTGGTCCATGGCCTGGGCTACCGACGCGGCCAGCAGTTCGCCGCCGGCTTCCTGGCCCTCGATGGCGATCTGGTGCACCTGGGTGATGCCGATGAAGCCGAGGGCGGTGATCAGGCTGGCTTCCAGATGGTTCATGTGCGCCATCTGCCCGCCCGCGTCGAAGCCGACGCCGCCACGGGCGGTGAGGATCACCGCATGCCGAGGCCGGTCGGCCAGCAGCGGGATATAGGGGGCGAGCGGGTTGCTGGCGTCGGACGCCACGGTGCGGTCGGTGCGCACGATCTGGTCGATCCACGCCTTGAGCGCGGCCGGCATGCTGAAGTTGTACAGCGGTGTGCCGATCACCAGCACGTCCGCCGCCAGCAGCTCGTCGATCAGCAGCTCGCTCTCCTTCAGCGTGTCGTTCATCCACGGCTCACGTTGTTCGTCCGCAGTGAAGGCGGCAGCGATCCAGTCGTGGTCGATGATGGTCGGCGGGTTCTGGCCGATGTCGCGGTAGGTGAGGCTGTCCTGCGCGCGGCGGGTCAGCCACTGGCTGACGAAGCGCTGGCTCAGGTTGCGGCTGTGCGAGCCGTGCAGGTCCTTGCCGGCGAGGCCGGGGCGGGCGCTGGCATCCAGGTGCAGTATGTGCGGCATGTCGAGTCTCCTGATTGAAGTTGTGCTCATCTGTATTTCGCAGCAGACTCAGGCTATGGCCGCCAAATATTGGCGACAAACGATCATTATTTTTCGACACGCCTGAGAGGAATTCATCCATGAGTCAGCGCTGGCTACCCTCGCTCTCGGCCCTACGCGCCTTCGAGGCGGCCGCTCGCCACGAGAGCGCCAAGCAGGCCGCGGAAGAACTCTCGGTGACCGCCACGGCGATCAGCCACCAGATTCGCGCCTTGGAGGAATCGCTCGGCGTGGCACTGTTCCTGCGCAAACCGCGCCAGCTGGAGCTGACCGCCCAGGGCCGCGAGCTGCAGCAGACGCTGGAATCGGCGTTCGACAGCATCAGCGCTACGGCCATGCGCCTCAGCGCGCTGCCCTGCCGCCAGGCCATCACTCTCAGCACCACGCCGGCGGTGGCGGTGCGCTGGCTGCTGTCCTGGGTCTGCCTGCTGCGCGAGTCCCATCCGGATATCGACCTGCGCATCCACGCCTCGCACGAGCCGGTGGCGCTGGACGGCGTCACCGCGGACATCGCCATCCGCTACGGCGACGGCCGCTGGCCGGGGCTGGTGGCGGAGAAGCTGTTCGACAACACCTTCATCCCGGCCTGCAGCCCACGGCTCGGTTTGCAGGATGCGACCGAACTGCCTAGGCACACGCTGATCCATTTCCGTAACCAGGCCGTGGTCTCGTCGCCGCTGGACTGGGCGCTGTGGCAGAAGCAGGCCAAGGTGCCGGGGCTGGATGTCAGCGCCGGGCTGGTGTTCTCCGACGAGACCCATGCGGTTTCTGCGGCCATCGGCGGGCAGGGGGTGGCGCTGATGAGCCGGCAGTTGATCGAGGATGAGCTGAGGGAAGGGCGGCTGGTACAGCCGTTCGGGCCGGAGGTGGAGGGCAAGCCGTTCTTTCTGGTGTATCCGGAGAGCCGGCGGGATGATCCGGCTATTCGGGCGGTGCGGGATTGGGTGATGGCAGTGCCGGGTGGGCTCTGCACGCTTTAGTTCTGTTTTCGGTTTTGATCGCTCCCACGCTGCTGCCTGGGAGCGATATGCGTGGCTATTCCTGTTGGGCCATCCACTCGTCATAGAACGGCGGCAGGCTGGAGGCCTTGACGCTGAACTGTGCTGGGCGCTTTTCGCGGAACGCGGCCACGCCCTCCTTGCCGTCACCGATGCTGGTATAGAACATCGCCAACGAGTCGATGCGGTGCGCTTCCAGCGGATGGGCTTGCGCGCTGTTGCGGTAGAGCATCTGGCGGCTGAGCGCGGTGGCGGCGGGTGAGCGATCCTGTACTAGCCGACGGGCAAAGGCTTCGGCTTCTTCCAACAGGTTTTCTGGCGAGTGAACCGAGCGTACCAGGCGCCCGCGCAGGGCTTCCTGGGCGTCGAAGATGTCGGCGGTGTAAACCCATTCCAGCGCTTGCTGCAGGCCGACGATACGCGGCAGAAACCAGCTCGAGCAGGCTTCGGGGACGATACCCAGGCGGCCGAAGACGAAGCCGATGCGAGCTTTTTCCGAGGCGAGGCGAAAGTCCATCGCCAGCGTCATGGTGGCGCCGATACCAACGGCAGCGCCATTGATGGCAGCGACCACCGGCTTGCGGCAAGCGTGGATGGCCAGGGTCACGCGGCCACCGGTATCGCGTACGCCGGCATGGATGTCTGCGCTATCGAGCCGTTCGTGCATGTCTGCGAGGCTGGGCGTAAGGGATTCGTCCAGGCCGAAGACGTTGCCTTCCTTCGATAGATCCATACCTGCGCAAAACGCGCGGCCCGCCCCGGTTACCAGAATGACGCGAACGTCATCGTCCAGGCTGGCCCGGTTGAAGGCGTGCTCCAGCTCATTGGCCATTTCGATGGTGAATGCGTTCATCTGCTCGGGGCGGTTGAGGGTCAGTTTCAGCAGGCCATCGTTGAGCTGCCAATCAATCGCTGAGTAGTTCATCTGCTCTTTCCCTTGTTGTTATTGGACTCATCGTGGACCGCATTGCCATGGCGGCCCCGCGCGATAGCCGAGCCGGTATAGCACGTGAGTAATCGGGCGAGGTATAGATCGTTCGAACGCTTCTAGGCGCTGGAGGGAGGGAGCAGAGGCGAGCGTGGAGCCCCGCCTGCGCGGGGATGACGGAAGTGGGAGCGAAGCGAAAAGCGAGTCCGCAAGAAAGAGGAAAGCGCTACCAAGCAGCTAGGAGTCCGAACCCGTCAGGAGGCCGAGTGGAGGTGTTGCGCAGGGGGGCGCGAGGCAGGACGCCGAGCAAGGAGCGAAGGGGCAGGGAGGCCCCTTCGCGACGGCACCCCGGATGTCGGGGTGCCCTTCTCTTTGGTTACTTTTTCTTGGGCCGGGCGGCGATCCGCACGCAAGAGAAAGTGACTCGCCGTAAGGGCGAAAAGCGATAGTTGGAATAGAACGTAAGATCTCTGTGTCTGCGTGACAGGTACACGCCCTACGCTGGGGGTCAAAGCTTTTCGCATTCTCCAGCCGACAATGGTGTGGGCTTTGGATGCTGGGTTTCGAAGGCTGAAGTCAGCTTTTCTAATTCATCCTCGCTCATGTCGCCCAACGCATAGCTTCTCAAGGCGTAGGCCAGGTTTGAAAAGGCTCTCACTCTGGACCCTCTATCAGGATCGACAGCCTGGCCTTTGGTTTGCCCTTTCTCAGCGGTGTTTGCAGAAAATATGAATGTTGTCGGGTCGAGCAATATTCTCTTATCTCGTGACGTGGCTTTGGTCTTGTAAAGCTCATGAATCCAGATTTTACAAAGACGGTGGGATAGGTCGTCTGAGATATTCTTTGAGTGAATTTGAGTTGGGTTCTTCAAGTAACTATCGGGGATGTCTGGAGGGAAGACATATTGTCTGGCCATCTCGTTGCCCTCTTTCGCTGCTTCGGCTACTTGAAACATGTGGACTGAATACTTTGGTTCAATAAGGAATGCTTCTTGACCTTCGCTTGTGGCTCTTACCCCAGTTAGGAACTCATTGCTCAAGCTAGGGAGTACCAGGGCTTGTAAGGAGGGCTCCTGGCTATAGCCGCTCCTAAAGGTGGTAGTCAGTTTCTCGTAATACTCGGGGGTAATGTTTACGGGAGCCAAGTGTTCTGTGCTGGCTGCGGCGGTAGCTGCTAGTAACAAGGATGTAAGCAGGCTCAGATTTACGAAGAGGATCTTCATGGAATTTCCTAATAAAAAAGCCCCGCGCAAGGCGGGGCTTTTAGTCTTTCTCTCGCTACCCCGAACATCCATACTCAGGTAAAGCGCTTGTAATCTGTCCTAACGGTCTAGACCCAGGAATCAATCCCAGCTCAACGCACCACCAGTCTGATACTCGATCACACGAGTCTCGAAGAAGTTCTTCTCCTTCTTCAGGTCCATGATCTCGCTCATCCACGGGAACGGGTTGTTGGTACCTGGGTATTCCTCTTTCAGGCCGATCTGGGTCAGACGACGGTTGGCGATGAACTTGAGGTAGTCCTCCATCATGGCCGCGTTCATGCCCAGTACGCCGCGCGGCATGGTGTCACGCGCGTATTCGATCTCCAGCTGGGTGCCCTGCAGGATCATCTGGGTCGCTTCGTCCTTCATCTGGGCGTCCCACAGATGCGGGTTCTCGATCTTGATCTGGTTGATCACGTCGATACCGAAGTTCAGGTGCATGGACTCGTCGCGCAGGATGTACTGGAACTGCTCGGCGGTGCCGGTCATCTTGTTGCGGCGACCCATGGAGAGAATCTGGGTGAAGCCGCAGTAGAAGAAGATGCCTTCCAGAACGCAGTAGTAGGCGATCAGGTTGCGCAGGAACTGGCGGTCGGTCTCCGGGGTGCCGGTCTTGAACTCGGGGTCGGAGATCGAGCGGGTGTATTTCAGGCCCCAGGAGGCTTTCTTCGCGACCGAAGGAATCTCGTGGTACATGTTGAAGATCTCGCCTTCATCCATGCCCAGCGACTCGATGCAGTACTGGTAGGCGTGGGTGTGGATCGCTTCCTCGAAGGCCTGGCGCAGGATGTACTGGCGGCACTCGGGGTTGGTGATCAGGCGGTACACGGCCAGCACCAGGTTGTTGGCAACCAGGCTGTCGGCGGTGGAGAAGAAGCCGAGGTTGCGCTTGACGATGCGGCGCTCGTCTTCGCTGAGGCCGTCCTTGCTCTTCCACAGAGCGATGTCGGCGTTCATGTTCACTTCCTGCGGCATCCAGTGGTTGGCGCAACCATCCAGATACTTCTGCCAGGCCCAGTCGTACTTGAAGGGTACGAGCTGGTTGAGGTCGGCGCGGGCGTTGATCATCTGCTTGTCGCCGACGTGTACGCGGGCGGCCGAGCCTTCCAGATCGTCCAGGCCTTCCTGAATGTCCAGATCGTCCAGGGCCTTCTTGGCGCGGGCGACGGCGTCGGAGTCGTCGGCCGATACGGCGCGAGCCTCTTCGACGGAGCCGGCGGCATCGTCGTCCAGTTGATCAACGGCGGCGCCGACTACGGCAGCGGCGGGTTTGGCGGCGGCTTCGGCGCCTTCTTCTTTATCGAATTCGTCCCAGCTGAGCATGGTGGTCTCCTGCTTGGTCATCGGGCCGGGTTTCTGTGCGGCCTGTATGAATGTCCAGTAATTCTGATTATGTTCCGTTGCGATCTGCACGCAAGGGTCAAACAGTGCCACCCGACTGGTGGCGCCCAGGCCCGCGAGGCGGGCGAGGGGAGATGTTCTTGGGGCTGGTTTCCCTCACCCCTGGCCCCTCTCCCGAGGGGAGAGGGGAAACAAGCGATCCGAGTTGCTTTTAGCTTTTTTACCTCGGCAACTCGGTGCGAGCGGTTTGCAGAGCGAGGCAGCGCTAGGCGCCCGGTAGGGTGGAGCCCCTGAGCGTGCTGGTGCACGTGATGGGGGCCGTCCTGCCGGGCAACAACGCGCGGTCCGCTCTGCGAGCCGCGACTTACTGACAGGCTTCGCAGTCGGGCTGGTCGATGGCACATGCCTTTGGTACCGGAGCCGGACCGGCCGGAGCAGCGAAGCTGCCCTCGTCGATCGCACCACTGGACACGGCGTTGAGCTTGCCGGTGTTGATGGTGGATTTCTCGGTGCTGGTGGCGGCCAGGGCACGGAGGTAGTAGGTGGTTTTCAGACCACGGTACCAGGCCATGCGGTAGGTCACGTCCAGCTTCTTGCCCGAGGCGCCGGCGATGTACAGGTTCAGCGACTGAGCCTGGTCGATCCACTTCTGGCGACGGCTGGCGGCGTCGACGATCCACTTGGTTTCCACTTCGAACGCGGTGGCGTAGAGGTCTTTCAGGTCCTGCGGGATGCGCTCGATCTGCTGTACGGAACCGTCGTAGTACTTCAGGTCGTTGACCATGACGCTGTCCCACAGGCCGCGGTTCTTCAGGTCGCGAACCAGGTAGGGGTTGATCACGGTGAATTCGCCGGAGAGGTTCGATTTCACGTACAGGTTCTGGTAGGTCGGCTCGATCGACTGCGACACGCCAATGATGTTGGAGATGGTCGCGGTCGGCGCGATGGCCATGATGTTGGAGTTACGGATGCCTTTCTTCACGCGCTCGCGGATCGGCGCCCAGTCCAGCGACTCGCTCAGGTCGACGTCGATGTACTTCTGGCCACGGGCCTCGATCAGGATCTGCTGGGAGTCCAGCGGCAGGATGCCCTTGGACCACAGGGAGCCTTCGAAGGTGGAGTAGGCGCCGCGCTCGTCGGCCAGGTCACAGGAAGCCTGGATCGCGTAGTAGCTGATCGCTTCCATGGACTTGTCGGCGAACTCGATGGCCGCGTCGGAACCGTAGGCGATGTGCTGCAGGTACAGGGCGTCCTGGAAGCCCATCAGGCCGAGGCCGACCGGACGGTGCTTGAGGTTGGAGTTCTTCGCCTGCGGCACGCTGTAGTAGTTGATGTCGATGACGTTATCGAGCATGCGCACAGCGGTCTTCACGGTGCGGCCGAGTTTCTCGGTATCCAGCTTGCCGTCGACGATGTGGTTGACCATGTTGATCGAGCCCAGGTTGCAGACTGCGATCTCGTCCTTGTTGGTGTTCAGGGTGATCTCGGTGCACAGGTTGGAGCTGTGCACGACGCCCACGTGCTGCTGCGGGCTGCGCAGGTTGCACGGGTCCTTGAAGGTCAGCCACGGGTGGCCGGTTTCGAACAGCATGGACAGCATCTTGCGCCACAGGTCTTTGGCGGCGATGGTCTTGAAGACCTTGATCTTGCCGTAGCCGGACAGGGCTTCGTAGTACTCGTAGCGCTCTTCGAAGGCCTTGCCGGTCAGGTCGTGCAGATCCGGTACTTCGGACGGGGAGAACAGGGTCCACTGGCCGTCGTCGAACACGCGCTTCATGAACAGGTCCGGAATCCAGTTCGCGGTGTTCATGTCGTGAGTACGGCGACGGTCGTCACCGGTGTTCTTGCGCAGCTCGAGGAATTCCTCGATGTCCAGGTGCCAGGTTTCCAGGTAGGCGCACACGGCGCCCTTGCGCTTGCCGCCCTGGTTCACGGCCACGGCGGTGTCGTTGACCACTTTCAGGAAGGGTACGACGCCCTGGGATTTGCCGTTGGTGCCCTTGATGTAGGAGCCCAGCGCGCGAACCGGAGTCCAGTCGTTGCCCAGGCCGCCGGCGAATTTCGACAGCATAGCGTTGTCGTGGATGGCGCCGTAGATGCCCGACAGGTCGTCCGGCACGGTGGTCAGGTAGCAGGAGGACAGCTGCGGACGCAGGGTGCCGGCGTTGAACAGGGTCGGGGTCGACGCCATGTAGTCGAACGAGGACAGCAGGTTGTAGAACTCGATGGCGCGTTCTTCACGGTTCTTCGGCTCTTCGATGGCCAGGCCCATGGCCACGCGCATGAAGAACACCTGCGGCAGTTCGAAGCGGATGCCGTCCTTGTGGATGAAGTAGCGGTCGTACAGGGTCTGCAGGCCCAGGTAGGTGAACTGCTGGTCGCGCTCGTGGTTGATGGCTGCGCCCAGCTTGGCCAGGTCATAGTCCTTCAGCTTGGCGTCGATCAGTTCGAACTCGGCACCTTTCTCGACGTAGGCCGGCAGGGCGCGGGCGTACAGGTCGGCCATCTCGTGGTGAGTGGCGCTGTCGGCGATGTTGAGGAAGCTCAGGGCCTCGGCGCGGATGTTGTCCATCAGCAGACGGGCGGTGACGTAGGAGTAGTTCGGCTCACGCTCGACCAGGGTACGGGCGGTCATCACCAGGGCGGTGTTGACGTCCTTCTCGGCTACGCCGTCGTACAGGTTCTTCAGGGTCTCGGCTTCGATCAGCGAGCCGTCGACTTCGGCCAGGCCTTCGCAGGCCTCGCGGATGATGGTCTGCAGGCGGCCCATGTCCAGCGGCTGCACGCTGCCGTCGGCCTTGGTGACGCGGATGCTCGGGTGCGGCTGGGCGACGTCGTCGCTGGCGCTCTTGCGCTTGCTGGCCTGGGCTTCGCGGTAGATCACGTAGTCGCGGGCGACTTTCTGCTCGCCGGCGCGCATCAGGGACAGTTCGACCTGGTCCTGGATCTCTTCGATGTGGATGGTGCCGCCGGACGGCATGCGGCGCTTGAAGGTGGCGGTGACCTGCTCGGTCAGGCGCGCGACGGTCTCATGGATACGCGACGAGGCGGCGGCATTGCCACCTTCAACTGCGAGAAACGCCTTGGTGATGGCCACGGTGATCTTGTCGTCGGTGTAGGGCACGACAGTACCGTTGCGCTTGATCACGCGCAGCTGGCCCGGAGCGGTGGCGGCCAGATCCTGGCTGGACTCGCCGGCCTGGGGTGCCACGGACTGCGGATTCTCGCGAGTTGTGTCGGTGTGCATGAGGTTCTCCACTTCTAATTGGTTTGGACACTTTGGGTGTCGCGTGTTCATTCCATTGCAAAACGTCACGACATCCGGCGTCCGGCCAGACATCGAGAAAACTTACGGCAGTCAGGATGACTCGAGGGCCATCCTGGCAACTGAATCCAGGCGGAGCCGGTTGATCATGACCACAAGCTGTAGTGGTCACGACACGCGACTTCGCGGTCGTTCTGTGAATACAGGGGGAGGGGTTGCGCGGTCCGTGCTGCCTGCAGCCGCAAGCGATGGCGGCTGGGCTGAAATGCTACCGGTAGCGCGTGGATCGAGCCCCTCTGCATTCTTTCTTCTTAGTGTCCCTGGCCTCGGGTTACCCACTACATGTAGGGGTGAGGCGCGATGGGGATACAAGATAATGCGCTATTGGGGGCTTTGCAAGGGAAGTGCAGGGGGGCTTTCTGTGGATAACTTGTGGGTGAATTGTGGGTCGTTTCGCCATAACGCGCGGCAGGCCCCGAGAACTCTGGCCCCTACCGTTCGTCGCTACCGGCGAACGGCTTTTTCGGACATTTGCCGGTGTGGCGACGCGGCGCACGCTACCACAATATCTAGTGTTTTTGGCATGCACTGTGCTAACCACACTCGGTTGTTACAATGCCGCCACTAATGGCGTTTCCGCTGGAGAAGAAGTCGTGGAACAAGAGGCCTGGCAGATCCTGATCGTCGAGGATGATCAGCGGTTGGCGGAGCTGACCCAGGAGTACCTGCAGAGCAACGGTCTGCAGGTGTCGATCGAATCCGATGGGGCCCGGGCCGCGGCCCGCATTCTCCAGGAGCAGCCGGACCTGGTGGTGCTCGACCTGATGCTGCCGGGCGAGGATGGTTTGTCCATCTGCCGCAAGGTGCGCGGCCAGTTCGCCGGGCCGATCCTGATGCTCACCGCGCGCACCGACGACATGGACGAGGTGCTCGGCCTGGAGATGGGCGCCGACGACTATGTGTGCAAGCCGGTGCGCCCGCGTGTGCTGTTGGCGCGCATCCGTGCCCTGTTACGGCGCAGCGAGGGCGTCGATGCTCCGGCCGAGAACCAGCGCCGCCTGGAGTTCGGCCCGCTGGTGATCGACAACGCCATGCGCGAGTCCTGGCTGCGTGGCGAAGGCATCGAGCTGACCAGCGCCGAATTCGACCTGCTCTGGCTGCTGGCCTCCAATGCCGGGCGCATCCTCTCCCGCGAGGAAATCTTCACCGCCCTGCGTGGCATCGAGTACGATGGTCAGGACCGCTCCATCGACGTACGCATCTCGCGCATCCGCCCGAAGATTGGCGATGATCCCATGCACCCGCGCCTGATCAAGACCGTGCGCAGCAAGGGCTACCTGTTCGTTGCCGAGGCCGCCAGCGCGCTGCAATGAACAGTATTTTCCTGCGCATCTATGGCGGCATCATCGCCGCCCTGGTGCTGGTAGCGCTGCTTGGCGTCGGCGCCCTGCAGCTGACCAACGAGGTGCGCAGCGACCAATACCGCGAGCAGCTGGCGCGCGGCACCTTCCGCCTGATGGCGGACAGCCTGCAGCCGATGAACGATGTCGACCGCCGCCGCGCGTTGATCACCTGGACGCGCCTGCTCGGCGTGCCACTGGAGCTGCAGGCGCTGGCCGACGCACCGCTGGATGGCCGCACCCGCGGGCGCCTGCTCAATGGCCAGGTGCTGGTCGAACAGGCCGGGCCGCACGAGGCGCGGGTATTCGCCCTGGTCAGCGCCCAGCAGCAACTGGTGCTGACCGCCGAGATCGAGCAGGTCAGCGAGCAGCTGGCGCGCGCCACCGTCTATCTGCTGATGGACGAGCTGGTGCGCTATCCCATCGTCGAGCAGCCCAAGCGCCTGGCAGCGTTGAAGGAAGAGAAACAGTTCGGCTTCGACCTGCGCCTGGTCACCCTGGAGAAGGTCGACCTGGACGAGGACCAGCAGCGCCGGGTGGATGAGGGCGATACGGTGCTGGCGTTGGGTAAGGGCGGCGATGCGATCCGCGTGATCGCCGGCATGGTCGGCACGCCCTGGGTGCTGGAAGTCGGCCCGATCTACCAGATGAATCCGTACCCCACCGAGCTACTGGTGCTGATCGGCGTGCTCGGCCTGAGCCTGACCGGCTTGATCCTCTATCTATTGGTGCGCCGCCTGGAGTTGCGCCTGCAGGGCCTGGAAAGCGCCGCCGGACAGCTGGCCAGCGGCCGCCTGGATGCTCGTGCGCCGTCTCAGGGCGCCGACTCGGTGGGGCGCCTGGCCGCCACCTTCAACGCCATGGCCGAGCAGCTGCAGCGCCTGGTCAGCGTGCAGCGCGAGATGGTCCGCGCGGTGTCCCACGAGCTGCGCACGCCGGTGGCGCGCCTGCGTTTCGGCCTGGAGATGATCGCCGACGCCGAGACCGACCAGGCCCGGCACAAGTACCTCGAGGGCATGGACGGCGACATCCAGGACCTCGACAAGCTGGTTGACGAGATGCTGGTCTACGCCCGTCTGGAGCAGGGCTCGCCGGAGCTGAACTTCCAGCGCGTCGACCTGGGCGCGCTGATCGATCAGGTGATCGGCGAGCTGGCGCCGCTGCGTGCGCATATCAAGGTCGACCGCGGCACTTGCCAGGACGGCCCGGACGACACGGCCATGGTCGACGCCGAGCCGCGCTACCTGCACCGCGCCCTGCAGAACCTGGTGAGCAACGCCATGCGCCACGCCGAGTCACGAGTGCGGCTGAGCTACCGGATCGACGCCGAGCGCTGCTGGATCGATATCGAGGACGATGGTCCCGGCGTACCGGAGGAGGCCTGGGAACGGGTGTTCACCCCGTTCCTGCGCCTGGACGACAGCCGCACCCGCGCCTCCGGTGGCCACGGTCTGGGCCTGTCCATCGTGCGGCGCATCGTCTACTGGCACGGTGGGCGCGCCTATGTCGGCCGTGGCACCTATCTGGGTGGCGCACGTTTCAGCCTGATGTGGCCGCGTCGGCAGCTATATAAGCGCTGAGTCACTACCGTTCGGCGCCATTCATCAAATTGTCACTGAACTGTGGCAGCGCTCTCGAACGAACATCCGCAGACTCGCGTTTCACTGGGGTTCTGCGTTCCGGATGTTGTCGATGCGAGTTCTACTCTTCCTCGCCGCGCTATTGTGCGGCCTGCCGTCCTATGCGGCGAACCGATGCGAGGTGCAGGTGCCGACCGCCACGGCGGACGTTGGCGCCGTGCGCCTGGCCTACCAGAGCATCGGCAACCCCAGCGATCCTGCGCTGCTGCTGGTGATGGGCCTTGGCGGTCAGCTGATCCACTGGCCGGACGAGGTGGTGGCAAGCCTGTGCCAGCAGGGTTTCCGAGTGATCCGTTTCGACAACCGCGATGTCGGCCTGTCTGCCTGGAACGGCGAGGCGCCGGAGGCGAACCTGAGCTACGAGGCGCTGCGCTACCAATTGGGTCTGGGCGCCAACGCCCCCTATTCGCTGCGTGACATGGCCGGCGACGCCCTGGGCCTGATGGATGCGCTGGGTGTGCAGCGCTTTCACGTGCTCGGCGCGAGCATGGGTGGGATGATCGCTCAGCACATGGCCGACCTGGCGCCGCAGCGCGTGGAGAGCCTGACCCTGCTGATGACCAGCACCAGTGCGCCGGGCCTGCCGGCGCCCGATGCGCACCTGCTGCAACTGCTGGCACGGCGCGAGGCGCCCGACCGCGCCGCGGCTCTCGAACAGCAGGCCGATCTGCTGGCCGCACTTGGTAGTCCGACTCAGGCGGTGGATCGCCAGCAACTGCTGGGCGAGGCTGCGCGCAGCTATGACCGCGCCTTCAACCCGCAGGGCGTGCAGCGGCAGATCCTGGCGATCCTCGCCGAGCCGAGCCGCGTGGCGCTGCTCGAGCGCCTGCATGTGCCGACCCTGGTGGTACACGGCACCGCCGACCCGTTGCTGCCGGTGATGCATGGCGTGCACGTGGCTGCGCATATAAAGGGTAGCGAGTTGAAGCTGATTTCCGGGCTGGCCCATCGTTTCCAGCCGGCATTCAAGGAGCCGCTGCTGGCTGCCGTGCTGCCGCACCTGCGCGCCCATCGCATGGATGATGCACAGCTGGCCCAGCGCCTGGCGGGTGACACGCTGCAGTCGCCGCTGTGATCAGGCGACCGGAGCGCTGACCGGCGGCTGACGGCAGGCGAGCAGGTAGTCGCGCAGCCTGGCCTGTTGGCCGGGCGTCATGAACAGGCCGAGCTTGGTGCGGCGCCAGAGGATGTCCTCGACTTCTACCGCCCATTCCTCGCGGCGCAGGTAATCCACTTCGCGGGTGTACAGGCCGGCGCCCAGGTGCTCGCCCAGTTCGCTCTGCCGCTGCACGCCATCGAGCAGACGCCAGGTGCGGCTGCCGTAGGTGCCGGCCCAGCGCAGGGCCAGTTCGCGGTCGAGCCAGCCGAAGCGGGCGATCAGCTTGTCGGCCAGGGCCTCGCGGCTGTCCATGCTCTCGCCGCCGGGCAGCGGCGCCTTGGCGGTCCAGGCCGGGCACAGGTGGCTGAAGGTCGGCGCGAGCAGCTCCATGGCTGCCTCTGCCAGTTTGCGGTAGGTGGTCAGCTTGCCGCCGAACACCGACAGCAGTGGAGCCTCGCCCGGCGCGCCGGCCAGCGCCAGGGTGTAGTCGCGGGTGACGGCCGAAGGCTGGTCGGACTCGTCGTCGCACAGCGGGCGCACGCCGGAGTAGGTGTGCAGGATGTCGCTGCGCGATAGCTGCTGTTTGAAGTGGGCATTGACCACCTTGAGCAGGTAGTCGGTTTCTTCCTCGCTGATCTGCACCTTGGCCGGGTCGCCCTGGTATTCGCGGTCGGTGGTGCCGATCAGGCTGAAGCGCTCCAGCCAGGGGATGACGAAGACGATGCGCTGGTCCTCGTTCTGCAGGATGTAGGCGTGCTCGCCATCGTGCAGGCGCGGCACCACGATGTGGCTGCCCTGGATCAGTCGAATGCCGTAGGTGGGCTTCTGTTTGAGGTCGTCCTGCAGGAAGCGCGCGACCCAGGGCCCGGCGGCATTGACCAGGGCGCGGGCGCGGATCGAGAACAGGCTGCCATCGGCGCGCTCCAGATGCAGGTGCCACAGGCCCTTGCTGCGCCGCGCGCTGACGCAGCGGGTGCGGGTGTGCACATGGGCGCGGCGCTCGCGGGCGGCCATGGCGTTGAGCACCACCAGGCGGGCGTCATCCACCCAGCAGTCGGAATATTCGAAGCCGCGGGTCATCTCCGCCTTGAGCGGGCTGCCGGCTCCGAAGCGCAGGCCGCGCGAGGCCGGCAGCTTCTCGCGCTTGCCCAGGTGGTCGTAGAGGAACATGCCGGCACGGATCATCCAGGCCGGGCGCAGGTGCGGGCGGTGCGGCAGGACGAAGCGCAGCGGTTTGACGATGTGTGGCGCCTTGGCCAGCAGCACTTCGCGCTCGGCCAGGGCCTCGCGGACCAGGCGGAACTCGTAGTGTTCGAGGTAGCGCAGGCCGCCGTGGATCAGTTTGCTGCTGGCCGAGGAGGTGTGCTGAGCCAGGTCGTCGCGTTCGCAGAGGAACACCGAGAGCCCGCGCCCGGCCGCATCGGCGGCGATGCCGGCGCCATTGATGCCGCCACCGACCACGGCCAGGTCGTAGATTTCGGCGATGGGAGGCGTCTGGCTGAGCGGCATGGCAAGGGCACCATAAGTTGTAATGTGAACTTTTAATGTTCGATTTCGAAAATATGCTAGCCGAGTGAGCGTGCCGACGCCAGCCTTGGTACCGGCCGGTCATCGTGGGGGAAGGTGTTGTCGGCTGTTAAACGATATGCAGCTGGATCTTCTGCTCGGCCAGCAGGCGCACGATGGCGGGGGCGGGTGGGGCGTCGGTGTATAGCTGGTCGACCAGGGCGATAGAGCCCAGGCGCACCACGGCGTTACGCCCGAACTTGCTGGAGTCGGCGGCCAGCAGCACCTGGCGGGCGTTGTCGATGATCGCCTGGGACACCCGCACTTCCTGATAGTCGAAGTCGAGCAGGCTGCCGTCCTCGTCGATGCCGCTGATGCCCATCACGGCGAAGTCGACGCGGAACTGCTGAATGAAGTCCACCGCCGCCTGGCCTACCACGCCGCCATCGCTGCGCACGCTACCGCCGGCGACCAGTACTTCGAAGTCGGCCTTGTCGGCCAGGGTCGCCGCTACGTGCAGGTTGTTGGTGATCACCTTGAGGTGCTTGTGGCCGAGCAGGGCGCGGGCGATGGCCTCGGTGCTGGTGCCGATGCCGATGAACAGCGAGGCGTGGTCGGGAATGGCGGCGGCGATGGCTTCGGCGATGCGCTGCTTCTCGTCGCGCATCTGCCCGGCGCGCATGGCGTAGGCGGTGTTCTGGATGCTCGAGGCTTCGCTCGCCGCGCCGCCGTGGGTGCGCCGCAGCAGGCCCTGTTCGGCCAGCTGGTTGATGTCGCGGCGAATGGTCTGCGGGGTGACGGCGAAGGCCTGGGCCAGCTCGTCGATGCTGACGTAGCCGCGCTCGCGGGTGCGTTCGAGAATGCTCTGCTGGCGGGGCGGGAGGCTCATCGGCTGTCCTTTTTATTGGCCGGCGGATTATAACGGTGTGCCGCTGCGCTGTTCATGGCTGGTCATGGCAGTGCGACGTTAATAACTGCCTGCGGCGGTTTTTTCCGCTAAGGTACGCGAATTCTGTCGGAAGATTTTCACATTCGAACATGACTCCTGCCATCGATCTGCTGAAAAAGGCCAAGGCCGAGCACAAGGTGCACAGTTATCACCACGACCCCAAGGCGCCGTCCTATGGCCTGGAGGCCGCGGAAAAACTCAATCTGGACCCGGCGCGGGTGTTCAAGACTCTGCTCGCCGCCACCGAGAAGGGTGAGTTGCTGGTAGCCGTGGTGCCGGTGGCCGGCAGCCTCGACCTCAAGGCCCTGGCCCATGCGGCGGGGGCGAAGAAGGCCGACATGGCCGATCCGCAGCAGGCCCAGCGCAGCACCGGCTACCTGGTCGGCGGTATCAGCCCGCTGGGGCAGAAGAAGCGCTTGCGCACCTTCATCGACGAGTCTGCGCGCAATCACCCGACCATCCACGTCAGCGCCGGTCGCCGCGGCCTGGAAGTGGAGCTAGCGGCCGAGGTACTGGCGCAGCACACCCAGGGCAGCTTCGCCGCCATCGGCCGCGATTGATCAGGCTCCACCCGGCGTCACCCACATAACAACAAGGAATACGCATGTCCCAGTACCTGCTTGCCATCGACCAGGGCACCACCAGCTCGCGCGCCATCGTCTTCAGTGCCCAGGGCCTGCCGCTGGCCAGCGCCCAGCAGGAGTTCAAGCAGTACTTCCCGCAGGATGGCTGGGTCGAGCACGATGCCGAGGAGCTGTGGCTGACCACCCTTAAGGTCTGCCGCGAGGCACTGGCCAGCAAGGCGCTGAAGGCTGAAGAAGTGCTGGCCATCGGCATCACCAACCAGCGCGAAACCACCGTGGTGTGGGACGCTGCTACCGGCATGCCGATCCACCCGGCCATCGTCTGGCAGGACCGCCGCACCGCCGACTACTGCGCAGGGCTCAAGGCCGAGGGCCACGAGGCCAAAGTGGCGGAGAAGACCGGCCTGCTGATCGACCCCTATTTCTCCGCGACCAAGCTGCGCTGGATTCTCGACAGCGTGCCCGGCGCCCGCGAGCGCGCCGAACGCGGCGAGCTGCGCTTCGGTACCGTCGACTGCTTCCTGCTGTGGCGCCTGACCGATGGCCGCTCGCACCGCACCGATGCCAGCAACGCCTCGCGCACCCTGCTGTTCAACATCCACAGCCAGCAGTGGGATGAGGAGCTGCTGGCGCTGTTTGACATCCCGCGCAGCCTGCTGCCGGAGGTACTGGACTGCGCCGCCGACTTCGGTACCACCTCGCCCGAGTTGCTTGGTGCCGGCATCCCGGTGCTGGGTATGGCCGGCGACCAGCAGGCCGCGCTGATCGGCCAGGCCTGCTTCGACGCCGGCATGGTCAAGAGCACCTACGGTACCGGCTGCTTCATGATCCAGAACACCGGTGACAAGCCGGTGGTGTCGCAGAACCGCCTGCTGACCACGGTCGGCTACCGCCTGAACGGCAAGGTCACCTATGCGGTGGAGGGCAGCATCTTCGTCGCCGGCGCTGCCGTGCAGTGGTTGCGCGACGGCATCAAGCTGATCAGCGATGCCCGCGATACCGAGATACTCGCCGAGCAGACCGGCGATGCCTGCGGTGTGTATCTGGTGCCGGCCTTCACCGGCCTCGGCGCGCCGTACTGGGACCCCAAGGCACGCGGCGCGATCTTCGGCCTGACCCGCGATACCGGAATCAAGGAAATCGTCACCGCCGGCCTGCAGTCGGTGTGCTACCAGACCCGCGACCTGCTCGAAGCCATGCGTCAGGACGGCGCCGCCGAGCCCAGCGCGCTGCGCGTGGACGGCGGCATGGTGGTCAACAACTGGGTCATGCAGTTCCTCGCCGACGTGCTCGGCGTACCGGTGGAGCGCCCGGTGGTGACCGAGACCACGGCGCTCGGCGTGGCCTACCTGGCCGGCCTGCAGGCCGGGCTGTACCGCGACCTGGAGGAGATCGCCGGGCACTGGCACCGCCAGCAGCGCTTCTCGCCGCGTATGGCCGATGCGCACCGCAGCAAGCTCTACGCCGGTTGGCTGGATGCGGTGAAGAGGGTGCGCAGCGAAGGCTGAGGGTGATACAACTGCTGCGTGTTTCTGCCTGAGGTCGCCACATGGATTTGTGTAGTCGTCTTCCGACCTTTTCTGCTCTGCTGCTCGTCGGCCTGGGCCTCGCTCCGCAGGTTCGCGCCGAGACCCTGGTGATCGCCGCCGACCTCTGGTGCCCGATCAACTGTGCCCCGGATGCCCAGCAGCCGGGCATCTTCGTCGAGCTGGCGCGCGACATCTTTGCCGAGTCCGGCATCACCGTGCGCTACGAGATCCGCAACTGGGCGCGGGTGCTGCAGCAGGTGCGTCACGGCGAGATCAACGCTGCAGTCGGTGCCGGCCGCGAGGACGCGCCGGACTTCCTGTTCACTGCCACGCCGGTGGCCATGTCGCGCAACTGCTTCTACACCCAGCAGGACTCGCAGTGGCGCTTCACTGGCGTGGACTCGCTGGCCAGCGTGCGCCTGGGCGTGATCAACGACTACAGCTATGGCGAGCAGCTCAATGCCTATGTCGCAGCGCAGCGTGGCAATGGCGACCGCGTGCAGGTGGCGGCCGGCGGCGCTGCGCTCGATCTCAACCTGACCAAGCTCGACCACGGCCGTATCGATGTGCTGATCGAGAACAGCTGGGTGATCCAGGCGCACCTGGCCGACCTCGGCCGCGTCGGCGAGCTGCGCGAGGCGGGCTGCCGCGAGCCGGACGTGCCGATCTACCTGGCCTTCTCGCCGGGGCGTGAGGACAGCGCGCGCTACGCCGAGATCTTCGAGCGCGGCCTGCAGCGCTATCGCGCCGATGGCCGGCTGCAGACCCTGCTCGAGAGCTACGGGGTCAGCGCGCGCTAGAACATCCCCTGGGGCGCGGTCACAACAGACAGCTGTAATGGCGCAATCGCAGGTGACTGTACCGATCCGGCGGGCGAGCGCCACGGCATGCTGGTGGCTCAAGACCAACTGCCAGGGAGCGCAGCATGCAACTCGAATTCCATCAGATCGACGCCTTCACCGACCGACCGTTCAGCGGCAACCCGGCCGTGGTCTATCGGCTCGACGCCTGGCTGGAGGACGAGCTGATGCAGCGCATCGCCGCCGAGCACAACCAGGCCGAAACCGCATTCACCGTGCGTGAAGGAGCGGGCTGGCGCATTCGCTGGTTCACCCCGGCCTGCGAGGTGCCTCTGTGTGGCCACGCTACCCTGGCCACCGCCCACGCGCTGTTCCAGCTGTACGGTGAGCCGGGCGAGCGCCTGGAGTTCAGTTGCATGTCCGGTGCCCTGGCGGTGAGCCGTGACGGCGGGCGCCTGGTGCTGGACTTCCCGGCCATCCGCCTGGAGCCGGCGCAGATGGCGGAGCAGGTCGGTGCCATCCTCGGTCAGCGGGTGCTGGCGGTGCAGGTCGGCAAGGAGCTGCTGGCGGTGCTGGAGTCCGAGCAGGCGGTGCGTGAGTGCAAGCCGGACATGACGGCACTGGCGCAGCTGCCGGGCCTGGGTGTGATCGTTACCGCGCCGGGTGTGCAGCACGACTTCGTCTCGCGCTACTTCGCCCCGGGCATCGGCATCGACGAGGACCCGGTGACCGGTTCCACCCACTGCATCCTGGCTCCCTACTGGGCCGAGCGCCTGGACAAGACTGAGCTGCGCGCCTACCAGTGCTCCGCACGCGGCGGCGAGCTGCACTGCCGGTTGGATGGTGCACGGGTGAAGATTGCCGGCCAGTCCGTGCTGGTCGCCAGCGGCAAGCTCTATCTGTAAGGGGGGCGGAGGGGCGCTGAGCGCACCTCTTCACGGGCTCAGCCGTTGCTGTAACGACGCACGCCGGAGTCGCCGAGGTTGAGCTGGGCGGCCACGCTGCCCTGTGCGGCGAACACCACCAGATGATCGGCGGCGATGCGAATGCCCACCTGCTGGCCCGGCTGGTGGTCGGCGTGGCTGGGGAAGATGGCTTCCAGCTGGGTGCCGGTCGGCAGTTGCAGGCGGTACAGGGTGGCGGCGCCGAGGAAGGTCTTGCCGACCACCTGGGCCTGCAGGCTGCTGTCGGCCGCCGGGACGATGTCGTCCGGGCGCAGCAGCACGTCCACCGCGCTGCCTTCCGGCCAGTGGTAGGCGCGGTTGCCACGGATCAGGCCCAGCTCGGTCTGCACCGTGTCCGGGCTCTGCAGCTGGCCACGAATGAAGTAGCCCTGGCCGACGAAGCTGGCGACGAAGGGCGTGGCCGGCTCGTGGTAGAGGTTGTAGGGGGTGTCCCACTGCTCCAGGCGGCCCTTGTTGAACACGCCGACCTGGTCGCTGACGGCGAAGGCTTCTTCCTGATCGTGGGTGACCAGGATGGCGCTGGTGCCGCGAGCCTTGAGAATGTCGCGCACCTCATGGCTGAGGCGGCGGCGCAGCTCGCCGTCGAGGTTGGAGAAGGGCTCGTCGAGCAGCAGCAGTTGCGGCTCCGGCGCCAGGGCACGGGCCAGCGAGACGCGTTGCTGCTGGCCGCCGGACAGCTCGTGCGGGTAGCGCTTGCCGAGGTTGGTTAGCTTGACCAGCTCCAGCAGCTCGGCCACCACCTTGTCGCGCTGCGGATGCTTGCGGATGCCGAAGGCCACGTTCTCGGCAACGGTCAGGTGGGGGAACAGGGCGTAGTCCTGGAACACCATGCCGATGCGGCGCTTCTCCGGTGCCAGGGTGAAGCCGGCGCGCGAGATCACTTCGCCGCCCAGCTCGATCTCGCCTTCCTGCACCGGCTCGAAACCGGCGATGGCGCGCAGGGTGGTGGTCTTGCCACAACCCGAGGGGCCGAGCAGACAGCCGATGTCGCCAGCGTTCAGGTGCAGGTTGAGGGTCTGCACGATGCGCTGCTCGCTGTAGCCGCAAGCCAGCTCGCGCAGGGACAGCAGTAGTTGGCTCATGCGGGGCGGCATCCTGGGGCGACGAGCATTTCCATCAGCGCCTTCTGCGCATGCAGGCGGTTCTCGGCCTGCTGCCAGGCCAGCGAGCGCGGATCGTCGAGCAGGTCTTCGCTGATCTCCTCGCCACGGTGGGCCGGCAGGCAGTGCAGGAAGATCACGCTTGGGTCGGCGGCATCGAGCAGGGCGCGGTTGACCTGATAGGGGGCGAACAGCTTGAGGCGCTTGGCGCTTTCCTCTTCCTGGCCCATGGAGGTCCACACGTCGGTGCTGACCAGGTGGGCGCCGGCCACGGCCTGCTTCGGATCACGCACGATCTGCGCCCGGTCGCCGGCGGCGGCGAGGAACTCGGCCTTCGGCTCGTAGCCCTCGGGGCAGGCGATGCGCAGCTGGAAGTCGAACTGCACGGCGGCTTCCAGGTAGCTGTTGCACATGTTGTTGCCGTCGCCGATCCAGGCCACGGTCTTGCCCTTGATGCTGCCGCGCGCTTCCTCGAAGGTCTGCATGTCGGCCAGCAGCTGGCAGGGGTGCAGGTCGTCGGACAGGCCGTTGATCACCGGCACCGTGCTGTTGGCGGCGAACTCGGTGAGGTTGCTGTGGGCGTAAGTACGGATCATCACCACGTCGAGCATGCTGGACATGACGATGGCGGTGTCGCCGATCGGCTCGCCGCGACCCAGCTGGGTATCGCGCGGGGAGAGGAAGATGGCCTGGCCGCCGAGCTGGATCATGCCGGCCTCGAAGGACAGGCGGGTACGGGTCGAGGCTTTCTCGAAGATCATGCCCAGCACCCGGCTCTTCAGCGGCTCGAACAGCACACCTCGATGGCGCAGGTCCTTCAGCTCGATGGCTCGACGGATCAGGCCGCTCAGTTCCTGAGGGCTGAAGTCCATCAACGAGAGAAAGTGCCTGGCGCTCATCTTGATTACTACCTTAATTCGACCACGGTCGCGGCCCGGTTTTTCCGGGGAATAGCAGCCCACACGGCGGCTGGAGCCGCTTGAGGGCGACGATTGGGGGAGGCGGGATCTTATAAGGAAATGTCGCATCCTGCCAACAGAAGGCAAGACCAGCGCGCCTTTCAGGTCGGTGATGAAATCGGTTGTACCAATTTCGTACCGTTTTGTTGCGTCTCCAGCTTCTGAAGTTCGGCCCAGTCCGATGTGGAGTTGAGCCACTTCGCGTAAGTGGAAAGCAACATTTGTACACTGTGGCCGAGTTGGTTGGCAATGAAGGCTGGGTTCATGCCGGCCATCAGGCACATCGTCGCGTAGGTGTGGCGGGTGTCGTACTGCCGCCGCTCACGCAGGCCGAGCGCCCGGCAGGCTTTGGCGAAGTACTCCCTGGGCGTGGTGCACGTCCGTATCCAGTCGCTGTCTTTGGCCAGGGTGGCCGGCGCGAACACATATGCACTCCGAGCCATGGTCAGTGGCTTGGCCTCATTCAGGGCATGCAGCGCCCTGTCATTCAGCAGCACATGCCGACTGCGCTTGGTCTTGACCCGTTCGTGGATCTTGCCCTTCACCTGCACCCGGCAGACGTGCGCGCTCCTTCCTTGAAAATCCACCTCCTCCCACCGTAGCGCCATCACCTCGCCCGGGCGCATGCCCGTGAAAAAGGCGAACTCGAAGAAGCAGGCGTAGATCCGCAGCAGCCCTGTCAGCTTCGAATACATGTGCGCGATGATCTGCTCGGCCTCCTCGCGGGTGAACGGGTCCACCACCTTCTTCGGCAGCTTCGGCCGGCTGATGGCGCTGGCCGGGTTGCGCGCAATGGTCCCGTCCTGCACTGCCTCCTTGAAGATGGTCGACAGCTTGTCGCAGGCATTACGCCGCACGCCTGGTGACGCCCAGTTCGTTTCGGCAATGACCTTGCGCACGTCCACCGCGCTGATTTCGTCCAGGCGCAGGGCCGCGAAGTGCGGCATCCAGTACCGGTTCAGCGTGCTCTTGTAGTTCAGGCGGGTGCTGCCGACGATCTCGCGGCTATCCAGCCAGACCTGGGCGTACTCCCCGAAGGTGGGGGTGCGGCGCGCCAGGCTGTAGCTGGAGGCGGGGAACAGCTCGGCGTACTTGTCGTCCGTCATGACGCCGAGCTTTACCAGCTGCTTTACCTGAGCTCGAAGACTTGAGGCCTTGGCGATCCCCGCGGCGGTCGGCGCATAGGCAAGGGTTTCGCAACGGCGATGCTTCCATGTGAAGCGGATGCGGACGGCGTTGCCGACGACTTCGACTCCTTCTGGCAGGTCCACAGACTTTCGACCCATTCGTTGTATCTCCATTTGCTGTAGGTCACCCGGCCGTCGATGAGGCACCAGACGCCGTGGGGGATGATGCCCTTCTCGCGCTTGCGCTGCAGGGCCTTTGGGGTGGTGCCGATCAGCTCGGCCAGCTTCGCCTCGAGCACCTTGTCGTGATCGTCGCCGGTGTCTGGCAGTTGCTGAGGTTTGGGCATGGCTGCTCCTCCCCGCCGGCGGCGCCGGCAGGCCGTAAAGGTGAAGGGATCAGGTGCGGGGCATGAGGTGGAACCAGCGCGGGCCTTTGCCGGCCAGGCCGGCCTTGTACTCGCGCCGCTCTTGCGCGGTGAACCAGCGCTGGCCGATGGCCGGGCACTTGGTGCACTTGATGTGGCCGGGCGTGGTAAACGCCCAGCTGTGCTGGCAGGGGGCTGGCGCTACAGCGTCCACAGCAGCAGGCTCGCAGTGGCGATGCCGGCCAGGCCGATGAGCACGTAGACCGGCGCGGCGTAGCTCTCCAGCATTGCCAGCTCTGGGTCCGCTTGCTGCATGTTGGTGGCAGGGGCTTCCGGCAGGCCCAGGTACTGGCGCCACGGCACCTTCACGCCGTCCACCAGGAAGCCCCACGTGCCGCGGTAGCGGCTGGTGATGAACAGGGTGTAGACGCCGCCCGGCGACACCTCGTCGATACGGTGGTACTCGCCGTGGCGCAGCCGCGCCGAGGTGCCGGCCTCGCGGTGGATGAGCTCGGTTACCTCAGCGCCAGGCGGTGGCGCGATGGCCTGATGCAGTGGGCTGCCGTCCTCAACCAGGCGCTGCTCGGTGTACCAGCCGTCGAGGATGATGGTGCGTGCATTCCAGGGGTGGTCGTGCAGGTCGCGGTCCTGGTCGGCGCGCATGATGTGGTGGATGCGGGCAGAGAATGGCAGCCACGGCCAACGGCTGGCGCGCGTCTCGTTGTTGTAGGGGTTGAGCAGCCACCAGCGGCCCATGTACATCTCGCCCCCGTCGGCGGACATGATGTGCTGGTAAGGGGTGCGCTTGGCGTAGGCAATGAGGAAGGCGCGCACAGGGCGGCACGCCAGCAGCCGCGCGAGCAGCTGCCAGAGCAGGTTGTTCATGAGGTCAGTCCTTCGGTTTGGGAGGCGGGGTGCAGCGCAGGCAGCGGCACTCTTCGGCCGGCTTGCGGGTGGTGCGGCAGAGGATTTTGGCGGCCATGATCAGGCTCGCTGCTCGGTAACAGCGCGATTGCGGCTGCGCTCGTAGGCCTGGAAGTCGTCGCCGTCATAGCCTGCCACGTACATTGCCAGGTTGCCGTCGCCCTTCTGGTCGACGATCTCGCCGCCGTAGCGGCAGCCTGGGAAGGTGAACTCCGCCGTCATGGTCACGTAAGGCCAGCCGCAACGAAATCTTACGAAGTGCAGGTCCGGGCGCGCCTCATGGACCTTGCGGATAAAGGCATCGCCGCGCTCGTTGGCGTCGTCGATGTCCTTCTCCTTCGCGTCCTTGCAGCTCTGGCTGCAGTACACGTCCGGCCCGTCGTACACCATCGTCAGTGGGTTGCCGTCGTCGTCTTCGGCGTCGTCGTAGTTGGTGGTCTCGCAATAGCTGCAGCGCAGCCACCAGCCTGCGTCATGAAACGCCTTGGCTGGAATGAACGGCTGGCCTGCATACTGATCCGCCCATTGCGCCCGGCGGCAGAACTCCACCGCAGAGAACTCAAGGTCCAGTTCGTTGCCGCCCGCGCGGCGAGCAGCTGCACCGCTTGTGGCGAAGACAACGACGTGGCCGCCTTCGCTGTCCTCGCCTACGTGGTAGGCCTTCAGGTCATTGCTGCTCATGGCTGCTCTCCTTCGCTCTGCTTTACCGGTGATGCAGGCAGGGGCATCCAGTGAGACGGGTCGCCGAACCAGAAGCACCAGCCCTCTGTTTGCTCGTCGATCCATTCATCTACGAGGATCTTCCCGGTGTCCTCGAAATAGATCAGGTACTCGGTACGGTGCTGGCCGTCTGGCTTCTGCTCGCTATATGGAATCCAGCCATTCCTCGCTGCTGGTTGAGGGGCGGCGGCGAGAGCATCGCGCAGGATATTCACCGAACTGCATGCACCTCGGTCGTCTCCATTACAGCGGGCCACGAAATCATCCAGCCACTCCAAGGCGTCATGCACCGCCCCGGCCGGCGCAGATTGCGGCGGGCTGGTTTGCGAAAGCTCGGCCACCAGCGCCACGGTCTTGCGGAAGCATTCAGCCGGGAACGACGTGGTGTGGGCGCAGCTGCAGAAGCCTTCTTCAGGGCCGCAGCAAGGAGTTGTCATGATTCGCCGCGCAAGTAGTCCGTGCTTTACGGCCTGCTCCTGGATAGTCGGCCCGTCTACGTCGCCACCACCCAGGGCGGCGGTGATCATGTCGTTCGCGAACACCTGTAGGGCGGCGAGGTGCTCACGGGTGACGATGGGGTTTTCAGTGGACATGACTTCTCCCTCGCCAGTGGCGTGAAAGGTTGGTTGTGGGGTATTGGTAGGTTTAATGGTCGCCAACAGCTGAAGCGACCGCAATAAATGGAGTATGAAAATATGGATGCAGTTGGAGCTGTTCGTTATTGCGAATTAATGAAAGAGGTAAAATATAGAACTCAGGTTGTGCATAGGATTTTGGTGGGGGAAGCGACCACTGGGTTCATGCAGACTAACGTTGAGGTTATTTACCTGCAGTTCCGAAAAATACTTGAGTTGATCGCTTTTGGTTCGCTAGTTGCGAGTTTGGATGCCTATGCGAAAGCCCGTGCTGACTATTCGCGTGACTGGCACGCTTCCAGGGTTCTCAAGGCAGTTGCAGCGATTCACCCTGATTTTTATCCACGCCCTGTAACTCAGCATAAAGTGCAGAATCAAAGGCACACGGCGGAGCTTCGTAAGTACGAAGGGGACTATCTGTCCAAGGATGATTTTGAAACGCTATATGATTTGTGTGGCGGATTACTGCATAGCCAGAACCCATACGGGAAGGCTCTGAAGTATGAAGTGCATCTTGACGCTGCTCAGGGGTGGGGAATGAAGATTCGAAACTTACTGAATGCCCATGAATTGAGGCTGATTAATGAAGATCAGTTCTATTTAATTCAAATGGGTTCAGCTGATGCAGGCCCAACATACAACCTCTTTCAGCGCTTCTCAGAGGATAATCAAGAACTGGAAGGGTGATTGGTGCACTATTTCTAGACCGCCCGCCGGCCGCGCATCGGGCAAGGATGACGGCCGGGCAGGGTGGCTCAGGTGGTAGCGTCCAGATAGGCGCCTATGAACTGCGTCGCCGCTTCAACGTTGAGGCCGTTTCCGTAGGCGCGCAGGCGCTCCAGGAGCGTGGGATAGCCTGCAACCAGCGGGACAGTTCCGGGTTCAAGTAGCCGACTTTCTCCGCTGGCGCCGACCACAAGCTCGGCGGCAAACAATGCATTCTGGCTGCATCCACCAGCGTGATTCCATCGTGGTGCCGACTCACAGGATTCGAGCGCTGAGCTGTTCTGTTGCGCCCTCCGCGGCTGTCGTTGACTGTTGGTGTCGGCCACGAAATACAGCCGCTGCCTGCCGTTTTCAGAGCCTGCCCCCGCAGAGCAGATATCCGCGCACCCGAAGGCGTAACCCTCACGCCCCAGGTCAGCTTGAACGAGGTCGAGCCAAGCGAGGCCAGCCTTGCTTGCAACCTGCTCACCAAAGACGAGCACAGGGCGGCGCTCGCGGATGAGCCAATGGAAGTCCGGCCAGAGGTGCCGCTTGTCATCAAACCCAGCTCCCGCGCCTGCCGTGGAGAAAGGTTGGCAAGGGCAGGAACCGGTCCAAACAGGTCGACTATCTGGCCAGCCGGCGCGGCGAAGGGCGAGGGACCAGATGCCGATCCCGGCGAAGAAATGGCATTGGGTGTATGGGCGCAGGTCATCTGGATGCACATCCTCGATCGAGCGTTCATCGACGTCGCCGGGCGCAATGTGCCCCCCCTTGATCAGGTTGCGGAGCCACTGCGCTGCATACGGGTCGATTTCGTTGTAGTAGGCGGCCATGGCTAGTCCGGCTTGTGATTAGCGGTAGGTCTGGGTAAGGCCGGCGTTCACCGGCTTGCCGCGGCGTAGCAGGGCATTCGCCAGTGCCGCCCGGTCGGCATGGCTGTGGGTAGCCTGGCCGAGCAGCCCGAAGTAGCTGTTGGCGGTGGCCAGCAGATCCTCATCTGGCGAAGTGGCCACTCGGCGTAGTGCTTCCTTCACCGTCCGTTTGCGAGTGGTACGGCGCCAGGGCCTGATGACCTGGCCGACGAAGTCGATGCCACGGTCGACCGGCTGCAAGATGGTCTTGGTCGGGTTGAGCTTGGCGCCCAGGCCGGGCAGGAAGCCTTCGATCTGCGCCAGCCAGGCGTTCAGCTGCTGCGGGGATTCGTGCAGCAGCACGAAGTCGTCCACGTACCTGATGTAGTGCTTGGCGCGCAGCTCGTGCTTGGCGAACTGGTCAAGGGCGTTCAGGTAGATGTTGGCGAAGAACTGGCTGGAGAGGTTGCCGATGGGCAGGCCCAGGTGCGCCGGCTGCGAGGTCAGGCGCTTGTGCTGCGGCACCTGGTTGAACAGCCAGCGCGGGCAGCGCGTTTCGTAGTCTTCGCGCGGGTCGTGCCAGAGCACCTGCAGGGCCAGCGCTCGCCACCAGGGTTCATCGATCAAGGCGCGCAGCTGGCGGGCCAGCACGCGTTTGTCGATCGAGACGAAGAAGTTGGCCAGGTCTGCCTTGAGGTAGAAGCAGGGGCGGCTCCAGTTCTGGGTCACGCTGCGCACCTTGGCCTCCAGCCGCTCGGCGGCGTACAGCGTGCCGCGGCCTGGGATGCAAGCGCAGCTGTCGGCGATGAACGTGGCTTCGATGCCGGCGCCGACGTGGTTGTACAGCAGGTGGTGCACGATGCGGTCGCGGAACTGGGCGGCCCATACCTCGCGCGGCTTGGGCCTGGTGATGACGAAGCAGATGGAGCGGCCCGGCCGGTAGGTGCCGGCCTGCAGCTGCTCGTACAGCTCGAGGAGGTTGGCTTCCATGTGCTGCTCGAACTCCCGCGCGCTGTTGGTGTTGCGCTTGGCGCGGCGGCAGTCGTAATAGGCCTGAACCAGCTCCTCGAAGGTGAAGGGTGCAACACTCGAATCTGCGGACGGGGCGCACGAGGCGCTCGTTGTTCTTGTCGTTGTTGTTCTGCCAGCCATTCTCGAAGTCCATGTTGAAGGCGTTGTTGGCGGAGTACTGCGACCTATCGTGCTATCTACGTCGCCCTGCCGATTGCTCAGCGGGGAAACTGCGCCAGGCCTCGCCGACCGTTCCGTCGGTGGTCCCTGTGCTGCGCATGGCGGTGGCCTTGTGGGCCAGCGGCACGACCAGATTCAGCGCACAGGCAGGAGGGCCTTGACCCTCAAGCAACGGGCGCGGTTGCGGACTTTCTCCAGGCGTTGGCTTGCTTACCGATGGATGCGGTGAGCTTCATGGCCTGGGCATGCTGCCCCTTACTGATGAGCCCCTTGTTCGTGAGGGCTCGGAGCAGGTAATTGATCATCCAGATGCTTTCGAGGAGCTCGTTGAGGTGCGGGAGCTTGTTGCGTGCCATGTTGGCGCGACCGATCAGCACCATTACCTGCAGGCTTTCGTCGCGGATCTTGGCGCCGACGATCTGCTTCAGGTCGCGCGGAATGTTCCGCACCAGGTCGAGCGTGACGCTGAGGAGTTCTTCAGCGCCCTTGTAAATCTCCAGTTCGGTATGCAGGGCCATCCTGGCCTCCTCGAAAAGCGCGGGCGCTGGCGCGCCCAGGAATGAAGTATTGAAGGATCAGAGGTACTTTCTGCGGACGGGGCGCACGAGGCGCTCGTTGCCCTTGCCGCCGTCGTACTGCCAGCCATCCTCGAAGTCCATGCCGAAGGCGAGGAGGGCGGAGGACTGCGAGCTCGACCAGTGATAGCCCTTGGTGAACAACTCGGGGACGTTCGCCTCGCACAGCTGCAGCTCGCGGCGTGCCGGCAGGTAGAAGTCCTCGTGCCCGTCGGCGGTGTAGCCGGCTGCCAGCTTGGCGGCAGGGTGGTCGTCGGCGTCTTCCAGCAGTGCATTCGTGTTGGTCAGACCATCGCTTGCGCTGGTGGCGCCTGCAACGCTGCGGCCGTAGCCACCCCATTCAGCCTTGAACTCCGCCGCAGTGCCGGCCGGCACGATCAGGTAGTAGTCCGGCGCGCCGGCGACGCCACGGATCAAGCCGGCGTTGTGGCCGCCTTCGCCTGGCCAGTACTCGCCCAGGGCAGGAATGCCGCTTTCGTTCGCCGGCGCCTGCTGCAGGTTGCTGACGTGGGCCAGTGCTACGGCGGTGAACACCTGAGTGATGGCGTGTGCCGGAATCGTCAGGGTCAGCGGGCCCTCGGTGAGGGTGATCACATCACGCTTCTTCATGTGTTGCTCCTGAGAGTAGTGCGCAGGCGGCCGGCGCTTCCCGGCGCGCTTCTGGTCTGGCCGACTTCCCGTGGCCCCGCGAATCGCCTGCGAAATCGAAAGGAATGGATCAGTGGATTACTGAATGGGGATGCTGCGGACGGGGCGCACGAGGCGCTCGTAGCTCTTGGCGCCGTAGCCCTGCCAGCCATCCTCGAAAGCCATGAGGAAGGCGTAGTCGGCGGAGTACTGCGTACTCAGCCAGTGCCAGCGGTCCTCGCGCAGGGTGACCAGGCCGGCTTGCTTGGCAACCATCAGCAGCTGTGCCTCCAGGCAGGAGGGGATGTGGCCGCCCAGCTCCAGCGCCTTCTTGGCGGCCTCGCTGCCGACCTCAGCCATGGCGCGGGTGTTGGCCTCGCCGTCCGCGTGACTGTTGGCGCCTTCGATCTCTTCGCCATAGTTGCCGTAGGCGCCGACGAACTCGTCCGGCAGCAGGATCAGTGCGCGCTCTTGGCCGTTGAGCCAGTAACGCTCGACGAAGGTGCCGCCGGCCAGGGGCTGGCCGCGAGCGGGCAGGTCGGCGGCGGCGATGGTTTGAGGTGCGGTGGTGTTGGTCATGGTGTTCTCCGGGGTGGCGTGGCGACGTTACTTCTGGCTGAGGCTGCGGTTGAACTTGGTCAGGGCGGTTCTGCTGTCGCTGACGCCGTCCTTAAAGGTGATGCCTTCGCGCTTGGCCATGGCGCGCAGTGAGCTGCGGGTGCGGCCGAACTTGTCGGCGGCCTGGTACATGTTCAGGGTCGTGGCCGCCTCACGAATGGCGGCGATCTCCGCCTTGGAGTAGGGCCGCCAGCGCATGCCCTGGAAGATGATGCTGTGGCGCTGGCCGCATGCCTTGACGGTGCTGAGGGCGTAGCCGATGTCGGCCGCCACCTCGGCTGCTGTCTTGGTCTTGGCCAGTTCGCGGATGCGCGCTACGTGGTCGTCGACCAGGCCGTCGCGCTTGGGGCGCGGGCGCTTGATGCCGACGGGGTTGCGGCGCGACTGGCGCACGGTGGGTGGCGGGTCAGTGCGGGCGGGCAGGGGCGCGGTGCGCTCGAAGCCGGGGAGGATTTGCACTGCTCCGCCGGCGGCGAGGAAGGCGGCCATCTTCTGTTGCAGCTCTGCGGCTGCCTGGATGGTCACGCCGGCACCTGCTGGGCGTTGCGGCGGGCGAGGGAGTCGGCCAGCCACTGGGCTTCGCGGATGGTGCGGCGGAAGCCGAGCACGCGGCCTGTGCCGATCTCGACGACGCGGACCATGCCTGCGCCGGCGATGACCTGGGTGTGGTAGTTGGTTGGCGCTGGCTGGGTGCGGCGCGCTTCGAATGCCAGGCGGGCCTGGCCGCTGAGGCGGAGTACTTCCGCCAGTTCCAGGATGCTTTCCTGGGCCATGGTGATCACGTTCATGGGCACCTCGGGGTGGTTGGCGTGCATAGGTCGCCGCCCTGGCCGAGTGCAGACCTTCCGCAAGGTCACCCGGTAAGGCGGCGGCGTATGGAGGCGGGAGTAGGGCGGCCCGGTGATGAGCCGGGCCAGGTGGAGCGCTTGCTAGCCGGGGAACCGCATGGGAGTGCCCGGCATCGCTCTTACGGCCAGCGTGCCGCGACCGCCTCTCGTTGGCTGGGCTACCAGCGATCCGCGAGAGGAGCGGAAGAGCATTGAATGAGTGAATTACTGGACGATGAGGCTGCGGACGGGGCGGACGAGCCGCTCGTTGCCCTTGCCGTCGTAGTACTGCCAGCCACCCTCGAAGTCCATGCTGAAGGCGCTGTAGGCGGAGTACTGCGAGCTGGTCCAGTAGAAGCGATCCTCGCGCAGGTCGGTCAGATAACCGGTCTGCTTCGCCACCATCATGACGTGCGCTTCGAAGGCGGAGGGGATGTGTGCGTCCAGCTCCAAGACCTTGGCTGCGATAGCGCTGCCAGCTTCGGCCATGGCCAGGGTGTTGCTGTAGCCGTCACCATGAGTGGTGGCGACCTGTTCGTAATCAGGTGCCCACTTGCCCTCGAACTCGGCGTCAGCGCCGAGGGCTATCAGGGCAATCTCCTTTTCGCCCTGCCAGTAGCGGGCGATCAGGGTGCCGCCGGCTAGAGGTTGGCCGAGGGCGGGGACTTCATTGCGGCGGATGGTTTGCATGGGGGATTCCTCTGTGGGCATCAGCACAACACCCGCGGCGCAGGTGCTCTGGTGATGCTCCCCTGACCTGGCCGCCCTGGGGATCGAGGCGGGGCGCTGTGCGTGCCGGGTCGTTCGCTCGGTTCGGTAACCCTCGGCAGCCGTGGGGTGTTCCCACGTGGGCAGGCTTTCGCGCCTGTCTGCTCGCCGGTCGCCGGTAGAGGCACAGCGGTCTGTTTCATCGGTTTTCTGTCCTCCCACCGATGGAGCCGGGAGTGACCTAGCCGGCTGGGCCGGGTTAGTCGGGCATGGCGCTGGTTGTTAAAGAGCGGCGGCCTTTCGGCCTGGCCGGTTGTGTGCCGGTGTAAAGCAAATATAAGCACGCTTATTCTCATGGTCAATAAGTGTGCTTATAAATCGTTTTGCGCGCTAACGGTTAGGGTATGGATTGAAGCGAGGCGGAGGAATGGAATACTGTATGGATATACAGAAAAGGGAGAGGCAGATGGCTGAGCAGAATTCCCCACAGCAATCCGAGCGCAGCGTGATGTCTGGCCAGGAGCGGCTGGCGTTGCGCATCTCGATGATGATCGGTTCGCCCCGGGCGCAGCTTGAGCGCTGGACGACGGTGCACCGGCTAGATACGGATACCGAGGAGGCGTGGGAGGGGGTGATGGAGATCCTGGCCGAGACGGACGGAATCGAGATGACCTTCAATGATGACGGGTCAGTGACGTTGCGGTGGGCGCTGGAAGGCGAGGGCGATCGGGAAGTGGAGGAGGGGGAGTTGGAGGTGCTGGAGGATGACGTAGCGTTTTGAGGTATCTGTTGGTCTAGAAAAGAAGCCCGGCTCTAGGCCGGGCTACACGCAAACTAGTGTACTAGTCGATTCTGTCCAGCCAGAGAGCATATGGTGTCAAAGTACCGAGCGTTCTCTTTGGGGCAGTCTAAATTGAAAATTTGATCGCTGTAGTCGCTAGCTAAATTGAGGTGGGAGGTAATGTCCTTTTCAACTGTCTTACGGGCGGTGTAAACGAAAAAGCTACCAGTATCCTCTCCGAGTGCTTTTCTACCTTCCATGAAAGTCATCATCTTTAATGATGTTTCTTTGAACTTTGCATTCAAGTCATTCACATTAAAGTCGATGGCTTCGGTAATGTGGAAGCGACCATTCTTAAGTAGGAAGTCCGCGTGAAAGCCACTCTTTTCATTCAGCGGGTAGTTATAAACTACTTTATGTAGACTGAGTTCATCGGTTGATTTCGCCAGAAGATTTAGCGACTCGAACTTGTCTTTCAGATGCGTAAGTATGCGGTGGGTTTTTATGCCTTTTTCTTTTGCTGCGTAAGGCTTTACTAGCATATTAAACAGCGACCGGACTCGCTGTTCGTATTGATTTGAATCGTCGATTGTAAATGTGCCTTCGTCGGATAAGAAACTGGCAAGCTTGAAGCTTTTAAGTACACTTCTTGCCGTTTCTATGTCGCTTGAGATGGCTCCAATTTCATGAAGGGCATTCTTGAGGCTTTCGATATCCTCGACGCTGGAAGTGCCATCTAGCATGCGAAGCTTTGCGGACGCGTTGAGAACATGGACATCAAGCTGGTCATGCTTAAAAACGACAAGGCCAACATTAACAATCTCGCCACGCCTTGGGTCAGGCATGTACTTAATGATTGAATATTTGAACGTGATCATTCAAATTTTCCCCTTGATTGTCGCTATTCTGTCGGTTCTAGCGCTGGACGCCCACCAGTCAATATAACTCTTTTTCTCGCTCGCTGTCATCCATGTATGAGGCATGTCTTTGATCATGTCCTCAATTTCCGATGGTGTGATAGCTAACAGATCGTCGAGGCACTTAATCGCTTCCTGGCGATCATAGTTCATTGTCAGATTGATAAGTGTAAAGGTGCTTTGCGTATTGCATCCAGGATCAAAGGCGTCGTATTTGTCGTGACCAGTTTCAAAGCATGCGCGGCTAAAATCAAAAGCTAAAGTTATAAAGCTCTGATCGTAGCTTTCTCGCCAGAGATAATTTCCCCAGTGCCGATCTACGTTGTTCACAAAAAGATCGAAGGCGTATAGCCTGCTTAGAAATACCTTAAGGTTATTAACTTTGACCTTGTACTGAAGAATGCTAATGATTTGGTTGATGTGCGCAATCTTAGCAACGCCACCTTCCCACACTGAGCCAAACCCAATGTCGCCGTCAGAAAGATTGATGAATGCCCAGCTTGGAGTTGGAATTGTTACGCGATACGCAAGCTCGTAGCATAGAAGCTCGCTTGCTGGGACTTTCCCCTTACCGTCATTGGGCTTCTTGACGGCGTAGTCTTTCCCATCGCGACCGTTAACGATAAGTTTAAGATCGGCTGAGCCTTGCGTATTGGGGTACTCAGTGAGTATGTCGACCGGAAAAATCTTTTTCTGATAGGTCAACGGCTGGATATTCGATTGTCCCTTGGTCGGTTCCGGTGATTTCGACATCCTTGACTCCTTGGTTCCACAGTTGGACAGGCAACAGGCAAAAATATTCAGAGATTAGCGCTTGAAGCCCTAGAGCTACAATTTACTTGCATTCCAAACGAGCAATACCCTGGCATGGATGGCGACCTCGTCGAGGCTCACGACGCGGTCCTTGTGTTTCGGGTTGTCCGAGATCAGCTCAATGCGTTCGGCGTCGACCTTCTGAAGGCGCTTGATGTAGAGCATGCCGTCCCAGGTGATGACGTAAACGCCGTCCCCGATGAAGTCGTTGACGCCCCGGTCGACGATGACTGGGTCCTTGTCCTGGATGGTCGGCGCCATGGACTGGCCCCAGCCGCTAATGATGGCCAGGTTGGCGGCGGAGGTGTAGTCGAGGCCCAGCTTCTCCAGCTGGGGCACGCTGACCACCACGTTGCGCATGAAGTCGGTGTAGTCGGCCGGCACCTGGCCGTGGCCCATGGAGCCGCGCACGTCGTACTGGGGAATCAGGATCTCGCCTGGCTTGACGCGGGAGCCGGAGAAGTCGGCGCTGATGACGTTGCTGCCGTGTACGGCCTCGGCCACGGTCTGCTCGACGGCCTGGGCGATCTGGTCGCGGGCTGTTGCGCTGAGGCCTTTGTGTCGGCTCAGCATGGCGAGGACCTTGTCGGCGGCGCCGCTGGTAGCAGCCGGAGAAGTCATGTACTGGCCAGCGCCACTCTCGCTTACCTGGCCAGCATCGACCATCGCACCTTCTCCGTCGGCCAGCCATTGAGGACGGACGCCGCATGCTCCGGCGATGCGTAGCAGGTGCACGCTCTGCAGGTTCTCACCGCTCTCGAGTTGCGAGATGACGGGCTGCGAGACGCCAACGTTCACGGCCAACTCTCGCTGGGTGAGGCCGGCGTGCTTCCGTGCTGCTTTTATGCGGTCTTTGAGGGTGCTCATGCCCGCCAATCTATAAGCGGCCTTATGACCTTGCAAATAAGCCTCCTTATTCTTAAAGTATAAGCAAGCTTATCGTTGAGGCTCCGCTATGACCCCCATCCAAAAGCTCGTCGATTTCTTCGGCGATCAGACCAAGACGGCCAAGGCGCTAGGCGTCTCGCAGCCGGCTGTTTCGTATTGGCTGGCCGGCACTCACACGATGCTCGCCGAAACAGCATTCAAAGCAGAGGAGCTGACCAAGGGCGCTATCACCGCCCGGGAGCTCCTCGGAATCAATTCCGCCGCATAAGGCGCAGAGGCCCCAGCTTGGGGGCTGCACAACAGCGGATGTATCAGGCGGGCCGAGTACTTCATGGCCCTCACGATAACGACAGGAGCAGAAGATGACACTGTCCAGTTCTAGACAGCGCATGACGCGCGACCAGGTGCTGGTGGCGCATGCGGCCGAGATGATCGCCCGCACCTCACTGAGCCAGGATCGGTTTGCCCAGGCCCTGGCCGGCAAGCTGCACGAGATGACGCCGAGCAAGGCTGCGGACGCGGGCGTGCCGGACTTTCAAGTGCTGGCCGCTGCCGGCGATGCTGCCCCCTTTCTGAAAGCCTCGGCCTCCTGGCTGAAGAAGGTGCAGCGGTGGCTGGCCGGTGAGGTTGATCTGCCAGCCTGGGTCGAAGAGGGCTGGGTTCAGGCGCTGGATGAGGACTACCGCGAGCGCTGCATTAACGAGCTGGCGGCACGCTATGGACTGGTCGGTGCACGCGCCCTCGGTGGCGAAGCCTGTCCGCTGACTGCATTCGGCCAGTTGGTAGTGCGACTGGGCGGCGCGGTGGAGGCGGCGGGTGCTGTGCTGGCTGACCAGAAGATCGACGCCACCGACTTGCCGCTGCTGCCTGAGGCGATTGAGCGTTTGCTGGCGGTGGAGTCCCGCGCGTGCGAGATCCGCAGGCAGATGGAGAACGTGCTGGCGCAGCATGGTCAGTCATCCGCATTGCGTGTGGTGGGGTGAGCCATGGCAGGCGACTGGATCAAGTTCGAGCTCACTACCCTCGACAAGCCAGAGGTTTGCCAGATCGCTGCGCTCGCTGACATCGACCTTGATGCCGCGGTGGGGAAGCTGTTGCGGGTGTGGGGCTGGTTCGATCAGCAGACTGAAAGCGGTAACGCTCCGAGCGTTAGCAAAACGTTGCTCGACCGCCTGGTTGGCGTTACTGGTTTCTGCGAGCACATGAAATCGGTTGGCTGGATGGATGAGTGCGAGGGCGTGATCAGCCTGCCTCATTTCGAGCGCCACAACGGCAAGACCGCGAAGAATCGGCTTCTCACAGCCAAGCGGGTTGCGAACCACAAGGCCGCTAACGCCAAGGGTAACGCTAAAGCTAACGGTGCCGGCGTTAGCGGTGCGTTACCTAGAGAAGATGTAGATGTAGATAAAGAGCAACAACAACAGGGGCAGGCGCCAGACCCTGCTCAGGCTTCCCCATCCGGACCAACCCCGGCGGTCGAGTCGTGGCAGCGATTCCCCATGAGCCCCGAGTGGAAACCCGACGACGCCAATCTGGGCACCCACCTGCAGCTGATCGGCGTGGCGGCTGAACTGATCACCCCTGAGGTGCTGGCCGAGTTCGTCTCGTACTGGCTGGCCCGCTCTGACACGGCGAACAACCAGGCCGTGTGGTGCCGGGAGCTGGTGATGTCCGCCAAGCGCCGCTCGGTGAGGGCGGCTGCCAAGCCTGCCGGCCAGCCGCCAGCCGCCGGTGCCCGCACGAGTCAGCACACCAACCTGAACAACCAGAACCCTACCGAAGGCCTGGAGGCCAATAGCGATGGAACCTACGCGCTCTAACCATGCTGCCTCGGTTGGTGCCAGCCTGGCCCGCCTGCAGCAATCCGCCGGGATCACCGGTACCGCGCCAGCGAAGTGCCAGGATCACGGCGATTACATTGCGAACACCCTTGCCGATGGCGGGCATACGAGTTGCCCGACGTGCGCGCAGCAGCGGCTGGCCGTGGCTGAGGCCGAGGAGCGCGTGGAGCAGCAGCGGCAGGCCATCGCCGCCAAGCTCGAGCGGCAGCTGGGCCAGGCGCTGATTCCGGTGCGCTTTACGACCAAGACCTTCGAGAACTACCGCACTGAGAACGACCGCCAGCAGGTGGCGCTGAGTGCGTGCCAGGGCTACGCGGCGAACTTCACGGAGCATGCCGCTGACGGCCGATGCCTGCTGTTGCTCGGCCATGTTGGCAACGGGAAGACGCACATGGCCGCAGCAGTGGCTGGGGTGGTGGTGCGGGAGCATCGCCGCAACGTGATGTACACGACCGTTGCCCGGGTTTGCCAGCAGGTGAAGGCGAGCTACGGGAAGGAGGCGGAGCAGTCCGAACGGGAGGCGATGGACCTGTTCCGCGCGCCGGACCTGCTGATTCTGGACGAGGTGGGGGCGAGCTACGGGACCGACTTCGAGCGGATGGTGATGTTCGAGGTGATCAACGCTCGCTACGAGGACGTGAAGCCGACCATCGTGATTTCCAACCTGGCCGCGCCGGCTCTGGTCGGCGCCCTGGGCGATCGGACTGTGGACCGGCTGCGCGAGGGTGGGGGCATCGTTGTGAAGTTCGACTGGGATAGCGCCCGTCGGGAGGTGGACCGTGGCTGACCTTCGCCAGGCGGTGTTGATGAACGACATGCAGTTGGTCGAGACGGTGGCCAAGGAGGCCGGCGTAGTAGGGCGGTACGACCTGAGCGGCCGGTTTGCCGTGGAGTCTGGCTGGGGTGGCCGTGACTGGTTCTCGCCGCTGGACGATGACGCGGACTGCTTCCTGCTGGCGACGCGGTTCCATGGCCTGCAGTTGGACCAGATCGTGGCCAAGGCGCATGCGACGTTCGAGCAGCTCGACCTAGTGCGCCGGTATGTGCGGCGCAACGTGGTGCTGGCCGTGGCGCAGTTGGCGCTGATGAGCCAGGAGGAGAAGTACGCGTATGGCTGGTGAGCGCAGCCGCCGAGCTGGCGTGCAGCTGCGCACGGTGGCCCAGGTGATGGCCTGGTGGGGCGACCGATTGGAGGCGAACCGCTCGGTGAGCGCCAGCTACAAGGCGACGATGCTGAGCCTGGCGCGCCGGCAGGTGGTGCCGAGGCTGGGCAAGGTGACGCTGAAGCAGTTGGACCGCGCCACGGTGGACGACTCGCTAGTGTGGCCGATGCAGGCTGAGGGGCTGTCGCCGCACACCGCGCACAAGGCGCTGCAGGGCTTGCTGGCTTCGCTGGATCTAGCGGCCAAGCAGAAGCGCGTCGAGCGCAATCCGCTGGCCGGGGTCAGCTTCAAGGACTTCTGGTCCGGCAAGCTGCAGCCGAAGGCCGCTGGGCTGCTGCCGGTGGCGGTGCCTGAGCTGCTGCCGAAGCTGTGCGGGGCCTTCGAGCGGCAGCCGGTGGTGGGGATGTTGGCCCTGACCATGCTGGCGAACGCCACGCGTATCGGTGAGACCTGCATGGCCAGGCGGCAGCACATCAGCCTGATCGACCGGGTGTGGATCTTCCCGGCGCAGAACACGAAGACCCGCGAGGAGCTGGTGGTGCCGATCACCGAGCAGATGTGCGCGCTGCTGACACGTTACTGGCAGGCGCTGCCGGCGGCTCGCCAGGGCAGCCCATGGGTGTTCCCTGGCGTGAACGGCCGGCCGCTGAGCGCCAAGCAGGCGAGTGCGCTGATCAAAGAACTGAGCGGCGGGGAGTGGACGAGCCACGACCTGCGCAAGCTGGCGCGCACGGTGTGGACGGACATTGGCATCGATTACCTGGTGGGCGAGCTGCTGCTGAACCACTCGGTGGGCACGCTGGCGAAGACCTACATCCGCACGACCGCTGACCAGCTGCGGCGGCAGGCGCTGGAGCAGTGGCATGCCTGGCTGGATGTGCGCGGCTTCGCTGTTGCACATGGCCTGAAAAGCGAACAAACCGGAATTTCCACAGATGACGACTAGCCCAGCGATGGCGCGGGCTGTAGGCATTTCTGGGATTTCTACCAGAGGAAGATCAGGAAAAGGCGGGGAGGGGTGAAATGAAGAAGCGGACGTATGCAGGAAAGGCGCTGGGTGACACCGAATGGCTGCTCGAGCAGTGGGGCTGGTGGCGCATGGATGGGATGGGCGTGCCGCGATATGTGTCGCCGGCCTATGTGCTGATCCGGGACAACACGAACTGCATGGGGGGCATCAAGAGCTATGCGATCGTCGATGACGTAGCGCTGGCGGTGGATGCCGCGGTGGCCAGGTTGTCGGCTCGCGATGTGCAGATGGGCACTTTCGTGTGGTTGTACTTCGGTGCGAAGTGGCCGGCCCTTCGGATCGGTCGCGAGAGCGGCTTGAGCGAGGCGAAGGCGCGGGAGCTGATCAAGGCTGGAGTGGCCTGGATCGATGGGGCGATGGAGAAATTTCGAGAGGCTGCATAAAAGTCTTTCCGCGCGGATAAACACCTGCTTTTATGTCAGCGTGTCTTGCTCTCCAGCGAGTGACACAGCATCCAAAAGCCCTGGCCAAGTGCCGGGGCTTTTTCGTTCTTGCTCCGCGCAGTCCTCCCCAGGCTGCGCCCTCTGCCCCTTGCAACGGGGGCGTTTTCTTCGAGAACCGATCGATGTCAGAGAAAGACCCGAACATGTGGGCCGCGCTCTGGCAGGCGGTCGAACAGTCTGCCGCCTGGCAAGGGGCAATCATGGCCAGCATCATCGCGTTCCTGCGCGTCCTCTACGATGGGAAGGAGACCCGCTGGACTCGCATTGGTCTGGAATCACTCATCTGCGGCGCCCTGTCACTGTGTGCCTCGAGCGGACTCAGCTTCTTCGGTGCTCCGGAGAGCCTGAGCGTCACCGTTGGCGGCTCGATCGGCTTCCTCGGCGTGACGACCATTCGAGAGTTCCTGGTGCGCTGGGCTGGTAAGCGCGTGGATGGCTGAGCGGGCCCATGATCAAGGTGTCATTCACGGGGCTGCGAGAGCGCCTGCAGACCCTTGATCGGCTCGAGCGCGAACAGCTGCCATTCGCTGCAGCTCTCGCCCTGACCCGCACCGCCCAGGTTGTGGCCGATGACCTGCGCCGCGAGATGCAGGTGGTGTTCGATCGACCGACCCCGGCCACGCTGAACAGCCTGTTCATTCAGCCAGCCACGAAGCAGCGCATGGAGGCGCGGGTCTGGATCAAGGACGGCAGCAGCCCAGGCCCTGGTGGCCGGTCTGTTGGTGGCAATGGTGCATGGGGCAAGGGCAGGGCTGCCATCAAGTGGCTCACGCCTGAAGTGTTCGGCGGGCCCCGCGATGACAAGGGAGTGGAGCGCCTGCTCCGCCGCCGTGGTGTGCTGGCTCAGGGTCAGTACGTTGTGCCCGGGGAGAAGATGCCCCTGGACCAGTACGGCAACGTCAGCCGAGGCGCGCTCAACAAGATCCTGTCCGGGGCCAACCTGTTCACCCAGGAGGGCTACAGCGCCAACGCCACAGGCAGCAAGCGCAGTCGGGCCAAGGGTAACGCCAAGCGTTACTTCGTCATGCACGACAGCAACCGCAAGCCCTTCGCCATTGCCGAGCGCACTGGCTCTGGTAGGTCAGGGCTGCGCGTGGTCTTGGCCTTCACCAAGAGGCCGAGCTACAGCAAGGCGCTCGACTGGTATGCCATCGCAGAGCGCTCAGCTGATCAGAATCTACCTATCGAGTTCGAGAAGGCGATGGCTCAGGCGCTGGCGACTAGCAGGCGTCGATAGGCCCGGCCTATGGCTCTGGGTCCTCCCGGTGGGGGTGCCCTATGAGGGTAATTCGAGCCCCGCCATTCCACTACGTATGAGGTTTTTCGGGAGGTTGGTTGTTGTTTAGTCATGAGCAAGCACGAAACAACCAGGCAGCCGGGATGGTTGAACAAGTCCGAGATGGCCAAGAGCCTCGGAATTTCCCCGCAAGCCTTTGATAAGTGGGGCGTTGAGCCGATAGGCCGTGCCGGTAGAGAGGCCTTCTATCGGGTGCAGGATGTGGTGCAGAACCGCCTCGAGCATGCCCAGCGGAAACAACAACCTGACGACCCAGACGGCGCAGGTTCCGATCGCAAGGTCGAATCAGAACTGCTCCGGGAGCGCCTGCGGCTGACGACGGCCCAGGCTGACGCCGTGGAGCAGAAGAATCGGGTCAACGAGAAAGTCCTCGTGCCGGTGTCATTTGCCACCTATGCGCTAGAGAAGATCGCCGCCCAGATCGGCTCGAAACTGGAGACCGTTGGGAAGACCGTGAGCCGGCGGCACCCGGAGATAGATCCGCTGCTGCTGGAGACCATGGAGAGAGAGATCGCCCTGGCGCGGAACATTGCCTCGAAGTTCGGCGACCACCTCCCGGAATACCTCGATGAGTATCTCGCAACCCTGGATCCGTGACCTCGAGAAGGCGGTCACCCTGGGCTTGCAGTCGCTCCACAAGGAGCCGCCGATGACGGCGGTCGAGTGGGCAGACGAACATTTCTACATGTCGTCCGAGTCCTCCTACCACGAGGGCAAGTGGACGACTGACCCGTTCCAGGTCGCCATCCTCAATGCGATGGGCAATGACCTGATCAGCGTCGTGAACTTCGTGAAGTCGGCGCGCATCGGTTACACCAAGCTGCTGATGGCCAACATCGGCTACAAGCTGCAGCACAAGCGCCGCAACATTGTCATGTGGAGCCCCACCGATGGGGACTCCGAGGGAATCAGCAAGCGCCACGTCGATGGCTTGATTCGCGACGTGCCGGTGATCAAGGAGCTTGCGCCCTGGTTTGAGAAGAAGCACCGCGACAACACCCTGGCGCAGAAGGTCTTCGCTAACCGCAAGAGCCTCTGGATTCGCGGCGGTAAGGCCTCGGGGAACTACCGCGAGCTGTCGGCGGACGAGGCGATCTACGACGAGCTGTCGAACTTCGACCCGGACATCGGTGGCGAGGGCGATGCGGTTACCCTCGGTGACAAGCGCCTCGACGGTGCGACTTATCCGAAGTCCATCCGTGGCTCCACGCCGAAAAAGGCTGGCAGCTGCCAGGTCACCAAGGCTGCTGAAGAGTCGCCAGTCCGGCTGCGCTTCTATATCGCCTGCCCGCATTGTCAGCACGAGCAAACGCTCAAGTTCGGCGGGAAGGACTGCGGGTACGGCTTGAAGTGGGAGAAGGACTCTCTCGGCCAGGCCACAAATGCCTGGTACGACTGCGAATGCTGCGCCAAGAGCTTCTATCACCAGGACATGGTTGTGGCTTCGAAGGTTGGGCGCTGGATCTGCGATGCGACCGGCATCTGGACGCGGGACTCGATGGATTGGTTTGACGCTGACGGCGAGCCGATTAGGACGCCGCGCTCCATCGCGTTCTTCTGCTGGGCCATCTACAGCACCTGGAGCACCTGGCTCAAGATTGCCACCGAGTGGCTCAAGATCAAGGGTGACCGCGAGAAGCTGATCACCTTCACCAACACCACGCTCGGCGAGACCTGGGAGGAAATCCAGGACAAGGTCGACTGGGAGTCCATGTACGGCCGCCGCGAAGTCTGGGCCGGGCAGGTTCCAGGGCGTGCGGTGGCTCTGACCGGCGGCATCGACACGCAGGACGACCGTCTCGAAGGCCGTGTCTGGGCGTGGGCGCCTGGTGAAGAAGCATGGCTTGTCTACCGCTTCATCCTGATGGGGGACCCTGCCAGCGAAGAGCTGCAGCGCAAGGCCGGCCTGGAACTGCATCGACAGTTCACCCGCGCTGACGGCCTTGTGATGAAAGTCGACCGGTGGTGCTGGGACTCCGGCGGCCACTACACCGACGAGGTGTATGCCGCGAGCCGCAAGCATGGCGTGCTTTGGGTGATACCGACCAAGGGCGCCAACGTGTATGGCAAGCCGGTGGCGAGCATGCCCCGGACGAAGAGTGCCAAGAGCAAGGTCTACCTGACTGAAATCGGCACCGACAACGCCAAGGAGCTGATCTACAGCCGCTACAAGCTGGGCGTAGACACGGCCAAGTCGCAGGCCGGCGAGTCCCAGCCAGGCGTCGTGCATCTCCCGGCGAACGATGACATCTGTGACGAGAGCGAGGTGCGCCAACTCACTGCCGAGACCAAGGTCCCGCGCGTGGTCGGCGGCACACGGATCTTCCGCTGGGAAGCCGGCGGTCGCCGCAACGAGGCGCTCGACTGCTTCGTCGGCGCGCTTGCCGCTCTGCGCATCAGCCAGCAGCGCTTCGGTCTGGACCTGGATGTGCTGGCCGCTGAGCCACAACCTGGTGGCGACTCCGCCACCAACTCCGAAAACCGCCCGCGGGCCAAGTCGAAATACTGGAAGTAACGCTGATGGCCTACACGCTCGAGCAATACACCAAGCTCCAGGAAGCGATCGCCGGCGGCGAGCTCTCTGTGCGCTATGCAGACCGCAGCGTGCAGTACCGGACCCTCGACGAGATGGTTCGCCTCCTCCAACTGATGGAAGCCGACCTGTTCCCCAGCAATGGGGGCGGCTCAGGTGGCCGCCGCCGCTACGCATCGTTCTCGAAAGGATACTGACATGGGGTGGTTCGATAACCTGTTTCCCGGCTACGCCGCGAAGCGGTCGGAGGCCCGTGTCCGCAAGCTACGCGCCGATGTTGTTGCGGCCGCAATGGAGCGCCGGTTCGAAGGCGCTGCCGGCGGCCGCCGGAACGCCGGGTGGCGTGCCCATGGCAGCGACGCGAATGCTGAGATCGGCCCGGCCCTGGCGCGTCTGCGTAACCGTGCACGCGATCTGCGTCGAAACAACCCCTATGCCGAGCGCGCCGTGTCCGGCATTGCTGACAACGTGGTCGGCGCTGGCATCGTGCCAAGCCCGCAAGCCAAGAGCGAACGCACCAATAAGAAACTCGCCACCCGTTGGGCGGCCTGGGGTGAAACCTTGGCCTGCGACGCCGACGGTCTGGAGAACTTCTACGGCCTGCAGCACAAGATCATCGAGGCAGTGGTAGAGGGCGGCGAGATTCTGATTCGCCGCCGCTGGCGCAAGGCCGCCGACAAGCTGCCTGTTCCGCTGCAACTGCAGCTGCTGGAGGCCGACTTTCTCGACGAGGGCAAGAACGGCCAGAACGGCGCCAACCTGATCATTCAGGGGGTGGAGTTCGACGGCATCGGCCGGCGGGTAGCCTACTGGTTGTTCGACGAGCACCCAGGCTCCTCCGTGGGTCTTGTAGCCGCCAGCTCCAAGCGAGTGCCGGCGGAAGACATCATCCACGTATTCATGCCTCGGCGGCCTGGCCAGGCGCGTGGCTTCACCTGGTTCGCGCCGGTGATGCAGCGCCTGCGCAACTTCGACGACATGGAAGACGCCGTGATGGAGCAGGCCAAGATCGCTGCCTGTTTCGCTGCCTTCGTCACCGCTGGCGACCAAGGGAGCAACAAGCGAGCCCCGCTTATTGACCGACTGGAGCCGGGGATTATCCAGGAGCTGGGCCAGGGCGAGGAAGTGCACTTTGGCTCGCCGCCCGTGTTCAACGGCTACAGCACCTACTCCTGGCAAGTCCTCCACGCCTTCGCGGTGGGGATGGGCATTCCATACGAGCTGGTCACCGGTGACCTGAAGGGCGTGAACTTTTCCAGCGGCCGCATGGGCTGGCTGCATTTCGCGCGCCGAGTGGACGTGTGGCAGTGGCGCATGCTGATTCCGCAACTCTGCGAGCGCGTGTGGGGCTGGTTCATGGAGGCCCAGGCGCTGACACCTGGCGGAGTGCTTGAGGATGCCGTCGCCGAGTGGGTGCCGCCGCGCCGCGAGATGGTCGACCCGAAAACCGAGATGGAGACCATCAAGGACAAGTTGCGCCTCGGCGCGCTCACCTGGCCAAACATGCTCCGCGAGCTCGGTATCACCGACCCTGTTGCGCACGCGAAGGCGATCGCGGCAGCCAACGCCATGTTCGACGAGCTCGGCCTGGTACTCGACAGCGACCCCCGCAAGGTATCCAACGCCGGCCTGACCCAGGCCAGGCCGCAGGGCACCGTTATCCCATCGACGGACGTCGACCCGGCGCCCACAACTGAAGAGAGCCAGACCGATGACAGTCCTGCAGACGCAGAAGCTTGAGACTCCGATGCTCAGCCTGCGCGCCGCCGTGCGCCCGGGCACCGTGGACATCGAGCAACGTACCGTAGAGATCACCTGGACCACTGGCTCGCGCGGCAAGCGCTGGAGCTGGTCCATCGGCGAGTACCAGGAAGAGCTGGAGGTCAGCGCCTCGGCCATTCGCCTGGAGCGCCTGAACAACGGTGCTCCGTTCCTGAACCTCCACAACCAGTGGGAGCTAGACGCTGTGATCGGCGTTGTTGAGCGTGCCTGGCTGGAGGGCTCCGAGGGCCGGGCGATCATTCGCTTCAGCTCCCGCGAGGACGTCGACCCGATCTTCCGCGACGTGAAGGACGGCATCCTGCGCAACATCAGCGTCGGCTACATCGTGCACCGCTATGTGCTGGTGGAAGACGGCGAAGACATGGTGCCCGTCTACCGCGCGGAGGATTGGGAGCCCACCGAAATCTCCCTGGTGCCTGTCGGCTTCGACGACGGCGCCAAGGTGCGCAGCGCCAAGACGCCGGCCGAATACCAAGGCCAGCGCTACTCCACCGTTTTTGAATCCCGGGAGGCCGAACAGCCTGCCGAGCAACCGGCCGCCGTGGCCACCCCCAACGAGGAAACAGAGATGACCGAAGAAGAGAAACGCGCGGCCGAGGAACAGATCCGCACCGAAGCCACCGCCGCGGAGCGCCTGCGCTCCACCACCATTCGCCAAATGGCCGATAAGGTCGGCATGGGCGAACACGCCGCTGATATGGTCGAGCGGGGTCTGACCCCGGCCCAGGCGAGTGCCGAACTGCTCGACAAACTGGCGGAGGGCCAAGGTAAGTCTCGCAACTCCCAATCCACCCAGGTGCAGTCGCAGGTCGACGAGACTGTGTTGACTGCCAAGCGCAGTGCTATGCAAAACGCCCTGCTGCATCGCTGCGACCCGAGTATCAAGCTGGAAGAGGCCGGCCGAGAGTTCCGCGGCATGCGCCTGATCGACCTGGCCCGCGAGTCGGTCGAGCTGGTCGGTGGCAACGTGCGCGGTATGACTCCGCAGGAAGTGGCCCGTGCCGCTCTCGGCTGCGACCGCCAGGCGGTGCGCGCTGCCGGCATGCACACCACCAGCGATTTCCCGCTGCTGCTGGGCGGTACCGTCAACCGTACCCTGCGCGCCGCCTACGAGCTGGCCCCGCAGACCTGGCGCCCGCTGGGCCGCCAGACCACCGTGCCGGACTTCCGCGCGGTAACCCGTGCTGCCCTGGGTGACATCGCTGCCCTGGAGAAGGTGAACGAGCACGGCGAGTACAAGTACGGCACGATGGCGGAGGACGGCGCCCCGCTCAAGGTGGCCAAGTACGGCAAGATCATCGCCATCACCTGGGAGTCGGTGGTGAACGATGATCTCGGCGCACTGACCCGCATCCCGCAGTCTCTCGGCGCTGCCGCTGCGCAAACCGAGTCCGACCTGGTGTGGGCTCTGCTGCTCGGCAACCCCAACTTCACCGATGGCACTCCGGTGTTCGACGCCGCGCACGGCAACCTGGCCGGCTCGGCCGGCGCGATCAACACCACCACCCTGGCAGCGGCTCGTGCCGCCATGCGCAAGCAGAAGTCCAAGGCGGGCCACTTCCTCAACCTGGGCCCTGAGTTCCTGGTGGTTGGCCCGGACAAGGAACTGGAGGCCTTCCAGTTCACCAGCTCCAACTACGTACCGGCCAAGAACGCCGACATCAACGACAGCCGTAACACTACGCTGACCGTGATCGTCGACGCTCGTATCACTGGCAACCAGTGGTACCTCTACGCCGCACCTGGCGTGGTGGACACCTTCGAGTATGCGTACCTCGAAGGCGAGCAGGGCGTGTTCACCGAGACCCGCGAGGGCTTCGAAGTGGATGGCATGGAGATTAAGGCTCGCCTGGTGTTCGGCGCTGCCTGGATCGACTTCCGCGGCGCCTACAAGAACGCCGGGGCCTGACCGCCACACACCGACTCTGAGGGCGCCTGATGGCGCCCTCGGTGTTTCTGCACCCCCAATTCGAGGAACGACACATGAAGAACTTCAGACAACCCGGCGACATGATCACCATCGTGGCTGCTGCCGCGATCCTTTCTGGTGCCCTGGTCCGCGCCGGCAGCCTGCTCGGCGTAGCCGCCACCAATGCCGCCATCGGAGAAGAGGTGGAGCTGAAAACTACCGGTGTGTTCGATCTGCCGAAAACCCAGGCTCAGGCCTGGACTGTCGGTCAGCCGATCTACGCCATTGCCGCGAGCAGCTTGCTGACCAACGTGCCGGGTACCGGCAACTACCTGGTCGGCGTCGCCGTCGCGGCTGCCGCCAACCCGTCCGACGTCGGCCGCGTTCGCCTCAATGGCTCTCTGGGCCATCCGGTAACGGCCTAAGCCATGAGCTGGGCTGCCATGCGCGACCGCATGCACGAGCGTGTGGTCAGCAAGCTCAACGACGGCTGTGCGCAGTACCAGGGCCCCGGCGGGGCTCCGGTCTGCGATCTGCCGCAGGTGATCATTGATCGCAACCTGATGCAGAACGGCCCGGAGGGCATGTTCCGCTCCGATGCGGTAGGGATCAGCTGGCGTAAGCCGCTGCTTCCTGACGCCGCACGTGGCGGCATCTTCACCTTCTGCGGTGAACGCCTGCTCGTCGAAGAGATCATCGCCGACGACGGCCACATGGTTACCGCAGCCTGCATGGTGCAGCCATGAGCAACCTCATCACTCAGGTGCGCAAGGCGCTGATCGCCCGGCTCGAAACCATCCAGACCCAGAACGGTTACCGCACGAACATCGGCGGTGCTGTGAAGGCGGGTTGGTACAACGAGATCACCAAGGGCGCCGAGATTCCGGCCACCGGCCTGGTGGTTGTGCAGCGCGCCAAGGGCAAGGAGCCCAAGGGCGGCCCCGCGGCGCTGAAGATGTACACCGGCTTCAGCGTCATCGGGGCTGTCACCGCAGGCCTGGACGGCTACGAGGATGCCATCGAGGACATCGAGCTGGACCTGCTCCAGTGCCTGACGCCCACGGAAGGCGTATTTCCCGACTGGCTGCCCAAGGGCGCCCCGAACCTCACCGTCGGCGCGCCTGAGCCGGTACCGCCAGGCGAGGGCCTGCCGGCCGCCACAGTTCTGATCCCCATTCACATCACGACCATCGTCGACTCCATCGACTACTGAGGGCTTTACCATGTCGAAAGTCAAAGAAACCGCCCTGATCGGCGGCCGCTTCAAACTGGGCAAGGCCGGTGGCCGTGCACCAACCGACTTCGTCGGCCTGGTATCTACCGCCCAGGAGCAGATCGAGCAGACCGAGATCCGCCTGCCGGATACCACCACCCCGCAGGGCGGCACCTACGACACCTTCGCACGCGTCGACCGCTTCTTCCTGACCCTGGCCCTGCGCGAGATCAACTCCCGCAACCTGGCCAACGCCCTCTATGCCGACATTGCCGAGGTGCCGAGCACCGCGGTGACCGGTGAAGAGGTTGTGCTCGGCGTGGGGCAGACCAGTGCCCTGGCGCTGATGCCGCTGGAAATCACCAAGGTGGCCATCGGTGCCGACGAGTACGACGAGGACCTCGACTGGCGCATGACCGGCGCCGGCCTCGAAGTGATCGATGGCAGCGACCTGGCCGCCGATATCGCCGCCGCGCTGGCGGCCAAGACCGGCACCTCCGCGCCGAAGGCCGGCGGCAACACCGGCAACGGCACCATGGGGGCGGTCACCGTCACCACTGCTGCAGTCGGCCTGTACACCGTCAGCTTCACCAGCAGCACCGCGTTCAGCGTTACCGGCCCTGGCGGCTCGGTTGGCACCGGCACAGTTGGAACTCCCTTCAGCACTGGCGGGCTGAGCTTCACCATCACTGCCGGCAGCCCAGTGTTCGCGACCGGCGATGGCTTCACCATCACCGTGGCCCAGGCCACCGAGGTGACCGCTGAGGTGGACTACACCAGCGCCACCTTCGACGAGATCGAACTGCTCACCAACTCCGGCGATGAGTGGTATCTGCTGTTCGAGGGTGCCAACGCCGTGGGCGAGAAGGGCAAGTTCAACGCCCACTACTGGCGCGTGAAGTTCAGCCCGACCGAGAGCCGTGACGTGCTCGGCAACGAAGACTTCATGACCATGACCGTGCGCGCCGAGGTGCTCCGCGAGGACTCCCGCGCCACCAGCGACGCCAAGTCTGCCTACGGCAAACTGCAGAAGCAGCGCATCGCGGGGTAACTGCGCGCCCTGCAGCTTGCCGGCGGTGAGCTATGAGAGATTGAAGCGCTTCGCCATGTAGTCGAGCGCTTCTTGCTCAGCGACAGATACTTTTTTCTCTGTCTTAACGATGGTGTTGCATGCGATCAATAGGCGCTTCATCAGTGTCTGATCGCCGCCATTAGCGATGGAACCTACAACCCGCTTGAAGGTAGACAGGGCGGGAATGGCCGTTGAGCGGAACAGGGCGGCCGTCATCTCGTCGGTTATGCGCAGGTCGCCGCTTAGTACCTTGCATGCTGCAGTCATCACCTTGCGCTCGGCCGCGGTAAGGCGGCCATCGGCCTTGCCTACGTACACCAGAATCTGGAGGACAGCGCGCTTGTTCGCCGCGAACTGCTCGAGGGAGTAGCCGGCGGAGCCTTGCCATGCCTGCAGCAGATGGTTGTAGGTGTTACTCACGAGCTCGCCGGTGTTGATATCGACGCAGGAGGTGACTCGTTCGTGGAGGAACGAGCGGTAACGCTCGCGCAGGTGGCAAAAGCCGAACATCTCGTAAGGGTCGAACGCGGTAACGGATACGCCGCGGTGGGTGGCAACGCCTCCCGCATCGGTGTAGCCGATGGTCAGCGTCGTGATGGTGCCGGCGGGTCTGTTTGACATGGCAGCGATCCTTGCTTCGTTGATCCTGGCGAATCTACCTGCCACTCGGGTCTTGGGCCAACTGGGGTTTTGCACAGGGGCTGGTATTGTTAGAGTCCGTCCCAGTTCATTGGGAGGGAACCGACATGCAATGCCCAGCTTGTAAGCACGAGTCCGCCGCCGCAGCCTTTGGTGACCCGCTGAGATGCCCGGAGTGTGGCGCTTACTATGAGAAGGCTATTTGGCACTCGGGAGATAAGCTTGACCGCGCAGCTCACGATCGAGTTGCCGCCGAACGGCAGGTAACCCGCCCAATTGTTGGTGGCGAGCATGTTCAGAAGATTGCAGGTCAGAACAAGGGAGCTCAGCCAGTGGTCGTTGTCGACCTGCACATGAGCTTCAACTCAATGGTCTGGTTTATGGTGAAGTGGGCCATTGCCGCTATACCGGCAATGATCATCCTCGCCGTCATTGGCTTCCTTATCGTCATGCTCTTGGGCGGTCTCGCTGGCCTTGGAGCGAAGTAGGCAGTGCATTACCACCAAACCCGCTTCGGCGGGTTTTTTGTTTTCAGGAGATTGAAATGTCGGAGATGGGGAAAACAGTCATCAAGACGATTGGCTCGCTCAAGGTCACCTGCCATGAGCTCAGCGTTGGTGAGTTGCGTGGCGTTCTTGCTCGTCGAATGACGGATGACCTGCTCGGTGAGGCTCTGTTCCATGAGATCACGCTAGCCGACCTACCTGTATTTACGAGTCTGACTGCAGAGCAGATCGAAGCGTGCAAGCCGAGCGCGCTTGAGGAGGTCATTGCTGGTTGCCGCGAGGCTAATAAAAGTTTTTTCGATCTGATGGTTCGACTGGCCCAGGCCCGGAATCCTTCCTGAGTCAGCTTGATCGCGCCATCGTTACTCTTACCAGGCTAGGGCACCAGCGCGTGCTCGATTATCCCTGGTCTCTTTTCGTTCGGTCTCTCGAAGGTTGATCCATGGCTGAAGTAGAACTACGAGTCACAGCCGATCTCGATTCGGCCGTGCGCGAAGTGGCTGGCTTCCGCAAGGAATATGCCGAGCTGGTCAAGCAGGTTGAAAAGCCGCTGCGCCAGGTGAATGCAACTCGCGAGTTGGAGAAGGCGCTGGAGGCAACTGGCACCCAAGCGCGCCAGACGAAGCAGCGTTTGGTTGAGTTGCAGGCCGAACTGATCAGGACTGATAACCCCTCTGCTCAGCTGCAGGAGTCATTCCGCGCTACAGGGAAGGAACTCCAGCAGCTCCAGCGCCAGGAAGCCATGCAGGCTAATCAGCTCGCCCGCATGCGGGCCGAACTGAAGGCTGCGGGTGTTGACACTACTCGCCTTGCGGCTGAGCAGCGCCGCCTTAATGCGGAGATGGATCAGGCCCTGAGCACCGGCCGCCAAGATGCTGCTGTGCGAGGTATTCGCGAGCGTGCTGCGGCGTTGAAGTTGCAAGCTGCTGCCCAGCGGCAGGCAAACCTAGAGGCCGCCCGGGAAAACCTTGGGGTTAATCAGTTCCGTGCGGCGCAGCAGGAAATACATAGGGCTACTCAGCAGTACGAACAGCTTCGCCGTAGCGGGAAGTTGACGAACCAGGAACTCGTTGTAGCTCAGCAGCAGCTTACGGCCAGGATTCGTGAGAGCCGAGAGGCTCTGCAGGGGCTCAATGGTAGCGGCAGTGGTTTTGGTGGCGGACTCGTTGCAGGAGCCGGCGGAGCGCTGGCGTTGACTGCGGTCGCGCGCTCCTACATTCAGATCACCGACGAAGCCAAGAAAATGGATGCCCAGCTCCAACTGGCTACCCATTCGCAGCAAGAATTCAATGAGGCGCAACAGCAGACCCTGCGAATTGCGCAAGAAAACCAAGCGCCTTTGGCTGATGTGGTTACGCTCTATTCGCGTCTGGCTCCTGCGCTCCGCGATGTCGGGCGAGGACAGCAGGATGCGTTGAAGATCATCGACGCCGTCACCAAGTCGCTGCGCATCAGTGGCGCCACAGCTGCAGAGACCGCTTCGACCATTCAGCAGTTCAGCCAAGCCTTGGGCTCCGGCGTCCTCCGTGGAGAAGAGTTCAATACGCTTGCGGAAAGCTCGCCGCGCCTCCTGAGAGCGCTCGCTGATGGGCTGAAGGTCAATGTGGGCGCCCTTCGTGAAATGGCCGCTGAGGGCAAGTTGACGGCGGAGGTAATCTCTACTGCTTTGATTGGCCAGCTGCCGAAGCTCACCGAGGAGGCTTCGAAGCTGCCTGAAACATTCGGGGGCGCAGCAACTAAGTTCACCAATTCGTTGACCATCGCAGTATCCAAGCTCGACGACTTCACCGGCGCCTCTGATAGCGCCATTAACTCGGTTACGCGCCTGTCGGCCGCGCTGTCCGCCGCGAGCTCAGCGAAGGCTCCCTCTTGGCTGGATAAATTCGGGGAGTTCTATCGGCTGGTAAGCCGTCCCCAGGTGCTTGAGAAAGGGTTCTCCTTCCTGCTTGGTGGGTTTGGTGGTGGCGAGGCATCAAGTGGGGCGACCCCGACAAAGTCCGAAGCAGACACTTACTCCGCGCAATTAGAGATGCTTGAGCGCACCGAACTGGATAGCCAAATACGGCGGCAGGTGAATCTAGAGCGCGCGGCCGCTGAGAGGGAAGGGCTGCAGTTCGACGAGGAAGAGGCGCTCCGCCGGCATACCGCAGAATTAGGTACGACTTACGACAGTTTCATTGAGCGCGAGCAAGAGCGGCAGCGACTGGAAGAGGCTGGTGAACAAGCTCATGCCGAGCGCCTGCGTACCATTCGGCAGTATGCGATTGATGTTAAGAAACAGCAGATCAAGGAAGCAGAGGACCAACTAAAGAAAGCTAATACCTCTCTCGAAAAGGCCAAGCAGAAGGAGCTGGCGATCGAGAAGGAGTTCGCTCAACTCGTTCGTGACGTCCGGGGCGGCGGCGCCCAGTCTGGCGGTGAGCTTTCCGATGTCTACCAGGCGCGTGTAAATGCCCGGCGGGCGATAGCTGATAGAGATCCCGACCGCGCAATCGATGAAGCTCGCCGAGCTGGAGAGTTACTGAAGCAGCTGCAAGCTGCCGGCGCCAATGACTATGGCTTCGCAGGTATAGCGGAGGACCTCGCGCGCATTGCCAATGAAGCAGCGAAGCTGGAGACCTCCAATACCCAGAAGGAAGTCGACGAGGTTAGTACGCGGCTGGAAACGCTCAAGAAAGAAGCCGAGGCCCTTGCGGTTGTCAGTATCGATATTCAGTGGGACCAGGCTGGGGCAGATCAGATCCTGCAGAAGATGAACGACCTGGCGGCCCGGCTCGCCCGGGCGATGATCATCAAGCCAACAGTTCTGCCGCCGGATGGCTCTGGCGCTACAGTTGACCCGTCCGTGCCGGCCGCTGCCACTGGCGGCATTCTGCGCGGCCCGGGCACCGGCACCAGCGACAGCATCCTGGCGCGGCTCAGTAACGGTGAGGGCATCCTCAACGCCCGCGCGGTGCAGCACTACGGCGCCGGCATGGTTCACCAACTGAATCGCCTGCAGATGCCCAAGTTCGCTACCGGGGGCGTGGCCGGTGGCGGCCTTTCTCTGCCTGCCATCCCGGCTGTCAGCCCTGAGCTGCGGGCCGCTGCCTCTGGCGAGTCGCCGTTGCGTGACTTCGGTCGAGCTGTGCTCTCGACCGCTGATGGTGACTATCCCGTGCTGATGCGCGAAGACGACTTCGCCGTGGCCCTGCGCCGCCAGAAGGACAAGCGCGGCATTCGCCGCCGCTGACTCAGAACCCGAGGAATACATGAGCCGAGTAGAAGTCATGCTGGGCGGCGTACCCATTCGCCCGCAGGCTGGCCAGCCAGTGCAGCGCTTTGCGCCGCTTGGCGACGGGCCAATCCTGCGCCGTAGCAAGGGCGCGGCGGTGAAGTTCCGCCACTGGGATCTGCGCTGGGTTGTTTCCGTCAGCGGCTCTGGCTGGATGGGGCCAGGCCTTGCCGGCCTGGACTACGACCAGCCGCTAGAGCTGCGCTGTACCCAGCAGATGGAGGTGCGCACCGCTGCACTGACCACCACTATTCCTGGCACCGTTCGGCCTGATGTGGCGCCGTGGTGCCTGGCCTACACCGGCCGGGAATGGCTGAAGACCCCGGTCGCCTACAACCCCGCCACCAAGGTGGCCACCATCACGCCGCGCGCCGGCGCGCTGGAGTACCAGGTGTGCTGGATGCCGGTGTTCACCGTGCTGATGGGCCGCCCTGAGCGCGGCCTGGACCCAGGCGCCAACACGCACGACTGGTCGTTCACTGCCGAGGAAGCCTGACCCATGCTGATTAACGGAAGCGTGATCGGCGGGGTAGTCCTGGGCGGAGGTGCCGGCCTGGTCCAGCCACCTGCGCCTGAGCCGGTAGTGCCGCGCCAGAGCATTGTGTGGGATGTGCGCCTGGTGCTCGGCGGCGAGGACCACAGTCACCTGCTGTCTGGTGGTGCGCGGGTAGAGACGGAGCGTGATTCAGCCTCCCTGGCCGAGTTCACCTTGCTGCTTGATCCGGGCCCGGTGAACCCGTTCACCTTCATCGGCCGCACCGTGCAGGTCTATTACCGCGATTGGACGGGCACTGGCTGGGTTGAGGAGCTGATGTTCGATGGCCGTGTGATTCGCCCAATCTTTGAGCCGGTGATGCGCACCGTGCGCTGCGACTGCAGCGACCGCCTGCAAGACCTGATCGAAGCGCTGACGGTGGCGCAGGTAAACGCTCTGGTGCGTGGTCTGTGGTCCGCCGATCTGTTCGAAGATCCTGCCGGCCGTAGCCGCTGGGACTACGCCCAGGAGCGCAAGAGCACTGTAAACGCCACGCTGCAGAAGCGCCCCGGCGGCGCGCTGGAGATGCTGCCGCTCGAAGCCACTGCGCCGTTCATGCTGCTGGGCGATGGCGTGACCATGGACCAGAGCCTGGTGTGGACGCCGGTGGAGCTGAGCGAGCGCGTCAACGTCGTGGAACTGGTGGGCGAATACCGCTTCGACCGGCTGCGCGAGCGGCACCAGGACTTCTTCTGGGAGCACCCGCTGTTGTTCGGCGTGGGCGACCTGGAAGGCTTCTGCATGTGGGGTAACCAGGGCAGTACCGAACTGCCGGATATCCAGCAGGTGCTCGACGAGACCAACGGCGCCGGCTACACCGGCATCATCAACCCGAGCGACGAGGACTGGTACCGGCTGCCGCCTTCGGGCACTGGTGGCCTGTGCGACCCGCCGTTCCTGTGGAAGAACCCGTACCCCGACCTGCTGCTGCGCGGCGCCTGGACCGGTGGCATGCGCTGGATACAGCCGATCACCGAGCGCTACACCATCCGCATCGAGGCGCCCACCAGCATGGCCGCCGCGGGCGAGGTGATCCAGCGCGACCAGTTCTCGGCCGACAGCGAAGGCAGCGACCGCGGCGAAGCTTGGGAGAGCGCGGCCTTCACCGCCGCCGACCCGGACGCCGTCGAGGATGCCCTGGGTGATTGGGTGGTGGATGTGCGCGATGTGGACCGCTGGACCTCGGCGCTGCAGTGCGCGCTGAGCATCCATCGCACCACCCTGCAGATGGCCCACCGCGAGAACCGCCTGGCCGTGCAGATGCCGACCAGTGATGTGATGGCCCTGGAGCTGCGCCACACCCTTCGGGTAGAGGACCAGCGGGTCCGCTGCCAGGCCCCTGTGTGGAGTCTCCTGCACGAGTTTGACTTCGATGCGCAGACGGCGCTCACCACCATTACCTTGGCCGTAAGCCAAGGCGGCGGCGGGGTGACCGATCCGCTCGTGCTGCCACCGATCCCGCCGAGCACACCCAGCGGCAGCGCGCCGGGCACCATCGTGTTGCCTACCCAGTTGCAGAACGTGGACGGTACCGAGGTGTACGACGAGACGCTCGATGGCTTCGCCGGCAACTGGAACAACGTGGACGACAACAGCTTCCCGCGGCGTATGCAGATCACCTCGCCGGAGATTCCGGCCGATCAGCGCGACGAGTTCGTCGCCGAGGCCACGGCCACTTACCGGGTGGCCATCCCTGACGACCTGCTGGAGTTCATCTGATGGCGACACTGGAGGAGCAGCGCCGTGCCATCGGTGCCGGTATCACCCAGGCGCGCGCCGCCACCGGCGCCGCCGAGCGCCAGGCCATCCACGACAACATGGTGGCCAAGCGCACCGGCCGCAACATCCAGAACGACCTCAACGCCCTGGCGCCCAGCCCGCGCAAGCAGGCCGGCCTGCGCCAGCTGGAGTCGCGCGGCGCGCGCCCGGCGACCAGCTCGCCAGCGCTGAACACCCCGCAACCCACCAACCAGGGCACCGGCATCGCCAGCCCACTGACGGAGAAGGTGGGCGAGGGAGGCGCGGATACCCGCACCTACTACCCGGAACGCACGCTGCCCACCACTGACGGGCTGCTGGTGTTCCGGGTGAAGCGCACCAAGACCATCACCTTGATCGACGACAACGCCGCCGAGGTGGTGATGGAGCTCAGCAATGTTCCTGGAGCCTGAAGACAACGCCGTGCTGTTCGGCTGGCCCTGGCATGGGCTGATCGTCGACGACGTGCTCACCCTGGGCAGCGGCCGCACCATGCCCGTGGACCTCTACAGCAACGACACCTGGCTGTGGGATATCGGCATGCCTGAGCCGGTGGTGACGCCGGAAGACCCGGACGAGCAGTGGCTGAGCAAGGCCATCATCCGAGGCGTGACGAGTACCAGCTTCTATGCGGGGCTGGGCCTGACCTTCGGGCAGGCCGCCTTCCGTAGCTCGCCGATCTACCTGGAGGGCGAGCGCAAGACGGTGGACCAGCAGACCATTCTGGCCGAGAACTCCCTGGAGCCTGATGTGGGCGTGGGGGTGAGCGTGCGGGTGAATGGTGTGACCTTCACCAGCAACCGCCTGCGCTGGCCAGACGTTGGCCTGCCCGAGAAGCGCGGTTTTCTGGAAGGCACCTTTCTGGATGTAGGCCACGACGGCGCCCGCTGGCTTATCAGCATCTCCTACGGCTCGACGGTGTGCGGCTATGCCGAGGCGGCTTTCTCTGTGGTGGAAGGCGACCTGGCCCTGGTCCTGACGCTGTTGGCCGACAACTCCGCCGTGGCCGAGTGGGACACAACGCTGGACGAGCCCTACGTGGTACCGCTGAACATGTGGCTGGCGGAGATCACCGGCGGCGAGATCGTCAACGCGGCCGACAACCCAGGGCTCAGCTACTACACACCAACCGGCGACTACACCGCGCACGCCATTGCCAGTTGTGTGTTCGGCGCCTGGTACGGGCAGGACGGCACCCCGGCGCTGCTGCGCCTGCACCTGGATGCCTACACCGACTACTCCGGCACCCTGGGCGGCACGCCCTACGAGACCGGGCTGGAGGTGCACCGTGGCGAGATCTGGCTGGCCGTTGGCGGTACGGAGACCGAGCGCGTGCAGTTCGAGGTGCGCAAGCTGATCGAGAACATCACCGGCGTGGGTGCTGAGGTGACCGTCACCTACACCCTGGAAGACCAGGTGGTGGTGCGTACCGAGAGCTTTGGCAGCTTCCAGAGCATCGGCCGCGCGATCGAGCTGGACGTGGACCGCCACGCCTGGTCGGGCGGCGCCTTCAGCCGGCCCGCCGAGCTGACCCAGGCGCTGCACCAGTTCGGCAAGCCTGCGGAGCCGGTACCAGCGAACCTCAGCATCGGCGCCGCACGGCCATCGAACAAGATCTGTCAGCCGCTCGGCATCCTCACCCGGCTGGACGCCACCCTGTACTACCTGGCCGGCGCCGCCCTGACCCCGCACGGGCTGGACGCTGGCGTTGTGGTGTACGACACCGCCGCCGGCCCGGTGCCGCTCAACTTCATCTACGGCTCATACAACCCGATCACCGGGGAAGTCATTCGCAACCAGGTGGAAGGCCACGCCTATTCCTGGGTCTAGGAGCATCCATGCAGCTGTTCATCAACTATTGGTCCACGGCTCTGACCGTGGCGGCCACGGCCGAGGCTACCCAGCTTTCCGTAGCGCCAGGCGAGGCGGCCAAGCTCACTGGCCTGGGTGGTGAGGCCTACTACCTGCTGACGCTGGTGGAGCGCGACCCGACCACGCAGGTGGAGCTGCGCCGCGAGATCGTCAAGGCCACCGCTGTCAGCGGCGCCCTGGTGACGGTGGCGCGGGACCAGGAAGCCAGCGGCGCCCAGGTGTGGGATGCCGGCGCGCTGATTGAAGCCCGCGTAACAGCCGGCACCCTGCAGCAGCTGCAGAACAGCACGCCGGGTGGCGGCGGGGTTACGAGCGTCGAGGCCGGCGATGGCATCGAGGTGGACAGCACCAACCCGGCGGCGCCGGTGGTGGCGCTGAGCGCAGACATGCTGAACTGGCTGAACGCCCTGGACGCCCAAGTGGCGGTCTTGACTGGGGCGGTTGCTGGCCTGATCCCGCCAGACTCGGTGCTGGTCACGGCGGGCCGTGTGGACTCCGGCCCGGATACTTACCAGGTGGGCTACTTCCGCGGCTGGCCGGCGGGCACAGATGCCTTCGGCTCGCTGTTCCCCGACACCATCAATCTGCCAGGCGTGGGCGGTACCGCCGTAAGCATGGCCAAGGTGCTGCAGATGGAGGAGGGCGCCGAGTTCTACGTGGCGCTGCTCGGCGACCAGACGGCGCACGTCTCCGCCATCACCTCGCTGGAGGTGCAGGGCATCGGCACGCTCGACGTCAGCACTGCCGACATCGGCGTGTATTACGACACCGGCACCAACCAGACGGAAATCGGCTGGACCATCGGCGCGCACGACTGGGCCGAAGGCCTGGGCCGCACGGTGACCTTCACCTTCGCCCCCTGATTCATCCCTACTCGGAGATAGCCAGCCATGCAGCCGGCCCGCCAGGACCTGCCCGTTGTACCGGGCACCACCTACCGCGACACCGTGCGGCTCATGCAGCCGGACTTCGCCTACAAGCAGATCGCCGGCATCAGCGGTGCGCCGGCGCAGGTAACCGCACCAGATCACGGCCTGGCCGGTGACTGGCCGGTGTGGGTGCGCAACGTAACGGGGCTGCCCACCATCAACCGCGAGCCGGACAAGGCGCTGCCGCACCGCGCCCAGCGCGTGGATGCGGACACCCTGGAGATCAACACCGTCTCCGCCGTGGGCACCCAGCCGCAGGGCGGCCAGCTCGTCTACAAGCTGCCGGTAGACCTGACCGGCGCCGTGGTGCGCATGCGCTTCTCCGGGCTGGCGGGTGATGACCTGGTGCTGACGCTGGGCGCAGGCCTCGCCAACCCAGCGCCGGGCACCGTGACCCGCGCCCTGACCAAGGAGCAGACCGAGCAGCTGGTGGGCGACTGGGCCTACACCTTCGAAGTCGAGTTCGCCAGCGGCGACCTAGTGCGCTACTTCGAGGGCGGCCAGGCCAAGCCGGGGGGCTGCCATGGATGAAACCGCCTACCTGGCAGTGCTGGAGTTCCAGGTAGGCGACACGGCTGAGGTAGAGCGCGAGTACCTGGTGATCCTGCAGCAGGTCGAGCTGATGGTGCTCGAGCACGGCAGCCAGGGCCCGCCCGGGCCGCCTGGCCCTGCTGGTGGCGTTGCCCTGCAGCGCTCAGCCGGTGAAGTGCTCAGCGCCCTGCGCGCCGTGTACGACCTGGACGGCCGCGCCTTCTACCTCGACTACCGGGACGCGGAGCATATAGACCTGCTGCTCGGCATCACGCTCACCGCCGCCGGCGAAGGCGACCCGGTGAACATCCAGCGCCTTGGCGTGCTGGAGGATTCCAACTGGAACTGGCCACCAGGCCGTGTGTACCTCGGCGCCAACGGTGCGCTCACCCAGACGCCGGCAGATGACGGCTTCCACGTGCTGATCGGCGCCGCCACGGCGCCCAACCGCATCACCCTCAACCTATCTGACCCCATCGAACTGGAGGGCTAGCCATGCCACAAGGATTCCTCACTCGCGCCGGCGGCCGTATCAAGCAGGCCTTTGCCATCGTCACTTCGCTCGGCTCGGCTGACGCTGGCAAGATCCCGGCGTTGAACGCGGCTGGCGTGCTGGATAACAGCTTTCTTCCTGCTGGCATCGGTGCCAACCAGGTGGTCGCCCCCACAAGCGAGAACCTGTCAGCCGGTGATTTCGTGAACCTGTTCGATGACGGTGGCACGCTGACTGCTCGTAAGGCGGACAACAGCAACGGCCGGGAAGCGTGGGGCTATGTTGAGGTGGCGGTGACTTCACCGAACGACGCCACGGTGAAACGCCTCAACACCGTCAACGGTAACCGCACCGGCCTGACGCCTGGCGCCCAGTACTGGCTGGGCACTTCTGGTGGCGTGATCAGCGCTCCGCTCGACTCCACCGACGTAGCCAATGCCAACAAGGTCTGCCAGTACCTGGGGCGCGCCGACTCGGCCACTGAGCTGGCCACCGTTGAAGAAGCGCCGGTGATTCTCTGATGAGCGCCCGCCGGCCCATGGTGAGGGTGGCCGGCCGCCTGCAGCAGTTGCCCGAGGGCGACAGCTTGGCCGGCATTCCTGCTGCGGTGCCGTTCGTGCTCTCGGACGGCACCCGCGAAGACATTCCCCTGACAACCGATGGTGAGCTGCCGTTCTGGCTGAGCGATGGCACGCCCGCAAACATTCCGGTGGTGACCAGTGGTTGAAGCAATTCCTGTTGTGAAGGTTGCCGGCGGCTTGGGTGAGTCTCCTGCGGGGGAGGGCCTACAGCTGCCTGGCCCGTTGAACGAAGCATCGCCTGTGACGCTGGCCTCTGCCAGCACGGTTGACCTGGGCGCCGCTGACGCCAATACCATTAACATTTCGGGCTCGGTCACCATCAGCTCCTGGGGCTCAGCGCGGGCAGGCATTCGACGCACCACCGTGTTCGGCGCCGCTCCGACAATCACTCACCACGCAACGAGCATGATTTTGCCCGGCGGCGCCTCCATTGTGGCCGCTGCTGGTGATGTGGCTGAGTGGCTTTCGCTGGGCTCCGGCAACTGGCGGTGTATCGACTACACCAAGGCGAATGGTCAGGCCCTAGCTGGTTCTACTCCCACCCCTTATGTGAGCACCAAGCAAACGATCACGTCTGGTGGGTCGCTGACCCTTAGCCATGGCCTGACGAATACACCCAGCAAAGTCTGGGCTGAGCTTCATTGCGAGGTAATCGATGGCGTCTACGCCGTAGGCGACATAATCCAGAACGACTACCTGACAGTTGTGGCGACCACAAACGCCGACCGCGGCATCGTCATCACAAAAACAGCCACCCAGCTCCGGGTGCGGTTTGGCTCCCACGCCAACGCCTTTATGGCCCTGAACGGATCAGGTGTGTCGGTGGCGCTGACGAACACCAGCTGGCGACTCGTAATCAAGGCGGAGCTATGAAGCACTTTGTTGATGCTGTAGGTATGTATCTTGGGGGCTGGGACGAAGGGTCTCTATCTGGAGAACTCGCGCCGCCATCTGACGCCACCGAGGTGCCCGATGCGCCGAGCGATGTGCGCCAGCGGTGGCAGTTTCCTGGCTGGCCTGGCACGTCTCCTGGGGAGGCGTTGGACAAATTGCGGGATGAGTGCGACCGCCGCCTGGCGGCACTCAAGCGAGATTATCCTGACTCCGAAGTGCTGAGCTGGGACAAGCAGGAAGCCGAGGCGCGCGCCGGCGGCGGGCCCCTGGTGGCGGCGCTTGCCGTGGCGAGGGGGATTGATGAGGCTGAGCTGATCCGCCGTATCCTCCAGAAGGCCGAGGCATTCGCCGTGCTGAGCGGAACCATCATCGGCCAGCGCCAGGCGTTGGAAGACAGAGTACGCGCCGGGGAAGTTGAAGTAGCCTGGCCGACAGAGTAGGGCGGCTATACTCGCGCCAGCCCAACCACGAGAAGGATCTCGCATGCCAGCTGTCCGCTCCGCGCTCGTCATCAAGACCGCGATCTTCGCCACCGTCTGCATCTGCATCGGTTACACCCTGGGCCTGATCCAGGGCACGGCCACAAGCCAGCCGCCTATCCAGGTTGATCTTTGCGACTCCCCACCTGACCCGATCTGACAGATCACCAAGCCCGCCAAGTGCGGGCTTTTTCATTTCTGGAGCACCCCATGACCCTGCGTGAAATCCGCAACGGCCCGCTGGCCGAGGCGCTCTTGCTGCTGCCTGCGAAAATGACCAAGCCCGCGGCAGAGATTCAGCTACTGGCCACTCACCTGCAGGAAGCGCCGAACGGCGAGCAGTGCCAGCTGCCGGTACGCCCCGGCAAGTGCGGCCCGGCGCGGGGCATCTTCCAGTTCGAGTTGGGCGGCGGCGTGGCTGGTGTCCTGCGGCACCGCTCAAGCCGCCAGCATGTGCTCGAAGTGTGCGCAGCCCTGGGCGTGCCGCCGACCGAGCAGGGCATCTTCGATGCGCTGCCGGGTACCGTTGACGTGCTCGACTGCGCCCTGGCGCGGCTCCTGTACTGGACTGACCCAAACCCGCTGCCCGACGTCGGTGCAGTGGAGACCGCCTGGCGCTACTACCTACGCAACTGGCGGCCCGGCGCCTACGCAAACGGCACAGCCCAGGAGCGGGCGAAGCTGCGGCAGAAGTGGTCGGTGAACTACGCCCATGCCATGGATGTGGTGCTGTGAGCGCCTGGCTGAAGCTGGTTCCGGCCTGGGTATGGATGGCCCTTGCCGGCCTGGCGCTCGCCGCCATGGCCGGTGGCGTGCAGCAGGTCCGCGTCGTTGGCCTGCAGGGTGAGCTGGAGAGCGAGCGCGGCGCACGGCTGGAGGATGCCGGCAAGCTGGGCGCCTGCCGTGAAACGCGCGGCACTCTGCTTGTTCAGGTTGCCGAGCAGAACACGGCCATCGCTGGCCTGCGCAGTGCCGCCCAGTCGAGAGCTGAGGCTGCCAAGGATGCGCAGCAGCAGGCAAGGCAGGGCGCCGAGCAGGACTACCAAGCCGCCAACCGGCTGCAGCAGGAGCGGACGGGGGGAGACGCCTGCATCGCCGCGGAGGCGGTCATTGATCGAGAGCTTGGGTTATGACTGAAGCTCAAGTGCCCGCACTTCGTATCGACCGCTTTTGAAGTCTGCTGCAGTGATTTGAAAGCCGTGCTCCTTGGCGCTCGTCTGCAGGGCGAGAGGGATTACACCATGCCTAGCTCCATCGCCATCAAGAGTGGTTGTGATACGAGGCCAAATGCTGTCGCTGACATACGCCACCTTGCCCTCGGTGCCAAGCGTGTCGCGGATGATTTTCCAAACATCAGGCTTCATCGACTTATCCCTAAAGGACTGCATATGCGAATGGTGATGATATCAGTGCTTGCGCTGGCGGGGTGCGCCGGTCAGGTCGAAGAACCCGAGCCGCGCGTGGTGCGCGTAGAGGTGCCGATCCCTGTACCGTGCACGACAGAGCCTGTCGCGGTGCCAGCATGGGCAGCTGATGGACTGCGCAGAAGCGACAGCCTGGAGGAGAAGGTGAGGGCGTTGCTGGCTGATCGCCGCCAGCGGCAGGGCTACGAGAAGGAACTGCTGGCCGCCAATGAGGTGTGCCGATAAACCTGTACCACTTTCTGTACCAATCGCAGGGGATGGCAGGGGGTTGCAGGGTGAGCGAAGCCGCTGAAAGCCCCGTATTCCGCACCCTGATAACCCCTAACAACCCCTGTTTACATCATAAGGAAACGACGCATTGGAGCAAATGGCCCCCGGCCAGCAGGCTTTCCGGATGTCTCGGGCATCGCCGGATGCATCGGTGCCCATGATGGCCGCCGATTCACGCGTCGAAGGCCGCTGGCCAAGCTGGGTGTCTGGCGCCATAGTCGCGGGATGGCGACTAGACCGGTCGTCTCGATCAGAACAATAGAGGCTAGGCCATGACCAAGACCCTCCATCACCGTGCCTGTCACCTGTGTGAGGCCATCTGCGGCCTGACCATCGAAACCGAGGATCGCGACGACGGCCGCCACATCCTGTCGATCAAGGGCGATGCCTTAGACACGTTCAGCCGTGGCCATATCTGCCCCAAGGCGGTGGCGCTGCAGGACATCCAGAACGACCCGGACCGCGTACGCCAGCCGCTGCGTAAGGTCAATGGGCAGTGGCAGCCGATCGCCTGGGACGAAGCCTTCGCGCTGGTCGCCGAGCGCTTCTCGGCGATCCAGGCCGAGCACGGCAAGAACGCCGTAGCCGTGTACCAGGGCAATCCCAGCGTGCACAACTATGGGCTGATGACCCACAGCAACTACTTCCTTGGCCAGCTGAAGACGCGTAACCGCTTCTCCGCCACTTCGGTGGACCAGCTGCCGCATCACCTGACCAGCTACCTGATGTACGGCCACGGCCTGCTGCTGCCGATCCCGGACATCGACCACAGCCAGTTCATGCTGATCCTCGGCGGCAACCCGCTGGCCTCCAACGGCAGCATCATGACCGTGCCGGACGTGGAGAAGCGCCTCAAGGCGCTCAAGGCCCGTGGCGGCAAGTTGGTGGTGGTCGACCCGCGGCGCAGCGAGACGGCGGCGATGGCCGACCAGCATCTGTTCGTGCGCCCGGGCAACGACGCGGCGCTGCTGCTCGGCCTGCTCAACACTCTGTTCGCCGAGGGCCTGACCCGCGACAGCCACCTGCCGGTCAACGGCCTGGAGCAGGTGAAGCAGGCCATCGCGCCATTCACCGCCGAGGCCATGAGCGCGCGCTGCGGCGTGTCGGCGCAGGATATCCGCCAGCTGGCCCGCGACTTCGCGGCAGCCGAGTCGGCGGTGTGCTACGGGCGCATGGGCGTGTCCACCCAGGCTTTCGGCAGCCTGTGCCACTGGCTGATCCAGCTGATCAACCTGGTCACCGGCAACCTCGACCGCGCCGGCGGCGCGCTGTGCACCAGCCCGGCGCTGGACCTGGTGGCGACCACCTCGGGCGGCCATTTCAACGTCTGGCAGAGCCGCGTCTCCGGTCTGCCGGAATACGGTGGCGAGCTGCCGGTGGCAGCGCTGGCCGAGGAGATGCTCACCCCCGGCGAGGGGCAGATTCGCGCGCTGGTCACCGTGGCCGGCAACCCGGTGCTGTCCACGCCCAACGGCCGCCAGCTGGAGCAGGCGCTGGACGGCCTGGACTTCATGGTTTCGGTCGACCTGTATATCAACGAGACCACTCGCCACGCCGACCTGATCCTGCCGCCCACCGCGCCGCTGGAGCACGACCACTACGACACCACCTTCAACGTGTTTGCCGTGCGCAACGTCACCCGCTTCAACGAGCCGGTGCTGGCCAAGCCGCAAGGCGCGCTGGACGACTGGGAAATCTTCGTCGGCCTGGCCCAGGCCTTCGCCGCGAAGAACGGCACCGAGCTAAAGCCGACCATGCCGCCGGCACAGATGATCGACATGGGTCTGCGCTTCGGCCCCTATGGCGACAAGTCCGAGCACAAGCTCAGCCTGGCCACCCTGCGCGAGGCGCCGCATGGCATCGACCTGGGGCCGCTGCAGCCGAACCTGGCGGCGCGGTTGAAGACCGAGTCCAAGGCCATCGAGGCCGCCCCCGAGCTGTTGGTGGCGGATCTGGCGCGCTTCGCCGCCCAGCCGCAGCCGGCCGAGGGCGAGCTGGTACTGATCGGTCGCCGCCATGTGCGCAGCAACAACTCCTGGATGCACAACTACCAGCGCCTGGTGAAGGGCAAGCCGCGTCACCAGCTGCTGATGCATCCGCAGGACATGGCTGGGCGCGGCCTGGCCGACGGCCAGCGCGTGCGCGTGCAGTCGCGGGTTGGCGAGATCGAAGTCGAGGCGGTGGCCAGCGACGAGATGATGCCCGGCGTGGTCAGCCTGCCGCACGGCTGGGGCCATGCCCGCCCGGGTGTGCAGATGGGCATCGCCAGTGCCCAGCCGGGCGCCAGCGCCAACGACCTGACCGACGACCGCCAGCTGGATGCGGTGTCCGGCAATGCCGCGTTGAACGGCGTGCCGGTGCGCGTCGAGGCTGCCTAGCCCCGAGTGGAGCCGGGCGCTGCCGCGTCCAGCTCAGAGGTGTACTCCGTAGCGGGCGTAGATCTTCTCGATGGTGCCTTGCTGCTTGAGCTGGATGATTGCCGCGTCCAGCTTGTCCAGCCACTCGGCGTGCTTGGGCTGCACGCGCATGCTGACGTCGTAGGCGCTGATCACGTCGCCGATCTCCAGGCGTCGGTACTCGGCGATCTGCAGCAGGTTGTACTGGACGACTGCCTTGTTGGCGATGACCTGGTCGAAGCGCGACCTGGCCAGCATGTCCAGCAGCTGCTGTTCGTTCAGGGCGTTACGCCGGTCCAGCTGCCCCGAGGCGATCAGCGGCAGCAGCTCGGGGTAGGCATAGCCACGCACCATGCCCACCGACTTGCCGCGCAGATCTTCCGGTTGCTTGACCGGAAAGGCCCGGTGCGGGGCGAACACCAGCACGTCGACCACCTTGCCGAAGGGCACGGAGAACAGGCCGGGAGTCGCCTGGGTCTTCACCCAGCCGGGATAGACGCCGGGCTCGATGTCCAGCTGCCCCTCGTTGAACAGCAGACCGATGCGCGGGTAGGGGTAGTACTGCACGTTGAAGCTATCGCCGGTGAGCTTGGCCAGCTCGTCGAGGATGTCCTGGTAGATGCCGCGCCTGCCGTCCTCGATCATCATCGGCGGGTAGTCGTAGAAACCCACCTCGTAGGTCGCCGCGCTGGCGCCCTGGGCAAGGATGCAGAGATAGAGGGTACTCGCCGTTCTGATCAGCCACTTCATGCACCGTCTCCGATTCCTGCTGCGCTCTGCCTGCAGTCTAGTCGTCGGCTGGTGGGGTAAGCCAAGCGCCATCCCCGAGCCTGCCGCTGGGTCTTTCGTGTACAATCGCGTCATCCCGCCCGGCGCTGGTCCGGGAAAGTTCAGACGAGGTGAGTCGTGGATATTATCGATACCATCAAAGAGCAGATCGCCAACAACACCATCCTGCTGTACATGAAAGGCTCGCCGAACGCGCCGCAGTGCGGTTTCTCGTCGCGCGCCGCGCAGGTGGTAATGGCCTGTGGCGAGAAGTTCGCCTACGTGGACATCCTGCAGAATCCGGAGATCCGTGCCAACCTGCCGAAGTACGCCAACTGGCCGACCTTCCCGCAGCTGTGGGTCGGCGGTGAGCTGGTCGGCGGTAGCGACATCATGACCGAGATGTTCGAGAAGGGTGAGCTGCAGACCCTGATCAAGGACGCTGCCGAGAAGGCCAAGGCCGAATAAGCCGAGTCGCGTCAGAAAAAGCCGATGCCCCTGCATCGGCTTTTTTGTGCCCGCAGGAAACTACAGCAGGCGCACGCGGGACGGTACCGGCGGTAGGCCGCAGCCGGTCTGCCCGGCCGCTTCCAGGTAGGGCGTGAGAATCGGCGCCATACCCTTGAGCACCTGCACCGGCAACGCCGAGGTGAAACGGAAGCCTTCCGCCGCCTGGCCCGGCACGAAGGCGGTGAGGGTGCCGAAGTGGCGCGGGCCTAAATAGAAGACGAAAGTCGCCGTGCGGTTGATGGCCTTGGAGCTGAGCACATGGCCGCCACGGGTGGTGCTCTCGATGCGGTTGTCGCCGGTGCCGGTCTTGCCGCCGAGCACCAACGGCGTGCCGTCGGCGAGCTGGAAGCTGCCGTGCAGGCGCCGCGCGGTACCGGCCTCGACCACCTGAGACAGGGCGCCACGCAGCGCCGCTGCCACCTCCGTGGGCAGCACCCGCTCGCCACGTTGGTTATCGTGGCGCAGCAGAGTCTCGTAGGGCGTGTCGGTGGCGAAGTGCAGCTGGTCGATGCGCACGCTGGGCTGGCGGATGCCGTCGTTCTGGATGATGCCCATCAGTTCGGCCAGCGCCGCCGGGCGGTCGCCGGAGCTGCCGATGGCGGTGGCCAGTGACGGCACCAGGTGCTCGAACGGATAGCCCAGGCGCTGCCAGCGCTGGTGGATGTCGAGGAAAGCCTCGACCTCCAGCAGGGTGCGGATGCGGCTGTCGCGGGCGCTCTTGTGGCGGGTCTTGAACAGCCAGCCGTAGACCTCCTGGCGCTCCTCGGCACTGGCGGCCACGGCGTCCTTGAAGCTGGCCTGCGGGTTCTCGATCAGGTAGCCCAGCAGCCACAGCTCCAGCGGGTGGACGCGGGCGATGTAGCCCTGGTCCGGCAGGCTCCAGGCGCCGGGGCCGTAGTCCAGGTACAATCTATGGATCTTCTTGTCGGTGAGCTTCTCGGCCTTGATGTTGGCGTGGGCGCGAATGAAGGCGGCGAAGGTCGCCTCGTCCACCTCCGGCATCAGGTAGCGGTGCACGGCGGCCAGGCGTACGGCGGTGGGGCGCAGGCCCTCGAGGAAGGTGTCCAGGCGCTCCTGGGCGCTTTGCTCCTGGTATTTGCGCCAGAAGCGCAGGAGGAAGGTGGTGCCCTCGCGGTCGGCGAAGCGCTTGAGGTAGCCCTCGCGTAGCGGGTGCTTGTCGTCCTGCAGCAGGGCGGCGCTGTTGCTGGCGCCGTGGTAGGTGCTGTAGCGCACCAGGTCGCGCAGCAGGCGGATGAAGGGCAGGTTGATCGACTCCTGCAAAGCCACGCGCAGGGTGGGGATGCGCGCGTTGTCCTCGCGCTTGAAGTTGCTGAAGGTGTGCGCGCCGCCGCCGGTGAAGAAGGTCTCGTAGGGGCTGGCCGAGTACTTGCGCTCCAGCGCCGCTTCGAGGGTGTCGCGCAGGCCGAGGTCGGGCTTGGCGATCAGTTGGTCGAGCACCCAGCGGCTCAGGTGGTCCTGCGGTGCCACCTCGATCTTGCGCAGTTCCTCGGGACTCTGCCCGGCGTAGCGCTGGTGCAGCTCGGCGATCACCTCCAGGTAGGTGGTCAGCACGCGCAGCTTGGCGGTGGAGCCCAGTTCCAGCTTGCTGCCCTCGTTGATGTCGAACGGCTGGTCGGTGCTGTCAGTCTGCACCCGTACCCGTGCGCCGTCCGGGCTGCGCTCGAACAGGGTGAAGCTGTAGCGCACCTCGGCGGTTTTCTCCGGCGACAGCAGGCGCTCGCCATAGAGGCCGACCTGGCCGGCGAACTCGGGATCGGCCAACTGGCGCAGGTAGCTGCTGACCTTCTGCTGCAGTTCGTCGTTGAGCGTGCTAGTGGCGGCCAGGTCGAGGCGGTCGAGGTCGTACAGCGGCATGTTGAGCAGCGCAGACAGCCGCGAGCGGGCCACGCTGATGCCCTTATTGCCCTGCACCGGCTGGATCGCCGGGTACTGCTCCAGATCGCGGAAACTCAGCTTCTGTGCCAGCGCGGCATCGCGCAGGGCCCAGTCGATCACGCCGCCGCTGGCCAGCACGCGAATGTGGCTGTCGGTCAGCGCCTCCAGCTCCTTGCGGCCCTGGGCCAGGTAATAGGAAGGGCGGCGCTGGGCGATCATCAGCGCCAGCACCTGACGCAGCGCCTGGCCGCGTTCGGCGCGGCTGGCCAGCGGCGTGCGGGCCGGGTCGAGCAGGGCGTTGACCCGCGCGAAGTCGGCGCCGAACCACACCCGCAGGCCATCGGCCAGGCCGTGCACCTCGCCGTGCCCAGGTGCGGCGGAGAGCGGCACGCTGTTGAGGTAGTCACGCACTATCTGCTCGCGGGCGGCGAGGGTCTCCGGCCCGCCACGGTAGGCGCGCACGCTGGCGGAGATCATCTGCCGCAGCTTCTCCATGGCCGACAGGGTCAGGCCGTCTGGCGAGTGGCGGTATTTCTCCAGCTGGGTGGCCAGGGTGCTGCCGCCGGCCGACTGTTCCTGCAGGGCGAAGTTCTTGCCCACCTGCGACAGTGCCGCCTTGAGGAAGCGCGGCCAGTCCACCGCCGGGTTGGCCAGGGGCTGGTCGCGGTCGAGCAGGTGGCGGTTCTCGATGAACAGCAGGCTGTTCACCACCAGCGGCGGGATATCGGCGAAGCCGGCATACAACTGCTGCGGGTAGTGGAACAGGTACAGTGGCTCCCCGCGGCAATCGGCGATGGCCAGGCCGGACTGGGTCTTTTCCCTGAAGGGCGGGAAGAAGCCGTGTTCGGCATAGCCGAGCAGGGCGGGCGATTGGCGTACCTGCGCGGCGATCAGGAAGTGCCGCTGTTGCAGGCGCTCCAGCAGTAGCGGCAGGTGGGCATAGCCCTGGCGCTTGTCGAAGGGCCCATCGCTGGGGAAGGCGATGTCGGCGCTGGGGCCGGGCTGCAGGCTGTAGCTCAGCTCGGCGGCGTAGCGGCTGAATTCGCGGGCCTGGAAGCGCGCGGTCTGCAGCTCGCGATACACGCCGAGCGCGAGAACCAGCAGGACCAGTAACAGGCCCAGCCAGATGAGCAGTTTCAGGCGGCGCCGGCGCGGCGGTGGATTCTGGGTAAAAAGCGCTTCCGGTTCGCTCGCGGGGAGCGCGGCCTGGGGTGCATCCGATTGCCAAAGTACGCCCATGATCGATGGCCTGGCTGATCAGAAAGCTTTGCTTGCAAACAAGCTTAGTCGGCGCCGGGCAGGCAGGAGCGCTTTATGTCGGCGCCGAGCGGTGGTCGTGCTCCTTGCGAGTTGCTGCCGCCACGCTCAGCGCGCGCCGTGCAGCAGCCGTGGTGGCGGGTCGCGCGGCGCCGGCTGAGTGCGGCGTTGGCCGAAGCGCTTGATGAAGTCCAGCCACAGCGCCAGCGCCATCATCAGGGCTAGGCCGGCCATGGCAGTGGCCAGGCGCACCAGCCAGTGCTCGTCGAGCAGGTTGTTGGCGGCGTCGGCCAGCGGCGCCAGCAGCACGCCCAGGCAGAACACTTCCAGCGAGTACTGGCCCATGCGGCACATCTCCCGCGCCGGCCAGCGCTGCAGCCAGTCGCCGCGCGGCAGGATCACCGCGATGCAGTAGGCCAGGGCGAGGAAGTGCAGCAGGCGCGGTGGCGACAGGTCGGTCTTGTCGATCGGGTAGATCAGATCGGTCAGCAGCTGTGGCATCCAGTCGTCCGGCAGCTGGAATTTCCACGACAGCGCCAGCGCGGCGCTGGCCACCAGGTACAGGGCGCTGGCGATGAACAAAGGGCCGCTCGGCGTTGGCCGCGGCGCATCGGCCGGGCGGCGCTGTGAATAAAGCGCTGCGGCGCCGCCGAGGAAGAACAGGAACTGCCAGGCCAGCGGGTTGAAGAACCACTCGCCGCCCTGCGGCCCGGCCAGATTCATGTGCGGCAGCGGCGCCAGCAGGTACAGCAGGCAGGAGCCGCCGAGCAGCGCCACCGGCCAGCGCAGCAGCAGCGGCAGGCACACCGGCAGGGCGCCCAGCAGCACGATGTACAGCGGCAGCGGGTCCATCAGGTTGGGCTTGAAGCGCAGCAACAGCTCGTCGGTCACCGCCTGTTGCGGGTGGCTGAGGAAGTAGTCGAGGCCCATGGCGCCGACGAAGTCCTTCTGTTCGACGTGATTGTTGGTGAAGAACACGATGCCCATCAGCACCGCCAGCAGGAAGATGTGCGCCACGTAGAGCACCCAGACCCGGCGCAGGATGCGCAGGCAGGCGACCAGGTAGCCGTCGCGCTGCAGCAGCTTGCCGTAGGCCAGCACGGCGGCGTAACCGGCGAGAAACACGAAGATCTCCGCCGCGTCGCTCAGGCCGACGTTGCGCGGGGTGATCTGCGCCAGCGGGTTGCCGGGGATGTGGTCCCAGAAGATGAATACCAGCGCCAACCCACGGAAGAAGTCGATGCGCAAATCACGGCCGGTCTGCGTCATGGCGGCATGCTCACTTGGGGCGGGTGGAACCGTTCCACCCGCACGGTCGATATGCCTGTGACTACCGTGTGGTGCCGCTTGATGCGCCTGAATGACCAGCGGTCATGCGCCCCGTCAGGCGCGGGCTAGGCGCTTTGCTCCAGCGGCTGCGGGTCGAAGCTGTCGGAGCGGGCCATGGCCCACATGCGCCGGTAGAACTCGCCGTCGATCTTGCCATCGAGCAGCTCGCCGGGCTTGAGGAACACGTGCAGCTGCGAGTACAGCTTGATCTCGCTGGCCGACATGCGCCGCACCAGGTGCTTGGCCTCGATCTGCGAGGGATGGCTGAGGCCGGCGGCGGCGATCATCTCGGCCAGGCCGCGCATGGTGTTGCGGTGGAAGTTGTGCACGCGCTGGGCCTTGTCCGTCACCACCAGCGCACGCTGGCGCAGCTTGTCCTGGGTAGCCACGCCGGTCGGGCACTTGTTGGTGTGGCAGCTCTGCGACTGGATGCAGCCGATGGCGAACATGAAGCCGCGGGCGGAGTTGGCCCAGTCCGCGCCCAGGGCCATGACGCTGGCGATGTCGAAGGCGCTGACGATCTTGCCGCTGGCGCCGAGGCGAATCTTGTCGCGCAGGTTGAGGCCGACCAGGGTGTTGTGGACGAACAGCAGACCCTCGCGCAGGGGCACGCCGATGTGGTCGGTGAACTCCAGGGGAGCGGCGCCGGTGCCGCCTTCCTTGCCGTCGATAACGATGAAGTCGGGCAGGATGCCGGTCTCCAGCATGGCCTTGGCGATGCCCATGAACTCCCAGGGGTGGCCCAGGCACAGCTTGAAGCCCACCGGCTTGCCGCCGGACAGCTCTCGCAGCTGGGCGATGAACTGCAGCAGCCCGATTGGGGTGGAGAAGGCGCTGTGGCGCGACGGCGAGATGCAGTCCTGGCCCATCGGCACGCCACGGGTCAGGGAGATTTCCTCGGTCACCTTGTGCTTGGGCAGGATGCCGCCGTGGCCCGGCTTGGCGCCCTGGCTGAGCTTGATCTCGATCATCTTCACCTGCTCGCTGGCGGCCTGTTCGGCGAAGCGTTGCGGGTCGAAGCGGCCCTGCTCGTCGCGGCAACCGAAGTAGCCGCTGCCCAGCTCCCACACCAGGTCGCCGCCGTTCTCGCGGTGGTAGGGGCTGATGCTGCCCTCGCCGGTGTCGTGGTAGAAACCGCCGAGCCAGGCGCCCTTGTTCAGCGCGCGAATGGCATTGGCGCTGAGCGAGCCGAAGCTCATCGCCGAGATGTTGAACACCGAGGCCGAGTAGGGCTGCCGGCACAGCGGGCCGCCGACGTTGACGCGGAAGGTGCTGGGGTCGCAGTGATCGGCCGGCAGCATGGAGTGGCCGATGAATTCGAAGCCGCTCTGGTACACGTCGCTGAGAGTGCCGAAGGCCTTGTCGGCGCCCTCGTTCTTGGCCCGCGCATAGACCAGGCCACGCTGGGCGCGGGAGAAGGGCAGCGCCTCGCGGTCACCCTCCAGCAGGTACTGGCGGATCTCCGGGCGGATGGCTTCCACCAGGTAGCGGATGTTGCCCAGGATCGGGTAGTTGCGCCGCACCGCGTGGCGTGTCTGCAGCAGGTCGTTGATGCCGACCAGGCTGAGCAGCCCGCCGAGCAGGGTCAGCAGCCACAGCCACTCGTGCGCGCCGAGGAACGGCAGGCTGGCGAGGGTGAGCAGGACACAGAAGGCGAAGAAGGCGTAGCGGTTCAGCAACGACAGGCTCATGGAGTCTCCTCGGGCGGGGCGTCTGCGCTCGCTTCTATGTGCCTGTAAGGGCCGGGGCAGAGCGGCAGACGCTGGCGGTTCGCTTCAGGTTAGCAGCCTGAGCCGAGGCAATTGTTGCTTGGCGGGTAAAACAGCTTCTGCCAGGTGCGGCTGTTTCATCGTCGCCACTTCAGCGGGCGGACAGCTGCCGGCTGGCGGCGGCCACCGCCTCGTCGTTGGCACGCAGCAGCGCCGGCAGGAAGTTGCGCACGAATTCGACCCAGGTGCGGGTCTTGGCATCGAGGAACTGCCGCGATGGGTACAGCGCGTAGATGCCCAGCGAGAACAGGCGATGGTTGGGCAGCACGCGCAGCAGGCTGCCGTCGCCCAGGCCGCCGACGGCGGAATACAGCGGCAGCGCGCCGATGCCGATACCTGCCTTGATCGCCTCGGTCATGGCGTCGGCGGTGTTGACCTGGAACGGCGTCTGCTTGATCAGCACCTGCTCCTGGCCGTCCGGGCCGTCGAGCAGCCACTTGTCCAGGCCCATCACGTTGTTGATCAGGCGTAGGCAGTGGTGGCCGCCGAGGTCGCTGACCTGGCGCGGCGTACCGTGCCGCGCCAGATAGTCCGGCGAGGCGCACAGCACGCTGTAGGTGCTGCCCAGGTGCTTGGAGATGAAGCCCGAGTCGGGCAGCTCGCTGGCGATGACCATGGACACGTCGTAGCCCTCGTCGAGCAGGTCGGGGCTGCGGTTGGCCAGGGTCAGGTCGAAGCTCACATCCGGGTAGATCTTGTTGTACTCGGCGATGGCCTTGATCAGGTAGTGCTGGCCGATGCCGGTCATGGCATGCACCTTGAGCACGCCGACCGGGTGGGCATTGGCCTCGCCGGCCTCGGCCTCGGCCTCGTCGATGTAGTTGAGGATCTGCTCGCAGCGCAGCAGGTAGCGCTGGCCGGCCTCGGTCAGCGCCAGGCGCCGCGTGGTGCGGTGCAGCAGACGAGTGCGCAGGTGGGTTTCCAGGGTGGCGACGGCGCGCGAGACGTACGAGGTAGTGAGTGACATGCGCTGGGCGGCGGCGGTGAAGCTGCCGGTTTCCGCCACACAGACGAAGGCGCGCATGTTGAAGAGGGTGTCCATGGAGGATTCCGACGGGGCAGGGAGGCGGATTCTGTCACCGCAGTCTAGTCGGGATTACTGCTATTTCAGTACACAATCCATCATCTAACTGCCTGCTTATCCGCCGCACGGCGCCCTTCTAGAATCTGCCGCCCCTTCGGTTTCGCCCGTTCCCAGGATGTAGCGCAGATGCCTCGCATCGCTTGGTCGTGCCTCATGAACGCCAGTCTGTTGACCCTGTTTGCCCAGCTCGCTGGTTGTATCGACAGCCACGGCATTGTTCCCCAATCCAACCTATTGCAGGCCGACGCTGTCGACCTCGGCGCCGCCGTGCAGCAGGCCGAGCACGAAGCTGCCTGGCCGGACACTCGCTGGTGGCGCGCCTATGGCGATGCCCAGCTGGACGCCTGGATGGAGCAGGCGCTGGCGCACAGCCCGAGCCTGGCCCAGGCGGCGGCCCGTGTGCGCCGGGCCGAGGCACTGGCCGGCGTGGTGGAGTCGGCGGAGGCGCCGCAGGTGCAGCTCGATGCCAGCGTGCAGCGCAAGCGCTGGCCGGCCGACTACTTCTACGGCCCCGGCGTGCTCGGGCGTACCAGCAGCTGGAACAACAGCAGCCAGCTCGGCTTTCGCTATGACCTCGACCTCTGGGACCGCGAACGCAGCCGCAGCCATGCGGCCGTCGACCAGGTCCGCCAGCAGGTGGCCGAGGCGCGGGTAGCGGCGCTGGAGCTGCAGGGCAACCTGCTGCGCAGCTACATCCAGCTGGCCCTGCTGTATGCCGAGACGGACATCGCCCAGGCCCTGCTGACCCAGCAGCAGGCACGTGTGCAACTGGCCGAGAGCCGCCTGCGCGATGGCATCGGCACACGCCAGGAGGTGAACCGTTTGCAGGAGCCGCTGGCCGAGAGCCACCGGCGCCTGGATGCCCTGCACGAGGCCCGTGTCATCACTCAGCACCAGCTCGCCGTGCTGGCCGGGCAGGGACCGGGGGCAGGCGAGCGGCTGCGCCGGCCGCGCCTGAACCTGCAGCGCAACATCGGCTTGCCCGCACATCTGCCGCTGGAGCTGCTTGGCCAGCGCCCGGACCTGCAGGCGCGGCGCTGGCAGGTGGCTGCCGCGGCGCGCGGCATCGAGGTGGCCAAGGCCGATTTCTATCCCAATATCGACCTGCTGGCCGGGCTGGGCAGCAACGCGACCCAGGGCAGCCTGCTGGACTTTCTGCACTACGACAAACTGGCCTACAACCTTGGCCCCGCGCTCAACCTGCCGCTGTATGACGGCGGCCGCCGGCGTGGCGAGCTGGGCGTGGCGAGCGCCGACTACGACCTTGCCGTGGAGCAGTACAACCAGGGCCTGCTGCTGGCCCTGCAGCAGGTGGCCGACGGCCTGGTGCGCCAGCAGTCGCTGCAGCAGCAGGCGCAGCTGGCCGCCGAGGCGGTTGCAGTGGCGCAGCGCAGTTGCGACCTGGCGGCGCTGGCGCAGCGACGTGGCCTGACCGGCTACGACGAAGTGCTGCAGGCCCTGCCGGCGCTGCTCGAACGCCAGCTGACCCAGCAGCAGGTGCTGGCCGCACGGCTCAGCGCCCAGGCCGATCTGCTGCTGGCCCTCGGTGGCGGCGTGCAGCCACCGGCCGAGAGCGCGGATGACGCCAGCCTGGTGCCGCACGAGCCGCGTCTGCGCCTTCTTCCTCGCCCCTGAGACCTGCCCATGCCGAACTCCCTCAAACTCGCCTTGCGCGCCTGGGCGCGCAGCGACGGCCTAACCTGGGCCTTCGTCGCCAAGGGCCTGCTCAGCGCCTTCCTCGCCCTGTGGCTGGCCTATCGCCTGGAACTGCCGCAGCCGAGCACTGTGCTGGCCACCGTGTTCATCGTCATGCAGACGCAGAGCGGCCAGGTGCTGGCCAAGAGTTTCTACCGCCTGCTCGGCACTCTGCTCGGGCTGGCGGTGATGGTGCTGCTGATCGCTCTGTTCAACCAGGAGCGCGGGCTGTTCATGCTCAGCCTGGCGCTGTGGATCGGCCTGTGCACGGCCGGTGCCTCGCGCTATCGCGATTTCCGCGGCTATGCCTGCGTGCTGGCCGGCTACACCGCGCTGATGATCGGCCTGCCGGCCACGCAGATGCCCGAGGGCGCCTTCATGCAGGCGCTGTGGCGGGTGCTGGAGATCAGCCTGGGCATTCTCTGTACCGGCCTGGTGCATGGCCTGGTACTGCCGCAGCGCAGCAGCGACGACCTGCAGCTGCGCCTGCAGGCGCGCCTGCGCGAGTTCGCCGGTTTCGCCAGTTCGGGACTGCAGGGCGACCTCGGCGAGGCGCACTTCGAGGACTACAACGTGCGCTTTGCCGCCGCCGCGGTGAGCCTGGAGAACCTGCGCAATGCCAGCGCCTTCGAGGACCCGCACATGCGCCTGCGCCACGGGCGCCTGGGCCGGCTGAACAGCGAGTTCCTGGTGCTGTCGACGCGCTTCCACGCCCTGCACCAGTTGCTCCAGCGTCTGGCAGGCGAGGGCGGGCAGCGGGTGCGCGATGCCCTGCAGCCGAGCCTGGCCGAAGTCGCCACGCTGCTCGCCGCCCTGCAGCAGCGCCCCTGCAGCGAGGCCGATGCCGAATGGCTGCGCGCCAGCCTGGAGAACGCCCGGCCGCAGCTGATGCAGAACATCCGCCAGGGGCGCCTGTGGCTGGCCATCGGCCGTGCGCAGGAGGCGCAGCAACTGGATTACGACACCGCCGCCGAGCTGCTCTATCGCTTCACCGGCGATCTGCTCGACTACGCTCGCACCCATGCCTCGCTGCTCGATCACCAGCATGTCCGCGAAGACTGGCGCGACAGTTTCCGGCCACGCGCCAACCTCGCCGCGGCAGCGGTGGCGGGAGGGCGCAGCGCCTTGCTGATGCTCCTGCTCGGCCTGTTCTGGATGGCCACCGCCTGGCCCAGCGGCGGCACCTTCGTCCTCACCGCGGGCATGGTCGCGGCGCTGGCGTCGACCTCGTCCAGCCCTGGGCGGTTGTCTGCGCAGATCGGCCTGGGCGCGCTCGGCGGCGCTTGCCTGGGCTTCGTCCTGACCTTCTGGATACTGCCCTGGCTGGATGGCTTCGCCTTGCTCTGCTGCGCCCTGGCGCCGGTGTTCGCCTTCGGCGCCTGGTTGTGCGCGCGGCCCGCCAGCGCCGGCCATGGCCTGGGTCTGCTGATGTGGTTCTGCATGATCTCGCTGCCGGCCAACCTGACGATCTACGACCCTTTGCGTCTGCTCAACGAGTACCTGGCGGCGCTGTTGGCCATGGGCGTGGCCACGGTGGCGGCGCTGATCATCCTGCCGCCCAACCGGCCCTGGCTGTGGCGGCGCCTGGAGCATGAGCTGCGCATGTGCGTGGTGCAGGCGGTGAGCGGGCGCCTGGCCGGCTTGGTCGGCGCGTTCGAGAGCGGCACGCGCGATCTGCTCAGCCAGGCCTACGGCGTGGCCAGCGGGCGCGCCGATGTGCAGCGCCAGCTACTGCGCTGGACTTTCGCCGTGCAGGAGGTCGGCCACGCGGTGATCGAACTGCGCCTGGAACAGATGCGCCTACCGCCGTTGGACTGCTACGCCGAGGCGATGCCCTGGCGGTACGCCATCCGCGCCATGGGTCGGGCGCTGATTCGCTTGTTCGTCAGGCCCGGCGAGGTCAATCGCCAACGCGCGCTACAGGCGGTGGAGCAGGCCATCGACACCCTGCGCGGCACCGCCGAGCCCTGCGCGCCGCAGTTCGACAGCTCGCCACTGCGGCGCATGCTCAGCTACCTGCACTTCATCCGCAGCTCGCTGCTCGACCCGCTGTCGCCGCTGCGCGCGCCCGAGCCCGCCGGCCATTACCCGAGGGCCGCCCATGCCGCGTGAGATCACCCTGCACGGCGTCTACCTGCCGAGCCTGACCCTGTTGTTCCTGCTCACCCTGTTGCTGGCCTGGGGGCTCGACCGCCTGTTCGCCAAGGCCGGCCTGTATCGCCACGCCTGGCACCCGACGCTGCTGCGCGTGGGCCTGTTCACCTGCCTGTACTGCGCCCTGGCGCTGACCATCTACCGCTGATTAGCCCTGCTCACAGAGAACCTCCATGCCCCTGAAACGTCTCGTCAGTGTCTGCGCGACCCTGCTCATCTGCGCCGCGGCCGCGCTGCTGGTGCGCACCCTGTGGCTGCACTACATGGACTCGCCCTGGACCCGCGATGGCCGGGTGCGCGCCGACATCATCAACATCGCTCCGGACGTGGCGGGGCTGGTGGTGGAAGTCGCGGTGCACGACAACCAGCGCGTGGCCAAGGGCGACCTGCTGCTGCGCATCGACCCCAGCCATTACCAGTTGGCCGTGCGCCAGGCCGAGGCCCTGGTGGCGGCGCGCAAGGCGGCCCTGGCCATGCGCGAGGTCAACGCCCAGCGCCGGGCGGAGATGGACGATCTGGTGGTGTCGCGCGAGAGCCGCGAGGATGCCGGGCACCTGTCGGCCATCGCCACGGCCGACTACCAGTCGGCGCTGGCGCAGCTGGACGTGGCTCGTCTCATGCTGCAGCGCACCGAGGTACGTGCCTCGGCCGACGGCTACATCACCAACCTCAGCGTGTTCGAAGGTGACTACGTGCAGACTGGCGAGGCGAGCATGGCCCTGGTCGACAGTGCCTCGTTCTACGTCAACGGCTACTTCGAGGAGACCCGCCTGGCGCGGGTGCGCATCGGCGCGCCGGTGGAGATGCGCCTGATGAATGGCCAGCGCCTGCGCGGGCGTGTCGACAGCATCGCCCGCGGCATCTACGAGCGCGACAACCCGCAGAGCCGCGAGCTGACCGCCGACGTCAACCCGACCTTCAACTGGGTGCGCCTGGCCCAGCGCGTGCCGGTGCGCATTCGTCTCGATGCGCTGCCGGATGGGCTGGAGCTGGCCGCCGGCATGACCTGCACCGTGGTGGTCGAGGAGGGTGGTGAGGAGGTCGCAGGATTGTTTCCGGGACGGCAATAGTGCATGCGCACTTCGCGCGTATATCGCCGCAGGGCGCCTACCTAGAATGGTCCCGCCTCCCACGATGAGGCACAGCAGCCAAGGCTTCCCTCTACCGGGCCGACTGGCTGCAACTTCGGCCGCTGCATACCTGCACGGCCGAAGCCCCTTTCCCTGACATCAGGACACTGCCCAATGAGAGTTTTGACCCTGCTGGCCCTGGCCGGCCTGACCCCGTTCGCCTTCGCGGCGGGCCAGACGGAAGCCACCGCCGACAACCAGCCGGCCGTCGAGGTGTACACCTACGACATGGACCTGGACGTGGCCCACGTGATCTCCACCACCGACGTCTCGAAGATCTGTGGCGTGACCCCGTCGATCATGACCTACGAGGATCATCAGGGTCGCCTGCATCGCCTGGAGTACCTGGTGATCGGCGGCGGCTGCATCGACGGCTGATCTACCTGACGAGCACGGATGCCCGGCCCGTGCCGGGCATCGTCATTTCTGCAGGCAGGATTGCAGCGCTGCACCCAATAGGGCACTAGGTAATGGCCGGCAGAGTCGGTCAATTGTTGCCTGATGCGTAAGAAAGCTTCCTGCAAACGCGGCTGTTTCGTCGCCGCCCCGGCTCGCAGAATTCACTCCGTAGCGCGCCGCCAGCCTGATTGCGGCGCCGGAAATCGGTGATCCCGAGAGGTGTAAACATGAAAGCATTCATCGTTCTGGCCCTGGCCAGTCTGTCTTCCTTCGCCTTTGCCGCCACTACTGCCGAAGGCCCTGCGCAGCGTTCCGAGGTGGAGCAGTACCAGTACGGCATGGATCTGGACGTGGCCAGGGTGATCTCCACCACCGATACCTCGGCCATCTGCGGCGTGACCCGCTCGGTGATGGTCTACGAGGATCACCAGGGCGAGCGCCACAGCCTGAGCTACTTGGCCCTGGGCGGTGGCTGCCGAGACAACTGATGTTTTCTTACCTGACGAGTAAAAGAAAGCAGGGCCTGCCGGAGCCATCCGCCAGGCCCGCCGTGCATCTGCCCGAGACGGGTGAGGAGCGCGTGCCACGCCGGGGCGACAGCGAGTTCGCCCAGTTCATGCGCCTGCGCCAGGCCTGCCTCAACGAGCGGCGCTGACCCCTTCGAGGGTGGCGAAGGAGGTGTCCTTGGCGGTCAGCAGGAAGTCGCGCATGAACGGCGCGTCGAGCATGTCGGCGCGGATCGCGGCGTACAGCGTGCAGTACAGGCTCTTCTCGCCCAGGCGCTTGGCGGTCACATAACCCCGCGAGCTGTACTCGTGCAGCGCCCAGTTGGGCAGGCAGCACACGCCGCGGCCGCTGGCCACCAGCTGCATCATCATCACCGTCAGCTCGGAGGTGCGTACCTGCGCCGGCTCGATGTCGGCCGGCTCGAGGAAGCGGGTGAAGATGTCCAGGCGGTCGCGGTCCACCGGGTAGGTGATCAGCGTCTCGCGTTCCAGGTCTTCGGGGATCACGTAGGGGCGGCTGGCCAGCGCGTGCTGGTTGGCCACCGCCAGCAGTGCCTCGTAGGTGAACAGCGGCACGTAGGTGATGCCGCTCATTTCCACCGGGTCGGAGGTCACCACCAGGTCGAGGTCACCGCGCGACAGCGCCGGCAGCGGGGCGAAGGAGAAGCCCGAAGCCAGGTCCAGCTCCACTTCCGGCCAGGCATCGCGGAACTGGTCGATGGTCGGCATCAGCCACTGGAAGCAGCTGTGGCACTCGATGGCCATATGTAGGCGGCCCGCGGTCCCTCCCGCCAGGCGCGCCAGGTCGCGCTCCGCCGCACGCAGCTGCGGCAGCAGGCTGTCGGCCAGTTGCAGCAGGCGCAGGCCGGCGCTGGTGAAGCGCACCGGCTTGGTCTTGCGCACGAACAGCTGCATGCCCAGACGTTCTTCCAGTTCCTTGAACTGGTGCGACAGCGCCGACTGGGTCAGGTGCAGGCGTTCGGCGGCCTCTACCAGGCTGTCTGTCTCACGCAAGGCGTGCAGGGTCTTGAGGTGGCGCAGTTCCAACATGAGCGAATCTCAATGAGTAAAATTTGTGATCATCACGAATATGTTGAGTTTGTCTCATGATGTGCTCGGTGTCGAGAATGTGCGCCATTGACGAACACCGGAGATGGACAGATGGCACTGGCACACAACCTCGGCTTCCCCCGCATCGGCCGCGACCGCGAACTGAAGAAAGCCCTGGAAGCCTATTGGAAAGGCGAACTGGACGAGGCCGGCCTGCGCGCCGTGGGCCGCGAGCTGCGCGCCGCGCACTGGCAGCTGCAGAAGGACGCCGGCATCGAGCTGCTGCCAGTCGGCGACTTCGCCTGGTACGACCAGGTGCTGAGCCACTCGCTGGCCTTCGGCGTGATCCCCGAACGCTTCCATGTGCACGGCGCCAAACCGACCCTGGACACCCTGTTCGGCATGGCCCGTGGCGTCAGCCAGAACACCTGCTGTGGCGGCGCGCATGCCCAGCCCGCTTCTGCACAAGAGCTAACCAAATGGTTCGATACCAACTACCACTACCTGGTCCCCGAGTTCTCCCGTGACCAGCAGTTCGCCCTGAGCTGGGAGCAGCTGTTCGAGGAAGTGGAGGAGGGCAAGGCCCTGGGCCACAACCTCAAGCCGGTGCTGATCGGTCCGCTGACCTACCTGTGGCTGGGTAAAGCAAAAGGTGCGGAATTCGAGCGTCTCGACCTGCTCGAACGCCTGCTGCCGGTCTACGGCGAAATCCTCCAGCGCCTGGCTGCCCAGGGCATCGAGTGGGTGCAGATCGACGAGCCGATCCTCGCCCTCGACCTGCCGCAAGCCTGGAAGAACGCCTTCGAGCGCGCCTATAACCTGCTGCAGAAGGAGCCGCTGAAGAAACTGATCGCCACCTACTTCGCCGGCCTGGAAGACAACCTCGGCCTGGCCGCCAGCCTGCCGGTGGATGGCCTGCACATCGACCTGGTGCGCGCGCCGGAGCAGTTCCCGGCCATCCTCGATCGCCTGCCTTCCTACAAGATGCTGTCGCTCGGCGTGGTCAACGGCCGCAATATCTGGCGCACCGACCTGCAGGCTGCCCTGGACGTGCTGCAGCAGGCCCATGAGCGCCTGGGCTCGCGGCTGTGGGTGGCGCCGAGCTGCTCGCTGCTGCACAGCCCGGTCGACCTGGGCCGCGAAGACCAGCTGGATGCCGAGCTGAAAAGCTGGCTGGCCTTCGCCGTGCAGAAGTGCCAGGAGGTCGCCGTGCTGGCCCAGGCCCTGCGCGAGCCGCAGGCCGCCGAGGTGCAGGCCGCACTGGCCGAGAGCAACGCCGTGCAGGCCAGCCGCGCCGCCTCGCCACGTATCCACAAGCCGGCTGTGCAGGCGCGTCTGGCTGCGATCAGCGCCGCCGATAGCCAGCGCCAATCGCCGTTCGCCGAGCGCATCGCCAAGCAGCGCGCGCTGCTCGATCTGCCGCCGTTCCCCACCACCACCATCGGCTCCTTCCCGCAGACCTCGGCCATCCGCCTGGCGCGTCAGTCATTCAAGGCCGGCAAGCTGTCCGCCGCCGACTATACCGAGGCCATGCACAGCGAAATCCGCCACGCCGTGAGCATTCAGGAGCAACTGGGCCTGGACGTGCTGGTGCATGGCGAGGCCGAGCGCAACGACATGGTCGAGTACTTCGCCGAGCAACTCGACGGCTACGCCTTCACCCGCTTCGGCTGGGTGCAGAGCTATGGCTCGCGTTGCGTGAAGCCGGCGCTGATCTATGGCGACCTGTCGCGTCCGCAGGCCATGACCGTGGCCTGGATCGAGTATGCCCAGCGCTGCACCGACAAGCTGATGAAGGGCATGCTGACCGGCCCGGTGACCATGCTGATGTGGTCATTCCCGCGTGACGACATCTCCCGCGAGCAGCAAGCGCGCCAGCTGGCACTGGCCATCCGCGACGAGGTGGTCGACCTGGAAACTGCCGGCATCAAGGTCATCCAGATTGATGAGGCGGCCTTCCGCGAGGGCCTGCCGCTGCGCCGTGCCCAGTGGCAGCAGTATCTCGCCTGGGCCACCGAAGCCTTCCGCCTGACCGCCAGCGGGGTGCGCGACGAGACGCAGATCCACACCCACATGTGCTACAGCGAGTTCAACGATGTGATCGAGTCCATCGCCGCCATGGACGCCGACGTGATCACCATCGAGACCTCGCGCTCGGACATGGAGCTGCTGGATGCCTTCGAACGCTTCGAGTACCCCAACGAGATCGGCCCGGGCGTGTATGACATCCACTCGCCACGGGTGCCGGACAGCGCCGAGATGGTCCGCCTGATGCGCAAGGCCGCGCAGCGCGTGCCGGCCGAGCGCCTGTGGGTCAACCCGGACTGCGGTCTGAAAACCCGCGGTTGGCCTGAGACCGAGGCGGCGCTGGTCAACATGGTGGCGGCGGCGCGGCAGCTACGAGCCGAACTGGCCTGAGTCAACGCAACGGGGCCTGGTGCTCCGTTTTGCGTATTGGGGCGGTGTGCCGTTAGCCTGAACCGCAGCGCGATGCCGGGAGTCGGAATGCTTGTAGGGCTGTGATGCCCACAAGCAGGAGACGATGCAATGGTCATGCACTACAAGACTGCCGGCCACCTGGCCTGTGGCAGCCATGGCGAGAAACTGCCGTCCACCACTGACCTGGCCAAGGTCAAGTGCCGTAACTGCCGCAAGACCGAGGCTTTCACCGAGGCCCGGCGTACTACTCGTAATGCTGCGCGGCGTGCGGCGCGGCGGGAGAAGAAGGAGCGCGCCGCCAACGACTGGCGCACTTCGTGGGAAGCGCGGCTCACCGCGCTGCCGGGGCGCCAGCGTCTGCCGCGCGGCTTCGGCGAGCAGGCGTTCGTCTAGCGCGCGGGAATGGCGACCAGGCTGAGCAGGTAGCCGTCGAACTCGGCGTAACGGCCGTGCAGCTCGCTGCCGGCCGGCCACTCCTGGTGCAGGTCGAGCAACAGGCGCAGGCGCGCGTCGCTGGCGCCGTGCTCGATCAGCTCGGCGTCGTGGAAATAGAAGCGCTGGAGCACCAGCGGGTAGAGAGCCTTGAACAGGCTCTCCTTGAGCGAGAAGGTCAGGGTCACCAGCTGGGCGAAAGCCTGGGCATCCAGCCCAGCGGCGCGCTGCAACTCGGCCGGGGTGAGGATTTCCCCGGCCAGTTTGGCGGCGCGCTCGGCGCTTAGCTGTTTCTCCAGGTCCAGACCCAGGCCACGCCACTGCTGGCTGCTGGCGACAATCGCCGCGGCCTGGCCGGCGCCATGGGTGATGGAGCCGACCATGCCATTCGGCCACAGCGGCACGCCATCCTCGTCACGTCCCGGCACCAGCGCCTGGCCATAGAGCCGGCGCAACGCCTCGCGGGCGCACAGGCGGCCGGCCAGGTACTCGCCCTGGCGCTTGGCCACGCCACGCACCGACTCGATGGCGCAGCGCGAGAAGTCTTCGGCCACCAGCTGCGCTGCATCGAAACTGGCGCGCACCAGCTGGCCGCCGGCCAGGTGCAGCGGGGCGGGCTCGGGGTGCAGTTGGCAGAAGGGTGGGATGTACAGACTCATGGCCGGCATTCTGCCGTGACCGGCTGGGGCGGGCCAGCCGTTTACATTTCTTTGCACGGGGACAACGAAGCGCTACAGAGCAAACGCTTGGTTTGGGTTAACAATGGGCCAGGCGTTCCATTGGGGCGCTGGTGAGGTTGTAGCCACGCAGGCGGGTCGCCAACGTGGCTTTGCTCTACTGATCGAGTACGGGAGTCCAGCTGGACTCCCGTTTTTTTTGCCTTCAGAAAACCTGCTTGAACAGCGCCTGCATGTCGGCCCAGGAGCGCTCGTCGGCCTCCTTCTGGTAGCCGAGATCGAGACCGTGGCCCTTGTGCGCGTCGGCGTCCGGGTTGCTGAAGCCGTGCTTGGCGCCCGGCAGCTCGACGAAGCGGTAGTCGGCGCCGGCCTTGTCCATCTCGGCCTTGAAGGCGGCCACCTGCTGCGCGGTGATGAAGCTGTCGGCGGCGCCGTGCTCGACCAGCACCTTGGCCTTGACGCTGCCGGGGGTGGCCGGGGTGTCGGTGACCAGGGCGCCGTGGAAGCTCACCACAGCCGCCAGCGGCAGGCCCTGGCGAGCCATGTCCAGCACGATGCGGCCGCCGAAGCAGTAGCCGATGGCGGCGATCCGCGTGGTGTCGGTCTGCGGCTGTGCCTTGAGCAGTTCCAGCCCGGCGAGGAAGCGCGCTTTGGGCACGGCCGGGTCGGCCAGGGTGGCCTGCATGAAGGCGCCGGCATCCTGCGGGTGCTGGGTGTTCTTGCCATCGCCGTACATGTCCACGGCCAGGGCGCTGTAGCCGAGTGCGGCGAGATCGCGGGCACGGCGTTTGGCGTAGTCGTTCAGGCCCCACCATTCGTGTACCACCAGCACGCCGGGGCGCTTGCCGGCGATGGCGTCGTCCCAGGCGTGGTAGGCGATCAGGCGGGTGCCGTCGGCGCTGGTGTAGGGAATTTCCTGGGTCTGGATCGCGGCCTGGGCAGTGCTGGCCAGGCCGGCGAGGCAGAGCAGGGCGAAGAGGGCATGGCGCATGACGGTTCTCCTGGTCCTTGGGCGAAAGTCGTCACCATAGCCGAATGCGCCGGCCATCACTTGTATCGCTGTGCTTGGTCTACAGCGGCGGCTTGGGCGGGGTGATACCCATGGACACATAGATGCTGGTGAAACGCTCCATGCCCATCTCCGCCGGCTTGACCCACTCCACCGGCACGTAGAGCAGGCCGCCGCCCACCGGCACCGGCGCGGTCGGCACCAGGATGGCGTGGTAGGCGCGACCGTCGATCTCCAGCGGCTGTGGGTTGGGCAGCAGGGCCAGCACGGCGGTGCCGTCGCCGCCGAAGAAGCACCACACCGGGCTCATGGCGGCCAGGTCGGCGTTGTCCTTCTGGTCCAGCAGACCGACGAAACGGTCGGCCAGGCCGTACAGGTTGCCGAGCAGCGGAATGCGCCGCAGGGTGCGGTCGAACAGGCGGCTCAGCGGGCCCTTGAGGCCGAGCTGTACGGCCAGGCCGAGGGGGTAGAGCGCCACGATCAGGCCAACGGTACCGAGCAGCCAGGCCAGGTTCTGGCTGCTGACGAAGGGCTGGCCGAGACCGGCGAACAGCCTGCCGACGGTGCTGGCGGGGCCGATCAGGCCGTTCAGCAGGCTCACCACCCAGCCCAGCAGGGCCAGCGACAGGGCCAGCGGCAGCAGTGCGAGCAGGCCGGCCAGCCAGGTGGTGAAGATCGAGTTGAAGCTGTTCTTGAACATGGTGTGAGTCCCCGGCGAATGCCTGCCAAGGCTATTGCAAAGCGCCTGGCTTGGGCAGTGCAGCCATCGCAGTCTCGTTCAGGCTTGGTTCAGGAAGGGTTCAGCAGCGGTTCAGTAGTGCCTAGGCAACCTAGGCCCCGAGTTCAGCAACTTTCCCAACTCGGAGAAAACACCATGAAAAACATCGTTAGCAAACTTGCCCTGGTAACCGCCATTTCCGTCGCGGCCGTATCGGCCCAAGCTGCCGATACCTTCGTCGGTGGGACCTGGGGACAAAGCGACAGCCGCATCGAGAACTCCGGTTCGCTCAACCGCAACCTGGGTCATCCCGACCTGGATCGGGTGATCGACGGCAGCGGCACCTGGGGTGTTCGCGTCGGCCAGGAAACCCAGGACGGCCGCTACTACATGACCTACGAGAACGTCTCGGACGACTCGCAGGGCTACAAGCTGCGCCAGCAACACCTGCTCGGTAGCTACGACGCCTTCCTGCCCCTGAACGACAGCGGCACCAAGTTGTTCGGTGGTGCCACCGTCGGTATGGTGAAACTGGAGCAGGAGAGCCGCGGTTACAAACGCGACAGTGACGTCGGCCTGGCCGCCGGTCTGCAGGCCGGCATCCTGCAGGACGTAGGCAAGAATGCCTCGGTCGAAGCCGGCTACCGTTACATGAAGACCAATGCCAGCACCGACATGGCGCCGCACGGCGGCAACAAGGTAGGCACCCTTGATCTGGACCGTACCAGCCAGGTCTACCTCGGCGCTAACTACAAGTTCTGACGAACCAGGGAGAAGGCCGGGCGCAAGCCCGGCCTGTCGTAAGGGGGAACAGTCATGAAGATTCTGGTGGTCGAGGACGAGGCGCTGCTGCGCCACCACCTGCATACCCGCCTCGGTGAACGAGGTTTCGTGGTGGATGCGGTGGCCGATGCCGAAGAGGCGTTGTATCGCGTACGCGAATTCAATCACGACATCGCCATCGTCGATCTGGGCCTGCCCGGCATGAGCGGCCTGGACCTGATCCGCGAGGTCAGGGCGCAGGGCAACGGCCTGCCGATCCTGATTCTCACCGCGCGTGGCAACTGGCAGGACAAGGTCGAGGGCCTGGCCGCCGGTGGCGACGATTACTTGGTCAAGCCGTTCCAGTTCGAGGAGCTGGAGGCGCGCCTGCATGCCCTGCTGCGCCGCTCCGTGGGGCTGGTGCAGTCCAGCGTCGAGGCCGGCCCATTGAAGCTCGACCTCAACCGCAAGCAGGCCCTGGTCGACGAGCAGGCGCTGCCGCTGACCGCCTACGAATACCGCATCCTCGAATACCTGATGCTGCACCCGCAGCAGGTGGTGTCTAAGGATCGCCTGATGGAGCAGCTCTACGAAGGCGATGACGAGCGCGACCCCAACGTGGTCGAGGTGCTGGTCGGCCGCCTGCGCCGCAAGATCGAGGGTGCCTGCGCGCTGAAGCCGATCGATACCGTGCGCGGCCAGGGCTACATGTTCACCGAGCGCTGCCGATGATCCGCTCGCTGCGTGTGCGGCTGATGTTCGGTGCCACGGCGCTGGCCGTGGTGTTCATCCTGGCCCTGCTGCCTGTGCTCAAGGGCGTGGTGCGCAATGCCCTGGAGGGCGTTATCGAGCAGCGCCTGGCGGCCGATGCGGCGACCCTGATTTCCGCCGCACGCATCGACGGTGGCCAGTTGGCAATGCCCGCGCGGCTGCCGGACGAGGAGTTCAACCTGCTCGACTCCAAGCTGCTCGGCTACATCTTCGACCGCGACGGCAACCTGGTCTGGCGTTCGCCTTCCAGTGGCGACGAGAGTCTCGATTACCAGCCGCGCTATGACGGCCAGGGCCATGAGTTCAGCCAGGTGCACGATGCCCGCGGCAACGAGTTCTTCGTCTACGACCTGGAGGTCGATCTGCTGCGCGGCCAGGCCGCCGCCTACAGCATCGTCACCATGCAGCCGGCCAGCGAATACCAGGCCGTGCTCGATGGCGTCGGCCGTCAGCTGTGGCTGTGGCTGGGTGGGGCGCTGCTGGTGCTGCTCGGGTTGCTCTGGCTCGGCCTGGGTTGGGGTTTTGGCACCCTGCGCGGGCTGCGCCACGAACTGGACGAGGTGGAGAGCGGCCAGCGCGAACGCCTGAGCCGCGAGCACCCACTGGAGCTGCTGCGCCTGACCGATTCGCTCAACCACCTGCTCGAAGGTGAGCGCCGCCAGCGCGAACGCTACCGCGACTCCCTCGGCGACCTGGCGCACAGCCTGAAGACACCGCTGGCCGTGCTGCAGGGTGTCGGCGAGACGCTGGCGATGAACCCGGGCAGCCGCGAGCAGGCCCAGGTGCTGGGCAACCAGGTCGAGCGCATGAGCCAGCAGGTGAGTTACCAGCTGCAACGCGCCAGCCTGCGCAAAAGCGGCCTGGTGCGCCACCGCGAGCCCTTCGGCGCGGCGCTGGACACCCTGTGTGGCGCCCTGGACAAGGTCTACCGCGACAAGCGCGTGCAGGTGATCCGCGACTTTCCCGCCAACCTGCAGGTACCGATGGAGCGTGATGCTCTGCTCGAGCTGCTCGGCAACCTGCTGGAGAACGCCTACCGCCTGTGCCTGGGCCAGGTTCGGGTCAGCGCCCGGCAGGATGCGCAGGGCTATGAGCTGGTGGTGGAGGACGATGGCCCCGGCGTGCCCGCCAACCAGCGCGAGCGCATTCTCAAACGTGGCGAGCGCCTGGACAGTCAGCATCCGGGGCAGGGCATCGGCACCGCGGTGGTGGTCGATATTCTCGACAGCTACGACGGCCAGTTGCAGCTGGAGGATTCCGCGCTGGGCGGCGCCTGTTTCCGCATGCGCCTGCCGGGTTAACTCTCGTTGTGCGCGACGACGGTACGCCGGCGGCTGCCGGCCTCGACGTCATAGATATTGAAGTCGTTCATGGCGCGCCCATAGAGGTGCAGGCTCACCGCGCGGGGCCGCTCGTGGGGCACGCCGGTGATGTGGATGTGGTCCGGATTGGGCACGAAGCTGGTCACCGCGCCGTGGCTGAGCAGGATGGTGCCGCCACGGGCCAACTGGATGTCCTCGTCGGCGCCACGGTCCGGTGACAGGCGCACGTAGCTGCGCTCCTCCAGCACGCCTTCGACCACGCCGACCACGCCCCAACTGCCGTGGTCATGTACCGGCGTCCACTGGCCGGGCAACCAGACCAGCGCGTAGAGCGACAGGCTCTGGTCCGGCGCGGCGTAGATCAGGTTGCGCGTGTAGCCCTCGGGGCTGCTGCGGTAGTGCTCGGGTTCGAGAAAGCTGCCGGCGTGCTCGATCAGCTCCAGCATCAGTGGTGCCAGGGCCAGTACGCAATCGGCCGGAATGCCGTGCAGGTGGCTACGTGCGTCGGCCTCGTCGATAAAGCGTTGCAGGGCGGTGGAGGTCATGGCAACTCCCTTTGCTGGCCCTATGGTTGGGCTGTGTGAATGCAACAACGGTAGTGCATGATCTGCGCCAGAGTCGAACGGCTGCCGGCTCGTGCGAAAACGGCCGCCTATACTCCCTGCGCTGCGATGCCGGGCGCCTGCGGGCGCGGCAGCGACTGCCTGCGTACGAGCCGGCCAGGCAAGGTCCCATCCCCACTATCTGGAGAACACCAAGTGGCTTTACGTATCAATGATCTCGTACCGGACTTCAGCGCCGAAACCGACCAGGGCCCGATCAAGTTCCACGACTGGATCGGCTCCGACTGGGCCATCCTGTTTTCCCATCCCAAGGACTTCACCCCGGTGTGCACCACCGAGTTCGGCGCCGTCGCCCAACTGGCCGAAGAGTGGCGCAAGCGTGGCACCAAGGTGATCGGCGTGTCGGTGGATGGCGCCGAGTCGCACAAGCGCTGGAAGGGCGACATCGAGGCCGTCTGCGGCACCGCGGCGCAGTTCCCGATCATCGCCGACGAGGGCCTGGCCGTGTCCAAGGCTTTCGACATGCTGCCGGCCGAGGCCTACCTGCCGGAGGGCCGTACCCCGGCCGACACCGCCACCGTGCGCTCGGTGTTCATCATCGGCCCGGACAAGAAGCTCAAGCTGTCGATGACCTACCCGATGTCGGTCGGCCGCAACTTCGCCGAAGTCCTGCGCGCCCTCGATGCCCTGCAACTGACCTACAACGTGCCGCTGGCCACCCCGGCCAACTGGGCCGCCGGCCAGGATGTAATCGTCGCTCTGGCGCTCAACGACGAGCAGGCGCGCGAGAAATACGGCGCCCTCGATATCAAGCTGCCGTATCTGCGCACGGCCAAGGCACCGAAGTAACCAAGGTGCCGGGCGAGCCTGTGTGCAGGCTCGTCAGGGCACCAGCTCGTAGCCGTCGCCACGGCCGCTGAGCCAGCGCAGGCGCTGCTTGCCAGCGGTTCGCAGATGAGCCGCCGCCTCGATAAACAGCGGATGTCTCAGGTCGGCAGGTCGCATCAACCTCGCCCTGCCGTGCTCCTCGACATTGAGGAAGTGTGCCTCGTCCGCTTCGTCGACATAGCTACGCGCAATCAGGCATAGAGCCTCGTTAGCGAAGCGGTAGATGTCGTACTCGTAGTGGTAGTCGTACGCCCCATCTTCATCCGGCTCGCTGGCGTCCACATGGCGAGTGCATTCGATGCGCATGGCGATGTCACCTCTAGTGCCGACCTAGTGTGCTGAGCCCAGTATTGCGCTTGGGTCGAGATAGAACATCTTCTTCCAGCGATCAGGCCCCAGGGGCGCCTGCGGTTCTGAGGCGGCGAATGAACTGACTGAGGCCATCCGACTTGAGGCATAGCGCCAGGCCTATGGCGAACTCGACCAGCGTGATCAGCTGGTTGATGAAGTAGGCGGCCAGGTTGTTCCGCTCCAACTCGCCACCGCGCAGGATGTAGATGATCCACATGCCATTGTTGGCGAAGTCGGCCAGGCCCATGGCAATGAGATAGACACCCAGCACGCAGAAGGCGGCCGACTGCAGCTCATCGACAGAGAGGTTGATACTGAGGGGCTTGTCGGCCGTGGCTGGAGTCAGCCAGCGAGCGATGGTCACGGGGAACTTCAGCAGGGCGAGGCTGACGAGGCCTAGCCCGAGCACCATCGCTATGCCAAGGATTGCGGCGCCCGGGGCTTTGCCCGAGTAGCTGACGTTGGCCAGTTGGCTGACATATTGGTATTGCTGGACTGCCAACAGGAAGGTACGGAACAGCAGGTACAGGGCACTGATGCGAAGTGCGATCGCGAGTAGATCTGAAGCTTTCATTTATCGTCCTTGATAGTCAGAGAAATAGTCGGGTTAGAGCCGGTATTCAGTCGCCAAACACCCAGCCGTTGTTGCGATTATGCAGGTAGATGAAGACGTTCTCGCTCTTGTCGCGAGCGACGCCAGCGCTGCCCCAGGCGAAGTCGTTCTGCTCGCCCAACTGGGCGGTGAGCCATTGGCGATGCAGATGTTCGCGCTTGGGGATGGAGGCGTAGAAGTCGTCTTCGGATTCGCTCGGAATCTGCGGGTCGCTGAGCTCGATGAACAGGCTGACCAGTATTTCAGCTTCGAAGCGCAGGCTCAGCTCGATACCTAGATGACCGTCCTGTAGCTGCAGATAGGCAAAGCGGCAGGGCACCTGTTGGTTCAGGACCTGCACCAGGCTTGTTTCGCCGATGCGGAAGGTCGCGTCCAGCTCCGCAGGCGTGGTGGTCGGGGTAATGAGTATGTCGCCGACGCGTAGGTGCCCGCTGCTGTGGTCGATCTGCAGGCGCTGGCTCAATTTTCCTGGGCCCGATAAGCACCCGGCGTCAGCCCGGTCCATTTCTTGAACGCGCGGTGGAAGGCCGAGGGTTCGGAGAAGCCGAGTTGTTCGGCGAGGTCCTGGATCGACAGTTCGTCGCGGCCCAGGTGGTAGATGGCCAGGTCGCGGCGCAGGTGGTCCTTGAGCTCCTGGAAGCTGCTGCCTTCCTCGCGCAGGTGGCGGCGCAGGGTCTGCGGGCTGATATGCAGCTGGGCGGCGACGCTTTCCAGGTCCGGCCAGTGCGCGCAGTCGCGGCCGAGCAGGCGGCGGATGCGGCTGGTCAGGCTGTCGCCGCCGTCTGGGCGGGCCAGCAGATCGGCCGGCGAGTGTTCGAGGAATTGCTTGAGCGTGCGTTCGTCCTGCAGCAGCGGCATGGCCAGGTAGCGGCTGTGGAACAGCAGGCTGGTGCTCTCGGCGCCGAAGCGCCGTGGGCAGGGGTAGAGCAGGTCATATTCGCCGCTGTGGGCCGGTTCGGGGTAGGTGAAGCTGGCTTCGTCCAGGCGGATGCGCTGGCCGATCAGCCAGCTGCCGAGGCGGTGCCAAATCACCAGCAGGCTCTCGGTGAGGAAGTGGTCCGGGTCCCACAGGATCGAACTGTCCAGGGTCAGGCGCACGTGCTCGCCGTCGCGCTGCAGCTGCACGCGTGGTGCATCCGGGAACAACCCGTAGAACAGCATGCCGCGGACCAGGGCCTTTTCCAGGCTGTGGCAGTGGATGATGGCGTGGCACATCATGGCGAAGGTGCCGCGCTTGCTGGGGATGACGCCGAAGCCCATGTACTCGTCGTCGAGCAGCGCCCACAGGCCCTGCAATAGGCGGGTGAACTGTTCGGGGGCGAGGCGCGCGCGCGGCTCTTCGAGCAGCGCCGGCTGGATGCCGACCTCGCGCAGCAGAGGCAGGTAGTCGCAGCTCTGGCGCTGGGCACCGCGCAGGGCGGCGCGGATGAAATGGCTGGCGATGGTGCGTTCGCGCATGCTCGGGCTCGTCCTAAGGCTGGGCGGATGTTAGGCGGGAGCCTTTGTCCGAGACAAGCCGTGCGGTTCAGCCGAGCAGGGCCACCGCCTTGAACTGCGCCCACAGCGCCTGGCCCGGATGCAGGCCGAGCTGGTCGTGCGAGTAGCGGGTGATGCGTGCCAGCAGCGGCTGGCCGGCCAGCTCCAGGCGCACTAGCACCTGGGCCGATGACTCGCCTTCGGCCAGGTCGAGCACGCGCACCGGCAGGCGGTTGATGATGCTGCTCGGGCCTGGTGGTTCGAGGCTCAGGCTGACGTCGCGGGCTGGCACCTTGAGGCGCAGCATTTGCCCGGCAGGCACCGCTGCGTGCGGTATGCGCAGGCGCTGCTCGCTGTTCGGCAGTTGCAATTCCAGCAGTTGATAGTGACTGTCGTGGCCGCACACTTGGGCGTGCAGCACGGTGCTGGCGGTGTCGCTCTGCGCCAGGGGTAGGTCGAGGCGCGGCAGCACCTCGTCGAGCGGGCCGCTGGCCAGTACGTGGCCGCTTTCCAGCAGCACCAGGTGGTCGGCCAGGCGCGCCACTTCGTCGGCGGCGTGGCTGACGTAGAGCATGGGGATGTCCAGCTCGTCGTGCAGGCGCTCCAGGTACGGCAGGATCTCCTGCTTGCGCTTGCTGTCCAGCGCCGCCAGTGGCTCGTCGAGCAGCAGCAGGCGTGGGCTGGTGAGCAGGGCGCGGGCGATGCCGACGCGCTGGCGCTCGCCGCCGGACAGGGTGTCCGGACGCCGTTCGAGCAGATGGCCGATACCCAGCAGTTGCACGGCCTGGTCGAGGTCGATACGCCGCGTGGCGGGGGCGATGCGCTTCTGTCCGTATTCGAGGTTGCCGCGCACGGACAGGTGCGGGAACAGGCTGGCCTCCTGGAACACATAGCCCAGCGCGCGTTTGTGCGGGGCGAGGAAGTGCCGGCGCGCGCTGTCCTGCCAGCACTCGTCGCCGATCATCACACGGCCCTGGGCGCCGCGCTCCAGGCCGGCGACGCAGCGCAGCAGGCTGGTCTTGCCCGAGCCCGAGGGGCCGAACAGTGCAGTGATGCCGCTCCCGGGCAGGTCCAGCGCGACCTGCAGGTGGAAGTCGGCGAAGGGCAGGTCCAGTTCGATATGCAGGCTCATGGGCTCAGGCCACCTTCATCGGAGGGCGGCCCTTGAAGTGCAGCACCAGCAGGATCAGGAAGGAGAACAGCAGCATGCCGCCGGCCAGCCAGTGCGCCTGGGCGTACTCCATGGCCTCGACATGGTTGAAGATCTGTACCGAGACCACGCGGGTCTTGTCCGGGATGTTGCCGCCGATCATCAGCACCACGCCGAATTCGCCGAGGGTATGGGCGAAGCCCAGCACGCTGGCGGTAAGGAAGCCGGGGCGGGCCAGTGGCAGCACCACGCTGACGAAGCAGTCCCAGGGGCTGGCGCGCAGGGTGGCGGCGACTTCGAGCGGGCGGCTGCCGATGGCCTCGAAGGCGTTCTGCAGCGGCTGCACGACGAAGGGCAGGGAATAGAAAAGCGAACCGACCACCAGGCCGGCGAAGGTGAAGGGCAGGGTGCCCAGGCCCAGGCTCTGGGTCAGCTGGCCAACCGGGCCATGGGGCCCCATGGCCACCAGCAGGTAGAAGCCGATCACGGTCGGCGGCAGCACCAGTGGCAGGGCCACCAGTGCGCCGATTGGCACCTTCAGCCAGGAGCGAGTATGCGCCAGCCACCAGGCGATGGGCGTACCCAGGGCCAGCAGCAGGACGGTGGTCAGGCTGGCCAGTTGCAGGGTCAGCCAGATCGCGGCGAAGTCGGCTCCGCTCAGGGGCATGGGGCGTTGAATCCTTGTAGGAGGCCCCGGCGTCGGCCGGGGCCCGTGATCACAGCTGGTAACCGTAGGCGCGGATGATGGTCGCGGCCTGTTCGCCACGCAGGTAGTCGAGCAGGGCCTTGGCCGCCGCGTTGTCCTTGCCCTTGTTCAGCAGCAGGGCGTCCTGACGGATCGGCTCATGCAGGTCGGCCGGCACCAGCCAGGCGGAACCCTCGCTGATTTTGCCGTCCTTGTACACCTGCGACAGCGCGACGAAGCCCAGCTCGGCGTTGCCACTGGCGACGAACTGGTGGGCCTGGGCGATGTTCTGGCCTTCGACCAGCTTGCCGGCCAGGGTCTGGGTCAGACCGAGCTTGTCCAGCACCTGGGTGGCGGCCAGGCCGTAGGGCGCGGTTTTCGGGTTGGCGATGGCCAGGTGCTTGAACTGATTGGCCTTGAGCACGGCGCCTTCGCTGTCGACGTAGCCGGCTTTCGGCGACCACAGCGCCAGGGAGCCGACCGCGTAGGTGAAGCGCGAGCCGGGCACGCTGTCGCCCTCGCTCTCCAGCTTGGCGGGAGTGGTGTCGTCGGCGGAGAGGAATACTTCGAAGGGCGCACCGTTCTTGATCTGCGCATAGAACTGCCCGGTGGCGCCGACGGAGGTGACTACCTTGTGCCCGCTGCTCTTTTCGAACTCGGCGGCGATGGCCTGCATCGGGGCGCTGAAGTTGGCGGCCACGGCGACCTGTACCTGGTCGGCGAGGGCGCTGCCGGCGAACACCAGGCTCAGGGCCAGGAGGCTGCGTTGCATGGTCTTGATCATGGGGAATTCCTTGTTGTGAGGGGTTGGGTTCAGCGAATGAAGTAGTCGGCCAGGCAGTCGATCAGCGCTGGCTTGGTGTTTTCCAGCCAGTGTTGCTGAGCGCGTGCCTGCCATTCCTCGGCGCGCTCCAGCGGCAGCTCGGGGGTGAACTGGGCGAGGTGCGTGGCGAGGCTGTCGAGGTTCACCGCGTAGCCGTTGCGTTCGATCCTCGCCAGCAGCTCACGCAGGGCTGCGCGCAGTTCGGCGCAGACGGGTTGCCCGCGCAGAATTTCCTGCTCGAGGGCGTGGCGGCTGGCGAGGAGGGTCATGGCGGTTACAGCAGGGTCAGGGTGTAGCTGACGATCAGGCGGTTCTCGTCCTGGTCGGCGGTGCTGGTGTTGCCACGCAGCGAGGCGTTACGCCAGGACAAGCCGAGACCTTTCAGGGCACCTTCCTGCAGGGTGTAGTCAAGGCGGAAGTCGCGCTCCCATTCCTTACGGTCGCCGCCGGCGGCGTCGATGTTGTCGCCGGACAGGTAGGTCACGGTGGCTTTCAGGCCCGGCACGCCGACCTTGGTGAAGTCGTAGGCATACTCGGCCAGCCAGGTGCGCTCACCGGCGGCGAGGAACTTGCCGATCTGGCGGTCGGTGATCAGGTAGGCGGTGGAGCCATCGCCCTGGTTGAGGAACGGGAAGGCGCTGTCACCGGAAACCTGCTGGTAGCCGCCGCTCAGTGCATGGCCGCCCAGGGTGTAGGTGAACAGGGCGCTCCAAGTCTGGTTGTCGACTTCGCCGCGGTCGCTGTCGCCCGCTTCCCAGTAGCCGTTGCTGAAGTAGCCTTCGGCGCGGCCGGCGGCGCTGGAGTTCTTGCCGTCGGAGCTGCTGTTGAAGTAGCGCAGGTCGGACTTCAGTGCACCCGGGCCGATGGCCCAGTTGTGGGTCAGGCCGAGGAAGTGCTGTTTGTAGAAGTCTTCCAGGTTGCCGTAGTAGTACTGCGCGAGCAGGTCCTTGGTGATCTTGTAGTCACCGCCGGCGAAGTAGAACTTGTTGCTGTCGACCACCGGGGTGCCAGTCGGCGCGGCGATGCGCAGGCCGATGTCGTCGGTGGAGGAGCGGGTCTTGGTGTGCTCGAGCTGACCAGCAGTCAGGGTCAGGTTGTCGATCTCGCTGGAGGTGATCTGGCCACCATCGAACAGCTGTGGCAGCAGGCGACCGTCGTTGAAGGTGACGACTGGCAGCTTCGGCTGCAGGGTGCCCAGGCGGCCCTCGGTCTTGGACACGCGCACCTTGGCGGTCACGCCGGCCTTGCTGTAGTCGTCACGGGCCTTGCCATCGCTATCCAGCGGGAACAGCTGGCCCGGTTTGCGGCTGTCGCTGACATCACCGTCACCACCGGCATCCAGCTTCAGACCCAGCAGGCCTACGGCATCCAGACCGAAGCCAACGGTGCCCTCGGTGAAACCGGAGCTGTAGTTGAAGAGGAAGCCCTGGCCCCACTCGTTGGCCTCGCCGCGGTTGTCGGCGGTGTTCTTGGTGTTCAGGTCGTAATAGAAATTACGCAGGCCGAGGGTGGCTTTGCTGTCTTCGATGAAGCCGGCGGCGCCTGCTTCCGTGGCCAGGGCGGCCAGGGAGACTGCGAGGGCCAGGGTGGATCTGTTCATGTGGATGCTCCGAGGTTGCTTTGTGGTTGTTCTGGATGAGAGCGAGGCCATCCCAACATATCGCTATATATAAATCTATATAGCGATAGGCGAACGCTTGATAGCCCCGGTTTCCTGGGGTGTTGCTGAAAAGGCTTGGGGAAAACGCGATGGCGGATCAGGCGTCAGATGCGCATGAGGCCAAAAGCTGACTTTAAAGTCAACAAAATTACCGGAGAGTGCAAGCCGGCTTCTTGCGTGGCATCTGTTCAACGGCCGCCCCGTTGGAGGACGAAGCGGCCGTTGCGGCTGCATCAGACGCGCACTTCCACGTGCTCGCCATTGAGGCGCACCGGCCACACCGGCAGCTGCTGCTCCGGGTATTCCAGGCAGGCGCCGTCGCTCAGGCGGAAGTGCTGCTTGTACAGCGGCGAGGCGATCACCATCTCACCCTGCAGGTGACCGATGATGCCGCGACCGATCACGTTGGCGCCGGATTTGGGGTCGCGGTTGCCGATGGCGAACAGTTGCTGCTCGCTGTCCGGCAGGTAGAACAGGGCGACCTGCTGGCCGCCGAGCAGGGCCACCACGCCGGAGTTGGGCACCAGGTCGGCGGCGCTGCACAGCGGCTGCCAGGCATGGTCGAGTTGGGTTGCAGTGCTCATCAGACGGCCTCCATGGTCACGGGGATCAGTTCGAGTTCGTTGTCGCGCGCCGGGCGGCGCTGGCCGCGTTCGCGGACGAAGTGGATATCCGGATCGCCGCCACGCTCGTTGACGAAGGTGCGGAAGCGCTTGAGCTTCTCCTCGTCCTTGAGCGCGTTGGCCCATTCGCATTCGTAGCGGTCGACCACCAGCTGCATCTGCGCTTCCAGCTCGTCGCCCAGACCCAGGCTGTCGTGGATGACCACATCCTTGAGGTAGTCCAGGCCGCCTTCCAGTGACTCGCGCCATACCGAGGTGCGCTGCAGCTTGTCGGCGGTGCGGATGTAGAACATCAGCACGCGGTCGATGTAGCGCACCAGGGTGGCGTCATCCAGGTCGGTGGCGAACAGCTCGGCGTGGCGTGGGCGCATGCCTCCGTTGCCGCAGACGTAGAGGTTCCAGCCGTTCTCGGTGGCAATCACGCCGATGTCCTTGCTCTGCGCCTCGGCGCATTCGCGGGTGCAGCCGCTGACGGCGAACTTGATCTTGTGCGGCGAACGCAGGCCCTTGTAGCGGTCCTCCAGCAGCAGCGCCATGCCGACGCTGTCCTGCACGCCGTAGCGGCACCAGGTGCTGCCGACGCAGCTCTTCACCGTACGCAGCGACTTACCGTAGGCGTGGCCGGTCTCGAAACCGGCGGCGATCAGCTCGCTCCAGATTTCCGGCAGTTCGTGCAGCTGGGCGCCGAACAGGTCGATGCGCTGGCCGCCGGTGATCTTGGTGTAGAGGTCGTACTTCTTCGCCACCGCGCCGATGGCGATCAGCCCGTCCGGGGTGATCTCGCCGCCGGGGATGCGCGGCACCACCGAGTAGGTGCCGTTCTTCTGCATGTTGGCCATGAAGGTGTCGTTGGTGTCCTGCAGCGGCACCAACGCCGGATTCATGATCGGGCGGTTCCAGCAGGAGGCGAGGATCGAGCCCACGGCCGGCTTGCAGATGTCGCAGCCGACATGGCCCTTGCCGTGCTTGGCCAGCAGCTCCTCGAAGCTCTCGATGTTCTCCACGCGGACGAAGTGGTAGAGCTCCTGGCGGGTGTAGGCGAAGTGCTCGCACAGGCTCTTGTCGACTTCCACGCCGCGGGCGGTCAGTTCGTGCTCGACCACCTGCTTGAGCAGCGCCGCGCAGCCGCCGCAACCGGTGGCCGCCTTGGTGCAGGCCTTGACCCCGGCGATGTCGCTGCAGCCACCGTCGATGGCCGAGCAGATCGCGCCCTTGCTGACGTTGTGGCAGGAGCAGATGGTGGCGGTATCGGGCAGGGCGTCGGCGCCCAGCGCCGGGGCGCCTTCGCCGGCCGGCATGATTAGGCTGGCCGGGTCTTCCGGCAGCTTGATGCCGTTCTGCGCGTACTGCAGCAGGGTGTCGTAGTAGCTGTTGTCGCCGACCAGTACGGCGCCGAGGACCTGCTTGCCGTCTGCCGACACCACCAGGCGGCGGTAGCTGGAGGTGGCCTCGTCGATGTAGCGGTAGCTCTTGGCTCCGGGCATGGCGCCGTGGGCGTCGCCGATGGAGCCAACGTCCACGCCGAGCAGCTTGAGCTTGGTCGACATGTCCGCACCGAGGAAGGGCGAGCCTTCCTGGCCGCACAGCTGCGCGGCCACCAGGCGGGCCATCTGGTAGCCGGGGGCGACCAGGCCGAAGATGCTGCCGTTCCACGCCGCGCACTCACCGATGGCGAAGATGTTTTCGTCGCTGGTCAGGCACTGGTCGTTGATGTTGATGCCGCCACGCGCGCCCAGCTCCAGGCCGCAGGCGCGGGCCAGGGCGTCCTGCGGGCGGATGCCGGCAGAGAAGACGATCAGGTCGGTCTCGAGGAAGTCGTCACCGGCGAAGTTCATCCGGTAGCGGTACTCGCTGCCAGCGCAGATCGACTGGGTGGCCTTGGACAGGTGCACGCCGACGCCCAGGTCCTCGATGCGCTGCTTCAGCGCGGCGCCGCCGAAGTCGTCCAGCTGCACCGGCATCAGCCGTGGAGCGAATTCCACCACATGGGCTTCCAGGCCCAGGGACTTCAGGGCGTTGGCCGCTTCCAGGCCGAGCAGGCCACCGCCGACCACCACGCCACGGCGCTTGCCGTTGGCGGCGGCGCGGATGCCGTCGAGATCATCGAGGGTGCGGTAGACCAGGCGCGAGTCGCCCTCGGCGCCTTCGATCGGCGGCACGAAGGGATAGGAGCCGGTGGCCAGCACCAGCTTGTCGTAGCCGAAGCGACCCTTGGCGGTGACCACTTCGCGCTTGGCGCGGTCGATCTCCAGCACCTGGACGCCGAGGTGCAGAGTCAGGCCTTCCGCTTCATAGAGAGAGGCGGCGCTCATGGCCAGGGATTCGGCATCGCGGCCGCCGAAGTATTCGGACAGGTGCACGCGGTCGTAGGCGCGCTGGGCTTCCTCGCCGAACACCTCGATGCGGTAGTGCGCCAGGGCGCCGCCCGCGAGCAGTTGCTCGACGCAGTTGTGGCCGACCATGCCGTTGCCGACGACGATCAGTCGTTGCTTGTCAGTGGTAGCTGCTGTGCTGTTCATAGCGTTTCCCGGCCAAAGCTCATCAGGTTTTTCCGCGGCAATAAAAAAGGCGCCTGAAACCTTGCGGTCTCAGGCGCCTTTGCCTGTTCTGTGCGATGCCGTCGCGGGGCATCGTTGTCACCCATGCATTCGATCGCCATTGATCGACTGGGCCGCCCGTATACAACGGGCTCGATGGGGGGTATGCAGTGGCTGTGCCAGTTTTTTCCAATGCTGCTGCAGCCCTTGCTGCATGGGCTTCTGCGCATGGCAGCGGGCAAGCCTGATGCACTGCGCCGAGACCCAAAAGGAGGCGCGCGGCGCTCGCGCTGCCCCAATCTGAATCGTATCGGTGCAGGGCAATTTGCCCCTGTTGTTACCCTGCAGACCGCATGCTGGCTGCGCTTGCGCCGTCTTCACCGAGGCTGGCGCGTGCCTTGCTATGGCTCTGGTACCGGCAATCAATGTGGATTGCCAGATCACGACAAAGGCGCCGTGTTGCTCCCGCTTCAAGCGGAGGGTGGCATGGCGCCTTTGCTTTTGGCGGATGGGAAGGCATGGCGGAGAAGACGATACGGAGCGTATGCCCATACTGCGGCGTCGGCTGCGGCATCGTCATGCAGGTGGCCGATGGAAAAGTGGTGAAGGTGGCCGGCGACAAACAGCACCCGAGCAACTTCGGCCGCCTGTGCACCAAGGGCAGCTCCTGCCACCAGCCGCTGGCCGAGTCCGGGCGCATGGAGCATGCCTATCTGCGCGATGAGCGTGCCCAGGAGCCGGTACAGACGCCGCTGGCCGAGGCTATCGCCAGTGCCGCTCGGCGCCTGCGTGCGATCCTCGATGAGCACGGTCCTGATGCCATCGCCCTGTATGTATCCGGGCAGATGTCGCTGGAGGCGCAGTACCTGGCCAACAAACTGGTGAAGGGCTACTTGGGCAGCAACCAGATCGAGTCCAACTCACGCCTGTGCATGGCCAGCGCCGGCAGCGGCTACAAGCTGTCGCTGGGCGCCGATGGCCCACCCGGTTCGTACCAGGATTTCGACAAGGCCGATCTGTTCTTCGTTATCGGCGCCAATATGGCCGACTGCCACCCGATCCTGTTCCTGAGGATGATGGACAGGGTCAAGGCCGGCGCCAGACTGATAGTGGTCGACCCGCGGCGCAACGCCACAGCGGACAAGGCTGGCCTGTTCCTGCAGATCAAGCCAGGCACCGACCTGGCGCTGCTCAATGGTCTGCTGCATCTGTTACATGTGAGCGGCCACACCAATCCAGCTTTTATTGCGCAGTTCACCGAAGGCTGGGAGGTCATGCCCGACTTCCTCGCCGAGTACACGCCGGCGTGGGTCGCCGAGCTGACCGGCCTGCCCGAGGCCGCCATTCGCCAGGCGGCGCAGTGGATCGGTGAGGCGGGGGAGTGGATGAGCTGCTGGACCATGGGACTCAACCAGAGCACCCACGGCACCTGGAACACCAACGCCATCTGCAACCTGCACCTGGCTACTGGAGCTATTTGTAGACCCGGCAGCGGACCGTTCTCGCTGACCGGCCAGCCCAACGCCATGGGTGGCCGCGAGATGGGCTATATGGGGCCCGGCTTGCCTGGGCAGCGCTCGGTGCTAGTGGAGGACGACCGCGCCTTTGTCGAGAACGTTTGGGGCGTGCCGGCCGGCACCCTGCACACGCGCCTGGGCGGCGGCACCGTGGCACTGTTCGAGGATATGGCCGCGGGCAAGGTAAAGGCCTGCTGGATCATCTGCACCAACCCGGTGGCGAGCATGGCCAACCGCGGCAAGGTGATCGAGGGGCTCAAGGCCGCCGAGCTGGTGATCGCCCAGGACGCCTTCCTCGACACCGAGACCAACCGTTATGCCGACATCCTCCTGCCCGGCGCCCTGTGGGCCGAGGCCGAGGGGGTGATGATCAACTCCGAGCGCAACCTGAGCCTGATGCAACAGGCCGTGTCGCCGCCCGGCGAGGCCATGGCCGACTGGCAGATCATTGCCCGCGTGGCCTGCGCCATGGGCTTTGCCGAGGCCTTCACGTACGCCTCGGCGGCCGAAGTGTTCGAGGAGATCAAGCGCTTCCACAACCCCAAGACCGGCTACGACCTGCGCGGCGCCAGCCATGCGCGCCTGCGCGAGACGCCGCTGCAGTGGCCGTGCGCGAACGGGGAGGGCGAAGACCGCGCGCCGATCCGCTACCTCAACGACGGCATCAGCCAGCAGCTCAAGCTTGCCGAGGATGGCAGCACGCCGCGCATCGTCTTTGCCACGCCCAGCGGCAAGGGCCAGTTCTTCGCCCGCCCGCACCTCGACCCGGCGGAAATGCCCGATGCCGACTTCCCCTTCGTGCTCAACACCGGGCGCCTGCAGCACCAGTGGCACACCCTGACCAAGACCGGCAAGGTCGCCACCCTGAACAAGCTCAACCCCGGGCCCTTCGTCGAGGTGCACCCGGAAGACGCCGAGAGTCTCGGCGTGCGCGACAAGGATCATCTGGAGATCCGCTCACGGCGTGGGCACGCCGTGCTGCCGGTGCTGGTCACCGACCGCGTACTGCCCGGCGGCTGCTTCGCCCCGTTCCACTGGAACGATGTGTACGGCGACAACCTGGCGATCAACGCGCTGACCAGCGACGCCGTCGACCCCATCTCGCAGCAGCCGGAATTCAAGTTCTGCGCCGTCAGCCTGCGCCGCGTCGAGCTGATCGACCACCAGTTCCTAGAGACGCCCGCCAGCGCGGCGAGCGATTCGACCCTTTCCGAACCTTTGTCCGAGGAACTCGATATGTCGCATATCGACGCATTCGCCAACCTTCTCGGCGTCGCCATTGGCACGCCACCGGTACTCAGCGACAGCGAGCGCACCTATATGGCCGGCTTCGTCGGCGGCCTGCGCGCCAACCCCATGGGCGGCGTGCCCAGCCTGCCGAGTCAGGCGCCGCTGGCCGAGCCGACCCGCCTGTGGCTGGATGGTTTGCTGGCCGGTATGTTCAGTCGCGTGGCCTCAGGTGCACCGCTGCAATTGGCGGGTGAAGTGTCGGACGGTCGTACCCCGGTGACCTTGTTGTGGGCCTCGCAGACCGGCAATACCGAGGCTCTGGCGGAGCGCTTCGCCGGGCAACTCAGGGCCGCCGGTTGCGCCGTGGAGCTGGCCGGCATGTCCGGCTATCCGCTGGAGAAACTCGGCAGCGCCGGCAACCTGCTGCTGCTCAGCAGCACCTTTGGCGACGGCGATGCGCCGGACAGCGGCCAGGGTTTCTGGGATCAGCTCAAGGCCAGCTCGGCCGATCTGGCTGCGCTGCGCTATGCGGTGCTGGCCCTGGGCGACCCCAATTACGACCAGTTCTGCCAGCACGGCAAGAACCTCGACGGGCGCCTGGCCGAGCTGGGTGCCAGCCGCCTGGTCGCGCGGGTCGACTGTGACACCGAGTTCGAGGCGCCGGCCGCGGCCTGGCTGGCCGGGCTGCTGCCGATGCTCATGCCTGCTGCGGCCACACCGCCGGTGGTCGACATGGAGCCGGCTGTAGTTTCTGTGCCGGGCGTGAGCAAGGAGCAGCCGGTCGTCGCGCGTCAGGTGATCAACCTGCGCCTGAATACCGCCGGAGCGAGTAAGGACACCCGTCAGTTTGGTTTTGCCATCGGTGATTCCAGCCTCGCCTACGAGGCCGGCGATGCCCTCGGCGTATGGCCGCGCAACTGCCCAGAGCTGGTCGCCGAGGTGTTGCAGCTGGCGCGCCTCAATGGCGATCAGCTGGTCAGCGTGGCCAAGGTTGGCGACCTGCCGCTGCGCGAGGCGCTGACCTCTCACTACGAGATAGCCAGGCCGAGCAACGAGGCCCTGGCGCTGGTCGCCGAACGTAGTGGCAGCGCCGAGCTGCGCGGCCTGCTGACGAATAAAGAGCAATTGAAGGATTGGCTGTGGGGCCGCCAGTTGGCCGATGTGCTGCAGGCCTTTCCTGTCGAATATCGCGCGGAGGAGCTGCTGGCCAGCCTCAAGCGTCTGCAACCGCGTCTGTATTCGATTTCCTCCAGTCCCAAGGCGCACGCCGGCGAGTTGCACCTGACCGTTTCGGCGGTGCGCTATGGCAAGCGCAAGGGCGTGGCCTCGACCTTCCTCGCCGACCGGTTGGGCGGAGGCGAAGTGCCATTGTTCGTGCAGACCAACAAGCATTTCCGCGTGCCGGCCGACGGTGATGTGCCGATGATCATGATCGGCCCCGGCACCGGGGTGGCTCCGTTCCGCGGCTTCCTCAACGAGCGCCGTGCGCGTGGCGATGCTGGCCGCAACTGGCTGTTCTTCGGCGAGCAGCACGCGGCCAGCGACTTCTATTACCGCGACGAGCTCAAGGCGATGCAGCACGACGGCCTGCTGACTCAGCTGAGCCTGGCCTTCTCCCGCGACCAGGCGCAGAAGATCTACGTGCAGGACCGCATCCGCGAGCAGGGCGCCGAGCTGTGGCGCTGGCTGCAGGAGGGCGCGCAGGTTTACGTCTGTGGCGATGCCAGTCGCATGGCCAAGGATGTCGATGCGGCCCTACGCGAGGTGGCCCGCGAGCATGGCGCGCTGAGCGAGGACAAGGCCGCCGAGTTCATCCGTGGCCTGGCGGAGCAGAAGCGCTATCTGCGCGATGTGTACTGAAATTCGGGCGGATATCCGCCTGGTGTTGGCGGATATCCGCCAAGGCTGATGGTTATCAATCAACTGGTTTAAAATTAAATCATTGAAAAATAAGGATATTTTTACGTTTTAAGGTTTGGCACAGCGCTTGCCATTGGGACTGCAGCCCGTTCGCGGGTAACTCAACAACAAGACCCTCCAGAAAGGAGGGGCAAGCGCCATAGCCGCAATGCTCGGAAGGAACTCCGGGTGCTTGCCGCGAAGAGGAACTGCCATGACCCGCACCCCCTTGTACAAGAGCCTGTATATCCAGGTACTGGTGGCCATCGCCGTCGGTATTCTGCTCGGTCACTTCTATCCGGAAACCGGCGTAGCGCTTAAGCCGCTCGGCGACGGTTTCGTCAAACTGATCAAGATGGTCATCGCCCCCATCATCTTCTGCACCGTCGTCAGCGGTATCGCTGGCATGCAGGACATGAAGGCCGTGGGCAAGACCGGCGGTTACGCACTGCTGTACTTCGAGATCGTCTCCACCGTGGCCCTGATCATCGGCCTGGTCGTGGTCAACATCGTCGAGCCGGGCGTCGGCATGCATGTCGACCCGAGCACCCTGGATGCCAGCAGCATCGCCGCCTATGCCAAGGCCGGTGAGTCGCAGAGCACCGTAGCCTTCCTGCTCAACGTGATTCCGGCCACCGTGGTCGGTGCGTTCGCCAACGGCGACATCCTGCAGGTCCTGTTCTTCTCGGTGATCTTCGCCTTCGCCCTGCAGCGCATGGGTGACTACGGCAAGCCGGTCCTGGAGTTCATCAACCGCATCGCCCACGTGATGTTCGGCATCATCAACATGATCATGAAGGTCGCCCCGATCGGTGCCTTCGGCGCCATGGCCTTCACCATCGGCCAGTACGGCGTCGGCTCGCTGGTGCAGCTGGGCCAGCTGATGATCTGCTTCTACATCACCTGCGTGTTCTTCATCCTCGTGGTGCTGGGCGGTATCGCCCGCGCCCACGGCTTCAGCATCCTCAAGTTCATCAAGTACATCCGTGAGGAACTGATGATCGTGCTGGGCACCTCGTCCTCCGAGTCGGCTCTGCCGCGCATGCTGGACAAGATGGAGAAGCTCGGCGCGAAGAAGAACGTGGTCGGCCTGGTGATACCTACCGGCTACTCCTTCAACCTGGACGGCACCTCGATCTACCTGACCATGGCCGCCGTGTTCATCGCCCAGGCCACCGACACCACCATGGACATCAGCCACCAGCTGACCCTGCTAGCGGTGCTACTGATCGCCTCCAAGGGCGCCGCTGGCGTCACCGGTTCGGGCTTCATCGTGCTGGCCGCGACCCTGTCCGCCGTGGGCCATCTGCCGGTGGCCGGCCTGGCGCTGATCCTCGGCATCGATCGCTTCATGTCCGAGGCCCGCGCGCTGACCAACCTGATCGGCAACGGCGTAGCCACCATCGTGGTCGCCAAGTGGTGCAAGCAGCTGGACGAAGACACCCTGCAGCGCCAGCTCAATGGCGGCGGCAAGAACCCGCTGCCGACCAGCGCCGAGATCGTTTGATTCCGTGTTTACCGCTCGCCCCGCGAGCGGTCTCTCCTGGCCCGCCTTCTGGCGGGCTTTTTTTGCCCCGTAGAAAGTGCGGCCGCCAGCGCTGTTCGCGTTGTGACCGGGTGGACTGATTGCCGCCTCGTCTTTTCCTCAGCGCCGGCTCTGGCTAAGCTGCGGTTCCGCCCATGCAGCAGAGGCTCTCCCATGTCGCAGCAACGGCCTGCCGCCGATATCGCCCGAATGATCCTCGATGGTTTCGATGACTATCGTGCCCACTTCCGCGAGATCACCAACGGCGCCCGCGCCCGCTTCGAGCAGGCCCAGTGGCAGGAGGCGCAGAGTGCCTCGGCCGCACGGATCAACCTGTACGAGGAGAAGGTGGCGGAAGTCACCGGTCACCTGCGCCAGTCCTTCGCCGACGAGCAACTGCTGGACATCGACCTGTGGCCGCTGGCCAAGAGCGCCTATATCGGCCTGATCGACCTGCGTAACGACGATGAGCTGGCAGAGACCTGGTACAACTCGATCTTCTGCGGCCTGTTCAGCCATGACCAGATCAGCGATGGCTGCATGTTCATCCACACCACCCGGCCCTCGCTGCGCCCGCACGAGCGCACACCGCAGACGCGCAGCTACCAGCCGCGTGGCGACCTCAACCAGGCGCTGCGGCAGATCTTCACCGACTACAGCTACGCCGTGGCCTTCGACGATCTGGACCGCGACGTGGCCAAGCTGGAGCAGCAGCTGCGCGCCAACCTGCCGGACTGGGTGTGCAAGGACCAGCAGCTGACCATCGAGCTGTTCTCCTCGACCCTGTACCGCAACAAGGGCGCCTACCTGGTGGGGCGCATCTATACCCCGGACGAGCAGTGGCCGCTGGTGTTCCCGCTGCTGCACCGCGAGGGCCAGGGCATCCAGATCGATACGCTGATCACCGACGAGGCGGAAGTCTCGATCATCTTCTCCTTCACCCGTTCCTATTTCATGGTGCGAGTGGAGATTCCGGCGGAGTTCATCGGCTTCCTCAAGCGCATCCTGCCGGGCAAGCACATCGCCGAGCTGTACACCTCGATCGGTTTCTACAAGCACGGCAAGTCGGAGTTCTACCGCTCCCTGATCAACCACCTGGCCGGCACCGACGACAAGTTCATCATGGCCCCCGGTGTGCGCGGCATGGTGATGAGCGTGTTCACCCTGCCGGGCTTCAACACCGTGTTCAAGATCATCAAGGACCGCTTCTCGCCGTCGAAGAACGTCGACCACAACACGGTGATCGAGAAGTACCGCCTGGTGAAGAGCGTCGACCGGGTAGGGCGCATGGCCGATACCCAGGAGTTCTCCGACTTCCGCTTCCCGCTGTCCAAGTTCGACCCGGAATGCCTGGCCGAGCTGCTGGAAGTGGCTCCGTCCACAGTCGAGATCGAGAACGGCGACACCGTGCTGATCCGCCACTGCTGGACCGAGCGGCGCATGACCCCGCTGAACATCTACCTGGAGCACGCCAACGAGGCCCAGGTGAAGGAGGCACTGGAGGACTACGGCCTGGCCATCAAGCAGCTGGCCGCAGCCAACATCTTCCCTGGCGACATGCTGCTGAAGAACTTCGGCGTCACCCGTCACGGCCGCGTGGTGTTCTACGACTACGACGAGATCAGCTACCTGACCGAGGTGAACTTCCGCCGCATCCCGCCGCCACGCTACGAGGAGGACGAGATGTCCAGCGAGCCGTGGTATTCGGTGGGGCCGAACGACGTGTTTCCCGAGGAGTTCCCGCGCTTCCTGTTCGTCGATATCGGCCAGCGCCGGCTGTTCAGCCAGTTGCATGGCGATCTCTACGAGGCCGATTACTGGAAGGGGCTGCAGGATGCGATCCGCGCCGGTAAGGTGATCGACGTGTTTCCGTACCGGCGCAAGGCCGACCTGATCGCCTGAAGCCGGCGCCATTCGGGCGTTTGCCACTAAAGCCTTACCGTTCGTCAGGGATTTGGGGGTTGCGTGCTGGCCATGTGCCGGTTTAGCACGGATGTGCTAGACCAAATGATCAAGGCCAGGAAGTAACCTCTCCCAACATCCAAGGACGGTATGCCTATGCGTCAGAACCTGCCGGTGACTCAGCGCGAGCGCACTTTTGCTGCCGACGAGCGGCTGATCTCCACGACCGACCTGAATAGCAAGATCACCTACTGCAACGACGCCTTCGTCGAGATCAGTGGCTTCACCCGTGAGGAGCTGATCGGCCAGCCGCACAACCTGGTGCGCCACCCGGACATGCCGCCTGCGGTGTTCGGCCACATGTGGGACACCATCAAGCAGGGCAAGCCGTGGATGGGCGTGGTCAAGAATCGCTCGAAGAACGGCGACTTTTACTGGGTCAGCGCCTACGTCACGCCTATCTACGAGAACGGCAAGATGGCCGGTTACGAGTCGGTGCGTTCGCTGCCGAACGAGGCGCAGAAGCGCCGTGCCGAAGCCCTATACGCCCGCCTGCGGGCTGGCAAGCCGCCGGTGCCGAAGCTCGAATACTGGACCTACGATCTGCTGCGTTCCTGGCCGGTGATAGTCGCCGCGCTGATCATCATGGCCGGCGCGTTGCTGTTGCCAGAAAAAATGCAGATTCCGCAGATCGTGCTGGTGATGTTCGCCCTCGGCTCCTTCCAGCTGTACAGCAAGCGGCAGATGATCCGCCGTACCCTGGCCGAGCATCCCCGAGCCTTCACCAGCGCTCTGGTGGCGCTGACCTACAGCGACAACCGCGGCGCCCAGGGCCTGCTGGACATGGCCATGATCAGCGAGGAGGCGCGCCTGCAGACCGCGTTGACGCGCTTGGAGGATGCCGGCGAGAACGTGCGCCAGCGCGCCGCCCAGTCTGCAGACCTGTCACGCTCCAGCGCCGACCTGCTGGAACAGCAGCGTAGTGAGACGGACCAGTCGGCCACCGCGATCAACCAGATGGCGGCGACCATTCAGGAGGTGGCGAGCAACGTACAGAGCACCACCCATGCCGCCGAAGAGGCCGATCGCCTGGCGTTGCAGGGGCGTGACCTGGCTGGCGGCAGCCTGCAGGCCATGCAGCAGATGGCTGGCGCGGTGCATGAGATCGGCCAGGCGGTGAACGAACTGGCCGAGTCGACCCAGTCCATCGGCAGCGTGGCCGACGTGATCACCTCCATCGCCGAACAGACCAACCTGCTGGCGCTCAACGCGGCCATCGAGGCGGCGCGTGCCGGCGAG
>NZ_JPMY01000011.1 GCF_000761545.1 Pseudomonas sp. ML96 | reverse complement strand
CACCATCACCGAGACTGAAAACGGCTATGCCCATACCGATGTGCTGCGCTTTGGTAGTGATATTGGCGCTGAGGATCTATGGTTAAGCCGCTCCGGGAGTGATCTCAAACTCCAGGTTATTGGTGCTGGCGATAGTGTCAGCATTAAGAACTGGTACTCGGGAAGTGCCTACCAAATAGAGCAGTTCCAGATTGCAGACGGACGCGCGTTGACAGCGAGTCAAGTGCAAAACTTGGTGAATGCTATGGCTTCATTTGGTGTTCCTGCTGGGGGCGAGGGCAATCTATCTGCCGAGCAACGTCAGCAACTGGATGTGGTTATCGCTGCCAACTGGCAATAAGCGTTCTCAGTAAAAGCAGAAGGCCCGGCACTTGCCGGGCCTTCTGCTTTGCAGTCGAGAGATTAGCGAACGTATGCAATTTCGCGAGTGACCGCTTGTGGCCGATAGCTGCCTGTCGCGGGGCGTCGTTTTCTGATGATCGTGACTGCCAGAGGGCGACCCAATGCAGCCCTTCGCATCGGGTAGCTGCAGTCGACTACATTCTCCCGTCCGCTTGCCAGGTGTGGTGTCGCATCTGACGGATTCAGCCGTACTGGCTCTGTGCCTATGAAGCTTGTCCCGCGATAACAATCCAGACGTAAACTCGATGTAATTGCTGTCCGCAGGCTGATCCCGCTGGGCGGGCACCAAGCATCAAAATTCTCCAGGTAAGGATGTGTATGCAAAGGAAGGTTGGTCTCATCGACGTATTTACCCAGCCCTATGAGGTTTGGACCAGGCGTCTAAACAGTCAGCAGGAGGCCTTGGATCTTGCCCTTAATCACGGCGTGCACCCGAGCCAAGCTTTTGAGGTAAGGGACAAGCTTATCGCTGTGGTAGCCACGGCTGTTAGGGTGGAGCAGGTTGCCTGCAGGTGCTCGGGCTACTTGAGTCGCAGGCATTGAGCTGGATGGATTTCGCACTGCGAAAACTTCAACTCGAGCCGGGCGGCAAGCTGCATAAATCATAAGCGGCTGAAAAGGCACCAAGGCTGCCTACGAGCCATGTGATCAGCAGGACGTGCTTCAAGGGGTGCCACTGCTGATGCTGTGGCCTGCGAAGTGAGCGGATAAAGGCTAGCGAGGTTGCCTCAGAGCTAGGTAGGTGGTGCAGAGGCCTAAATGGGCGTAGATGCTTTGCGAACACAAGGAAGGATTCAGCGGCATGCCTTTCGCTGTAACCGCTATCGGCAGGGAAGCGATCGGCTAGCGCACGTTCATATGTCCACATTACGCGCGGGCTATCAAAGGCTTTCGTCAGTCCTATCTTTGCTAGATCCATGGCATTAGTGGCCAGCGACAGCAGTAGTTCCTGGCACGCGGCGCTAGTGGTGTCTGCCGATAACGGACTGAACGCCTTTTCGCCGGGCAAAATCCAAGTGAAGCGACTTCCGGCCCATCGCTGCCCTAGGTTGTATTGCAGAAGTAGTGCCTGGTGATCGGGGCAGATTAGTACGCCGGGGTACTGATGCTTGAGGTGCCAGTACGCTACGCCATGCAGTGATGCATCTGACTGAATGCAGTCAGGGCATGCTTTCAGCGATAGGTCCGTTCCAAATCTGCTGGTTGTGAGCCCCAGTCGAGCTCTGATGTTTCCCAGTCGCCACTCTTTCATGGCTAGAGCCAGCATTCGAGCCGAATCTGCTGTGATAAATGGCCTAAATGACGGGAATATGGTGTGATCTTCTATTATTGAGTCGATATCTCCCCAGCAGCTATGGGTCAGGGCATCGAACATGTTCAAGTTGCAGGGAAAGTCTGGTTGGGCGCCCTGGAGAACTGAGCCAAAAAGTTCAGACTGGCCACATTGAAATACAGTTTCGCGGCTGCAGAGGCTGAAAAAAGTTTCGTCCGGAAGCCAGCGAACATGTGCTGCTATGGGGGGGATTTCGCAGTGCGAAAAAGGTGTGCTCATGAGCGGGGCCCTTGTTTTACGCGGGTTTCCCGCGTGGGCTGACTTGTCCCAGTCTGGGACAAGTGCCTAATGTCGAGCTCAGTCCCAGTCTGGGACTAGCTCAGGCGGAGAGTTCCAGCCTGGAACTAGCTCAGATGGACAGTCCCCGTCTGGGTAGCGAGCTTTGCAGAAGTTGCTCTGGGGGGTAGCAGTGTAGGCGTTCCACTGCCGAATGCTTAGTTGCATGCCGTGGCGAAGTTAGCTTGGAACGCCTTGCCAGTTCTTAGATCTTCAGCAATTTAATTATTGTTGTCAGTATGTGCTTGCTGGCTGTACGATAAATGGCTGTTAGTGTTGGCCCCTAAAGTTCATCGCCCGTCGCGGGGGCTTCAGAAACCAAATTATTAGCGATGGCCAAGCCGGCCATAAGAGTTAGGGCTTATATCGGGAGTTAAGATGACGGTTAACTAATTATTCTAGGAACCGCCAGATAGAGAAAAGGCCCGCGGGGGCGAACCCGGGGCCTTTGAGGTACGTCAGAATTGCTCACCTGACAATCCCCATTCTCTATATCACGGTGCAGGGTGTCAAGCCCTGCACTGGTTCCGCTCATCCCTAAAAAAATATTCACGTAAACGGTGAGGCTTGGTTGTGCCCGCTCGTTATGGCGATTGATATATCTAGCCATATGCGGTGCATGGCTTGGGCTATGGGAGAACAATATGAGAATGTTCTTAAAGCTAATGCGGATGCTGCAGCGCCAAGGCAAGTTCAAGTGGCTTGATCAATATGCACCATGCATTGAGGCCACAACAGGAGAAGCTCCAAAGATCTCCTCCGTTAGTCGCATGAATAGCCGTAAGTTGGGTAGAACATTGCATCTGCTTTCAACTGGGGAGCGAGTGTTCGCTCAGTTGGCTTTATATCATCCGCGACTGCTGGATTTGCATGAGCAGAAGATGCTCTCCCCAACCCCTTGTATGCACCCGTTATGGGGCCACCCATTGGCGATCGGGCTAGAGTTTCCGTCAATAAAGGGCACGCTGGACGTTGCAGGGCGTATTGGGTTCAAGCACTACGAAATAATCTCAAGTGAAAGCGGCAATAAGGTGAGGCTTCCATTTCCCTATGTTGGAGATTTGCTCATATACCTAATTGATGCTGATGGCATCCCTTATGCGGTGAATTGGTCGGTGAAGTCCTCCAAGATGGATTTTGAAGAGCGGAGGCGTAAAAAGACTAAAACACCTGCTCAGCAGAAGAGGGATCGTGATCTTGAGCAAGGAAGGCACTTGTTGGAGAAAGAATACTATCAAGATGCAGGGATAAGAACTGAGCAGGTTTTTACCGGGTTGCTTGATAAGGAAGTGATTTCTAACTTGGATCTGCTTTACGGGTTTCATGATCGTAATTTGGGTATGGATGAGGCTCTTTTGAGCGACTTTACTGCGAAAGTAAAGCGTGCCCTTGAGGCGGGAAACCCTGCGGCATTGGTAGTCAAAATGTTTTCAAGACGCTGGGACAATCGAGACAAATTCATTGCGCGTTTCTATCAGGACATCTGGAGTAGGCGATTGCTGGTGGACATGTTTAGTCCAATAGCCATAGATCGCCCATTAGACCTTGCAGGAAGAGACGTAATAGATGTCTATGCCTCCCTGTTTGAAAGGGGGGCGAAATGATCATTGGGACCAGGCTTGTAGCACCTAGCGGCTTCGGTGCTATGCCAAATGACTGTATCTATTACTTTCTGAGAAATAACTGGGAAAGTAACAAAGTAATTTTGGTTTGTTTTGTCGAGAGCGCATCTTCCACTAAAACTCAGATTATTGCTCTGCCGCGTCAGGATTTTGAAGAGGCTTTGAGAGCGGAGAAATTAAAGGTGGTTGAGGGTGATCATTATCCGCCATGGTTGAAGGCGGTAAGCCCTCTTTCGACTCAGCAATTGGAGCGTAAGCGGAAGAGTGCAAAGAAAAGCTATGCTGAACGAATGGACGCTAGATATCTAGCCTTTGCTGAGCTAGTGGATAAACGCTCAGAGATACTGGCTTCAGGGGATTCTGATTCAATAATCAATGCTTACGCTAAAGCGTCGAGGCCAGAGCAGAACTCAGGAAGATTAAAGCTTTGGTTTTACTCATACTTGATATTTGGTCGTAAGGCGTTAATGCCGCGATTTCACTTGGCTGGGCGTTGGAATAGAGAGGCTAAGCCATACCTCAATAAATTTGGAAGGCCGTCTAGTAAGGGGCGCAACTTTGGGTGCAATATTACCAAAGAAATGAAGGAAAAAATTAAAAAGGCTTACGTAAAGTTTCGCTCTCAAACTGGCTCGGCGGATGAAATTTATACTAAATCTGTTTGCGATTCCTTTGAATGTGTAGCCATTGAACTGCCAAGGCGCCGTCGTGGAGTAATTCGTTATCGAATAATTCAGCCTGATAATTTGCCGTATCCATCGCCCGGCCAATTTTGGTATTGGGTTCGCAAGCTAACAGATGCGCGTGTCAGAGCTGAAGAGCTTAAGGGGAAGCGCAAGGCAAGAGCTGAATCTGGCTATGAGGGTAAGTTCTCTGATCGAGTAATGAACCTTAATCAGCGCGTTGAGTTTGATGGGTACAATATCACTGAAAAATTGGAAGGTGTGATAGAGGGCAGCGCTGTTGATGGATTCTGTGTGGTTAGAGCTGTTTGTGTTATGTCTGGAGCGATTGTAGGAATAGGCTTTGCTGAAGGCACTGAAAATCGAGAAGCCTATAGAATGGCGCTTTTCTCGATGGCGATCGATAAGGTTACTTTCTGTAGTCTTTTTGGGCTAAATATTGACCCCGATGAATGGCCTTGCATCGGTTTAACCGACAATATTTTATTTGATCGTGGGCCTGGCTCGAGCTACCAAGTGGATGATGAAATTGAGTGGCTAGGTACTCTTACCCTTCCTCCATCTCGCTCCCCGCAGTCTAAAGCAACAGTAGAGTCATCTCACCCCAGAGAAAAGCAGAATGACGATGATCTGGGGGCATTTCACAGCGATAAGAATTTTGTGGAAATGAGTAAGCGAGAGATTATCCAGGTATTGCTAGATAACGCTGGCTCTGATGCCCGTGGGCGAATGCTAGAGGAGATGTACCTTGCAGAAGTGCCTGCGACGCCGAATGGTATCTGGGGCTACATGGATGACCTTTTTAGAAATAGTGGCGTAGGGATTCCGTTTGATGATGCGGTAAGGCGCTTTCTCAGCAAGCACCCTGCCACAATTCAACGAGATGCAGTGTATCTCTACAATCGCCGATATAGGTCCCCCCAGTTTGCACAAACTGGGATATTCGACGATGTGGCTAGGACAGGTAGAGTATCTGTAGAGGTATACGTTCTAGTAATGTGCGTCAGATATATATGGATTGAGTACGAAGGCGAAATGTACCAGCTTGACGCAATAATTCCAGTTGCTGCCGCTCCTGGGTCTGCCTTCATAAGCTTGGGAGAATTGAAAGAAATAGATCAGGCCCGAAAGAAGGCTGCCCGTGAGCAGGAAGACATAAGGCTTGGAGCGCAGATGTTCTACAGGAACCGGTTAAAAGATGAGACCGGAAAAGACTGGGATGGTGGCGTTTACAAAAAAAATGGGCAGACAAAAGATAAGGCTGCAGTTCGTGATGAGGCAGATTATAAGCGTTTTCTAGGTAAGAAATAATGGCTTATGGTCTGGTGGCTAGGTTTAATGGGTTAAGTGATCCTGATCGAATTAGGCAGCGAGTTACGGTTCGCCCAGAGGCGCTGGGGGATTTAAGTGCAGTAGATCCTCATGTTGGAGCTGAATTTCTTCGCCAGAGTATTAAGAAAATATATATCCCGGGTCAGTTTTCCGTAGATTTTATTGCGCGGATGATAAATAAGGCTCAGATGTATAGTGAGAGGTTTTATGCGTCTGAGCGAGATCATGTGTCTCGGATCTATAGTCATGAGCGGGGGGAGGACTTTCCAGTCTGCTTAACGGGCTTGGCTGGAGTCGGAAAGAGCGGAACTATTCATGCTTTACGTAAAGCTCTTCCGGATAAATATATTTTGAAGATGAAGCATCTGGATGGTGTGGTTGAGGCTTGCTCTAGTTGGTATATAAGTGCTCGTGGGGTTGCAGGGGGGAAGCAGGCATTAGTCGCATTACTTGGTGGTGAGCGTATTCCTGGGGACACTGCAAAACTAATTGGCGAATGCGCAAGGCGCTCCGCAAGAGATGGAGTGTCTATTCTGTTATTAGACGAAACGCAGAGCCTAGGATCTGGCAGTGGTCCAGTTAAGGCGGCAGATATGATACTGACGCTTGCTTCAATAGGGGTGCCTGTAGTTTATGTGTCGAATTATAGTTTGATTCATAAGTTTAAGGATGGGCGCGCGGAGAATAAGCAACGTATTCTAAGCTCTCCCGAGCTTATGCTTCCGGAAAAGGCTGATAGCCAGGACTGGCGTGATTTCGTTTTTGAGTGTGTACGGGTTGGTGGTTGTTCGTTCTCCGCAGTGGTGGATGATCTTGTTTTCGTTCTACATAGATACAGTTTTGGCCTGAAGCGTCTTGCGGTTCATCTTATATGTATTGCATATCTGGAGGCGCGTGCGCTAGGTAGAAGCTCTATTGTTGTATCGGATATTGAGCGCGCATATAAATCACTTGAATTTACTTCCAGTCGAGGGGACGTTGAGGAGCTAAACCGTATAGCAGTCACGGGGAAGTCATCTAGAAAGGACCTTCTTTGCCCATTTGACCTTCCGAAAGATGTGCAAAGTAATGTTGTAACAATGGCTACGTCTCAAAGAGACGAGCGCGTGACTGAGAGGGTTCTTACGTCCTCGCTAAGCCCATCTGAGAGAGTCATCTTGGATAATCTGAGAGAAGAGCAGGATCCTATTGGCCGGCAAAAATCTGGCCGTCCACGAGGTGCAAAGTCGGTACCTGCGGCCACTGCAGAGGACTTGGGAAATAATTTCGAGGCTCTCCTCGAGGGTTTGCCTTCCGGGGCCTCTAAATCGCGTCGTAATAGATGAGCTTGCGAGAGCATAATCGCGCGATTGATCTCCTCTAGCGGTGATGGCGCATCAGTTCGCTACGGACTGCCTCTATCTTCATCATTTCTATAGTTTTTGTATGGCGACAGACTTTATTTGTTTTGAATTTCCGAAAACTGGGCTACGGACTGACCTGCGACAGACTTTGTTTTTCTTTAGAGCCTCTGCAGGCCGCGTATTCCGTAGCAATTTGCGACAGATTTAATTTCCAGTGATCACCCTCACAGGTGTCCATCACTCCCCGCAAAGCCCCGTGTTATCTGGCTTTGAGCGTGGTTGTGTGGCTGTTCGGTCGGCCTGTGACCGGTTGCCGCAACCCATGGGCAGTGCCGCGAGCGGGTGGCAGTCTGCAGGGGCTAACTGCCCATTAGGAGAAAGTCGATGTTGCGTAAATTCGTGGTCGCTTCTGCCCTCGGTCTGGCCAGCCTGCCGGTGTTCGCCGCCGAATGTGCGGTGGAAGTCCACTCCACCGACCAGATGACGTTCGAGACCAAGTCGATCGACGTCAGCAAGAGCTGCAAGAGTTTCACCGTCACCCTCAAGCACACCGGCGCCATGCCCAAGACGGCCATGGGCCACAACTGGGTGCTGAGCAAGACCGCCGACGCCCAGGCGGTAGCCACCGACGGCATCGCCGCCGGCCTGGACAACGACTACCTCAAGCCCGGCGATGAACGGGTGATCGCCCACACCAAGATCATCGGTGGCGGCGAGAGCGCGACCACCAGCTTCGAGGTGGCCAAGCTGGAAGCCGGCACGCCGTACGAGTTCTTCTGCTCCTTCCCCGGCCACATCGGCCTGATGAAGGGCGAGCTCAAGCTGGTCGACTGATCGGCATCGGCCCGGCGTTCGCCGGGCCTTCCCTCACGCCGGCCGTGGGTCGGCGTGCACCAGCACTTCTGCGCGGGGAAACTCGTTGCGGATTGCCCGCTCCACCGCCACGCACAGTGCATGCGCCTCGCGCAGCGACAGCTCGCCGGGCAACTCCAGGTGCAATTGCACGAACCAGCGGGTGCCGGAGATGCGCGTGCGCAGGTCATGCGCGCCGAGCACGCCGGGTACCGCGCAGGCCAGGGCGTGCATGCGCTCACTGACGTCGGGTGCCAGCTCCTCGTCCATCAGCACTGCCACCGCCTCACGCACGATGCTCAGCGCGCTCCACAGGATATAGGCGGCGATGCCCAGGCCGAACAGCGCATCCAGCTGCTGCCAGCCATAGGCCGCCAGCACCAGGGCGAGCAGGATGCCGGCGTTGAGCAGCAGGTCCGAGCGGTAGTGCAGCGAGTCGGCGCGGATGGCCGTGGAGCCGGTCACCCGTACCACATGACGCTGGAACAGCAGCAGGGCGACGGTCAGCGCCAGCGACAGCAGCATCACCGCGATACCCAGGGCCTGGGCGCCGAGCGGCTCAGGGTTGTGCAGGCGCTGCCAGGCCTGCACGGCCACCAGCACCGCACTGGCGCCGACGAACAGTGCCTGGGCCAGGCCAGCCAGGGCCTCGGCTTTGCCGTGGCCGTAGCGATGATCCTCGTCGGCCGGGCGCAGGGCGTAGTGCACGGCGATCAGATTGAGCAGCGAGGCGGCGCCATCGAGCAGTGAGTCGGTGAGGCCGGCGAGCAGGCTGACCGAGCCGCTCAGCCACCAGGCCACGGCCTTGGCGGCGGCCAGCAGCAGCGCGGTGGCCAGGGCTGCCGCCGTGGCCTGGCGCAGCAGGCGGGCGTGCTGTGGCGCGATGCTCATGATGGCGAGAGAGGGAAGCAAGGGCGCCGCAACCGCGTGTTGGGCGCCCCGACCATCAGGCGGCCGGACGCAGGCCGTAGGCGGCCAGTTGCTCGACGCTGCCGCTGTGCTGGATCAGGCGCGGGTCGTCCAGCGGCAGGTCACGGCCCAGCTCGCGGTAGAGGATGGCCTTGAGCTTGGCATTGTCGACGCGGCCGTCTTCGCCGATGGCCTCGCGCAGTTTCTCCGGGGCGACCGAGTACTGGTTGTTGGGCAGGTAGATGGCGCCGGTGGCGAAGTCGATGCCGAAGGCGATCAGGCCGGGGATCACGTAGAACAAGATGCCGATGGCATCCAGACCGACTACCACCGGGTCGACCTGGCCTTCGATCTGGCCGCGGCGGTCGGGGAAGAACAGCGTGCCGCAGGCCGACAGTTGGGTCAGCAGGGTCGCGGCGAGAACGCCGCCGATAACGCGGGAATGCATGCGCATGGGCACCTCCTGGAAATGGTGCGGCACTATACCAAGGCCGTCATTGCAGTTGGATGCCCGGCACCGCGCTTCGGTTCGACTAGGTGTTGCCACTTCATCCGCGGACTTTGGTGGCGGACCGTGGCGCAATGCGCGTGGCGAATGCCGCGGTGACAGCCTCTATAATCGCCGGCTGTTTCGGAGAGCCCATGAACCGCCTGCCCATCGACGACGTATTGCCCGCCCTGCGCACCGCCCTGGCCGAACGCCACGAGGCCGTGCTGGAGGCGCCGCCCGGTGCCGGCAAGACCACCCGCGTGCCGCTGGCCCTGCTCGGCGAGCCCTGGCTGGCCGGGCAGAGCATTCTCATGCTCGAACCACGCCGCCTGGCCGCACGCGCCGCGGCCGAGCGCCTGGCCAGCGAGCTGGGCGAGAAGGTCGGCGAGACGGTGGGCTATCGCATCCGCCTGGACAGCAAGGTCGGACCGCGGACCCGCATCGAGGTAGTCACCGAGGGCATCCTCGCCCGCCGCCTGCAGGACGATCCGGCGCTGGAAGGCGTCGGCCTGGTTATCTTCGACGAGTACCACGAAAGGTCTCTCGACGCCGATCTGGCCCTGGCGCTGACCCTCAACGGCCGCGAGCTGCTGCGCGACGAGCCGCTCAAGGTCCTGCTGATGTCCGCGACTCTGGATGGCGAACGCCTCTCCGCGCTGCTCGGCGATGCGCCAGTGGTCTCCAGTGAGGGGCGCATGCACCCGGTGGAGAGGCGCTGGGGGGCGCCCTGGCAGCCCGGTGAGCGCATCGAACAGCGGGTCACCCAGACCGTGCTGCAGGCGCTGGCCGACGAGAGTGGCAGCCTGCTGGTGTTTCTTCCTGGCCAGGCGGAGATTCGCCGGGTCAACGAGCAGCTGCAGGAGAGCCTGGGCAACCGCCCCGAGGTGCTGCTTTGCCCGCTGCACGGCGAGCTGGAGCTCTCCGCCCAGCGCGCGGCCATCGAGCCGGCGCCGGCCGGCAAGCGCAAGGTGGTGCTGGCCACCAATATCGCCGAGACCAGCCTGACCATCGATGGCGTGCGCGTGGTAGTGGACGCGGGTCTGGCGCGGGTGCCGCGCTTCGACCCGGCCAGCGGCATGACCCGCCTGGACACCCAGCGCATCTCCCGCGCCTCGACCACCCAGCGCGCCGGCCGTGCCGGGCGCCTGGAGCCGGGCGTGTGCTATCGGCTGTGGTCGCAGACCCAGCACGAACAACTGGCCGCCTATGGCGCGGCGGAAATCCTTCAGGCCGATCTCGCCGGCCTGGCTTTGCAGCTGGCGCGCTGGGGCGTAGAGCCTGCCGAGCTGGCCTGGCTGGACGTTCCGCCGGTCGCCGCTTTCACCCAGGGTCGCGATCTGCTGGCGCGCCTCGGTGCGCTGGACGAACGCGGCGCGCTGAACAACCACGGCCAGGCCATGGCCGAACTGCCGGCCCATCCGCGCATCGCCCACCTGCTGCTGCGCGGCCAGGCCCTGGGCCTCGGCGCGCTGGCGGCGGACCTGGCGGCGCTGCTCGGCGAGCGCGATATCCTGCGTGGCGGTGGTGCCGACCTGCACAGTCGCATGAGTCTGCTGGCTGGCGAGTCGCGTGTATCGGGTGGCTCCCGTGGCGGCGTGCAGCGCGCCCGCCAGCTGGCCCGGCAGTTCCGCTCCTATCTGCGTGGCAAGGCCGATGAGGCGGTGGCCGACCCCGAGCATCCACGCTGGCTCGGCGCGCTACTGGCCTTCGCCTACCCGGATCGCGTCGCCCGCCAGCGCAAGGCAGGGGGCGGCGACTATCGTCTGGCCAATGGCCGCGCCGCGCTGTTCGGCGAGCCGGATGCGCTGATGAAGCACGAGTGGCTGGTGATCGCCGATCTCGGCAGCCGCCAGGGCCAGCGCGAGGAGCGTATCTACCTGGCGGCCGACCTCGATCCGGCGCTGTTCGACTCGGTGCTGGCCGAACAGGTGAGCGTGCGCGAGGAGCTGGAGTGGGACGAACGCGAGGGTGTGCTGCGGGCCGAGCGCCAGCGCCGGGTCGGCGAGCTGGTGCTCAGCCGCGAGGCGCTGACCGGACTGGACGAGGCCGCCCGTGGCTGCGCGCTGCTCGGTCTGGTACGGCGCAAGGGCCTGGAGCTGCTGTCCTGGACGCCCGAGTTGCGTCAGTGGCAGGCGCGGGTGGCGCTGCTGCGCGACCTCGATTTGCAGCAGAAGGGCGACAGCGAATGGCCGGACCTGAGTGACGCCGCGCTGCTGGCGACGCTGGAGGACTGGCTGCTGCCGTATCTGGGCAAGGTCAGCCGCCTCAGCCACTTCGCCAATCTCGACCTGCCGAGCATCCTCCTGGGCCTGCTGCCCTGGCCGCTGCCGCAGCGCCTCGACGAACTCGCCCCCAAGGCGCTGCAGGTGCCGTCGGGCTCGCGCATCTGCATCGATTATTCCGAGTCGCCGCCGGTGCTGGCGGTGCGTCTGCAGGAGCTGTTCGGTCTGGCGGCCACGCCGCGCATCGCCGGCGGCCGGCAGATCGTCCTGCTGCACCTGCTGTCGCCGGCGCGCCGCCCGGTGCAGGTGACCCAGGACCTGGCCAGCTTCTGGGCCAATACCTATGTCGAGGTGAAGAAGGATCTCAAGGGCCGCTATCCCAAGCATTACTGGCCTGATGATCCGCTGGTGGCCGAGCCGACGGCGCGGGCCAAACCGCGCGGCACCTAGTCCAGGCGCAGGTCGGCGCCGCTGGCCTGTAGTTGCTGGTAGGCCTGGTCCAGGTCGTCGAGCAGGCGCTGGCTGCCCGTGGCATGACGCGAGGCGACCAGACGCAGCTGCAGGCGCTGCAGCACGGTGTAGGGCAGTGGTGACAGGCCCAGCTCGCGGCGCACCTGCTCCACCGGGGCTTGGTAGTCGAGCAGGTAGTCGCCGCGCTTGCGCAGCAGCATGGCCAGGGCCGAGGCGTGGGTGCTGGTGCGATGGGTGCTGATGTTCATCGCCGGGTCGGCCAGCAGATCGTTGATCGACTTCCAGTAGCTGTAGCCGCTGATCACGATCACCCCGCGCTCGCGCAGGCTGTCGGGGATGCTGGGCGCCGGGGTGTCCTGCAGGTGGTAGAGGGCCAAGGCGAACTCGCCGATGCTCTGCCGTGCCTCGAAGGTGTGCCCGGCCAGTTCCTCCTTGCCGCCGGCGCCGGGCCACAGCTGCACGCTGCCGTCGCGCAGAGCGGCGTACAGGCGCGCATTGGGCAGTGAGCGGTATTCGCCACGGTAGCCGGCGTGGCGCAGCAGGCGTTCGGTCAGGGTGAGGATGGAGCCGCGCGGCTTGCCGTCTTCGTCGGTCCAGGAGTAGGGCGGGAATTCGTAATAGCCGACGCTGACGGTCGGCTCTGCGGCCTGGGCGCCGGCACAGCACAGCCATGCCAGCAGGGCAGGAAGGAGGGTTCTGCGCATTGTTTACCGCGCGGCTAGAGCCGTCTTGTTGTTCGTTCTGGGCCTGAGCATGGCGGCAGCCACGGCCTTTGTCCAGCGGTCGAAAATGGCCTGCGAAGGGGGCGTTCAGGGCGTCGCTCACGGGGCTTAGCGAAGCGGCTGCGCCCTGGGTTACCATGCCTGGCAGAATCGGGAGAGCCCATGAATCGCCAGCCCTTCGCCTTGCAGTCCGCGCGCGTTACGCCGCCCCGGCCGGTCCGCTGAGACCATGCTGCGCGCGCTCGTTCTCCTGTTGTTCAGCGGTTGCGCCTGGGCCCAGCAGGTCGGCGAGCCGCTGCGCGTGGTCACCGATTACTGGCCGCCGTTCCGCATGCAGGGCGCGGGCGGCAAGCTGGAAGGCCTGGACATCGACCTGCTGGACGAACTGCAGCGCCGCACCGGTCTGCGCTTCGAGGTGCGCCTGCTGCCCTGGGCGCGGGCCCTGGAAGAGATGCGCCAGGGCCAGGCGGACCTGATGACCGGCCTGGCCCGCACCGCCGAGCGCGAGCAATACATCGACTACCTGGAACCCGCCTACCACGCCTGCGCGCCGCGCCTGTACGGCCCGCCGCAACGCGCGGCGGCTATCGACCAGTATGCGCAGCTCAATGGCCTGCGCATCGGCTACGTGTTGCGCTCGGCCTATTTCGAACCCTTCGATTCGGACCCCGGCCTGATCAAGGTCGGCGTGAAGAATGAAGAGCAGCTGCTGCAGATGCAGCTACGCGGGCGCGTGGAGCTGATGATCGGCACCGACTGCCAGGTGGACTTCCAACTGCTCGACCCCAGCCTGGCGCGCCAGCTGACCAAGCTGGCCTACCAGCCGCCGGTGCAGACCCGCCTGTATATCGGTCTGTCGCGGGCCAGTGGCCGCGAAGCGGAGCGCCAGATACTGGCGCAAGCCCTACAGCGGATGCTGCAGGACGGCAGGATGGCGGCGGTCGCGCGGCGTTATCGCTGACCGGTGCGCTCAGTGCTCGTGCGGTTCGACATACAGCTCGTAGACCAACTCCATGTCCCAGTAGGCCGCTTCGATCTTGTGCCCGTCGAGGTCGCGGACGAAGCAGCCGTAGTAGGGTTCGCCATAGTGCGGGCGCGGGCCGGGCGGACCATCGGGGCTGGCGCCGGCCGCCAGCGCGGCCTCGTAGAAGGCGTGGACCGACTGCTTGTCCGGGGCGACGAAACCGAAGTGGGTGCCATTACCGACATTGGCCGGCTGGCCATCGATCGGCGTCTGCACCCAGAACTCCGGATACTCGCGGCCCCAGGCCACGGCGCCGGGGTGTTCGAGGATGCGTTTGCAGCCAAGGGCGGCCAGGGCCTGGTCGTAGAAGGCCACGGCCTTGTCGAACTGGTTGGTGCCGATGGACACGTGGGACAGGATGCTGGGGTTCTGCTCAGGCATGTTCATTCTTCCCTGGATAGGTGGACGTCCCAAGCCTAGCAGCCGCGAGCGGGTTTTCCTGGCGAGGCGGTCAGCTGCTGTGGCTGTCCTCGGTCGGCTGCTGGCTGCACAGCATGAAGCAGCGGAACAGCACCACGCTGGAGAACAGCTGGAGGAAGCCGTTGACGATATCCAGCAGCAGGCTGCCGACCATGTCCGTCTGCTCGCCGAGCAGCTGCAGGGTCCAGTCGTCGAGCAGCCACAGCGGCACTATCACCAGCAGCACGCAGGCCAGTAGTGACCAGAAGTGGCCGACGCTGAGCAGGAAACTCTCGCGCATGGCCTGCAGCGGCGAAGCGCCGCGCAGCACCAGGAAGTATTCGGCGAAGGCCAGCTTGACCATCACCCACAGCGCCAGCGGCAGGAACAGCGCGCCGCTGAGCATGATCAGCAGGGTGGTCAGTCCGGCCAACACGGCAAACGGCGGCCACATCTGCACGGCGGCTGCCAGCAGGTTGCGCGCGCTGGGGCGCTGGCCCTGGCTGCGGGCGTCGAGATAGAGAATCAGCGCGGCGCTGTACAGCGGATAGAAGAACAGCCCGACCAGCAGTTCATAGGCCGGTACATGCCCCGCATCGGCCAGCCCCGAGACCAGCGCGCGCACCAGGCATTCGACGGCGATCAGCGGCAGGCACAGTGGCGCGATGCTGACCAGGTGGCGGCTGAAGAAGTGGAAGGAGTCACGCAGAACGGTCAACGGATTCATCGGCAGGCATCGCGGCAGTACTTCATGAAGTCACTTTAGCCGATGGCCGGGGGCAACGAACATGCTGGCCAATAGCGCATAATGCCGCTCCTTTCGTCCGGCCCAGTCTCGTGAAAAGAATCGCCCTGTTCGCCGATGTGCAGAACCTCTATTACACCGTGCGCCAGGCCCATGGCTGCCATTTTCACTACGCCGAGCTGTGGCGCCAGGTGGCGGCGCTGGGCGAGATCGTCGAGGCGCGTGCCTATGCCATCGACCGTGGTGACGCCAAGCAGCGCCAGTTCCAGCAAATCCTGCGCAACCTCGGTTTCGAGGTGATGCTCAAACCCTATATCCAGCGCAGCGACGGCTCGGCCAAGGGCGACTGGGATGTGGGTATCACCCTGGATGTGGTGGAGGCCGCCGAGCGCGTGGACGAGGTGGTGCTGGCCTCCGGTGACGGTGACTTCGACCTGCTGCTCGAACGTGTGCGCGCGCGCAGCGGGGTGAGCTGCACCGTGTATGGCGTCGACGGGCTCACCGCCCATTCGCTGATTCGCGCCGCCGACCGCTTCGTGCCGGTCGACGGCGCCCTGTTGTTGAAGAACTGAGGCAGACCGATGGCTGAACGTATCGCCGTGATCGACTTCGAGACTACCGGCATGTCGCCGGCCCAGGGCGCGCGCCCGACCGAGGTCGGCGTGGCCATGATCGAGGACGGGCGCATCGTCGAACGCTACCAGAGCCTGATGAACGCCGGCGCCTGGGTGTCGCCCTTCATCGAGCAACTGACCGGCATCAGCAACGCCATGGTGCGCAGTGCTCCGCCGGTGGCGCAGGTGATGGCGGAGGCGGCCGAGTTCATCGGCGATGCGCCGCTGCTGGCGCACAACGCGGCGTTCGACGCGAAGTTCTGGGATGCCGAACTGGGCCTGCTCGGCCGTCGTCGTGGTCGCGATTTCGCCTGCTCGCTGCTGCTCTCGCGGCGCCTGCTGCCGGAGGCGCCGAGCCATAGCCTGGGCAATCTCAATCGCTGGGTCGGACTGCCCAGCACCGGCCAGGCCCACCGCGCACTGGCCGACGCCGAGATGGCGGCCAACCTGACCCTGCACCTGCAGGCGCTGCTGTGGGAGCGCCACGATATCCGCGCCGACCACGACTACCTGTGCGGCCTGCAGAAGCTATCGGCGGCCAAGGTGCGCGCGCTGCTGCGCGCAAGCGTTTAAACGGAGCTGAAACGAAACGCCCCGGCAGGGCCGGGGCGTTTGTGCAGCAGATGCGTATCAGTGGTGCTCGCGGGTGGCGCGGAATTTCACATCCGGCCAGCGCTCTTCCATCAGGCTCAGGTTCACGCGAGTCGGCGCCAGGTAGGTGAGGTGGCCGCCGCCATCCACCGCCAGGTTCTCGTAGGCCTTGTCCTTGAACTCCTTGAGCTTCTTCTCGTCGCTGCACTCGATCCAGCGCGCCGACCAGACGTTGATCGCCTCGTAGGCGCACTCGACCTTGTATTCCTCCTTCAGGCGGCTGGCGACCACATCGAACTGCAGCACACCGACGGCGCCGAGGATGATGTCGTTGTTGCGCTCGGGGAAGAACACCTGGGTCGCACCTTCCTCGGCCAGTTCCTGCAGGCCCTGGCGCAGCTGCTTGGATTTCAGCGGGTCCTTCAGGCGTACGCGACGGAACAGTTCCGGGGCGAAGTGGGGAATACCGGTGAAGCCCAGCACTTCGCCTTCGCTGAAGGTGTCACCGATCTGGATGGTGCCGTGGTTGTGCAGGCCGATGATGTCGCCGGCGTAGGCCTCTTCCAGCTGCTCGCGCTCGCTGGAGAAGAAGGTCAGGGCATCGGCGATTTTCAGGTCCTTCTTGATGCGCACGTGGCGCATCTTCATGCCCTTCTCGTACTTGCCGGAGCAGATACGCATGAAGGCGATGCGGTCGCGGTGTTTCGGGTCCATGTTCGCCTGGATCTTGAACACGAAGCCGCTGAATTTCTCTTCTACCGGCTCCACCACACGTTCGTGGGCGGCGCGCGACAGCGGCTGCGGGGCCCAGTCGACGATGCAGTCGAGCACCTGGTCGACGCCGAAGTTACCCAGCGCGGTACCGAAGAATACCGGGGTCATCTCGCCCTTGAGGAAGGCTTGCTGGTCGAACTCGTGGCAGGCGCCCTGGACCAGCTCCAGTTCTTCGAGGAAGCGCTCGTACATGTCGCCCAGATGGGCGCGGGCTTCGTCGGAGTCGAGCTTCTCGATCACTTTCTGCTCGGTGCGCTCGTGGCCGTGGCCCGGCACGTAGACGATGATCTTGTCTTCGTGCAGGTGGTAGACGCCCTTGAAGTCGCGGTAGCAGCCGATCGGCCAGGTGATCGGCGCGGCCTTGATCTTCAGCACCGCCTCGATCTCGTCGAGCAGCTCGATGGGGTCGCGGATGTCGCGGTCGAGTTTGTTGATGAAGCTGACGATCGGCGTATCGCGCAGGCGGCAGACTTCCATCAGGGCGATGGTGCGTGGCTCAACGCCCTTACCGCCGTCGAGCACCATCAGCGCGCTGTCCACTGCGGTCAGGGTGCGGTAGGTGTCTTCCGAGAAGTCTTCGTGGCCGGGGGTGTCGAGCAGGTTGACCATGTGCGCCCGGTAGGGGAACTGCATCACCGAAGTGGTGATGGAGATACCGCGCTGCTTCTCCATCTCCATCCAGTCGGAGGTGGCGTGACGGTCGGATTTACGCGACTTCACGGTCCCCGCAACCTCGATTGCCTTGCCCATCAGCAGCAGCTTCTCGGTGATGGTGGTCTTACCGGCGTCGGGGTGGGAGATGATCGCAAACGTACGGCGTTTGGCGACTTCGGCGGCCTGGATGGTCATGTGTGGGTGCCTGGCTGGAATCGTTGGCGGGCGCCGAACATGGCCGGGCGCCCCGAAAAGCGCGGGATTATAACGATATTCGCGGGTCTTGGCCGAGCCGGGCGCCGGGCGTTCCGTCGGTAGTAAAGCAAAAGGTAGCTGCTCTTCCCAGGCGGGGGCTTTCTGCATGAGAATCGTTCTCTTTAGATCCGAGTCGGAACTGCCACGCTATGACCCACCACCTGGCCCGCATCCTCATCATCGAGGACGACACCACTCTGTGCGCCCAGCTCGGCGAGCTGCTGCGCGGCCAGGGCTATGCCACCCGTTGCAGCCACCTGGGCGAGGACGGTCTGGCCATGGCGCTGGAGGAGCAGCCCGACCTGGTGCTGCTCGATGTGCTGCTGCCGGATATCAGCGGCCTGGTGGTGCTGCGTCGCCTGCGCGAACAGCAGCAGACGCCGGTGATCATGCTCACTGCCTGTGGCGCCGAGGAGGAACGTATTCGCGGCCTGCGCCACGGCGCCGACGACTACCTGCCCAAGCCGTTCAACATCACCGAGCTGCAACTGCGCATCGACGCGGTGCTGCGCCGCACCCGCCCAGCAGAGGCCGCCAGGGGCGGGCAGCCGAATAGCCTGCAGGTCGATGAGCTGCACCTGGATCGCCACGCCCAGCAGGCGCGGGTCGGCGAATGCCAGCTGACCCTGACGCCGATCCAGTTCCGCCTGCTCTGGCAGCTGGTCAGCCAGCGCGGCGAGGCGCTGAGCAAGCCGTACCTGTATCGCGTGGTGCTGGAGCGCGAATACAGCAGTTACGACCGCGGCCTGGACATGCACGTCAGCCGCATCCGCCGGCGCCTGGTCGAGGCCGGCCTCGGCGCCGACCGCCTGCAGACCCTGCACGGCCGCGGGTACGCCTTCGCATGAAACGGCAACTGTTCTGGAAGCTGTGCATCGTCATCGCCGTCGGCAGCGTGCTGCTGTTCTGGCTGATCGCCCGGTTGGCCTGGCAGACCGAGGAGCGCATGAGCTTCATCGATGCCGAGCACCAGCAGACCCTGCGCCACTACGGCGCCCAGGCCGAGGCGCTGTACCGGGCTGGCGATCATGAGGCGCTGGCGCGCTGGCTGGCCACCCTGCAGGAACAAGAGCAGACCTGGGCCGCGGTGGTCGAGTCCGAGGTGCACCCGCTGGCTGGCAGCGTGCTCAACGAGCGCTTCACCGAAGGCTTCAGCCTGGGCCGCGACGTGTCCTGGAAGATCCACCTGTACTTCCCGGAGAACCCGATCATGGATCTGCCGTTCGCCGACGGCAAAACCCACTTCCTGATCATCCTGCCGCAGCGCATGCGTCCCGGCCTGTACTGGCACCAGGTCTGGCTGCTGCTGCAGTTCGTCGTGCCGCTGGCCATGCTGGTGGGCGTGTGCTGGCTGCTCTATCGCCACCTGATGCAGCCACTCGGGCGCCTGGAGCAGGCTACCCGGCAGTTCGCCGAGGGCGGCTACGGCGTGCGCGTGCGCTCGCTGCTCGGCTCGCGCAACGACGAACTGGCCAGCCTGGCGGCGACCTTCGACGCCATGGCCGAGCGCACCGGGCAACTGATCATCGACCAGCGCCAGCGCCTGGCCGATATGTCCCACGAGCTGCGCACGCCGCTGACGCGCATCGAGATGGCGGTCAGCCTGGCCGAGCAGGACCCGGGCAACGACCGCCTGCTCGAGCGCATCCGTGGCGAATGCGGCGAGATGCGCCGCCTGGTCGAGGACGCCCTGACCCTGGGCTGGCTGGAGAACGAGCGCCCCGAGCTGCGTGACGAGACCCTCGACCTCACCGAACTGGTCGACAGCATCCTCGACGATGCGCGCTTCGAATTCCCCGACCGCCGCCTGGTCGCCGAGCTGCCCGGCGAGGCACCGCTGACCGGCACCAGCCAGCGGGCCTTGGGCCAGGCCATCGAGAACGTGGTGCGCAACGCCCTGGATCACACCCCACCGGGCGGCGAGGTGCGGGTGGCGCTGGAGCCGGGCGAACGGGGCTTCCGCCTGACCGTCACCGACCAGGGGCCGGGCGTGCCGGAGCAGTGGCTGGAGCGCATCTTCCGCCCGTTCTTCCGCGTCTCCGGCGAGCGCGCCGGCTTCGGCCTCGGCCTGGCCCTGGCCGAACGCCAGGTGCAGGCCACCGGCGGGCGCATCCTGGCGCGTAACCTGGCGGGTGGCGGCCTGCAGCTGGAGCTGCAGTTACCGGGCGCGTAACAGTTGTAAAAGTGATTCACTCCCGCTCGGCTTGAGGCGAACATTTCTCAGTTGAGAAATATTCACATCTGAGTCGAGGCCCAACCCATGCAGTACCGCCCCTTCCGTCTTTCCCTGCTCGCCGCCGCCATGCTGGCGGCCGGCCTGGCCCAGGCCGCCGAGGTAGAAGACCCGGCCCTGGCACTGGAGGCCGCCGAGATCAGCGGCCAGACCGACCGCGCCGAGACGGTCGAGGCCGAGCAACTGGAGCACTTCCAGGCTACCGACCTGCAGGACGTGTTCGAGTCCAACCCCGAGGTCACCGTCGGCGGTGGCGCCGGTGTGGCGCAGAAGCTCTACCTGCGCGGCATGGAAGACACCCTGCTGAACATCAGCATCGACGGCGCCCAGCAGGCCGGGCAGACCTTCCACCACACCGGGCGCATCGGCATCGAGCCGGAGCTGCTCAAACGCGCCGAGGTACAGGCCGGTACCGGTGACGCCACCGCCGGCCCCGGCGCCCTGGGCGGCTCCATCCGCTTCGTGACCAAGGACCCGGACGACCTGCTACGCGAGGGCGAGCAGGCCGGTGCGCTGCTCAAGAGCGGCTACTTCAGCAATGGCGAAGGCTACAAGACCAGCGCCAGCGTGTTCGGCCGCTTCAACGAGGACTGGTCGGCCCTGGCCGTGGGCAGCTACCAGGACCAGAACGACTACGAGAACGGCGACAACGACGACGTGTTCGGCACCGGCGCACGGCAGAAGCTCGGCTACGCCAAGCTGGTCGGCAAGCTCAGCGAGGAGCAGACCCTGCGCCTGAGCTACGAGCAGCGCCACGACGACGGCGAGCGCACCCAGCGCCCGCAATGGATCGTCAGCGGCTTCAACCCGCTGTACCCGCTGAGCACCGAGCGCGAGACCTGGACCCTCAACTACGCCTTCCAGTCCAAGGACAACCCGCTGCTGGATACCGAGCTGACCGCCTACCACACCGAGACCGAGCTGGAGCAGGACGGCCGCTTCGGCCTGTACTACGGCACCACCCGCAGCGACGGCTTCGACCTGCGCAACACCAGCCACATCGGCAACCACAGCCTGACCTACGGCGTCGACTACCGCGACGACAAGGGCACCCTAGGCCCGGCCGGCGACCGCTCGCTGGACAGCGAGACCGGCAACGTCACCGGCCTCTACCTGCAGGACGCCTACCAGGTCACCGAGCGCCTGCTGCTCGGCGCCGGCCTGCGCTATGACCGCTACGAGCTGGATGATCGCGACGAACAGAGCTTCGACGACGACGGCGTCAGCCCCAACCTCAGCCTGCGCTACCAGCTGACCCCGGAACTGGCCCTGCTTGCCGGCTACGCCGAGGCCCTGCGCGGCCCGCAGGTGCGCGATGCGTTCAAGCTGGATTCCTCTGGCAACGATCCGGACCTCAAGGCAGAAAAGGCCAAGACCAGCGAAGTCGGCGCCGAATACCGCCTCGGCGGCCTGGAGCTGTCGGCCAAGGGCTACGTCACCCGCATCGAGGACGCCATCGCCGATCCGCTCGGCCGGCCCAACCTGTACGTCAATGTCGGCGACCTGAAGAGCAAGGGCGTGCTGCTGCAGAGTGCCTACCACTGGCAGCGCCTGAGCGTCGGCCTGAGCTATCACCACAACGACGCCCGCGTCGATGGCGAGCGCCTCAACGTCTACGAGTACAACGGCCTGGGCACCAGCATCGGCGACACCTGGACCACCTTCGCCGACTACCGCATGAGCGACAGCCTGTCGTTCGGCTGGCAGGGCCGCTTCGTGCAGGCCATCGACGGCCTCGACACCGGCGTCGGTGAAGTCGACAAACCGGGTTACGGCGTGCACGACCTCTACGCCGAATGGCAGCCGATGCAGGGCGACCGCCTGGCGCTGACCCTGACCCTGAAGAACGTCTTCGACAAGACTTACCTGGACCACGCCAGCAACGAAGACTTCGAGCACATCACCGATTACGAGGGTGTGCGCGGCTCCGACGAGCCGGGTCGTGAATTGCGTCTGGGCGTGGCCCTGCGCATCTGATTCATCAAGCTATGCCAAGGCCCGCCGGCACTCGCCCGCGGGCCTTTTTTGTGCAGCATTTCTGACGTTTCGTTTGGGATAAAAAACAATCAATCGGACAAGCGACAACCGAGTGCAAAACTGCGGCAACTTTTGATTGCTAACACGGAATCTTGGTCCTAAAGTTCGCGCCCGAACGCTCATGCTGGCAACGATCCATCCGGCTCAAGTACTGACGACGAGAGGCTTTTGCAGTGCAAAAGTCATCGGCGACATGCCTTGGGAAGTAGGCGAACCAAAGTGGGGAAACTGATCAGGCGTTCGCGGCTCGAACCTAGAGCCACTCCCTCTTTTCAATAATGTGTTTTGCCATATGGAGTCCCGAGCATGTCGATCAAGGTCGAAGACTATTTCGCACCCGAAACTTTCAAGCGCATGAAGGCGTTTGCCGATCAGCAGGAAACCCCTTTCGTGGTGATCGACAAACAGACCATCTCCAATTCCTACGATCAGCTGGTCAACTGCTTCCCCTTCGCCAAGATCTACTACGCGGTGAAGGCCAACCCGGCCATCGAGATCACCGAGCTGCTGCGTGACAAGGGCTCCAACTTCGACATCGCCTCGATCTACGAGCTGGACAAGGTCATGAGCGCCGGCGTCGGCCCGGAGCGCATCAGCTACGGCAACACCATCAAGAAAGCCCGCGACATTCGCTACTTCTTCGAGAAGGGCGTGCGTCTGTTCGCCACCGACTCGGAAGCCGACCTGCGCAACATCGCCAAGGCCGCGCCGGGTGCCAAGGTCTACGTGCGTATCCTCACCGAGGGTTCGACCAGCGCCGACTGGCCGCTCTCCCGCAAGTTCGGCTGCAACCCGGACATGGCCCTGGACCTGCTGATCCTAGCCAAGCAGCTGGGTCTGGTGCCGTACGGCATCTCCTTCCACGTCGGCTCGCAGCAGCGCGACATCGACGTGTGGGACGCGGCGATTGCCAAGGTCAAGGTGATCTTCGAGCGTCTGAAAGAAGAAGACGGCATCACCCTGCAGATGATCAACATGGGCGGCGGCTTCCCGGCCAACTACATCCAGCGCACCAACGACCTGGAGACCTACGCCGAGGAAATCACCCGCTTCCTCAAGGAAGACTTCGGTGACGAGCTGCCGGAAATCATCCTCGAGCCGGGCCGTTCGCTGATCGCCAACGCCGGTATCCTGGTCAGCGAAGTGGTGCTGATCGCGCGTAAATCGCGTACCGCCGTGGAGCGCTGGATCTACACCGACGTGGGCAAGTTCAGCGGCCTGATCGAAACCATGGACGAGTCGATCAAGTTCCCGATCTGGACCGAGCGCAAGGGCGAGATGGAAGAAGTCATCATCGCCGGCCCGACCTGTGACAGCGCCGACATCATGTACGAGAACTACAAGTACGGCCTGCCGCTGAACCTGGCCGCCGAAGACCGTCTGTACTGGCTGTCCACCGGCGCCTACACCACCAGCTACAGCGCGGTGGAGTTCAACGGCTTCCCGCCGCTGAAGGCGTTCTACCTCTGAGTTGAACTGGTGACCCTGGAGCCCCGCCTTGTGCGGGGCTCTTGCTTTCAGGCATCCAATGCTGCGAGAGCTGCCTGGTCACTAGCATCGCCAAGCTCGGCGGCGCGTTGGTGATAAGGCCGAGCGAGCGCACGTAGTGGAACTACGTCGACCTGCAGCAGGTTGCGGCCAGCCACTCGCAAGAAATTCAAGTTGCCGTGTTCCAGCGCCAGGCGTAGCCAGTGCTCTGCCTCGGCGATCTGGCCCAGCGCCGCCAGCACGCCGGCCAGGCTGAATTGCCCACGAAAGTCTCCTGCCTCAGCAGAGCGGCGATACCAGAGCAGCGCGGCAGCGCTGTCACGCGTAACGCCCAGGCCGTCCTCGTAGCAACGTCCGAGCAGGTTCATCGACTTGGCATGTCCCAGTGCTGCAGCCCGCTGGTACAACGTGAAGGCTGCTTCTGGATCGCATGTCAGGCCGCGCCCGGTAGATACCAGATTGGCCAGGTTGTACAGGCCCCAGTCCAGCCCAGACTGGGCCGCTCGTTGATAGTGCCGGGCTGCTTCGGCGAGGTCGCTAGGGCCCCCCCAGCCATGTTCCAGGCAACGGCCGAGCATGTTGTCAGCCATGGCTGAGCCGCGCTGGGCGGCGAGGCGGAACCAAGTCAGTGCCAGCTTGGTATCGCGTTCGATGCCCTGACCCTGGAGTAGCAATTGACCCAGCATGACCTGAGCTTCCAGCTCACCGCGCCGAGCAGCGGCAATCACCAGGCGCGCTCGCGTTTGCGCGGAGCTGTTGAGCAATGCCGGCAAGTCGTCGACTTCAACTATCTCGGGGCTGCTGAGCGTGGCCTTCACCAGTCACACCTCGGCCCAGCGGCGCAGCAGATTGTGATAGTTGCCAGTGAGCTGAATCAGCGCGGGGTGGTCGGGAATATCGCGGGTGAGCTGCTGAATGGCCTGATCCATTTCGAACAACAATGTGCGCTGGCCATCGTCACGCACCAGGCTCTGCGTCCAGAAAAACGAGGCAAGACGCTCGCCCCGGGTTACCGGCTCGACCTTGTGCAGGCTGGTTGCTGGGTAGAGCACCAAGTCGCCTGCGGCGAACTTGACCCGCTGGGTGCCGTAGGTGTCCTGAATCACCAATTCGCCGCCGTCATAGTCGTCGGGGTCACTGAAGAACAGGGTCGAGGACAGGTCGGTGCGCACTCGCTCCAGACTGCCTTTGGCCTGGCGGATGGCATTGTCGATGTGGAAGTCGAACGAGCCTCCCGCGCAGTAGCGGTTGAATAGCGGCGGGAAGACCTTGTGTGGCAGCGCGGCTGACATGAACAGCGGGTGTTGCCAGAGGCGCTGCAGCATGGCTTCGGCAACCTCTCTGGCCAGCGGATCATCCTCGGCCAACTGCTGGTTGTGCTTGGCGCGTGCCGATTGGTAACCCGCGGTGATGCGCCCGTCGAGCCATTTCGCCGCTTCCAGGGCTGTGCGGATACGCAGGACTTCATCACGGGAGAAAACCTGGGGGATGTGCAGGAGCATAACGGAACCAATCGACGGGAAAGAGCGAATGATATTGTATCTCATTCGATGTGTGGTTAGCCCAAGATCAATGTCCTCGGGAGAGAGGCGTAAATTCTGTAAATAACCTCGAATGCCAATGAATCTCAATTGCTGATGCTGTCGCATCCAGTTACATTTCGCGGCCTTCAATTTCCCTGGGGAGGGAACACGATGTCCGCTTCGACACTGGATCCGATCAGCGCACCACGTCTGCTGGTGACTGCAGTTGGTATGGCCATGGCCACTTCATCGGCTGTGCATGCTGCAGAAGCTCCAGCAAATACCCGGAGTACGGTTGAGCTGGAGGCCACCAATGTGGTCGATGAAGCGGATGGCGAGGAGAACTATCAGGTTCAGCGCGCCGAGTCTCCGAAGTACACCGCGCCACTGATCGACACTCCTCGCTCGGTCACCGTAGTGCCGCAGCAGGTGATCAAGGACACCGCGGCTCTCTCCCTGCAGGATGCGCTGCGCACCGTTCCAGGAATCACCATGGGTGCCGGCGAGGGTGGTAACCCTCAGGGGGACCGCCCGTTCATTCGCGGCTTCGATGCCCAGGCCGATACCTACCTGGATGGTGTGCGTGATACCGGCGCTCAGACTCGCGAGATCTTCGCTATCGAGTCCATCGAGGTGAGCAAGGGGCCGAACTCGTCTTTCGGTGGCCGTGGCTCGGCGGGTGGTAGCCTCAATCTGGTGACCAAGAAAGCCCATCAGGGCAACTCCTTCGACGGCGGTTTCACCTGGGGCTCTGACCAGACCCAGCGCTACACCCTGGACGGCAACTATCAGTTCACCGAGACCGCTGCAGGCCGTCTCAACCTGATGAGCCACGAGAGCAATGTGGCTGGGCGCGATAAGGTTAACTACGACCGCTGGGGCATCGCTCCGTCGCTGGCCTTCGGCCTGGGCACCGACACCCGACTGAATCTCGACTTCTATCACATGGAAAGCGATGACCTGCCGGACTCAGGTATGCCGTATGGCTACTCGGTGGGTACCACCCACACTGCAGCAAGCCCGGATAAACCCGTCGACGGTGGCGACAGCAGCAACTTCTACGGTCTGACCAGTCGCGACTTCCGCAAGACCCGCACTGACATCGCGACCATTGCCATCGAGCACGACCTGAACGACGCGCTGACGATCAAAAATACCCTGCGTCACGGCAACAGCATGCAGGACTACATCCTTACTCAACCGGATGACAGCCAGGGCAACGTGCGCAATGGCACCGTATGGCGCCGGGCCAACAGTCGTGTAGCGAACACCACCACTACCACCAACCAGACGGACCTGTTCGGCGAGTTCCAACTGGCCGGTTTCAAGAACAACTTCTCCACCGGTATCGAACTCTCTCGCGAGGAATCGGACCGCAGTAGCTACACGGTGAATACCGACACCACCCCGAGTACCGTACCGGTCACCACAACCTGTAACTCAGGCACTGTCGGCATAGGTAGTGGCTACAACTGTACTTCGCTGAGCAACCCCAATCCGGATGATCCATGGGCTGGCAGCATCGCGCGCAACTACGCGGGCACCGTGACCACCGGTGATACCCGTGCTCTCTATGCCTTCGACAGCATCGAACTGGACCCGCAATGGATCCTCAATCTGGGCCTGCGCTACGACAACTTCCAGACCGATTCCAAGACCAAGGCGGCCTCGGGTGCTACCACCTTCAAGGCTTCTGACACCTCCGAGTTCGTCAATTACCAGGTGGGTGTGGTGTGGAAGCCGGCCAGCAACGGCAGTGTCTATGCTTCCTACGCCACCTCTGCGACCCCGCCGGGAGCCATGCTGGGTGAGGGTAACGAAGGCAACAGCTTGCCGACCTCCAGTGGCACGCCGACCAGCATCGTCAGTGATCTGGAGCCGGAAGAGACCACCAACTATGAGCTGGGTACCAAGTGGGATCTGCTGGATGAGCGCCTGTCGCTGACCGCTGCAATCTTCCGTACCGAGAAGGAAAACACTCGGGTTCTGGTGAGCAACTACACCTACGAGAACGCCGGCAAGACCCGTGTCGACGGCATCGAGCTGACTGCTAGTGGCAAGATCACTGACAAGTGGCAGGTGTTCGCTGGCTACAGCTATCTGGACAGCGAGCTGGTTGATCCAGGTGCTGTCGGTAACCGTAGCGGTGTCGTGACTAGCATCGTGAATGCGGCCAAGGGTAACGAGATGCCCAATACGCCGAAGAACAGTTTCAGCCTGTGGACCACCTATCAGGTGTTGCCGCAGCTGACCATCGGTGGTGGCGCCTTCTACGTGGACGATGTGTTCGGCGACAACAACAACTCGGTGTACGTGCCGTCCTACTGGCGCTACGACGCGATGGCGGCCTACAAGCTGAGCAAGAACCTCGACCTGCAGTTGAACGTGCAGAACCTCACCGACGAGGTCTATTACGACAAAGCGTATTCCGCCCACTTTGCCAACCAGGCTGCCGGCCGTACCGCCCTGCTGAGCACCAACTTCCACTTCTGATCTGAAGTGATTGCAGGCCCCGCCCGGTCGATTCGGGTGGGGTCTTTGTGTTTCCAGCAAGTGCTTTCAGCAGGTAAGGAAAGCGTAAAGCCAGCTTTCTGGAAGTCGTTCTCAATTAAGATCGCTGCACCTTGGTGGCTTCAAGTTCAGGACTCTCGCACGTGTTCAAAAAAACGCTTTTCCAGCTGCACTGGTTCTTCGGCATCACCGCCGGCCTGGTGCTGTCCATCATGGGTATCACCGGCGCGCTGTACAGCTTCGAGGGCGAGATCATGCGCGCGCTCAACCCGGACACCCTGCGCGTGCAGGTGCGCGAGGAGGGCATGCTGGCGCCGGCCGAGCTGGTGGCGAAGATCGAGGCGGCCACCTCTGACAAGGTCACCCGCCTGTGGGTGGATGCACGGGGCGACGATGCCGCGCTGGTATTCCTCACCCCGCCGCCGGGCGAGCGGCGCGGGCCGATACGCTACTTCGACCCCTACACCGGCGAGCTGCTCGGCGAGCCGACCGGCCAGGGCTTCTTCCAGTTCGTCCTGCAACTGCACCGCTGGCTGGCGATGGGCGACTTCGGCGGCCAGCTGACCGGGGCCAGCACCCTGGCGCTGATCTTCTTCTGCCTGTCCGGCATCTACCTGCGCTGGCCGCGCCAGGCTGCCAGCTGGCGTGCCTGGCTGACCTTCGACTGGGCCAAGAAGGGCCGCAGCTTCAACTGGGACCTGCACGCGGTGGCCGGTACCTGGGCGTTGCTGTTCTACCTGTGCGTGGCCCTGACCGGGCTGTTCTGGTCCTACGACTGGTATCGCGAAGGCCTCAACCGCCTGCTCTCCGACGCGCCGGCCGCGCAGCAGCACAAGCGTGGCGAGGGCCGTGGTCCTGGCGGCCGTGGCGAGCCCTCCGGTCCGCCGCCGCAGGTCGATTACACGGCCGTGTGGAACGGTCTGCAGCAGGCCGCCGGCCCGAACATGGTGGCCTGGAGCCTGCGCCTGCCACCGGTCGATGGCCAGCCGGGCTCGGTGGCCTATCTGCGCGAAGGCGCCGAGCATGTGCGCGCCTTCAACCAGCTGCAGATCGACCTGAAGACCGGCGCGGTCAGCCAGCACCAGCTTTACGACGACCTGAGCTTCAAGGCGCAGCTGCTGGCCAGCGTCTACGCCTTGCACGTCGGCGAATACTTCGGCCTGACCGGACGCATCCTGATGATGCTGGCCAGCGCCGCCATGCCGCTGTTCTTCATCACTGGCTGGCTGCTCTACCTCGACCGCCGACGCAAGAAGAAGGCGGTACAGGCCGCGCGCTTGAGCACCGGTGCGGTGGGCGAGGGCGAGCCCTGGCTGATCGGCTTCGCCAGCCAGAGCGGCTTCGCCGAGCAACTGGCCTGGCAGACCGCCGGGCAACTGCAGGCCGCTGGCCTGCCGGTACGGGTGGAGCCGCTGGCGCGCCTGAATGAAGACAATCTGGGCGAGGCCAAGCGCGCGCTGTTCGTGGTCAGTACCTTCGGCGACGGCGAGGCACCGGACAGCGCCCGTGGCTTCGAACGCAAACTGCTCGGTGGCAGCCTGGCGCTGGAGCAGCTGAGCTACGCGGTGCTGGCCCTGGGTGATCGGCAGTACCAGCACTTCTGCGGCTTCGCCCGCCGCCTCAACGACTGGCTCGGTCGTCAGGGTGCGCGCAGCCTGTTCGACGCGGTGGAGGTCGACGGCGACGACCGCCTGGCCCTGCAGCACTGGCAGCAGCAGCTCGGCGCGCTGACCGGCGCTGCGCCGCTGGCCTTCAGCGAAACGCCGTGGAGCGCCTGGACCCTGAGCCGGCGCACGCAGCTCAACCCTGGCAGCCAGGGCGCGCCGACCTACCTGATCGGCCTGCAGCCGCCGGCCGGGCAGAGCTGGCTGGCCGGCGACATTCTGGAAATCCTGCCGCGCCATCCGCGTGCTCGGGTCGAGGCCTGGCTGGCCCAGCATCACCTCGACGGCGCCCAGCCGGTCGATCTGGCTGGCCGCCAGCTGAGCCTGGCCGAGGCGCTGTGCGAGCGCCTGCTGCCGGACAGCTTCGCCCATCTGGTCGGCCTGCATGCGCAGGCACTGGTCGAGGCGCTGGCGCCGCTGGGTTCGCGCGAATACTCCATCGCCTCGCTGGCCAGCGATGGCGTGCTGGAGCTGATCGTCCGTCAGGAACGGCGCAGCGATGGCGAACTGGGCCTGGGCTCCGGCTGGCTGACCGAATACCTGCGCGTGGGCGCTGCGCTGCAGGCGCGCCTGCGCAGCAATGGCAGTTTCCACCTGCCCGAGGACGAACGTCCGCTGATCCTGATCGGCAACGGTACCGGCCTGGCTGGCCTGCGCGCGTTGCTGCGCGCGCGCCGCGTGGCCGGGCTGACGCGCAACTGGCTGCTGTTCGGCGAGCGCAACCGCGCGCATGACTACTACTGCGGCGCCGAGCTGGATGCCGCGCTGGCCAGCGGCGAGCTGCAGCGCCTGGACCTGGCCTTCTCGCGCGACCAGCAGGAGAAGGTCTACGTGCAGGACCTGCTGCGCCAGCAGGCCGAGGAGCTGCGCCGCTGGCTGGACGACGGCGCCGCGCTCTACGTCTGCGGTAGCCTGGAGGGCATGGCCGGCGGCGTCGATGCGGTGCTGCACGATCTGCTCGGCGCCGACGCGGTACAGACGCTGGTGGAAGAAGGGCGCTATCGCCGCGACGTGTACTGAGTGTCGGCATGGTGGTTGAGAGAAAGGGGCTGCGGCCCCTTTCGTCTTTTCCAATGCGCGGGGCGGCCTTAAGCTGCCGGCATGAATACACGCATCCTTCTCAACTGCGACATGGGCGAGGGCTTCGGTGCCTGGCGCATGGGCGACGATGAACACGCCATGCCGCTGGTGGACCAGGCCAACCTGGCCTGCGGCTTCCACGCCGGTGACCCGCTGATCATGCAGCGCAGCGTGGCCCTGGCCGTGCAGCACGGCGTGGCCATCGGTGCGCATCCGTCCTATCCCGACCTGCAGGGCTTCGGCCGTCGCCACCTGAATTGCAGCCCCGAGGAAGTGACGGCCCTGATGCTGTACCAGCTCGGCGCGCTGGACGCCTTCTGCCGCGCCGCCGGCACCGAACTCGCCTACGTCAAACCGCATGGCGCGCTGTACAACGATCTGGTGCGTGACGATGCGCTGTTCGTCGCGGTGCTGGCCGCCTGCGCCAGCTACCGGGCCGGATTGCCGCTGATGGTTCTGGCCCTGGCCGACAACGCCCGCGAGAGGCGCCTGGCCGAGGCGGCTGGCGTGCCGCTGCTGTTCGAGGCCTTCGCCGACCGTGCCTACCTCGCCGATGGCCAGCTGGCGCCACGCCGCCTGGCCGGTGCGGTGCATCATGACCCTGAGCGCATCCTCGCTCAGGCCTTGGCCATCGCTGCCGGTGAGCCGTTCGCCGACCTCGACGGCAAGCCCCTGCAACTGCGCGCCGACAGCCTCTGCGTGCACGGCGACAACGCCGAATCGCTGGCCGTGCTGCGGCGCCTGCGAGCCCAACTGGACGCTCTGTGATTCGCTTCGAGCCGGCCGGCGCCGAAGCGCTGCTGCTGGTGCTGGCCGAGCGTCCGGACGAGGCGCTGCCGCTGCGCATCGCCGCCCTGGCCGCACGCATTCGCGCCGAGCTTGGCGAGCTGCTGCTCGACCTGGTGCCGGCCTGGAACACCCTGCTGCTGCACTACGACCTGCTGCGCACCGACCACCTGCAACTGGCCGAACGCCTGGCGCCGCTGCTGGAGGCCTGGATGGACGCTGCGGCGCCGCAGGCGGCCAGCCAGCTGCACGAGATTCCGCTGTGGTATGCCGGTGACGACCTGGCCGAGGTGGCGCGCGCCTGCAACCTGACCATTGCACAGGTGATCGAGCTGCACGCCGGGCGCGAGTACCGCGTCGGCGCCATCGGCTTCGCACCGGGCTTCGCCTACCTGGGTGAGCTGGACGAGCGCCTGGCCCTGCCGCGCCGAGCCACGCCGCGCACCCAGGTGCCGGCCGGCAGCCTGGCCATCGCCGAGCGGCAGACCGCCATCTATCCACAGGCCTCTCCTGGTGGCTGGCACCTGCTGGGCCTGTGCCCCTGGCGCCTGTTCGAGGCGACGCGCACGCCGCCGTGCCCGCTGGCGCTGGGCGATCGGGTGCGTTTCGTGCCTGTCGATGAGGCGACCTACCGGCGGGAGCTCACGCGGTGAGCGGTCTGCGCGTACTCAAACCGGGGCCGCTGAGCCTGCTGCAGGACGCCGGCCGGCATGGTTGGCAGCACCAGGGTGTGTCGCCGAGCGGCGCGCAGGATATGCATGCGGCTGCCTGGGCCAATCGCCTGCTGGGCAATGCCTGGGGCACGCCGCTGCTGGAGATCGCCCTGGGCGGCGTGGAGCTGCTGGCCGAGGTCGACACCTGCCTGGCGCTGACCGGCGCCGAGGCGCAGGCGAGCCTGGATGATGTGGCGCTGCCGGCCTGGTCGCGCTTTGCCGTGCGTGCCGGCCAGCGCCTGCGTATCGATTTCGCCCGCAGTGGCCAACGCCTGTACCTGGCGGCTGTCGGCGGCTTCCCGGCGCCCGCAGTGCTGGGCAGCGTCAGTACCCAGGTGCGCGAAGAACTGGGCGGCCTGGACGGACGCGGCAGCCGCCTGGCCGCAGGCGACCTGCTGCCATGCATGGCAGCTCCGGAAATGCGCGGCGCCAGCGTGCCCTGGCCCTATCGCCCGGACTACCGGGCCACGCCGCTGCTGCGGGTGATCACCGGCGGCGATGCGGTGGAGTTTGCCGCCGAACAGCTACAGAGCTTCTTCGCCCAGGGCTGGCAGCTCAGCCCGCAGTCCGACCGCATGGGCGCGCGCCTGCTTGGGGAGCCGCTGGCACCGCCGTCGCGGCAATGGTCGCTGGGCGTCAGCCGTGGGGCGATCCAGGTGCCGCCGGACGGCCAGCCGATCATCCTGCAGGCCGACCGGCAGACCATGGGCGGCTACCCGCTGCTTGGCTGGCTGCATCCGCTGGACCAGTGGCGCCTGGCCCAGTGCGCGGCGCACCAGAGCCTGCGTTTCATCCAGGTCAGCATCAGCGATGCTCAGGCCGATCTGCGCGAGTTCTATCGCTTCTTCAGAGCCTGACACGCACGCGTTCAGGTGTCCCCGTCGAGCAATGCGGCTAAGCTGGCCACATGCATCCCGCCTGCCGCGCGCCTGAGTGTGCGCCGGCACTGCGAACAAGAAGAATCGGGACTGGAGCGTGACGATGCTGCGACAGCTGGTGTGCTGTGTTGCTGTTTCTGCTGTGTTGCTGGGCGGAGCCCAGGCGCGGGCCGAGGCAGGGGGCGAGGCTGACGAGCTGCTGCTGGGCATGGTCAATGCCCAGAGCGGGCTGGCATCCGGCCTGGGCCAGGAGATGCGCGTCGGCGCGCAGGCTTACTTCACCCGGGTCAATGCCGCCGGTGGCGTACATGGCCGGCGCCTGACCCTGGTGCTGCGCGACGACGGCTACGAGCCTTCGCGCACCGCGCGGCTGACCGAGGAGCTGATCGACTCGCGCGACATCTTCGCCCTGTTCGGCTACGTCGGCACGCCGACCTCACGCGCCGCGATGCCGATCGCCCAGGCCGCCGGCGTGCCTTATCTGTTCCCCCTGTCCGGCGCCGAGGTGCTGCGCTCGCCGCTGCATCACTGGGTGTTCAACGTGCGCGCCTCCTACTTCGCCGAGGCCGAGCTGCTGGCCAAACACATGACCGAAGAGCTGAAGCTCAAGCGCGTGGCGCTGCTGATGCAGGACGACTCCTTCGGCGAGACGGTCAAGGGCGGTCTGGCGGCAGCCCTGCACGAGCGCGGCCTGCAGGTGGATGGCGAGGCGCGCATTCGCCGTAACTCGCTGGAGGTCGAGGATGCGGTACGCCAGCTGCGCGCGGCCGAGCCGGAGGCGATCTTCTTCGTCGGCACCTACCGGCAGCTGGCGCGGGCGCTGCGCGAGGCCCATGCGCAAGGCATGCAGGCACGCTTCTTCAGCGTCTCCTTCGTCGGTACCGAGGGCCTGATCGCCGAGGCGGGCGCCTGGGCCGACGGTGTGTATATCTCGCAGGTGGTGCCGGCGCCCGACGACACCTCGCTGGCGCTGGTGCGTGCCTATCAGAAGGACATGCGCGGCCCGCTCGGCTATGCCTCGCTGGAGGGCTATATTGCCGCCACGGTGCTGGTCGAGGGATTGCGCAAGGCCGGGCCGCAACCGACCCGCTCCGGTCTGGTGACGGCGCTGCAGTCGCTGAACCTCAACGTCGGTGGCTTCCCTGTGCGCTTTGGCCCCGACGATCACCAGGGCTCGGACGCGGTCTATCTCACCCGTATCGAGCGTGGGCGCGCGGTGCCGGTGGCCGTGGAGCGCTAGCCGGCGATCTGCTCGGCGTGGTGGCAAGACACCTGGCGCGCGTCGAGCAGGCGCAGTTGCGGTACCTCCGCGCGGCAACGCTCGGTCGCATGCGGGCAGCGCTGGTGGAAGGCGCAGCCGCTGGGCGGCTCGAGCGGATTGGGCGGCTCGCCGGCGATCTTCAGCTTCGGCCTGGCCGGGTCCGGATGGATGCTCGGCGTGGCCGAGAGCAGGGCGCGGGTATAGGGGTGCAGCGGCCGCTGGTAGATCGCCTCGGCCGGGCCCATCTCCACCGGGCGGCCGAGATACATCACCAACACCTCGTCGGCCACGTGGCGCACCACCGCCAGGTTGTGCGAGATGAACACATAGCCGGTGTCGTACTGCTCCTGCAGGTCCATGAACAGGTTGAGCACCTGGGCCTGGATCGACACGTCCAGCGCCGAAGTCGGCTCGTCCGCCACCAGCACCTTGGGCTGCAGCATCATGGCGCGGGCCAGGGCGATGCGCTGGCGCTGGCCGCCGGAGAACATGTGCGGGTAGCGCTGGTAGTGCTCGGGACGCAGGCCGACCTGCTGCATCATCGCCTGCACTTTCTCGCGGCGCTCGGCGCGCGACAGCGGCGTGTTGATCAGCAGCGGCTCGGCCAGCTGGTCACCTACCTTCTGCCGTGGGTTGAGCGAGGCGTAGGGGTTCTGGAACACCATCTGCACGTCGCGGCGCAGCTGCTTGCGCTGGGCCTTGTCGGCCGTGGCGACTTCCTGCCCGGCGATCTGCAGGGAGCCGGCGCTGGGCTGCTCGATCAGGGTCAGGGCGCGGGCCAGGGTCGACTTGCCACAGCCGGACTCGCCGACCACCGCCAGGGTCTTGCCGGCCTGCAACTGGAACGACACGCCGTTGAGCGCGCGCACCAGGGCACTGGGCTTGAACAGACCTCGGGAGATTTCGTAGTGGCGGGTCAGCTCGCGGGCCACGAGGACGATACTCATCAGGCTACCTCCGCGCTCAGATTCAACGGGTAGAAGCAGCGCACCGCACCACGCGCATGCGCCTCCAGCGCCGGGCGCTGTTCGCGGCAGTGCGCCTGGGCGTAGGGACAGCGTGGCGCCAGCAGGCAGCCGGCCGGGCGGTCGTAGCGGCCGGGGACGATGCCGGGCAGGGTGGCCAGGCGCGCGGCGCCCAGGCTGTGCTCGGGGATGGCCTTGAGCAGCGCCTCCGTATAGGGGTGGGTCGGTGCGTCGAACAGCGCCGGCACGTTGCCAATCTCCACCGCTTGCCCGGCGTACATCACGCACACGCGCTGGGCGGTCTCGGCGACCACCGCCAGGTCGTGGGTGATCAGCACCAGGCCCATGCCCTCGCTGCGTTGCAGGTCGAGCAGCAATTCCATGATCTGCGCCTGGATGGTCACGTCCAGCGCCGTGGTCGGCTCGTCGGCGATCAGCAGCTTGGGTTCGGCAGCGATGGCCATGGCAATCGCCACGCGCTGGCTCATGCCGCCGGAGAGCTGGTGCGGGTAAGCATCGAGGCGGCTGGCGGCAGCGGGAATCTCCACCCGTTCCAGCAGCTGCAGGGCACGGGCACGGGCGGCGCGGCCCTTGAGACCGAGGTGCTGGCGCAGCACTTCCTCGATCTGGAAACCCACCGTGTAGCTGGGGTTGAGCGCGGTCATCGGGTCCTGGAACACCATGGCCAGGTCCTTGCCGATCACCTTGCGCCGCTGGCGACCCTTGAGGGCGAGCATGTCGTGGCCGGCGAAGCGCAGGCTGTCGGCGCGGACGATGCCGGGCGCGTCGATCAGGCCCATCAGCGCCAGCATGGTCACCGACTTGCCGGAGCCGGACTCGCCGACGATGGCCAGTACCTCGCCCTCGGCCACGGCCAGGTCAAGTCCGTCGACCACCGGCACGGCGTCGTTGCCGCCGAAGCGCACGCTGAGGTTGTTGATTTCGAGAAGACTCATGGGGCGGCTCCTCACTGCGCATGCTTCAGCTTTGGGTCCAGCGCATCGCGCAGGCCGTCGCCCATCAGGTTGATCGCCAGCACGCTGAGCAGGATGGTCAGCCCCGGCAGCGTTACCACCCACCAGGCGCGTTCGATGTAGTCGCGCGCCGAGGCCAGCATGGTGCCCCACTCGGGGGTGGGCGGCTGCACGCCGAGGCCGAGGAAGCCCAGGGCGGCGGCGTCGAGGATGGCCGAGGAGAAGCTCAGGGTGGCCTGCACGATCAGCGGTGCCATGCAGTTGGGCAGCACGGTGACGAACATCAGCCGCGGCAGCCCGGCGCCGGCCAGCCTGGCGGCGGTGACGTAGTCGCGGCCCAGCTCGCCCATTACCGCGGCACGGGTCAGGCGCACGTAGGAGGGCAGCGAGACGATGGCGATGGCGATCACCGTGTTGATCAGCCCGGGGCCGAGGATGGCGACGATGGCCACCGCCAGCAGCAGCGAGGGCAGGGCCAGCATGATGTCCATCAAGCGCATGATCGAGGGGCCGAGCAGGCGCGGGAAGAAGCCGGCGACCAGACCCAGCAGCACGCCGGGGATCAGCGACAGCACCACCGAGGCCAGGCCGATCAGCAGCGACAGGCGCGCGCCGTGGATCAGCCGCGAGAGCAGGTCGCGTCCCAGCTCGTCGGTGCCGAACAGGAAGCGCGCCTGGCCACCTTCCAGCCAGGCCGGCGGGGTGAGGAAAGCGTCGCGGAACTGCTCGCTGGGATCGAACGGCGCGACCCAGGGGGCAAACAGCGCGCAGAACACGATCAGCAGGATGAAGACCAGGCCGCCGACGGCGCCCTTGTTGTGGCGGAACGCCTGCCAGAACTCCCTTAGTGGCGAGGGGTAGAGCAGCGCCTGGTCTAGGGCGGTGTCGTGCACCTGCTGGCTCATGTCCGGCCCCCCTGGCGAATGCGTGGGTTGACCAGGCCATAGAGGATGTCGACGACGAAGTTGACCAGGATCACCAGGCAGGCGATCAGCAGGATTCCGTTCTGCACCACCGGGTAGTCGCGCGCGCCGATGGCCTCGATCAGCCACTTGCCGATGCCCGGCCAGGAGAAGATGGTCTCGGTCAGCACGGCGCCGCCGAGCAGGCTGCCGACCTGCAGGCCGAACACGGTGAGCACCGGGATCAGCGCGTTGCGCAGGCCGTGCACGAACACCACGCGCGCCGGCGACAGGCCCTTGGCGCGGGCGGTGCGCATGTAGTCCTCGCCGAGCACTTCGAGCATGGCTGAGCGGGTCATGCGTGCGATCACTGCCAGCGGAATGGTGCCGAGCACGATGGCCGGCAGGATCAGGTGCATGAGGGCGTCCTTGAACGCGCCTTCCTCGTCGCTGAGCAGCGTGTCGATCAGCATGAAGCCGGTCTTGGGTTCGATGTCGTAGAGCAGGTCGATGCGCTCCGACACCGGCGTCCAGCCCAGGTAGACCGAGAAGAACATGATCAGCAGCAGGCCCCACCAGAAGATCGGCATCGAGTAGCCGGTCAGCGACAGGCCCATCACCCCGTGGTCGAACAGCGAGCCGCGCTTGAGCGCGGCGATCACCCCGGCGATCACTCCGAGCGTGCCGGCGAACAGCAGCGCGGCCAGGGACAGTTCCAGGGTCGCCGGGAACAGGGTGATGAATTCGTCCCACACGCCCTCGCGGGTGCGCAGCGACTGGCCCAGGTCGCCCTGCGCCAGTTGCCCGATGTAGTCCAGGTATTGCGCCGGCAGCGGCTTGTCCAGGCCCAGGCGGTGCATGGCCTCGGCATGCATCTGCGGATCGACCCGACGCTCGCCCATCATCACTTCCACCGGATCGCCAGGGATCAGGCGGATCAGCGCGAAGGTCAGCAGGGTGACGCCGAAGAACGTAGGGATCAGCAACGCCAGGCGTCGGGCGATAAAGGACAGCATCGCGTGGTGGTACTCCGCATCATCAGGTTGGTACTCCCTCTCCCTTTGGGAGAGGGCGGGGTGAGGGTGTTGTAGGCGACTCGTAGCTGCCTGGTTGCCCCTCACCCCCGGCCCCTCTCCCAGGGGGAGAGAGGTGCAGCTGTCATTGTGTTCGCCGCACACGGGCGAAATTGTTCGAGCCCAGGGGGCTGAGGACGAAGCCTTCGACATCCTTGCGCAGCACGGCGAACTGCTTGGGATGGGCGAGGGCGATCCACGGCGCCTCGCGCTGGAAGATCGCCAGGGCCTCACGATACAACGCCGCGCGGCGTTCCGGGTCGGCAATCCGGCGGGCTTCGCGAATCAGCTGGTCGAATTCCGGGTTGCACCAGCCGGCCTGGTTCTCGCCGCTCGTGGCGGCGGCGCAGGACAGGTTGGGGGTGAGGAAGTTGTCCGGGTCGCCGTTGTCACCGGCCCAGCCCATGAACACCAGGTCGTGCTCGCCGTTCTTGGCACGCTTGATCAGCTCACCCCACTCGAACACGCGGATGTCGGCGGTGATGCCGATGGCGGCGAGGTCGGCCTGCAGCATCTGCGCGCCGATGCCCGGGTTGGGGTTGGTCGGGCCGCCGCCGGGGCGGGTCCAGATCGACAGTTTCAGGCCCTGTGCGTGGCCGGCCTCGGCCAGCAGCTTGCGTGCCTTTTCCAGATCGCGCGGCCAGGGCTGCAGGCGCTCGTCATAACCGAGCAGGGTGGCCGGGTAGGGCGCTGCCGCCAGGGTCGCGTTGCCCTCGCCGTACTGCGCACGCAGGTAGGCCTGGCGGTCGAAGGCCAGGTTGATGGCGTGGCGCACGCGCACGTCGTCCAGCGGCTTGTGCCGGGTGTTGATGGCGACGTAGGCGGTGAGCAGCGAATCCAGTTCCAGCACCTGCAGCTTGGCGTTCTCGCGCAGTGCCGGCACATCGCTGGGGCGGGGGAACACGGCGACCTGGCAGGCGCCGGCCTTGAGCTGCTGCACGCGGGTGTTGGGGTCGGGGGTGATGGCCAGCAGCAGGCGGTCGAGCGGCGGTTTGCCGCCCCAGTAATGCGGGTTGCCGGCGAAGCGCACCTGGGCGTCCTTGGCGTAGCGCTCGAAGACGAACGGGCCGGTGCCGATCGGCTGACTGTTGAGCTTCTCCGGCGTCTCGGCGTCGAGCAGCTGTTCGGCGTACTCGGCGGAATAGATCGAGGTGAAGCCCATGGCCAGGTCGGCGAGGAAGGGCGCCTCGGGGTGCTTGAGGGTGAAGCGCACGCGGTGCTCGTCGAGCGCCTCGATCTTGTCGATCAGCTCGGCGAAGCCCATGGCCTCGAAGTAGGGGAAGCCGCGCGCGGCCAACTCGTGCCAGGGATGCTCCTTGTCGCGCTGGCGCTCGAAGCTCCACAGCACGTCGTCGGCATTCAGCTCGCGGGAGGGTTTGAACCAGGGCGTTTCGTGGAACTTCACGCCCTTGCGCAGGGTGAAGGTGTAGGTCAGTCCGTCGGTGCCGATTTCCCAGCTTTCGGCCAGGCCCGGCACGATCCGCGTGCTGCCGGGGGCGAACTGCACCAGGCGCTCGTAGACCGTCTCGGCCGAGGCGTCGGCGGTGGTGGCGGCGGTGTACTGGACGATGTCGAAACCTTCCGGGCTGGCCTCGGAGCAGACCACCAGCGACTGCTGGGCGAATAGCGGCAGGCTGACGCCGAGCGCCACGAACATGAGGATACTGCGCATGAATCGATCCTTGTGCGTGAACGCCGGGCGCCTGTGGCGGCCCGGCGCCCGGCTGGTCATTTGCCCACGCTCACGCCGTAGAAGGAGTTGAGGGCGAACGGGCTGATGCGGAAGTCCTGCACGGTCTTGCGCATGGGTTGGTAGACGGTAGAGTGGGCGATCGGGGTGATCGGCACCTGGGCCTTGAGGATGTGCTGGGCCTGCTGGTACAGCTCGCTGCGCTTGGCCTGGTCGGGGTTGGCCTTGGCCTGCTTGATCAGCTGGTCGTAGTCGCGGTCGCACCATTTGGAGAAGTTGTTGCCGTCGACCGCATCGCAGCCGTACAGGGTGCCCAGCCAGTTGTCCGGGTCGCCGTTGTCACCGCTCCAGCCGATCAGCATGGCGTCGTGCTCGCCACCCTTGGCGCGCTTGATGTACTCGCCCCACTCGTAGCTGACGATTTTGGCCTTGATGCCGACCTTGGCCCAGTCGGCCTGCAGCATCTCGGCCATCAGCCTGGCGTTGGGGTTGTACGGGCGCTGCACCGGCATGGCCCACAGGGTGATCTCGGTGCCTTCGGCAACGCCGGCGGCCTTGAGCAGTTCGCGGGCCTTGGCCGGGTCGTAGGCCGGGTCCTTGATGCTGGCGTCATAGGACCACTGGGTCGGCGGCATGCCGTTCACCGCCAGCTGGCCAGCGCCCTGGTACACGGCATCGATGATCGCCTGCTTGTTCACCGCCATGTCCAGCGCCTGGCGCACTTCGAGCCGGTCGAAGGGTTTGTGCTGCACGTTGTAGGCGATGTAGCCGAGGTTGAAGCCCGGCTGCGACGGCATGTTCAGGTTCGGGTCTTGCTTCAGCCCTTCGAGGTCGGCCGGGCGCGGCAACAGGCTGACCTGGCATTCGCCCTTCTTGAGCTTCTGCATGCGCACCGAGGCGTCGGTGTTGATGGAGAAGATCAGGTTGTCGATCTTCACGTCCGCAGGTTTCCAGTACGCCTGGTTGCCGGTGAAGCGGATCTGCGCGTCCTTCTGGTAGCGCTTGAACACGAAGGGGCCGGTGCCGATCGGCTTCTGGTTGATCGCGGCGGCCTGGCCGGTTTTGAGCAGCTGCTCGGCGTATTCGGCGGAGTGGATCGAGGCGAAGCTCATCGCTAGATTCTGGATAAAGGCGGCGTCGACGCTGGCCAGGGTGAACTGCACCGTCATGGCGTCGAGCTTTTCCAGCTTGGCGATGTTGGCGTCCATGCCCATGTCGGTGAAGTAGGGGAACTCGGCCGGGTAGGCCTGGCGGAACGGGTGCTGCTTGTCGAGCATGCGCTGGAAGGTGAACAGCACATCGTCGGCGTTGAATTCGCGGCTCGGCTTGAAGTAGGAGGTCGAGTGGAACTGCACGCCCGGACGCAGATGGAAGGTGTAGGTCAGGCCATCGGCGCTGACTTCCCACTTTTCGGCGAGGCCCGGCTCCACGGCGGTGCCACCACGCTCGAACTGGGTCAGGCGGTTGAACATGGTTTCCGCCACGGCATCGAAGTCGGTGCCGGTGGTGTACTGGCCGGGGTCGAAACCGGCGGGGCTGCCTTCGGAGCAGAACACCAGGTTGCTGGCGGCGCTGGCAAACGGAGCTGCGGCGATCAGCCCGGCCGCGAGCAGGGCCGGTAGGGCGGCGTGGTTGCGCATGTTGACCTCATGTTCGTTCTTGGTTTTATCCCTGAGCGCCATGCCGGCACCTGGGTGAGGCTATGCACGGCATGTGCCGTGGACAAGCGAAGAGCGCCCTTGAGTGTAGAAGCTGTGATGCAGGTGCAATTCACTGCAGAGAATGCCTGGGCCAGCCCAGGCGCAAGGCGCTGGCGCCACTGCCGCCCGCAGTGGCGCCGCGTTGTCTATCAGGGCAGTTGCACCTCGATCACGCCATCGGCGCTCATGCTCACGCGGCTGGTGCCGGCCTCGATCTGCGGTGCGGCTTCGCTCTTGCTGAAGCTGCCGCGGTCCATGGCCATGGCGCGCATCGGCATCACCGGCTGGAAGCCACCGCTGTTCAGGTTCAGGCTGACCAGCTTGTAGCTCTTGCCGCCGACGGCGTCGGTGGCCAGCTGGGCGCGCGCCTTGAACGCTTCGACCGCCTGCTTGATCAGTTGGTCTTCACTGGTTTTGCGCGAGTCTTCGGCGACGGCGAAGCTCATGTCGGCCATCTTCAACTCACCGAGCAGGTCGGCGGACAGCTGTGACAGGCGGGCGAACTCGGCGCTTTCCAGGCGCAGCTCGGCGCGCTCGCGCCAGGCGCTGATCTTGGTGCCTTCGTTCTCGTACACCGGGTAGCTCTGCCGGCTGCCCAGGCTGACCTTCACGCCCTGCACCTTGCGCGCCTTGTCGATGGCGGCGTTGAGGGTCTTGGTCACGCTGACGGCCAGCTCCGCCGGGTCATCGCTCTGCGCCTCGGTATAGAGGGTGACGTACATGCGGTCGTGGGCCACTTCCTGGCTCACCTCGGCGCGCAGCGACACCTGGTTGTAGCGGGGCTCGTCGGCCAGGGCCGGCAGGCTGGCGACAGTGGCCAGGCCGAGGGCGATGGTGGCGGCGAGACGGTTGAATGCGTGCATGGGAACTCCTTGCGGGTGGTTGTCCTGATCTTTGACGAGGGGGTCAGACTATTCGGGTTAAGCCTGGTTCGCAGTTTTTCCATGACCTTTGTTGCAGCTTGTGTGGCCGCTGCGTCGCGTTGCCGCATGCAGACGGTCACCCCGGGCCTCTGGTTATACTCGCACTCATGCCCCAGACCTCCTTTTATGCACCCATGCAATTGCTCTCCGCCAGCCGCCAGAATCTCTGGCGCCTGACGCTGATCCGCCTGCTGGTGCTGGCCGCCCAGGCCGGCTCGGTGGGCATCGCCTATCTGTCGGACCTGTTGCCGCTGCCCTGGTTGCCGCTGTGCATTACCCTCGGCGTGTCGCTCGGCCTGTGCCTGCTCACCGCCCTACGCCTGCGCGGGCCGTGGCCGGTGACCGAGCTGGAGTACACGGTGCAGCTGGCCTGCGACCTGGTGATCCACAGCCTGCTGCTGTACTTCTCCGGCGGTTCGACCAACCCGTTCGTTTCCTACTATCTGGTGCCGCTGACCATCGCCGCAGCGACCCTGCCCTGGTTCTATTCGATGTTCCTCGCCGGGCTGGCGCTGACCGGCTACACGGCGCTGCTGATCTGGTACCACCCGCTGCACCTGAACAACGTGCAGCACGAGGCCATGCTGATCAGCCTGCACCTGTTCGGCATGTGGCTGAACTTCGCCCTGTCGGCGGCCTTCATCACCTTCTTCGTGGTCAAGATGGCCGGCGCCCTGCGCCGCCAGGACGAGCTGCAGGCGCTGCGCCGCGAGGAGGGCATGCGCGACCAGCAACTGCTCGCCGTGGCCACTCAGGCCGCTGGCGCCGCGCATGAGCTGGGCACGCCGCTGGCGACCATGAGCGTGTTGCTCAAGGAGCTGCGCCAGGAATACCGCGACAAGCCGGCGCTGCAGGACGACCTGGCGCTGCTGCAGGAGCAGGTCAAGCTGTGCAAGGACACCCTGCAGCAACTGGTGCGCGCCGCCGAGGCGGAACGTCGCCAGGCGGTGGAGGAACAGACCGTGGTGCAGTGGCTGGAGGCGACCCTCAACCGCTGGCACCTGATGCGCCCCGAGGCCACCTATCGCTTCCAGTGCCTGGGTTCCGGCGCGGTGCCGCGTCTGCAGCCGCCGGCCGACCTGACCCAGGCCCTGCTGAATTTGCTCAACAACGCTGCCGACGCCTGCCCGGACAAGCTCGACATCCGTCTCGATTGGGACGAGCAATGGGTCGACCTGGGCATCCGTGACCACGGCGCCGGCGTGCCGCTGGCCATCGCCGAGCAGATCGGCCGGCCCTTCTTCACCACCAAGGGCAAGGGCTTCGGCCTCGGCCTGTTCCTCAGCCAGGCCAGCGTGACGCGGGCCGGCGGTTCGGTGAAACTCTACAACCACGAAGAGGGCGGTACGCTGACGGAACTGCGTCTGCCCAGGCTGGCCAAGGGAGCCCAACATGTCTGACGAACAGCTCAACGAGCAGGAAGAACAGCCACACCTGCTGCTGGTGGACGACGACCCCACCTTCACCCGCGTCATGGCCCGCGCCATGGAACGCCGCGGCTTGCGCGTGAGCGTGGCCAACTCGGCGGAAGAGGGGCTGGTGCTGGCCAAGGACGACCTGCCCGACTACGCCGTGCTCGACCTGAAGATGGAAGGCGACTCCGGCCTGGTGCTGCTGCCCAAGCTGCTGGAGCTGGACGCCGAGATGCGCGTGGTGATCCTCACCGGCTATTCGAGCATCGCCACCGCGGTGGAGGCGATCAAACGCGGCGCCACCAACTACCTGTGCAAGCCGGCCGACGCCGACGACGTGCTCACCGCGCTGCTCTCCGAGCACGCCGACCTCACCACCCTGGTGCCGGAAAACCCGATGTCGGTGGACCGCCTGCAGTGGGAGCACATCCAGCGTGTGCTGGCCGAGCACGACGGCAACATCTCCGCCACCGCCCGCGCCCTCGGCATGCACCGGCGGACCCTGCAGCGTAAGCTGCAGAAGCGTCCAGTTCGGCGCTGAGAGCCTGTTCAAAGTCTGCTGCGCGTCGGCCAAACGGCGTTGGAAACCGTCTCGGGTTGCTCATTTACTACTTGTAAACTCCGCACCCTCGACCATTTCTGCCACCGTTTGGCTCTAGCTCGCGAGCCTTTGAGCAGGCTCTGAAGCCAGACTCCCGCGGGGCTATTTGCCCCGCTGAAAGCCTGTAGAAAGCAATTTCCCGACTGGAGCGGCTATCATTAGCCTCCTAACCAAGTAGTCGGGCCCGCCATGCTTGCCGTCTTCCAGCAGACCCTCGCCATCACCGCTCCGGTGTTCTCCATGCTGTTCCTCGGCGTGGCGCTCAAACGCCTCGGGTTGATCGACGGCCACTTCATCAATACCGCCTCGGCGCTGGTGTTCAACGTCAGCATGCCGGTCATGCTGTTCCTCGCCATCCTGCATGCCGACCTCAATGCTGCGCTGCAGCCGGCGCTGCTCGGTTACTTCCTGTTGGCCACCGTGCTTGGCTTCCTACTGGCCTGGGGCTGGGCCATCCTGCGCGTGCCGCAGGCCGACCGCGGCATCTACGTGCAGGGTGCGTTCCGCGGCAACAACGGCATCGTCGGCCTGGCCCTGGCCACCAGCCTGTACGGCGACTACGGCCTGTCGCTCGGCGGCATCCTCGGCGGGGTGGTGATCCTCAGCTACAACACCCTCTCGGTGATCGTGCTGGAGGTGTACAACCCCAACGCCAAGGCCAGTCCCTGGAGCATCCTCAAGGGCGTGCTGTGCAACCCGCTGATCCTCGGCGTGCTGGCGGCCATTCCCTTCGCCTACTGGCAGGTGCGCCTGCCTGCCTGGTTGACCACCTCGGGCGAGTACCTGGCGCAGCTGACCCTGCCGATGGCGCTGATCTGCATCGGCGGCACCCTGTCGCTGGCGGCGCTGCGTGCCAGCGGCGCGGTAGCCCTGGGCGCGAGCCTGATGAAGATGATCTGGCTGCCGATTCTTGGTACCGCCGGCGCCTTTTTCCTGGGCTTTCGCAATGCCGAACTGGCGATCCTCTTCCTGTTCTTCGCCAGCCCGACGGCAGCGGCCAGCTACGTGATGGCGCGCGCCGCCGGCGGCAACCATGAACTGGCAGCGGCGATCATCGTCATCACCACGCTGCTGGCGGTGGTCACCACCAATATCGGCCTGTTCGTGCTGCAGTGGGGGGGCTGGATCCAGACCTAAATGTGATCCGCCGCCGATCTCCGGACGGCCGGTCACTGCGCCGATTGCCTGGCACGAGGCGGCCCGCTAGCCTATCTCCCTCGCGCCGTTAAAGGATTAATCATGCGCACCCTGCTGCAGCTGTTGGCACTCATGACGCTCCCCGCGTCAGTTGCCATGGCAGACCCCTCCGCCAGCCTGGAAGGTCCCACCGCCGGCTGGCGCCACGATGGCCTGTTGGACCGTTCGGCCGACTCTCGCGTGGCCTACCCGACACCGCCCATCGACCGTGGCGGCCAGCGCGGCCGCAGCCTGATCGCCGGCAAGCTCGCAGGCACCCAGGGCCTGCGCCAGCCACATACCCTGGCGGTCAACGGTAATCCCCTGCCTCTGTATACCGATGCCGAGGGCCGCTTCGTCCGCCCTTACAACTTCGGCGCCGGTTCCAACAGCGTCGAGCTGCGCGCCGACGGCAAGCCGCTGCGCCGCGTGCAGTTCTATGAAGCCAACAACCTGAAGACCCCGGCGCGGGTGCGCATCGTCCTCGGCTGGGACGATCCCAAGGCCGAGCTCGACCTGCATGTGATCACCCCCGACGGCCAGCACGCCTTCTGGGCCGACCCGGTGATGAGCAACGGCGGCGGCCTCGACGTGGACAGCGTCGACGGCCCCGGCCCGGAGATGTTCACCATGACCGCGCCGCTGCACGGCACCTACCTGGTGTACGTCAACTACTGGGGCAACCTGGGCAGCCAGGGCTACAACTTCCAGGCCGGCAGCAACCAGAACGAGGTGATCACCTCGCAGATCAGCCTGGTGTTCAACGAGAACACCGTCAACGAGCGGCGCGAGACCTTCGTCGTGCCGCTGCGCACCATCGGCGAGCTGCTGCCGGTGAAGTCCTTCAACTACTGAACGCTCCCGCGGAGTCTTTACCTATGAGCGACACCACCACTCCCGTCGAGTCCGCCGCCACGCCCAGCCCGCGCCGCTGGCGCCCGCTGCTGATCGGCCTGGCCGTGGCACTGCCGGTGACCGCCGCCGGCCTGTTCGCCTGGCTCAAGTACGAGCCACAGGGCGAGCGCCAGCTGGTCGAGGCCAACTACCTGGGCCTCGACTTGGCGCGCCCGGACGTGCTGATCGAGAGCGCCTCGCTGAGCCGTCTGCCCAAGGACGTGCTCAAGGTGCCGTTGCTGCGCGACACCCTCACCGAGGACCTGGTGTTCTACTACGAGAACAACGCCGACCGCCTCGGCCTGACCGGCAGCCTGCGCCGCATCATCTACGAGCATGACCTCGAACTGCGTGACAACCTGCTCGACGAGCTGCTCGACCAGCCGGCCGAAGTGGCCCTGTGGCGCGACGCCGGTGGCCGCCTACGCCATTTCGTGGTGCTGATCCAGCGCGGTGGCCTGGCCAAGGTGCTGGAGCCGCTGGCCAAGGTGGCACTGGACGATACCCAGCTGAGCCAGGCTGGCGAGTTCACCGTCGATGGCGCGGCGGTGCCTTTCTATCGCCTGCGCTACAACGGCGATCGCTCGATTCTGTTCGCCTCCCACGGTGACCAGCTGCTGCTGATGTCCAGCACCGACATGCTGTTCGGCCCGGCGCCGGAGCCGGAGGTCGATGAAGACGCTGCCGTGGCCCTGGATGAAAACGGTGAGGTGATCCCGCCGACACCGCCGGAGCCTGGCCTGGCCAAGGTCTCGGCCGAGGCCGCCGAGGCCCTGCTGGCCGGCCAGCATCCCTTCCCCGAGCGTTTCGGTCTGGCCGAACGTGGCGCTCTGCAGCAGCGCGTGACCCTCAGCGCAGACTTCCTCGCCTTGGGCTACCGGCGCTTCCTGCCGGCCTTCGCTGGCCTGCGCTTCGAGATGAACGAGCAGGGCTGGAGCAGCTTCCTGGCCCTGGACGAGGTGGAGGGGCAGGGCGCCTTCGACTTCGCCCCGGTATGGAGTGCCATGCCCATGGGCGCCAGCGCCTGTGTGGCCCTGCCGGTGGCGCCGGGTCTGCCCGAGCGGTTGCTGGCCAAGGTCGGTGCCGAACCCAAGGCGGCCGCCGAGCTGGCCGGCCAGCTCACTGGCAGTGCCGGTCTGTGCTGGTATCCGGACTCGCGTCTGCACTCGCCGCTGCTGGTCGGCACGCTCAAGGACAAGCCTGGTGCGCAGACCGATGCCGAGCTGGGCAAGCTGTTCGACAGCCTGATCGGCGCCTGGGAACCCTACGCCGAGGGCGGCAGCTTCCCGGTGCAGGACAGCGCCCAGGGTGAGCTGCACAAGTGGCAGCGCCAGGTCGGCTCCAACTTCGGCCAGTACCCGGCGGACCTCGCTGCACAGCCGGATGCCCTGGCCTCGCGCGGCTTCTTCCGCGTCAGCCTGGCGCGCCACGGCTCGACCCTGCTGTTCTCGCTGGACGACCGCCTGCTCGACAAGGCCCTGCAGACCCTCGACAAGCGCTTCCCGCCGCTGGCCGAAGTGCTGCCGGGCAACGCCCTGGTACCGGCCTATCTGGCGCCGGACAGCCTGGCCGCTCTGCTCGAACGCGAGACCCTGGACAGCCTGCCGGAAGACATCGAACCGGTGTTCCGTAACGCCGCCCAGGCCAACCTGCTGCCCAAGCTGCGTTCGCTGTCCGGCCACGGCAAGTACGCCCTGAGCCTTCCGGCCGACGCCGAGGCCAACGAAGCTTGGCAATGGCTGCCGCTGCAGTGGCGCGCCCTGTGAGGCGACTGCTGATCGGCGCTCTGCTGCTCGCCCTTGGCGCGCCGGCATGGGCCAACGCGCCGGCGCTGGACGTGCAGCAGTCCCAGGTGTTTCGCGCCTGGTTCGTGCGCATCGCCCAGGAGCAGCTGCGCCAGGGTCCCAGCCCGCGCTGGCATCAGCAGGACTGCGCCGGCCTGGTGCGCTTCGCCGCCAACGAGGCGCTCAAGGTACACGACGCCAAGTGGTTGCACGCCAATGGCTTGAGCAACCGCTACCTGCCGCCGGAGCTGGAGCTGAGCGAGGCCCAGCGCGGCCTGGCCCAGCAGTGGCAACAGGGCGGCGGCAAGCTCGGCCCCTACGTCAACGCGATCAAGCTGATCCAGTTCAACAGCGCCCTGGTGGGTCGCGACCTCAACCAGGCGCGCCCCGGCGACCTGATCTTCTTCGATCAGGGCGACGAGCAGCACCTGATGATCTGGATGGGCCGCAACATCGTCTACCACACCGGCACCACCACCCCGACCGACAACGGCATGCGCTCCGTGAGCCTGCAGCAACTGATGACATGGAAGGACACCCGATGGATTCCCGACGCATCCAACCCCAACTTCATTGGCGTCTACCGACTGCATTTTCTCAGTCGATGAAAGGATCGCCGATGGGCCTGCTGCGTCTCGCCGCCACGGCCCTGCTGGCCACGCTGCTGCCGCTGGCCGCCCAGGCCGAGGACAGTGTCGAGTCCAGCGGCTACTCGCCGGTGGCCGGGCAGTCGTTCTTCCTCCTGGCCGACAGCAGCTTCGCCAGCGACGAAGTGGCCAAGGTGCGCCTGGAGGCGCCGGGCCGCGACTACCGTCGCTACATGATGGAGCCCTACGGCGGTGTGGACGTGCGCGTGTACCGCATCGAGCAGCCGCTGGAGTTCCTCAAGCGGCAGAAGAACCTGCACCGGGTGGTAGCCGAAGGGCAGTACAAGGGCGAGGGGCTATCCAACACCCTGGCCTACCTGTGGGACAACTGGTACCGCAAGTCGCGTCGGGTGATGCAGCGGGCCTTCTCCTACGAGTCACGGGTGCAGGTGACCGAGGAAGCGCCGGAACTGAAGATGGGTGATGCGATCAAGGCGCCGACCCCCTTCGAGGCCCAGCCGCAATACGCGCCAATGAAGGGCGTGCCGCTGGTGACCCAGTTCCGCTACCCGCTGTGGGACGCCAAGGCCATCCAGCCGCCCAAGGGTGTTGAGCTGGCCGGCTCGTCCAGTTCCTTTGTCACCGTCAACCCCGGCAACGTCTATATCCCGCTGGGCAAGCTCAAGCCCGGTCTGTACCTGGTCGAGGCGCTGGTCGGCAAGTTCCGCGCGACCACCGTGCTGTTCGTCTCCAACACCGTGGCGGTGAGCAAGATCGCCGGCAAGGAACTGCTGGTGTGGACCGCGCGCAAGCATGAAGGCAGCGCCGTGGCCGGCGCCAAGGTGCTGTGGACCGACGGCCTGGGCGTGATGCGCAGCGGCAGTACCGATACCCAGGGCCTGCTGCGCCTGGAACACGCCAGCCCGGAGCGTTCCTATTTGCTCGGCGAGGACGCCGAGGGCGGCGTGTTCGTCTCGGAAAACTTCTACTACGACAGCGAGATCTACGACACCAAGCTCTACGCCTTCACTGACCGTCCGCTGTACCGCCCCGGCGATTGGGTCGAGGTGAAGATCGTCGGCCGCGAGTTCACCAGCGCGCGCGACTCCAAGGCCGCCGAGGCCGCGCCGCTCAAGCTGGCGGTGCTCGATGCCAACGGCACCACCCTGCAGACCCTGGACCTGAACCTGGATGCCAAGGCCGGCACCCAGGGCCGCTTCCAGCTGCCGGACAACGCTGTGGCCGGCGGCTACGAGCTGCGCTTCCTCTACCGCGATCAGCTGTACAGCAGCGCCTTCCGCGTCGCCGACTACATCAAGCCGCACTTCGAGGTCGCCCTCGATCTGGCCAAACCGGACTTCCGCACCGGCGACAAGGTCACCGGCAACCTGGTGCTGCTCTACCCGGACGGCAAACCGGTGAAGAATGCGCGCCTGCAGCTGAGCCTGCGTGCCCAGCAGCTGTCGATGATCGACAACGAGCTGCAGTACCTCGGCCAGTTCCCGGTCGAGCTCAGCAGCAGCGAGCTGGCCACCGACGACAAGGGCCGCGCCGCTTTCGAGCTGCCGGCCGCCGACAAGCCCAGCCGCTACCTGCTGACCGTGTTCGCCAGCGACGGCGCTGCCTACCGGGTCAAGACCAGCAAGGAAATCCTTATCGAGCGTGGCGCAGCCCGCTATCGCCTGGAGGCACCGCAGCGCTTCAGCGCCGCCGGCGAGGCCGTGCAGTTCAGCTACCGCAGCGAGCAGCCGACCGAACTCAAGCCGGCCAGCTACGAGTGGGTGCGCCTTGAAGACCAGAGCAAGCACAGCGCCAGCCTGGGCGACGACGAGCAGGGCTTCAGCCTGAGCTTCGAGCATCCCGGCACCTACAACATCACCCTCAAGGACGAACACGGCCTGATCCTCGGCGCCACCGGCCACTCGGTCAGCGGCAGCGGGCTCAAAGCAGTGGCCGGCACCGTCGAAGTGGTGTTCGACCGCGACCAGTACCAGCCGGGTGACGAGGCGCTGGCGCTGATCACCTTCCCCGAAGCGGTGGGTGACGCGCTGCTGACCCTGGAGCGCGACAAGGTCGAGGCCACCGCGCTGCTATCGGCCGGTGGTGACTGGCTCAAGCTGGAGAAGCTCAACGACACCCAGTACCGCGCGCGCATCCCGGTGGACGACCACTTCGCCCCTAACCTGACCTTCTCGGTGCTCTACACCAAGGGTGGCGACTACAGCTTCCAGAACGCCGGGATCAAGGTGGCCAAGGCGCAGATCGAGATCGCGGTGAGCACCGACAAGGAGCTCTACCAGCCGGGTGAGACGGTCACCGTCGACCTCGCCACCCAGTTCAAGGGCCAGCCGGCCGCCACCCGCCTGACGGTGAGCGTAGTGGACGAGATGATCTACGCCCTGCAGCCGGAGATCGCTCCGGGCATCGACCAGTTCTTCTATCACCCGCGGCGCAACAACGTGCGCACCAGCGCCAGCCTGTCGTTCATCAGCTACGACGTGGCCCTGCCGGGCAACGCCAGCGCACCGGGGCGGGCCAACCGCAGCGAGCGCGGGGTCAAGGTGCTGGAGCGGCCGCGCCGCGAGGAAGTCGACACCGCTACCTGGCAGCCGGACCTGACCACCGATGCCCAGGGCAAGGCGCAGTTCAGCTTCCGCATGCCCGACTCGCTGACCCGCTGGCGCATCACCGTGCGCGCGGTCGACGAGGGCGGCGAAGTGGGACAGAAGAAACAGTTCATCCGCTCCGAGAAGCCGCTGTACCTGAAGTGGAGCGGGCCAACCCTGTTCCGCGACGGCGACAAGCCGCAGCTGGGCCTGTTCGCCTTCAACCAGGGCGAAGAGGAAACCGAGGCCGAGCTGGTCACCCGCTTCGCCGGTCAGGAGCAGCGGCAGAAGGTCGAGCTGGCCCGCGGCGCCAACTACCTGTCCCTACCACCGACTGCCCTGGCTGCCGGCGAGCTGACTGCCGAACTGGTGCAGGACGGCAAACCGATCGACGCCCTGGCCGTGGGTCTGCGCGTGGCCGGTGAAGGCTGGCAGCGCCTGCATGTGCAGAACATGGCGCTTAACCCGGGCAGCAATCCGCTGACCCTGCCGGCGGACGCCAGCAATATCCGCCTGCGCCTCGGCGACAGCAGCCAGATGCTGTTCCGTTCGGCCCTCGACGACCTGTTGGAATACCCCTACGGCTGCGTCGAGCAGACCGCCAGCCGGCTGCTGCCGCTGAGCCTGGCCTACCCGACCTTGGCCAAGGGAGAGGCGCGTATCGGCGATCGCCTGCGCCTGATCATGCAGAACAGCCGCTTGCGCCTGGTGCAGATGGCCGGGCCGGAAGCGACCTTCACCTGGTGGGGCGAGGGTGAGAACGCCGATGCCTTCCTCACTGCCTACGCCTACTACGCCGACTGGCATGCCAGCCGCGCCCTGGCCGTGCAGCTGCCGCCTGAGCACTGGCAGCGCGTGCTGGACATCTACGCCCAGCAGGCGCCCGCCGTACCGCTGCTGCAGCGCGCACTGATCCTCAGCTTCGCCCGCGAGATGCAGCTGCCCACAGAGACCCTGCTCAAGGGCCTGCTGGAGGACCTGGCCAACGCAGACGAGGGCGAGGAGGTGGCGCTGGACGACAGCGGCGAGACCAGTCTGGTCATGGCCTACCCGGACTCGCGCCTGGGTCTGGACCTGGCCCGCGTACTGGCCGCCGATATGGCCGGCAGCAAGATTGGTCTGCCGCCGCGCTTCGCTGTTGGCCTGGCCGCAGCTCGCGAGCGCGTCGCGGCCAGCACCCAGCCGTTCGCCGAGGCGGTGCGTCTGTCCCGCGGGCCGGTCGATCCGCTGCAGATCAATGCTCTGCTGCAGCGCCTGACTCCGGCCCAGGCCACCCTGGAACGGGCCCTGGCGCTGACCTGGCTGCAGCGTCGCCTGGGCGATGCCCCGCTGGTCGCGGTGTCGCAGCCGGGGGGCGGCTGGCAGGCTCGCGAAGGCGCCAGCGGTGAGACTCTGTGGCAGTGGCAAGGTAACCAGCCGCCGAGCGCGCTGGAGTTGCCGGCCGAGCTGGGTAGCCCGCTGGTTGCAGCGCTCAGCTATGACAGCGCCGCTACGCCGCCGAGCGGTCCGCTCGAGGTGAAGGTCACCCGCCGCCTGCTGCGCCTGGTGCCGGGCGAAGCGGCATTCAGCTTCAGCGCCGAGGAGGTGGGCGACGGCCCGATCTCCGGCGACCAGCTGTATCTGGACGAGATCACCCTGCAGAGCGAGGCCGAGACACCGCGCCGTTACGGCCTGCTGGAGGTACCGCTGCCGCCGGGCGCGGACGTCGAGCGCACCACTTGGGGTCTGCAGGTCAGCGGCCTGGATTCGGAAGAGGCGGCGCCGCTGGAGAAGGCCCGCCACGAGCCGGGTCAACTGCTCTATGCGGTGCCGGTGGACAGCCTGCAGGGCACTATCACGCTGCGCCACCTGGTGCGCTTCTCGCAGAAAGGCGAGTTCCACCTGCCGCCGGCGCGCTACTCGCGCATGTACGACCCGCAGGCCCAGGCCTTCGAGCAGAAGCCGGCGCTGGCCGAGCTGAAGGTCGAGTAAGGATGCGCGCGTTCGCCTGGCTGGCGCTGTTGCCGCCGCTGCTGGCGTCGGCCGGGCCGGCGCCGCTGCAGCTGGCCTGGCACACGCCGCAGGGCGCCGAGCTGCTGCGTCTGGACGAGCAGCAGCTACTGTCCCGTGAGCCGTTGCCGGCGGGCCTGGAGGCGCCGCTGGGCAGCCTGTGGAAGCTGTTCGTCTACGCCTACCAGGTCGACCGCCAGCTGCCCGACCCGGGCTATTCCTGCACCGGTCAGGATCGCGAGGAGGTCTATTGCTGCGCAGCCGGCGAGCGCATCGACCGCGACCAGGCGCTGGTGCGCTCCTGCGGCCTGTACTTCGCACCGCAGCGTCTCGGCCTGCAGGCCGGTGAGTGGCACGACTACTGGCAAGCGCGCCATGCGCCGCAATGGTTGCTCGACCTCGACCAGCTGCAGCCGCAGCGGCGGGTCGCGGTGGGTGAATTGCTCGACAGCCTGGCCACGCTGCCGGTCCAGGCCGAGGCGCGTCGCGTGCTGCTGGATGTGACGGCGAATGCCGGTGACGGCGCGCTGCTCGGCCCGCTTGGCGGGCGCCTGCGGGTGAAGACCTGGAGCTGGCTGGCCGATGGCGATGCCCAGGCGCGCCAGGGTGGCTTCGCCGGCTGGCTGGCCGACGGCACGCCGCTCTGGGCCGGTGGCTCTGGCACCAGTCAGGGCGTGCTCAAGCGTCATGCCGAGGTTCTCGGCAAGGTGCTGCCGGCGCCCTGGCCGGCGGAGCCGGGCGGTTGTGTCGAGGTAGCGCTGTTCGACCGTTATCCGATGCGCAGCCTGGCGCGCGCGGACGGCGCTGCGGTCAGCCAGTCTGGGGCGCTACGCGGGCGTTACCGGGCAGAGTTCGTCAACGGCAACGCCTTGGACATCGAGAGCCAGGGCGAGCTGTTTCTGCTGGCTGGCGAGCAGCCCAAGCTGGTGGCGCGCCTGAGCCGCGAGGAATACGTGGCGCGGGTACTCGACCGCGAGGCGGCGGCGCAGCCGGCCGAAGCGGCCAAGGCCCTGGCGGTGAGCATCCGCAGCTATCTGCTGCAGAACGGCGAGCGCCGTGGCGAGTGCCTGGCGATCCGCGACAGCAGCGCCCAGCAGCGGGTTGCCCCGCGCCCGGCCAGCGCTGCTGCGCGCGAGGTCGCGGCCTGGACTGCCGATCTGGTGCTGGCCGGCAGTACCGTCACCTATCACGCGGATGAGCCTGGCGCGGATCGCCTGGCCTGGAGCCAGGCCGTAGAACAGGCGCAGTCCGGCCTGCGCTACACCGCGATCCTCGCCCGCGCCTTCCCGCGCGCCAGCCTGGGACGCTGGGACCGGCCGGTGGCTGCCTGCCAGCCGTTGCCGGCCGCCGAGGACTGGCTGCACGGCCAGCGTCGGCGCTGGCGCGAACTGCTGGACAGCGAGCCGGGCTATGCCGAGACCGCCGAGTTCGCCGTGTGCCGCCTGCACAGTGGCAGCCCGCATGTCGATCGCGAGCACCGACGTATCTACGTGCGCGGCCTGCTGTCGCTGCAGGACCGCCTCGACCTGACCCACGAATACCTGCACCTGGCCTTCGACGCCCATCCGAATGGCCAAGATGAAACCTACATCGAGGGCCTCGCCCGCCATCTGCTGCTGGAAGCTCAGCCATGAACCATCGCCTGTATCCCCTCGCCATCCTGGCCTGCGCCATGCCGCTCGGCGCCTTCGCCGGCATCACCCTGGACACCCCGCGCGCCGGCTGGCGCACCGGCTCGGACGAGGGTGCGCACTTCATGCAGGAGGTCAACTACCCGGCCTCGGCGGTCAACAGTGCGCCGGACCAGGGCGACAGCGCGCGCATCCGCGGGCAGATCAGCGCCACCGACAAGGCGCCCAGCGGTGCGCCGGCGCGCCTGGTGGTCAACGGCATCAGCATGCCGCTCAAGGTGCAGGAAGGTGGTGGCTTTGACCGCCCGTTCGTGTTCCCGGCCGGCAGCAACAATGTCGAAGTGCGCAGCCCGGATGGCCAGCAGGTGCGCCGCGTGCAGTTCTACAACGGCGGCAGCGGCGAGACGCCGGCACGCCTGCGCGTGGTGCTGTCCTGGGACAGCGACAACACCGACCTCGACCTACACCTGGTGACGCCCGATGGTGGTCATGCCTGGTATGGCGAGCGTGCCCTGGCCAACGGTGCTGCGCTGGACGTCGACGTGACCGGCGGTTTCGGCCCGGAGATGATTGCCTCGCCGACCCCGCTCAAGGGCGAGTACCTGGTCTACGTCAATTACTACGGTGGCGGTTACGGCGAGGGTGGCAACCCGGCGCAGGAGCTGACCACGGCGCAGGTCACGCTGATCAGCGAGGAGGGCACGGCCAACGAGAAGCAGGAGTCTTTCCTGATCCCGATGCGTGCCCCAGGTGAGCTGACCCTGGTGAAGCGCTTCAGTTATCCCTGAGGCGCCTGCCAGGCATCGATCACTTCCTGCGCTGCGCGGAAGGCATCGATGGCCGCCGGCACGCCGGCGTACACCGCGCAGTGCAACAGCGCCTCGCGGATTTCCTCCACGCTGCAGCCGTTGTTCAGCGCGCCACGCACGTGGCCCTTCAGCTCCTGCGGACATTTTAGGGCGGTCAGTGCTGCCAGGGTGATCAGGCTGCGGGTCTTGCGCTCCAGCACGCCGCGGGTCCAGACGCCGCCCCAGGCGTGTTCGTTGACGAACTCCTGCAGCGGTTGGCTGAACTCGGTGGCGTTGTTCAAGGCGCGGTCGACGAAGGCGTCGCCCATCACTTCGCGGCGAACCAGCTCGCCGGCTTTACCGTTGTCACTCATGGAAGGCTCCGTCAGTTATCCACAGTCTCGATGCGTACCTGGGCGACACCGGCGCGCAGCATGTCCAGCTGCTTGGCTGCTGCCTGCGACAGGTCGATCAGGCGCCCGCGGGTATGCGGACCGCGGTCGGTGATGCGCACCACCACCGAGCGGCCATTGCTCAGGTTGGTGACCTTGACCCGGGTGCCGAAGGGCAGCTCGCGGTGGGCGGCGGTCAGATCGTGGTTGCTCAGGCGCTCGCCGCTGGCGGTACGGCGGCCGTGGTGGCGCGCGGCGTAGTAGGAGGCCTTGCCCTTGGCGACATAGCTCGGCTTGGCTGCCGGCTTGGCGGCTGGCGTCGTCGGCGTGGCTGCCGGCGGGGCGGTCCTGGGCGCGGGGCTGACCGGCTCGTTCGGCGTGCGCGGCGTGATCTGCTGGCCGGCGCAGCCGACCAACAGCAAGGGCAGAAGGAAAGTCGCAATCTTGCGCATGGCGGTTCCCGGAGAGAACAACGCCGGGTCTCCCCGGCGTCATTGTGCTCTTAGCTTTCGAGCTTTTTCTTGAGCAGTTCGTTCACCTGGCCGGGGTTGGCCTTGCCCTTGGCGGCCTTCATCGCCTGGCCGACGAAGAAGCCGAACATCTTGCCGCGCTTGGCCTCATCACTGGCGCGGTACTGCTCGACCTGCTCGGCGTTGGCTGCCAGTACTTCGTCGAGCAGCTTCTCGACGGCGCCGCTGTCGGTGTTCTGCACCAGGTCCTTGGCCTTGATGATCTGGTCTGGTGAGCCTTCACCTTCGGCCATGGCGGCGAATACGGTCTTCGCGGCCTTGCCGTTGATGGTGCCGTCCTTCAGGCGCAGGATCATCTCGCCCAGGTGCTGGGCGGAAACCGGCGACTGCTCGATTTCCAGGTTGTCCTTGTTGAGCAGGCTGGACAGCTCGCCCATCACCCAGTTGGCCGCCAGCTTGGCGTCGCCACAGGTCTTCTCGACGACCTCGAAGTAGTCGGCCAGCTCACGGCTCGCGCTCAATACGCTGGCGTCGTAGGTGGACAGGCCGAACTGGCTCTCGAAGCGCTCGCGCTTCTGCGGTGGCAACTCCGGCAGCTGGCTGCGCAGGTCATCGAGGAAGCTGCGCTCGATCACCACCGGCAGCAGGTCCGGGCAGGGGAAGTAACGGTAGTCGTTGGCTTCTTCCTTGCTGCGCATGGAGCGCGTCTGGTCCTTGTTCGGGTCGTACAGGCGGGTTTCCTGCACGACCTTGCCGCCGTCTTCGATCAGCTCGATCTGGCGCTGCACCTCGTGGTTGATCGCCTTCTCGATGAAGCGGAACGAGTTGACGTTCTTGATCTCGGCGCGGGTGCCGAATTCGGCCTGGCCCTTGGGGCGTACCGAGACGTTGCAGTCGCAGCGCAGCGAGCCTTCGGCCATGTTGCCGTCGCAGATGCCGAGGTAGCGCACCAGGGCGTGGATGGCCTTCACATAGGCCACGGCTTCCTTGGCCGAACGGATGTCCGGCTCGGAGACGATCTCCAGCAGCGGCGTGCCGGCGCGGTTGAGGTCGATGCCGCTCATGCCGTGGAAGTCTTCGTGCAGGCTCTTGCCGGCGTCTTCTTCCAGGTGCGCGCGGGTGATGCCGATGCGCTTGACGGTGCCGTCTTCCAGGGTGATGTCGAGGAAGCCCTTGCCGACGATGGGGTGGTCCATCTGGCTGGTTTGGTAGCCCTTCGGCAGGTCCGGGTAGAAGTAGTTCTTACGGGCGAAGACGTTGGTCGGCGCGATCTCGGCGTCGATGGCCAGGCCGAACTGGCAGGCCATGCGCACGGCTTCGGCGTTCAGTACCGGCAGGGTGCCGGGCATGCCGAGGTCGACCAGGCTGGCCTGGGTGTTGGGCTCGGCGCCGAAGGTGGTGGCGCTGCCGGAGAAGATCTTCGATTGGGTGCTGAGCTGAGCGTGAATTTCCAGCCCGATCACGGTTTCCCATTGCATGTGCGTGTTCCTCAGAATCCGGCCGGGGCGCGAGTGTGCCAATCGGACACTTGCTGGTACTGGTGCGCCACGTTGAGCAGGCGACCTTCCTGGAAGTAGGGGGCGAGCAGCTGCACGCCGACCGGCAGGCCGTCGACGAAGCCGGCGGGCATGGACAGACCCGGGATGCCGGCGAGGTTGGCGGTGATGGTGTAGATGTCTTCCAGGTAGGCCGAGACCGGATCGGCGCTCTTCTCGCCGAGTTTCCAGGCCGGGTTCGGCGTGGTCGGGCCGAGGATCAGGTCGACTTCATTGAAAGCGGCGACGAAGTCGTTCTTGATCAGGCGGCGGATCTGCTGGGCCTTGATGTAGTAGGCATCGTAGTAACCGGCGGACAGCGCATAGGTGCCGACCATGATGCGGCGCTTCACTTCCGCGCCGAAGCCTTCGCCGCGCGAGCGCTTGTACAGGTCTTCGAGGTTGACCGGGTTCTCGCAGCGGTAGCCGAAGCGCACGCCGTCGAAACGCGACAGGTTGGAGCTGGCTTCCGCTGGGGCGATTACGTAGTAGGCGGGAATCGCGTGCTGCATGTTCGGCAGGCTGATTTCCTTGACGGTGGCACCGAGCTTCTTCAGCTCTTCGACTACGGCCAACACGGCGTCAGCGATGCGGCTGTCGAGGCCGGCGCCGAAGTATTCCTTGGGCAGACCGATGCGCAGGCCGGCTAGCGGCTGGGTCAGGGCAGCCAGGTAATCATCCACCGGCTGATCGACGCTGGTCGAATCCTTCGGGTCGAAACCGGCCATGGCGCCGAGCAGCAGGGCGCAGTCCTCGGCGGTGCGGGCCAGCGGGCCGCCCTGATCGAGGCTGGAGGCATAGGCGATCATGCCCCAGCGGGAGACGCGACCGTAGGTCGGCTTGATCCCGGTGAGGTTGGTCAGCGCGGCCGGCTGGCGGATCGAGCCGCCGGTGTCGGTGCCGGTGGCGGCCGGCAGCAGGCGTGCGGCCACGGCGGCGGCGCTACCGCCGGAGGAGCCGCCCGGTACGCGGGTCAGGTCCCAGGGGTTCTTCACCGCGCCGTAGTGGCTGGATTCGTTGGCCGAGCCCATGGCGAACTCGTCCATGTTCAGCTTGCCCAGGGTCACGGTACCGGCGGTGGCCAGCTTGTCGACCACGGTGGCGTCATAGGGCGCCTTGAAGCCGGTGAGGATCTTCGAACCACAGCTGGTCAGCACGCCGTTGGTGCAGAACAGGTCCTTGTGGCCGATCGGCGCGCCGAGCAGGGTGCCATTCTCGCCGGCCGCGCGGCGGGCGTCGGCGGCTTGCGCCTGGGCGCGGGCCAGCTCTTCGGTGACGGTGATAAAGCTGTTCAGCTGCGGGTCGAGCTGGGCGATGCGCGCCAGCAGGCTCTCGGTCAGCTCGACGGAGGAGAAGGTCTTATCCTTCAGGCCGCGAGCGATCTCGGCCAGAGTCAGTTGATGCATGAGCAGGCCTTTCCTTTTATTCGATGACTTTCGGCACGAGGAACAGGCCGCTTTCCACGGCCGGGGCGATTGCCTGGTAGGCGTCGCGCTGGTTCTGTTCGCTCACCACGTCGGCGCGCAGGCGCTGGGTGGCCTCGAGCGGATGGGCCAACGGCTCGATGCCGGTGGTGTCGACCGCCTGCATGGCGTCGATCAGGCCGAGGATGTTGTTGAGGGTGGCAGTGGTCTGCGGAATTTCCGCCTCGTTCAGGCCCAGACGGGCGAGATGGGCGATTTTTTCCACGTCGGAGCGTTCGAGCGCCATCGTGAGTCTCCAGAAAACGGGCGGGGAACGGATGCCGCGCGGGGCGGTCAGATGCCGCGATTTTTGGGCCCTAAGGCCCGGAAAAGCAGGCAATTTAGCATATCTGGCGCCTTGCCCAAAAGGCGGCTCGTTGATAGAGTTTGCCGCACTTTTTACCCAGCGTTTTTCATCGCGCTCTGTTTAGGGCTTCTTTCCCATGTTCAAGAAACTGCGTGGCATGTTTTCCAGCGATCTGTCGATCGACCTGGGCACCGCCAATACCCTGATCTATGTCCGCGAGCGCGGCATCGTCCTCAACGAGCCGTCCGTGGTCGCCATTCGTAGCAGTGGCAACCAAAAATCCGTGGTCGCCGTCGGTACCGAAGCCAAGCGCATGCTGGGCCGTACCCCGGGCAACATCTCGGCCATCCGCCCGATGAAAGACGGCGTGATCGCCGACTTCAGCGTCTGCGAGAAGATGCTGCAGTACTTCATCAACAAGGTTCACGAGAACAGCTTCCTGCAGCCGTCGCCGCGTGTGCTGATCTGCGTGCCGTGCAAATCGACCCAGGTCGAGCGCCGCGCCATCCGTGAATCCGCCCTGGGCGCCGGTGCCCGTGAAGTGTTCCTGATCGAAGAGCCGATGGCCGCTGCCATCGGTGCCGGCCTGCCGGTCGAAGAGGCCCGCGGCTCGATGGTCGTCGATATCGGCGGTGGTACCACCGAAATCGCCCTGATCTCGCTGAACGGCGTGGTCTACGCCGAGTCCGTCCGCGTTGGTGGCGATCGCTTCGACGAGGCCATCATCACCTACGTGCGCCGCAACTACGGCTCGCTGATCGGCGAATCCACCGCCGAGCGCATCAAGCAGGAAATCGGCACCGCCTACGCTGGTGGCGAAGTCCGCGAAGTCGACGTGCGTGGCCGTAACCTGGCCGAAGGCGTACCGCGCAGCTTCACTCTGAACTCCAACGAAGTGCTGGAGGCTCTGCAGGAGTCCCTGGCGACTATCGTTCAGGCCGTGAAGAGCGCCCTGGAACAGTCCCCGCCGGAGCTGGCCTCCGACATCGCCGAGCGCGGCCTGGTGCTGACCGGTGGTGGCGCCCTGCTGCGCGACCTGGACAAGCTGCTGGCTCAGGAAACCGGCCTGCCGGTGATCGTCGCCGAGGACCCGCTGACCTGCGTGGCTCGCGGCGGTGGCCGTGCCCTGGAAATGATGGATCGCCACTCCATGGACCTGCTGTCCACCGAGTGATGAATCCTGTGGTGAGCCGAAGCCGGAAGCGACCCTTCCGGCTTTGTGTTTTCTAGCTGTCAGCCGGGAGTAGCTGCCATCAAACCGCTATTTGCCAAGGGACCTTCGCTGGGCGTACGACTGCTGGTGCTGGTCGTGCTTTCGGCCGTCCTGATGGTGGTGGATGCGCGTTTCGAAGTGCTCCAGCCACTGCGCGCCCAGGTCGGCGTGATCACCGAGCCAGCCTACCGCCTGGCGCGCCTGCCGGTGACCCTGTGGGAAGGCGTGACCCAGCAGTTCACCAGCCGCAGCGAACTGGCGGCGGAGAACGAGAAGCTCAAGGCCGAGGCGCTGCTGATGCAGGGCCGCCTGCAGAAGCTGGCCACCCTCACCGAACAGAACGTGCGCCTGCGCGAGTTGCTCAACTCCGCCGCGCTGGTGGACGAGCGAGTACTGGTCACCGAGCTGATCGGCGTCGACCCCAACCCCTTCACCCACCGCATCCTGATCGACAAGGGCGAGCGCGACGGTGTGTTCCTCGGCCAGCCGGTGCTCGATGCCCGTGGCCTGATGGGCCAGGTGGTCGAGGTGATGCCCTACACCGCCCGCGTGCTGCTGCTCACCGACACCAACCACAGCATCCCGGTGCAGGTGAACCGCAACGGCCTGCGTGCCATCGCTACCGGTACCGGTAACCCGGAACGCCTGGAGCTGCGCCACGTGGCCGACACCGCGGATATAAAGGAAGGCGATCTGCTGGTCAGCTCCGGCATGGGCCAGCGTTTCCCGGCCGGTTACCCGGTGGCCACGGTCAACGAAGTGGTGCACGACTCCGGTCAGCCCTTCGCCATCGTCCGGGCCGTACCGACCGCAGCGCTCAATCGCAGCCGCTACATGCTGCTGGTGTTCACCGACGAACGGACCCCCGAGGAGCGTGCCACCGAGGCCGCCGAGGCGCAGGAAGCGGCCGACCGCGAGGCTGCCGCCGATAGCCATGGCGCGGCGACCCAGCCAGCGCCTGCTGCAACCCCTGCTAACCCGCCGGCGCAACCCGCCCCGGTCGCCCCAGCGGCGCCGCCCGCTGCCACGCCGGCACCTGCCGCACCCCGGGAGAATCAGTGATGGTCCAGGTCAGAGCGCGCAATGCCTGGGTGATCTGGGCCAGCCTGATCCTCGCGCTGCTGCTCAGCGTCGCGCCGATGCCGCAGTTCATGGAAGTCGGCCGCCCACTGTGGGTGGCCCTGTTCCTGTCCTACTGGGCGCTGGCCCTGCCGCACCGCATCGGCATGGTGAGCGCCTGGTGCCTGGGGCTGGTACAGGACGTGCTGTTCGGCACCTTGCTCGGGCAGAACGCGCTGATCCTCACCCTGATCATCTTCCTGGTGCTGTCGCTACAGCGCCGTCTGCAGATGTTCCCCATGTGGCAGCAGAGCCTGGTGCTGCTGGTGGTGCTTGGCATCGCCCAGCTGGTGCAGCTGTGGCTCAACGCCCTCACCGGCAATCGCCCACCGACCCTGGCCTTCGTCCTGCCGGCGCTGATCAGCGCCTTGCTCTGGCCCTGGGTGTTCGCCATCCTGCGTGGGCTGCAACAGCGTTTCGCCATTCGCTGATACGCCATTCCACCTGACCCGGAGACCTCTGCATGGCCACGCTTCACCTGGCTTCGGGTTCCCCCCGCCGGCGCGAGTTGCTGGCGCAGGTCGGCGTGCCCTTCGTCACGCTAATCGCCTCGATTGATGAAACGGCCTTGCCCGATGAGCCTGCGGAGCGCTATGTAGAGCGCCTGGCTCGGGAAAAGGCGTTGGCCGGACTGGCTTCGTTGGCAGACGCCGTCGATGCGGTGGTGCTGGGCGCGGATACCGCGGTGGTGCTCGACGGTCGCATCCTCGGCAAACCGCTGGATCGTGCCGATGCGTTGGCCACTCTGGCCACCCTGTCCGGTCGTGAGCACCAGGTGTTGACTGCCGTGGCGCTGGTCGCCGGGCAGCGGGTCGAGTCGCGGGTAGTGGCCAGTCGCGTGCGTTTTCGCCCGCTGCGCCCTGGCGAGGCGGAGGCCTACTGGGCAACCGGCGAGCCATGCGACAAGGCGGGCAGCTATGGTATTCAGGGGCTGGCGGCGGTGTTCGTCAGCCAGCTCGAGGGCAGTTATTCGGCCGTGGTCGGCCTGCCGCTGTGCGAAACCGTGCAGTTGCTGGAGGAGTTCGGGATTTCGTGCTGGCAGGTCTGACCTGCCAGCCCACAGATAGTCAGTAGTGGCAGCGGCCCCTGGCCAGCAGTCGCGACGCGCAGAGTAGGACGCATGAGCGAAGAGATCCTGATCAACATCACGCCGATGGAGTCGCGCGTGGCGGTGGTGGAAAACGGTGTGCTGCAGGAGGTGCATGTCGAGCGCACCCAGAAGCGCGGCATCGTCGGCAACATTTATAAAGGCAAGGTCGTACGGGTGCTGCCGGGTATGCAGGCAGCCTTCATCGACATCGGCCTGGAGCGCGCCGCGTTCATCCATGCGGCGGAAATCTCCACCCGCGAGGGCAGTGCGGTGGAGTCCATCGGCGCCCTGGTCCACGAGGGCCAGAGTCTCGTCGTGCAGGTGACCAAGGACCCGATTGGCACCAAGGGCGCACGCCTCACCACGCACCTGTCCATCCCTTCCCGCTATCTGGTGTACATGCCGCGTACCGCGCATGTCGGCATCTCGCTGAAGATCGAGGACGAAGCCGAGCGCGAGCGCCTCAAGCAGGTGGTGGCCGATTGCGTGGCCGCCGAGGGTATCGAGGAAGTCGGTGGCTTCATTCTCAGGACCGCCGCCGAGGGCGCCGGTGCCGACGAGATCCTGGTCGATATCCGCTACCTGCGCCGCCTGTGGGAGCAGATCGCCGCGCAGATGAAGACCGCGCCGACCCCCTCGGTGATCTACGAGGACCTGTCCCTGGCCCTGCGCACCCTGCGCGACCTGGTCAACCCGAAGATCGAGAAGATCCGCATCGACTCGCGGGAGACCTTCGGCAAGATCACCCAGTTCGTCGACGAATTGATGCCGGAGATCGCCGACCGCCTGGAGCATTACCCTGGCGAACGGCCGATCTTCGACCTGTACGGCGTCGAGGACGAGATCCAGCGCGCCCTGGAGCGCAAGGTGCCGCTCAAATCCGGCGGCTACCTGGTGGTCGACCCGGCCGAGGCGATGACCACGGTGGACGTCAACACCGGGGCCTTCGTCGGTCACCGCACCCTCGAAGAGACCATCTTCAAGACCAACCTCGAGGCGGCCACCGCCATCGCCCGCCAGCTGCGCCTGCGCAATATCGGCGGGATCATCATCATCGACTTCATCGACATGGAAGATGAAGAACACCAGCGCCAGGTGCTACGCACCCTGGAGAAGCAGCTGGAGCGCGATCACGCCAAGACCAACATCATCGGCATCACCGAGCTGGGCCTGGTGCAGATGACCCGCAAGCGCACCCGCGAGAGCCTCGAGCAGGTGCTGTGCGAGCCATGCAGCGCCTGCCAGGGGCGCAGCAAGCTGAAGACGCCGGAGACCATCTGCTACGAGATCTTCCGCGAAATCCTGCGCGAGGCTCGTGCCTACCAGGCCGAGGGCTACCTGGTGCTGGCCAACCAGAAGGTGGTCGACCGCCTGCTCGACGAGGAGTCAGGCAATGTCGCCGATCTGGAGGCCTTCATCGGCCGCACCATCAAATTCCAGGTGGAGAGCATGTACTCCCAGGAGCAATACGATGTCGTGCTGCTCTGAGCCGGGGAACTGAAGCTTGATGCTCGCCAGCCTGCTGAGCCGACTGCTGCGTTGGGGGCTGGGGCTCTGTGCCCTGGTCCTGGTGCTGGCCGCGCTGTACGTCAGCCTGGGGCGTCAGCTGGTGCCGCTGGTGGCCGAATACCGTGACGAGGTGCAGGCGCGCGCCGCCACCGCGTTGAACATGCCGCTGTCCATCGGCAGCCTGGAAGGCAGCTGGCACGGCCTGAGCCCGGTGCTCACCGCGCACGACGTGCTGGTCGGCGAGGGCGACAGCGTGGTGCGCCTGGACCAGGTGCGCGTGGTGCCGGCGGTGCTCGACAGCCTGCTGGCGCGCCAGCCGCGCATCGCCAACCTGCAGGTCGAGGGCCTGCAGCTGAGCCTGCGCCAAGACGCCGAGGGGCACTGGGCGGTCGAGGGCCTGCCGCGGCGGGAGTCGGCCCAGCCGCTGGACCCGCAGCGCCTGATCGACGGCCTGAAGATGGTGCGCAAGGTTTCCCTGCTCGGCAGTCAGCTGACTTTCGAGCCTCAGGCTGGCGAGCCGCTCAGCCTCACCTATATCGATGTCACGCTGCGCAGCGGCACGGTGCGTCAGCGCCTGGATGGCCGCCTGCGTCTGCCGGATGGCCAGCCGCTGGCCTTCAATCTGCACGTGCGCCTGGCGCCCAAGGACTGGCGCGCGAGTCGCGCCGAGGCCTATCTGAGCCTGCCGCAGAGTGATTGGGCGGCCTGGCTACCCAAGGGCCTGTTGCACGACTGGAGCCTGAGCAAGGCCCAGGCCGGCGGCGAGTTCTGGCTGGACTGGGCCGATGGCGCAGTGCAGCGCGGCGCCGCCCGCCTGCATGCCCCGGAGGTGCGCGGTGCCTTCGCCCAGCGCCCGCCGGTCGAGGTCAGCGACCTCGGCCTGAGTGCTTATTTCGAGCGCCGTGGCGATGGCTTCGACCTGCTGGTCGATGCCCTGGCACTGAGCCTGGGCGAGACCCGCTGGGGCGAAGTGCAGCTGGCGCTGAGCCAGAAACTGGACGCCCAGGGCCAGGTGGAGCGCTGGGGGCTGAGCGCCGATCATCTCGAACTGAGCCCGCTGGGCCCGGTGATCCTGGCGCTGGCACCGCTACCGGAGGCGGCCGTCGAGGCGATCACTGCGCTGCAGCCGCGCGGCGCCTTGCGCAACGTCCAGGTGGATTACCGGCCGCAACTGAGCGACGCCCAGCGCGTGCAGTTCTCCGCCAACCTGGAGAAGGTCAGCATCGGTGCCTGGCATGGCGTGCCGGCGGCGGAGAACGTCAGTGGCAGCGTGCGCGGCGACCTCGGCGGCGGCGAGGGCCTGGTGGCCAGCGAGAACTTCGGCCTGCACTTCCCCAACCTGTTCCCCGAGATGTGGCACTACCGCCAGGCCGGCGCCACGCTGCGCTGGACGCTCGACGATGAGGCCTTCACCCTGTCCAGCCCCTATCTGCAGGTGGTGGGCGAGGAAGGGCGGATTGCCGGTGACTTCCTCGTGCGGCTGATGAAGGATCCGGCGCTGGAAGATTACATGGACCTGCGCGTCGGCCTGGAAGACGGCGACGCGATGCTGGCCAAGAAATACCTGCCGACCCGTTCGCCCGGTCTCAGTCCGGCCCTGGCCGAGTGGCTGCAGACCGCGATCCGCGCCGGCCACATTGAAGACGGCTGGTTCCAGTACCAGGGCTCGCTGGCCAAGGGCGCCGAAGACGCTGCCCGCAGCATCAGCCTGTACTTTCTGGTGGACCGCGCCGAACTGGCCTTCCAGCCCGGCTGGCCGGCGCTACGCGATGCCCGCGGCGAGGTGCTGATCGAAGACGACGGAGTCGATGTGAAGGTGCCCGAGGGCTCCATCCTCGACAGCCGGGTGCGCGATGTCACGGCCAATATTCCCAAGGCCGCCAACGGCCAGGCGCCGCGCATGGCGCTGGACGGCGAGCTGGACAGCAGCCTGGTGGATGCGCTGAAGATTCTGCAGGAGGCGCCCATCGGCACCGCCGAGACTTTCGCCGGCTGGCAGGGGCAGGGCCCGCTGAGCGGCAAGCTGAAGCTCGACATTCCCCTGGCCAAGGGCGCGCCGCCCCAGGTGCAGGTGGACTTCGCCACCGAGGGCGCGCAGTTGCAGATCGCCACGCCGAAGCTGGCGCTCAGCCAGCTCAAGGGCGCGTTCCGCTTCAACACCGCGTCCGGCCTCAGCTCGCCGGATATCCGCGCCCAGGTGCTCGGGCACGCGGTACGTGGCCGCGCCCTGGCCGAAGGCGCACGCGGCAACGGGCGTACGCGCATCGAGGCCAGTGGCAAGATGCCGCTGACCCAGCTCACCGGCTGGCTGGGGGTGACCCAGGCCCTGCCGCTCAAGGGCGAGATTCCCTACAAGCTCAACCTGACCCTGGATGGCAACGACAGCCAGCTGCGCATCGAGTCTGACCTCAAGGGCCTCGCCGTGGAGCTGCCGCCACCCTTCGGCAAGGCTGCAGGCGATACGCGCAACACCAGCTGGCGCATGACCCTGCAGGGCAAGGAGCGGCGTTACTGGCTGGATTACGGCAACGTGGCCAGCCTGGCCCTGGCCGCAGCACCGGGGCAGACCCTGCAGGGACGTGGTGAACTGCGTCTGGGCGGCGATCCGGCGAAGCTGCCGTCGGACGCCGGGCTGCGCGTCAGCGGCAAGCTGGATGAGCTGGACTGGAACGCCTGGCAGGCAGCTGCCAAGCCTTATATGGGCCTGGCTGGCGATGGCCAGAATCGGCAGTTCTTCCGCGGCGCCGATCTGGCCATCGGTCGCTTCAACGGTTTCGGCACCCAGGTCGACAATCTGGGCGTCAAGCTGGCGCGGGCCCAGGCCGGCTGGCAGTTGGATCTTAGCAGCGCGCTGCTGGAGGGAAGCATCGCTCTGCCGGACGCCTCGGGGGTGCCCATCGACATCAATCTGGCGCGCCTGAGCTTCCCGCCGGCCGAGCCGCCCAAGGCCGACGAGACGGAGCCGGAACCGGATAAGCCGGACCTGCTGGCCGCCGTCGATCCACGGCAGATTCCCGCCCTTGATGTGCGCATCGCCAAGGTCATGCAGGGCGATGCGCTGGTCGGCGCCTGGTCGCTCAAGGCCCGGCCGACGCCGCAGGGCGTGCGTTTCAGCGAGCTGAACCTCGATCTCAAGGGGCTCAAGCTGGGCGGTGAAATGGGCTGGGAGGGCGCGCCGGGTGCCAGCAGCAGTTGGTACAAGGGCCGCCTGGAAGGACAGAACCTGGCCGATGTGCTGAGTGCCTGGAACTATGCGCCGAGCACCACCAGCGAACGCTTCCGCCTGGATGTCGATGGCCGCTGGCCGGGCTCGCCGGCCTGGTTCGGCCTTAAGCGCTTCTCCGGCAGCCTCGACGCCAGCCTGCGCAAGGGCCAGTTCGTCGAGGTACAGGGCTCGGCCTCGGCGCTGCGCGTGTTCGGCCTGCTCAACTTCAACTCGATCAGCCGCCGCCTGCGCCTGGATTTCTCCGACCTGCTCGGCAAGGGCTTCAGCTACGACACCACCAAGACCCTGCTGGTCGGCCAGAACGGCGTGTTCGACACCCGCGAGCCGCTGCGCGTGGTCGGCCCCTCCAGCACCATGGAGATGAACGGCCAGCTGGACATGGCGCGCAACCAGATCGACGCCACCCTGCTGGTGACCCTGCCGGTGACCAACAACCTGCCGCTGGCGGCGCTGATCGTCGGGGCGCCGGCCGTCGGTGGTGCGCTGTTCGTGGCCGACAAGCTGCTGGGCGATCGTGTCGCCCGCTTCGCCAGCGTGCAGTACAAGGTCAAAGGGCCTTGGCACAACCCTGAGATCAGCTTCGACAAGCCGTTCGAGAAGCCGCGCTGAGTGACTTGCGGTAGCATGCGGGTAATCACCGGACGGAAGCTTCCATGTCCCTCGCCGTAATCCAGATGGTCAGCCAGGACGATGTCCTGGCCAACCTCTCCACCGCCCGTCGCCTGCTGCAGCAGGCCGCCGAGTCCGGCGCGCGCCTCGCCGTGTTGCCGGAAAACTTCGCCGCCATGGGCCGCCGCGACCTCGCCGCCATCGGTCGTGCCGAGGCCGATGGCAGTGGCCCGATCCTGCCCTGGTTGAAATGCACCGCCCGCGACCTCAGCTTGTGGATAGTGGCCGGCACCATTCCGCTGCCGCCGGACGGCAAACCTGACGCCAAGTCGCACGCCTGCTCGCTGCTGATCGATAATCAGGGCCAGTGCGCGGCGCGCTACGACAAGCTGCACCTGTTCGACGTCGATGTCGCCGATGCCCGCGGGCGTTACCGCGAGTCGGACGACTTCGCCTTCGGCGACAAGGTGGTGGTAGCCGATACGCCGGTCGGCCGGCTGGGCCTGACTGTGTGCTATGACCTGCGCTTCCCCGAGCTGTACAGCCGGTTGCGCGAGGCCGGCGCCGAGCTGATCAGCGCCCCGGCGGCGTTCACCGCCGTCACCGGTGCGGCGCACTGGCAGGTGCTGACCCGCGCCCGCGCCATCGAGACCCAGTGCTATGTGCTGGCGGCAGGGCAGGGTGGCACTCATCCGGGAGGCCGCGAGACATTCGGCCACTCGGCGATCATCGACCCTTGGGGCCGGGTGCTGGCCGAGCAGCCCACAGGCGAAGCCGTGCTGCTGGCCTGTCGCGATGCCGCCGAGCAGGACGCGATCCGCCAGCGTATGCCGGTGGCCCGCCACAGAAGATTCATCGCGCCTGAGCAACCGGCTCCGGCGCCAACGGAGCAGTCATGAACGAGATCCTCGGCCGCGTCAGCGGTCACCTGCTGAGCCCCGGCAACCTCTCCATCGAGCAGCTGCCGGCGATCCTCGCCGACGTGGTGGGCCCCGGCATCGACGCCGCCGACCTGTATTTCCAGAGCCAGGTCTCCGAGTCCTGGGTGCTGGAGGACGGCATCGTCAAGGAAGGCAGCTTCAACCTCGACCAGGGCGTGGGCGTGCGCGCCCAGTCCGGCGAGAAGACCGGCTTCGCCTACAGCAACGCCATCCATGCCGAGGCCCTGGGCCAGGCGGCGCGCGCCGCCCGCTCGATCGCCCGCGCCGGCCAGCAGGGCAAGGTGCAGGCCTTCGCCAGCCCGACGGTGACCGCGCTGTACGCCCAGGACAACCCGCTGGAAGTGCTGGAGCGCGCCGAGAAGGTCGAACTGCTCAAGCGCATCGACGCCTTCACCCGCACCCTCGATCCGCGCATCAAGCAGGTCACCGTCAGCCTGGCCGGGGTCTGGGACCACGTGCTGGTGGCCGCCAACGACGGCAGCCTGGCCGCCGACATCCGCCCGCTGGTGCGCTTCAACGTCAGCGTGATCGTCGAGCACAACGGCCGCCGCGAACGCGGTGGCCACGGTGGTGGCGGGCGCAGCGACTACCGCTACTTCCTCGAGCGTGACGGCAACGGCGAAGAGCGCGCCATGGGCTACGCCCGCGAGGCGCTGCGCCAGGCCCTGGTCAACCTGGAAGCGATTCCCGCGCCTGCCGGCACCCTGCCGGTGGTGATGGGCGCCGGCTGGTCCGGCGTGCTGCTGCACGAGGCGGTCGGCCATGGCCTGGAAGGCGACTTCAACCGCAAGGGCAGCTCGGCCTACAGCGGCAAGATTGGCGAGAAGGTGGCGTCGAGCCTGTGCACCATCGTCGACGACGGCACCCTGGCCGGGCGCCGCGGTTCGCTGAGCCTGGACGACGAAGGCACGCCGACCCAGTGCACCACGCTGATCGAGAACGGCGTGCTCAAGGGCTACATGCAGGACAAGCTCAACGCGCGCCTGATGGGCGTGGCACCGACCGGCAACGGCCGCCGCGAGTCCTACTCGCACCTGCCGATGCCGCGCATGACCAACACCTACATGCTGGCCGGCGAGAGCGACCCGGAAGAGATCATCCGTTCGGTGAAGAAGGGCATCTACTGCGCCAATCTCGGCGGTGGCCAGGTCGACATCACCAGCGGCAAGTTCGTGTTCTCCACCAGTGAGGCCTACCTGATCGAGGACGGCAAGATCACCGCGCCGGTCAAGGGCGCGACCCTGATCGGCAATGGTCCGGAGGCGATGAGCCGGGTGTCGATGGTCGGCAACGACCTGGCCCTGGACAGCGGCGTGGGTACCTGCGGCAAGGACGGTCAGTCGGTGCCGGTGGGCGTTGGCCAGCCGACCCTGAAGATCGATGCGATTACCGTGGGTGGCACTGGCGCCTGAGGCGCAGGGCGAGTTCCATCAGGAAGAGTCGGATGCGGCCTAGGCCGCATCCGCAGTGGCAGGGTTAACGCAGGCCGCGCTGGACCTCGTCCAGTTCGCGAATGTATTTGAAGACCTTGCGCGCAGCGGCTGGCGGTTTGTTCCGCGCCGCCTCGTGCTGGGCATGACGGATCAGGCTGCGCAGGTGCTGGCGGTCGGCTTCCGGGTAGTCGGCAACGAAGCTCTCGAGGACCGCGTCATCGCCCTCGACCAGACGATCGCGCCAGCGCTCGAGGGCGTGGAAGCGCTCGTTGTACTCGCGGGTGGAGCTGTCGACCTGGTCGACCAGGGCGAGGATGCCCTCGATGTCCTGGTCGCGCATGAGCTTGCCGATGAACTGGATGTGGCGTTTCTTGGCGGCATTGGCCGTGTGTTTCGGGGCCTCGGCCAGGGCTTTGCGCAGGCCGTCGGTGATCGGCAGCTTGGCGACCAGGTCGGGCTTGAGGGTGGTCAGGCGAGCACCGAGATCCTGCAGGGCATGCAGCTCGCGCTTGATCTGGGTCTTGCTCTTCTCGCCGGAGAAGTCTTCGTCGTATGAATCAGCCATGGGGGCGGTCCGAATGGAAACGCCGCCATGATAACCAGTCAGGGAGGGCCTGTCCGCAGCGGACCGGCCGCCCGTCGTTGGAGTGCAACATGAGTTCAGCACAAGCAGTGGGCCCACAGGCCCTGCCGGACCTGCAGGCGCAGGTCGAACAGATCATCGCCGAGGCGCGTCGCCAGGGCGCCAGCGCCTGCGAAGTGGCGGTGTCGATGGAGCAGGGGCTGTCCACCACGGTGCGTCAGGGCGAGGTCGAGACGGTCGAGTTCAACCGCGACCAGGGTTTTGGCATCACCCTGTATGTCGGCCAGCGCAAGGGCTCGGCCAGCACCTCGGCGAGCGGCGATGCGGCCATTCGCGAGACCGTGGCGGCCGCCCTGGCCATCGCCAAGCATGCCTCCGAGGATGACTGCGCCGGCCTCGCCGACGCCGCGCTGATGGCCCGCGAGCTGCCGGAACTGGACCTGTTCCACCCCTGGGAGATCAGCCCGGAACAGGCCGTCGAGCGCGCCCTGGCCTGCGAGGCCGCGGCCTTCGCCGCCGACCAGCGAATCAGCAACGCCGACGGCACCAGCCTGAGTACCCACCAGGGCTGCCGCGTGTACGGCAATAGCCACGGCTTCGTCGGCGGCTACGCCAGCACCCGCCATAGCCTGAGCTGCGTGATGATCGCCGAGGCCCAGGGTCAGATGCAGCGCGACTACTGGTACGACGTCAATCGCCAGGGCGAGCTGCTGGCCGAGCCGGCGCTGATCGGCCGCCGCGCCGCCGAGCGCAGCGTGGCGCGTCTCGGCGCCCGTCCGGTGCCGACCTGCGAGGTGCCGGTGCTGTTCGCTGCGGAACTGGCCACCGGCCTGTTCGGCCATCTGCTGGCGGCCATCTCCGGTGGCAACCTGTATCGCCATTCCTCGTTCCTCGAGGGCGCGCTGGGTCAGCGCCTGTTCCCCGAGTGGCTGAACCTCGACGAGCGCCCGCATATTCCGCGCGCCATGGGCAGTGCCACTTTCGACGGCGATGGCCTGGCCACCTATGCCAAGCCGTTCGTCGCTGGCGGCGAGCTGGTCTCCTACATCCTCGGCACCTACTCCGGGCGCAAGCTGGGCATGCCCAGCACGGCCAACTCCGGCGGCGTGCACAACCTGTTCGTCAGCCATGGCGATGAGGACCAGAAAGCGCTGATCAAGCGCATGGATCGTGGCCTGTTGGTTACCGAGCTGATGGGGCAGGGCCTCAATCTGGTCACCGGCGACTACTCGCGCGGCGCCGCCGGCTTCTGGGTGGAGAACGGCGAGATCCAGTTCCCGGTGCAGGAAGTCACCATCGCCGGCAACCTGCGCGAGATGTTCCGTCAGATCGTTGCGGTCGGTAGCGATCTGGAACTGCGTGGCAACATCCGCACCGGCTCGGTGTTGATCGAGCGGATGACCGTGGCCGGTAGCTGATCAGCGCTGCCGCCCAGCCAAGCCCGGCGCTCCGCCCAGGACGCCGGGCTTTTTCATGCCTGGTGAAAGCTAAGTCCCTACTCTTTGTGTATTGATTATTCTTCTCAGTCGAGAATAAATATCATTATCAGATCAGAGTGGACGCCCATGTCCTTTGCATTTTTCACCCCCTGCCTCGATTGCTGGCACTGGCAAGGCTTCCGCATTCGCTGCGCGCTGCTGCCGGACGAGCCGCGCCTGCTCGATCAGCACGAGTTCCACGGGCACCAACTTGCGGCCCAGGGGCGGATAGAGCCTTGGCAGCTCTCGGTACTGACCCTGGAGCTGCTGCTGGACACGGCCAGCGACGTGGCGCTGCCCTGGCACTGGCGCAACCTCTGCCTCGATCGCGCTTGGCGGCCGCTGCACGGCCTGCAGTACCTCGCTCACGACCTCGAACAGCAGCGTACGCACATCCGCCTGCGCAACCGGCTGGCGACCCTGAACCTGTCGCCCTCCCTCTCATTCAACGAGCCATTAGAAGGACATCCCTATGAGTGACACCCGCATCGAACGCGACAGCATGGGTGAGCTGGAAGTACCGGCAGCAGCGCTGTACGGCGCGCAGACCCAACGTGCGGTGAACAACTTCCCGGTGTCCGGCCAGCGCATGCCGGCGCCCTTCATCCGCGCCCTGATCCTGGCCAAGGCCGCCGCGGCGCGGGCCAACGTCGAGTTGGAGCAACTCGCGCCGGCCCAGGGCGATGCCATCGTCGCGGCCTGCCAGCAACTGTTGGAAGGCGACTTCATGGCGCATTTCCCGGTGGATGTGTTCCAGACCGGCTCCGGCACCAGCTCCAACATGAACGCCAACGAGGTGATCGCTAGCCTGGCCAGCCGCATCCTCGGCGACAAGGTCAGCGCCAACGATCACGTCAACTGCGGGCAGAGCAGCAACGACATCATCCCCACCACCATCCATGTCAGCGCCGCTATCGAACTGCACGAGCGCCTGCTGCCGGCCCTCGGCCACCTGCTTACGGTGCTGTGTGACAAGTCGCTGGAAGTGCAGCCCTACGTGAAGACCGGCCGCACCCACCTGATGGACGCCATGCCGGTACGCATGAGCCAGGTGCTGGACGGCTGGGGCCAGCAGATCCAGGCCAATATCGTGCACCTGCGCGCGCTGCAGCCGAGCCTGCAGGCCCTGGCCCAGGGTGGCACTGCGGTGGGCACCGGGGTCAACGCCCATCCGCGCTTCGCCGAGCATTTCTGCCGCGAGCTGACCGCGCTGACCGGCGTGCCTTTCAGCACCGGCACCAACTTCTTCGCCCTGATCGGCTCGCAGGATACTGCCGTGGCCATCTCCGGGCAGCTGAAGACCGTGGCGGTGTCGCTGATGAAGATCGCCAACGACCTGCGCTGGATGAACTCCGGCCCGCTCGCCGGCCTCGCCGAGATCGAGCTGGAGGCGCTGCAGCCGGGCTCGTCGATCATGCCGGGCAAGGTCAATCCGGTAATTCCGGAAGCCACCGCGATGGTCGCCGCCCAGGTGATCGGCAACGACGCGGCGATCGCCATCGCCGGACAGTCCGGCAACTTTGAGCTGAACGTGATGCTGCCGCTGGTGGCCGACAACCTGCTGCACAGCATTCAGCTGCTGAGCAACTCCAGTCGCCTGCTGGCCGACCGTGCCATCGCCAGTTTCAAGGTCAACCAGCCGAAGCTGCGTGAAGCGCTGGACCGCAACCCGATCCTGGTCACCGCGCTCAACCCGATCATCGGCTATCTCAAGGCCGCCGAGATCGCCAAACAGGCCTACCGCGAGGGTCGGCCGATCATCGAGGTGGCGCTGGAGAACACCGACCTGTCCCGGCAGCAGCTGGAGCAGTTGCTCAACCCGGAAAAACTCACCGAAGGCGGCCTCTGAGGCCGCTGCATGCGCCGGCAAGGCGAGGAGTTCAGGCAATGGAGCACTGGAAAACAACCATCGAGGCGGGCAATCGCTGCTTCATCGACGGCGACTGGGTACAGGCGCGCGAGCTCTACCTGCAGGCGCTGGCCGAGGCACAGGTGCTGTATGGCCGCTGGCCCGACCATGACATGGCGGTGGCGGCCTTCGTCATCTCCCACCACAACCTCGCCGACCTGCACCTGACCCTGGGCCAGCCGGAGGAGGCTGCGGAGAACCTCTGCGCCAGCCACGAACGGCTGCTGCAGACCCTGGCCGACGCGGCCCTGCACGAGGGCTTGCGCAGCGCCGCCATGCACCACAGCCGGCGCACCTACCTCGAGCTGCTGCAATTCATCGGCGAGCACGGCGCCTTTCCCCGCACCGACCGTCTGCTCGGTGCGCCGCAGCGCCATGCCTGGCAGCGGCGCGTTCCGACCGTGACCAGCCCCGGTCGCCACTACCACTGAAGGAGAGCCACACAATGGCCCACAGCCTGCCTGCGTTGCCCTATGCCTATGACGCCCTGGAACCGCACATCGATGCGCAGACCATGGAGATCCACCACAGCAAGCACCACCAGACCTACATCAACAACCTGAACGCTGCCCTGGAAGGGTCGTCCTATGCAGAGTGGCCGGTCGAGGCGCTGCTGCAGCGCCTGGCCGAGTTGCCCCAGACGCTGCACGGTGCGGTGATCAACCAGGGCGGTGGGCATGCCAACCACACGCTGTTCTGGACGGTGATGGCGCCCACCGGTGGCGGCGAGCCAGACGGCGAGTTGGCGACAGCAATCGAGACGCAACTGGGCGGCTTCGCGGCCTTCAAGGAGGCCTTCACCAAGGCTGCGCTGAGCCGTTTCGGCAGCGGCTGGGCCTGGCTCAGCGTGACGCCGGACAAGCGCCTGCTGGTGGAGAGCAGCGCCAACCAGGACAGCCCGCTGATGCACGGCAACACGCCGATCCTCGGCTTGGATGTGTGGGAGCACGCCTACTATCTGAAGTACCAGAACCGCCGACCGGAATATATCGGCGCCTTCTACAACGTGGTCGACTGGGCCGAGGTAGCGCGGCGCTACCGTGCAGCCCTGGCGGCGGACTGAAGGGATGGACGGCATGCAACACGGCTTTTCTTCGGCCGGAGGTCGGACGCTGCGTTACCTGATCGGTTTCTCGGTGGTGCTGCTCGGCTGCAGTTTGCTGCTGGTGCAGGCCACCAGCATCGCCGAGCAGACCATCGAGCCGCAGATCTGGCGAGCCCTGCAGGGCGGCCTGCTGTGCGCTCTCGGCACCGCGCTGGGCGCCGTGCCGGTGCTGTTCATGCGCAGTATCTCGACTCGCTTCGCCGACACCCTGCTGGGCTTCGGCGGCGGCGTGATGCTGGCGGCCACGGTGTTCTCCCTGCTGATTCCGGCACTCGCTGCAGCAGAGGAGCTGGGCTTCTCGCCCTGGGGCGCAGGCTTTCTCGCCAGCTTCGGCTTGCTGCTGGGGGCGGGCGCGCTGTTCGGTCTAGGACGTTGCTTGCCCGAGGTGCAGATGCGTGCGGCCAACGGCGAGTTGCAGGCACTGGCGCCGAACGTCCTGCTGTTCGTGGTGGCGATCGTCCTGCACAACATTCCGGAGGGCATGGCGGTCGGTGTGTCCGCCGGTGCCGGGTTGCAGGGCGCGGATACTCTGGCCATGGGTATTGCCCTGCAGGATCTGCCGGAGGGGCTGATCATCGCCCTGGTGCTGGCCGGCGGCGGCATGGGGCGTGGCAAGGCGCTGCTGATCGGCGCCGCGTCGGGGCTGGTCGAGCCGCTATTCGCCGTGCTTTGTGCCTGGTTGGTAGGGGTGTCTGCGCTGCTGTTGCCCTGGGGGCTGGCGCTGGCGGCGGGGGCGATGCTGTTCGCCGTGGTGCACGAGATCATTCCCGAGTCGCACCGCAAGGGCTACGCCACCGAGGCGAGTATGGGGCTGGCGGGAGGCTTCTGCCTGATGATGGTGCTGGATACCGCGCTCGCTTGAGAGCCTGAGTTACGAGCCTTTGGCTCTACGCCAGAGGTTCGTGACCCGTGTGCGCTTTATTCGCCTTCGTCGAACTTGTTGTCGATCAACTGTACCAGCGCAGCAATCGCCTCGTCCTCGCGCTCCCCCTCGCTGAACAAGTGAATGTTGGTGCCCTTGCCGGCCGCCAGCATCATCACCGCCATGATGCTCTTGCCGTCCACCAGGCTCTCCGGCGAACGGCCGACCCGCACTTGGCAGGGAAAGCCGCTGGCCACGCCGACAAACTTGGCGGCGGCGCGGGCATGCAGGCCGAGCTTGTTGATGATGGTGATCTCGCGGGAAGGCATTGCAGTCCTTAGCCGAGGTCGCGGTGGCGGACCTGGACATTCTTCAGCGTGGGTTTGAGGGCCTCGCCCAGCCGGTTGGCCAGGTACACCGAGCGGTGGTGGCCGCCGGTACAGCCGATGGCGACCGTGACATAGGCGCGGTTACTGGCGGCAAAGCGCGGCAGCCACTTGTTCAGGTAGCCGAGGATGTCCTGGTACATCTCCTCGACATCCGGCTGCGCGGCCAGGTATTCGGCTACCGGCGCCTCCAGTCCCGACATGTCGCGCAGGTCCGGCTTCCAGTAGGGATTGGGCAGGCAGCGCACGTCGAACACCAGGTCGGCATCCACCGGCATGCCGCGCTTGAAGCCGAACGACTCGACCAGGAACGCAGTGCCCGGCTCCGGCTTGTTCAGCAGGCGCAGCTTGAGGGTGTCGCGCAGCTGGTAGAGGTTGAGATGGGTGGTGTCGATCTTCAGGTCGGCGAGATCGATGATCGGCGCCAGCAGCGTGGCCTCGTCACGGATGGCCTCTGCGAGTGCGCGTTCTTCATTGGTCAGCGGGTGGCGCCGACGAGTCTCGGAGAAGCGTTTGAGCAGGGTCTCGTCGGCGGCGTCGAGGTACAGCACGTCGCACTGGATGTGGCGGGCGCGGACCTCGTCGAGCAGTTCGGGGAAACGCTTGAGCTGGCTGGGCAGGTTGCGTGCGTCTACCGAGACCGCGACCTGCGGATGCAGCAGTTCGGTTTCGAGCAGGGCGCGTTCGGCCAGGTCCGGCAGCAGGCCGGCGGGCAGGTTGTCGATGCAGTAGAAGCCGTTGTCTTCCAGCACGTCGAGTGCTGTGCTCTTGCCCGAGCCGGAACGACCACTGACGATAATCAGCCGCATGACGCCACGCCTCAGTGTCCGCTCTGGACGTCGACTACCACCTGATACAGGCTCTCGCTGCTCGGTGCCTGGCGCAGGCGCTCACGCACCTCACTGCGGTCGAGCATGCTGGCGATCTGGCGCAGCAGTTCGAGGTGTTCGTCGGTGGCGGCTTCCGGCACCAGCAGGACGAACAGCAGGTCTACCGGGGCACCGTCGATGGCGTCGAAGTCCACTGCCGCTTCCAGATGCAGCACGGCGCTGATCGGCGCCTGGCAGCCCGGCAGGCGGCAGTGGGGAATGGCGATACCGTTGCCGAAGCCGGTGGAGCCGAGCTTCTCGCGGGCAACCAGATTTTCGAAGATGTCCTGGGCGTCCAGATCGGTGAGATCGCGGGCGACCAGGTTGGCAATCTGTTCGAGTACACGTTTCTTGCTGCCTCCCGGCACGTTCACCAGGGAACGTGCGGGAGTCAGGATGGTTTCGAGTCGAATCATTTGGTGGGGAGTGTCAGCGAGCCGTGGCGCCTTGCAGGCGGCCCAGCTGCTTTTCCTTGTGTTTGATCAGTTGACGGTCGAGTTTGTCGGCCAGCAGGTCGATGGCGGCGTACATGTCTTCGTGTTCGGCATTGGCGACGATTTCACCGCCGGCGATGTGCAGGGTGGCTTCGATTTTCTGTTTCAGCTTCTCGACCTCCATGATGACCTGCACATTGGTGATCTTGTCGAAGTGGCGCTCCAGTCGGCTGAGTTTCTCGCCGACGTAGTCGCGCAGGGCGTCGGTCACATCCAGTTGATGTCCACTGATGTTGACTTGCATAACGCATCTCCTTGTTGCCTGGTGTAAGAGACAGACTAGCTTGCCTGCCGCCGTAACACGTTGGCTGGGAGGGCTGGTGCACTGCGGGCCATGGTTCCCCCTGACAGGGTATCTGGCGCTCGGTACGGTGGTGCAGAAGCCTTCCGCTCAGGGCCGCTTACATCAGTCGCTTACGTTCGCTGGATGGCGCTATGCCGAGCGATTCGCGGTATTTGGCGACAGTGCGGCGGGCTACCTGAATGCCCTGTGCTTCCAGTAAACCAGCGATCTTGCTGTCGCTCAACGGCTTTTTCGCGTTTTCCGCGGCCACCAGTTTCTTGATGATGGCGCGGATCGCGGTGGAGGAGCATTCGCCACCCTCGGAGGTGCTGACGTGGCTGGAGAAGAAGTACTTCAGCTCGTAGATACCGCGCGGGGTGTGCATGAATTTCTGTGTGGTGACACGGGAAATGGTCGACTCGTGCATGCCTACCGCCTCGGCGATGTCATGCAGGACCAGGGGCTTCATGGCCTCGTCGCCGTAGTCGAGGAAGCCGCGTTGGTGCTCGACGATCTGCGTCGCCACCTTCATCAGTGTCTCGTTGCGGCTCTGCAGGCTCTTGATGAACCAGCGTGCTTCCTGCAACTGGTTGCGCATGAAGGTGTTGTCGGCGCTGGAGTCTGCGCGGCGGACGAAGCCGGCGTACTGCGGGTTGACGCGCAGGCGCGGCACCGCCTCCTGGTTCAGCTCCACCAGCCAGCGCTCGTTGTGCTTGCGCACGATCACGTCTGGCACCACGTACTCAGGCTCGCTGGCCTCGATCTGCGAGCCCGGGCGCGGGTTGAGACTCTGGATCAGCTCGATGATCTGGCGTAGCTCGTCTTCCTTGAGCTTCATGCGGCGCATCAACTGCGCGTAGTCGCGGCCGCCGAGCAGGTCGAGGTGATCGCTGGCCAGGCGCTGGGCTTCGGCCAGCCAGGGCGTGTTGTTCGGCAGCTGGCGCAGTTGCAGCAGCAGGCATTCGCGCAGGTCGCGGGCGCCGATGCCGGCTGGCTCGAAATGCTGGATGCGGCGCAGCACGGCCTCGACCTCGTCGGCCTCGATCTCCAGTTCGGGATCGAAGGACTCGACGATCTCGTCGATGCTTTCTTCCAGGTAACCCTGGTTGTTGATGCAGTCGATGATGGTGACGCCGATCAGCTTGTCGGTATCCGACATCGGCACCAGGTTGAGCTGCCACAGCAGGTGGCTCTGCAGGCTCTCGCCGGCGGAGGTGCGAGTGGTGAAGTCCCACTCGTCGTCATCGTTGCTCGGCAGGCTGCTGGCGCTGGTCTGGTAGACGTCTTCCCAGGCGGTATCGACTGGCAGTTCACTGGGGATGCGGTCGTGCCACTCGCCTTCTTCCGCGCTTTCGTTGTTGTTGACCGCGACGGTGCTGTCCTGGAAGTTCGAGCTGTCCTGCTGGGGCTGGGTGTTCTGCTCGGCGCCGTCGGCCATGGGGTCGGAATTGTCGAAGTCCTCGCCGTCTTCCTGACGTTCCAGCATGGGGTTGGATTCCAGCGCTTCCTGGATTTCCTGTTGCAGGTCCAGGGTGGAGAGCTGGAGGAGACGGATGGCCTGTTGCAGCTGCGGAGTCATCGTCAGCTGCTGGCCCATCTTGAGGACTAGCGACGGTTTCATGGTATGGGGCTGGGTACCTTGTTCACTTGCCGGCGCGCGGCGCCATCCACTGCAGGGCGGCGAACCGCCCTAGGAAGCAAATTATATGCCTGACCTTGAATGATTCTAGCCCTTTGCGCAAGCCCCGTGCGGGGCTCTAGCTCAGAGGCGGAATTCGTGCCCCAGGTAGACTTCCTTGACCAGCTGGTTGGCCAGGATGGTCTCGGCGTCGCCCTCGGCGATCAGCTGACCGTCGTTGACGATATAGGCGGTCTCGCAGATATCCAGGGTCTCGCGCACGTTGTGATCGGTGATCAGGACGCCGATGCCCTTGGCCTTGAGGTGGTGGATGATCTGCTTGATGTCGCCGACCGAGATCGGGTCGACACCGGCGAAGGGTTCGTCGAGCAGGATGAACTTCGGCTCGGTGGCCAGGGCGCGGGCGATTTCCACGCGACGGCGTTCGCCGCCGGACAGGCTCATGCCCAGACTGTCGCGGATGTGGCTGATGTGGAATTCCTGCAACAGGGATTCCAGCGCCTTTTCGCGGCCGGCGCGGTCGAGGTCCTTGCGGGTCTCGAGGATGGCCATGATGTTGTCCGCCACCGACAGCTTGCGGAAGATCGAGGCTTCCTGCGGCAGGTAGCCGATGCCGGAGCGGGCGCGACCGTGCATGGGCTGGTGGCTGATGTCGTTGCTGTCGATCAGCACGCGGCCCTGATCGGCCTGGACCAGGCCGACGATCATGTAGAAGCAGGTGGTCTTGCCGGCGCCGTTGGGGCCGAGCAGGCCGACGATCTGGCCGCTGTCGATGGACAGGCTGACGTCGCGGACCACCTGGCGGCCCTTGTAGGCCTTGGCCAGGTGCTGGGCTTTGAGGGTCGCCATTACTGCGCCTGCCCCGCTTGCTCGTTCTTCTTGCGTGGCTGCAGGATCATGTCGATGCGCGGGCGCGGCACCGATACGTTGCTGCCCGTGGCGCGGCCGGCGTTGACGATCTGGCGCTGGGTGTCGTAGACGATCTTCTCGCCTTCGAAGGTGTTGCCCTGCTGGATCACCTTGGCCTGGTCGATCAGTACGATGCGCTCGTTGGTCGCGTAGTACTGGATGGTCAGGCCGTAGGCCTTGACGATGTCCTTGTCGGCGGACGGCTTCTGCTCGTAGTAGGCGGGTCTGCCTACCGAGGTGAAGACCTCGATCTCGCCGTTGGCATCCTGGGTGATGGTCACGGTGTCGCCGGTGATCTTCAGGGTGCCCTGTGTAATCACCACGCCGCCGCGGTAAACGGCCACGCCTTGCTTGTCATCCAGTTCTGCGCTGTCTGCCTGCACGCGGATCGGCTGATCGCGGTCGCTGGGCAGCGCCCATGCGCTGGCGCTTCCGAGCGCGGCGCCCAGGCAGAGCAGTAGGGGGAAGGTTTTAACGAACCTCATGCTGGCCTCTTACGTTGGACAGCAGGTTGATCCTGCCGTCGTTCATGTACGCTTTCATTCCCTGTGCCGTGGTCACCCCGTTGGCGGCCTCGATTCTAACGGCTTGCTGGGTCTGCGCATATTCCTCATCGGGGAATACGGTGACGCGGCTGCTGGTAATCACAGTGGGGCGGTTCTTGGCATCGGTGCGGGCGATGCGCACGTTGTCGATCAGTTCGACCTGCTTGCCCTCGGGGCCGACCTCGCCCTTGTCGCTGCGCACGTGCCAGGGATAGGCGGTGCCGCGGTACAGCTGCAGGTCTGGTTTTTCCAGCAGAGTGATGTCGGTGGCCTTGATGTGCTCGAGCTTCTCGGCAGTCATCTCGTAGTGCAGCTTGCCGTCTGCCTGGAACTGCTGGGTGCTGGCGCCCGTGACATAGAAGTCGATGGCGTTGTCGGCTTCGGCGGCCGCCTGGCGCTCCATGAAGCTTTCCGGGCGAATGTTCCAGTAGCCGAGGGCGCCGACCAGAGCGACGGTCAGCAGGGCGAACAGGTAATTACGCAGCTTGCCGTTCATGCTTGATCCTAGAGGTAGGCGGACTGCGCGGCTTCCAGGCTGCCCTGGGCGCGCATGATCAGCTCGCAGAATTCGCGCGCGGCGCCTTCGCCGCCACGTGCCTGGGTGACGCCGTGGGCGTGCTGGCGGACGAAGCTGTCGGCACTGGCGACGGCCATGCCGAGGCCGACGCGGCGGATTACCGGCAGGTCGGGCAGGTCGTCGCCCAGATAGGCCACTTGCTCGTAGCTCAGGCCCAGCTCGCCGAGCAGTTCATCGAGAACCACCAGTTTGTCCTCGCGGCCCTGGTACAGGTGCTGGATGCCGAGACTCTGTGCGCGACGCTCGACCACCGGAGTCTTGCGCCCGCTGATGATGGCGGTGCGCACGCCGGAGTTGATCAGCATCTTGATGCCGTGGCCGTCCAGGGTGTTGAAGGTCTTGAATTCGCTACCGTCGACGAGGAAGTACAGCTTGCCGTCGGTCAGTACGCCGTCGACGTCGAAGATGGCCAGTTTCACGGCCTTGGCGCGTTGCAGCAGTTCGGCGGTCATTTACAGCACTCCGGCGCGCAGCAGGTCGTGCATGTTGAGGGCGCCTACCGGCTTGTCCTCGGCATCCACCACGACCAGTGCATTTATCTTGTGGTCTTCCATGATCTTCAGCGCCTCGGCGGCGAGCATCTCGGCGCGTGCGGTTTTGCCGTGCAGGGTCATCACCTGGTCGATGCTGGCGTCGCGCACGTCGATGCCCTTGTCCAGGGTGCGGCGCAGGTCGCCGTCGGTGAAGACCCCGGCCAGCTTGCCGTCGGCCTCGACGATCACGGTCATGCCCAGGCCCTTGCGGGTCATCTCCAGCAACGCCTCGCGCAGCGAAGTGCCGCGCTGTACCAGTGGCAGGCGCTCGCCGGCATGCATCACGTTCTCCACCTTGAGCAGCAGGCGGCGGCCAAGCGCGCCACCCGGGTGGGAGAAGGCGAAGTCTTCGGCGGTGAAGCCGCGGGCTTCCAGCAGGGCGATGGCCAGGGCGTCGCCGAGGACCAGGGACACGGTGGTGGAAGAGGTCGGCGCCAGATTCAGCGGGCAGGCTTCCTGGGCAACGCGGGCGTCGAGATTGACCTCGGCTGCCTTGGCCAGCGGCGATTCGGGGTTGCCGGTCATGCTGATCAGCTGGATGCCCAGACGCTTGATCAGCGGCAGCAGGGTGACGATTTCGGCGGTGGAACCGGAGTTGGACAGGGCCAGGACCACGTCATCGCGGGTGATCATGCCCATGTCGCCGTGGCTGGCTTCGGCCGGGTGCACGAAGAAAGAGGGGGTGCCGGTGCTGGCCAGGGTGGCGGCGATCTTGTTGCCGACATGGCCGGACTTGCCCATGCCGACCACCACTACGCGGCCCTTGCAGGTCAGGATCATCTCGCAGGCGCGCACGAAATCGGCGTCGATGCGGCTGAGCAGGCTGTTCACGGCCTCGGTCTCGAGGCGGATGGTGCGCTGTGCGGACTGGATCAGGTCGCTGGTCTGGCTCATGAGGGGCTTTGCGATGCTCGGCATAAAAGACGCGGATTATAACGCCAAAGGCGCGTTGGCTCACCTGTGGGCGCGACGGCAGGCTTATCCTGTGACCGAATGTTATGAAAAAGTTGCACGGCCTTGGGCTGGCAGGCCCGCCAGTGCTATATTCCGCGCCCTGTTCGGCCCTGACTGCGGCGCCAGGTATCCCCGTCGCGGGTTATGGCGTCTGACCCAGGAAGGGCTGTGTAACAAGGAGTTTGGATGAGCGCCGATAACGCCTATGCCGTCGAGTTGAAGGGGCTGACCTTCAAGCGCGGCGCGCGCAACATCTTCGACAACGTCGATATCCGCATTCCGCGCGGCAAGGTCACCGGCATTATGGGGCCTTCCGGTTGCGGCAAGACCACCCTGTTGCGCCTGATCGCCGCCCAGCTCAAGCCGGCGAGCGGCGAGGTGTGGGTCAATGGGCAGAATTTGCCGACTCTGTCGCGTGCCGACCTGTTCGACATGCGCAAGCAGTTCGGCGTGCTGTTCCAGAGCGGCGCACTGTTCACCGACCTTGATGTGTTCGAGAACGTCGCGTTTCCGCTGCGCGTGCACACCAAGCTGTCTGACGAGATGATCCGCGACATCGTGCTGATGAAGCTGCAGGCCGTTGGCCTGCGTGGTGCCGTCGAGCTGATGCCGGACGAGCTTTCCGGTGGCATGAAGCGCCGTGTGGCGCTGGCCCGGGCGATTGCCCTGGACCCGCAGATCCTAATGTACGACGAGCCGTTCGTCGGTCAGGACCCCATCGCCATGGGCGTACTGGTGCGCCTGATTCGCCTGCTCAATGACGCTCTCGGCATCACCAGTATCGTGGTTTCCCACGACCTGGCCGAGACCGCCAGCATCGCCGACTACCTCTATGTGGTGGGTGATGGCCAGGTGCTGGGGCAGGGCACGCCGGCTGAACTGATGAATTCCGATAATCCGCGCATCCAGCAGTTCATGAAGGGCATTCCGGACGGTCCGGTACCCTTCCACTACCCGGCGCCGGGCTATCTCGACGATTTGCTGGGAGCGCGCTGATGCGTAGGAAGTCCCCCCTTGAGCGCATTGCGCTACTGGGTCGAGCTGGTATCGATGTGGTGCAGTCCATGGGCCGTTCGGCCCTGTTCCTGCTCAGCTCGCTGTTCGGTCGCAGTGGCCTGCGCAATGGCGGCCAACTGCTGATTCGCCAGCTCTACTCGGTGGGCGTGCTGTCGCTGCCGATCATCGTGGTGGCTGGCCTGTTCATCGGCATGGTGCTGGCCCTGCAGGGCTACAACATCCTCACCAGCTACGGATCCGAGCAGGCTGTGGGGCAGATGGTGGCCCTGACTCTGCTGCGCGAGCTGGGCCCGGTGGTGACCGGCCTGCTGTTCGCCGGTCGTGCTGGATCGGCATTGACCGCCGAGATCGGCAACATGAAGTCCACCGAGCAGCTGTCCAGCCTGGAAATGATCGGCGTCGACCCGCTCAAGTACATCATCGCTCCGCGCCTGTGGGCCGGCTTCATCTCCATGCCGCTGCTGGCCGCGATCTTCAGCGTGGTCGGCATCTGGGGCGGGGCGATGGTCGCCGTTGACTGGCTGGGTGTATATGAAGGCTCGTTCTGGTCGAACATGCAGAACAGCGTGCAATTCACCGAAGACGTGCTCAATGGCGTGATCAAGAGCATGGTGTTCGCCTTCGTCGTAACCTGGATCGCCGTGTTCCAGGGCTACGACTGCGAGCCGACCTCCGAGGGCATCAGCCGCGCCACGACCAAGACCGTGGTCTACGCCTCCCTCGCCGTGCTCGGCCTCGACTTTATTCTGACCGCCCTGATGTTTGGAGATCTCTGATGCAAAGCCGCTCCCTGGAAATCGGCGTCGGCCTGTTCCTGCTGGCCGGATTGCTGGCGCTGCTGCTGCTCGCCCTGCGGGTCAGTGGCCTGTCCCCCGCTGGCTCGGGCGACACCTACAAGCTGTATGCGAACTTCGACAATATTGCCGGTCTTACCACTAGAGCCAAGGTGACCATGGCGGGTGTGACCATCGGCAAGGTCACCGCCATCGACCTGGACCGCGACAGCTACACTGGTCGGGTCACTATGGAGCTGGAGAAGCGCGTCGACAACCTGCCGATGGACTCCACTGCCTCCATCCTCACCGCTGGCCTGCTGGGCGAGAAGTACATCGGCATCAGCGTCGGCGGCGAGGAAGACCTGCTCAAGGATGGCGGCACCATCCACGACACCCAGTCGGCGCTGGTGCTGGAAGACCTGATCGGCAAATTCCTGATGAATTCGGTGAACAAGGAAAGCAAATGAGCACCTACAACCTGTTGCGCCGTGGCCTGCTGATCCTGCTGGCCAGCCTGCCGCTGGTAGCCGTGGCCGCTCCGACCGCGCATGACGTGGTGAAGAGCACGACCGACGAGCTGCTCGGCGACCTCACTGCCAACAAGGCCAGCTACAAGCAGAACCCGCAGTCCTTCTACGACAGCCTGGAGCGCATCCTCGGCCCGGTGGTCGATAGCGAAGGCATCTCGCGCAGCATCATGACCGTGAAGTACTCGCGCAGTGCCAGCGACGAGCAGATGAAGCGCTTCGAGGCGAACTTCAAGCGCAGCCTGATGCAGTTCTACGGCAACGCCCTGCTGGAATACGACAACCAGGGTATCCGCGTGCTGCCGGCCAAGGCCGAGGGCGCCGACCGCGCCAGTGTTGGCATGGAGGTCAAGGACAACAAGGGCACCGTCTACCCGGTGTCCTACACCATGGTGCAGATCGACGGCCAGTGGAAGCTGCGCAACGTGATCATCAACGGCATCAACGTCGGCAAGCTGTTCCGCGACCAGTTCGCCGACAGCATGCAGCGCAATGGCAATGATCTGGACAAGACCATCGACGGCTGGGCCGAAGTGGTGGCCAAGGCCAAGGAAAGCGCCGAAGGCCAGCAGGCGGGCGGTCAATGAGCGATGCCGTGATTCGTCAGGGCGCGAACGGCGAGCTGCAGCTCGCCGGCGTGCTCGACTATCGCAGCGGCCCGGCCCTGCGCGAGTCGGGGCGCGAGCTGATCGCGGCCAGCCCGGCTCGCGAGCTGGTGCTCGATTGCGCCGCGGTGGAGAAGTCCAGCAGCGTGGGCCTGTCCCTGTTGCTGGCCTTCATGCGCGACGCCGCCAAGGCCGGCAAGACCCTGGTGGTCCGCGGCCTGCCGCAGGACATGCAGGGCATCGCCCGCGTCTCCGGCCTGCACGAGCTGCTCGGCCTACCGGCCTGAGTCTCGTCACAGCCCTCCGTCTGCCGGGCTTCGCAGGCGGGGGGCTTTTTTGTATGATTGCCGACCCGCGAGCCTTGGCCCGCCCATGAATTCTTTTTGCGCCGATCGAGGTTGAGCATGCAGGCCGTAGAAGTTAAGAACCTCCTGGAGGCCAAACTGCCCAACACCCGCGTCGAGGTGGAGGGTGAAGGCTGCAACTTCCAGCTGAACCTGATCAGCGACGAGCTGGCTGCGCTCAGCCCGGTCAAGCGCCAGCAACAGATCTATGCCCACCTCAACGAGTGGATCGCCAGTGGCGCCATCCACGCCGTGACCATGAAATTCTTCAGCCAGGCCTCCTGGGCCGAGCGTTCTTGAGCCCGAGACTCGAATGGACAAACTGATCATCACCGGCGGTATCCGCCTCGACGGCGAAATCCGTATTTCCGGCGCGAAGAACTCCGCGCTGCCGATCCTTGCCGCCACCCTGCTGGCCGATACCCCGGTCACCGTGTGCAATCTGCCGCACCTGCACGACATCACCACCATGATCGAGCTGTTCGGCCGCATGGGCGTGCAGCCGATCATCGACGAGAAACTCAGCGTCGAAGTCGATGCCAGCACCATCAAGACCCTGGTCGCGCCCTATGAGCTGGTGAAGACCATGCGCGCCTCGATCCTGGTGCTCGGCCCGATGGTCGCGCGCTTCGGCGAAGCCGAAGTGGCCCTGCCTGGCGGTTGCGCCATCGGCTCGCGTCCGGTCGACCTGCACATCCGTGGCCTCGAGGCCATGGGCGCCGAGATCACCGTCGAAGGCGGCTACATCAAGGCCAAGGCTCCGGCCGGCGGCCTGCGCGGTGCGCACTTCTTCTTCGATATCGTCAGTGTGACCGGTACCGAGAACATCATGATGGCCGCGGCCCTGGCCAAGGGCCGTACCGTGCTGGAAAACGCCGCGCGTGAGCCAGAAGTGGTCGACCTGGCCAACTTCATCAACGCCATGGGCGGCAAGGTCAGCGGCGCTGGTACCGACACCATCACCATCGAAGGCGTCGAGCGCCTGGGTGGCGGTCGTTACAGCGTGATGCCCGACCGTATCGAGACCGGCACCTACCTGGTGGCCGCTGCTGCCACCGGTGGCCGCGTCAAGCTGAAAGACACCGATCCGACCATCCTCGAAGCCGTCCTGGCCAAGCTGCAGGAAGCAGGCGCCGAGATCACCACCGGCGCCGACTGGATCGAGCTGGACATGAAGGGCAAGCGTCCGAAGGCCGTCAACGTGCGCACCGCGCCGTACCCGGCCTTCCCGACCGACATGCAGGCCCAGTTCATCTCCCTCAACGCTATTGCCGAGGGTACCGGCACCGTCATCGAGACCGTGTTCGAGAACCGCTTCATGCACGTCTACGAGATGAACCGCATGGGCGCGCAGATCCTGGTCGAAGGCAACACCGCCATCGTCACCGGCGTGCCGGCACTCAAGGGCGCTCCGGTCATGGCCACCGACCTGCGTGCTTCCGCCAGCCTGGTGATCGCCGCACTGGTCGCTGAGGGCGAAACCCTGATCGACCGCATCTACCACATCGACCGTGGTTACGAGTGCATCGAGGAAAAACTGCAGTTGCTCGGCGCCAAGATCCGCCGCGTGCCGGGCTAGTAAGGGCATTTCATGCTGACCATCGCGCTGTCCAAGGGCCGCATTCTCGACGACACCCTGCCGCTGCTCGCCGCGGCAGGTATCGAACCGACCGAGAATCCGGAAAAGAGCCGCAAGCTGATCATCCCGACCACTCAGGATGACGTGCAGCTGCTGATCGTGCGCGCCACCGACGTGCCGACCTATGTCGAGCACGGCGCCGCCGACCTCGGTGTGGCCGGCAAGGACGTGCTGATGGAGTACGGTGGCCAGGGCCTGTACGAGCCGCTCGACCTGCAGATCGCCAACTGCAAGCTGATGACCGCCGGCAAGGTCGGTGCGCCGGAGCCGAAAGGTCGCCTGCGCGTTGCCACCAAGTTCGTCAATGTCGCCAAGCGCTACTATGCCGAGCAGGGCCGCCAGGTCGACGTGATCAAGCTGTACGGCTCCATGGAGCTGGCACCGCTGGTCGGCCTGGCCGACAAGATCATCGACGTAGTCGATACCGGCAATACTCTGCGTGCCAACGGTCTGGAGCCCCAGGAGCTGATCGCCCACATCAGCTCGCGACTGATCGTCAACAAGGCTTCGATGAAGATGCAGCATGGTCGCATCCAGGCGCTGATCGAGACCCTGCGTGGCGCCGTCGAGGCGCGACACCAAAGCTAATACCCTCAACGCGGTGTTACGCCGCGTCTGCCTATCCGTGTCATAGCCACTTTTCTCGGGCGTCCATACGGTGGGCTTGGTAGCCTAGCGACGCCCGAGCAATAGCCAAACATGAGGCCCGCTATGACCGCTCCTACCGCCATCCGCCGACTCAATGCTGCTGACCAGGACTTCGCCCGACACCTGGATCATCTGCTGAGCTGGGAAAGCGTGTCGGACGACGCGGTCAATCAGCGCGTGCTCGACATCATTGCCGCCGTGCGTAGCCGCGGCGACGCTGCCTTGGTCGAGTTCACCGAGAAGTTCGACGGCCTGCAGGTCGCGTCCATGGCCGACCTGATCCTGCCGCGCGAGCGCCTGGAACTGGCGCTGACCCGCATCAGCACCGAGCAGCGCGCCGCGCTGGAGAAGGCCGCCGAGCGCGTGCGCATTTACCACGAGCGGCAGAAACAGGACTCTTGGACCTACACCGAGGCCGACGGCACGGTGCTGGGGCAGAAGGTCACCCCGCTGGATCGCGCCGGCCTGTACGTGCCGGGCGGCAAAGCCTCGTACCCGTCGTCGGTACTGATGAACGCGATTCCGGCCAAGGTCGCCGGTGTGCCTGAAGTGGTCATGGTGGTGCCGACCCCGCGTGGCGAGATCAACGAGATCGTCCTGGCTGCCGCCTGCGTGGCCGGCGTCGATCGCGTGTTCACCATCGGTGGCGCCCAGGCCGTGGCCGCGCTGGCTTACGGCACCGAGAGCGTGCCGCCGGTGGACAAGATTGTCGGCCCCGGCAATATCTATGTGGCTACCGCCAAGCGCCACGTGTTCGGCAAGGTCGGCATCGACATGATCGCCGGCCCGTCGGAGATCCTCGTGGTCTGCGATGGCCAGACCGATCCGGACTGGATCGCCATGGACCTGTTCTCCCAGGCCGAGCATGACGAGGACGCGCAGTCGATCCTGGTCAGCCCGGATGCCGCCTTCCTCGACCGCGTGGCCGAGAGCATCGCCAAGCTGCTGCCAACCCTGGAACGCGAAACCATCGCTCGCACTTCCCTGGAAGGTCGTGGTGCGCTGATCCAGGTCTCCGACATGGCCCAGGCCATCGAGGTGGCCAACCGTATCGCGCCGGAGCACCTGGAGCTGTCGGTGGAAAATCCCGAGCAGTACCTGCCGCAGATCCGCCATGCCGGTGCGATCTTCATGGGTCGTTACACCGCTGAGGCCCTGGGCGACTACTGCGCCGGCCCCAACCACGTGCTGCCGACCTCCGGTACCGCGCGCTTCTCCTCGCCGCTGGGCGTGTACGACTTCCAGAAGCGCTCGTCGATCATCCATTGCTCGGCTGAAGGTGCCTCCGAGCTGGGCAAGGTCGCCTCCGTGCTGGCTCGTGGCGAGTCACTGACCGCCCACGCGCGCAGCGCCGAGTACCGCATCAAGAACTGAATCGCGCAGGCGCGCGCTGCGCGCCTCACTGAAAATCGAATCGAGGAGAGAAGGGCAGATGAGCAAATTCTGGAGCCCCTTCGTCAAGGACCTGGTGCCCTACGTGCCGGGTGAGCAGCCGAAACTGGCCAAGCTGGTCAAGCTCAACACCAACGAGAACCCCTACGGCCCGTCGCCCAAGGCGATCGCCGCCATGCAGGCCGAGCTGAGCGACAGCCTGCGCTTGTATCCGGACCCGAACAGCGACCGCCTCAAGCAGGCGGTGGCCGACTACTACGGCGTGAGCACCGCCCAGGTGTTCGTCGGCAACGGCTCCGACGAGGTGCTGGCGCACACCTTCCACGGCCTGTTCCAGAACGGCAAGCCGCTGCTGTTCCCCGACGTGACCTACAGCTTCTACCCGGTGTACTGCGGCCTGTACGGCATTCCCTACGAGGCGCTGGCGCTGGATGAGCAGTTCCAGATCCGCACCGAGGACTATGCGCGGCCCAATGGTGGCATCATCTTCCCCAACCCCAACGCGCCGACCGGCTGCCTGCTGCCGCTGGACGCCGTCGAGCGCCTGCTGCAGGGCAGTCCGGACAGCGTGGTGGTGGTGGACGAGGCCTACATCGACTTCGGCGGTGAGACCGCGATCAAGCTGGTGGATAAGTATCTGAACCTGTTGGTGACCCAGACCCTGTCCAAATCGCGCTCGCTGGCGGGCCTGCGGGTTGGCATCGCGGTTGGCCATCCGGACCTGATCGAGGCGCTGGAGCGGATCAAGAACAGCTTCAACTCCTACCCGCTGGATCGTATGGCTATCGTCGGCGCCGCTGCGGCGTTCGAGGACGAGGCCTATTTCCGCGAGACCTGCCAGTTGGTGATCGACAGCCGCGAGCAGATGGTTGCCGCGCTTGCCGGCCTGGGCTTCGAGGTACTGCCGTCGGCGGCCAACTTCATCTTCGCCCGTCATCCGCAGAAGGATGCCGGCGAGCTGGCCGCGGCGCTGCGCGAGCACGGCGTCATCGTGCGTCACTTCAAGCAGCAGCGCATCGCCCAGTTCCTGCGCATCACCATCGGCAATCCGGAGCAGAACCAGGCGTTGCTGGATGCCCTGGGGCAAGTGCTCTAGCTCGACGCCGTAACGAAAAAGGCGCCCCGTGGGGCGCCTTTTTTCATGGTGGCTTTTTATTCTTGCTGCGGCTGCTGTACTTCGGCCGGGGGGCGCACGCCGATCTCGGCGGTCAGTTCCAGGGTCTCGCCGCCGCGCAGCACCTCGATCACCACCTTCTCACCCGGCTGGGTGCGCGCCACTTGGTTCATCGAGCGGCGACCGTCGACGGCGGCTTCCTCGCCGATCTTCAGGATCAGGTCACCCGGCTGCAGGCCGGCCTTCTGCGCCGGGCCGTCGCGGTAGATGCCGGCGACCAGGATGCCGGCGCGGCCCTGCAGGCCGAACGACTCGGCCAGCTCCGGGGTCAGCGGCTGCACTTCGATGCCCAGCCAGCCGCGGATCACCTGGCCGCGCTCGATGATCGCCTTCATCACGTCGCGGGCCAGCTTGACCGGGATGGCGAAGCCGATGCCCTGCGAGCCGCCGGACTTGGAGAAGATCGCGGTGTTGATGCCGATCAGGTTGCCGTGGGCGTCGACCAGGGCGCCGCCGGAGTTGCCCGGGTTGATCGCCGCGTCGGTCTGGATGAAGTCTTCGTAGGTGTTGAGGCCCAGCTGGTTGCGCCCGGTGGCGCTGATGATGCCCATGGTCACGGTCTGGCCGACGCCGAAGGGGTTGCCGATGGCCAGGGTGACGTCACCTATCTGGATCTGGTCGGAGCGGCCGAGGGTGATGGCCGGCAGGTTCTTCAGGTCGATCTTGAGCACCGCAAGATCGGTCTCCGGGTCGCTGCCGATCAGGCGAGCCAGGGTCTCGCGGCCGTCCTTGAGCGCCACCACTATCTGGTCGGCATCCGCCACCACGTGGTTGTTGGTCAGCAGGTAGCCTTCCGGGCTCATGATCACCGCCGAACCCAGGCTCGACTCCATGCGTCGCTGTTTGGGCAGGTTGTCTCCAAAGAAGCGGCGGAACACCGGGTCTTCCAGCAGCGGGTGGGTAGACGCCTTGTTGACCATCTTGGTGGTGTACAGGTTGGCCACCGCGGGTGCTGCGCGGCTCACCGCGTCGGCATAGGACACCGGGCCTTCCTGGGCGATGCCGTAGCGCGGCGCCTGCTGCAGGCGCACTTCGTTGCCGGGCAGGCCGACCCATTGCGGGTAGCGCTGGATCAGCAGCAGTGCCAGCAACAGGCCGACCAGCAGGGGCCAGCCAAGGAAGCGCAGGGCCTTGAGCATCTAAGTGAAATCCTGAGGGTTGCGGGGGCCGGAGACGGCCCTTAAGGTGGCGGCATTATAGAGGCGCCACCGCCCGGAAGGGCAGCGCCGGCATCAGTTTGACGAGGAAAAATCATGGCCATCGCCCTGACCACCCTGGTAGAGGAAGCCGACCGCTACCTCAACGCCGCCCGCATCTCCGACTACTGCCCCAACGGCCTGCAGGTCGAGGGCCGGCCGCAGGTGCGGCGCATCGTCAGCGGGGTGACCGCCAGTCAGGCGCTGCTGGATGCCGCGGTGGAGGCCGAGGCCGACGTGGTGCTGGTGCACCACGGCTATTTCTGGAAGGGCGAGGATGCCTGCATCACCGGCATGAAGCGCCGCCGCCTGCAGACTTTGCTGGGCAACGACATCAGCCTGCTGGCCTACCACCTGCCGCTGGACGTGCATCCGGAGGTCGGCAACAACGTGCAGCTGGCCCGCCAGCTCGACATCACCGTGGAGGGCCCGCTCGACCCGAACAACCCCAAGGTGGTCGGTCTGCTCGGCTCGCTGGCCGAGCCGCTGAGCGCGCGTGACTTCGCTCGTCGCGTACAGGAGGTGCTGGGTCGCGAACCGCTGCTGGTGGAAGGTGAGGGCATGGTGCGCAAGGTCGGCTGGTGCACCGGTGGTGGCCAGGGCTACATCGACAACGCCATCGCTGCTGGGGTCGATCTTTTCCTCACTGGCGAGGCCTCGGAGCAGACCTTCCACAGTGCGCGCGAGAATGGTGTGAGCTTCATCGCCGCCGGTCACCATGCCACCGAGCGCTACGGGGTACAGGCGCTGGGCGACTATCTGGCGCGGCGTTTCGCCATCGAACATCTCTTTATTGATTGCCCCAATCCCGTCTGATTTTCGGGCATAAAACTAGATCGTTTAGTTCTAAGCGCTCGCCTGAATAGAAGAGGGCGCTGTGCTAGAGTGCGCCCTCGTCCACGGCCCGCCGGCCGTTCATTCCCAGATCTGTGATAAGCCATGCTCGACAAACTGACGCACCTGAAACAGCTCGAGGCGGAGAGTATCCACATCATTCGTGAAGTGGCCGCCGAATTCGACAACCCGGTGATGCTGTATTCCATCGGTAAAGATTCCGCCGTGATGCTGCACCTGGCGCGCAAGGCGTTCTTCCCCGGCAAACTGCCGTTCCCGGTCATGCACGTGGACACTCGCTGGAAATTCCAGGAGATGTACAGCTTCCGCGAGAAGATGGTCAAAGAGTACGGTCTGGACCTGATCACCCACACCAACCCCGATGGCGTGGCGCAGGACATGAACCCCTTCACCTACGGCAGTGCCAAGCACACCGACGTGATGAAGACCGAGGGCCTCAAGCAGGCGCTGGACAAGTATGGTTTCGATGCCGCCTTCGGTGGCGCGCGCCGCGACGAAGAGAAATCCCGCGCCAAAGAGCGCGTGTATTCCTTCCGCGACAGCAAGCACCGCTGGGACCCGAAGAACCAGCGTCCCGAGCTGTGGAACGTGTACAACGGCAACGTCAAGAAAGGCGAGTCGATCCGCGTCTTCCCGCTGTCCAACTGGACCGAGCTGGATATCTGGCAGTACATCTATCTGGAACAGATCCCGATCGTGCCGCTGTATTTCGCCGAAGAGCGCGAAGTGATCGAGATGAACGGCGCGCTGATCATGATCGACGACGAGCGCATCCTCGAACACCTCACCCCTGAGCAGAAAGCCAGCATCCACAAGAAGATGGTGCGCTTCCGTACCCTGGGCTGCTACCCGCTGACTGGCGCCGTGGAGTCCACCGCCAGCACTCTGCCGGAAATCATTCAAGAAATGCTGTTGGCCAAAACCTCTGAGCGCCAAGGCCGAGTTATCGACCATGACTCTTCCGGCTCGATGGAAGAGAAGAAACGTCAGGGGTACTTCTAATTATGTCGCACCAATCCGAACTGATCAGCGAAGACATCCTCGCCTATCTGGCCCAGCACGAGCGTAAAGAGCTGCTGCGCTTCCTGACTTGCGGCAACGTCGATGACGGCAAGAGCACCCTGATCGGCCGCCTGCTGCATGACTCCAAGATGATCTATGAAGACCATCTGGATGCCATCACCAAGGACTCCAAGAAAGTCGGCACCACCGGTGAGGACATCGACCTGGCGCTGCTGGTCGACGGTCTGCAGGCCGAGCGCGAGCAAGGCATCACCATCGATGTGGCCTACCGCTACTTCAGCACCACCAAGCGCAAGTTCATCATCGCCGACACCCCCGGCCATGAGCAGTACACCCGCAACATGGCCACCGGCGCATCCAACTGCGACCTGGCCATCATCCTGATCGACGCCCGCTACGGCGTGCAGACCCAGACCAAGCGCCACAGCTTCATCGCGTCGCTGCTGGGCATCAAGCACATCGTCGTCGCCATCAACAAGATGGACCTCAAGGGCTTCGACGAGGGTGTGTTCGAGCAGATCAAGGCCGACTACCTGCAGTTCGCCGAGAAGATCAACCTGAAGACCAATTCGCTGCACTTCGTGCCGATGTCGGCGCTGAAGGGCGACAACGTGGTCAACAAGTCCGAGCGCTCGCCCTGGTACAGCGGCCAGTCGCTGATGGAAATCCTCGAGACCGTGGAAGTCTCCGGCGACCGCAATCTCGACGACATGCGCTTCCCGGTGCAATACGTCAATCGCCCGAACCTGAACTTCCGTGGCTTCGCCGGCACTCTGGCCAGCGGCATCGTGCGCAAGGGCGACGAAGTCATTGCCCTGCCGTCGGGCAAGGGCAGCAAGGTCAAGTCCATCGTCACCTTCGAGGGTGAACTGGAACAGGCCGGTCCGGGCCAGGCGATCACCCTGACCCTGGAAGACGAGATCGACGTATCGCGTGGCGACATGCTGGTGCATGCCGACAACCGTCCCCAGGTCACCGACAGCTTCGACGCCATGCTGGTGTGGATGTCCGAGGAGCCGATGCTGCCGGGCAAGAAATACGACATCAAGCGCGCCACCAGCTACGTGCCAGGCTCGATTCCGAGCATCGCCCACAAGGTCGATGTGAACACCCTGGAAGAGACCGCCACCAGCAGCCTGCAGCTGAACGAGATCGCCAAGGTCAAGATCGCCCTGGATGCGCCGATCGCCCTCGACGGCTATGCGCAGAACCGCACCACCGGCGCCTTCATCGTCATCGACCGCCTGACCAACGGCACCGTCGGCGCCGGCATGATCATTGCCGCGCCGCAGGCCGGCCATGGTCATCGCGACACCGTCGGCCATGTCGGCAGCGAGGAGCGTGCCGCACGCTTCGGCCAGCAGCCGGCCACCGTGCTGTTCAGCGGCCTGTCCGGCGCTGGCAAGAGCACCCTGGCCTACGCCGTGGAGCGCAAACTGTTCGACATGGGTCGTGCCGTATACGTGCTGGATGGCCAGAACCTGCGTCACGACCTGAACAAGGGGCTGCCGCAGGATCGCGCCGGTCGTACCGAGAACTGGCGTCGTGCCGCGCATGTGGCGCGCCAGTTCAACGAAGCCGGCCTGCTGACCCTGGCGGCATTCGTCGCTCCGGATGCCGAAGGCCGCGAACAGGCCAAGGCGCTGATCGGCAGCGATCGTCTGGTCACCGTGTACGTGCAGGCGTCGCCGCAGGCCTGTGCCGAGCGTGATCCGCAGGGCCTGTATGCCGCCGGTGGCGACAACATCCCGGGCGAGTCCTTCGCCTATGACGTGCCGCTGAATGCCGATCTGGTGATCGACACCCAGTCCTCGTCGGTGGAAGAGGGCGTCAAGCAGGTGCTGGATCTGCTGCGCGCCCGCGGCGCGATCTAAGCATCGGCCAATAAAAAGCCCCGCTTCTGCGGGGCTTTTTTATGCCTGCTGATCAGCGTTTGAGGCCGAAACCTTCGTCCAAAGTGCCGGGGGCATCCGGCTCTTTCGGTGCGTAGTCTTTGGGTGCCTCGGTGCTGCGCGGCGGGGTCAGGCGCTCGCGCGGAGCCTTGCCGTCGTCGGCATTGAGGGCGGCCAGCAGGCGCTGGCGGGTCACCTCGTCGGCGGCCAGGCGGTCGGCGCCATGCGACAGGTGTTCCTGAACGTCCTGGTAGCTCTGGGTCAGCTTCTTCACCAGGCTGGCAGTGGTATTGAAGTGGGTCACTACTTCGCTCTGGTAGCTGTCGAAGCGTTGCTGCAGATCGTCCAGCTGGCGCTGGGTGCGGTTGGGTGCAGCGTTGGGCAGCAGGCGCGCGGCCAGGAAGCCGACGGCGACGCCAACCAGCAGGGCGATGGCGGGCAGCAGCCAGGGGGTGAGCGATTGTTCCACGAGTCCTTCCTCTGAAAGCGGCTTTGTTTTACGGTAGCGGCTCTCGCCGGCGCTGTATACCGCGGCAAAGCCCTGTTGTGCGATGTGCCTAACCAAGACGTGTCGACCCTGCCCGGGGTCACGGAGTTCCTGCTGTTGATCCGCGAAAACCCTCTGCTGCTCGACGGCCCCTGCGGCCAGCTCGAAGCCCTGTTCTGTGAAGTGCCGGACGCCCAGGGCGTTGCCCTGATCTGCCATCCCAACCCGGTCCAGGGCGGCACCATGCTCAACAAGGTGGTCTCCACCTTGCAGCGCTCGGTGCGCGACATGGGCTACCACACCCTGCGCTTCAACTATCGTGGCGTCGGCGCCAGTGCCGGCAGCCATGACATGGGCAGTGGCGAGGTGGATGACGCCGAGGCGGTGGCGCACTGGCTGCGCCAGCAGTACCCCGCGCTGCCGCTGACCCTGCTCGGTTTCTCCTTCGGTGGTTTCGTTGCTGGCGCCTTGGCCGGGCGTCTGGAAGATCAGGGCGTCGCCATTCCCCGGCTGTTCATGGTCGCGCCGGCGGTGCATCGCCTGCAGGCTCCCGAGCACCTGCCGCAAGGTGGTGAGCTGGTGGTGGTGCAGCCGGAACAGGACGAAGTGGTGGAGCCCGAGGCGGTCTACGCCTGGTCGGCAGCGCTGCCGCGTGCCCATGAGCTGCTGAAGGTGGCAGAATGCGGCCACTTTTTTCACGGCAAGCTGCCCGAGCTGAAAGAGCTGGTTCAGCCCCGTATCCAATAAGTTGAAGCGAATACCCAGATGAGCACCCGTATCCTCACCGGCATCACCACCACCGGCACCCCGCACCTGGGCAACTACGCCGGCGCGATTCGCCCGGCCATCGTCGCCAGCCGCGCCGCCGACGCCGATTCCTTCTATTTCCTCGCCGACTACCACGCGCTGATCAAGTGCGACGACCCGGCGCGCATCCAGCGCTCGCGCCTGGAGATCGCCGCCACCTGGCTGGCGCTGGGGCTGGATACCGACAAGGCGACCTTCTATCGCCAGTCCGACATCCCCGAGATTCCCGAGCTCTGCTGGCTGCTCACCTGTGTCGCCGGCAAGGGCCTGCTTAACCGCGCCCATGCCTACAAGGCCTCGGTGGACAAGAACGTCGAGGCCGGCGAAGACCCGGATGCCGGTGTGACCATGGGCCTGTTCAGCTACCCGGTGCTGATGGCCGCGGACATCCTGATGTTCAACGCGCACAAGGTGCCGGTCGGTCGCGACCAGATCCAGCACGTGGAGATGGCGCGCGACATCGGCCAGCGCTTCAACCACCTGTTCGGTGCCGGCAAGGAGCTGTTCACCCTGCCCGAGGCGGTGATCGAGGAAGAAGTGGCGACCCTGCCCGGCCTCGACGGCCGCAAGATGAGCAAGAGCTACGACAACACCATCCCGCTGTTCGGCACCGCCAAGCAGCTCAAGGACGCCATTGCGCGCATCGTCACCGACTCCAAGCTGCCGGGCGAGCCCAAGGATGCTGACGGCTCGCACCTGTTCACCCTGTACCAGGCGTTCGCCTCCCAGGCGCAGCAGGCTGAGTTCCGCGCCGAGCTGGAAGGTGGCCTGGCCTGGGGCGAGGCGAAGAATCGCCTGTACCAGCTGCTGGAGAATGAGCTAGGCGAGGCCCGTGAGCGCTACAACGCGCTGATCACCCGTCCTGCCGACCTGGAAGATATTCTTCTGGCTGGCGCGGCCAAGGCACGCAAGATCGCCACGCCGTTCCTCGGCGAGCTGCGCGAGGCGGTGGGCCTGCGTTCCTTCCGTGAGCAGGTTCAGGCCTCTGGCGGTGAGAAGAAGAAAGCGGCCAAGAGCGCGCGCTTCGTCAGCTTCCGCGACGAGGACGGTAGCTTCCGCTTCCGCCTGCTGGACGCCGCCGGCGACCAGCTGCTGCTGTCCAGATCCTTCGCCGACGGCAAGGCTGCCGGCCAGGCCAGCAAGGCCCTGCAGTCCGGCGCGGCGCTGGATGTGCGCGGCGAGGGCGAGGTCTTCTCCGTCTGGCTGAGCGATGAACGCATCGGCGAGAGCCCTGCCTTCGCCGATGCCAATGCGCTGGAGGCGGCCATCGAGCGCCTGCGCGAGACGCTGACGCCGCAGGAGTAAAGGCCTGCACGGCTACTGGCCGATTGCCAAGCACGGGGCGCGTCGCTAAAGTGACCGCCCCGTTTTTGTTACCGAATTTCCCAGCATGACTCCTCTTGAGCGCTACCAGGCCGATTTGAAGCGGCCGGACTTCTTCCACGACGCTGCGCAGGAAAACGCCGTGCGCCACCTGCAGCGCCTGTACGACGATCTGGTCGCCCAGGACCAGAGCAAGTCCGGCCTGCTCGGCAAGCTGTTCGGCAAGAAGCCGCAGGGCCCGGTCAGAGGCATCTATTTCTGGGGCGGCGTCGGCCGCGGCAAGACCTATCTGGTCGACACCTTCTTCGACGCGCTGCCGTTCAAGCAGAAGATGCGCACCCACTTCCACCGCTTCATGAAGCGCGTGCATGAAGAAATGCGCACGCTCAAGGGCGAGAAGAACCCGCTGACGATCATCGGCAAGCGCTTCGCCGACGAGGCGCGGGTGATCTGCTTCGACGAGTTCTTCGTCAGCGACATCACCGACGCCATGATCCTCGCCACCCTGCTCGAGGAGCTGTTCAAGAACGGCGTGAGCCTGGTGGCCACCTCCAACATCGTTCCGGACGGCTTGTACAAGGAAGGCCTGCAGCGCGCGCGCTTCCTGCCGGCCATCGCCCTGCTCAAGCAGCACACCGAGATCGTCAACGTCGATAGCGGCGTGGACTACCGTCTGCGTGCCCTGGAGCAGGCCGAGCTGTTCTACAGCCCGCTCGGCGCCGATGCCGAGAGCAGCCTGAAGCGCAGCTTCAAGAGCCTGCTGCCGGATTGCACCCAGGCGGTGGAGAACGAGGCGCTGATCATCGAGAACCGCCCGATCAACGCGGTGCGCGTCTGCGAGGACGTGGCCTGGTTCGAGTTCCGCGAGCTGTGCGACGGCCCGCGCAGCCAGAACGACTACATCGAACTGGGCAAGATCTTCCATGCGGTGATCCTGGCCAACGTCGAGCAGATGGGCGTGGCCAAGGACGACATGGCGCGACGTTTCATCAACCTGGTGGACGAGTTCTACGATCGCAACGTCAAGCTGATCATCTCCGCCGAGGTGGAGCTGAAGGACCTGTACAGCGGAGGCCGGCTGAACTTCGAGTTCCAGCGCACCCTCAGCCGCCTGCTGGAGATGCAGTCGCACGAGTTCCTCGCGCGCCCGCACAAGCCGTAATCGGCGAGGCGTTAAGCGAGAAGGGCTGCCCATGGGCAGCCCTTCTGCGTTTCAGTCGGCCTGCATAAGGAGGCCTGCGCTCAGGCGCCGTCCTTGTGCAGGAACTGGCGGCGGTACTGGTTGGGCGATAGCCCGGCATGTTGGCGGAACAGGCGGGCGAAGAAGCTGGCGTCGTCGTAACCCACTTCGTAGCTGATGGTCTTGATGCTCTTGCGCGTAGCGCTGAGCAGGCCCTTGGCCGTCTCGATGCGCAGGCGCTGCAGGTAGTGCAGCGGCTTGTCGCCGGTCGCACTCTGGAAGCGGCGCATGAAGTTGCGAATGCTCATGCCGTGCTGGCGCGCCACATCCTCGATGCGGAATTTCTCGGCGAAGTGCTCCTCCAGCCACTGCTGTACCTGCAGGATGGCCACGTCCTGGTGCAGTTTCTGCCCGCCGAAGCCGATGCGCCCGGGGCTGTAGCTGCGCTGGGTCTCGTAGAGGATGTCGCGCGACACGCCTTGGGCGATGCCGGCACCGCAGTAGCGCTCGATCAGGTAGATGTACAGGTCGCAGGCCGAGGTGACGCCGCCGGCGCAGTACAGGTTGTCGGCGTCGGACAGGTGCTTGTCCTGGTTGAGCAGCACCTTGGGGAAACGCTCGCTGAACTCGCGGAAGAAGCGCCAGTAGGTGGTCGCCTCCTTGCCGTCGAGCAGGCCGGCCTGGGCCATCCAGAACACGCCGGTGGCCTCGCCGCAGATGGCGCGCCCGGCGGCGTGGCGCTCGCGCAGCCAGGGCAATACCTGTGGATAACGCTGGCAGAGGGCGTCGAAGTCGCCCCAGAAGGCCGGCAGGATGATCACGTCGGCGTCGTCCAGCGCGCCGTCCACCGGGATGGTCGCCTCGCTGAAGCTGGTGACGGCCTGGCCGTCGGGGCTGAGCACGCGAATCTGGAACAGCGAGGCGAGGCTCTGCCCCTGTTGCTTGCTATGGCGCATGGCGGCCATGTGGAAGAAGTCGCGGGCCTGCATCAGGGTGGCGGCGAAGACGCCATCGGTCGCCAGGATGGCGATGCGTGTAGGTGACATGTTTGTTGTTCTTGTTGGTGATTAATTGGTCATCAGGTGGCTGGATCGTCTTATTTTTTGTCGCATGTGTCCAGTGCCCGCGCTGCTGGCGCTGGCCTAGAGTGGGGCCCATCCAATGACCACTCAGATACAGGTGTAACAATGATTCCAAGAACCCTGTTCAGCTCCGAGCACGAGCTTTTCCGCGAGTCCGTCCGCAAGTTCTTCGAACAGGAGGCGGTGCCCTACCATGCTCAGTGGGAGAAGGACGGCCACATTGATCGTGCGCTGTGGAGCAAGGCGGGCGATGCCGGCATGCTCTGCTCGCACATTCCCGAGGAATATGGCGGCATGGCCGCGGACTTCCTTTACAGCGCCGTGGTCATCGAGGAGCAAGCGCGCCTGGGCCTGACCGGCGTGGGCTTCTCCCTGCACTCGGATATCGCCGCGCCCTACATCCTTCACTACGGTTCGGAAGAGCAGAAGCTGCACTACCTGCCGAAGATGGTTAGCGGCGAAGTCGTCACCGCCATCGCCATGACCGAGCCGGGCACCGGCTCCGACCTGCAGGGCGTGAAGACCACCGCCGTGCTGGATGGCGACGAATACGTTATCAATGGCTCGAAGACCTTCATCACCAATGGCTGGCTGGCCGACATGGTGATCGTGGTCGCCAAGACCGATCCCAAGGGCGGCGCCAAGGGCATCAGCCTGTTCCTGGTGGATGCCAACACCCCGGGCTTCTCCAAGGGCAAGCGCCTGGAAAAGGTCGGTATGAAGGCTCAGGACACCTCCGAGCTGTTCTTCCAGGACGTGCGCGTGCCCAAGGGCAACCTGCTGGGCAAGGAAGGTATGGGCTTCATCTACCTGATGCAGGAGCTGCCGCAGGAGCGCCTGACCGTCGGCGTCGGCGCCATTGCCTCGGCCGAGGCTGCGATCAAGTGGACGCTCGACTACACCCGCGAGCGCAAGGCCTTCGGTCGCTCGGTCTCGGACTTCCAGAACACCCGCTTCAAGCTGGCCGAGATGACCACCGAGGTGCAGATCGGTCGCGTGTTCGTCGACCGCTGCCTGGAACTGCACCTGAGCAAGAAGCTGGATGTGCCGAGCGCGGCGATGCTCAAGTACTGGGGCACCGACCTGCAGTGCAAGGTGATCGATGAGTGTGTGCAGCTGCACGGCGGCTACGGCTACATGTGGGAATACCCGATCGCCCGCGCCTGGGCGGATTCGCGGGTGCAGCGCATCTATGCCGGCACCAACGAGATCATGAAGGAGATCATCAGTCGCGCCCTGTAAGCGCGGTAGATGCGAAAAGCCCGGCGATTGCCGGGCTTTTTCGTTTCATGGCGCCGGGTTGGGCTGCTCGCGGTGGAGCGCCTCGATGGCGGCCAGCAGCTCCTCGCTCAGCTCCAGGCTGGCGCTGCCGAGGTTGCTCTCCAGCTGCTCCAGGTTGGTGGCGCCGATGATATTGCTGGTGACGAACGGCTGGCGGGTGACGAAGGCCAGGGCCATCTGCGCCGGATCGACGCCGTGTTCGCGCGCCAAGTGCACGTAGCGGTCGCAAGCCGCTTGCGCCTGTGGGTTAGTGTAGCGGGCGAAGCGGCTGAACAGGGTGATACGTGCGTTCGCCGGCCGGGCGCCGTTTTCGTACTTGCCGGAGAGCATGCCGAAGGCCAGGGGCGAGTAAGCCAGCAGGCCGCATTGCTCGCGGATCGCCACTTCCGCCAGGCCCACTTCGAAGCTGCGGTTGAGCAGGTTGTAGGGGTTCTGGATCGACACGGCGCGTGGCAGGCCCAGGCTGTCGGCCAGCTGCAGGAATTTCATTGTGCCCCAGGGCGTTTCGTTGGACAGGCCGATGTGGCGGATCTTGCCGGCCTTGACCTGCTCGCCGAGCGCCTCGAGGGTCTCCTGCAACGGCGTGAAGTCCTGTTCCTGGTGGCGATAGCCGAGTTGGCCGAAGAAGTTGGTGCTGCGCTCGGGCCAATGCAGTTGGTAGAGGTCGATCCAGTCGGTCTGCAGGCGTTTCAGGCTGGCATCCAGCGCCTCGGCGATATGTCGGCGGTTGTGCTTCAGGCTGCCGCCGCGGATGTAGTCGATGCCGTTGCCGGGGCCGGCGACCTTGCTCGCCAGCACCCAGTCGGAACGGTTGCCGCGGGCCTTGAAGTAGTTGCCGATGATGCGTTCGGTCGCGCCGTAGGTCTCGCCGCGCGGCGGTACCGGGTACATCTCGGCAGTGTCGAGGAAATTGATGCCGGCGGCGCGCGCGCGGTCGATCTGGACGAAGCCTTCGGCCTCGCTGTTCTGCTCGCCCCAGGTCATGCTGCCCAGGCACAGGGCGCTGACCTTGAGGTCGCTGCGGCCCAGTTGACGGTATTCCATGTGCGGTTCCTTGGTTTCAGGCAGAAGCGCCAAGCATAAAGCAGGTTGCTATTTTCGCTGCAATCGGCATAATTCCGCGGCTCTCTCGACGGCACGCCTAGCCAGAGTGAGAGAGAAGGTGGGGATGCCTAGCCCACCGACAACCCTGCCGTAGCGGACGTGCTGACCCGAGCCCCCGATAGCGTCTGTTTCCGGCCGTCTTTGACCTTGTCAAAGCAAGCACTATTCAGTAAGATCCGCCGTCTTATTTTCAGGGCGGCCCCTGAGGCTATAGCGAATGAAGACTTTTACTGCAAAACCGGAAACTGTTAAGCGCGACTGGTACGTCGTCGACGCTGCAGGTCAGACCCTGGGTCGTCTGGCCACCGAAATCGCTAGCCGTCTGCGCGGCAAGCACAAGCCGGAATACACCCCGCACGTTGATACCGGCGACTACATCGTCGTAATCAACGCCGAGCAGGTGCGTGTAACTGGCGCCAAGACCTCCGACAAAATGTACTACTCGCACTCCGGTTTCCCGGGTGGCATCAAGGAAATCAGCTTCGAGAAGCTGATCGCCAAAGCCCCCGAGCGCGTGATCGAGACCGCGGTCAAGGGCATGCTGCCGAAGAACCCGCTGGGTCGCGACATGTATCGCAAGCTGAAGGTGTACAAGGGTGCCAACCACCCGCACGCCGCTCAGCAGCCCCAAGAACTGAAGATTTAACGGAATAGTTCATTATGTCGGCGACTCAAAACTACGGCACTGGCCGTCGCAAGACTGCAACCGCACGCGTATTCCTGCGTCCGGGTACTGGCAAGATCTCTATCAACAACCGCAGCCTGGATAACTTCTTCGGCCGCGAGACCGCTCGCATGGTCGTGCGTCAGCCGCTGGAGCTGACCGAGACCACCGAGAAGTTCGACATCTACGTCACCGTTCTCGGTGGTGGTGTCAGCGGTCAAGCCGGTGCCATCCGTCATGGCATCACCCGCGCTCTGATCGAGTACGACGAAAGTCTGCGCAGCCCGCTGCGTAAAGCCGGCTACGTCACTCGTGACGCCCGTGAAGTCGAGCGTAAGAAAGTGGGTCTGCGTAAAGCTCGTAAGCGTCCGCAGTACTCCAAGCGTTAATTCGCTGCTACGTTCAAAGACGCCCAGTTTCCTTTTGGAACTGGGCGTTTTTTATTGCTTGGATTTTTCTGTGCGACAACCTGTCGCATTGGTGGAAGGCCCGGTCTGCAAGGCCTGCGACCAATTTGTATCGGGTAATTACCTTGTCAGAAAAGGGGCTTTTCTTTACCATTCGGCAAATTTTTGTGCGGCCCGATTTATTACTTAGTAGAGGCCTGACAACAGGCCACAAAGCTGATGGGAGACGACTGAATGAGCAATGACGGCGTGAATGCAGGCCGGCGTCGCTTCCTGGTGGCGGCCACTTCGGTGGTTGGTGCTGCCGGAGCGGTGGGTGCTGCGACTCCGTTCGTGGGGTCATGGTTCCCCAGTGCCAAGGCCAAAGCGGCCGGTGCACCGGTGAAAGTGAATATCGCCAAGGTCGAGCCCGGCCAGCAGATGGTTGCCGAATGGCGTGGCCAGCCGGTATTCATCGTGCGCCGCACCGAGGAAATCCTGGCGAACCTGGGCAAGATCCATGACCGCATGGCTGACCCGGAGTCCGCTTCCTCTGTGCAGCCGGAATACGTCGACAAGACCAGTCGCTCGATCAAGCCGGAAATCCTGGTGTTGGTCGGCCTGTGCACCCACCTAGGTTGCTCGCCGTCCTTCCGTCCGGAAGTGGCGCCGGCCGACCTCGGTCCGGAGTGGGTCGGTGGCTATTTCTGCCCTTGCCACGGTTCCCGCTACGACCTCGCCGGTCGTGTCTACAAGGCCCAGCCCGCGCCGCTGAACCTGCCGGTTCCGCCGCATTCCTACGAGTCCGATGACGTCATCATCGTCGGCGTGGACCAGGAGAAAGCATGATGGAAAAATTCATGGCCTGGATCGATGCGCGCTTCCCCGCGACCAAGATGTGGGAAGACCATCTGAGCAAGTACTACGCACCGAAGAACTTCAACTTCTTCTACTTCTTCGGCTCGCTGGCCCTGCTGGTGCTGGTCAACCAGATCCTCACCGGCATCTGGCTGACCATGAGCTTCACTCCGTCCGCCGAGGAAGCCTTCGCTTCCGTCGAGTACATCATGCGCGACGTGGAGTTCGGCTGGATCATCCGCTACCTGCACTCCACCGGCGCCTCCGCGTTCTTCGTGGTGGTCTACCTGCACATGTTCCGCGGTCTGCTCTACGGCTCCTACCAGAAGCCGCGTGAGCTGGTGTGGATCTTCGGCATGCTGATCTACCTCGCCCTGATGGCCGAGGCCTTCATGGGCTACCTGCTGCCGTGGGGCCAGATGTCCTACTGGGGCGCCCAGGTGATCATCTCGCTGTTCGGTGCCATCCCGGTGATCGGCGATGACCTGACCATGTGGATCCGTGGTGACTACCTGATCTCCGGCATTACCCTGAACCGCTTCTTCGCCTTGCACGTGATCGCCCTGCCGATCGTCCTGCTCGGCCTGGTCGTGCTGCACATCCTGGCACTGCACGAAGTCGGCTCGAACAACCCGGACGGCGTCGACATCAAGAAGCACAAGGACGAGAACGGCATTCCGCTCGACGGCATTGCCTTCCACCCGTACTACTCGGTGAAAGACATCGTTGGCGTGGTGGTCTTCCTGTTCGTCTTCTGCGCCGTGGTGTTCTTCTTCCCGGAGATGGGCGGTTACTTCCTCGAGAAGCCTAACTTCGAGCAGGCCAACCCGTTCAAGACTCCTGAGCACATCGCTCCGGTGTGGTACTTCACCCCGTTCTACGCCATCCTGCGTGCCGTTCCGGACAAGCTGCTGGGCGTGATCGCCATGGGCGCCGCCATTGCCGTGCTGTTCGTCCTGCCGTGGCTGGACCGTAGCCCGGTCAAGTCCATGCGCTACAAGGGCTGGCTGAGCAAGATCTGGTTGCTGGTGTTCTGCGTATCCTTCGTGATCCTCGGCGTGCTGGGCGTATTGGCTCCGACTCCGGGCCGTACCCTGCTGTCGCAGATCTGCACCGCGCTGTATTTCGCCTACTTCATCCTGATGCCGTTCTACACCCGGATGGAGAAAACCAAACCGGTTCCGGAAAGGGTGACTGGCTGATGAAAAAGCTATTTGCTGCATTTGTTCTCGCCGCACTGCCGGCACTGTCCATCGCTGCCGGTGGTCATGATGTGCACCTGGATCAGGTTGATATCGACCTGACCGACAAGGCCGCTCTGCAAGATGGCGCGCGTACCTTCGCCAACTACTGCATGGGCTGCCACAGCGCCAAGTTCCAGCGTTACGAGCGCGTTGCCGATGACATCGGCATCCCGCACGAACTGATGCTGGAGAACCTGGTGTTCACTGGTGCCAAGATCGGCGACCACATGAAGATCGGCATGCAGCCGCAGGATGCCAAGGCCTGGTTCGGTGCGGCTCCGCCCGATCTGACCCTGGTTGCCCGCGTGCGCGGCACCGACTGGCTGTACACCTACCTGCGCACCTTCTACGAAGATCCGGCGCGTCCGCTGGGCTCCAACAACAAGGTATTCCCGAACGTCGGCATGCCCAACGTGCTGGTCGGCCTGCAGGGCCGCCAGGTCGTCGGTTGCAAGCAGGTTCAGGTGGTCGAGAATGGCAAGAAGCAGTACGACCCGCTGACCGGTGCACCGATCACCCACGAGGCCTGCGACCAGCTGACCATCGTGCCGAAGACCGGCAAGCTGACCGAAGCTGAGTTCGACGAGAAGGTGCACAACCTGGTGACCTTCCTCGCCTACTCGGCCAACCCGGTCAAGCTGGAAAGCCAGCGCATCGGTACCTACGTGCTGCTGTACCTGGCCTTCCTCTTCGTGTTCGCCTATCTGCTGAAGCGCGAATACTGGAAGGACGTGCACTGATACACTGCGTTACCGCTGTAGACGCACGCGCCCCTCAAGGGCGCGTGCGTTTTTCTGTTTCTGCCATATCGAAAAACGAGGAGGGGCGCCATGGCCGCGACCAATAAGCTGGCCTGTTATTCCGACCCTGCCGATCACTATTCTCATCGCGTGCGTCTGGTGCTGGCCGAGAAGGGTGTCAGTGCCGAGATCATCGACGTCCTGCCGGGGCGCTGCCCGCCCAAGCTGGCCGATGCCAACCCCTATGGTGGTGTGCCGACCCTGGTCGATCGTGACCTGGCGCTGTACGAATCCACCGTGGTGATGGAGTATCTCGACGAGCGCTATCCGCATCCGCCGCTGCTGCCGGTCTACCCGGTGGACCGGGCCAAGAGCCGCCTGCTGATGCATCGTATCCAGCGTGACTGGGTCAAGCTGGTCGACCAGATCCTCGACTCGCGTACCAAGGAAGCCGACAAGGCGGTGGCGCGCAAGGAGCTGCGCGAGAGCCTGACCGGCGTTTCGCCGCTGTTCGCCGACAAGGCGTTCTTCCTCAGCGACGAGTTGAGCCTGGTGGATTGCTGCCTGCTGCCGATCCTGTGGCGCCTGCCGAAGCTGGGCATCGAACTGCCGCGCCCGGCCAAGCCGCTGCTGGATTACATGGAGCGTATGTTTGCCCGCGAGGCCTTCCAGGCCAGTCTGTCCACCGTCGAGCGCGACATGCGCTGAGCCGAAGGAGGCCAAGATGAACTCCAGTCGTCCCTACCTGGTGCGCGCCCTCTACGAGTGGATCGTCGACAACGACTGCACTCCGCACCTGCTGGTCAATGCCGAGTTCCCGCAGGTGCGTGTGCCGGCCGGCTACGCCAATGACGGCCAGATCGTCCTCAACGTGTCGCCCAGTGCCGTGCGCAACCTGCACATGGACAACGAGGCGGTCAGTTTCGAGGGGCGCTTCGGTGGCGTCGCCCATCAGCTGTATATCCCGTCCGGCGCCATGCTGGCGATCTATGCGCGGGAGAACGGTCAGGGCATGGTCTTCGAGCTGGAGCCGCCGGTGGATGACGACGAGGAAGGGCCGGAGCCGGATGGCGACGGGCCGTCCGGTGACGAGCCGCCCCGGCCCAGCGGGCGACCCAGCCTCAAGGTGGTCAAGTAGGCAACAAAAAAGGCGATCCGAGGATCGCCTTTTTCATGTCCGCAGGAGGGCCTGCGTTGGCTCAGTTGGTGTACTGGTACAGCGTGACGATCTTCTGCACGCCGGAGGCTCCGGAGGCCACGTTGGTGGCGGCGGCGCCCTCGGCGCGGGTGACCAGGCCCAGCAGGTAGACGATGCCGTTCTCGGTCACCACCTTGACCTTGGCGCTCGGCACGCTGTTGTCAGCCAGCATCAGGGTCTTGATCTTGCTGGTGATCAGTGCGTCGTTGCTGCGCGCCAGGGCCGAGGTGGGTTGCAGCACCTGGATCTCGTTGTGCAGCTTCTTCACGCCCTGTACGCCGTTGGCGACCTGGCCGGCCTTTTCCTTGAGGTCGGCGCGCGGGGTCTGGCCGGCCAGCAGGATCACGCCGTTGTAGGAGGTGACGACGATGTGCGAGGTCGGGCTGGTGAGATCGGCGTGGGAGCGGGAGATCGCGCTGGCCACGTTGGGCTCGAGGAACTGGTCGTCGATCTTGTTGCCGATGCTGCGGTTGCTGCAGCCGCCCAGGGCCAGGCCGAGGGCTAGGGTAACGAGGATCAGCGGGTTGCGGGTCATTCTTCACTCCCGAAAAGTTGGCGGTCGATCAGGTCGCACAGGCAGTGGATGGCCAGCAGGTGCACTTCCTGAATGCGTGCGGTGACCTTGGAGGGCACGCGAATTTCCACGTCTTCCGGCAGTAGCAGCGAGGCCATGCCGCCGCCGTCGCGGCCGGTCAGGGCGACGACCAGCATCTCGCGGTCATGCGCGGCCTGGATGGCCTGAATGACGTTGGCCGAGTTGCCGCTGGTGGAGATCGCCAGCAGCACGTCGCCGGGCTGGCCGAGGGCGCGAATCTGCTTGGAGAAGATCTCGTTGTAGCTGTAATCGTTGGCGATCGAGGTGATGGTCGAGCTGTCGGTGGTCAGGGCGATGGCCGGCAGGCTGGGGCGCTCGCGCTCGAAGCGGTTGAGCAGCTCGGAAGAGAAGTGCTGCGAGTCGCCGGCGGAGCCGCCGTTGCCGCAGGCGAGGATCTTGCCCTCGTTGAGCAGCGAATTGACCATCACCTGGCTGGCGTGCTCAATGAAGGGGACCAGGACTTCCATGGCCTGCTGTTTGGTATCGATGCTCGCTTGGAACATCTGGCGAATGCGGTTCTGCATGTCCATGGGATGAAACCTTAGGTGTGCTGGCTGATGAGACAGCCGAACGGGTCGGAAGTCGTCGTGGCGTTTGGTGATAAGGTTTTTACCTGAGGGCGCCGCCGCGAGTCGACTAGAAATCCTTGATCGGGCTTATTCACGTTTCGAAAGCGTTGCGTAGCCAGTTGAGTCCGCTGCTGCCGGGGCCGATCGCCACCACATCGAAGCGGCAGGGCTGCTTGCCCCAGCGGTTCTCGCGTTGCAGGAACAGTTCTGCGGCGAGAATCAGGCGCTGGCGCTTGCGCCCGTCGACGCTCTCCAGCGCACCGCCCCAGGCGGCGTGCTTGCGGTAGCGGACTTCGACGAATACTACTGTATCGCCGTCGAGCATGACCAGATCGAGCTCGCCGCCGCGACAGCTCCAGTTCTGCGCCAGTAGGCGCAGGCCCTGTTTCTGCAGGTGGTCGCAAGCCAGTGCCTCGGCTGTGCGACCACTGTCCTGAGTGCTCTTAATTGATCGCGTCCGGCAGGCGCTGGACCTGGCCGTTGCGGAACTCGGCCCAGGGCAGCTGACGCTCCACACGCTGGGCCTGGTTCAGGCTCAGGTTGCCGGAGAGGCCTTCTACCTGGCTATCCGGCAGGGCCTTGAGCTGGCTCAGGCGCGGCGCTAGGCGGAACGCATCGACGCCCATGGCGTACAGGCGGCCCAGGCTGCCGGCGGCTTGTGGCCACTGCTGGTCGACCTGCTGGCGCAGGGCGTCGTTGGCGTCCAGCAGCCAGGGGGTCTCGCAGAAACGGATGCCTTCCAGATCCTGGTACTGCGCCGGGTTCTGCCCGCCGGTGTAGAGGTGCGAGGTGGCGTAGACCGGCAGGTCGCCGGCGTACTGGAAGGCCAGGGTCGGCTTGATCTGCTGGGCCTGCTGCGGGGTGGCGGCGAGGAAGATGAAGTCGATGTCCTGGCGGCGCGACGGCAGGGCGGCCAGCTGGGTGCCCAGAGTGCTCTGCAGGCGCTTGGCGCGGGCTTCGCTCTGGCGCAGCTGGAGCAGGTCGGCGATCTGCTGGGCCAGCTCCACCGGCTGGTCGACATGCTCGGCAGCGATCAGGTTTCCGCCAGCGGCCTGCCAGCTTTGCTGGAAGGCGGCCAGCACGCGATTACCCCACTCGCCGCGCGGCACCAGGGCCACGGCGCTGCGCATGCCGTCGGCCCAGGCGCGGCGGGCTACTTCGCGGGCCTCGTCCTCAGCGGCCAGGCCGAACTGGAACAGCTGGGCCGGTGCTTCGCGGCCGGCGTCGCTGTAGTTGAGGGCGAGGGTGGTCAGCGGCAGTTGCGGGCGTTCGCTGAGCTGTTTGACCAGCGGCTTCTCCAGTGGCCCGACGACCAGTTGCACGCCATCGGCCTGGGCCTGGCGATAGAAGTCATCCAGCGAGGACAGGTGCGAGCTGTCGTACAGCACTACTTCCGGTGGGTTCTGCCCGGCCTGTTGGGCCTGGTAGTGAGCGGCGAGGAAGCCGTCGCGCAGGGCGCGAGCCACCGAGGCGAGCTGGCCGTCCTGCGGTAGCAGCAGGGCGATCTTCTGCAGCGGCTGGCCAGCCAGCTCCTTCAGCTTGCCCAGGGCCTGCGGCAGTTGTTCGGCGGCCGGGTGGCCGGCGTGCTGGCTTTTCCAGCTGTCGATGGCGGCCAGTTGCTGGTCCGGGGTGCCGGCGCTCTTGGTGGCCAGCGCCAGGCTCAGCCAGCCGTCGAGGTCGCTGTCGCCGGAGCTGATCAGCTGGCTCTGCGGCAGGCTGGAAACCAGGTTCCAGATGGCTTCGTGGTTGCTCTGTGCGGTTTCGCCGGACAGCAGCGGCGCGATGAACACACGCTCGCGAGCGGCGGCGAGGGTCTGGCCGTCCGCCTCCAGGGCGCGGGCGCGAACCAGCTGGGTGCGGGCCTGCTGTTCTACCGGCAGCTCGGCCAGACGCTCCAGGCTCGGGTGCTGCAGTGCCTTGAGCGCGCTCTTCGGCTTGTTGCGGGCCATTGCCAGCTCGGCCTGCAGGGTCGCGGCGAATACCTGCTGGGCCGGTTTCAGGCTATCCATCGGTACTTCGTCGAGAATCCGCGTAGCGCGGCCGATGTCCTGCTGGCGATAGGCCTGGTCGGCGGCGGACAGTCGCAGCAGGGCGGCCTGTTCCGGTTGGCTCTGACTGGCCTGTTGCAGCAACTGGTCGATGCTGGCCTGAGGTGTACGCGGCAATTCGCCCAGGCTGGACGAGGGCGAGCTGGCGCAAGCGGCGAGCAGGCCGGCGAGACAGAGGGCGGAGAGCGGGCGCAGGCAGGCGATCATCGAATACGGTCCTGGTACTGATCAGAAAGAAGGCAGGATTGTACCCAAGCCCCACGGCAGGCGCGATGTCGGCGCCATGAAACGGGCTACAATGCGCGCTTTCCGCAATCGAGGTACGCCCGTGAGTGCTTCCGCCGTTTCTTCCGCCACCGGCACGCTGTACGTGGTTGCCACGCCGATCGGCAACCTGGATGACATCAGTGCGCGCGCTTTGCGCATCCTGGCCGAAGTGGCGTTGATCGCCGCAGAAGACACCCGCCATTCGGCGCGCCTGCTGCAACACTTCGGCATCGGCACACCATTGGCCGCTTGTCACGAGCACAACGAGCGCGATCAGGGCGGGCGCTTCTTGGCTCGCCTGCAGGCCGGCGAAGACGTGGCGCTGATCTCCGACGCGGGTACGCCGCTGATCTCCGATCCGGGCTTTCATCTGGTGCGCGCCGCGCGCGCAGCCGGCATCCGCGTGGTGCCGGTGCCGGGGGCCTGTGCACTGGTGGCGGCGCTGTCGGCGGCCGGGCTGCCGTCGGATCGTTTCGCCTTCGAGGGTTTTCTGCCGGCCAAGACGGCAGGGCGCAAGTCGCGCCTGGAGGCGGTTGGGGAAGATACTCGTACCCTCATCTATTACGAGGCGCCGCATCGCCTGTTGGAGTCGCTGGCCGACATGCGCGACGTGTTCGGCGCTGATCGCCTGGCGGTGCTGGGGCGCGAATTGACCAAGACCTTCGAGACGCTCAAAGGACTGCCGCTGGGTGAGTTGCATGATTGGGTGGCGGCCGATAGCAACCAGCAGCGCGGCGAATGCGTGATTCTGGTCGCCGGCTGGCAGGCGCCGGAAGGTGAGGAGGCGGTCAGTGGCGAGGCGCTGCGCGTGCTCGATCTGCTGCTGGCGGAACTGCCGCTCAAGCGCGCGTCAGCACTGGCGGCGGAGATCACCGGGGTGCGCAAGAACCTGCTGTACCAGGCTGCCCTCGATCGGCAGAAGGGCGCTTGAGCTTGTCCTGAGGCGTTCGGGTCGTTACCCTTGGCAGCGGAGAGTCGATCGGACAGTCGCTGCCTTCTTCATTGAAGGGGGAGGAAAGTCCGGGCTCCATAGGGCGGAGTGCCAGGTAACGCCTGGGAGGCGCGAGCCTACGGAAAGTGCCACAGAAAATAACCGCCTAAGCACGCAAGTGCCGGTAAGGGTGAAAAGGTGCGGTAAGAGCGCACCGCACGTCTGGTAACAGTTCGTGGCTAGGCAAACCCCACTCGGAGCAAGACCAAATAGGGTTCCATCGGCGTGGCCCGCGCTGGAACCGGGTAGGTTGCTAGAGGCGTACAGCGATGTGCGTCGTAGAGGAATGACTGTCCTCGACAGAACCCGGCTTACAGATCGACTCTCCTCCTTTCTCTTCTATCTGCTTCGCCTCTCAATACCGAAAAATTCTTACTCTTAAGAAATTACTTTAAGTTCGAAGTTTAGCTTCATGAGCTCGCTGAATTTCGCCTGCCAAAACCCTTCGTTTTGCTTCTAAAAAAGCCCCTCTTAGTTCGCTAAATCACCGTCCCATAAGGATTTTTCCCCGTTTGCGCGCCTTGACGCTAAGGCTTGTGCGTTTCTATAGTGTGCCGAAGTGGCACAAAGTGGAAAAAAGTGGGTCACAAGGGCACGGAAAGCTAATTACAGTGGGGAAGCGCAGCCTTGTTTCGTGGAGCTAACGCCATCAGTCTCGACGCCAAAGGGCGACTCGCGATGCCGAGCCGGTATCGCGACGAGCTCGTTTCGCGTTGTTCTGGCCAGCTCATCGTAACCATCGATGCCGTAGATCCCTGCCTGTGTGTTTATCCCCTGCCTGAGTGGGAGCTGATCGAAGCCAAGCTCCGCGACCTGCCATCCCTGCGTGAAGAGACCCGTCGCCTGCAGCGCCTGCTGATCGGCAATGCCGTGGATATCGAGCTGGACGGCAGTGGTCGTTTCCTCGTGCCGCCGCGCCTGCGCGCGCATGCGGGCCTGGACAAGCACGCGATGCTGGTCGGCCAACTGAACAAATTCCAACTGTGGAACGAGGATGCCTGGAACGCGCTTGCCGACGCCGATCTGGCGGCCATCAAACAACCCGGCGCTCTGCCGGACGACCTGCGCGATCTGATCCTGTGACCATGACCAATAGCTTCCGCCATATCACCGTGCTGCTCGACGAGGCCGTCGATGCTCTCGCCTTGCGCGAGGGCGGCTGCTACCTCGATGGCACCTTCGGGCGCGGAGGGCACAGTCGGCTGATTCTGGAAAGGCTCGGGCCAGACGGTCGCCTGCTCGGATTCGACAAGGATCCACAAGCAATCGCGACGGGAAATGCACTGGCGGCCGAAGACGGCCGCTTCGTCGTTGTACAGCGCAGCTTCGCCGAACTGGGCGAAGAGGCGGTGGCGCGCGGCCTGGTCGGCAAGATCGACGGCCTGCTGCTCGACCTCGGCGTGTCCTCGCCGCAGCTGGATGACGCCGAGCGTGGCTTCAGCTTCCTCAATGACGGCCCGCTGGATATGCGCATGAATCCGGACGCCGGCGTCAGCGCCGCGCAGTTCATCGCCACCGCCAGCGCCGACGAGATCGCCCGCGTCTTCAAGGAGTATGGCGAAGAGCGCTTCGCCAAGCGCATGGCCCGTGCCGTGGTCGAGCGTCGCGAGCAGAATCCGTTCGAGCGTACCGCCGACCTGGCTGCCGTGCTGACTGAGGCCAATCCGGCTTGGGAGAAGGGCAAGAATCCGGCGACCCGTGCCTTCCAGGGTCTGCGTATTCACGTCAACAACGAGCTGGGTGACCTGGAGCGTGGCCTCGATGCTGCGCTGGAGTCGCTGGCCGTGGGCGGCCGCCTGGTGGTGATCAGCTTCCACTCGCTGGAAGACCGCATCGTCAAACAGTTCATGAAACGCCAGGCCAAGGGCGAAGCGGACAACCTGCCGCGCGACCTGCCGATTATTCCCAAGGCTTTCGAGCCGCGTCTCAAGCTGCTGGGCAAGCCGCAGTTCGCCTCCGAGGCTGAACTCAAGGCCAACCCGCGTTCGCGCAGCGCGGTCATGCGCGTAGCGGAGAAGCTGCGTTGAGTCGCCTTTACGCCAAGCCGTTGCCGCCCGGCAGCCTGTTGCTGGCGTTGCTGTTCGGCGCCGTGCTGCTTTCAGCTATCGCCGTGTCCTATAGCGCACACTGGAATCGCCAGCTGCTCAATGCGCTGTATACCGAGCTCAGTGTGCGCGACAAGGTGCAGGCCGAGTGGGGTCGCCTGGTGCTGGAGCAGAGCACCTGGACTGCGCACAACCGTATCGAAGCCCTGGCCAGCGGCCAGCTGAAGATGCGCATCCCCGAGCCGACCGAAGTGCAGATGGTGGCGCCATGATCGGTCTCGAAGGCGCTCTCTATCCCTGGCGCTTCCGCCTGGTGCTGGCCCTGCTGGCGCTGATGGTCGGCGCCATCGCCTGGCGCATCGTCGATCTGCACGTGATCGACCACGACTTCCTCCAGGCCCATGGTGATGCACGCAGCGTGCGCCATATCCCGATTCCGGCGCATCGTGGCCTGATCACCGACCGCAATGGCGAGCCGCTGGCCGTCAGCACCCCGGTAACTACCCTGTGGGCCAACGGCAAGGAACTGTTCAAGGCTCAGGAGCGCTGGGCCGATCTGGCCGCCGCTCTGGGTCAGGAGCCCAAGTCCTTCGCCCAGCGCCTGACCCAGGCCCAGGAGCGCGAGTTCATGTACCTGGTGCGTGGCCTGACGCCCGAACAGGGTCAGCGCATTCTCGATCTCAAGGTGCCGGGCGTATATGGCCTGGAAGAATTCCGCCGCTTCTATCCAGCTGGCGAAGTGACTGCCCATGTGGTCGGCTTTACCGACGTCGACGACCGTGGTCGCGAGGGTGTCGAGCTGGCCTTCGAGGAGTGGCTGGCCGGCGTGCCCGGCAAGCGCCAGGTGCTCAAGGACCGCCGCGGCCGTCTGATCAAGGACGTGCAGGTCAGCCAGAACGCCAAGGCCGGCAAGACGCTGGCCTTGTCCATTGATCTGCGTCTGCAGTACCTGGCCCACCGCGAGCTGCGCAATGCGCTGATCGAGCAGAACGCCAAGGCCGGCAGCCTGGTGATGATCGATGTGAAGACCGGCGAGATCCTCGCCATGGTCAACCAGCCGTCCTACAACCCGAACAACCGCCGCAACCTGCAGCCCGCCGCGATGCGCAATCGCGCGATGATCGACGTGTTCGAGCCGGGGTCGACCGTCAAGCCGATCTCCATGGCCGCCGCCCTGCAGACCGGGCGCTGGAAGCCGGAAGACAAGGTCGAGGTCTACCCGGGTTCGCTGCAGATCGGTCGCTACACCATCAAGGACGTGTCCAAGACCCAGGGTCCGGTGCTGGACCTGACCGGCATTCTGATCAACTCGTCCAACGTCGGCATGAGCAAGGTCGCCTTCGACATCGGTGGCGAGACCATCCACGACATGATGAGCAAGGTCGGCTTCGGTCAGGACACCGGTCTGGGCTTCCCTGGCGAACGCGTCGGCGAGCTGCCTAGTCACCGCGAGTGGCGCAAGGCCGAGACCGCGACCCTGTCCTACGGTTACGGCGTGTCGGTAACCGCCATCCAGATGGCCCATGCCTACGCCACCCTGGCCAACAACGGCCAGGTGCTGCCGCTGTCCATGACCCGCGTCGATCGCCAGCCGGTCGGCGCCCAGGTCGTACCGCCGGAAGTGGCCAAGACCCTGCAGGGCATGTTGCAGCAGGTGATCGAGGCGCCGCGCGGTGTGTTCCGCGCCCAGGTGCCGGGCTACCACGTCTCCGGCAAGAGCGGCACCGCGCGCAAGGCCAGCGTCGGCACCAAGGGTTACACCGCCAACGCCTACCGCTCGATGTTCGCCGGCTTCGCGCCGAGCTCCAATCCGCGCATCGCCATGTTCGTGGTGGTCGATGAGCCGAGCAAAGACGGCTACTTCGGCGGCCTGGTCTCCGCGCCCGTATTCAGCAAGGTGATGGCCGGCTCCCTGCGCCTGATGAACATCACCCCCGACAACCTGCCGCCGCCGGTCGATCCGGCCGCGGCTCAGCCGCAGACTGCCACTGCGGCCAGCACTCCGGGAGGGCGAATCTGATGCCCATGCCCCTCAATCAACTGTTGGCGCAGGCAAACAGCGCCGTACTGATCCGTGAACTGACTCTGGACAGCCGCAAGGTGCGCCCGGGTGACCTGTTCCTCGCCGTGCCGGGCCTGGCCCAGGACGGTCGCGCGCATATCGCCGATGCCATTGCGCGCGGCGCTGCTGCCGTGGCCTACGAGGCCGAAGGCTCTTCCGTGGTTAGCGCCAAGGGCGCCGAGCTGGTAGCGATCAAAGGCCTGGCCGGCCAGCTGTCGGCCATCGCCGGACGCTTCTATGGTGAGCCGAGCCGCGCCCTGCGTCTGGTCGGCGTCACTGGCACCAATGGCAAGACCAGCGTCAGTCAACTGGTGGCTCAGGCCCTCGACCTGCTGGGCGAGCGCTGCGGCATCGTCGGCACCCTCGGTACTGGCTTCTATGAGGCACTGCAGAGCGGCCGTCACACCACGCCTGATCCTATCGCCGTGCAGGCGACCCTGGCCGACCTCAAGCAGGCCGGCGCGCGCGCCGTGGCCATGGAAGTTTCCTCCCACGGTCTGGATCAGGGCCGCGTGGCGGCGCTGGACTTCGGTTTGGCGGTGTTCACCAACCTGTCGCGCGATCACCTGGACTACCACGGCAGCATGGAGGCCTACGGCGCCGCCAAGGCCAAGCTGTTCGCCTGGCCGGAGCTGAAGTGCCGGGTGATCAACCTGGATGACGAATTCGGTCGCCAGTTGGCCGCCGAGTCGCGTGAGTCACGCCTTATCGGCTACAGCCTGAGTGACGCCTCCGCCTATCTTTACTGCCCCGAGGCTCAGTTCGGCGATCACGGCGTGCAGGCCCGACTGAAGACTCCGCAAGGCGAGGGCCTGCTGCGCAGCCCGCTGCTTGGTCGCTTCAATCTGAGCAACCTGCTGGCCGTGGTCGGCACGCTGCTCGGTCTTGGCTATCCGCTGGACGAAATTCTTTCGATCATGCCGCGCCTGCAGGGCCCGGTCGGGCGCATGCAGCGCTTCGGTGGCGAGCAACTGCCGCTGGTGGTGGTCGACTACGCACACACTCCGGATGCCCTGGAAAAGGTGCTGGAAGCCCTGCGTCCGCATGTGACTGGTCGCCTGCTGTGCCTGTTCGGTTGCGGCGGTGATCGCGATCGCGGCAAGCGGCCGTTGATGGCGGCCGTGGCCGAGCGCCTGGCCGATGTCGTGCTGGTCACCGATGACAACCCGCGTACGGAAGATTCGGCGCAGATCGTCGCCGATATCCGTGGCGGTTTCGCCAAGCCGGAGGCCGTCGAGTTCGTCCATGGTCGTGGCGAGGCCATCGCCCGTCTGATCGCCACCGCCCAGCGCGGCGATGTGGTACTGCTGGCCGGCAAGGGCCACGAGGATTACCAGGAGATCGCCGGCGTTCGTCATGCCTTCTCCGACCTGGACGAGACCGCCAAGGCCCTGCAGGCCTGGGGGGTTGCCCATGCTTAAACCGTTGCTGCTGAGCGAAGTGGCCCAGGTCCTGGACGCCCGCGTGGTGGGCGCCGACGTGGCGTTCTCCGCGGTATCCACCGACAGCCGCAAGATCGAGGCCGGCCAGCTGTTCATCGCTTTGGTCGGGCCGAACTTCGATGGCCACAACTACCTGGCTGAAGTCGCCGCCAAGGGCGCCGTCGCCGCCCTGGTGCAGCACGAGGTGCCGGGCGCACCGCTGCCGCAGCTGCTGGTCGCCGATACCCGCATCGCCCTGGGCCAGCTCGGTGCGCTCAATCGCAAGGCTTTCAACAAGCCGCTGGCTGCCGTCACCGGCTCCAGCGGCAAGACCACGGTCAAGGAAATGCTCGCCAGCATCCTGCGTGCCGGCCTCAATGGTCCGGTGCTGGCCACCCGTGGCAACCTGAACAACGACCTCGGCGCGCCGCTGACCCTGCTGGAGCTGGCCTCCGAGCATGTCGGCGCGGTGATCGAGCTGGGTGCCAACCATATCGGCGAGATCGCCTATACCGTCGGCCTGACCAAGCCGCAGGTGGCCATCATCACCAATGCCGGCCTGGCCCATGTTGGCGAGTTCGGCGGCCCAGAGAAGATCGTCGAGGCCAAGGGCGAGATTCTCGAAGGCCTGGGCGAGCAGGGCATCGCCGTGCTCAACCGTGACGACAAGGCCTTCGCCACCTGGCAGGCCCGCGCCAAGGGTCGTCAGGTGCTGAGCTTCGCCCTGCACGAGCAATCTGCTGACCTGCATGCCGCCGAGCTGTGGCGCGATGCCCGTGGTTGCGCCGGTTTTGCCCTGGCCGGCCGTGCCGGTGAGGCGCGCATCCAGCTCAACTTGCTCGGCGAGCACAGCGTGGCCAATGCCCTGGCCGCCGCCGCTGCTGCACACGCCCTCGGCGTGCCGCTGGTCGGGATCAAGGCCGGTCTGGAAGCCCTGCAGCCGGTCAAGGGCCGCGCCGTGGCTGACCTGGCGCCGAACGGCGTGCGGGTGATCGATGACAGTTACAACGCCAACCCGCTGTCCATGTGCGCGGCAGTCGATATACTCGCCGCCTTCTCCGGTCGCACCGTTCTGGTGCTGGGAGATATGGGCGAGTTGGGCGAGTGGGCCGAGCGGGGCCATCGCGATGTCGGCGCCCATGCCGCAGGCAAGGTCGATGCGCTCTATGCCGTAGGGCCGCTGATGGCGCATGCCGTTGCAGCTTATGGTGCCAATGGCCGTCATTTCGCCGATCAAGCCAGCCTGATCGAAGCGCTTCGCAGCGAGTCGGGCGATACCACCATTCTAATTAAAGGCTCGCGCAGCGCGGCGATGGACAAGGTCGTCGACGCGTTGCTGCAACGGGCATCCGGGGAGGTTCACTAATCATGCTGCTGCTGCTGGCGGAGTACCTGCAACAGTTCTACACCGGCTTCGGGGTGTTCCAGTACCTGACCCTGCGCGGGATTCTCGGCGTGCTCACTGCCCTGGCCCTGTCGCTGTGGCTCGGTCCGTGGATGATCCGCACCCTGCAGATCCGCCAGATCGGCCAGGCCGTGCGCAATGATGGTCCGCAGTCGCACCTGTCGAAGAAGGGTACGCCGACCATGGGTGGTGCGCTGATTCTCACCGCCATCGCCGTCAGCACCCTGCTCTGGGCCGACCTGTCCAACCGCTACGTGTGGACCGTGCTGGCCGTGACCCTGCTGTTCGGCGCCATCGGCTGGGTCGACGACTACCGCAAGGTGATCGAGAAGAACTCGCGTGGTCTGCCGAGCCGCTGGAAGTATTTCTGGCAGTCGGTGTTCGGCGGCGCTGCAGCCATCTTCCTCTATATGACCGCGCAGAGCCCGGTGGAAACCACCCTGATCCTGCCGGTGCTCAAGGATGTCGCCATACCCCTAGGGGTGGGCTTCGTGGTGCTGACCTACTTCGTCATCGTCGGTACCAGCAACGCGGTGAACCTGACCGACGGCCTCGACGGCCTGGCCATCCTGCCTACCGTGATGGTGGCCGGCGCGCTGGCGATCTTCTGCTACCTGTCGGGCAACATCAAATTCGCCGAATACCTGCTGATCCCCTATGTGCCGGGCGCCGGTGAGCTGATCGTGTTCTGCGCCGCCCTGGTCGGTGCCGGCCTCGGCTTCCTCTGGTTCAACACCTATCCGGCTCAGGTCTTTATGGGCGACGTGGGAGCCCTCGCATTGGGCGCCGCGCTGGGCACCATCGCCGTGATCGTTCGCCAGGAAGTGGTGCTGTTCATCATGGGCGGCGTGTTCGTCATGGAAACCCTGTCGGTGATGATCCAGGTCGCGAGCTTCAAGCTGACCGGCAAGCGCGTGTTCCGCATGGCGCCGATCCACCACCACTTTGAATTGAAAGGCTGGCCGGAGCCGCGCGTGATCGTGCGCTTCTGGATCATCACCGTGATCCTGGTGCTGGTCGGTCTGGCCACCCTGAAACTGAGGTAATAGAGAGTGTCGCTGATCGCTTCCGACCAGTTCCGCATCGTTGTCGGCCTCGGCAAGAGCGGCATGTCCCTGGTGCGCTTCCTTGCGCAACAGGGCGTGCGCTTCGCCGTGGCTGACACTCGCGCGAACCCGCCGGAGCTGGCGACCCTGCAGCGCGACTACCCGCAAGTGGAAGTGCGTTGCGGCGAGCTGGATGTCGACTTCCTCTGCCGCGCCTCGGAGCTCTACGTGAGCCCCGGCCTGGCCCTGGCTACCCCAGCGCTGCGTGAAGCGGCCGCTCGCGGGGTGAAGATGTCCGGCGATATAGACCTGTTCACCCGTCACGCCAAGGCGCCGATCGTCGCCATCACCGGCTCCAACGCCAAGAGCACCGTCACCACCCTGGTCGGCGACATGGCGGCGGCTGCCGGCAAGAAGGTCGCCGTCGGCGGCAATATAGGTACCCCGGCGCTGGACCTGCTGGCCGACGACGTCGAGCTGTATGTGCTGGAGCTGTCCAGCTTCCAGCTGGAGACCACCGAGCGCCTGGGAGCTGAAGTCGCCACCTGCCTGAACATCAGCGAAGACCATATGGATCGCTATGACGGCATGCAGCACTACCACCTGGCCAAGCACCGCATCTTCCGTGGTGCCAAGCAGGTGGTGGTCAACCGTGACGACGCCCTGTCGCGCCCGCTGATCGCTGACCAGGTACCGTGCTGGACCTTCGGCCTGGGTAAGCCCGACTTCAAGCGCTTCGGTCTAATTGAGGAGGGCGGCGAAAAACTGCTGGCCTTCCAGTTCGAGACGCTGATGCCGACCGCCGAACTGAAGATCCGAGGCGCGCACAACCAATCCAACGCCCTGGCGGCCCTGGCCCTCGGCCACGCTGTCGGCCTGCCGTTCGAGGCTATGTTGCAGACCCTGCGCAACTTCGCCGGCCTGCCGCACCGCTGCCAGTGGGTGCGTGAGCTGCGCGACGTGGGCTACTACGACGACTCGAAGGCCACCAACGTCGGTGCAGCCCTGGCCGCCATCGAAGGCCTGGGTGCCGATATCGCCGGCAAGCTGGTGCTGATCGCCGGTGGCGACGGCAAGGGCGCCGACTTCTCCGCGCTGAAGGCGCCGGTGGCCAAGTTCTGCCGCGCTGTGGTGCTGCTCGGTCGCGATGCCGAACTGCTCGCAGCTGCCTTGGGCGATGCCGCGCCGCTGGTGCGCGTGGCGACTCTGGACGAGGCCGTGCAGCGCTGTGCCGAACTGGCCGAAGTCGGTGACGCCGTGCTGCTGTCGCCGGCCTGCGCCAGCCTGGACATGTTCAAGAACTTCGAAGAGCGTGGGCGCCTGTTCGCCCTGGCGGCGGAGGGCCTGCAATGACCCTGCTTGCCCGTCTGCTCGCCGCTCCGTCGCCGCTGCGCACCCGCCGCGGCTTCGACCTCGACTTCCCGCTGCTGGCCGGTTGCCTGGCGCTGCTCGGCCTGGGCCTGGTGATGATCACCTCGGCCAGCTCGGAAGTCGCCGCGGCGCTGTCGGGCAACCCGCTGTACCACATGATCCGCCATCTGATTTACCTGGCCATCGGCATCAGCGCCGCCGTGGTCACCCTGATGATTCCCATGGCCTTCTGGCAGCGCTACGGCGCCAGCCTGCTGCTGATCGCCTTCGCCCTGCTGATCATGGTGCTGCTGCCGGGCATCGGCCGCGAAGTGAATGGCGCCAAGCGCTGGATCGGCTTCGGCATGTTCAACGTGCAGCCGTCCGAGCTGGCCAAGCTGTTCACCGTGGTGTTCATCGCCGGCTACCTGGTGCGTCGCCAGGACGAAGTGCGCGAGAAGCTCTCCGGCTTCCTCAAGCCGATGCTGGTGCTCGGCCCGATGGCCGTGCTGCTGCTGGCAGAACCCGACTTCGGCGCCACTGTGGTACTGGTCGGCTCGTGCATCGCCATGCTGTTCCTCGGTGGCATCAACCTGGTGCGCTTCATTCCGCTGGGCGCCTGCGTACTGGTGCTCGGCGCGATCGTGATGACCAGCCAGGCCTATCGCCTGGAGCGTCTGACCAACTTCGTCGACCCCTGGGCCGACCAGTACGGTGCCGGCTACCAGCTGTCCCAGGCGCTGATCGCCTTCGGTCGCGGCGAGTGGTTCGGCGTCGGCCTGGGCAACAGCATCCAGAAGCAGTTCTACCTGCCCGAGGCGCACACCGACTTCGTCTTCGCCGTGCTGGCCGAGGAGCTGGGCATGGTCGGCGCGCTGGTCACCGTCGGCCTGTTCGTCTTCGTCGCCGTGCGCGCCCTGTACATCGGCCTGTGGGCCGAGAAGGCCAAGCAGTTCTTCTCCGCCTATGTGGCCTACGGCATCGCCATCCAGTGGATCGGCCAGGTGCTGATCAATATCGGCGTGAACGTCGGCCTGTTGCCGACCAAGGGTCTGACCCTGCCATTTCTCAGCTACGGCGGCAGCTCGTTGATCATCTGCTGCGTCAGCCTGGCCATGCTCCTACGTATCGAATGGGAGCGCCGTACCTCGCTGGGCAGCGAGGAAGTCGAATTCAGCGAGTCGGACTTCTTCGACACCGAGGAGGTCAAGCATGCGCGGTAATGTCCTGATCATGGCCGGCGGTACCGGCGGCCACGTGTTCCCGGCCCTGGCCTGCGCCCGCGAGTTCAAGGCGCGCGGCTATGCCGTGCACTGGCTGGGCACCCCGCGCGGCATCGAGAACGAGCTGGTGCCGGCGGCCGAGCTGCCGTTGCACCTGATCCAGGTCTCCGGCCTGCGTGGCAAGAGCAAGCTGTCCCTGCTCAAGGCGCCGTTCCAGCTGGTCCGTGCCCTGTTCCAGGCACGCAAGGTGATGCGCGAGTTGCAGCCGGTATGCGTGCTGGGCATGGGTGGCTACGTCACCGGTCCAGGCGGCCTGGCGGCCAAGCTCAATGGCGCGCCGCTGGTGATCCATGAGCAGAACGCCGTGGCCGGCACCGCCAATCGCAGCCTGGCGCCGATCGCCAAGCGCGTATGCGAGGCCTTCCCGAAGACCTTCGGTGCGCGCGACAAGCTGCGCACCACTGGCAACCCGGTGCGCGAGGAGCTGTTCCTTGAGACCCCGCGCGATACGCTCATCGGCCGTCAGCCGCGCCTGCTGGTGCTGGGTGGCAGCCTGGGCGCCGAGCCGCTGAACAAGCTGCTGCCCGCCGCGCTGGCCAAGGTGCCGGCCGAGCTGCGCCCGAAGGTGTTCCACCAGGCGGGCAAGCAACACGATCAAGTCACCGCGGAGCGTTATCGCGAAGTCGCGGTCGAAGCCGAGGTCGCGCCCTTCATCAAGGACATGGCCCGTGCATACGCCTGGGCCGATCTGGTGATCTGCCGCGCCGGCGCGCTGACCGTCAGCGAGCTGGCCGCCGCCGGCCTGCCGTCGTTCCTCGTGCCCTTGCCGCACGCGATCGACGATCACCAGACCCGCAATGCCGAATATCTGGCGAAGGAGGGCGCCGCCATCCTTCTGCCGCAACATGCCACTGACGCGGACAAGCTCGCCGCGCAGTTGACCGAGGTTCTGATGCACCCTGAAAAACTCAAGACCATGGGCCGCACCGCGCGCACCCTGGCCAAACCGGACGCCACCCGTACGGTGGTCGATATCTGCCTGGAGGTGGCCCGTGGCTAAGTCTCCCGCCGCTGCCCGTTCGGAAATCCGCCGCATGCGCCGCATCCGCCGCATCCACTTCGTCGGTATCGGCGGCGCTGGCATGTGCGGCATCGCCGAGGTGCTGCTGAACCTGGGTTACGAAGTCTCCGGCTCCGACCTCAAGGCCTCGGCCGTGACCGAGCGCCTGGAAAGCTTCGGCGCCACCATCTTCATCGGCCACCGCGCGGAGAACGCCGAGCAGGCCGACGTGCTGGTGGTGTCCAGCGCCATCAACACCGCCAACCCGGAAGTGGCTACCGCCCTGGAACGCCGCGTCCCGGTGGTGCCGCGCGCCGAGATGCTCGCCGAGCTGATGCGCTACCGCCACGGCGTGGCAGTGGCCGGTACCCACGGCAAGACCACCACCACCAGCCTGCTGGCCTCGGTATTTGCCGCCGGTGGCCTGGACCCGACCTTCGTCATCGGCGGCCGCCTGAACGCCGCCGGCACCAACGCCCAGCTCGGTAGCAGCCGCTACCTGATCGCCGAGGCCGACGAAAGCGACGCCAGCTTCCTGCACCTGCAGCCGATGGTCTCGGTGGTCACCAACATCGACGCCGACCATATGAGCACCTATGGCGGCGACTTCAACGTCCTGAAGAAGACCTTCATCGAGTTCCTGCACAACCTGCCGTTCTACGGCCTGGCCGTGCTCTGCGTGGACGATCCGGTGGTGCGCGAGCTGCTGCCGCAGGTGGCCCGTCCGACCGTGACCTACGGCTTCGCCGAGGACGCCGACGTGCGTGCGATCAACGTGCGCCAGGAAGGCATGCGTACCTTCTTCACCGCCCTGCGTCCGGGCCGCGAGCCGCTGGATGTGTCGGTGAACATGCCGGGCAACCACAACGTCTTGAACGCGCTGGCGACCATCGCCATCGCTACCGACGAAGGCATCGAGGATGCCGCCATCGTCGCCGGCCTGTCCGGCTTCCAGGGCGTCGGTCGACGCTTCCAGGTCTACGGCGAGCTGCCGGTCGACGGCGGCAGCGTGATGTTGGTCGACGACTACGGCCACCACCCGCGCGAAGTCGCGGCAGTGATCAAAGCCGTACGTGGTGGCTGGGCCGAGCGCCGCCTGGTGATCCTGTACCAGCCGCACCGCTACAGCCGTACCCGCGACCTGTACGACGACTTCGTCCAGGTGCTCGGCGATGCCAACGTGCTGCTGCTGATGGAGGTCTACCCGGCCGGCGAGGAGCCGATTCCCGGTGCCGACAGCCGTCACCTGTGCCACAGCATCCGCCAGCGCGGCCAGCTGGACCCGATCTATGTCGAACGCGGCGCCGACCTCGCACCAATCATCAAGCCGCTGCTGCGCGCCGGCGACATCCTGCTGTGCCAGGGTGCCGGCGATATCGGCGGCGTAGCCCCGCAACTGATCAAGCACCCGCTGTTCGCTGTTCAAGGTGAGTCGAAATGAGCCTGCATTCCACCCTCGATCCCAAGGCCTTCGGCCGCGTCGCCGTGCTGTTCGGCGGCAAGAGCGCCGAGCGTGCGGTGTCGCTGAAGTCCGGCGCCGCCGTGCTGGAAGCCCTGCAGAGCGCCGGCGTGGACGCCTTCGGTATCGACGTCGGTGATGACTTCCTGCAGCGCCTGGTCGCCGAGAAGATCGATCGCGCCTTCATCGTGCTGCACGGTCGCGGCGGTGAAGACGGCTCCATGCAGGGCCTGCTCGAGTGCGCCGGCATTCCCTACACCGGCAGCGGCATCCTCGCTTCTGCCCTGGCCATGGACAAGCTGCGCACCAAGCGAGTGTGGCTGAGCCTGGGCCTGCCGACGCCGAACCACGCTGCTCTGGCCAGCGAAGAGGACTGCCGTGCGGCGGCTGCCGAACTGGGCTTCCCGCTGTTCGTCAAACCGGCCCACGAAGGCTCCAGCATCGGCATGGCCAAGGTCGCTGATGTCGACGCGCTGATCGCGGCCTGGAAGGACGCCAGCAAGTACGACTCGCAGGTGCTGGTCGAGCAGATGATCGACGGCCCCGAGTACACCATCGCCATGCTGCGCGGCCAGGTGCTGCCGCCCATCGGCCTGGGCACTCCGCACACCTTCTACGACTACGACGCCAAATACCTGGCCAATGACACCCAGTACCGCATCCCCTGTGGCCTGTCGGCCGAGAAAGAGGCGGAGCTGAAGGAGCTCACCGCGCGTGCCTGCGAGGCCGTGGGCACCCAGGGCTGGGCGCGCGCCGACGTGATGCAGGATGCCAGCGGCAAGTTCTGGCTGCTGGAAGTGAACACCGTGCCGGGCATGACCGATCACAGCCTGGTACCGATGGCCGCGCGCGCCGCCGGTCTGGATTTCCAGCAGCTGGTGCTGGCGATCCTGGCCGACAGCGTCGAGGCGAGGGGCTAAACCATGGTCGCCACCCTCCGTCACCCGCAGCCCATAGGAGGCGCCACTCGGCGTCAGCCTATCGCTGCGCGCGGCGCGAGCCGGATGGTGGCCAAGGAACCGCTGGCCGCACGCCTGCCGAAGCCGGATATCGGTGGCCTGGCCAGCGGCTTCAAGCGCCTGGGTTGGCCGCTGTTGCTGGTGGTCCTGGGCCTGGGTACCTACGAGGGCGCCCAGCGCCTGCTGCCTTACGCCGACCGGCCGATCAGCCGGGTCAGCGTGCAGGGCGAGCTGAGCTACATCAGCCAGCAGGCGGTGCAGGAGCGCATCGCGCCCTACACCTCGGCCAGCTTCTTCACCATCGACCTGGCCGGCATGCGTGCCGAGCTGGAGCAGATGCCCTGGATCGCCCACGCCGAAGTGCGTCGTGTATGGCCGGACCAGGTATCGATCACTCTGGAAGAGCAGCTGCCGGTGGCCCGTTGGGGCGACGGCGCGCTGCTCAACAACCAGGGCCGCGCCTTCGCCCCGCGCGAAGCGGCCAATTACGAACACCTGCCGCTGCTGTCCGGGCCGCAACGCGCCCAGCAGCAGGTGATGCAGCAATACCAGGTGCTCAGCCAGCTGCTGCGGCCGCTGGGCTTCACCATCAGCAGCCTGGAGCTGCGCGAGCACGGCAGTTGGTTCATCAGTACCGCCCAGGGCGTGGAAATCCTCCTGGGCCGGGATCACCTGGTCGACAAGATGCGCCGGTTCGCCAGCATCCACGACAAGGTGCTCAAGCAGCAGATCGCGAATATCGCGCGCATCGACCTGCGCTACGCCAACGGCCTGGCCGTGGCCTGGCGCACGCCGGTGGCGCCGACGGCAACCGAAACGACGGTCGCCGTCCAGTGAATCGAGGAGAACAGTAGAGATCATGGCAAGCGTGCAGAGCGGCAAGATGATCGTCGGCCTGGACATCGGCACCTCCAAGGTGGTGGCGCTGGTGGGCGAGGTAACCGCCGATGGCGATCTGGATATCGTCGGGATCGGCACCAGTCCGTCGCGCGGCCTGAAGAAGGGCGTGGTGGTGAACATCGAGTCCACCGTGCAGTCGATCCAGCGCGCCATCGAAGAGGCGCAGCTGATGGCCGGCTGCCGTATCCACTCGGCCTTCGTCGGTATCGCCGGCAACCATATCCGCAGCCTGAACAGCCACGGCATCGTCGCCATCCGCGACCGCGAAGTGAGCCCGGCCGACCTGGAGCGCGTGCTCGATGCCGCCCAGGCGGTGGCCATTCCGGCCGATCAGCGCGTGCTGCACACCCTGCCGCAGGACTACGTGATCGATAACCAGGAAGGCGTACGCGAGCCGCTGGGCATGTCCGGTGTGCGCCTGGAAGCCAAGGTGCACGTGGTCACCTGCGCCACCAACGCCGCGCAGAACGTCGAGAAGTGCGTGCGTCGCTGCGGCATGGAAGTGGACGACATCATTCTGGAACAGCTGGCTTCCGCCTACTCGGTGCTGACCGAGGACGAGAAGGAACTGGGTGTGTGCCTGGTCGACATCGGTGGCGGTACCACCGACATCGCCATCTTCACCGAAGGTGCGATCCGTCACACCGCGGTGATCCCGATCGCCGGCGACCAGGTCACCAATGATATTGCAATGGCATTACGTACCCCGACCCAGTATGCCGAGGAAATCAAGATTCGGTATGCTTGCGCCCTAGCCAAACTGGCGGGTCCAGGGGAAACCATCAAGGTTCCCAGTGTGGGAGACCGGCCACCGCGGGAGCTGTCCCGTCAAGCTCTGGCCGAGGTAGTCGAGCCCCGTTACGACGAGCTCTTCACCCTCATCCAGGCCGAGCTGCGGCGCAGCGGCTACGAGGACATGATTCCGGCTGGGATCGTCCTCACCGGCGGCACCGCCAAGATGGAAGGCGCCGTCGAACTGGCCGAAGAGATCTTTCACATGCCGGTGCGTTTGGGCGTACCCCACAGCGTCAAGGGACTGACCGACGTCGTGCGTAATCCTATCTATTCCACAGGCGTGGGCCTGCTGATGTACGGGCTGCGGAAGCAGTCCGACGGCTACCACGCGCCTGGAATCCAATATGGCGATGAGCCCAAAACACCGGTACTGGAACGGCTGAAACGCTGGGTCCAGGGCAATTTTTGATGTGAAACCCGCGGTAGCTGTAGGCGATAACTAAAAAGGAAGGAGAGGGGAAATGTTCGAATTAGTAGATAACGCTCCACAAAGCGCAGTTATCAAAGTGATCGGCGTGGGCGGCGGCGGCGGTAACGCCGTTAACCACATGATCAAAAACAACATCGAAGGCGTGGAATTCATCTGCGCCAACACCGACGCACAGGCGCTGAAGAACGTCGGCGCGCGTACCGTGCTGCAACTCGGCCCGGGCGTGACCAAAGGCCTGGGCGCTGGTACCAACCCGGAAATCGGCCGTCAGGCCGCCATGGAAGACCGTGAGCGCATCGCCGAAGTGCTGAATGGCGCCGACATGGTGTTCATCACCACCGGCATGGGTGGCGGTACCGGTACCGGTGCAGCGCCGATCATCGCCGAAGTGGCCAAGGAAATGGGCATCCTCACCGTTGCTGTGGTGACCCGTCCGTTCCCGTTCGAAGGCCGCAAGCGCATGCAAGTCGCCGACGAGGGCATCCGCGCGCTGTCCGACGTGGTCGACTCGCTGATCACCATCCCCAACGAGAAGCTGCTGACCATCCTCGGCAAGGACGCCAGCCTGCTGTCCGCCTTCGCCAAGGCTGACGACGTGCTGTCCGGCGCCGTGCGTGGTATCTCCGACATCATGCAGCGTCCGGGCCTGATGAACGTCGACTTCGCCGACGTGAAGACCGTGATGGGCGAAATGGGCATGGCCATGATGGGCACTGGCTGCGCCAGTGGTCCGAACCGTGCTCGCGAGGCTACCGAAGCGGCCATCCGCAACCCGCTGCTGGAAGACGTCAACCTGCAGGGCGCGCGTGGCATCCTGGTCAACATCACCGCTGGTCTGGACCTGTCCCTGGGCGAATACGCCGCGGTGGGCGAGATCATCGAGGCCTTCGCCTCGGAAGCCGCCACCGTCAAGGTCGGTGCTGTGATCGATCCGGACATGCGTGACGAGCTGCACGTGACCGTGGTCGCTACCGGCCTGGGCGCGCGCATCGAGAAGCCGGTCAAGGTGGTCGACAACACCATCGCCGCCGCTGCCGTTGCCACTCCGGCTACCACCATCAGCGCCGCTCCGCGTGCCGCCGAGCAGCCGGCCGTCAACTACAAGGACTACGAGCGCCCGACCGTTCAGCGTCAGAGCCTCGCCGGCAGTGCCGCTGCGGCCAAGCTGAACAATCAGGATGACCTGGACTATCTGGATATCCCGGCCTTCCTGCGTCGTCAGGCTGATTGATGCTGTCTATCAGGAGTATATCGGTGATTGGTGTTCAGCAAAGGGCGGTTCTGCTATCATCGCCGCCCATTGTTGAAAACAGTTCGCAACAAGCGCAGCCAAAAACATGATCAGACAACGCACCCTGAAGAACATCATCCGAGCCACCGGTGTTGGCCTGCACTCGGGGGAGAAGGTTTACCTGACCCTCAAGCCGGCCCCGGTGGATACCGGAATCGTGTTCCGTCGCACCGATCTGGACCCGGTCGTGGAAATCCCCGCCCGCGCCGAGAACGTCGGTGAGACCACCATGTCGACCACTCTGGTCAATGGTGACGTCAAGGTGGACACCGTCGAGCACTTGCTTTCGGCCATGGCAGGTCTGGGCATCGACAACGCCTACGTCGAGCTGTCGGCGTCAGAAGTCCCGATCATGGATGGCAGTGCCGGTCCCTTTGTATTCCTGATTCAATCGGCGGGCCTGGAAGAGCAGGAAGCACCGAAGAAGTTCATCCGCGTGCTGCGCGAAGTGACTGTGGAAGAGGGCGACAAGCGCGCCACTTTCCTGCCCTTCGACGGCTTCAAGGTGAGCTTCGAGATCGATTTCGATCACCCGGTGTTCCGTGGTCGCACCCAGACCGCTAGCGTCGATTTCTCCAGCACTTCCTTCGTCAAGGAAGTGAGCCGCGCGCGGACCTTCGGGTTCATGCGTGACATCGAGTTCCTGCGTTCGCAGAACCTGGCACTCGGCGGCAGTGTGGAAAACGCCATCGTGGTGGACGAGTTCCGTGTGCTCAACGAAGACGGCCTCCGTTACGAGGACGAATTCGTCAAGCACAAGATCCTCGATGCCATCGGCGACCTCTACCTGCTGGGCAACAGCCTGATCGGTGAGTTCAAGGGCTTCAAGTCCGGACACGCGCTGAACAATCGTCTGCTGCGCACCCTGATCGAGCAGCAAGATGCTTGGGAAGTGGTGATCTTCGACGACGCCAGCACCGCGCCGATCTCCTACATGCGCCCAGTTGCGGCCGTGTAAGCAACACCCCTCCCTTCTGTTGTATTCAGGCCACCCTCGGGTGGCCTGTTTTTTTCTGGCGATTTAACCGGGTAAAGCGAACGCTCAGTCGCGTTTGGCGTTGCGCGCCAGGCGTTCCAGGGCGGCGCGCAGCTTGGGATCGTCGATACCTTCTGCCGCGCTGCACAGGCTGTCGGCGGCCGCCTCGGACAACTCGGTCTTGTTCGCCTGATAGGTCGCGTGGGTGTTCGGCGGGCGTACCTTGACCTGGATCTTCTGCAGGCCGGCGAACTCCGGCAGTACCTGCAGCAGGCGCTGCAGGCGACGCTGCTGGTAATGCAGTCGGGTCGCCCAGTGGCCGTTGCTGGTCAGCAGCAACAGACAGCCGTCGTGCCAGCTGGCCACCTGGCAATGCTCGCGGGCCGCCGGCTCCAGCTGCGCTTCTACCAGCGCCTGCAGCTTGCCCAGGCGCTGCGCGGCGCTGAACAACGCCTGCAGCGGCTTGTGCTCGCGCAGCAGGGCGTTGGGGGTCTTGGCTTTGGGTGGGCGCAGGCTCATGGCGATGGCTTCGGGCGATGGTGCGCCCATGTTAGCAAAGCCCCCTTGCAGCTGCCGGTTGTCGTCCCCATATAGGAAGAGCGGCGCGCTGGTGGGCGTGCTTGGCGTATCGGCCAGGCTCGCGGGAGTTCGCCCTTTTCTCGCCAACGTTTCCGAGTAGAATGCCCCCTTTGCATGCGGCCGAGCAGGCCGTCGGGCAGGTCCTCCGGGGCCACCCCCCATCCCCTTGAGTGGAAGAATCCGTCGATATGTTTGCGCCACTGTTGAAGAAACTCTTTGGAAGCAAGAACGAGCGTGAAGTCAAACGCATGCTCAAGACAGTGACCGCGATCAACGCCCTCGAAGAGCAAATACTCGGCCTCTCCGACGAGCAGCTCAAGGCCAAGACCGAAGAGTTCAAGGCGCGCCTGGCCAAGGGCGAGACACTCGACCAGATCCTTCCCGAAGCCTTTGCCGTGGCCCGTGAGGCCGGCAAGCGGGTGATGGGCATGCGTCACTTCGACGTGCAGCTGATCGGTGGTATGACCCTGCACGAGGGCAAGATCGCCGAGATGCGTACCGGCGAGGGCAAGACCCTGGTGGGTACCCTGGCGGTGTACCTCAACGCGCTGTCCGGCAAGGGCGTGCACGTGGTGACGGTGAACGACTACCTGGCCCGCCGCGACGCCAACTGGATGCGTCCGCTGTATGAGTTCCTCGGTCTGTCCGTCGGCGTGGTCACCCCGTTCCAGCCGCCGGAAGAGAAGCGCGCCGCCTACGCCTCCGACATCACCTACGGCACCAACAACGAATTCGGTTTCGACTACCTGCGCGACAACATGGCCTTCAGCCTGGAAGACAAGTTCCAGCGTGAGCTGAACTTCGCCGTGGTCGACGAAGTGGACTCGATCCTCATCGACGAAGCGCGTACTCCGCTGATCATATCCGGCCAGGCCGAAGACAGCTCCAAGCTGTACATGGAAATCAACAAGCTGATCCCGCGCCTCAAGCAGCACATCGAGGAAGAGGAAGGCGTGGTCACCCAGGAAGGCCACTACAAGGTCGACGAGAAGACCCGTCAGGTCGAACTCAACGAGGCCGGCCACCAGTACATCGAGGAACTGCTCACCGCCGGCGGCCTGCTGGCCGAGGGCGAGAGCCTGTACTCCGCGCACAATCTCAGCCTGCTGACCCATGTCTACGCCGGCCTGCGTGCGCACAAGCTGTTCCACCGCAACGTCGAGTACATCGTGCAGAACGACCAGGTCATCCTGATCGACGAGCACACCGGCCGTACCATGCAGGGCCGTCGCCTGTCCGAGGGCCTGCACCAGGCCATCGAGGCCAAAGAAGGCGTGAACATCCAGGCCGAGAGCCAGACCCTGGCTTCGACCACCTTCCAGAACTACTTCCGCCTGTACAACAAGCTGTCCGGCATGACCGGTACCGCCGACACCGAGGCCTTCGAATTCCGCCAGATCTACGGCCTGGACGTGGTGGTGATCCCCACCCACCGTCAGATCGCGCGTAAGGACTACAACGACCTGGTCTACCTGACCCAGGAAGAGAAGTACCAGGCGATCATCACCGACGTGAAGGACTGCCAGGCCCAGGGCCGGCCGATCCTGGTCGGTACCGCCTCGATCGAGACCTCGGAGTACGTCTCCAAGCTGCTCGAGCAGGCCGGCATCGAACACAAGGTGCTCAACGCCAAGTACCACGAGAAGGAAGCCGAGATCATTGCCCAGGCCGGTCGCCCGGGCGCCGTGACCCTGGCCACCAACATGGCCGGTCGTGGTACCGACATTCTGCTGGGCGGTAACTGGGAGGCCGAAGTGGCTGCCCTGGAAGCGCCGAGCGAAGAGCAGATCGCGCAGATCAAGGCCGACTGGCAGAAGCGCCACCAGCAGGTGATCGAGTCCGGTGGTCTGCACGTGATCGCCTCCGAGCGTCACGAATCGCGCCGTATCGACAACCAGCTGCGTGGCCGTGCCGGTCGCCAGGGTGACCCGGGTTCCAGCCGCTTCTACCTGTCGCTGGAAGACAATCTGATGCGCATCTTCGCCTCCGACCGGGTGAAGAACTTCATGAAGGCCCTGGGCATGCAGTCCGGCGAGGCCATCGAGCACAGCATGGTGACCAACGCCATCGAGAAGGCCCAGCGCAAGGTCGAAGGCCGCAACTTCGACATGCGCAAGCAACTGCTCGAATACGATGACGTGGCCAACGAGCAGCGCAAGGTGATCTACCACATGCGCAACAGCCTGCTGGCCGCCGAGAACATCGGCGAGACCATCAGCGACTTCCGCGAGGAAGTGCTCGGCAACACCATCAGCAGCCACATTCCGCCGCAGTCGCTGCCCGAGCAGTGGGACATCAAGGGCCTGGAAGATGCGCTGTACAGCGACTTCGGCCTGCGCCTGCCGGTTCAGCAGTGGCTGGACGATGACGAGAAACTCTACGAAGAGACCCTGCGCGAGAAGATCCTCGCCGAGCTGATCGCCGCCTACACCGAGAAGGAAGACCTGGCCGGTGCCGAGGCCCTGCGTACCTTCGAGAAGCAGATGCTGCTGCGCGTGCTGGACGACCTGTGGAAGGACCACCTGGCCACCATGGATCACCTGCGCCACGGCATCCACCTGCGCGGCTACGCGCAGAAGAACCCGAAGCAGGAATACAAGCGCGAGTCCTTCACCCTGTTCCAGGACCTGCTCGACTCGATCAAACGCGACACCATCCGTGTGCTGTCTCACGTCCAGGTACGCCGCGAGGACCCGGTCGAGGAAGAGGCGCGCCTGCGTCGCGAAGCCGAAGCCATGGCCGAGCGCATGCAGTTCCAGCACGCTGAAGTCTCGTCCATGCCGGGTGCCGAAGAAGGCGAGGAAGAGGGCGAACTGGCTGTCGCCGCGCCGGTGCGCAGCGAACCGAAGATCGGTCGCAACGAGCCGTGCCCTTGCGGTTCCGGTAAGAAGTACAAGCATTGCCACGGCCAGGTCGGCTAAACCGTACCTAGCCTGCTATACCAGAAACGCCGCGACCGGCTCAGCCGCTCGCGGCGTTTTTCCAACTTCAGTGACACTGCCTCAGTAAGGAGCGCTTCTATGGCCGTTGGTCTCGGTCCCCTGCCCAAGCTGCACCCCGTTCCCGGTTTCGAACTCGGTATCGCCTCCGCCGGCATCAAGCGCCCGGGGCGCAAGGACGTGGTGGTGATGCGCTGCGCCGAAGGCTCGCGCGTGGCCGGTGTGACCACCACCAACGCCTTCTGCGCGGCTCCCGTGATCGTCACCCGCGAGCGCGTGGCCGGCGATGTGCGCTATCTGCTGACCAACACCGGCAACGCCAACGCCGGCACCGGCCCGGATGGCCTGAGCAACGCCCGCCGCACCTGCGCCGCGCTGGCCGCGCTGACCGGTGTGAGCGAAGAGGCCGTGCTGCCATTCTCCACCGGTGTGATCGGCGAGCCGCTGCCAGTGGCCAAGATTGAAGGCGCCCTGCAGGCCGCCCTGGACGATCTGCACGAGGACCACTGGGCCGAAGCTGCCACCGGCATCATGACCACCGACACCCTGCCCAAGGGTGCCAGCCGCCAGTTCCAGCACGATGGCGTGACCGTCACCGTGACCGGCATCAGCAAGGGCGCCGGCATGATCCGCCCGAACATGGCGACCATGCTCGGCTACATCGCCACCGACGCCAAGGTCGCCCGCGATGTGCTGCAGGCCCTGGTGCGCGATGCGGCCAACAAGTCGTTCAACCGCATCACCATCGACGGCGATACCTCGACCAACGACTGCTGCATGCTGATTGCCACCGGCCAAGCCAAACTGCCGGAAATCACCGCGGCTTCCGGCGAGCTGTTCGCCAAGCTCAAGCAGGCGGTGCTGGAAGTGTTCATGGAAGTGGCCCAGGCCATCGTCCGTGACGGCGAAGGCGCGACCAAGTTCGTCACCGTGCAGGTCAACGGCGGCGGCAACCATCAGGAGTGCCTGGACGTGGCCTACGCCGTGGCTCACTCGCCGCTGATCAAGACCGCGCTGTTCGCCTCCGACCCCAACTGGGGGCGCATCCTCGCCGCCGTCGGCTACGCCGGCGTGCCGAACCTGGACGTGAGCCTGATCGACGTGTTCCTCGGCGAGGTGTGCATCGCCAGCAAGGGCGGTCGTGCTTCCACCTATACCGAGGACCAGGGCGCAGCGGTGATGGCCCGTGAGGAGATCGGCATCCGTATCGAGCTGGGTCGTGGCGATTGCAGCGAAACCATCTGGACCACCGATCTGTCCCACGAGTACGTGAAGATCAACGCCGAATACCGCACCTGAGCCGTCCCCGATCAGCTGCGCGTCGGCCAGGCGTCGTTAAAAGCAGGCTCGGATGCTCATTTACCGCGCGTAAACTGCGCTTCCTCGCCGCTTTGACCAGCCGAAGGCTGTTACTAACGTTGCGCCTAGCCTGGCTCTAGCTCGCAAGGTCGTGAACTGGCTCAGCGATTCTGGGCCGGGGCGTCCTGCCCCGGCCCGTTCCGTGCTGCCATTCCCCGGGCTCATGGGGGCATGCGCAGACGGAATTGCTCGCGGCCGCCAGGCCTGCGTACGCTGCTCCTGAAACCGCTCAAGGAGATCGAGATGCCCCTCAAACTGGTGATAGGCGACAAGAACTATTCCTCCTGGTCGCTGCGCGCGGCGCTGGCCATGGATCTGACCGGTGCGCCCTACGAAGAGATCAAGGTGCGTCTGTATCAGCCGGACAGCCGCAGCCTGCTGCTGACCCACGCGCCGACCGGCAAGGTGCCGGTGCTGCAGACCGAGGAGGGCCCGGTGTGGGACTCCCTGGCCATCGCCGAGTACCTGGCCGAACGTTTCCCCGAAGCGCATCTGTGGCCGCGTGGCCAGTACGCCCGCGCTCTGGCACGCAGCGTCTGCGCCGAGATGCACAGCGGCTTCATGGCCCTGCGCAGCCACATGTCGATGGACCTGGCGCGTGACCAGGCCCTGGCCGAGGTGCCTGCCGAGGTGCAGGCCGATATCGAGCGCATCTGCCGTCTGTGGGCCGATTGCCGCCAGCGCTTCGGCCAGGACGGCGCGTTCCTGTTCGGCCATGCCAGCATCGCCGATGCCTTCTTCGCCCCGGTGGCGGCGCGCCTGCGCAGCTATCGGGTGACACTGCCGGCAGAGGCTGCGGCCTATGTCGAGACCATCTATCAATGGCCAGCGTTCAGCCGCTGGTACCAGGCCGCTCAAGAGGAGATGAAGGGGTGAAACGTGTGCATGTGGCCGCTGCGGTGATCCGTGGCGCAGACGGGCGGGTGCTGATTGCCAAGCGCCCGCAGGACAAGCACCAGGGCGGCCTGTGGGAGTTTCCCGGTGGCAAGGTCGAGGAGGGCGAGGCCGTCGAGCTGGCCCTGGCCCGCGAGCTGGAGGAGGAGCTGGGCATCCAGGTGAGCGTGGCGCGCCCGCTGATCCAGGTGCACCACGACTATCCGGACAAGCAGGTGCTGCTGGACGTCTGGGAAGTCGCGGCCTTCGCTGGTGAGCCACATGGCGCCGAGGGCCAGCCGCTGGCCTGGGCCGACGAACGCGAGCTGCTCGACTACGAGTTCCCGGCCGCCAACCAGCCCATCGTGGCGGCAGCGCGCCTGCCTGACACCTACCTGATCACGCCCGAGGGCCTGGAACCGGCCGAGCTGATGCGTGGCGTGCGCGCCGCCTTGGCGGCCGGTGCCAAGCTGATCCAACTGCGTGCGCCGAACATGTTCGACCCGCAGTACCGCGATCTGGCGGTGGATATCCAGGGCCTGTGTGCCGGCAAGGCGCAGCTGATGCTCAAGGGGCCGCTGGAGTGGCTGGGCGACTTTCCCGCCGCCGGCTGGCACCTGACCGCCGAGCAGCTGCGCAAGTACGCGCCCAATGGTCGGCCGTTCCCCGGTCAGCGCTGGCTGGCGGCGTCCTGCCACAATGCCGAGGAACTGGCGCTGGCGGCGCGCATGGGCGTGGACTTCGTCACCCTGTCGCCAGTACAGGCCACCCAGACTCACCCGGACGCTGCGCCGCTGGGCTGGGAGGCTGCCGCCGAGCTGCTGCGCGGCAGCAATTTGCCGGCCTTCCTGCTCGGTGGTGTCGGCCCGCAGGAGCGCGAGCGCGCCTGGCAGGCCGGTGCTCAGGGTGTGGCTGGTATTCGCGCCTTCTGGCCGGTGTGAGTCTGGCGCTACCGATGGGTAGCGTCAGGGGTCAGCTTTGCGGCTTGGCCGCGGCCTGCCAGAGTACTTCGTCGACCTGCGTGCGCCGTGCGATCAGTCGTGCGGCGACGAACAGCAGATCGGACAGGCGATTGACGTAGGCCATGCCCACTGGGCGCAGCGGCTCCACCGCGTTGAGCTGCTGGCAGCGGCGTTCACTGGTACGCGCCAGGCTGCGGCAGACGTGGGCCTGGGCTACCAGATGAGAGCCACCGGGCAGGATGAAGTTCTGCAGCGGCCCCAGCTCCTCGTTCCACAGGTCGATGGCCGCCTCCAGGCGCTCCACTTCTGCTTCCTGCAGGGCCTGGTAGTCGGGCATCGCCAGCTCGCCACCGAGGTCGAACAGGCGGTGCTGGCAGGGCGCCAGGACCTCACTGACCTCGTTCAGTCCCGGCCACTGGCCGGCCTGCTCGGCGAGCCCGGCCAGCAGCAGGCCGAGCTGGCTATTGAGGGTATCCAGCTCGCCCATGGCCTCCACGCGCGGGTGGTCCTTGGCCACGCGGCGGCCGTCGGCCAGGCCGGTCTCGCCCTTGTCGCCGGTCTTCGTGTAGATCTTGCTCAGTCGATAGCCCATCAGCTGTGGATGCCTTCAGCGGGAGCGGTCAGCGGCAGGCGCAGGGTGAAGCAGGTGCCCTTGCCCAGGGAGGATTGCACCTCCAGCTGACCCTTGTGGTTGTTGGTGACGATGAAGTACGACACGGACAGGCCGAGGCCGGTGCCCTGGCCGACTTCCTTGGTGGTGAAGAAGGGCTCGAAGATGCGCTTGCGCACCAGCTCGGGCATGCCGACGCCGTTGTCTTCCACCTGGACTTCCGCCCAGGGCGGATTGCGGCGAGTGCGCAGGGTGATGCGTCCCGGCTCGCGGTTGTCTTCGCGCAGGTGGATGGCCTGGGCGGCGTTCTTCAGCAGGTTGAGCAGCACCTGTTCCAGCTCGTTGGCGGTGGCCGGCACCGGGCCGAGCTGCGCATCGAAGTCCCGCTCGATGGCGATGCCCTTGAAGTCGAAGCTCTCGGTCAGGTCGAAGTCGTTGCCGGCGATCTCCAGCGCCTGGTCGATCAGCACCGGCAATTGGCACGGCGCCAGCTGACGATTGCTACGGCGGCTGAAGGCGAGCATGTGGGTGACGATCTTGGCCGCCCGCGAGCCGGCCTGAGCGATGCCGTCGAGCAACTGGGGAATCTCGCGGCTGTGCAGGTAGGCGTTGATGTCGTCGAGGGCGATGCCGGCCTCCACGGCCAGGTCCTGGTTCTTCGCCAGCTCCGGCGACAGGCGCCGGCGAATGTTCTGCACGTTGTGCAGGATGGCGCCCAGCGGGTTGTTGATCTCGTGCGCCATGCCGGCGGCCAGGCCGCCGACCGAGAGCATCTTCTCCGACTGCACCATCATCTCCTCCAGCGACAGGCGCTGGGTGATGTCGTCGATGCGGATCACCGCGCCGCGCCCGCCGGCGCCCATCAGCGGGTAGAAGGTCAGCGCGTAGTGGTGGGCCTCGTCGCCGCGGCGCCAGGTGACGCGCTCGATCTTTTCCACCCGGTGCTGCTCGGCAGTGCGCTTGAGCTGCTGCAGGTAAGGCTTGAGCGAGGGGAAGGCGAGGAACACCGGCTGGTTCAGTGCCTCGTCCAGCGGCGTGCCAGAGAGGGCGCTGGCCTCCTGGTTCCACTGGGTGACATAGAACTCCTGATCGAGGGCGATCAGCGCCGAGGGCATGGAGTCGATGATGTTGTTGAGGTAGTTCTGGAAGCCGGTGAGCTTCTTCTCGATCTTGCTGCGCACCTGCACTTCCAGCTCCAGCTTGCGGTTGGAGTGGCGGGTCTCCTCGGCCAGGCTCTGCGCCTGGGAGAAGGCGCTTTCGGCGTCGTCGCGGGCGCGCTTGAGCTGCTGCTCGCGGGCCTCCATGCGGCCGAGCATGGTGTTGAAGGCGTCGGCCAGGCTGCCGATTTCGTCGTGGTTGCCGCGCATGGCGCGCAGCGAGTAGTTCTCCTCACGGGTGACCTGGCGCGACAGCTCTTCGAGCTTGCGGATCGGGCGGGTGATCAGGCGGCGGATCTGCCGGGCGATCAGCGCCCAGAGCAGCACGCTGAAGGCCAGGATCACCGCGCTGGCGGTGACGGTGCCGGTGTAGAAGGCGCCGGGCAGCTCGCTGGAGGCCACCAGCAGCAGGTAGCCGGGGGCCTTGCCCGGCTGCGGCAGCTCGATGGCGCGGGTCGAGCGGAACTCGCTCAGGCGCCAGTGTTCGAGGTTGTCGCTGTAGTCGGGCAATTGCAGCGGCTCGCCCAGCTGCACGTCGGCCAGGCGCTGGCCGCTGCTGTCATACAGCGCGGCGGCGCGCAGCGGGGTGTAGTTTTCCAGGCGCTCCAGCACTTCGCGCGCGGCCTTGGGCGAGGACAGCGCGTGGCGGCTCAGCTCGGGAGTGGCGACCAGCTTGCCGAGGGTCTGCAGCGCCTGGGGTGCGACGCTCTCCTGGGAGATCCAGTAGGCCGCGCTGATGAACGCCAGGTTGGCCACCAGCAGCACGGTCGCCAGCAGTACCAGCAGCGCGGCGAGCAGCTTGCGGCCGACCGGCAGGTTGTCGAGACGCTGGCGCAGACGGGTCAAGGGCGCGGCTTCCGCTTCGGATGGGAAGGGGCAGGGTAGCGCCGCATCAGTCCACGGGCAATCCGCGGACGGTCAGGTGCTCGCGCAGGCGCTGCAGCAGATCGTCCAGGCGTGGCAGGTCGAGTTGCAGGCGCTGCGCCTCGCGCAGGGCGTAGCCGAGCAGGTAGCTGATCTCGGTGCGGCGGCCACGGGCCACGTCCTGGTACATGGAGGAGAAGTTGGCGGCGGTGCCGTCGATCACCCGCAGCACGTCCTGGTGCAGGTCGCTGGCCGCGGCGCCCTGGCCGCAAGCGTGCAGCAGCTCGCTCAGCTCCTCGCACAGCCCGGCGACTTCGTCCGGCCAGTCGCGCAGCCCGCCGTTGCGGCAGTCGTGCAGCACGGTCAGCGGATTGATCGCGCAGTTCAGCGCCAGCTTGCGCCACAGCTTCTCCAGGATCTCGTCGCTCCAGTCGTGGTTGATGCCAGCCGTTTGCAGCTGCTCCAGCCAGTCCGGCGCGCGGCGCTCGCCCGGCACGCCCAGCCAGGTCTGGCCGCGACCGGCATAAACCACACGGAAATCGCTCTCGCGGAAGGCACCCTCGGTACTGGAGGCGAACACGCAGTGCGCCCGCGGTACGCGGTTGGCGACCGCGTCCTGGCTGCCCAGGCCGTTCTGCAGCAAGATGATCTCGGCACCGGGGGCCAGGCGCGGCGCCAGTTCGGCCACCGCTTCTTCGGCGTCATAGGCCTTGCAGGCCAGCAACAGGCGGCGGATGGGGATGGCGCTGCCCGGTACTTCGGCCGGAATCGGGTACAGGCTGGCGAAGCCGTCTTCGACCAGGGTCAGGCCGCCGGCGGCGCGGTATTGGCTCAGACGCGTCTGGTCGCGCAGGATCAGGCGCACCGGCAGGCCGGCACGGGCCAGGCGCGCGGCCCACAGCCCGCCCAGGCTGCCGGCGCCGAGGATATGCCAGGTACTCACTGGGGCAACGGCAGGCGTACCGCGCTGACCCGGCCGCTGGCGTAGGATTCCGGCAGCACGCGGCTGGCTTCGGCGAACAGGTGATGCGGCTCGACCGGCAGCGACTTGGCGTCGAGGCCGACCAGGGCGATGCCGGCCTTCAGGCTGATGAAGCCTTCGCTGGTCTTGAAGGCCTTGAGGTTGAGGCCCTCGTGCAGGCGCTTGAAGCTGCTCGGTGAGCATTCCTGCAGGTCGTCGAGCATGGCGATCATGCCGAAGTGGGTTTCGTCGACGCGGGTCAGCACATCCAGCGGCCGCACCAGCTGCTGCAGACGACGTGCCACGCCGTGCAGCACTTCGTTCCAGAAGCCGTTGCCGTACTGGCGGCGCAGTGCCTCACCCTCCTGCAGGCCGATCAGCAGGTAGCACAGGGCGCCGCCACGCGACTCCACCTGGCGCAGGCAATCGCCGAGCTTCTGTTGCAGGTAACGCGGGTTGCCCAGGCCGGTGAGCGGGTCGACCAGGTTGCGCTGCTCCAGGCTGGCGATGTTCTGGGTCAGCATGCGGTTTTCATTGAGCAGGCGCTGCAGGGTGTTGCACAGGCGGTCGGCGGCGTACACGCGCGGTACCAGCTGTTCGTTCATCGCGGCCTTGCTGATGAAGTCGTCGACGCCGCGGTCGAAGGCCTCGGACAGCACGTTCTCGCCTTCCTTGCCGGTGAGCAGGATGACGTAGGTGTAGTGCTCGGCCGTCTCGTCCAGCTGGCGCACGCGGCCAGTCAGTTCCAGGCCGTCCATCTCCGGCATCAGCCAGTCGGCCAGCAACACGCTGGCGGGGCGTTTTTCCAGCAGGCGCAGGGCTTCTGCGGCGCTGTTGGCGAAGCGCACATCCTGATAACCGGCCTGGCTCAGGGCACGACCGATCATGGCGCTGGAGAACTTGGCGTCGTCCACCACCAGGATGCTGAGATGGGGGTTGGGCATTGAAGGGGCTCACTGGCAGAGAAAAATGGCCGCCGCAGGTTGGCCGAACGGCGTGTATCAGACTGGTTATAATGGTCGCGCCAATTTTATCGTCAAGTCAGGCGCGTTCAGTCCGTGAGGGGGATCGCGCCGTCCATCAGGAGCAAACCCATGCCTTCGTTCGACGTAGTGTCGGAACTGGACAAGCACGAACTGACCAACGCGGTCGACAATGCCATCAAGGAACTCGAGCGGCGCTTCGACCTGCGCGGCAAGTGCAGCATCGAAAGCAAGGACAAGACCATCACCCTGACCGCCGAAGCCGAGTTCATGCTCGAGCAGGTACTCGACATCGTCCGCGCCAGCCTGATCAAGCGCAAGATCGACGCGCAGTGTATGGAAGCCAAGGACCCCTATGCCTCCGGCAAGGTGATGAAGCAGGAAGTGACCTTCCGCGAGGGCATCGACAAGGAGCTGGCGAAGAAGATCGTCGCCCACATCAAGGACAGCAAGCTCAAGGTGCAGGCCGCCATCCAGGGCGAGCAGGTACGTGTCACCGGCAAGAAGCGCGACGACCTGCAGGAGGCGATTGCCGCCCTGCGTGGCAAGGAGTTCGGCATGCCGCTGCAGTACAACAACTTCCGCGACTGACCTCGCGGGGGGAACCTCCGGCGCCGCGTGCGCGTCCCAGCTGTACACCTTTCACCGCCATGGCCCGCCATGGCGGTGTCGTTTCAGCTGTCGGAAAAGGAGTGCACCCATGCAATTCGACTACGAGGAGATCGTCCGCCTGTCCCAGGCCTGGCTGCCGGTGGTGCTGGAGTACAGCGGCAAGCTGACCCTGGCCCTGATCACCCTGGTTGTTGGCTGGTGGTTGATCAATCGCCTGACCTCACGCCTCGCGCAACTGATGCGGCTGCGCAAGGTGGATGCGGCGCTGACCGGCTTCATCGGCAGCCTCGCCAATATCGTGCTCAAGGTGCTGCTGGTGGTCAGCGTGGCCTCCATGATCGGCATCTCCACCGCCTCGTTCATCGCCGCCATCGGTGCTGCCGGCCTGGCCATCGGCCTGGCCCTGCAGGGCAGCCTGGCCAACTTTGCTGGCGGCGTGCTGATCCTGCTGTTCCGCCCGTTCCGCATCGGCGACTGGATCGAGGCGCAGGGGCAGTCGGGGACGGTGGACAGCATCCAGATCTTCCACACCGTGCTGCGCACCGGCGACAACCGCACGGTGATCCTGCCCAACGGCGCGCTGTCCAACGGCCCGATCATCAACACCTCGCGCCAGGCCACGCGGCAGATCGTGTTCGATGTGAAGGTGGACTACGACAGCGACCTGCAGAAGGCCCAGCAGGTGCTGCGGGAGATGGCCGAGGACCCGCGGGTGCGCCGCGAGCCGCCGCCTGCGGTGGTGGTCGCGGGGCTGGGCGAGACCTTCATCACCCTGTCTCTGCGGGTATGGACGGCCAATTCGGACTATTGGCCGGTGACCTTCAGGTTCAACGAGGAAGTGCGCGACCGTCTACGCGAGGTGGGTGTGGATATCGCCGTGCCGGGGCTGGTGGCGCGCACGGTGGCGACGCCGGCCTCAGCCTGATTCGCCCTGGCGCTGCGGGGTTTCGGGCTCGGCCAGGGCCGGGCCGGCGCCCTGCTTGCGCCATTGCATCAGGATCAGGATCAGCGTGGGGATGCCAAGCAGCGCGGTGACCAGGAAGAACTGGCCGTAGCCGACCTTCTCCACCATCACCCCGGAATAGCCGCCGACCAGGCGCGGTAGCAGCAGCATGATGGAGCTGAGCAGCGCGTATTGGGTGGCGGAGAACTTCAGGTTGGTCAGGCTCGACAGGTAGGCGACGAATGCCGCTGTGGCCAGGCCGGAGCTGAGGTTGTCGAGGGTGATGGTCACCACCAGCATCAGCATGTGCGGGTCGAGCGCCCACAGCAGGTGGCTGACCGTCTGCTCGGCATAGGCCGCCGGCTCGTGCACCGCGCCCAGGCCGGACAGGGTGGCGAACAGCAGGTTGGTACCGGCCGAGGCGGCGCCGCCCAGCAGCAGGATCGGCATGATGCCGAAGCGCACGATCAGCAGGCCGCCGAGGGCCGCGCCGAGCAGGGTCATGATCAGGCCGAACAGCTTGCTGACGCTGGCGATCTGGCTCTTGGCGAAGCCCATGTCGATATAGAAGACGTTGGCCATCACGCCCATCACCGTATCGGACATGCGATAGGTGGCGATCAGCCCGAGCAGCAGCAGCGCCTGCCAGCGGTAGCGCAGGATGAAGTCGTTGACCGGGGTGAGCACCGGCGCCAGGCTGCTGCGGCCCATGCGTGACAGGCACACACCGGTGAGAATGGCGTAGAGGCCGAAGCGCATGAAGGCGCGATCGTCGCGGATCAGTTCGACCAGGCTGACGTCGCCGCTCAATACCAGGAACACGTCGCTGCGGAAGAACTGGGTGAACATCGCCGGCACCGAGATCAGCAGTACGATCAGCACCATGACCGAGGCCAGCTGGCGGTACAGGCCGTAGCGCGCCGCGGCCATCTGGGTCTGCAGCGGCACCGGCGGTTCGCGCATCCACAGGGTGGTGATCACGCCCGGCAGCATCAGCATGGCGAACAACAGGTAGGTGCTGGCCCAGGCGCCGTGCTGGTAGCCAGCGCCAGGGGTGCCGAACCAGCCGGCGAAGTACAGGGCGCCGGCGGTGGCGAGCAGGGCGGCGACGCGATAGCCGGCCATGTAGCTGGCGGCCAGGGCGGCCTGGCGGTTGTCGTCGACGATTTCCAGGCGGTAGGCATCCACCGCGATGTCCTGGGTGGCCGAGGCGAAGGCCACGACCACGGCCACGCCTATCAGCCACGACAGGTGTTGCTGTGGATCGCACAGGGCCATGCCAATCAGGCCGAAGGCCACCAACCCTTGGGACAGTACCAGCCAGGAACGGCGGCGGCCGAGGCGGCCGAGCAGCGGCAGGCGCCATTGGTCGAGCATCGGCGCCCAGACCCATTTGAAGGCGTAGGCCAGGCCGATCAGGCTGGCGTAGCCGATGGTCTGGTGGGTCACCCCGGCCTCGCGCAGCCACACCGAGAGGGTGGAGAACACCAGCATGTACGGCAGGCCTGCGGCAAAGCCCAGCAGCAGCAGGGCCAGGGTGGCCGGGTGGGCATAGGTGGCTAGGGCGGCGCGCCAGGTTCTACGGGGCATGAGGCGTTCGGCTACGGACATGGCAAAGGGCGCACTCTAGGGGCTGTTGTCGTTTCGGTGCAAGCCGCGGCTGTAGCGAAACGACAACAGCCCCTAGTTGTTCGGCTCCATCGGATGCCAGCCGTGGCGGCGCATGTCGACGCGATCATTGCGGATGGTCAGCCCCTCGGCGCGCAGGCGCGCGCGTTGTTCCTCGCCCGATGCGGTGCCAGCGGCCAGGCTGAGTCGGCCACCAGCGCCGAGTACGCGATGCCAGGGCAGGCGGGTATCCTCGGGGAGCTGGCTGAGGGTGCGACCGACCCAGCGCGCCGCGCGGCCGAGGCCGGCCAGGGCGGCCAGTTCGCCGTAGCTGGTCACCTTGCCGGCGGGTATCTGCGCCAGTACCAGATAAAGCGCCGCGCGGCGGCCCTCTGGACTTGCCGTGGGTGCCAGGGCTGGGGCATGTTCTGGCTCGTCGCCTCGTCCCTTCTTCGGTGGTTTGGCCATGTTGCGCGTCCTGCTGTCCTGTGTGTTGCTGAGCCTGGCTTGCCCCGTCGTCGCCGATACGGTGTGGCTGAACAATGGCGATCGTCTGACAGGCGAGATACTGCTGCTCGATGGCGGCAAGCTGGCGTTGAAGACCAAGTATGCCGGCAAGGTGCTGATCGACTGGAAGGATATCTCCACCCTCAACGCCGACAAACCTATGATGCTGCGCCGCGACGGTCTGGACAGCGAGAGCAGCGAGCAGTTGCGCGCTGCCGGTCCAGGCAAGGTCAAGGTGGTCAATGGCCAGGAGCGGGAAATCGCCCTGACGAGCATCTCGCGTCTGGTACCGCCGCGCCCGCTGCTCAAGGATCGCATCTGGGAGGGCAATCTGGACGCCAAGCTGGATCTGGAGCGCAACCAGGACCGTACCGATGAGTGGAAGCTCAAGGGCAACACTCGCGTCGAGCATGGCCGCTGGCGGCATGTGCTGCGTGGCGAGCTGGAGCACGAGAAGGAGAACGGCGAGAAGACCGAGGATAACTGGGAGCTGGAATACGACCTCGACCGCTTCTTCACCGATCACTGGTTCTGGCGGGGCAGCTACGAGCAGGACGAGGACCAGTTCGAGGATATCTACCGCCAGCGCATCTATGGCACCGGCCCCGGTTACCGCTTCTGGGACAACGAGCTGGGGCGGCTGGATGTGATCACCCAGTTCAATCGCATCGAGCTGTACAGCCGCTACGGCGACGTGAACTTCGACAGCTGGTCGGTGGAGTGGGACTACAAGCGCCTGCTCTGGGGCACCCGCCTGGAGTTCTACACCACCGCCCAGCTGCAGGTGCCGCAAATCGACGCGATCGACTACGTGCTCGATAGCGAGGCAGGGCTGCGCTACCACCTCAATGACTGGGCGCGGCTGTCGCTGCTGTACGAGCTGGACCAGATTCGCGGGCTGGGTACCACGGCCTCTGATCGCCACTATCTGATCGGCCTGGGTGTGGGCTGGTAGTCGAACGGGCTGAACTCAAGGGGCGTTTTGCCGGTCTGTGCTTGCTCAGCTGGTGTGCATCCGGATAATGCGCGCCTTTTTCCAGTACCAGCCTGACCGTGCCTATGAAATCGCTTCGCTCCCTGCTTTGCCTGGCCGTTTGCGCCGCCTCCACGCCGCTGCTCGCCGACACCGTCTGGCTGAAGAGCGGTGACAAGATCACCGGTACCATCCAGTTGCTCGACAGCGGCAAGCTGCTGCTGAAGACCGACTTCGCCGGCACCATCACCCTCGACATGAAGAAGGTCGCCACGCTGGAGAGCGATCAGGCGCTGCTGGTCAAGCAGGACGACTTCGTTGGCGAGCACGCGAAGTCGCTGAGGCCCGCAGGGCAGGGCCAGGTCGAACTGGTCAACGGCGAGGCGCCCAAGGTGGTGGACCTGGCCTCGATCAGCCAGATGATGCCGCCCAAACCGCTGGTGCAGGACCTGGCCTGGACCGGCACGCTGGACTTCTCGGCCGATTACAAACGCGCCGCCAACGACGTCAAGGACTACAACATCGACCTCGATACCAAGGCCCGCCACGGCGCCTGGCGCCATGGCATTACCGCCGAGTATGACCATGAGACCAAGGACAACGAGCGCAAGACCGACCGGACGGAGTTGGGCTACGACCTCGACCGTTTCTTCACGCAGAAATTCTTCTGGAAGGGCCAGCTGAAATACACCCACGACCGTATCGAGGACCTGGAAACCCAGCGCACCATCGGTACCGGTCCCGGTTACCAGTTCTGGGATGACGAGCTAGGTGCCTTCTCCCTCGCCGGCCTGCTCAACCGCAACGACTATGTGTTCGCCGATGGCAGCACCGAGCACTTCACCTCGGCCACCAGCAAGTGGGACTACAAGCGCTACCTGTATGGCAAGAACCTGGAGATCTACACCCAGGGTGAGGTGGGCGCTCCCTTCATCGACTCGGTCGACTACACCATCGATAGCGAGGCCGGTGTGCGCTACAAGCTGAACAGCTGGGCGGCCCTCAGCCTCAAGGCCGAGTGGGACAAGGTCGCCAGCGAGTACGGCGACACCAACGAGCGCCGCTACATGATCGGCCTGGGTGTGGGCTGGTAAGACGCTCGGCTACCTGCCGCCTTCCGTTCTGGAGGGCGGTCTTTTCATCTGATCTGAAATTCGCTCTCTTCGCGCAGCAAAGCTGCTGATGCGGTGGCTCGCGGCGCCGGCTAAAAGTTGCGGGCAAAAAAAGACCCGGCAAATTGCCGGGTCAATAACCGTGATTAGCCTGATGAGGAGATAATCTGAAGAGTCCGACTGCTGTGGTCTCTTGAGCTTATCGGCTGATCTCGCGACCAGTTGAGGTAATAATAACAATTCTCATTTTCTAGTCAACACCTGGATGAGAATTATTTTCGACTAGTTGGCAAAACACCCACGCAAAGAAAACCCCGGCCATGGCCGGGGTTTGTCGTTACAGCCCTGCGTGACTCAGCTTTGTGGCAGCTGGGTACGCAGCTGAGTGACTTCCTTGTTCAGCAGGTCGATGCGCCGCGCCATGCTCTCGATCAGGCTGTGGGCGATGCGGGGGTTGCTCTGCATCAGGCTGAGGAACTGGTCCTTGGGAATGACCATGACGGTGCAGGGCTCGCTGGCGATCACCGTGGCGCTGCGCTTCTCGCGGGTGAACACGGCCATGGCGCCGAAGATTTCGTCTTTCTGCACGTCGCCGACCTTCTGGCCATCGACATGGGCCTCGGCATGGCCTTCGATGATCACGAACACGTGGTCGGCATCGTCGCCTTGGTGGATCAGTTCCTCGCCGGCGGCGAAGTGCTGGAAGCCGGTGGCCGGGCGAATTTCCGGCTGCTTGAGGCGGGCCAGTGCATCCGAGAGCAGGGCGGTGTGGCCGATCAGGTACTGGATGAACAGTTCCTGGCGCTGCTCGCTGGTGTAGATGTGTTTGAACACGTCGGTGCGCGCATAGGGCACCAGGGTCAGGTGTTCTTCGCTGCTGTAGCGGCAGCTGGGCAGGTCGATGCCCTGGCGCAGGCCGACCAGGTCGCCTTCCTGCAGGTAGAACAGCGGGCGTTCGTCGACCTGGGCGTGCAGCAGGCCATTCTCGATGATGTACAGCTGATTGCCGGGAAGGATCTTGGCCAGATCCTCGACCTGCTCGAGGCGCAGGGGCGAGCCGCTGGGCTGCAGCCCTTCGAGCAGTTGTGCGGGAATGCTCTGCAGGCGTTGGATCAGCTGGTCGGCGTAGGCCGGTTGCTCCCCGAGTAGGTACATGTCGGTAATTCCTTGAACTGGCTGGGCTGACGATAAGGCACGCAGAGTGCGGCAACAATAGGTTGCGGCGTGATGCAGGTAAATGCCGCAGCTCGGAGGTTGTGAGCTAGCTCTTGTTGCGCGGCACTCGCTCGTCCAGCTGGCCGTTCAGGCTGTCCTTGATGCCTGGTGGCAGATCGTTCCAGTGTACGTCGAGCAGAGCGCCTTCTATGGCGTAGAGCAGAACCTTGGATGCACGAAAACCACGCGCGCGTACGGCCCGGTAGGCATCGACGGAGCCCAGCCGGCGCAGATCATTGGCGCTGTGGATGCCGACCGCGTGCAGCCACTGCGCTGAGGTCTTGCCCAGGTTCTTCAGGTGTTGCAGCTCATCATTCATGGCGCCTCCTTGCCTTGGTCATGAGGGCGTGCCGGGAAGCCTGCGAGAAAGTGTAGCGGCCATCGCACAAAACGCTTTTGCTGCCCGTCGCCCCAGGCCTTCAGCAGCCTGGGCAGCAGGTCCTGCAACGGGTCGCGCCCGCTGGCTTGTTCCAGCTTCTGCACTGCGGACCAGGTGCTCAGATAGCCGACCAGCTGTTGCAGATCCCACTCCAATTCGATGGCGAAGGCCGGTACCTGGATGCGTGCAAAAGGCGGCTGGATGTCGCTGTATCCCGCGTCGACGCTGGTTCGGCCGGCCGGCCAGTAGCCGTTCAGGGTGTTCCAGTAGAAGTCATCAAGCACGGCGTCCAGTGCATCGTCGATGCGCAACAGGCTGTAGCACCAGGCACAGAGCAGCCCATCGGGCCTGAGCAGGCGGCGTGCTTCAGCGAAGAAGTCAGGAGTGGCGAACCAGTGCAAGGCCTGGGCTACGACGATCAGGTCGAGGCTGGCGTCGGCCAGGGGCTGGGCACTGGCGTCGGCGGCAAAACAGTCGACGCCCTGCAGATCGGGGGCGGCCTGCAGTTGCTCGGGGCTGCCATCGCAGGCCAGCACATGGCGAAAGTGGCCGAGCAGCGGGCGGCTGGCCTGGCCATTGCCGCAGGCGATGTCCAGTGCCCGTTCATGGCTAGTGCAGTTGCTGGCCAGCCAGTCGAACAGGGCGGAGGGGTATTGCGGGCGGAAGCTGGCATAGGCGCCGGCGCGGTTGCCGAACAGGCGGGCGATCTCGCTCATGGGGACTCTGGATCAGGTGGGGCGGTAGCGCATGCGGGTGCCGAACTGCATGGAGAGCAGGATTTCGTCTGCGCTCAGCTGTACAGGAAAGTACGCGCCGGAGATCTGCGCATGGGCGATGCTGGCGCCCTCCAGGTTGGACTCGCGCAGGTCGAGGCCGCGCAGGTCAGCACCGCGGAAGTAGGCGTCGGTGAAGTCGATACGGTTGGCGTCCAGCAGGCGCAGGTCGAGGCCGCGCAGATCGGCGCCGCGCAGGTCGACGGAGCCATCGTGGGGCTTCTGCTTGTTGAACTCGGCGACCTTCTCATCGTGCAGCAGACGATAGAGCGGATTTTCCAGCTGGCGGGGTTGGTTCATGGGGTGCCTCCATTCAGGGCCTGCCGGCAGTATAGACAGGCCCTGAATGGTGCGGCTCAGAGCCCAGGCAGGCGCTGGCGAATGCTCTCGATCAGGCCGTCCAGGCTGGCCGCCTGGTGGGTGTCGACGCGGCGGCTGTGGGCCAGTTCGTCGGCATTGAGCTCGTCGCGGCTGGATTGCTGGGCCTGGATCACCTCGAGGGTAGCGTCGGAGGGGTCGGTGCCTTCGGCCTGGCGCTGTTCCAGCCAGGCGGCTATGACTTCTTGTGGCGCCTGGCAGTCCAGGATCAGGAAGGGCACGCCATTTTGTTCGGCGACCTGCCAGGCGGCGGAGCGCTGCTCGTGCTTGAGGTAGGCGGCGTCCAGTACCACCGGGAAGCCGGCGTGCAGGGCGCGCTCGGCCAGCTGGTGCAGGCGCTGGTAGGTGGCGGCGCTGGCCTCGGCGCTGTAGATGCCGCCGTTCAGGCTGCCTTTGGCTGCGGCCGGCTGCTTGCCGAACAGACGCTTGCGTTCAACGTCCGAGCGCAGGCGGATGGCGCCCAGGGCGTCCACCAGGCGCAGGGCGACCTGGCTCTTGCCCACCGCGGATACGCCGCTGGTGATGGCCAGGAACGGCGTGGGGATGGCGCTGTAGCTCTCGGCCAGGTTGGCGTAGTTGCGGTACTGGCGCAGGGTCGCGGCCTTCTGCACGGCATCGCTCTGGTGCGCCAGGCTGAACAGCGCGACCTTGGCCCGCACCAGGGCGCGGTGGGACTTGTACAGGTTGAGCAGTTCCAGCGCGTCGTAGTCGCCGCTGTGCTCCAGCCAGGCGCTGACGAAGCGTCGCGACAGTGTCTTGAGACCGCGGTCTTCCAGGTCCATGGCGAGGAAGGCGGCGTCCAGGGCGATGTCGATCAGGCGGAATTCTTCGTTGAATTCAATGCAGTCGAACAGCACGACTTCGCCGTCGAGCAGGGTGGCGTTGCCCAGGTGGATGTCACCGTGGCACTCGCGAATTGCCCCCATCTCTGCGCGCCTGGCCAGCAGCGGGGTCAGGCGAGCGATGCTGGCCTCGACCCAGGCTTCCAGGGCGTCGAGCTGGCGCAAGTCGGCGGCATCGGTGAGCAGCGGGCGGATCTGTTCGAAGTTCTGCCGCATCGGCGCGACGATGGCGTTCGGCAGGCTTAGCGGATGGTCGGTGGCCACGGTCGGCGTGCGGCCATGGAAGTCGGCGATCTGCTGGGCCAGGGCATCGATGTGTGCCGGGGTCAGCTCACCGCGACCCTGTACGGCGCTGAGCAGCTGGCTCTGCGGGAACTGACGCATCTTCAGTACGTACTCGATGGCCGGGCCTTCGCCGCCCAGTTGCGGCGCGCTTTCACTGCCGGTGATCGGCAGGACGTCTAGGTACAGGCCGTCGGTCAAGCGCTGGTTGAGGCGCAGTTCCTCGCCGCAGAAGTGCTGGCGTTTGTCCAGGTCGGTGAAGTCGAGGAAGCCGAAGTTGGCCGGCTTCTTGATCTTGTAGGCGAAGGGGCCGGTGAGCAGGACCCAGGAGATGTGCGTCTCGATTACCTGGAAGCCGTCCACCGGGTGAGGGTAGAGGGCGGGGTTCTGCAGCGCAGCAATCAGGGCTTGGCTCACGGTCTTTCCTTGCATTCTTGGAGTCGATAAGAGGCGGCATTATGGCCGCTGTGAGGCACTCTGCAAACCACTGGGACTCGCCTGTTGGGGCAGGGCAAAGTGCGTATAATGCCGCGCCATGACTCGTTCCCGTACCCCTCGCAAAGGCGCCAAGCGTCGCGCCGGCAGCCGTTCCTGGCTGGGCTGGCTATTCAAGTTGTCGCTGGTCGGCCTGGTGCTGCTGGCTGGCTTCGCCGTGTATCTCGATGCCGTGGTGCAGGAGAAATTCTCCGGCAAACGCTGGACTGTGCCGGCTAAGGTCTATGCCCGGCCGCTGGAGTTGTTCGTCGGCCAGAAGCTGAGCAAGGACGACTTCCTCACCGAGCTGGACGCCCTCGGCTATCGCCGCGAAGGCGCTGCCAATGGCCCGGGTGCGGCGGCGGTGAATGGCAATCTGGTCGATCTGCACACGCGCGGCTTCCAGTTCTACGAGGGCAACGAGCCGGCCCAGCGGGTGCGGGTGAAGTTCTCCGGCGACTACGTGGCCGGGCTGAACCAGGGTAGCGGCGCCAAGCTGGCGGTGGCGCGCATGGAGCCGTTGCTGATCGGCGGCCTGTACCCGGCGCACCACGAGGACCGCATCCTGATCAAGCTGGATCAGGTGCCGCCGTACCTGGTCGAGACCCTGGTGGCGGTGGAGGATCGCGAGTTCTTCAACCACTTTGGCGTATCGCCCAAGGGCATCGCCCGCGCGGTGTGGATCAACGCCAGCGCCGGCCAGCTGCGCCAGGGCGGCAGTACCTTGACCCAGCAGTTGGTGAAGAACTTCTACCTCACCAACGAGCGCAGCCTGACCCGCAAGCTCACCGAAGCCATGATGGCGGTGCTGCTGGAGCTGCACTACGACAAGCAGGAGATCCTCGAGGCCTACCTCAACGAGGTGTTCCTCGGCCAGGACGGCCAGCGCGCCGTGCATGGCTTCGGTCTGGCCAGCCAGTACTTCTTCAGCCAGCCGCTGGGCGAGCTCAAACTCGAGCAGGTGGCGTTGCTGGTGGGCATGGTCAAGGGGCCGACCTACTACAACCCGCGGCGTAATCCGGAGCGCGCGCTGGAACGCCGCAACCTGGTACTTGATCTGCTGGTGCAGCAGGGCGTGGTGACTGCCGAGGTCGCCGAGGCGGCTAAGCAGAAGCCGCTCGGTGTGACCAAGCGTGGCAGCCTGGCCGACAGCTCTTTCCCCGGTTTCCTCGACCTGGTCAAGCGCCAGCTGCGCGAGGACTACCGTGAGGAAGACCTGACCGAGGAAGGTCTGCGCATCTTCACCAGTTTCGACCCGATCCTGCAGCTCAAGGCTGAATCGGCGCTGGGCGAGACCTTCAAGCGCCTATCCGGTCGCCAGGGACTCGACGAGGTCGAGGCGGCGATGGTGGTGACCAATCCGGAAACCGGTGAAGTGCAAGCGCTGATCGGCAGCCGCCAGCCACGTTTCGCCGGCTTCAACCGAGTGCTGGATGCCAATCGCCCGATCGGTTCGCTGATCAAGCCTGCGGTCTACCTCACAGCGCTGGAGCGTCCCAGCCAGTACACGCTGACCAGTTGGCTGGAAGACACGCCCTTCTCGGTGAAGGGCCAGGACGGCCAGGTCTGGCGCCCGCAGAACTATGACCGTAAGGCTCACGGCACGATTTATCTGTATCAGGGCCTGGCCAACTCCTACAACCTGTCGACCGCCAAGCTCGGCCTGGAACTGGGCGTGCCCAACGTGCTCAAAACCCTCGAGCGTCTGGGTGTGAACAAGAATTGGCCAGCCTATCCGTCGATGCTGCTGGGCGCCGGCGCGCTGAGCCCGATGGAAGTGGCGACCATGTACCAGACCCTGGCCAACGGCGGCTTCAACACCCCGCTGCGCGGCATTCGCAGCGTGCTGGCTGCCGACGGTGAGCCGCTCAAACGTTACCCGTTCCAGATCCAGCAGCGCTTCGATCCGGGTGCCATCTACCTGGTGCAGAATGCAATGCAGCGGGTGATGCGCGAGGGTACCGGACGCTCGGTGTACAGCCAGTTGCCGGGTAATCTGACGCTGGCCGGCAAGACCGGGACCAGTAACGATTCACGCGATAGCTGGTTCGCTGGCTTCAGCCAGGACCTGCTGGCGGTGGTGTGGATGGGCCGTGACGACAATGGCAAGACACCGCTGACCGGTGCTACCGGTGCGCTGCAGGTGTGGACTGGCTTCATGAAGAAAGCCGATCCGTTGCCGCTGGACATGCCGATGCCGGATAACGTCGCATCGGCCTGGATAGACGCCTACAGCGGGCAGGGTTCCGCAGCTGGGTGCCCGAACGCGGTAGAGATTCCCTATATCCGTGGTAGCGAGCCGCCGCCCGGACAGCCTTGTGGCGTGTTGGATGCTCCGGCTGAAAACGTTATGGACTGGGTGCGCGGCTGGCTCAATTGATCCGCTTCGAGTGAGGAAATGAATGGCTAAGTGGTGGGTTACCGTAATGTTGGCTTCGGCAGTGCTGTCGGGTTGCTCCAGTGTGCCCAAGGGTTCGATTCCGGTGCAGGACTCGACCGGTAGTCTGCGCTCGGATGAGCAGGGCGCCTTTGCCGGCCGTGGTGGCGCAAGCACGCAGCCGCAGCAGCAGAGCCAGGCGCAGAGCCTGCCAGAAGACTCCGGGGTGGTGGTGATGGTGCCGGGTGGCGTGAGTTCGGCGCCTCTGGAGACCTACCCGGATGGCAGCAATGCCACTCCGTCGACCTACAATCCGGCGCCCATGAGCAGTGCGCCGATCTCCAGCGTTGGCGGCTACCAGGCTCCCAGCGTGCCGAGCATGCCCAGCGGCATTCCTTCCGGCGGTAGCCTGGCTGCCGATGAGCAGCTGGATGGCCCGGTGCTGGCGCTGCTCACCAGTGCCCAGCAGCAGCAAGGCAGCGGCGACCTAGACGGCGCTTCGTCCAGCCTGGAGCGCGCCCAGCGCATTGCCCCGCGCGAGCCGCAAGTACTCTATCGCCTGGCCGAGGTGCGGCTGGCTCAGGGCGATGCCGCTCAGGCCGAGCAGCTGGCGCGTCGTGGTCTGACCTACGCCAGTGGTCGCCCGGCGCTGCAGGCCAGCCTCTGGGGTTTGATCGCTCAGTCTCGCGAGCGTCAGGGTGATCCGGCAGGCGCCGCGCAGGCGCGCGAGCGAGCGCGGGTCAATCTGTGATGGATGTGCGCCTATCGCTGCTGGCCGATCAGTTGCTGCTGATCGAGCGTGAACTACGCGTACTGGACATGTGGTCGGTCGAGGCGCCCTCGGCCGAGGCGCTGGCCAGCCAGCAGCCGTTCTGCATCGATACCCTGGATTTCGAGGCGTGGCTGCAGTGGCTGTTCTTGCCGCGGATGAAGCAGTTGCTGGAATCGGGCGGCCCTCTGCCGACGGCATCCGGCATCCGCCCGCTGGCTGAGGAGCGCTTCAAGGGGCGTGACGCGGAAGTCGGTGCGCTGCTGGGAGCGCTGGGAGAGTTTGATCGATTGATCGGGAGCGCTCGCTGAGCGCTCCGTCGTTGCCAGTAGATTACTGGCAGTTTTCCTTGATCGCTGCTTCGCTCTTTGCGATACGCTCCTGGCGCTCTTCTTCGGTGAGGCGGCGCAGTTCGCCATTTTCCTCAACACGCAGGCGAGAGGTGGCGCGCATCTGCGCTAGGTCCTGGCGAGTGCTCTCGCAGTAGGCTTTTCGCTCTTTATCTTGCTTGGCAACCTGGTCTTTCGCCTCGCGATCCAGCTCTTCCTGTTTCTCGTCCTTGGCTTCGCTCTTTGGAGCTGGCGGCGGGGGAGGAGCTACCTTCGGCTGAGAAACATTGGGGTTCACAGTCGCAGATGATTGCCCCTCCGGCGGCTGCGAGCCGAAGTGTACGTTGCCCTGGCTATCCACCCATTTGTATATCTGGCCGGCAGTGGCTCCGGTGCTCAAGGCGAGCAGCACACTGCACGCGAGAATCATGCGACGCATGTCATTTCCTTTTTTCGGCAGCAAAACTTGCCCGTTACTATAACCAAAAGCTGCAAATCTTCATCCTGCGCCATGTCACAAGCCGGCAGGACAAGAAACTGTGAAGTGCGGCTTGACTTGGCGTTCAGTAATCCGAACAATCTGTGCTTCCTGCTGTTGTGAAGTCCGCCGCAAGCGTCCTTCAGCTCAGTGGAAAAAGGCGCTACCCGTGCCGACCCCCGTTACACCCGCAACGCGTTACCTCGCGCTGGGAAGGAAAGGCTCCGCAAGATTGGGCTCTTCCGTTACTCGTCACACAGACCCCTGCATCGCCCGCGACCACAGTCGCGCCTGTCTGTCGGCCGGTAATACCTACATCAAGGACCACTCGTTGTCGGGTGGTGATCTGGCGTTCTAGAGGTGAACAACGTGGAGCTTTTATCCGGCGCTGAAATGGTCGTCCGCTCGTTGCGTGACGAAGGCGTTAAGTACATCTATGGGTACCCGGGCGGTGCCCTCCTGCACATCTACGATGCCCTGTTCAAGGAACCGGAAGTTACCCACATCCTGGTTCGTCACGAGCAGGCTGCCACTCACATGGCCGACGGCTACGCCCGCGCCACCGGCAAGGCCGGCGTGGTGCTGGTGACTTCCGGCCCGGGGGCGACCAATGCCATTACCGGCATTGCTACCGCCTACATGGATTCCATTCCGATGGTGGTGCTGTCCGGCCAGGTGCCGAGCCGCATGGTGGGCACCGATGCCTTCCAGGAGACCGACATGGTCGGTATCTCCCGTCCCATCGTGAAGCACAGCTTCATCATCAAGCATCCTTCGGAAATCCCCGAAGTGATGAAGAAGGCTTTCTACATTGCTCAGTCCGGTCGCCCCGGTCCCGTGGTCGTGGATATTCCCAAGGACATGACCAATCCGGCCGAGAAATTCGAGTACAGCTATCCGAAGAAGGCCAAGCTGCGCTCCTACAATCCGGCTAGCCGTGGCCATTCCGGTCAGATCCGCAAGGCCGTGGAAATGCTCCTCGCCGCCAAGCGTCCGATCCTCTATTCCGGTGGCGGCGTGATCATGGGCAATGCTTCGGCGCAGCTCACCGAGCTGGCCAAGCTGCTCAATGTGCCGGTGACCAATACTCTGATGGGCCTCGGCGCCTTCCCGGGTGGCGACCGTCAGTTCGTCGGCATGCTCGGCATGCACGGCAGCTACACCGCCAACCTGGCGATGCACCACTCCGATGTGATCCTGGCTGTCGGCGCACGCTTCGATGACCGCGTGATCAACGGCGAGACCGCCGCCAAGTTCTGCCCGAACGCCAAGGTCATCCATATCGACATCGACCCGGCGTCGATCTCCAAGACCGTCAAGGCTGACATCCCGATCGTTGGCCCGGTGGACAGCGTGCTGACCGAAATGGTCGCCATCCTCCGCGAGATGGGTGAGACGCCGAACAAGGAAACCGTCGCCAGCTGGTGGAAGCAGATCGACGAGTGGCGCGGTGAAGGCCGCCTGTTCCCCTACAACGAAGGTGACGGCAGCATCATCAAGCCGCAGACCGTGATCGAAACCCTGTGGGAAGTGACCAAGGGCGACGCCTTCGTCAGCTCCGACGTTGGTCAGCACCAGATGTTCGCGGCCCAGTACTACCGCTTCAACAAGCCCAATCGCTGGATCAACTCCGGTGGCCTGGGCACCATGGGCTTCGGTCTGCCGGCGGCCATGGGCGTCAAGCTGAACTTCCCGGATGATGACGTGGCCTGCGTCACCGGCGAGGGCAGTATCCAGATGAACATTCAGGAGCTGTCGACCTGCCTGCAGTACGACCTGCCGGTGAAGATCATCAACCTGAACAACGGTGCGCTGGGCATGGTCCGCCAATGGCAGGACATGCAGTACAACAGCCGTTATTCGCACTCCTACATGGAGTCGTTGCCGGACTTCGTCAAGCTGGCTGAGTCCTATGGTCACGTGGGCATGCGCATCACCGACCTCAAGGACCTCAAGCCGAAGATGGAAGAGGCCTTTGCCCTGAAGAACCGTCTGGTGTTCCTCGACATCGCCGTGGATACCAGCGAGCACGTGTACCCGATGCAGATTCGCGAAGGTGCCATGCGTGACATGTGGCTGAGCAAGACGGAGCGGACCTGACCATGCGCCATATCATCTCCCTGTTGCTGGAAAACGAGCCAGGCGCCCTGTCGCGCGTGGTCGGTCTGTTCTCCCAGCGCAACTACAACATCGAAAGCCTGACCGTTGCGCCGACCGAGGACCCGACCCTGTCGCGTCTGACGCTGACCACCGCTGGCCACGATGACGTGATCGAGCAGATCACCAAGAACCTCAACAAGCTGATCGAAGTGGTCAAGCTGGTGAACTTGTCGGAAAGCGCGCACATCGAACGCGAGCTGATGCTGGTGAAGGTGAAGGCCACGGGCGCCCAGCGCGCCGAGGTCAAGCGCACCACCGACATCTTCCGCGGGCAGATCGTCGACGTGACCAGCAGCGTCTACACCATCCAGTTGGCCGGTACCAGCGAGAAACTGGACAGCTTCATCCAGGCCATCGGCACCGCGTCGATCCTGGAGACCGTGCGCAGCGGTGTCACTGGTATCGCCCGTGGCGACAAGGTCCTGAGCGTCTGATCGTCCTGTTGTAGAAAAAAGCCCCGCCTAGTGCGGGGCTTTTTATTTCTGGCGGTTCCAGAAAGCGGCGATCAGCGGATCCTTGAGGCGCTTCTGCAGGGCGAACAGGCCGATGTCGTAAGCGGTCAATGGCGGCTGTATGTCGTAGATGCGGATGCGCGCGGTCAGCGGGCTGTTGTCGAGCACGATCTGCGGTACCACGCCGATGCCGAACCCCAGGCTGACCATGCTGACGATGGCCTCGTTACCGCTGACCTGGGCATAGATGCGCGGTTTGATGTTGTGGCTCTTCAGCCAGCGGTCGGTGCGGGTGCGCGCGAGTCCCTCTTCCGAGAGGATCATCGGCACGTCTTTCCAGCTTTCCGCGCTGGGGTGTTTCAGCTGCTCGTCGCTGAGTAGCTGGGAGGACTGCGGGCCGATGAAGCGCAGCTCGGAGCGAGCGATGGGCTGGAATTCGACGTCGGCCGGCAAGCTGTCCGGGCGAGCACCGATGGCCAGGTCTTCCAGTTCCAGCTGCACGCGTTCGACGGCCTTGGCCGGGTCGCCGGTATGCAGCTTCATTTCGATGCGCGGGTAGTTCTGGCGAAAGCTGCTGAGGATGTCGTACAGAAAGCTGTAGCTAGCCGTGACCGAGCAATACAGCGAAAGCTCGCCGTGCAGAATCAACTGATCCTGCTTGAAGGTCTGGCGGATGGCCTGCCAGCCATTCATCACGTCCTGGGCGTATTGGCGAAACTGCTGCCCCTCGCGGGTCAGGCGCACCGAGCGGTTGTCGCGCAGGAACAGCGGTGCGCCGAGTTCGTCCTCGAGTTGCTTGATGCTGCGGCTGAGTGCGGAGGGGCTGACGTGCTGTTCGCGGCTGGTTTTGCCGAAGTGCAGGTTGTCTGCCAGAGAAAGAAAAAGCCTGAGGGCGTGGCTGTCCATAACTGTTTCATATATCGGCACGTTGTATTGCAAATATATCATTTTACGCAATGGTGAGGATCGCTTAAGGTGCTTCCGTAGCGGTGCTGAGCACCCACTCCATTCGATCCAGAAGAGCCAAGAACATGAAAGTTTTCTACGACAAAGACTGCGACCTCTCCATCATCCAGGGCAAGAAAGTCGCCGTTATCGGCTACGGCTCCCAGGGCCACGCTCAGGCGTGCAACCTGAAGGATTCCGGTGTTGACGTCACCATCGGTCTGCGTAAAGGCTCCGCAACCGTCGCCAAGGCCGAAGCCCATGGCCTGAAAGTCACCGACGTGGCTACCGCCGTCGCCAATGCCGACCTGGTCATGATCCTGACCCCGGACGAATTCCAGGGCCGTCTGTACAAGGACGAGATCGAGCCGAACATCAAGAAAGGCGCCACCCTGGCCTTCTCCCACGGCTTCTCGATCCACTACAACCAAGTTGTACCGCGTGCCGACCTCGACGTGATCATGATCGCGCCGAAAGCTCCGGGCCACACTGTACGTTCCGAGTTCGTCAAAGGCGGCGGCATCCCTGACCTGATCGCCATCTACCAAGACGCTTCCGGCAATGCCAAGAACGTCGCCCTGTCCTACGCCTGCGGCGTTGGCGGCGGCCGTACCGGCATCATCGAAACCACCTTCAAGGACGAGACCGAAACCGACCTGTTCGGCGAGCAGGCTGTTCTGTGCGGTGGTTGCGTCGAGCTGGTCAAGGCTGGTTTCGATACTCTGGTCGAAGCTGGCTACGCGCCGGAAATGGCCTACTTCGAGTGCCTGCACGAGCTGAAGCTGATCGTCGACCTGATGTTCGAAGGCGGCATCGCCAATATGAACTACTCGATCTCCAACAACGCCGAGTACGGCGAGTACGTGACCGGCCCGGAAGTCATCAACGCCGAATCCCGTCAGGCCATGCGCAACGCTCTGAAGCGCATCCAGGACGGCGAGTACGCCAAGATGTTCATCACCGAAGGCGCGGCCAACTACCCGTCCATGACTGCCTACCGCCGCAACAATGCCGCTCACGGCATCGAAGTGGTCGGCGAGAAACTGCGTGCGATGATGCCGTGGATCTCCGCCAACAAAATCGTCGACAAGACCAAGAACTAAGGTCTTTCGATGCTCGAAAAAGAACGCGGCTTAGGCCGCGTTTTTTTATGCGCGTAGCGGGCTTCTGGTATAAAGCCCACTTGTTTAGCCGTGCCACGGGCGAACCTGCTCAGGTGGTATCGGTCGAAGTCTCATCTAATCGCTGCAAGGTGTTGTTCATGAACGAACGTCCCGAGGATTCCAGCAAAGGCGCCGAGCCGGAGAGCCTGCTGCCCATCGATGAACATGTGGAGGAGGGCCAGGACGCCGAAGGTCGCAAGGTCCGCCACCGCGGCATCTACCTGCTGCCCAACCTGTTCACCACGGCCAACCTGTTTGCTGGCTTCTTCGCCATTGTCAGTGCCACCAACGGCAACTACGTCTCGGCGGCGATCGCCATTTTCGTCGCCATGGTGCTCGATGGTCTGGATGGACGCGTGGCGCGCCTGACCAATACGCAGAGCGCCTTTGGTGCCGAGTACGACTCGCTGTCCGACATGGTCGCCTTCGGCTTGGCGCCGAGCCTGCTGGCCTACAAATGGGCGCTGTCCGAGTTGGGTAATGTCGGATTGACCGTGGCCTTCATCTTCACTGCCTGTGCCGCCCTGCGCCTGGCGCGTTTCAACACGCAGATCGGCAAGATCGACAAGAAGTGGTTCATCGGTCTGGCCAGTCCGGCTGCAGCGGGCGTGGTTGCCGGTACTGTGTGGGCGCTGAAGGACTTCGACGTCGAGGGCGTCGATATGCCAGTGGTAGTGGTGATGCTGTTTGCTGCCCTGGTGGCTGCCGCGGGCATGCTGATGGTCAGCAACATCAAGTTCTACAGCTTCAAGGACCTGGACCTCAAAGGGCGCGTGCCTTTTGTCGCGATCCTCGCGGTAGTGCTTGTCTTCGCCGTGGTGTTCAGCGATCCGCCCCGCATCCTGCTGCTGATCTTCCTCGCTTACGCGGCTTCCGGTCCTGTGCAATATTTGTTGCAACTGCGCCGTCGCAAAGCGGTCGAGTGATGTAATTTCCTCGCGGCTCCGCAGTCTACTGGCGCATTCGATGTCCAGCTGCGGAGCCCGTCATGCTGATCAAAACCCCTCTCGCATCCGCCGCGCGCGAATGTGAAATCACTCCCGAAGCCATCTACCTCTCCCGACGTCGTTTCATGGCGGCAGCTGGCGGCGCCCTCGCGCTTGGAGCTTTTCCTGCGCATGCGGAAGCCGAGCGGTATGCGGATGTCGAGCCGGGATCGTTGCCGGGCTGGTTCGCTGAAAAACTGCCTAACGTGCATTGGCAGGCGGTTACCGCCGGCGAGGAGGCGCTGACGCCCTATGCGGACGCCACCCACTACAACAATTTCTACGAATTCGGCGCCAACAAGGGCGATCCGGCCCGCTACGCCGACAAACTGGAAGTCGAGCCCTGGACGGTGGTGATCGATGGCGAGGTAGCCAAGCCGGGGCCTGTCTCGCTGGAGCAGTTGGTGCAGCCCCATCGGCTTGAAGAGCGCATCTATCGCCTGCGCTGTGTCGAGGCTTGGTCGATGGTCATTCCCTGGTTGGGCTTCCCGCTGGCGGAGTTGCTCAAGCGGGCCGAGCCAACCGGCAATGCCAGGTATGTGCGCTTCGAGACCAGGCTGGCGCCTGAGCAGATGGCGGGGGTGCGCTCGGGCTTCTCGTTGATCGACTGGCCCTACGTCGAGGGGCTGCGCATGGATGAGGCGATGCATCCGCTCACGATCATGGCGGTTGGTCTGTATGGACGAACATTACCTAACCAGAACGGCGCACCGTTGCGTCTGGTGGCGCCGTGGAAGTATGGATTCAAGAGCATCAAGTCGATCGTGCGCATCAGTCTGGTCGCGGAGCAGCCAACCACTACCTGGGAAAGTTTGGCGCCCGACGAGTACGGCTTCTATGCCAACGTGAATCCTCAGGTAGATCATCCACGCTGGAGCCAAGCTACCGAGCGCCGCCTGCCTAATAGCCTGTTCAGTCCGAACGTCATCGATACTCGCCTGTTCAATGGTTATGACGAGGTGGCTTCTCTCTATAGTGGTCTCGATCTGCGGAAGCACTACTGATGCGTTACCGGTTATGGCGCGTCTTGGTCTTCGTGGTTGCGGCGGCTTTTCCCGTGGCCTGGTTGTACCAAGGGCTCATGCATCTTACGGGGCCTGACCCAGGCAAGGTGCTGGTGGACAACCTTGGCTTGGGGGCGCTTTTCCTGCTTCTACTGACCTTGAGCATGACGCCCATGCGCAAGCTTACGGGGTGGAGTGGTTGGATTGTGGTGCGTCGGCAGCTCGGGTTGTGGTGCTTCGCCTATGTTGTGCTGCATTTATCCGGCTATTTGCTATTCCTGCTCGGCTTGCGTCTGGATCGTTTCGTGGTCGACCTGGCTGAGCGGCCTTACATCATTGTTGGGGTATTGGCGTTTATCGGGCTGCTGCCGCTGGCGCTGACTTCGAATCGCTGGAGCCAACGTCGCCTGGGAATGCGCTGGAAGAAGCTGCATCGTCTGGTCTATCCGATTCTGGGGCTGGCGCTCCTGCACATGCTCTGGGTTGTGCGCTCCGATGCCGGCGAATGGGCTCTCTATGCAGCAGCTGGCGTGCTGCTTATGGTCCTGCGCCTACCGTTCATGGTCGTGCGATTAGAGGCCTTGAGTGTGAAGATGACGAAATCATTTCAGAAAAGAGTTGACTGGCGCGTGTGAACCCCTAGAATGCGCACCTGTTCCGGCGCGGCCTGATCTGAAAACTTCTTGATAAACAAGAAGTTAGACGAAATTAAGGGTTGC
>NZ_JPMY01000010.1 GCF_000761545.1 Pseudomonas sp. ML96 | reverse complement strand
CCCAGCCGGCACTCCGCTGTGGATCGGCGGGCGCCGCGTGCCGCTGGCCGGGCGGGTGTCGATGGATATGCTGACGGTCGATCTCACCGACCTGCCAGAGGCGGCAGTAGGCGATGCGGTGGAGTTGTGGGGCGCCAACCTGCCGGTGGATGAGGTGGCGGCAGCCGCCGGCACCATCGGCTACGAGTTGCTGACCAAGGTAACGGCGCGCGTGCCGCGCCGCTACCAGGCCTGATCGCGGCTCAGCTCAGCCCGCTGGGCACCTTGAGCACGTCCAGCATCAGACAGGTCTGCGGGCTCAGCTCGCCGTCGCAGCCCTGCAGCACGAAGCCCGAGCGGCCCTTCTGCTTGACCCGATACAGCGCCTCGTCGGAGGCCTTGTACAGGCCGGTGAACTGCAGGGCGTGCTGCGGGTAGAGCGCGCCGCCTATGCTGATGGTCACTGCCAGGCGGTTGGCACCGTACAGCACCGGGCGCGACAGCTCCTCGAGCAGGCGCGCGGCGATCTCCTGGGCATGCTGCTGGGCATCCGGGCCGCAGATCAGTACGGCGAATTCGTCACCGCCCAGGCGCGCCACCATGTCGTTGGCGCGTACGTGTTCGCGCAGGCGGTGGCCGATGGTGCGCAGCAGCAGGTCACCAGCGTCGTGGCCGTAGCGGTCGTTGATCGGCTTGAAGTGGTCGAGGTCGACCAGCATCAGTACCACCGATTCGTTGCGCCGCTGGGCGTCGGCCAGGGCCACCTCGGCGCGCTCGATCAGGTAGCGGCGGTTCGGCAGGTCGGTCAGCGGGTCATGGAAGGCCGCATGCTGCAGGCGTTCCTCGCGCTCGCTGAGCTGCTGGTTGGCCAGTGCCAGCTCGGCGGTGCGCAGGCGCACGGCTTCCTGCAGTTCGTCGGCGCTGGCCTGCATCTGCGCCAGGCGCGCACTCTTCTCGCGATCGGCCTGCAGCACGGCCTCGGCCTTCTCCTGCTTGAGCATCTGGATGCGGTAGGCGAGGGCGAAGGAGAACAGGATCGACTCGGCGGACACCGCCAGCGGGAACACGTAGGCGTTCCAGGTGGCCGGCTGGACCAGGCCGGTGGAGCGCATCAGCGCCAGGCTGATGCTGCCGAGGATCAGCCCATAGCCGCAGAGGTAGAGCAGGGCGGGGAAGTAGCCCTGGCGCCAGCGGATCACCGCCGAGCCGAGCGCGGCGGGAATGCTGGTCAGCGACAGCAGGGCGATGACCCAGGCCGCCTGGTTGCGCAGGCCGAACGCCTCGAGGCCGACGGCGATGACGTAGAACACACAGGCAAACGTCAGCAGGTGATGGGCCCAGCGCACGTGGACGCGGGTCTGCAGCAGGGTCTGGGTGAAGCGGCAGGCGCAGAAGCCCCACAGCGAGGGCAGGGTCACGCGGTCCAGCCAGAACGGCACCGGCCCCTCCGGCCACAGGTACTGGAAGCCGTGGCCGCTCATGCTGACGATCATCAGCAGTGCACCGGCGGTGGTCAGCACGTACCAGAAGTAGGCCGCGTCGCGCAGGCTGAAGAAGATGAACAGGTTGTACAGCAGCAGGGCGGCGATGATGCCGTAGATCAGGCCCAGGCCCAGGTTCTCGTGGGCGGCCAGGTGGTCCAGGTCTTCCTTCTGCCAGATCTTCAGCGGGAAGGAGTTGCCGGCCGGGTCGAAGCTGCGCAGGTAGAAGGTGGTAGGTTCGCTGCCCAGCTCCGGCAGTTCCAGCAGCATGCGCCGGTAGTCGTGGTCGCGGCCCTCGGAGAAGCCGACGCGCTCACCAGACTGGCGCAGGGTCCAGCCGCCTTGGCCGTCGGGGGTGTAGAGCTGCAGGTCGAGCTGGGTCACCGAGCCGATTTCCAGCCACCAGTTGGCCGGGGCGTCCGCGCCGCGCTGCAGTTCCAGCTTGATCCACCAGGGATTGGGGTTCTGCCCGACGCTGGCGCGGCCCTTGGCCGGCTCGAAGCGCTGTTGCACGGCCGGGTCCGCCATGTCTTCGATGCGCAGCTGGCCGCTGGCGTCCTGCAGCAACTGGACGTTGGTGTTCAGCTCCTGTCCACTGCTGTCGGCCTGCAGCTGTATGGGCGCTGCTTGTAGTGGCCCGCCGAGCACGCTCAGGCACAGCATCAGTAGCAGCGCGGGCGCAGTAAGGCATCGCACCGGGGGACTCCTTGAACCGGGTTCTTATTGGTGTGGGCAATCAGGCCGGAGTATAGCCATGTAAGTGATGGTGATCACAAATGGCGCGTGCAATGCGACCAAGCGTGCTAGTCGGACTCTGTATATTTTTTGTGCTATATTCCGCGCCCCCGTGAGAGCGCACCTGATCAAAAAATATGCAAGCCGCCAAGCCGCTGTTCGATTACCCGAAGTATTGGGCCGAGTGTTTCGGACCCGCGCCTTTCCTGCCGATGAGCCGGGAAGAAATGGATCAGCTCGGCTGGGACAGCTGCGACATCATCATCGTCACGGGTGACGCCTACGTCGACCACCCCTCGTTCGGCATGGCCATCATCGGTCGCCTGCTGGAGTCCCAGGGCTTCCGCGTGGGCGTCATCGCCCAGCCGAACTGGCAGTCGAAAGACGATTTCATGAAGCTCGGCCAGCCGAACCTGTTCTTCGGCGTGGCGGCGGGCAACATGGACTCGATGATCAACCGCTACACCGCGGACAAGAAAGTCCGTTCCGACGACGCCTACACCCCCGGCGGCCTGGCCGGTTCGCGCCCGGATCGCGCCAGCCTGGTGTACAGCCAGCGCTGCAAGGAGGCCTACAGCCAGACTCCGGTGGTGCTCGGCGGCATCGAAGCCTCGCTGCGCCGCATCGCCCACTACGACTACTGGCAGGACAAGGTGCGCCGCTCGATCCTGATGGACGCCACCGCCGATATCCTGCTGTACGGCAACGCCGAGCGCGCCGTGGTCGAGATCGCCCAGCGCCTGGCTTTCGGCGAGGCGGTCGAGAACATCACCGACGTGCGTGGCACCGCGTTCATCCGCCGCGACACCCCGCAGGGCTGGTACGAGGTGGACTCCACCCGCATTGACCGTCCGGGCAAGATCGACAAGATCATCAACCCCTACGTCAACACTCAGGACACCGCCGCCTGCGCCATCGAGCAGGAGAAAGGCCCTCAGGAAGACCCCAACGAGGCCAAGGTCGTCGAGCTGCTGCCCAGCCCGAAAATGACCCGTGCCAAGACGGTGATCCGCCTGCCGTCCTTCGAGAAGGTGCGCAACGACCCGGTGCTCTACGCCCACGCCAACCGCGTGCTGCACCTGGAGACCAACCCGGGCAACGCCCGCGCCCTGGTGCAGAAGCATGGCGAGGTGGATGTGTGGTTCAACCCGCCGCCCATCCCGATGACCACCGAGGAAATGGACTACGTGTTCGGCATGCCCTATGCCCGCGTACCGCACCCGGCGTACGGCAAGGCGAAGATCCCGGCCTACGAGATGATCCGTTTCTCGGTCAACATCATGCGTGGCTGCTTCGGTGGCTGCACCTTCTGCTCGATCACCGAACACGAAGGCCGCATCATCCAGAACCGCTCGCACGAATCGATCATCCGCGAGATCGAGGAGATGCGCGACAAGGTGCCGGGCTTCACCGGCGTGGTCTCCGACCTTGGCGGGCCGACCGCCAACATGTACCGCATCGCCTGCAAGAGCCCGGAAATCGAATCCGCCTGCCGCAAGCCGTCCTGCGTGTTCCCCGGTATCTGCCCGAACCTGAATACCGACCACAGCTCGCTGATCGAGCTGTACCGCAAGGCCCGCGCCCTGCCAGGCGTGAAGAAGATCCTGATCGCCTCCGGCCTGCGCTACGACCTCGCCGTGGAGTCGCCGGAATACGTCAAGGAACTGGTTACCCACCACGTCGGTGGCTACCTGAAGATCGCCCCGGAGCACACCGAGGAAGGCCCGCTGAATCAGATGATGAAGCCGGGCATCGGTAGCTACGACAAGTTCAAGCGCATGTTCGAGAAGTACTCGAAGGAAGCCGGCAAAGAGCAGTACCTGATCCCGTACTTCATCGCCGCGCACCCGGGTACCACCGACGAGGACATGATGAACCTCGCCCTGTGGCTCAAGCGCAACGACTTCCGCGCCGACCAGGTGCAGGCCTTCTACCCGTCGCCGATGGCGTCGGCCACGGCCATGTACCACTCGGGCAAGAACCCGCTGCGCAAGGTCACCTACAAGAGCGATGGCGTAACCATCGTCAAGAGCGAGCAGCAGCGCCGCCTGCACAAGGCCTTCCTGCGCTACCACGATCCGAAGGGCTGGCCGATGCTGCGCGAGGCGCTGGAGCGCATGGGCCGCAGCGACCTGATCGGCAACGGCAAGCACCAGTTGATCCCGACCTACCAGCCGCAGACCGACGAGTACCAGAGCGCACGGCGCAAGAACTCGACCCCGGCCGGCAGCAAGAAGGTCGCCGGCAACGGTGGCGGCAAGCCGCAGACCACCGGGCGCATCCTCACCCAGCACACCGGCCTACCACCGCGTGGCAGCGACGGCAGCAAGAGCTGGGACAAGCGCGAGCAGGCCAAGGCCGCTGCCGAGGCACGGCGCAAGGCGGAGAAGTCCGGCGCCGGCAAGGACAAGAAGCCGGCCAAGCGCCCGGTTGCCCCGCGCTGAGTCGGGCGGCGAGCGCCCGCACCTTGTTGGTGCGCGGCGCTCTCAGCCCAGGCCGTGGGCGCGGAAATGCGCCACATAGGCCTTGTCGACCTTGAGGATGTGGTGCACCAGCCAGTCCTTGAGCAGCTCCAGAGCGTCTGCGCCCACGGCTTCGCCGGCCTCGTGGCGATCCAGTAGCGACATCACCTGACCGTTGAACAGATCATGCTGGGCCTGATGCGCCTCGGCCTCGGGGTAGCCCAGGCGGGCGAACAGGTTCTCCTCGGCGATGAAGTGGTTGATCACGTAGTCCATCAGCCCCTCCAGCAGCGCGCCCACCTGCGCCCGCGAGGCCCCGGCCTGCAGCGCGTCGTGCAGGGCGTTGGTCTGCTCCACCAGCCAGCGGTGCTGTTCGTCGATCTCCGCTATCCCCACCTCTAGCGCTTGCGTCCACGGCATGAAGGTCATGCGTTCCTGCTCCCTTCTTGGTTTTTTGCCGATCTTGCCCGCCAGCGGCGCGGGCTCGTTGATCCCGGTCAATGCCGGTGGCACAACTCTTGCCCCTGCCAGGTATCGCCCTGGCTCGCAGGAGGCACGCCGTGTCGATCCATGTCGCACTGCAGCACGTCACGCATTACCGCTACGATCACCCGATCAACCTCGGCCCGCAGGTAGTCCGCCTGCGCCCCGCCCCGCACAGCCGCACGCGCATCCTCTCCTATGCGCTGCAGGTCTCGCCGGGCGAGCACTTCGTCAACTGGCAGCAGGACCCGCAGGGCAACTACCTGGCGCGCCTGGTGTTCCCGGAGAAGACCGAGGAGCTGCGGGTCACCGTCGACCTGGTCGCCGAGATGGCGGTGTTCAACCCCTTCGACTTCTTCCTCGAACCGCATGCCGAGAAGATCCCCTTCGCCTATGTCGAGGGCGAGCAGCGCGAACTGGCGCCCTACCTGGTCACCGAGGCTGGCGGCGCGTTGTTCACCAAATACCTGGCCGGCGTCGACCGCAAGCCGACGCCCAGCGTCGACTTCCTGGTAGCGCTGAACCAGCGCCTGTCCCACGACATCCGCTACCTGATCCGCATGGAGCCCGGCGTGCAGACGCCCGAGGAGACCCTGGAGCTGGCCTCCGGCTCGTGCCGCGATTCGGCCTGGCTGCTGGTGCAGTTGCTGCGCCACCTGGGCCTCGCCGCGCGTTTCGTCTCCGGCTACCTGATCCAGCTCACCGCCGACGTCAAATCCCTCGACGGCCCCAGCGGCACCGAACAGGACTTCACCGACCTGCACGCCTGGTGCGAGGTGTACCTGCCCGGCGCCGGCTGGATCGGCCTCGATCCGACTTCCGGCCTGTTCGCCGGCGAGGGTCACGTGCCGCTGGCCTGCAGCCCGGAGCCGTCCTCGGCGGCGCCGATCAGCGGCGTGCTCGATGAGTGCGAATGCGAGTTCGAACACGACATGCGCGTCGAGCGCATCTGGGAGGCGCCGCGGGTCACCAAACCGTACGACGAGGAGCAGTGGCAGGACATCCTCAACCTCGGCCGCCAGGTCGATGCCGAGCTGACCTACGGCGACGTGCGCCTGACCATGGGCGGCGAGCCGACCTTCGTTTCCCTCGACTACCCGGACGACGCCGAGTGGAACACCGCGGCCATGGGCCCGAACAAGCGCGCCCTGGCCGCCGACCTGTTCCATCGCCTGCGTGCGCACTACGCGCCGCAGGCCCTGGTGCATTTTGGCCAGGGCAAGTGGTACCCCGGCGAGCAGCTGCCGCGCTGGTCGCTCAACTGCTTCTGGCGCAAGGACGGCGAGCCGATCTGGCAGGACCCGGCGCTGTACGCCGACGAGACCCGCTATTACGGCGCCGATGCGCGCCTGGCCGCGCGCTTCCTCGGCACCCTGGCCGGGCACCTGGGCCTGGAGGCCGAGCACGTGTTCCCGGCCTACGAAGACTGGCTCTACTACCTGTGGCGCGAACGCCGCCTGCCGGCCAACGTCGCTCCGGATGACGCACGCCTGAGTGATCCGCTGGAGCGCGAGCGCCTGCGCAAGGTGTTCTGCCGCGGTCTGGGCGAGGTGGTCGGGCATGTGCTGCCGTTGATGCGCAGCGCCGGCGACGACGCCTGGCTGACCGGCCCCTGGTTCCTGCGCGACGAACACTGCCGGCTGATTCCCGGCGACTCGGCGTTGGGCTACCGTCTGCCGCTGGACTCGCAACCCTGGGTCGGCGAACTGGACTACCCCTATGTCACCGGCCAGGACCCGCACCAGCCGTTCCCGCCGTTGCCCAGCCGGCAGAGCATCCAGCAACAGCTGCGCCGGCCGCTGCACCCCGCTGGCAACGGCAAGCCGCTGCTTGAAGGTGAAGGGCCGCAGGCGCCAGGGCTCAACGAGTCTGCATCCGGCATCGTGCGCACCGCGCTGTGCGCCGAACCGCGCGACGGCCGCTTGTACCTGTTCATGCCGCCGCTGCAGCGCCTGGACGACTACCTGGAGCTGGTCACCGCCATCGAGGCCACCGCTCGCGAGCTGCGTTGTCCGGTGCTGCTGGAAGGCTACGAGCCGCCGCAGGACCCGCGTCTGACCTATTTCCGCGTTACCCCGGACCCCGGCGTGATCGAGGTGAACATCCACCCGGCCGCCAACTGGGACGAGCTGGTCGAGCGCACCGAGTTTCTCTACGAGGCCGCACGCCAGTGCCGGCTCTCCAGCGAGAAGTTCATGCTCGACGGCCGCCACACCGGCACCGGCGGCGGCAACCACTTCGTCCTTGGCGGCGCCACGCCGGCCGAGTCGCCGTTCCTGCGTCGCCCGGACCTGCTGCGCAGCCTGATCAGCTACTGGCACAACCACCCATCGTTGTCCTACCTGTTCAGCGGCCTGTTTATCGGCCCAACGTCACAAGCGCCCAGAGTCGACGAGGCGCGCAACGACGCCCTCTACGAGCTGGAGATCGCCTTCGCGCAGATGCCCGAGCCGGGCCGCGAGTGCCCGCCCTGGCTGATCGACCGCCTGCTGCGCAACCTGCTGGTGGACGTCACCGGCAACACCCACCGCGCCGAGTTCTGCATCGACAAGCTGTACTCGCCGGACTCCAGCAGCGGCCGCCTCGGCCTGCTCGAACTGCGTGCCTTCGAGATGCCGCCGCATGCGCGCATGAGCCTGGTCCAGCAACTGCTGCTGCGTGCGCTGATCGCGCGCTTCTGGAACGAACCCTACCGCCCGGCCAAGCTGGCGCGCTGGGGCACCGAGCTGCACGACCGCTTCCTGCTGCCGCACTTCGTCGAGCAGGACTTCGCCGACGTCATCTTCGACCTCAACGCCGCCGGCTATCCGCTGCGCGCCGAGTGGTTCGCCCCGCACCTGGAATTCCGCTTCCCCAAGCTGGGCGACTACGCGGTGAAGGGCATCGAGCTGGAGCTGCGCCAGGCCCTGGAACCCTGGCACGTACTGGGCGAGGAGGGCGCCGTCGGCGGCACCGTGCGTTACGTGGACTCCTCGCTGGAGCGCGTACAGGTGCGCCTCGACGGCCTGGCCCCGGATCGCTACCTGCTCACCTGCAATGGCGTGCCGGTACCGCTGCGCCCGACCGGCAAGGTCGGCGAGTTCGTCGGCGGCGTGCGCTACCGCGCCTGGCAGCCGGCCAACTGCCTGCAACCGACCATCGGCGTGCACGCACCACTGGTGTTCGACCTGGTCGATACCTGGATGCAGCGCTCCCTGGGTGGCTGCCAGTACCATGTGGCGCATCCCGGCGGGCGCAACTTCGAGGCGCTGCCGGTCAACGCCTACGCCGCCGAAAGCCGGCGCATGGCGCGCTTCTTCCGTCACGGGCACAGCCCGGGCGAGCTGTCGGTGGAGGCAGCGATCAACAATAATGAATTGCCCATGACCCTGGACCTGCGCCGCGGCTGATGCCCGGCGCCAGGGCGCCTTGCGAGACTTGCATGCCTGATCTGCTTGCCGATTACCCGCGCCCCGGCGCGGCCTACCACGAATTGCTCGACGCCCAGGGCCAGGTGCGCCCGCACTGGCGCCGCCTGTTCGACCAGCTGCAGCGCAGCAGCCCGGCGCAGCTGCAGCAGCGCCAGGCCATGCTGGCGCGGCAGATCCAGGAGAATGGCGTCACCTACAACGTCTACGCCGACCCGGAGGGCGCCGACCGCCCCTGGGAGCTGGACCTGCTGCCCAACCTGATTCCCGCCGAAGAATGGCAGCAGATCGCCGCCGGTGTGGCTCAGCGCGCCGGCTTGCTGAACAGTGTATTGGCCGACCTGTACGGCCCGCAGCAGCTGCTCGCCGAGGGCCTGCTGCCGACCGAGCTGGTGTTCGGTCACGACAATTTCCTCTGGCCCTGCCAGGGCATCCAGCCGCCGGGCGGCACCTTCCTGCACCTGTATGCGGTGGACCTGGCGCGTGCGCCGGACGGCCGCTGGTGGGTCACCGCCGACCGCACTCAGGCGCCCTCCGGTGCCGGTTACGCGCTGGAGAACCGGCAGATCCTCTCGCGCGCCTTCCCCGAGCTGTACCGCGACCTGCGCGTGCAGTACCTGGCCGGCTTCTTCCGCACCCTGCAGGACACTCTGGCGCGCCAGGCCCCGGCCGAAGGCGAGACGCCGCTGGTGGTACTGCTCACTCCCGGGCGCTTCAACGAGAGCTACTTCGAGCACCTGTACCTGGCACGCCAGCTCGGCTACCCGCTGGTCGAGGGCAGCGACCTCACCGTGCGCGACGCCAAGCTCTACCTGAAGACCCTGGCCGGCCTGCGCCGCGTACATGCAGTGCTGCGCCGCCTCGACGACGACTACTGCGACCCGCTGGAGCTGCGCACCGACTCCGCCCTTGGCGTGCCCGGCCTGCTCGAGGCCGTGCGCCAGGGCAACGTGCTGGTGGCCAACGCCCTCGGCAGCGGTGTGCTGGAGTCGCCAGGGCTGCCCGGCTTCCTGCCGGCGATTGCCGAGAAACTGCTCGGCGAGGAACTGCTGTTGCCCACCGTCGCCAGCTGGTGGTGCGGCGAGGAACCGGTGCTGGACGAGGCGCTGGACAAGCTCGACGAGCTGCTGGTGCGGCCATCCTTCCCCTCGCAAAGCTTCGCTCCGGTGTTCGGCCGCGACCTCGACGAGGCGCAGCGCGAAGCCCTGGCCGAACGCATCCAGGCGCGCCCCTATGCCTACGTGGCGCAGGCGCGCGCCCAGCTGTCGCAGGCGCCGGTGTGGCAGGCCGAGGAGGGCGGCGTGGTGCCGCGCGCCATCGGCATGCGCGTGTACGCCGTGGCCAGCGCCGACGGCTACCGCGTGCTACCTGGCGGTCTGACCCGCGTCGCCGCCGATGCCGACGCCGAGGTGGTGTCGATGCAGCGCGGCGGCGCGAGCAAGGACACCTGGGTGCTCGGCGAGCGCAATCCCGGTGGCGAGCCCTGGCAGTGGCTGCGCCCGCTCGGCGTGGCCGACCTGGTGCGCAGCGACCCCTACCTGCCGTCGCGAGTGGTGGAGAACCTGTTCTGGTTCGGCCGCTACAGCGAACGCTGCGAGGATGGCGCACGTCTGCTGCGCATCCTGCTCGACCGCTATGTCGATGATGACGACGACCCGCAGGCGCTGCAGGCCGCCTTGGCCCTGGCCGAGAGCCTCGGCCTGCTGCCCGGTGCGGCCCAGGGTTCGCTGGAGGAGCGCCTGCACCAGGCCCTGCTCGGCGCCGACTGGCCGACCAGCCTGCGCGCCAATCTGCAGCGCCTGCAGTGGGCCGCCGGCAGCGTGCGCGGCAAGCTGTCCCAGGCCAACTGGCAGGCCCTGGTCGAGCTGCAGCGCGAGGCGCAGAGCCTGGAGCGCGAAGGCGCTGATTTCGGCGACCAGTTGGATTTTCTCGAACGCCTGCTGATGTCGCTGGCGGCGCTGTCCGGCTTCGCCCTCGACGACATGACCCGCGACGACGGCTGGCGCTTCCTCATGCTCGGTCGCTGCATGGAGCGCTTGCAATTCCTCTGCGAGAGCATCGCCGAGCTGCTGCGCAGCCATGCGGTGCACGACCAGTCGGCGCTGGAATGGCTGCTGGAACTGGGCAACAGCATCATCACCTACCGCACCCGCTACCTGGCCGCGCCGCAACTGATCCCGGTGCTCGACCTGCTGCTGCTCGACGAGCAGAACCCGCATGCCGTGCTGTTCCAGCTGCGCCAGTTGCTGCGCTCGCTGGAGCGCCTGGAGGAAAACTTCGCCTTCGCCAGCGGCGCCGCCCTGGCCGAGCTGAGCGCCAAGCTCGCCGGCTTCCGCCTTGGCACCCTAGAGAATCCGCTGTTCGGCAGCTCCGGCCAGCGCGCCGTGCTCACCGGGCTGGCCGACCTGCTGCTGCAGATCAGTGCCGTCGCCGGTGAGGTCTCCGATCAACTGGCCCTGCGCTTCTTCGTGCATGTGGACGCCAGCCGCGGGACACTGTCGTCATGAAGCAGGCGCATTACCAAGTCTTACACGACACCCACTACCGCTACTCGGCGCCGGTCTCCCTGGCCCAGCAGCTGGCCCACCTGTGGCCGCGCGACAGTGCCCGACAGATCTGCCACGAACGGCACCTGACCATCACTCCGCAGCCGACCGTGCGCCAGGACGGCCTCGATCTGTTCGGCAACCCGCTGACCCGCCTGGCCTTCGAGCGCCCCCACGACGAGCTGCGGGTGATCGCCTGGCTGCGCATCGAGGTGCGCGCTCGCGACAGCCTGCTGCTGGACGACTCGCCGCCCTGGGAGGAAGTGGCAGCAGCCCTCGGTTACAGCGGCCAGCCACTGTCCGCCGAGCTGCTGGAGGCGGCGCGCTACCGCTACCAGTCGCCTTATGTGCATATCAAGCGGGTGTTCGCCGAGTTCGCTGCCGATTGCTTCCCGCCTGGCCGGCCGCTGCTGCAGGCGGCCTCGGCGCTGATGCAGAAGATCTTCCGCGAGTTCAGCTTCGACGCCGCCGCCACCCAGGTGGCGACTCCGCTGATCCAGGTGCTGGAGGAGCGCCGCGGCGTGTGCCAGGACTTCGCCCACCTGATGCTGGCCTGCTTGCGCTCGCTGGGCCTGTCGGCGCGCTACGTCAGTGGCTACCTGCTGACCCAACCGCCCCCCGGCCAACCCCGGCTGATCGGCGCCGACGCCTCGCATGCGTGGATCTCGCTGTACTGCCCGCGGCAGGGCTGGATCGACTTCGACCCGACCAACAACCTGCTGCCCAACCTGGAACACATCACCCTCGGTTGGGGCCGCGACTTCGCCGACGTCTCGCCGCTGCGCGGGGTGATCCTCGGCGGCGGCAGCCACGATCCGGACGTGCGGGTGACGGTGACGCCGCTGGATGCGCCGTTGCCGGCGGTGGGCTGACAGGCTGGCGAGGGCCTGAGGTGACACTGCTGCGACAGGCGTATATGTCGCCAACGCGCATGTCGCAAAACTGACCCAGTACGCGGAACCTCTTGTTGGGTGGCGGCATAATGCGGCCGGTGCGCCGGGAAGGCGCCTTAGATCCCGACAAGGAGTCGTCCATGAGCAAGCCCGCCGCTCGCCAGAGCGATAGCAATGCGTGTCCCAAGACGGGGCACGGCGTTAACCCGACAGTCACCGGTTCCCCCAATGTAATCATCAACGGTTTACCGACGCTGCGCGTGGGCGACGCCAGCGCCTGCGGCGACTCCGTCGCCGAAGGTATCGGCAGCATTCTGGTCAATGGCCGTCCCGTCGCCTTCCTGGGCAGCAGCACCGCGCATGGTGGCGTGATCATCAGCGGCTCGGGGGACGTACTGGTCGGCACGCAGCATGCTTCAGCCCCTTTCGTGGCACCTGCACCGCTGGCGGGTCTGTTTCAAGACAGCGTGCAACTGGTCTGCTCGCAAACGGGCGAACCGTTGGCCAATTACCCCTATGCCATTCGCCGCGCCAGCGGCGCCATGGAGAAAGGCGTTACCGATGCGCAGGGTTTCACCCATGTGGTGAGCCAGATGGGGAAGGCCGAGACGGTGCAGATTCTCGTGGGTAATCAGCCATGAGCAGTGCTGACAAGGAATGCACCAAGATCGCCGGATCGCACACGCTGACCCCGGCCGCAAACCAGACGGTGAAGACGGTGCCAGTGGAGGTGAAGAAGGCCGTGGTGTTCTTCATCGGCGGCGCTGCGGACAAGGAGTCCTATTACCTGCAGGGCCCCAACAACAACGTGGCCGAGGCCAGAAACAAGCTGGATGCGGACTTTGAGACGCACAAGCAGGCGGGAAACTACGTCTCCTACCATCTGGGTTACAGCGATGTGCGCGGCCGCTTCGACATCGACGAATATGTGCTGAAGCCGCTCACCACCAAGGCCTTGCCGGTCTACCTGGTGGGGCACAGCCTGGGGGGCTGGAACGGCGCCCATCTGTCGCAGATCCTCGCGGAGAAAGGCTACAAGGTGAAGGCTCTGGTCACCCTGGACCCGGTAGGCGAGGGCATGATGGTGTGGGTGGGCTCGGATATTTACATGAGCAAACCCGCGCCCAAGGCTGAGTTCTGGATCAATGTCCGCGCCGACGCCAAGAAGCCCGACAGCTCCGATGGCGTTGCCGACTTCGGTGAGCGCTGGATTCCTCAGGGCGCCAATATCAGCGTGGTCGCCGATATCCATCATTACGATGCGGGGCGGATGTTCAGCGTGATGATGCCCGAGGGGTACTCGCCGTACGACTATGTGAAACGCTCTATTCAGGAGTACCTGGGGCCATGAGCCTGAGAAAGATCGTGGCTTCGCTGCTGATCGCGCTGAGCTGCTCGGCCTGCATGAAGGACCATCACCAGCCGATCGCCAATCTCGCCTATCTGCGCGCAGAACCCGAGGCTGGGCGCGTCAGCTTCAACCTGTTCTTCGCTTCCGATCTCGATTTTGACCAGGTCTATTCGCGCCTGGACGGCAGCGGCAAGATCGGCCAATCGCTCAGCTGTTCCCTGGAGCGCGAGCCGGTGTTTGCCATGGACCATGTGATTCCAATTTTTGGCTCCGGCACGCTGGAACGAGCCGGTCAGGAGTCGGGGCGCTTTCTCTACCGCTCCAGCCTGCATTTTGCGGAAACCACAGATGAGGGGCGATCGGAACGCTTCATCGATCAGCGGCGTTTCACTGAGGCTCTGGCCGGGCGTACGACCGTGCCGTGCAAGGTGGTGATGACCGCCTATGGCTATCGGGCCTACTTCTCCAACACCCTGACGCTGCCGGCTGCCGAGTTGCTGCCGCTATTGCCTCGGCAGTGATTGCGCCGTTGCGGCCACGCTGCGAGTTACAGCGTGCCGCGCTGGCGCAGCCACTCCAGCGCACCTAACCCCGCCACTCGCCCGCTGGCGAAGCAGGCGGTGAGCAGGTAGCCGCCGGTAGGCGCCTCCCAGTCGAGCATCTCGCCGGCGCAGAAGGTGCCGGGCAGGGCACGGAGCATCAGGTTCTGGTCGAGCGCGGCGAAGGTCACGCCGCCGGCGCTGGAGATGGCCTCGTCCAGTGGGCGGGTGCGCAGCAGTTCGATGGGCAGCGCCTTGATCGCCTGTGCCAGGCGGCGCAGGTCGGCGAAGTCGTCGGCACTGGTCAGCTCGCGCAGCAGTGCGGCCTTGGCGCCATCCAGGCCGAGCTGGCGGTGCAGGTGCTTGGCCATCGAGGCCGAGCCGCGCGGCTTGCTTAGCAGTGCCTCGACTTTCTCCAGATCACGATCCGGCTGTAGATCCAGATAAATCCGTGCGCGGCCGTGCTGCTCGATGCGCTGGCGGATGGCGGCGGACAGCGCATAGACCAGACTGCCTTCGATGCCGTGTTCGGTGAGGACGAATTCGCCACGCCGCGGTGCCTCGCCGTCCAGCGCCAGGGTGACGTTCTTCAGCGGTGCACCGGCGAACTTGCCACGCAGGTGCTCGCTCCAGCCGGCGACTTCGCAGCCGCTGTTGGCCGGCCGCAGTGGCGAGATTTCGACTCCGCGCTGCTCCAGCAGCGGCACCCAGGCGCCGTCCGAGCCAAGTCGGGCCCAGCTGCCGCCGCCGAGGGCCAGCACGCAGGCATCGGCTACAACCAGGCGCTCACCATCCGGCGTGGCGATACGCGACTCACCCTGATCATTCCAGCCCAGCCAGCGGCTGCGCGTATGGATGGCCACGCCGGCCTCGCGCAGGCGCTTAAGCCAGGCGCGCAACAGCGGCGCGGCCTTCATATCGGAGGGGAACACGCGGCCAGAGGTGCCGACGAAAGTGTCGATGCCGAGGCCGTGAATCCACTCGCGCAGGGCTGCGGCGTCGAAGTCCGCCAGCAGCGCGGCGATCTCCTGTTCACGCTCGCGGTAGCGGGCAAGGAACGGCGCCTTGGCCTCCGAGTGGGTGATGTTCATGCCGCCGACGCCGGCCAGGAGGAACTTGCGCCCGACCGAGGGCATGGCGTCGAACAGCTCGACCCGCGCACCACCGGCGGCCAGCACCTCGGCGGCCATCAGGCCGGCGGGACCGCCGCCGATGATGGCGACCAGGGGAGAGGTGGCGGGCTGCGCTGATTGCATGCTGATCCGGAAGGCGACTGGCTGGGGCCGGCATTCTAGCCGAGGCTCACTCGCGCGCGGCAGCCTTGGCTAGCCAGGGGCTGGCCAACTCCAGGCCGCCCAGGCCGCAGCGGCGCAGGCAGGCGAGCATCTGCAGCCAGGTCAGGTCGGTGCGGATCACGCTGTCGGCGGGAACGATCAGCAGCTCGCCTGCCGTGCCGCCAGCGGGGCCGGCATCGGGGCGATAGACCGCGATCATGCCGTTGACCGGCTCCTCGCGAGTCAGGCAGAACACATAGCGCCCGTCGTCTTCCAGTAGGCAGATGACCAGGCCTTCCGCGTGCTCGATGCCGGCGACGCGGGTCGCCGTGTCCTTGATCATCTGGTAACCGGGGATATTGGCCAGGATGCCGTTTTCCACCGGGTGCATCAGGCGCTTGGCGAAGCCGGTACGCGCCAGCAGCCCGGCGAAGAAACACACCAGCAGCAGTGCCAGCAGCGCCAGCATGCTGACTGCCGTGACCCCGGCGATGGCGTGGTCGGGGAACATCGGCAGCAGCTTGGCGACCAGAGGGCGCAGCAGGTGCACACCCTTCTGCACCAGCACGACAATGAGGATCAACGGCAGGATGAACAGCAGGCCGCCTACCACGGTGGTCTTGATGAATCGCAGCATGGTTGCATTCCCTTGGATAGGTTTGCGCTTGAGCCTAGTCGCTGGATCATCTGCTGCATGCCGGCAGGCACGGAGCCGGTCGCCAGCCTTGTCATCTGCGCGGGCTTCGGGCAGGGTCTGGGGCTTTAATCCCAGCAGGAGCCTGTGTCATGTCCGGCCTCTATCCCAGCGTCGACCCCGAAGGTCTGCTCGAATATTCGGTGGTTTACACCGACCGCTCTCTCAATCATATGTCGCAGTCGTTCCAGGGCGTGATGCGGGACATTTCCAGCACCCTGAAGCAGGTCTACAACGCCCACGCCGTGGCCGTGGTGCCCGGTAGCGGCACCTTCGGCATGGAGGCGGTGGCACGCCAGCTGGCGACCGGGCAGAAGACCCTGGTGATCCGCAATGGCTGGTTCAGCTACCGCTGGACGCAGATCTTCGAGATGGGCCAGATTCCCGCTTCCTCCACCGTGCTCAAGGCGCGTCCGGTCAGTGAAGGTTCGCAAGCGGCTTTTGCGCCGGCGCCGCTGGACGAAGTGTTGGCGACCATCGCCGCCGAGAAGCCGCAGGTGGTGTTCGCGCCCCATGTGGAGACCGCCTCGGGGATGATCCTGCCAGACGACTATTTGCGCGCCGTGGCCGATGCCGTGCATGCGGTGGGTGGCCTGTTCGTGCTCGATTGCATCGCCTCCGGCACGCTCTGGGTAGACATGCAGGCCTGCGGCATCGACGTGCTGATCAGCGCGCCGCAGAAGGGCTGGAGCGCCTCGCCCTGCTGCGCCCTGGTGATGCTCAGCGAAGCTGCCCAGGCGCGCGTCGAGGCGACCCAGAGCAGCAGCTTCGCCTGTGACCTGAAGAAGTGGCTGCAGATCATGCAGGCATACGAGCAGGGCGGCCATGCCTACCACGCGACCATGCCCAGCGATGCCCTGGCGCGCTTCCGCGACGCGATGCAGGAGGCCGAAGCCAAGGGCTTCGCCAAGGTCTGCGAGCAGCAGCGTGAGCTGGGCCGACGCGTACGTGCTCTGTTGGCGGCCAAGGGCTTCAAGAGCGTTGCGGCAGAAGGCTTCGAGGCGCCCGGCGTGGTGGTCTGCTACACCGACGATGCGCAGATCAAGAACGGCAGCAAGTTCGCCGCCCAGGGCCTGCAGACTGCCGCCGGCGTACCGCTGCAGTGCGATGAGCCGGCGGACTTCCAGACCTTCCGCCTCGGCCTGTTCGGCCTGGACAAGCTGGGTAATGTCGAGCGCACCGTCGCTACGCTGGAGCAGGCGCTGAATAAAGTTCTGGCCGGCTAACGCAGCCCCGCCGCGCGCCATACCCGCGCGGCGCTGTGATGCAGAATGCCGTGGCGGCGGGCGAGCAGGGCTCGATCCTGGTCGTAGCCGCCGCCGATCACCCCGACTACCGGAATGTCGCGCTCCAGACAGTGGCGGAACACCGCCTCGTCGCGGGCGGCGATGCCGGTGTCGGTCAGCTGTAGGTAGCCGAGGCGGTCGTCCTTGTGCACATCGACGCCGCCGTCGTAAAGCACGATATCCGGCTGGTACAGGGCCAGCAGGTAGCCCAGGCTGTCGTGCACCACCTGCAGATAGTCGGCGTCGCCCATGCCGATCGGCAGGCCGATATCCCAGTCGCTTCTGGCCTTGCGCGTTGGGAAGTTCTTTTCGCAGTGCAGTGATACGGTGATGGCGTCCGGCACGTTTTCCAGCAGGCGCGCGGTGCCGTCGCCCTGGTGCACGTCACAGTCGTAGATCAGCACCCGGCTGACGCGGCCGCTCTCCAGCAGGTAGCGGGCGATCACCGCCAGGTCGTTGAAGATGCAGAAGCCGGAGGCCTCGTCGAAGTGCGCGTGGTGGGTGCCGCCGGCCAGGTGGCAGGCCATGCCGTGTTCGAGGGCCAGGTCGGCGGCCAGCAGCGAGCCACCCACAGCGCGCACGGTGCGCCGGGCCAGCGCCGGACTCCAGGGTAGGCCCAGGCGGCGCTGTTCCTGGTAGGTCAGCTCGCCGCTGGCGAAGCGCTCGATATAGTCCCTGCAATGCGCCAGGGCGAGGATCTCCGGTGGGCAGATCTGCGGGCGATGCAGCTCTTCGTCGCGCACCAGGCCGCTTTCCACCAGGTGGTCGCGCAGCAGGCGAAACTTCTCCATGGGGAAGCGGTGGTTGGCCGGAAAGGGCGGGCTGTAGTCGTCGTGGTAGACCAGCGGCAGCATAATGAGTAACTCACGAATTCGAGCGCAGTATATGACCAAGCCCCTGAGCAGCGAGCGCCTGATCCTGCGGCCCTGGCGCGAAGACGATCTCGACGCCCTGGCCCAGCTGTGCGCTGACCCCGAGGTGATGGCGCATTTTCCCGCCGTGCTGGACCGCGCCGGCAGCGCCGCGCTGCTCGGCAAGTTGATGGCGCACCAGGCCGAGCATGGCTTCACCTTCTGGGCACTGCAGCGCCGCGAGGATGGTGCCTTTATCGGCTTTACCGGGCTGGCGCGGGTTGGCTTCGATGCGCCCTTCGTGCCGGCGGTGGAGACCGGTTGGCGCCTGGCTCGGTCCTACTGGGGCCAGGGTTATGCCCTGGAGGCGGCGCAGCGTTCGTTGCAGTTCGCCTTCGAGGATTTGGCGCTGGACGAAGTGGTGGCTTTCACCGTGCCGGCCAACCAACGATCCTGGGGCGTGATGGAGCGCCTGGGCATGCAGCGCGATCCGGCCGATGACTTCGAACATCCCGGCCTGCCGGTTGGCCATCCGCTACGTCCGCATCTGCTCTATCGCAGCAAACGGGAGGACTGGCATGGACGCTGAGCAGCAGGTGCGTGCCTATCACGAACTCAGCAAGCACGCGCCGAACGCCTATGCGCCAGGCCCCGGTCAACTGGACTGGGCGACCCAGCCGGCGCCGTTCCGCCGCTACGCTGGTAGCCGTCTGATCGAGCTGTGGCAGCGCCCGCTGGAAGAGACGCCAGGCTACGACGTGCCCTTCGCTGGCCCTATTGGCAAAGCGCAGCCGCTGCGTCACGCCAGCCTCTCGCAGTTGCTGTACGACAGTCTGGCCCTTTCGGCCTGGAAGGAATCTGGCGGCAATCGCTGGGCGCTTAGGGTCAATCCCTCATCCGGCAATCTGCATCCGACCGAAGCCTACCTGCTGTTGCCGCCGGGCAGCATCGAGGAGATGGGGCTGCTGGCGCATTACGCGCCGGATGTGCACGGCCTGGAGGTGCGCGCCGAGCTGCCGGCTCCGCTGGGTGAACAGCTACAGGCAGCGTTGCCGGCCGGCGGCTTCCTGCTCGGACTGGCCAGCATCCCCTGGCGCGAGGCCTGGAAGTACGGCGAGCGCGCCTATCGCTACTGCCAGCACGATCTCGGCCACGCATTGGCTTGTCTGAGCATCGCCGCCGCCATTCAGGGCTGGCAGGTGCGCCTGCTGCGTGGTGTGGCTGAGGCGCGCCTGGACGGCCTGCTGGGGCTGGATCGCGAGGGTTTTCACGAGGCCGAGCGTGGCGATTGCCTGCTGTGGGTTGGTCCGCCGAGCGCAGAGTTCGCCCTGCCCGAAACGCTGTTGCGCGGCCTGGCGGCGCTGGAGCTGAGCGGCGCGCCCAATCGCCTGTCGCGCCAGTACCGTGACTGGCCGGAGCTGGCGCGGGTGCATGCGCTGTGCCGGGCACCGGCTCAGCCAGCTCTGAGCTGGCCGGCACCGAGCGGGCATAGTGGCAACGACAATCCCGGCCTGCCACTGCGGCCGATCCTGCATCGGCGGCGCAGTGCTCAGGCCTTCGACGGTCGCAGTGGCATCCAGGCCGAGCTGCTGTTCGCCTGGCTACGCCGGCTGTTGCCGGAAAATTCTCCAGTGCCTTTCGCGCTGAGCGCTGCGCCGGCGCAGGTCGACCTGCTGCTGTTCGTCCACCGCGTGCAGGGCCTGGAGCCGGGGCTGTACTGGCTGGCGCGCTGCGATGGTCAGCCGCAGCCGGAGGGGCTGCGTGGCGACTTCGCCTGGCAGCGCATGCATGACGAGCTGCCGCTGTACCGCCTGCTCGAAGGCGATGCCCGTGGCCTGGCCGGTTTCCTCTCCTGCGGCCAGGACATCGCCAGCGACGGCTGCGTGGCCCTGGCCATGCTGGCGCGCTTCGACGCGGCGCTGGCCGCTGGCGCCTGTCACTACCCGCGGCTGTACTGGGAGTGTGGGCAGATCGGCCAGTTGCTCTACCTGGAGGCCGAGGCGGCGGGGCTGTCCGGTACCGGCATCGGCTGTTTCTTCGATGATCAGGTACACGAATTGCTGGAACTGGCCGACAGCCGCTGGCAAAGCCTTTACCATTTCACCATCGGCCGCGCGGTGTGGGATGAGCGCCTCACCAGCGCGCCGGCCTATAACGAATTGCGTGTGCCGCCGAGGAGCGATGTATGAGCCAAGTGCTGGATGATCTGGTGTCCCTGCTGAGCATGGAGCAGATCGAGGAAAACCTGTTCCGTGGGCGCAGCCAGGACCTGGGCTTCCGCCAGCTGTTCGGCGGCCAGGTGCTCGGCCAGTGCGTGTCGGCGGCCAACCAGACGGTCGAGCAGGCGCGCCATGTGCATTCGCTGCACGGTTACTTCCTGCGCCCCGGCGATGCCAGCCTGCCGATCGTCTACCACGTCGACCGCGTGCGCGACGGCGGCAGCTTCAGCACCCGCCGGGTCACCGCGGTGCAGAAGGGCCAGCCGATCTTCTTCTGCTCGGCCTCGTTCCAGGCCGACGAGGAGGGCTTCCACCACCAGCTGCCGATGCCCGACGTGCCGGGGCCGGAGAACCTGCCCTCGGAGACCGACATCGCCCGCCAGGTGGCGCACCTGATCCCCGAGCGCATGCGCGACCGCATGATCAGCGAGAAGCCGATCGAGATCCGCCCGGTCACCCGCATCAACCCCTTCGCCCCCGAGCCGTGCGAGCCGATCAAGTACGTGTGGTTCCGCGCCAACGGCCAGCTGCCGGACGAGCCGCAGCTGCACAAGCTGCTGCTGGCCTACGCCAGCGACTTCAACCTGCTGACCACCTCGATGCAGCCGCACGGCGTGTCGGTGTTCCAGAAGTTCATGCAGGTGGCCAGCCTCGACCACTCGCTGTGGTTCCACGCCGACCTGCGCATGGACGACTGGCTGCTGTACGCCATGGACAGCCCCTGGTCCGGTAATGCCCGCGGCTTCTCGCGCGCCAGCATCTTCGATCGCAGCGGCCGCCTGGTCGCCTCCTCGGCGCAGGAGGGGCTGACTCGCCTGCGTGAGGATTGGAAGTGAGTTTGCAGGACTTCCGCCACTGGGTCTTCGACATGGACGGCACCCTGACGGTGGCCGTGCATGACTTCCCGGCGATCAAGCGCGCGCTGAATATTCCCCAGGAAGACGACATCCTCCATCACCTGGCCGCGCTGCCGGCGGACGAGGCTGCGGCCAAGCACGCCTGGCTGCTGGAGCACGAGCGCGAGCTGGCCATCGGCTCGGTGGCCGCGGTCGGCGCGGTGGAGCTGGTGCGCGCGCTGCACGAGCGCGGCTGCCGCCTCGGCATCCTCACCCGCAACGCCCACGAACTGGCGCTGGTGACCTTGGCCGCCATCGGCCTCGGTGACTGCTTCGCATCGCACGATGTGATCGGTCGCGGCGAGGCGATTCCCAAGCCCGATGCCGACGGCCTGCTGCAGTTGGCGGCGCGCTGGGGCGTGGCGCCGAGCGCGCTGGTGATGGTCGGCGACTACCGCTTCGACCTGGAATGCGCCCAGGCCGCCGGTGCCCAGGGCGTGCTGGTCAACCTGCCGGGCAACCCCTGGCCGGAGCTGACGGCCTTGCATGCCGCAGACTGCTCCGAGCTGCTGGCGCAGATTACCCCTCTCCCAGTGGGAGAGGGGCAGGGGTGAGGGGCTGCTAGGCTGCACGGACCATCAGGAAAGGACTCCTGCCATGCCCCGCCACAAATCTCCGTTTGAGCCAGGCCAGCTCGAATTTGCTCGTCAGCTTAGGCGCGATGCCACCGATGCCGAGATGCTGCTCTGGCGACACTTGCGTGGTCGTCAGTTGGCTGGTTGCAAGTTCCGCCGCCAGCATCCACTGCCACCTTATGTAATGGATTTTTATTGTGAGGAGCTGCAACTCGGTATCGAGCTGGATGGTGGTCAGCACTATGCGGATGAAGGTGCGAAGTACGATCAATACCGAGCTGAGTGCTTGCTCGGCAGTGGTATCCGGCTGCTGCGCTTCAGTAATCGTGAGGTACTGCTGGAGTTGCCCTCCGTGCTGGAGCGGATCTACCTGGAGGCTGTTGCTCCCTCACCCCTGGCCCCTCTCCCGGAGGTAGAGGGGTAAGAGCGTCCGGCTTCAGTAACGGTACTCACCGCCCTGGATCGCCGCATGCAGCTCGGCGCTCACCGGCACGTAGCGTTCGGCGCCGGGTAGCCAGGCGTACAGTGGGTCGGCGCAGCGCGCCGGGTCGAAGCCCTGGTCCTTGAGTGGTGCCTTCTTGTGTTTGAAGGTGCCGGTGGTCTCCATCTTCTCGCTCAGGCGCAGGAACAGCGGCACCGCGTAGTGCGGCAGCTCGCGGCGCAGCTCGGCGAGCAGGCCCTGGAAGTCGAAGTCGGCCGGGGCGCGGTCGAGGCGGATGCAGGCCATGCCGGCGCGGCCGTTGGTGCCGGCGATTTCCACCCCGTAGACCACCGCCTCGCCGACGCCGTCGATGCCATCCAGCACCGCCTCCACCTCGGTAGTGGAAACGTTCTCGCCCTTCCAGCGGAAGGTGTCGCCCAGGCGATCGACGAACTGCGCGTGGCGCCAGCCCTGGTGCAGCATCAGGTCGCCGGTGTTGAACCAGGCGTCGCCGGGCTTGAACACGTCGCGCAAGATGCAGCTCTCGGTCTTGGCCGGGTCGGTGTAGCCGTGGAACGGCGTTTTCTCGGTGATCTCGCCGATCAGCAGGCCGGGCTCGCCGGGGCTGACCTTCTGCAGGTGGCCGCGCTCGTCGCGCAGCGGTGCCTCGCTGTCGCGGTCGTAGCGGACGATGGCGTAGGGGTAGGGGGTGAAGCCCACCGTGTTGTCCAGGTTGAGCAGGTTGGTGAAGCCGATGTTGCCCTCGCTGGAGGCGTAGAACTCGATCACCCGTTGGATGCCGAAGCGCTGCTTGAAGGTGCCCCAGATGGCCGGGCGCATGCCGTTGCCGACCATGATGCGCAGCGGGTTGTCGGCGTCGTCTGCTAGCGCTGGGCGTTCCAGCAGGTAGCGGCACAGTTCGCCGACATAGCCGAAGGCGGTGGCACCGTGGCGGCGCACCTCGTTGAGGAAGCGGCTGGCGCTGAACTTGCGCACCATGATCAACGCCGCGCCGGCGGACAGCGCCGAGCCCCAGCACACCACCATGGCGGTGGCGTGATAGAAGGGCAGGCTGCAGTAAATGCGGTCGTCGCGGCTCAGGCGCACGGCGCCGTAGCCGAAGATGCCGTAGCCCTTGAGGAAGCGCCCGTGGTTGAACACCACGGCCTTGGGCAGGCCGGTGGTACCCGAGGTGTAGATGTAGAAGCAGGGATCCTCTGCCTGCACCGGGCGCGCCAGCGGCGGCGCCGTGTCCGGTTGTGCGGCCAGTTCGGCGGCCGGGTGCTGCCAGCCGGCCGGGGCTTGGCCGGGGTCGCGCCAGGTCGGGCGGTCGGCGAAGTAGTAGCGGCCGTCGGCCGGCAGTTGCAGCTGCTCCTGCACTTCCTCGAAGGCGCTCAGCAGCTCCTCGCCGACCAGGGCAATGCGTGGCTTGACCAGGTTGATGCTATGCGCCAGTACCTGGCCGCGCTGGCTGCTGTTGAGCAGCGCGACGACTACGCCGAGCTTGGCGCAGGCGATCACGCAGGCCAGCAGCTCCAGGCGGTTCTCCAGCAGCAGTACGGCGCAGTCGCCCTGGGCCAGGCCGCCGACGCGCAGGCGATGGGCCAGGCGGTTGGCCCACTGGTCGAGCCCGGTGTAATTCAGCTGCTCGTCGCCCTGGATCAGCGCGGCGCCTAGTGGGTTGCTACGCGCGGCGCTCTCCACGCATTGGGCCAGGCCTCCGACGGCGCTGCCACGGGCGCGGCTGGCCAGGCTCAGGCCGCGGAGGATGCCGGGTAGCCCGGCGAGCATGTAGGGCACGCGGGACAGCAGGCGTGGCAAGGTGAGAACGGCGGCATGGTTCATGGGGGGACCTGCGATGTTGTTGTTATTCGCCGCAATCTACGCAAGGCATGCCTGAGCTGTTGATAGCCACAGGTCGCAACGGACTGGCAATTCGTCTCACCGGCGCCGCACAATCGGCCATCCCGTAGGTGAAAGGATTTGCCGTCATGCTGGACACCTCCCCCAGCGCCACCGCCTCGCTGCTCCTCGACCTGTACCAGAGCCTGCGCCGCCTGCAGCTGGCTGGCCCGGCCGATCTGGTCGAGCTGGGCCTGGCGCCGAACACGCAGCTGGACCTGGAGGCGCGCATCCCGGTGGCCTGGCTGCTGCGCCTGTGGCAGCTGGCCGCCGAGCGCGGCGCGCCGGCCGATCTCGGCCTGCAGCTGGGTCAGCAGCGCGGTTTGCAGAGCCGTGGCCCGGTGGCCAACCTGGCGGCGATGAGCGCCACCCTCGGCGAGGCGCTGGAGCTGTTCCGCCAGCACAGCCCGGTGATGAGCGAGTGCGAGAATCTGCGGGTCGAGCAGGGCGCCGACCGTGTACGCATCGACTTCCTGTTCACAGCTCCCTTGGCCAGCCATCCGCCCGCCTGCGAATACAGTCTGAGTTCTGCCCTGTGCTGGGGCCGGCAGATGAGCGGCACACGGCTGGTGCCGCTGCGCGTGGGCTTCCGTCATATGCCGCTGGCCGGCTCGGCCAGCTACCGGCAGATCCTCGGTTGCCCGGTGCGCTTCGGCGAGCCGCTGGATTACCTCGAAATGGCGGCGGCGGACATGCAGCTGCCGCTGCTCGGCGGCAACGACTACATCAAGGGCCTGCTGTTGCAGCGGGTCCGCGACATGCAGGCGCATCTGCCCAGTCAGCACAGCCTGCGCCAGCAGGTACTGCATCTGATCGAGCTGGGACTGCTCGATGGGGGCTTCTCGGTGCAGGCGGTGGCGCGCCGCCTGCGCACCAGCCGGCAGACCCTGCACCGGCATTTGCGCGAGGAGGGCTGCAGCTTCTCCGAACTGCTGGCCGAAGTGCGCCGCGAGCATGCGCTGCGCAGCCTGCAGCAGCCGGGTTGCCGGGTCGAGCAGCTCAGCCGCGAGCTGGGTTTCGCCGAGCCGAGTGCCTTCTACAAGGCGTTCAAGGGCTGGTTCGGCGTATCACCCAAGGCTTACCAGGAGCAGCAACAGCGCGCCTAGTTCCCGGCGCGCGCTATAACTTCGCCGCCTTGAAGGTATCGCAGCGCCCCGGCTGGCCGCTGTCGAAGCCGGCGCTGAACCAGCGCATGCGCTGCGCCGAGGTGCCGTGGGTGAAGGAGTCCGGCACTACGGTGCCACGACTCTGTTTCTGCAGGCGGTCGTCGCCGATGGCGTTGGCGGCGTTCAGTGCCTCTTCCAGGTCGCCCGGCTCCAGCCAGTTCAGGCGTTGCTGGGCGTGATGCGCCCAGACCCCGGCCAGGCAGTCGGCCTGCAGCTCCTGGCGTACCAGCAGACCGTTGTCGCCCTCCACCCGCTCGCCACGCTGGCGCGCCGCGTTGACCTTGGCCGAGACGCCGAGCAGGGTCTGCACGTGGTGGCCAACCTCGTGGGCGATCACGTAGGCCTGAGCGAAGTCGCCGGCGGCGGAGAAGCGTGTCTCCATCTCGCGGAAGAACGACAGGTCGAGATAGACCTGACGATCACCGGGGCAGTAGAAGGGGCCGACGGCAGCATCGGCGAAGCCGCAGGCCGAGCGCACGCCGCCGCTGAACAGCACGAGCTTGGGGTCCTGGTATTGCTTGCCGGCGGCCTGGAACAGCGCGCGCCAGGTGTCCTCGGTGTCGCCGAGCACGGCGCGGACGAATTCGGTCTGCGGGTCGTTGGCTGCCGGGGGACGCTGTTCTTGCACCGGGGCGCCCTGTTGCACGCCTTGGTTGACCACGTTGCCAAGGATGGTCAGCGGGTCCTGGCCCATCAGCAGACCGACCACCACGACGATGGCGATGCCGCCCAGGCTCAGGCCCTTGCCGCCGCCGAAGCGCATGCCGCCACCGCCGCCACGGGTATCCACCACGTTGTCGCTGCGTCTACCTCGTTCCCAGCGCATGGCCGTGCTCCTTCATTCGTCCGAGGCTGACAGTGTCGTCCTCGTCGGCGAAGGGCGCCAGCCCGTACTTATTTGGCCGGATAGTCGGCGAGCACGCTTTCCTTGCCGCTCTTGTCCAGGCCGATCACCTGGTAGGCGTCCACGCGGCCGGTTTCCATGCCTGGCGAGCCGTGCGGCATGCCCGGCACCGCAGCACCGAGCAGGTCAGGACGGCCCTGCAGGGCGAGCACGTCGCGGGCCGGTACATGGCCCTCGACGAACTTGCCGTCGATCACCCCGGTGTGGCACGAGGCCAGGCGCGGCGGCACGCCGAGGCGTTGTTTGACCGCGCTCATGTCGTCTTCGACGTGGTCGTTGACCTGGATGCCGTTGTCTTGCAGATGGCTGATCCAGGCCTTGCAGCAGCCGCAGTTGGCGTCGCGGTGCACGTCCATGGTCACCGGTTCGGCGGCCTGGGCGGCAGTGGCGAAGAGGAGGGTGGCGAGAGGCAGGAGGCGCATGGCGAATTCCTCTAAAAGAGATGGGCGGCAGGATAGCGCGGGGTAGTCGCCAGTCCCAGGCCGTGACTGTTTCCGTCTGCGTCGGCTCGGCCTATGCTCGCCCTGCGCCTGTCACGGAGACCGCCGATGCTGCCTGTTCGCCTGTTCCTGATCGTCCAGATCCTGCTGCTCGCCGGCTTCGGCCTGGCCTATTTCATCCGCCCGCAGGAGACCGCCAACCTCAGTGGCATGCTGCTGATGGAGCCTGCCGCCATCACCGACGTGCGTGCCTATTACGGCGGCCTGCAACTGGGGCTGGCGGCGTGGCTGGGCCTGGCGCTAATGCGCGGCGAGCTGCTGCGCCCGGCGCTGATGCTGCTGGTGCTGCTCTACGCCAGCCTGTGTGTCGCGCGGATCGGCGGCATGTGGCTGGACGGCGGCGCGCAGCAGACCTTCAACCTCTACGCCATGCTGTTCGAGGGTGTCTCGGCCGGCCTGGCGTTCTGGCTGTTGCGCAGTTCAGCGCCGACGTAGGGCATGGCTGCAGCGCAGCATGTCGAGCAGGGCGTCGACCAGTGGCTCGGCCTGGGCCGCCAGCGAGTCGCCGCCCGGCGCCAGTAGCCAGTTGGCCTGCAGGCCATGGATATAGCCGTGCAGGCACAGGGTGGCGCGGCGGCAGTCGAGGTCGGCCGGCAGCTGCCCCTTGCTGACCGCATTGCGTAACGATTTCTCGATACGCTCATCGCACTCCACATGCAGGGCCTGCATCTTCTGCCGCAGGTCGCCGAGGTCGTCGGTGTACTCGCACTTGTGCGCGAGGATTTCCTGGATGCGCCGGCTCTGCTCGTCCAGCTCCACGTTGCGCAGCAGGCGCACCAGCAGCTCGCGGGTCTGCCCCAGCGGGTTGGGTTCGTCCTCGCGCTCGCTGGCCTGGGCCAGTTCCTCGAGCGGCAGGTGCAGGCGCTCGAGCATGGCCTGGAACAGATCGACCTTGTTCTGGAAATGCCAATAGATGGCGCCACGGGTGACCCCGGCGCCGCTGGCGATATCGGCCAGCGAGGTACGCGAAACGCCCCGTTCGTGGAACAGGTGCTCGGCGGCATCCAGTATCCGCTGGCGGGTTTCTTCGGCTTCCTCTTTGGTGCGTCGGACCATGGGTTGGGCAGTTATGTAAAGGATGAGAAAAGTTACGAATACGGCAGTTCTGCTCGTTTACAAACATTCTAGTATGTAAGTATATTCGTTAGCCAGCTAAACAGTCCTTTCGTGCCCCCGCGCCCGGTCCTCCCACGACCGGGCCGTCCCTGACATGAGGTCGATTCAGATGTCCAAGAAGCCTGCCCTGACAGTGATGGCTCCCGCCGTCGCTCTGGCTACGCTCATTCTCGCCGGTTGCCAGGAGAGCACCCCGCCGCCGGCCAACCACAAGCCCGCGGTGGGCGTGGTGACCCTGCAGGCCCAGCCCTACACCCTGACCTCCGAGCTGCCGGGGCGCACCGCCGCCTTCCGCGTCGCCGAGGTTCGCCCGCAGGTCGATGGCATCCTGCAGAAGCGCCTGTTCAAGGAAGGCTCCGAGGTCAAGGCCGGGCAGCAGCTGTATCAGATCGATGCCGCCGTCTACCAAGCCAGCTACAAGAGCGCCCAGGCCACCCTGGCCTCGGCCGGCTCGCTGGCCGAGCGCTACAAGGACCTGGTGACCGACCAGGCCGTGAGCAAGCAGTCCTATGACGAGGCGCGTGCTGCCCAGCTCTCCGCCGAGGCGGCGCTGGAGAAGGCGCGTATCGACCTGCGTTACACCAAGGTGCTGGCGCCGATCTCCGGTCGCGTTGGCCGCTCGGCGGTGACCGAAGGCGCGCTGGTCAGCAATGGCCAGGCCTCCGCCCTAGCGACCATCCAGCAGCTCGACCCGATCTACGTCGACGTCACTCAGCCGATCAAGGATCTGCTGCGCCTGCGCCGCGAGCTGGCCAACGGGCAGCTGGAGAAGGCCGGCGACAACGCCGCCAAGGTCACCCTGAAGCTGGAAGACGGCAGCGAGTACGAGCACGAAGGCACCCTGGAAGTCGCCGAGGCGACGGTCGACGAAGGCACCGGCTCGGTGACCCTGCGCGCCGTGTTCCCCAACCCCGAGCACAGCCTGCTGCCGGGCATGTTCGTCCACGCCCGCCTGAATGCCGGGGTCAACCAGCAGGCCATCCTCGCGCCGCAGCAGGGCGTGACCCGCAACGGTCAGGGCCAGCCCACCGCGCTGGTGGTCAATGGCGAGAACAAGGTCGAGTTGCGCACCCTGGCTGCCGAGCGCACCAGTGGCAACCGCTGGCTGGTGACCGAAGGCCTCAAGCCGGGCGACAAGCTGATCACCGAAGGCCTGCAGTTCGTCCGTCCGGGCGACGAGGTCGAGGCCAGCCCGGCGAAGAACGTCGCCGACGCACCGTCCGCCAAGCCGGATCAGGCCAGCCGCTAAGGAACGACGACCATGGTTAACTTCTTTATCGACCGGCCGATCTTCGCCTGGGTGATCGCGCTGGTGATCATGCTGGCGGGCGGCCTGTCCGTGCTCAAGCTACCGATCAACCAGTACCCGAGCATCGCCGCGCCCGCCGTGGGCATCCAGGTCAGCTACCCGGGCGCCTCCGCACAGACCGTGCAGGACACCGTGGTGCAGGTGATCGAGCAGCAGATGAACGGCATCGACGGTCTGCGCTACATGTCCTCGGAGAGCAACTCCGACGGCAGCATGACCATCACCGTGACCTTCGACCAGGGCACCAACCCCGACATCGCCCAGGTCCAGGTGCAGAACAAGCTGCAGCTGGCCACCCCGTTGCTGCCGCAAGAAGTGCAGCAGCAGGGCATCCGCGTGACTAAGGCGGTGAAGAACTTCCTGATGGTCATCGGCGTGGTCTCCGAAGACGGTTCGATGGACCGTAACGACCTGGCCAACTACATCGTGTCCAACATGCAGGACCCGATCTCGCGGACCAAGGGCGTCGGCGACTTCCAGGTGTTCGGCGCGCAATACGCCATGCGCATCTGGCTCGATCCGGCCAAGCTGAACAACTTCCAGCTGACCCCGATCGACGTGAAGACGGCGATACAGGCGCAGAACGTGCAGATTTCCTCCGGCCAGTTCGGCGGCCTGCCGGCTGGCGAGGGCCAGCAGCTCAACGCCACCATCATCGGCAAGACCCGCCTGCAGACCGCCGAGGAGTTCAGCAACATCCTCCTCAAGGTCAACCGCGATGGCTCCCAGGTGCGCCTGGGCGACGTGGCCAAGGTCGAGCTGGGCGGCGAGAACTACAGCATCAACGCGCAGTTCAACGGCATGCCGGCCTCCGGTCTGGCGGTCAAACTGGCCACCGGTGCCAACGCGCTGGATACCGCCAAGGCGCTGCGCCAGACCATCAGTGACCTGGAGCCGTTCTTCCCGGCGGGCATGAAGGTGGTCTACCCCTACGACACCACGCCGGTGATCTCGGCGTCCATCGAGGGTGTGGTCAGCACCCTGGTCGAGGCCTTCGTCCTGGTGTTCCTGGTGATGTTCCTGTTCCTGCAGAACTTCCGCGCCACCATCATCCCGACCCTGGCGGTGCCAGTGGTACTGCTCGGCACCTTTGGCGTGCTGGCGATGTTCGGCTACAGCATCAACACCCTGACCATGTTCGCCATGATCCTGGCCATCGGCCTGCTGGTGGACGACGCCATCGTGGTGGTGGAGAACGTCGAGCGGGTGATGCGCGAGGAGGGCCTGTCGCCACTGGAGGCGACGCGCAAGTCCATGGGCCAGATCCAGGGCGCGCTGGTCGGTATCGGTGTGGTGCTCTCGGCGGTACTGCTGCCGATGGCCTTCTTCGGCGGCTCGGTGGGTGTGATCTACCGGCAGTTCTCCATCACCATCGTCTCGGCCATGGTGATCTCGGTGATCCTCGCCCTGATCTTCACCCCGGCGCTGTGCGCCACCCTGCTCAAGCCCATCGCCAAGGGCGAGCACCACGAGAAGCGCGGCTTCTTCGGCTGGTTCAACCGCAACTTCGAACGCAGCGTCGACGGCTACGAGCGCGGCGTGCGCGCCATGCTCAAGCGCAAGACGCCGTACCTGCTGGTGTACGCGGTGCTGGTCGCGGTGATGGCCTGGATGTTCACCAAGATCCCTACCGCCTTCCTCCCCGAGGAAGACCAGGGCGTGCTGTTCGCCCAGGTGCAGACGCCGTCCGGCGCCAGTGCCGAGCGCACCCAGGCGGTGGTCGACGACATGCGCGAGTACCTGCTCGATGACGAGGGCGACACGGTCAAATCGGTGTTCACCGTGACCGGCTTCAACTTCGCCGGTCGTGGGCAGAGCTCGGGTATGGCCTTCATCATGCTGCGCCCCTGGGGCGAGCGTACTGCCGCCGGGCAGAACGTGGCCGAGCTGGCGCAGCGCGCCCAGCAGCACTTCTTCGGCTTCCGCGACGCCATGGTGTTCGCCTTCGCCCCGCCGGCGGTGATGGAGCTGGGTAACGCCACCGGCTTCAACCTGTTCCTCCAGGACCGTGCCGGTGTCGGCCACGAGACGCTCAACCAGGCGCGCGACAAGTTCCTCGAACTGGCCGGGCAGAACCCTGTGCTGACCCGCGTGCGCGCCAACGGCCTGCGCGACGAGCCGCAGTACCAGCTGCTGATCGACGACGAGAAGGTGCGCGCCCTCGGCGTGTCGCTGTCCGACGTCAACAACACCCTGTCCATCGGCTGGGGTGGCAGCTACGTCAACGACTTCATCGACCAGGGACGGGTGAAGAAGGTTTACCTGCAGGGCGTGTCCAACGCGCGGATGAACCCGGAAGACCTGAACAAGTGGTTCGTGCGCAACGACGCCGACCAGATGGTGCCGTTCAGCGCCTTCGCCAGCGGCAAGTGGGTCTACGGCGCGCCGAAGCTGTCGCGCTACAACGGCGTCAGCGCCATCGAGATCCTCGGCGAGCCGGCTCCGGGCTACAGCTCGGGTGATGCCATGGCCGCGGTCGAGGAGATCACCAAGCAGCTGCCGGCCGGCGTCGGCTACTCGTGGACCGGCCAGTCCTACGAGGAGCGCCTGTCCGGCTCCCAGGCACCGGCGCTCTACGCCCTGTCGCTGCTGGTGGTGTTCCTCTGCCTGGCGGCGCTGTACGAGAGCTGGTCGATCCCGTTCTCGGTGATGCTGGTGGTGCCGCTCGGCGTGTTGGGCGCACTGCTGTTCACCCTGGGCCGCGGGCTATCCAACGACGTGTTCTTCCAGGTCGGCCTGATCACCACTATCGGTCTGTCGGCGCGTAACGCGATCCTCATCGTCGAGTTCGCCAAGGCGCTGCACGAGCAGGGCAAGAGCTACGTCGAGGCGGCCGTGGAGGCCTGCCGCATGCGTCTGCGCCCGATCATCATGACCTCGCTGGCGTTCATCCTCGGCGTCGTGCCGCTAGCCATCTCCAGCGGTGCCGGTGCCGGCAGCAAGCACGCCATCGGTACCGGCGTGATCGGCGGCATGCTCACCGCGGCGGTGCTGGCGATCTTCTGGGTGCCGCTGTTCTACGTAGTGGTCAGCGCGATGTTCAAGGACAAGCGCGCCCAAGCAACCGAGTCGAAGGAGGCCGTCCAGTGAGGCAGTCCCTGTTGTCCCTCGCCGTCGCCAGCGTCCTGCTCGGCGGCTGCAGCATGATCCCCGACTACCAGCGCCCGCAGGCGCCGGTAGACGGCCTGTGGCCGGTCGGTGAGGCCTACACCGCCAGCGGTGTCAGCGAAACCAATACCGCGGCGGATGCCCTGGGCTGGCGCGAGTTCTTCCGCGACCCGGCGCTGCAGAGCCTGGTGCAGACCGCTCTGGCCAACAACCGCGACCTGCGCATCGCCGCGCTCAATGTCGAGGCCTACCGCGCCCAGCACCGCATCCAGCGTGCTGAGCTGTTCCCCAGCGTTTCCGCCTCCGGTAGCGGCACCCGTCAGCGCCTGCCTGCTGACTTGTCCAGCACTGGCGAGGCCGCAACCAGCGGTCAGTACAGCGCCACTGTTGGCGTCAACGCCTGGGAGATCGACTTCTTCGGGCGTCTGCGCAGCCTCAACGAGCAGGCCCTGGAACAGTACTTCGCCAGCGAAGAGGCGCAGCGCAGCGCGCAGATCAGCCTGGTGGCCAGCGTGGCCAACGCCTACCTGACCCTGCAGGCCGACCAGCAGCGCCTGCAGCTGACCCGCGACACTCTCGACACCTACCGCAAGAGCTACGCCCTCACCGAGCGCAGCTTCAACGTCGGCGTGGCCGATGCCCTGTCGCTGAGCCAGGCGCGCACCGCGGTGCAGGGCGCCGAGGCCAGCCTGGCGCAGTACACCCGCCTGGTTGCCCAGGACCGCAACGCCCTGGCGCTGCTGTTGGGTGGCGGTGTGCCGGGTGACCTGCCGCAAGGCGCGGTGCTCGATCAGGATCTGCTGGCCGAAGTGCCGGCCGGTCTGCCGTCGGACATCCTGCAGCGTCGCCCGGACCTGCTCCAGGCCGAGCACTCGCTCAAGGCGGCCAACGCCAGCATCGGTGCGGCGCGCGCGGCGTTCTTCCCGAACATCAGTCTGACCGCCAATGCCGGCAGCGCCAGCAGCGAGCTGTCCGGCCTGTTCGACGGTGGCTCCGGCACCTGGTTGTTCCAGCCGCAGATCAGCCTGCCGATCTTCACCGCCGGCAGCCTGAAGGCCAGCCTCGACTATGCCGAGGTGCAGAAGGATATCCAGGTAGCGACATACGAGAAGGCCATCCAGACCGCCTTCCAGGAAGTCGCCGACGGCCTCGCCGCGCGGACCACCTACGCCCAGCAGCTGGACGCCCAGCGCGCCCTGGTGAGCACCAGCGAGGAGTACTACCGCCTCGCCGAACGCCGCTTCCGCACCGGGGTGGACAGCTACCTGACCCTGCTCGACGCCCAGCGCCAGCTGTTCAACACCCAGCAGCAGCTGATCAGCGATCGCCTCAACCAGCTGACCAGCGAGGTCAACCTGTACAAGGCCCTCGGCGGTGGTTGGAACGAGCAGACCCAGGTGGCCACGGCCCCTGCGGACTGAGCGTCAGCCTGAAATGAAAAAGCCCCGGCATGCCGGGGCTTTTTTATGGGCGCTTGTCGGTCAACGACGGACCAATAGCACTCCAGACTCCATGTGGTGCGTCCAGGGGAACTGGTCGAACAGCGCGCAGCGTTCGATACGGTGGGTATCGTTGAGCTGGGCGATGTTGGCGGCCAGGGTCTCCGGGTTGCAGGAGATGTACAGGATGTTGTCGAAGCGCCGGGTCAGCTCGCAGGTGTCCGGGTCCATGCCGGCGCGCGGCGGGTCGACGAACACGGTGCCGAAGTCGTAGGACTTCAGGTCGGTACCGGCCAGGCGGCGGAACGGGCGCACCTCGTTGAGGGCCTGGGTCAGCTCCTCGGCGGACAGACGCACCAGCTCGATGCTGTCGATGCCGTTGTCGGCCAGGTTGGCCAGGGCGGCATTCACCGAGGTCTTGCTGATCTCGGTGGCCAGCACCTTGCGCACGCGGGTGGACAGCGGCAGGGTGAAGTTGCCGTTGCCGCAGTACAGCTCGAGTAGGTCGTCCTGGCGCTCGCCGAGGGCGTCATAGGCCCACTGCAGCATCTTCTGGCAGACCGTGCCGTTGGGCTGGGTGAAGGCACCCTCCGGCTGGCGGTAGCTGAAGGTGCGACCGGCCACGGTCATTTCTTCCTGTACGTAATCGCGACCGATCACCAGGCGCTGGCCGCGCGAACGGCCGACCAGGCTGACGCCCAGCTGGGCCGCCAGTTGCTCGGCCTCGGCCTGCCACTCGGCGTCGAGCGGGCGGTGGTAGCACAGGGTGATCAGTGCATCGCCGCTCAGGGTGGTGAGGAACTCGACCTGGAACAGCTTGAACGCCAGTACCTTGCTCGCCTGCCAGGCGGCCTTGAGCTGGGGCATCAACTGATTGATGCGCGCGCTGGCGATGGGGAACTCGTCGATCAGGATCGGCGTGTGTTTGTCGCCGGCCTCGAACATCGCGTAGTGGCGCTCGTCCTGCTCGCGCCACAGGCGGAACTCGGCGCGCAGGCGGTAGTGCTCGCGCGGCGAATCGAACACTGCCGGCTCCGGCGCCGCGAAGGGTGCCAGCAGCTCGCGCAGGCGGGCGACCTTGTCGTCCAGCTGGGCGGCGTAGGCCGCCTGGTCACCGATGCGGATCATGCGTTGACGCCGAAGGCGAACTTGGCGATGAAGATCGCGGCGAGGATGGCCAGCGCCGGGTTGATCTCCTTGAAGCGACCAGCCATGGCCTTGATCACTACCCAGGCGATGAAGCCGAAGGCGATGCCGTTGGCGATGGAGAAAGTCAGCGGCATGGCCAGGGCGGTGATCACGACCGGGGCGGCGACGGTGATGTCGTCCCAGTCGATTTCGGCCAGGCCGGAGGTCATCAGCACGGCGACGAACAGCAGCGCCGGCGCGGTAGCAAATGCGGGTACGGTGCCGGCCAGCGGGGCGAAGAACAGCGCCAGCAGGAACAGCACGGCGACCACGATGGCGGTCAGACCGGTGCGGCCACCGGCGGCCACGCCCGAAGCGGACTCGATGTAGCTGGTGGTGGTGCTGGTGCCGAGCAGCGAACCGCCCATGGCCGCGGTGCTGTCAGCGATCAGGGCGCGGCCCATCTTCGGCAGGTTGCCGTCCTTGTCCATCAGGCCGGCGCGCTTGGCTACGCCGATCAGGGTGCCGGTGTTGTCGAACAGGTCGACGAACAGGAAGGCGAAGATCACGCTGATCATGCCCACTTCGAAGGCGCCGGCCAGATCCAGCTGGAGGAAGGTCGGGGCCAGCGACGGCGGCATGGAGACGATGCCGCCGAATGGGGTGACGCCGATGGCGATGGCGATGGCGGTGACCACCAGGATGCCGATCATCACTGCGCCGGTAACGCGACGGGCTTCCAGGGCGACGATCAGGAAGAAGCCGAGGATCGCCAGCAGCGGGCCGGGGGAGGTGAGGTCACCGAGGCCGACCAGGGTCGCCGGGTTGTCTACCACCAGGCCGGCTTCCTTCAGCGCGATCAGCGCCAGGAACAGGCCGATACCGGCGGCGATGGCCGAGCGCAGCGGCAGCGGGATGCTGTTCACGATCCACTCGCGGATGCGGAAGATCGACAGCAGGAAGAACAGGGTGGCGGAGATGAATACCGCGCCCAGTGCGGTCTGCCAGGTGTACCCCATGTGCAGCACCACGGTGTAGGTGAAGAAGGCGTTGAGGCCCATGCCGGGCGCCAGGGCGATCGGGTAGTTGGCGATCAGGCCCATTACCGCCGAGCCGATGGCTGCGGCCAGGCAGGTGGCGACGAACACCGCGCCCTTGTCCATGCCGGTTTCACCGAGGATCGCCGGGTTGACGAAGAGGATGTAGGCCATGGTCAGGAAGGTGGTGATCCCGGCCAGGATCTCGGTGCGCACGTTGGTGTTGTGTGCCTTGAGTTGGAACAGCTTTTCCAGCATGGTGAACTCCCCTTGGGGCTGGTGCGGCAATGGTCTGCGGACTGCGAAAGCAAAGCACAAAGGCCGCCATCTCGAAGGATCACGAGGGCGAATTTGGGCCGGGTCCGGAAAAGCCGCGCACTATACCAGCTCACCCTCGAACGGTGAATTTATGACCGGACGGACAGTATCGGTTTCCGTCCGTGGAGGAAGCAGATGACTCGCCGCGCCCTGATCGCCGTCGCCGACGGCGTGGAAGACATCGAAACCATCACCCTGATCGACGTGCTGCGCCGCGCCGAAGTGGAGGTGGTGGTCGCCAGCATCGAGAGCCGGCGCATGTTCACCTGCGCCCGTGGCACCCGGGTGACCGCCGACACCATGCTGGTCGACGTGCTGGCCCAGGACTTCGACCTGATCGCGCTGCCCGGCGGCATGCCCGGCGCGCAGCACCTGGCCGAGCATGTGCCGCTGGCCGACAAGGTGCGCGAGCAGGCCCGCGCCGGCAAGCTGTTCGCCGCCATCTGCGCCGCCCCGGCCCTGGCCCTGCAGGGCTACGGCGTGCTGCGCCAGCGGCGCATGACCTGCTACCCGGCCTTCAGCGATCGTCTGTCCGGCTGCACCTTCGTCGATGCGCCGGTGGTGGTCGATGGTAACTGCATCACCGCCCAGGGCCCGGCCGCCGCGCTGGAGTTTGCCCTGACCCTGGTCGAGCAACTGGTCGGCCGGGGCACGCGCAAGGCAGTGGCCGAAGCCATGCTGGTGCCGGCATGAGGGCGCTGCTCGCGGCATTGTCGCTGACTCTTCTGGCCGGCTGCGCCAGCGAGGCGCGCCTGTCTTCGGCGGAGCACCGCCTGGGCATTCATACGGCGCGCAGCGCCAGCGCCGATGGCCTGCAGGCCATGACCGATCGCCACAGCGGCGTGCGCTTGTGGATAACCCCGCAAGCGGTGCTGACCGAGGCGGATGTGCAATTGGCGGAGATGGCGATCACCCCGGCGGGCGAGCCGGCGGTGGTGCTGACCCTGACGGACGGCGGGCGCGACACCCTGGCCGAGCTGACTCGGGCCCAGGTCGGCCAGCCATTGGCCTTCTTAGTCGATGGTGAGCTGCGCCTGGCGCCGATCATTGAGGAGCCGGTGGTCGATGGCCGCGTGGCACTGACCGGGTTCGATTCGCTGCAGGAAGCCGAATCACTGGTGCAGGACTGGAATCGCTGAGCCCGAAAACAAAGAACCGGTGAGCGCGGGACGATCACCGGTTCGTCTGGGGCACTTCACGCGAACATCCTTCTGCAGTACGAGGAACGCCTGTTCTGTGTGGGTAGCCGGCCTGGGATCAGGCGACGTCACGACCTTGCTTGGTCTGGAAGTAACCGCTGTCGGCAACATCGCGACCTTGCTTGGTCTGGAAGTAGCCGCTGTCGGCGACGTCACGGCCTTGCTTGGTTTGGAAGTAGCCACTGTCGGCAACATCACGACCTTGTTTGGTCTGGAAGTAACCGCTGTCGGCAACATCGCGGCCTTGCTTGGTCTGGAAGTAACCGCTGTCGGCAACGTCACGACCTTGCTTGGTCTGGAAGTAGCCACTGCCGGCAACATCGCGACCTTGCTTGGTCTGGAAGTAGCCACTGTCGGCAACATCGCGACCTTGCTTGGTCTGGAAGTAACCGCTGTCGGCGACGTCACGGCCTTGTTTGGTCTGGAAGTAGCCGCTGTCGGCAACATCACGACCTTGTTTGGTCTGGAAGTAACCGCTGTCGGCAACGTCGCGACCTTGCTTGGTCTGGAAGTAGCCACTGTCGGCAACATCGCGACCTTGTTTGGTCTGGAAGTAACCGCTGTCGGCGACGTCACGACCTTGCTTGGTCTGGAAGTAGCCGCTGTCGGCAACGTCACGACCTTGCTTGGTCTGGAAGTAGCCACTGTCAGCGACATTGCGGCCTTGTTGGGTGTTGAAGTAGCCGCTGTCGGCATAGGCGCCGGCGGACAGGGTGGCGGTAATCAGGGCGGTGGTGAGAAGAAGCTTTTTCATGATCGGTGACCTCGTACTGGGGGGTGGTTGAGGAGTACGGGGCCTATGGTCGTGGCTGACCCGTCCCGACGGAAGTCAGCCTTTTCCATAGTAGGAATCGATCTCGCTAATGATTGAAGCAACCCTTGCCAGCGCTGCGTTTCAGCGCGGTCAGTGGCAGCAGTCGCGCTCGTCGAGGGCCTCCAGCAGGCGGCAATGTTCGGCATGGCCGCTGTGACAATCGGCCAGTTTGCTCAATTCGGCGCGCATGTTCTGCAGGTCGCGGATGCGTGCCTCGATGGCGTCGAGGTGCTCGCGGGCCATGCGGTCGGCCGCGTCGCAAGGGCTCTCGGGATGGGCGGCCAGGTCGAGCAAGCCACGAATCTCCTCCAGGCTGAAGCCCAGTTCGCGGCCGCGACGGATGAAACGCAGACGTCTGACATCCACCGCCTGGTAGTGGCGGTAGCCCGAGGGGCTGCGCTGTGGCGCCGGCAGCAGGCCGCTACGCTCGTAGAAGCGGATGGTTTCCAGGTTGACGCCGCTGTCGCGGGCCAGCACGCCGATGGTGATGGGCTTGCTCATGTTGACTCCGTAGCGACTACAGGGTTTAGCCTAGTCTGCACCTTGAAGAAGGAGATGCCAAATGGGTGCTCACTGCTGCAATCACGATACCGGCCCCGCACACAACGACGGGCGCTACCGGCGCATCCTGTGGATCGCGCTGCTGGTCAACCTGGCGATGTTCGTGGTCGAGATCGGTGCGGGCCTCAAGGCCGGCTCGGTCTCGCTGCTGGCCGATTCGCTGGACTTCATGGGCGACGCTGCCAACTACGCTATCAGCCTCTGGGTGCTGGGCATGAGCCTGGCGCTGCGTGCCCGCGCCGCGCAGTTCAAGGCTGCATGCATGCTGCTGTTCGGTGTCGGCGTGCTGGGCGCGGCGCTGTGGCACTGGTGGCAGGGCGAGGTGCCGAGCGCGCCGACCATGGGTGTGGTGGGTACGCTGGCGCTGCTGGCCAACCTCGGTGTGGCGGTGCTGCTGTATGCCTACCGCGAGGGTGACAGCAATATGCGCAGCGTCTGGCTGTGTACCCGCAACGACGCCCTCGGCAACCTCGCCGTGCTGGCGGCGGCGCTGGGCGTGTTCGGTACCGGCAGCGCCTGGCCGGACCTGATCGTCGCCAGCATCATGGCTGCACTGGCAATCACCGCCGCCATCCAGGTGCTGCGCCAGGCCGATGGCGAACTGAAGGATCATCACGGCCATGCGCACTGAACTTGAGGCCGCGCTGCGGCAGGCCTTCGTCGAAGGCGAGGCAGCGCTGGGCCGGGGCGATGCGCAAGCGGCGCTGGCCTGGCTGGAGCGGGCGCATATCCTCGGCCAGCGCCTGGCGCTGCCGCATGCACGGGCCCATTGGCTGATGCTGCGCGCCGGCTGGATGCTCGGTGACTGGCGCGAGGTGCTCGGGCAGCTGCCGCGCATCGTCGCCGCGCTGCTGTTCTCGCGGATCTGGGTACCGCTGGGCAATACGGGCAGGGCGCGGGTCAGCGCGTTCCAGCCGCTGCCTATCGACCCGGAGCTGCGCCGGCTGCTGGGCTGATAAGGCCCCGCGGCTTCCTCGGGCGGCGCCGCAGCGACAGTCCGCCACAGTGGCAATCCACCGCAGTGGCAATCCACCACAGGGTTGCCGCAGTGGCGCCGCGCTACTCTTCAACTGTCCCTTGATCCAGGTCAATGACCCGCTCGGGACGGCATGCTGGCTACCTTGGCCTGCTGCGCGCGGCACCCCATTTCCATAAGAACAATTTTCCAACAGCGGACTCCAAAAAACCTGGAGCCGTCGGACGGTCTGGAGGCATCGCCAGCCCGTGAGTCGCGTTGTGCGCTCACGCGGCGCGGATTCGACGCCTGCCAGCCGCGGATACAACCTGACCGAGGAAGTCCCATGTTCGGCTTAGAAGCCCTGGACCTGGCGCGAATACAGTTCGCCTTCACCATCTCGTTCCACATCATCTTCCCGGCCATCACCATCGGTCTTGCCAGCTATCTGGCGGTGCTCGAGGGGTTGTGGCTGAAGACCGGTCAGGAGGTCTATCGCGACCTCTATCACTTCTGGTCGAAGATCTTCGCCGTCAACTTCGGCATGGGCGTGGTCTCCGGCCTGGTCATGGCCTACCAGTTCGGCACCAACTGGAGCGCCTTCTCCGACTTCGCCGGCTCGGTCACCGGGCCGCTGCTGGCCTACGAGGTGCTCACCGCATTCTTCCTCGAGGCCGGCTTCCTCGGCGTCATGCTGTTCGGCTGGAACCGCGTCGGCCCCGGCCTGCACTTCTTCTCCACGGTGATGGTGGCGGTCGGCACGCTGATCTCGACCTTCTGGATCCTCGCTTCCAACAGCTGGATGCAGACCCCGCAGGGCTTCGAGATCGTCGACGGCCGGGTGATCCCCACCGACTGGTTCGCCGTGGTGTTCAACCCCTCGTTCCCCTATCGCCTGATGCACATGGCCACCGCGGCGTTCCTCGCCACGGCCTTCTTCGTCGGCGCCTCGGCGGCCTGGCACCTGCTGCGCAAGCGCGACAACCCGGCGATACGCCAGATGCTGTCGATGGCCATGTGGATGGCGCTGATCGTCGCGCCGATCCAGGCAGTGATCGGCGACTTCCATGGCCTCAATACCCTGGAGCACCAGCCGGCCAAGATCGCCGCCATCGAGGGCCACTGGGAGAACCGGCCCGGCGAGGCGACCCCGCTGATCCTGTTCGGCTGGCCGGACATGGAGCGCGAGGAAACCCGCTTCAAGGTGGAGATTCCCTACCTCGGCAGCCTGATCCTGACCCACAGCCTGGACAAGCAGGTGCCGGCGCTGAAGGAGTTCGCCAAGGAGGATCGGCCTAACTCGACCATCGTGTTCTGGTCGTTCCGCATCATGGTCGGCCTGGGCATGCTGATGATCCTGGTCGGCGTGTGGAGCCTGTGGCTGCGCCTGCGCGGCCGGCTCTTCATCTCGCGCCCCTTCCTTTTATTGGTGCTGTGGATGGGCCCGTCCGGGGTGCTGGCCATCCTCGCCGGCTGGTTCACCACCGAGATCGGCCGCCAGCCTTGGGTGGTCTACGGCCTGATGCGCACCGCCGACGCCTCCTCCGGGCATAGCGTGGCGCAGATGGGGCTGACCCTGGTGATGTTCGTGGTGGTGTATTTCGCCGTGTTCGGCGCGGGCTTCAGCTACGTCATGCGCCTGGTGCGCAAGGGCCCAATCACCAACGAAGGCAAGGAGCAGGGCATCGGTGGCCCCGGCCAGCAACGCACTCCGGCGCGGCCGATCTCGGCGGCCGACGAGGGCATGGAAGATGACGACAGCAAAGACGACCTGGGCGAGAGGAACTGAACCATGGGCATCGACCTTTCACTGATCTGGGCCGTCATCATCGTCTTCGGCGTGATGATGTATGTGGTGATGGATGGCTTCGATCTGGGTATCGGCATCCTCTTCCCGTTCGTGCCGGACAAGGGCGAACGCGACATCATGATGAACACCGTGGCGCCGGTCTGGGACGGCAACGAGACCTGGCTGGTGCTCGGCGGTGCGGGGCTGTTCGCGGCCTTCCCGCTGGCCTACTCGGTAGTGCTCAGCGCGCTGTACCTGCCGCTGATGTTCATGCTCATCGGCCTGGTGTTCCGCGGCGTGGCCTTCGAGTTCCGCTTCAAGGCCAAGGACCACAAGCGGCACATCTGGGACAAGGCGTTCATCGGCGGCTCGCTGATGGCGACCTTCTTCCAGGGCGTGGCGCTGGGCACCTTCATCGAAGGCATCCCGGTGGAGAACCGTGCCTTCGCCGGGGATTCGCTGAACTGGCTGTCGCCGTTCCCGCTGTTCAGCGGCCTGGGCCTGGTCGCAGCCTACGCACTGCTCGGCTGCACCTGGCTGATCATGAAGACCGAAGGCCGCCTGCAGCGGCAGATGCATGACATGGCGCGGCCATTGGCGCTGGTGCTGCTGGGAGTGATCGGCATCGTCAGCATCTGGACCCCGCTGTCGCATGAGGCCATCGCCCAACGCTGGTTCAGCATGCCCAACCTGTTCTGGTTCATGCCGGTGCCGCTGCTGGTGCTGGTGACCTTCTTCTACCTGCTGCGCTCGGTGGCCAACGACGATGACATCAAGCCCTTCGTGCTCACCCTGATCCTCATCTTCCTCGGCTACAGCGGCCTGGGCATCAGCCTGTGGCCGAACATCGTGCCCGGCTCGCTGACCATCTGGCAGGCCGCCGCACCGCCCCAGAGTCAGGGCTTCGCCCTGGTCGGCGCGCTGTTCATCATCCCGTTCATCCTGATGTACACCGCGTGGAGCTACTACGTGTTCCGCGGCAAGATCACCCCTGACCATGGCTACCACTAGAGGCGGGCCCGCGATGGATAACGTCGAGAAGAAACCCCTGTGGCAGCGCCTGGGCTGGTTGGTACTGATCTGGAGCGCCAGCGTGCTGGCGCTCGGTGCGCTGTCCTACCTGCTGCGCCTGTTCATGAATGCGGCGGGGCTGAGTACGCCGTAACGGTCATTCTGGCCCGACCGCAATGCGGTTGGGCCAGGTGCACTGTCCTACCGAAAATCGGCAGCAATTGAAAATTGTTCTCAGTGGATATATTTTCTCGCCTTTCGCGAGATGTAAGAGTCTGCTGTGTCCGCGCCCACCGATCCCCAATCCGCCGACGGCCAGTTCGAGAGCCATTCCGCCGAGCTGCTGCGTTTCCTCACGCGGCGGGTCAAGTGTGCGGAACTGGCGGCCGACCTGCGCCAGGAAACCTGGCTGCGCTTTCGGCGGCGTGATTCGGGTGAGGAGATCGGCAACCTGCGCGCCTTTCTCTACCGCATCGCACGCAACCTGATCATCGACCATCACCGCCAGCAGGAGTCGCGCCCGCTCGAGGAGGAAATCTCCGCCGAGCTGGTCAGCGCCCAGCCAGGCCCGGAGCGGGCGGCCAGCGATGCCCAACGCCTGGAGCAACTGCAGCGCGTGGTGCAGGGCCTGCCGCCGCATCTGCGCCAAGCCCTGTTATGGAATCGCCTGGACGGGCTGACCCAGCGTGAGATCGGCGAGCGCCTCGGTGTCTCGGAAAGCATGGCCGGACGCTATATCCTGAAGGCCCTCGAACACTGCCAGCAGCAGATGGACCCGCAGCCGTGACTCATTCCTCGCTCCTCGACCAGGCCCGGCAATGGCAGGTGCTACTGCACTCCGGCCGTGCCACTGCCGCAGACCGCGACGCTGTGCAGGCCTGGCGCCAGGCTGCACCCGAGCACGAGCAGGCGCTGCGCGAGGTGGAAGGGCTGTGGGGGCTGCTTGGTCAGATCGAGCGTCCGGTCGAGCTGCCGCAGGTGCGTGCGGTACGCCGCCCGCGACGCTGGGCGATTCCACTGGCCAGCGCGGCCGTGCTGCTGCTCGCCCTGTGGTTGCCGCAGGGTACCTGGGTCGGCCTGTATGCCGATGTCAGCACCCGACCTGGCGAGGTGCGCGAGCTGCGCCTGGAGGACGGCTCGCTGCTCACTCTTAACGGCGACTCGGCACTGGACTGGCAATTCGTCGACGGCCACCGCGAGGTCAAGCTGTACCGCGGCGAAGCGGATTTCCAGGTGGCTCATGACCCGGAGCGGCCATTCACGGTCAGCGCTGGCGAGGCGCGTATCCGCGTCACCGGAACACGCTTCGACGTGCGCCTGGAGGAGGGCGGCGTCGACCTGGCGGTGAGCGAGGGCCGGGTGCTGGCCACCAGCGAGGGCCGCGAGCCACAGCCGGTGGTGGCTGGCCAGCAGGTGCAGTGGCGCGCTGGTGAACTGCAAGCCGTGCAGGCACTGGACGCTCGCCAGCGCCTGGCCTGGCAGCGCGGCAAGCTGGTGTTCCGCGACCGGCCGCTGGAGCAGGTGTTCGCCGAGCTCGAACGCAGCCAGGGGGCGCGGGTGCTGTTCGTCGACGATGCGGTGCGTGCGCTGCAGGTGACCGGCGTGTTCGCCCTCGACGATCCGCAAGCGGTGTTGAACGCCGTGGAGACCGCCTTGCCGGTGCGCCTGGTGCGCTTGCCGGGGCTGATCCTGGTCGCTTCGCGCAGCTAGAACCTGCGGCGCGCCTGGGTTTCAGAGAGAGCAGAAAATATTTTCGCGACGTCGGTTCAGAAATCGACGGCGCTTTCGTCTTCTGTCCCTGCAAATGCGACTTCTTCGCATGAAATAGCCAAGGACACCCAGCATGCGGTCGATCTCTTACTTCCCGGCACTCGCCGCCCTTCCCCTGGCACTCGCCGCCGCTCACGCGCAGGCAGTCGAACTCGACGTGCCGGCTCAGCGTCTCGACGCGGCACTGACCGACTTCGCCGAGCAGGCCAACGTGCGCCTGCTGTATGACGCTGGCCTGACCCGCAGCAGTGGCGAGGCGCCGGCGCTGAAGGGCGACTACTCGGTGAGCGAGGGCTTGCAGCGCCTACTGCAGGGTAGCGGCCTGACCTTCCAGGTCGGCGCCGACGGCACCGTTACCCTGGTGCCGCTGCCGGCCGAGCAGGGCGCCGTCGAGCTGGGTTCCAGCACCATCAGCGGCGTCGCCGACGGTCGTACCGACCTGCCGGCCGAATACGCCGGGGGCCAGGTGGCCCGTGGCGCGCGCATGGGCATGTTGGGCAACCAGGACATGCAGGATGTGCCGTTCAGTTTCAGCAGCTACACCAGTGAGCTTATCGAGAACCGCCAGGCGCAGAGCCTGGGCGATGTGCTCAACAGCGATCCGGCGGTGCGCCAGTCCTACGGCTTCGGCAACTTTGCCCAGGTCTTCGTGGTACGTGGCTTCCAGCTGTACACCGATGACATCGCCTTCAACGGCCTGTACGGCATCTTGCCGCGGCAGATCATCTCCACCGAGGCGGTCGAGCGGGTCGAGGTGTTCAAGGGCGCCAATGCCTTTCTCAACGGTTTTGCGCCAGGCGGTAGTGGTATTGGCGGTGCGATCAACGTGGTGTCCAAGCATGCCGAGGACACCCCCACCCGCAGCGTGACCCTGGATTACGCCAGCGATACCCGCGTGGGGGGCCATGTCGACCTGGGACAGCGCTTTGGCGAGGACAACCGTTTCGGCGTGCGTGCCAACCTGGCGCAGCGCGAGGGCGAGACCGGCGTCGACGATGAAAGCAGTCGCTTCGCCCTGGCCGCCTTCGGCCTGGACTATCGCGGCGAGCGCCTGCGCCTGTCCACCGACTTCGGCTACCAGAAGCAGCGTGTCAACGAGGGCCGCTCGCCGGTCTACCTGACCACGGGCCCGGCGCTGGGCGGCAAGATTCCGGATGCGCCGGATTCGAAGACCAACTACGCGCAGCCCTGGAGCTGGTCGCAGCTCGAAGACACCTACGCGATGTTCAACGCCGAGTACGACCTGAGCGACAACTGGACCGCCTACCTGGCCGCCGGCGGCAAGTACACGCGTGAAAACGGCGTCTACGGCTCTTCCTATATCTACAACTCGAGCGGTGCCACCCGTATCGGTCGCCTGTATTCGCCGCTCGATCAGGAAACCCTCAGCACCGCCGCCGGCCTGCGCGGCAACCTGGTCACCGGCCCGGTCAGCCACCAGCTCAATCTGGCGTACAACGGACTGTGGCAGGAGAAGCGCAACGCCTACGAGTCGACCCTGGCGGGCAACCGTCGCTTCGGCAATCTCTATGATCCGGTAGTGGTGGCGCCGCCGCCTGCGAATACCCGCGCCGGCGATATCCATGATCCCGACACCACCGCCAAGGTGGCGACCCGCAGCTTTGCGGTCTCTGACACGCTGGGCTTCTTCGATGACCGCGTGCTGCTGACCCTGGGCGCGCGCCATCAGATCGTAGGCTCGGATGCCTGGAGTGCCCTCAACGGCGCGCGCACCGCCAACTATCAGGAGAGCATCACCACGCCGGCTTATGGCCTGGTGATCAAACCGACCGAGTACCTGTCGCTGTACGCCAACCGCATCGAGTCGCTGCAGCAGGGGCAGACGGCGCCGAACACCGCGAACAACCCCGGCGAGATGTTCGCTCCCTACCGGGCCAAGCAGACCGAAGCCGGCATCAAGCTGGATTGGGGCACCTACGGCGGTGGCCTGGGCATCTACGAGATCGAGTTGCCGCAGGGCGTGCTCGGCAGTGACAACTTCTATCGCGTCGACGCGCAGCAGCGTAACCGTGGCGTGGAGCTGAACCTGTTCGGCGAGCCGCTGGCCGGCCTGCGCGTGATCGCCGGCGGCACCTGGATCGACTCCGAGCTCAGCGGCGGGGCCAGCGCCACCGAGGGCAAGCGCGCGGTGGGCGTGCCGGAGTTCCAGTTCAACCTGAGTGCCGACTGGGATGTGCCGGGCGTGCAGGGCCTGGCGCTCAACGGCATGCTGCTGCGCACCGGCGGGCAGTATTACGACACCACCAACATCTACAGCATTCCGGCCTGGACCCGTGTCGACCTGGGCGCACGCTACGCCTTCGCGGTCGAGCAGCATGAGGTGACCCTGCGCGCCGGCGTGGAGAACGTCGCCGGCAAGGACTACTGGGCCTCGACCAACGGCGGCTATCTGACCCAGGGCGCGCCGCGCACCTTCAAGGTATCGGCGACCGTCGATTTCTGAGTCTCTGCGCCGCATGAAAAAGGGCGCCTATGGGCGCCCTTTTGCTTTTCTCAGACCGGCCTATTTGGTGGCCTTGAGCACCACGAACTTGGGCGTGGCCGCGACCTGTTCCACGCCGCGGAACAGGCGCTTGAGTTTGGCGTGGTAGCCCAGGTGGCGGTTGCCGACGATCCACAGCTCGCCGCCGGTGACCAGCGCCGTGCGGGCCTGCTGGAACATGCGCCAGGCGAGGAAGTCGCCGACCACCTGTTGCTGGTGGAAGGGCGGGTTGCACAGCACCAGGTCGAGCGAGTCGGCGGGCTGGTCGGCCAGGCCATCGGCGGCGCGGAAGGTCGCCGCGCGCTCACCGAGCGCCGCACGCCAGTTCTCAGCGGCCGACTGCACGGCCATGTAGGACTCGTCCACCAGGGTCAGCTCGGCCGCCGGGTTGGCCAGGGCGTAGGCGATGGCCAGCACGCCGTTGCCACAGCCGAGATCGGCCACGCGCTGCGCTTGCAGGCGCTTGGGCAGATGTGGCAGGAAGGCGCGGGTGCCGATGTCCAGGTCTTCGCGGCAGAACACGTTGGCGTGGTTGACCAGCTCGATGGCCGGCTTGTCCAGCCGGTAGCGGGTCGGGTAGGGCGAGCGCGGCGCCAGTTTGCTTTTCGGCGTGGCGGTCAGCAGGCGCGCCTTCTTCACCGCCAGCGAGGCCTGCAGCGGGCCGATGTACTGCTCCATCAGTTCGCCGGCGCTGCGCGGCAAATGCTTGATCATGGCGCCGGCTATCACTGTGGCGCCGGGCGCCAGCTGGCCGTGCAGGCGGATCAGCTGCTCTTCGAGCAGGGCCAGGGTCTTGGGTACGCGCAGCAGCACCAGGTCGAACGGACCTTGTGCGGTCTCGCTGGCCGGCACGAAGTGCACGCTGTCGGCATCCAGGCCGTTGCGCGCCAGGTTCTTCTGCAGGGCCAGGTGGCCGAGGTGCGAGTCGCCGCTGCTGGTCACCCGGCAGTGCGCGGCCAGCGAGCAGGCCAGGGCGCCGAAGCTGTCGTTGAGCAGCAGCACGCGGCTGTCCGCCGGCAGGCCCAGTTCATGGACATGGGCGAGCAGGTACTCGTCGGCGGCGTCGAAGGCCTGCAGCGGCTCGTTGGCCATTTCCGGTTGGCGGATCAGGTCGAGCTGGGCGAAGGGGGTAGCGAGAATAGGCATGAAAACTGTCGGTGTTAGCCGCCGGCGCTTTGCGCCAGACTGCCGGGGTACGAGAAAGGGGAAAGTATGACCGCCAGCGAAGAGAAGTTCACCCGCCAGACGCTCACCGAGGTGCGCGTCTGGTCGCCCAGCCTGTTCAGCCTGGTCTGCACCCGCGACGCCGGTTTCCGTTTCCGTGCCGGCCAGTTCGTCCGCCTGGGCGTGCGCAAGGCTGACGGGCGAGTGGTCTGGCGCGCCTATTCGGTGGTCTCGGCGCCGCACGACGAGTACCTGGAGTTCTTCTCCATCGTGGTGCCCGGCGGCGAGTTCACCAGCGAGCTGAGTCGCTTGGCGGCCGGCGACGAGCTGCTGGTGGAGAAGCAGGCCACCGGCTTCCTCACTCTCGACCGTTTCCCTGACGGCCGCGACCTGTGGCTGATCGGCACCGGCACCGGCCTGGCTCCGTTCCTGTCGATCCTTCAGGACCTGGAGGTGTGGCAGCGCTTCGAGCGCATCGTGCTGGTGTACAGCGCGCGTGATCGTGGCGAGCTGGCCTATCAGGAACTGATCGCCGAGCTGCCGCAGCGTGAGTGGCTGGAAGGGGCGGGGCATAAGCTGCAGTACATCCCGGTGGTGACGCGCGAGCAGGTGCCAGGTGCACTCAATGCGCGGGTCACCACGCTGATCGAGAACGGCGAGCTGGAGCGTGCCGCCGGCCTGGCGCTGAGCCCCGAGCACTCGCGGGTGATGCTCTGCGGCAACCCGCAGATGATCGATGACACCCGCGCCGTGCTCAAGGCGCGCGACATGCAGCTATCCTTGAGCCGCAGGCCCGGCGCGGTGGCCGTGGAGAACTACTGGTAGAGCGGTTAGTTGCCCGGCGTTAAGAATTGGTAACGCTTTGCCGCTTAGGGATTGGCGGCAGCACCGCTAGGATGGCCGTCCCTTTTTCCCTGATGGAACCCATGGACAGCGACAGTTGCCAGCCACCCCCGAGTGGCCTCCCTTCCCTCGACGCCCGCGCGCGTCTGCCCCTGATTTCGCCTGAACGATACGCCCTGCGCCACGTCTACCGTGCCTGCGCAGCGTCGACGCCTGCCCGGAGGAACGCATGATCTTCGAATGGATGGCCGACCCGACCGCGTGGCTCGGCCTGCTGACGCTGATCGTCCTGGAGATCGTCCTGGGCATCGACAACCTGGTGTTCATCGCGATCCTCGCCGACAAGCTGCCGCCGCACCTGCGTGACCGCGCGCGTCTGATCGGCCTGAGCCTGGCGCTGATCATGCGCCTGGGCCTGCTGGCCAGTATTTCCTGGTTGGTGACCCTGACCGAGCCGCTGATCGAGGTGTTCGGCCACAGCTTCTCCGGACGTGACCTGATCATGCTGTTCGGTGGTGTGTTCCTGCTGTTCAAGGCCACCATGGAGCTGCACGAGCGTCTCGAAGGCCGCACCCATCAGCCGGGCGGCAGCCGCACCTATGCGCTGTTCTGGCCGGTGGTGGCGCAGATCGTCGTGCTCGACGCGGTGTTCTCGCTAGACGCGGTAATTACCGCCGTGGGCATGGTCGAGCACCTGGAAGTGATGATGATCGCCGTGATCATCTCGATCGGCCTGATGATCGTCGCCAGCAAGCCGCTGACCGCCTTCGTCAACGCCCATCCGACGGTGATCATGCTGTGCCTGGGCTTCCTGATGATGATCGGCTTCAGCCTCACCGCCGAAGGCCTGGGCTTCCACATTCCCAAGGGTTACCTGTACGCGGCCATCGGCTTCTCGATCCTCATCGAGGTGGCCAACCAGCTGGTACGGCACAAGCGCAAACGGCAGATGCAGAACGGCCGTGGCATGCGTGAGCGCACCGCACACGCCGTGCTGCGCCTGCTTGGCGGCAAGGTCGAGGCCGACGAAGTGGGCGAGGAGATCGCCGACATGCTCGAGGGTGGTGCCGGCGAGGCCGCGCTGTTCGACCGCCGTGAACGGGTGATGATCCGCGGCGTGCTGGGCCTGGCCGAGCAGCCGATCACCGAGGTGATGACCGGGCGCATGGAGGTCGACCATATCGACCTGGGCCATTCCCCCGAGCAGATCCGCCAGGCCCTGCTGGAGTCGCCGCACTCGCGTCTGCTGGTGATCCGCGACGGCCAGGTCGACGAGCCGCTGGGCTTCGTGCACAAGAAGGAACTGCTCAAGGAACTGCTGGACCAGCGTGAACCGGATATCGAGGGCCTGCTGCGTCAGCCGCTCAACCTGCCGGACAGCTGCGCGGTGCTCGGCGCCCTGGAGCAGATGCGCCAGGCTTCGACCCACGTGGCCTTCGTGGTCAACGAGTTCGGTGGCTTCGTCGGCCTGCTGACCCTGACCGACATCCTCGAGGCCATCGCTGGCGAGCTGCCGGACGCCAGCGAGGTGGACGGCCCGGACATCGAGCCGGAGGGTGCGGGCTTCCGCGTCAGCGGTGCGCTCAACCTGGCTCTGCTGCGTTCGCGCATCGGCCTGCAGGCCCAGGCCACCGAGGACTACCAGACCCTCGCCGGCCTGGTGATGAGCCTGCTCGACCGCCTGCCTGCAGTGGGCGACGAGGTGCAGTTCGCCGGCTGGCGCATGCGCGTGGAAGAAGTGCACGAACGGCGGGTCAACCGCCTGCTGCTCACCCGCGAGCAGTGAAGATGAAAACGGCGCCCTCGGGCGCCGTTTTTCTTATTGCTTCTGCTGCTTGAGCAGATCACGAATCTCCGTCAGCAGCACTTCCTCTGCCGTCGGCACCGGCGGCACGGTCGGTGCCTCGGCCTCTTCGCGCTTGAGTTTGTTGATCACCTTGACGCCCATGAAGATGGCGAAGGCGACGATGACGAAGTCGAGCACGGTCTGGATGAACTTGCCGTAGCTCAGTACCACCGCCGGAATGTCGCCCTCGGCGGCCTTGAGGGTGATGGCCAGGTCGGAGAAGTCGACCCCGCCGATCAGCAGGCCGATCGGTGGCATGACCACGTCACCGACGAAGGAGCTGACGATCTTGCCGAACGCCGCGCCGATGATGATACCGACGGCCATGTCGACCACGTTGCCCTTGACCGCGAAGGCCTTGAACTCGTTGAGAATACCCATGTTTCACTCCCTGGTTTCTGGTTATGGGCTGGAGTGTACCCCAGCACTGGTGCGCCTGCGGTGTATCAGCCCTTGGCCTGGCGCAGGCGTGCGGCGATCTGGTCCTTGAGAGTTACCCGTTCGTTCTTCAGCGCATGCAGGGCCTGGTCGTCCAGCGCCGCGCGGCCGTCCTCCACTTCATAGATGCGCTTGTCCAGGCTCTCGTAGTGCTGCGCCTGCTGGGCGAAGTGCGCGTCGCTGGCGTACAGGGCCTGCAGCTGCTCGCGATACTCGGGGAATTCACGGGCCAGGGGATGGTGTTCGAGTGGCATAGCGGGTCCTCCTCTTCGTACGTGTCCTGTTCAGCCTAGCCCAGTGGGCGAGGCAGCCTTGACCTCGGTCAATGGGGTGGTCGGCGTGGCTGGTTAAAATCTAACCATATTTTCAGGAGCAGAGCCATGAAGAGCCATCCCCAGCCTTTGCCCCAGGAGCTTCCCCAGCTGCGCATGGAGTTGCAGCGTCTGCGTCAGAACGACATCCACTTCGCCCGCCTGGTCGAGCAGTTCGATGTGCTCGATGCCCGTATCGAACGGGTCGAGAACGGCCTGGAGCGGCTCGACGAGCTGTCCCTCGGCCGCCTGAAACGCACGCGCCTGGTCTACCGCGAGACCCTGTCCCGTCACTTCCGCCGTGCCATCGGCCAGTGCTGCGGCTGCGGTAACGCCTGCGGGCCGCGCTAGATCGTCCTTCAGTGCAGCGGCGGGTTGATCAGGTAGCTGAGCAGCCCGGGCTCATCATCCGGCCAGACCTGCCGCACACCTAGCGGCAGGTTGGCCAGCACGTTGCGCCAGAAAGCCGCGGCCGGCTCGTCACCGGCATAGAAACGGACCAGCCAGGTGCCGCCATCGTTCATTACCTGTTCCGCCAGGGCGCGGCCGATGCCGTGGCGGCGGTACTTCTTGAGGATGAACAGGTCAGCGAATTCGCGGGCGTCGATGCCCGGCAGCTCGCTGCGCTCGATCAGCAGGAAACCGGCGATGAAGCCATCGGCGAGGATCAGGTTGGCGCTCCAGCCCGCGTCGTGCCAGTAGCGTGCCAGATGCGGCTCGTGGATATAGAAGCGGCCGTCGGCCTCGATCTCTTCCTCCTCCCAGTCCGACGACTCGTAGGCGTAGAACTGATAGAGGTTGGCGATCAGCGGGAGCTGGTCGACCGTGGTCGGGACAAGTTCGATCTGCATGGGCGGGCTCGCAAGGGCGACTAGGGGCGGTGCGGACGCTATTATCGCCGTTTTTCAGCGGGCGGAGATTTCCATGGCCAAGGCCAAGCGCATGTATGGCTGCACCGAGTGCGGCGCCACCTTTCCCAAGTGGGCCGGGCAGTGCGGCGAGTGCGGGGCCTGGAACACTCTGACCGAGACCATGATCGAAAGCGGTGGCGCCGCTGCGCCGTCCGGGCGTGGTGGCTGGGCCGGGCAGCAGGCGCAGATCAAGACCCTGGCCGAAGTCAGCGTCGAGGAAGTGCCGCGCTTCTCCACCGTTTCCGGGGAGCTGGATCGGGTGCTCGGCGGTGGCCTGGTGGACGGCTCGGTGGTGCTGATCGGCGGTGACCCGGGTATCGGCAAGTCGACCATCCTGCTGCAGACCCTGTGCAATATCGCCCAGCGCCTGCCGGCCCTGTACGTCACCGGTGAGGAATCGCAGCAGCAGGTGGCCATGCGCGCGCGGCGCCTGGAACTGCCGCAGGACAAGCTCAAGGTGATGACCGAGACCTGTATCGAGTCGATCATCGACGTGGCGCGCCGCGAGCAGCCCAAGGTGATGGTGATCGACTCGATCCAGACCATCTTCACCGAGCAACTGCAGTCCGCCCCCGGCGGCGTGGCCCAGGTGCGCGAGAGTGCGGCGCTGCTGGTTCGTTTCGCCAAGCAGAGCGGCACGGCAATCTTCCTGGTCGGCCACGTGACCAAGGAGGGCGCCCTGGCTGGCCCGCGCGTGCTCGAACATATGGTCGACACCGTGCTGTATTTCGAGGGCGAGTCCGACGGCCGCCTGCGCCTGCTGCGCGCGGTGAAGAACCGCTTCGGCGCGGTCAACGAGCTGGGCGTGTTCGGCATGACCGACAAGGGCCTCAAGGAAGTCACCAACCCCTCGGCGATCTTCCTCACCCGCGCCCAGGAAGCGGTGCCCGGCAGCGTGGTGATGGCCACTTGGGAAGGCACCCGACCGATGCTGGTGGAAGTGCAGGCGCTGGTCGACACCAGCCATATGGCCAACCCCAAGCGCGTGACCCTGGGCCTGGACCAGAACCGCCTGGCCATGCTGCTGGCCGTGCTGCACCGCCACGGCGGTATCCCGACCTACGACCAGGACGTGTTCCTCAACGTGGTCGGCGGAGTCAAGGTGCTGGAGACCGCCTCGGACCTGGCGCTGATGGCGGCGGTGATTTCCAGCCTGCGCAACAAGCCGTTGCCGCATGACCTGCTGGTGTTCGGCGAGATCGGCCTGTCCGGCGAGATCCGCCCGGTGCCGAGCGGCCAGGAGCGCCTGAAGGAGGCGGCCAAGCACGGCTTCAAGCGTGCCATCGTGCCTAAGGGCAATGCGCCCAAGGAGGCGCCGGCCGGCCTGCAGATCATCGCTGTGACGCGTCTGGAACAGGCGCTGGACGCCCTGTTCGAGTGACGCCCCTGCGGCGCTCTGCCGCTGCCAGCGACCCGCGGCGCTTGTCGCAGATCAATCATTCGGTAACAGACGAGGAGGAGCATGGCCCCGTGTTCATAACGGAGATGCCCCATGTTCCTGTTCTTCGATTTCTTCGCCAAGAGCCTCAGCTACGAGACGGGGCGGCCGCGTGACAGTGCCGAGGAGCGCCGCGAGGCGAGCCTGGGCGCACGGCGAGTGCAGGAGCGGCGGCGCCGAGGTAACGGCGCGCAGCGCTAGATACGACGAGGGCGCCATATGGCGCCCTTCTGCTGTCTGCTAGCGGTGTTTCAGTCCTCGTCGCCGAGGGCCGCGAGCTCACGCTCCAGCAGGCTCTCGTCGCCCAGGTTGAGTTCGACCAGGCGGCGCAGGTGGCTGATCGACTCCAGGTCGATATGCCGGCAGACGAAGCCGAGCAGCTCGTCGCGGGTGCGGGTCAGCACCACTTCCATCTGCAGGCGGGTGGTGTCATCCAGAGTCAGGGTGGCAGTGAAGGGCTGGTCGGGGTCGCCGTTCCAGTCGCGCGGGCGTTTGACCAGCAGACCTTTCAGCGACACATCGTGCAGCTCAACCGTCCAGCGTCGCTCGCCCTGGACGAGTTCGGTGGCGGCGTCGAAGGCGATGCGCTGGAAGCGCCGACGCTCGGTGGTCGTATCACTCATGACGGTTTTCCTCTGCGGTTTTGTCCACTATAGCCAAGGCACGCCGCCGGCGCTGCCAGTAGATGGTCGCGGCGAGCAGCAGCGGCAGGCCGAATGCCAGCCAGTACTTGAACGGGCGCAGCGCCTGGCGCACGGCCTGTTCGCGGTCCTCCCATAGACGTTGACGGGCGCCGGCGAAGTCCGGTTCCGGACATTCGAAACCGAAGTTGCCCGCCCATTCCACATAGGGGCCCTGCTGCACGTAGCGCCGGTAGTAGGCGCGGGCGCCTTCCAGGTCGCGATAGTTGATCCAGCCACTGGCCTTGCACAGCACGGCGGCGAAGGCCTGGCTGCGCGGTGACAGCAGGTCGGCGGCGCGGTTGGCCAGGTCGGCGGCGACCCAGCGGTAGTGGAAGCGCTTGTTCGGCTGGGCGCCATTGGCGTTGTACAGGGCCGCCTCGGCGGCGCTGAACAGGCCGCCGGCCTGCACCGGCTGCGGAGTGTCCGCGCCGAAGTTGCCGCCGGCCCAGGCTTCGTCCGGGGACAGCTCGTAGCCGAGCAGCTCCAGGCCCTGTGTGCGCGCTAGCTTGGCGGCGCGGTAATAGCCCTCGGCGCGGCCGGTGGCGGTCCAGGCGTCCTCGGCCTGTTCGCGGGCCTCGCCATAGGCGCGGGCCGCCTGTTGCAGTTCGGCCGTGGCGAAGTAGGCGGGGGCGTCGGCGTAACGGCCCTCGCGCAGCAGGCGGCGACCGAGCAGCTCGCGCAGGGAGGTCGCCGGCTGGCGGTTCCAGTAGCCCTGCTCGGTGCCTTCTGCGCTTGGCGGTGCTGCCGCCACCTGGGCGTCGACATAGCCTTTCAGTTCGTCGCTGCTCAGCACGCGTTCGGCGACCTGGGCGGCGTCCTGCCAGTAGATTTCGCCGCTGCGGTAGAGCTGGTCGAAGGCCTCCAGATAGTCGCCGCGCTCCAGAGCCAGGATGGCCATCTCGCCCTCGATGCGGCAGCGCGGTTTGAGCGTCTCGTAGTCCCAGTCGGTGGTGCGCCGCCAGCCCCAGTCCTCATCGGCGGGGAAGGCCTTGGCCGCCTGGGCGTAGGCGTTGACGGCCGCCGCCTTGTCGCCGGCCTGCAGCGCCAGCTTGGCACGCAGCCACCAGGCCAGGCCGCTGTCGCCGGCGCGTTCGAGCAGGTTGCGGGTGGCCTGGTAGTCGCCCTGTTGGTAGCTCAGCGCGGCCAGGCGGTCGGCCACCTCGGCCTGGATCGGTGCGTTCTGCAGCAGCCCGAGCAGGCGTTGGCTGGGCTTGCCCTCGCTGTCGTAGGCGTCCAGGCGGCTGAACAGTTGAGCGGCCAGCAGTTGCTGGACCTCGCTACCGGCCAGCAGCGGGCGCAGTTGCTGGTCATCCAGGCGCGCGAGGCGGCTGCTGAGCTGGCGCAGCGAGCTGTAGCCTGTGGTCGACCCTTGGCGAGCCTGGCTGGCATAGAGGCGGATGGCGCTGTTCCAGTCGCCGTCCTCCAGGACCAGGCGGGCTTCCTCGCCGAGGCTGGCGACACCCAGGTCCAACGGATCGGAGCTGCCGGCGATGCTCAGCGCGCGGGCCTGCTGGAAGGCCTGCACGGCCTGTTGGCGCAGATCGCGCTGGCGCTGCAGAGCGGCGGCATCGTCCAGCACGGTGTCCGGTGCGCTGGCGGCCAGTTCGGCCAGGGCGCGGCCCAGCGAATAGGCGGCCCAGGTGCCGCGCAGCGGGCGCTCGGCTTCGGGCAGGGCCAGAACGCGGCGGAAGTAGTCGGCGGCCAGGGCCATGTCGTGTTCGCCGAAAGCCACGGCGCCGGCGGTGTACAGGCGCAGCTCGGGCGGCAGCTCGGCGCCTTCGGCCTCGGCCTGGCGCGCGTCGGTCAGGGCGCGCAGGCGACTGATCAGGGCGTAGCGCGCGGCATCGAACTGTTCCTTCTCGACGCCGATGCGTGCATCCACATAGCGCTGGCTGTCTTCGTCCCAATACAGCTCGAGGGTGGCCGGCCCGGCCTTGGCCAGGCCCGTGATGGCCGGGCCGATGCGGGTGATCTCGAAGGCGAAGTTGCCTTCCGGCAGTTCGTTCAGCGCGCCGGCGCGGTCGGACAGCAGGCGATAGGGGAAGTCCGGGCCACAGGCCTGGGCGGCGCCCAGCGGCAGCAGGACGCCGATGGCGGCGCTGAGCAGGGTTCTAGAAAACGACATGCATGCCTCCTTGATCGATTTGTGCGCAGCGCGCCCAACCCAGGGCGCGATGCTCGCCGGCATCCAGCCGGCCGTTGCTGCGGCGGACGAACGCCAGCAGGTCGTCGCTGCGTTCCACCCGGTAGTCGCCCAGGCCGTCGGCCGCCGAGCAGGCACGGGCCGGGAGTTCGATGCGCCGTGGCAGCTGGCTGGCCAGGGTGCCGTTGTTGAACAGCTGCAGCTGGCTGAAGCCATCGCGCTGCTGGCGCTGCAGTGCGATGGCAGGGGCCAATGGTTGGCCGCGCGCTACTGCGAGCAGGGTCGGCATCGGCCAGGCGCGGCGGTCGCCGGACAGGGGCAGGCGGAACCAGATGATCCCGGCCAGCTGGTTGGGCGGTGAGGCGCGCAGTTCGCCGAGCAGTTCGCCGACCTGCTCGGGATCGGCGCGCAGCTCGCGGCGCGGGCCGCCCTGGCGCAGCGGCACCTCACTCTCCACCTGGCCATTCTCGGTGAGGGCGACGCCATAGGCCGGCAGCGCCAGGAGGAAGGGCTTGCCGCTGCGCTGGGCATAGCGTTCGGTCCAGTCCTGTGCCTGCTCGGGGTCGAACAGCCCATCCTGCGGGGCATTCACCGCGTGTACCTGCAGCACCGAACTGTCGACGGTGGCCAGCACTTGGTCCAGCGCCGGGCTGGAGAGCCAGGCGGGCAGGGCGGTGATGCTCAGTTGCAGCTCAGTCGGCAGCTGGCGACGCAGCTCGCGCAGCAGCTCGGCATAGGCCGGCAGACGCGCACTGGCGCAGTCGTGGTCGATCTCCAGGCCGCGTGGATTGAGCCCGGCGGCGCGCCAGTCGGCCAGCAGGCGGTCGATCTGCCGGGTGATCTCGGCGCGATCCAGTTGCGGCAGCTGGCCGTCCAGGCGCACCACGGCGATCAGCGGACGGCCGTCGCGTTTGAGCAGCTCGGCATCGACCAGGGCGCGGCTCCAGCCGGCCTGTGGATGGGCCTGCAGGGCCAGCACGCGCAGGGTGGAGAAGTCGGCGCGACTGCGGGTCAGGGCCTCGGCGTGGCTGGGCAACCACTGGCGCTGCCAGATATAGAGCTGCTGGTCGAGCGGCGTGTTTTCCTCGCTGCAGCCGGCCAGGCCGGCGAGCAGCAGGACAATGAGCGTGCGGTAAAGGCTATGCAACATGCGGCGTAGCATCCTGGCGGTCGCCGAAAAGAGCTCGGAGTGTAACCGCTGGCGCCGATACAAATTGCGCACTAGACCTAGGTCGAATAATGCAGTTGCCATCCAGGGTCTAAGCTTGAGCGGCAGCCTGTCTGTCTTTCCGTTAGGAGTAATCATGAACAATAACAATAGCCTGCTGCGCCACCTGCCCTGGGCAGTGCTGGCAGTGGTGGGTGCCTGTGCCTTGGGTGTCGTGGCGCTGCGCCGCGGCGAAGCCATCAACGCGTTGTGGATAGTGGTGGCGGCCGTCTCCCTCTATCTCGTTGCCTACCGCTACTACAGCCTGTTCATCGCCACCAAGGTGATGCAACTGGACCCCACCCGCGCTACCCCGGCGCTGCTCAATAACGACGGTCTGGACTATGTGCCGACCAACAAGCACATCCTCTTCGGTCACCACTTCGCCGCCATCGCCGGCGCCGGCCCGCTGGTCGGCCCGGTACTCGCCGCGCAGATGGGCTACCTGCCCGGCACGCTGTGGCTGATCGCCGGCGTGGTGCTGGCCGGTGCGGTGCAGGACTTCATGGTCCTGTTCATCTCCACCCGCCGTAACGGCCGCTCGCTGGGCGAGCTGGTGCGTGAGGAGATGGGCCAGATTCCGGGCACCATCGCCCTGTTCGGCGCCTTCCTGATCATGATCATCATCCTCGCGGTGCTCTCGCTGATCGTGGTCAAGGCCCTCGCCGAAAGCCCGTGGGGCATGTTCACGGTGATGGCGACCATCCCCATCGCGGTGTTCATGGGCGTGTACATGCGCTACATCCGCCCGGGCCGCATCGGCGAGATTTCGGTGATCGGCGTGGTGCTGCTGCTGGCCTCGATCTGGGCCGGCGGCCAGGTGGCTGCCGACCCGACCTGGGGCCCGGCCTTCACCTTCACCGGCGTGCAGATCACCTGGATGCTGATCGGCTACGGCTTCGTCGCCGCTGTGCTGCCGGTGTGGCTGATTCTTGCCCCGCGTGACTACCTGTCGACCTTCCTCAAGATCGGCACCATCATCGCCCTGGCCATCGGCATTCTGGTGGTCATGCCCGAGCTGAAAATGCCGGCGCTGACCCAGTTCACCGACGGCACCGGCCCGGTGTGGAAGGGCACCTTGTTCCCGTTCCTGTTCATCACCATCGCCTGCGGCGCGGTGTCCGGCTTCCACGCGCTGATCAGCTCGGGCACCACGCCCAAGCTGCTGGCCAACGAGTCGCATGCCCGCTACATCGGCTATGGCGGCATGCTGATGGAATCGTTCGTCGCCATCATGGCCATGGTTGCTGCCTCGGTGATCGAGCCGGGCGTGTACTTCGCCATGAACAGTCCGGCCGCTGTGGTCGGCTCCGACGCCGCTGCTGTGGCCGCTACCGTCAGCAGCTGGGGCTTCGCCATCACGCCTGACGCGCTGGAAGCCGTGGCCAAGGACATTGGCGAACACACCATCCTGGCCCGTGCCGGTGGTGCGCCGACCCTCGCCGTAGGTATCGCGCAGATCCTCCACAGCGTGCTGCCGGGCGAGAACACCATGGCGTTCTGGTACCACTTCGCCATTCTGTTCGAGGCGCTGTTCATCCTCACCGCGGTGGACGCCGGTACCCGTGCCGGTCGCTTCATGCTGCAGGACCTGCTCGGCAACTTCGTGCCGGCCCTGAAGAAGACCGAATCCTGGGGCGCCAACGTGATCGCCACCGCCGGCTGTGTGGCGATGTGGGGCTGGCTGCTGTACCAGGGCGTGGTCGATCCGCTGGGCGGCATCAACACCCTGTGGCCGCTGTTCGGCATCTCCAACCAGATGCTTGCCGGTATCGCCCTGATGCTCGGCAGCGTGGTGCTGATCAAGATGAAGCGTCAGCGCTACGTCTGGGTCACCCTGGTGCCGGCCTGCTGGCTGCTGATCTGCACCACCACCGCCGGCCTGATCAAGCTGCTCGACCCGAACCCGGCCGTTGGCTTCCTGGCTCTGGCCAAGAAGTACAGCGATGCGCTGGACGCCGGTCAGGTCCTGGCCCCGGCCAAGGACATCGGCCAGATGCAGCACGTGATCTTCAACGCCTACACCAACTCGGTGCTGACCGTGCTGTTCCTGTTCGTGGTGCTCAGCGTGCTGTTCTACGCGATCAAGGTCGGCCGCGCCGCCTGGATCAAGCCTGAGCGCACGGACAAGGAAACCCCGTTCCAGCCGATTCCGGACGCCTGATATGTTCAATGACCTGAGTCGCATGGGTAAGTATCTCGGGCAGGCCGCCCGCATGCTGGTGGGCATGCCCGACTACGACAACTATGTGGAGCACATGGCCAAGAAGCATCCGGACAAGCCGGTGATGAGCTACGAGGCGTTCTTCCGCGAACGCCAGGAAGCTCGTTACGGCGGCGGTAAAGGCAGGCCTATCCGCTGCTGCTGATAGACTCCTCGCACTATCCACGCGCCACGCCTAGTCGTGGCGCGTGTCATTTTGGAGATCGCGATGTATCCCGAACCCATTCCCGTCACCGTGCTCACCGGCTTCCTCGGTGCCGGCAAGACCACCCTGCTGCGCCACATGCTGCAGGCCGAGCATGGCCTCAAGCTGGCGGTCATCGAGAACGAATTCAGCGACACGCCGATCGACGGCCAACTGCTCGGCGACAAGCCGGTCGAGCTGCTGACCCTGGCCAACGGCTGCGTCTGCTGCTCGATCCATGTCGAGCTGGAGAAGGCCCTGTACCTGCTGCTGGACAAGCTGGACGCCGGCGAGCTGGCCTTCGACCGCCTGGTGATCGAGTGCACCGGCCTGGCCGACCCGGCGCCGGTGGCGCAGACCTTCTTCGCCGACGAGGAGCTGGCTCAGCGCTATGTGCTCGACGGCATCGTCACCCTGGTCGATGCGGTGAACGCCGAGCGCCACCTGCAGGAAGCCATCGCCCAGGCCCAGGTCGGCTTTGCCGACCGCATCCTGCTGAGCAAGACCGACCTGGCCAGCGCCGAACAGGTCGAGGCACTGAGTGCGCGCCTGGCGCGGATCAACCGCCGTGCGCCGCTGCGCGTGGTCGAGCATGGACGCATCGACCTGGCCGAGCTGCTGGATATCCGCGGCTTCAACCTCAATGCCGATGTCGCCCCGGCGCCGCTGCTGCGCCCGCTGGCGCCGGTCGGCCAGTCGGTGGACCGCATCCGCACGCTGGTGCTGCACAGCGACCAGGCGCTGGATATGGAGCGCCTGAGCGCCTACATGGAAGACCTGCTGGAACGCCACGGCAACGCGCTGCTGCGCTACAAGGGAGTGCTCAACGTCGCCGGTGACGAGCGCCGCCTGGTGTTCCAGGGCGTGCTGCGCCTGTACGGCTTCGACTGGGACGAACCTTGGGCCGAGGGCGAAGCGCGCGAGAGCGTGCTGGTGTTCATCGGCGACGACCTGCCGGAAGACGAGATCCGCGCCGGCTTCGCCGCGCTTTCGGCTTGAGCCAGCGCGGCGTTCAGGTCAGCAGTTCGTTCTGTGAGAGCGCAGTCACCCCCAGCAGCCTGATGGAGAATTCGGCAGCACTGTCGGAGTTGATGCTGCCGTACAGGGTGCCGTCGGCGAAGCGCAGCTGGCCGGTGGCGTCCGTCGTGCTGAAGGCCTCGTTGTTGATGAACTCGAAGGCTTCCCGAGCGGCGGTCAGCGGGTTGGCGTCCAGCGCGGAGAAGTCCAGCCGGTCGCCCTGGCTGGCGCTGAAGCCGGAGATCATGTCGGCCAGCTCGCCCAGCCCCAGGTCCTCCAGCGCGTCGAATACGTAGCGGTCCGCGCCCGTTCCGCCGATCAGCGTGTCTGTGCCGGCGCCGCCATGCAGTACGTCGTTGCCGGCGCCGCCGTTCAGGGTGTCATCGCCGGCACCACCAATCAGCAGGTTGCTGGCGCTGTTGCCATTCAGCGTGTCGGCATAGGCGCTGCCTTCGAGGTTTTCGAAGCCCTTCAGGACATCGTTGCCGGAGCCGCCGGTAGCTTGCGCCAGCCCGGTGGACAGGCTGACGCTGACGCCGGCCTGGGCGAAGGCGTAGGACACCGTATCGATGCCGGCGGCGCCATTCAGCAGGTTGTCGCCGTTGCTGGCGTAGATCGTATTGTTCAGCGCGTTGCCCAGGCCGCTGAGGTAGTCGTCGCCGACCAATACCAGAGATTCCAGGTTGGCGCCGAGGGTGTAGCTGACGCTGGCGATCACCAGGTCGCTGCCGCCCTTGGCGGCGTCGGCTTCGGTTTCGATGGCGCGGTCGCCGAGGTTGTCGACGTAGTAGGTGTCGGAGCCGTCGCCGCCGAGCATCTTGTCGGCTCCGCCGGCGCCGTCGATGACATTGGCCGCGGCGTTGCCGCCGATGATGTTGTTCAGCTCGTTGCCGGTGCCGTCGATGGGCGCAGTGCCGGTCAGGGTCAGCACCTCTAGATTGGCGCCCAGGGTCCAGCTGATGCTGCTGTCGACCCGGTCGATTTCCAGGTCTGCCGGCTCTTCGCCGTTGAGCCCGGTCTCGTTGATCTGGTCGCCTGCGCTGTCGACGATGTAGTAGTCCTCGCCCTCGCCACCGATCAGGGTGAACTCGCCGTTGCGGCCGTCGAGCGTTTCCGCGCCGTCGCTACCGAAGAGCGGTCCGTCGACGTAGCCGACGATGTGCTTCTCCGGGTACTTGCTGATGCTGGCCGGCGAGGCGTTGTCGTCGGGGTCGCTCTGGTAGCCGAGGTCGTTGGCGATGAAGTCGGCCAGGCGCTGCCCGACTATCTCGGCGGACTCCTCGTGCAGGTGCCAGACATCATCGTGGGACAGCACCGGGTCGACCTCGTAGCGCAACGGCAGGTCGCGGTAGTCCACGGCGATCTTGATGTCGTCACGGGCGGCGGCCATTTCGTCCTGGGCCTGGCGTATCAACTCGGTGGCGGCGATCAGTTGCTCTACTTTCAGCGGATTGGCGCCGCGCACCGCCGCCGCCTCTTCCTGGTAGCGGCCGGTGTGCATCATGTAGATGTTGGCGTTGGGCACGCCGAGCTGGTCTTTCAGATAGTCGAAGACCTTGAGGGTGCTGCTCTTGTACAGCTCCAGGTAGGCCTGCTGGTCGCTGCTGGCGACCAGCGTCTGCGCGGCTTCTTCGCCCTGGCCCCAGATCATGGCGAAGGTGACCTCGCCGCGCTCCTGCAGGGTGGCCATCTGGCCCTGCAGTTGGGCCAGCGCATTGAGGGTGAGATATCCCGGGCTGTCGGTATCGACATGCCACCAGTTCAGTAGCAGCTGCTCCGGCGTGTCGGTGGAGTTGCCGGTCACCGTGCTGCCGCCTTCGGCGATGTCGATGGCGTTGCCTTCCTCGTCATAGAACAGGCTCTCGACCGAGTCGAAGTCGGTGTAGCGCTGCAGGTCGCCGAGCATCTGCGACACACCGGACTGGTGATCGTCCTCGTAGATGCGCAGCAGGCGTGCGTTGGATTGGCCGAGGGTGGGGACGAACAGGATCTGCTTGTCGTCGTCCTGGCTGAAGATGAAGTCGCTGGCGCCGAGCTGGCCGGTGAGGTCGCCTTCCAGGGCGATCTCGAAGCGGTTGCCGTCGCTGTCGCTTTCCGCTGACTTGATGTAGGTCTTGTTGCCGCTGTCGCTGAGGGTGATGTACAGGCTGTCGTTGTAGCCGTTGCCGAGGCCGTAGATGCCCAGGGCCGAGACGTCGATCTTGTCCACGCCCGGCGTGAAGTCGGTGATGGTATCGGTGGCGCTGACGCCGCCCGCGTCGTAGTTGCGATAGCTGTGCGATGGTGCGCTGAAGACGAAGGTGTCGCTGCCCACGCCGCCGGTGAGGCTGTCGATACCGGCGCCGCCATTGAGGCGATCGTCGCCCGCGCCGCCGCTCAGGTTGTCATCGCCACCCAGGCCGAGCAGCTGTTCATCCGCCGCGCCGCCGACCAGCAGGTTGCCGTGCTCGTCGCCGCTCAGGGTGGGCAGGGTCACGACGAACTGCAGGTTGCCGGCATTCAGCGTGGCGCGGTGGTCACCGTCGAGGCCGAGTTCGAACAACCGGCCTTCGTCGTCGGCCTCCTGCGAGCGCAGGTAGGTGCGATTGCCGGCGCTGCTGTAGACCACCTGCAGGGTGCCGCCCAGGCCGTTGCCGAGCCCGCTGAAGCCGAGGCCGCTGAGGTCGATGCGATCCTGCGTCGGGTCGAAGTCATGGATGATGTCGGTGAAGTTGCCGGCCGCGCTGCGGTAGCTGTCGCCGATGGCGGTGAAGCGGAAGGTATCCGCTTCGCTGCCGCCGGTGAGTCTGTCGCGCCCGGCACCACCGATCAGCAGATCACTACCGGCGCCAGCGGACAGCTGGTCGTCGCCGGCCAGGCCGCTGAGGGTTTCGCCAGCGCTGGTGCCGCCGAGGTTGTCGTTGCCCGCCGTACCGATGATTTCGCCAGGTGTCTGGCTGGGCGCGGCGAAGATCAGGTTGGCGGTGCCCAGGGCGCGGTGATCGCCGTCCAGCGAGAGCGAGAAGCGCTGCCCGTCGGCATTGGCCTGGGCGGCCTGCAGGTAGGTGCGGTCGATGGCGGCGTTGTACACCAGCTGCAGCTGGCCGGCGCCACTGCCGAAGCCGGTGAAGCCCAGCGCGCTGACGTCGATGCGATCCTCGCTGCGGTCGAAGTCGAGAATGTTGTCGCTGTGGTTGACGCCGCCCTGCACATAGCTGTCGGTGCTGGCGCTGAAGCGGAAGATGTCAGCGCCGCTGCCGCCTTCCAGGCGGTCACGGCCCAGGCCGCCTTCCAGCTGATCGCGGCCGGAGCCGCCCTGCAGCGTATCGGCGCCGGCCAGGCCGAGCAGGTGCTGATCGCCGAAGCCACCCACCAGCAGGTTATTGGCCGCGGTACCCTCGATGAGTTCGAGCAGCTGGCCGCTTGGGTCGTCGGACACCAGGCTACCGTTGCCGTAGAGCAGGGTGGTGCCCTTGCTGCCGGCGGCCAGGCTGTTGTCGTGGATCAGGGTCGGCCCGGTGCCGTCGTTGCGCTCCTGCACCGCGTAGGTCGAGGGCCCGGCAGGCGTGATGACGTTGCCTTCGATAAGGTTGTTGGCGGCCGTCCAGTACAGGCCGGAGACGCCGCCGGTGTCGTCGTAGGACTGCACCAGCACTTCCGGGTTGGCGGCGGCCAGCGCGTTGCCGTGGATCTCGCTGTTGATCAGCTGAACATCGCTGCTGCCGTAGATGCGCACACCGACGCTGCCGTTGCCGTGCACGTTGACGCCATCGACCGTCACGTCGCTGGACAGCTTGATCAGGATGCCTTCCTTGCCGTTGCCGTAGTACTCGCCGCCCTGAATGAGGATGTTCTCCGGCGAGGGGATGTTGTCCGAGCCGCGTTGCACCACCACGCCGTTGCCACCATTGCCATAGGCGATGTTGTCCTGCAGGACGAAGTCGTGGGTGCTGGTGACGACGTTGAAGCCGTGGCGGTCGTTGTCGTAGGCGACGTTGCCGATGAAGGCGCCGTCGATCATGTAGTCGGCGACGAAGCCGTCGAGGCCGTTGCCGTGGGCCACGCAATCCTGGATCAGGATATTGACCGTCTGCTCGTGCGGGTCGAAGCCGTAGCCCGAGCAGTCGCGGATCTCCACGCGCTGCAGGGTCACGTTGTAGTCGGCGCCATCCTGGCCCGGGATGTAGCCGTTGAACCAGCCATCGACCTTGCCGGCATTGTTGTCGCGGTTGCCGTCGATGGTCAGGTCGCTGACGCCGAAGTCGTGGGTCTCCTCGCCGTACGCCGAGCGGATCACCCCGGTGATCTTCGCGTCCCAGCCGTCGACCACCTTGACCACCGTCTCGCCCATTCCGGCGCCTTGCAGGTAGACGTTGCTCTTGAGCATCAGGCAGCCGTCGGAAGCCTCCTCGCCGCCGCTGACCCGGTAGGTGCCTTCCGGCATGTACACCACGCCGCCGCCTGCAGCATGCGCCGCATCGATGGCAGCCTGGATGGCGGCCGTATCGTCGCTGACGCCGTCGCCCAGCGCCCCATAGTCCTTCACATCGAATGTCATCGGTGAATCCCCCCTGGTGAGTGCCTGACGCGAACATGGCCGAAAGACCTTGTAGGCGCTGTGGACACTGGCGGGAACCCACCGTTCGTCATGAAAGTGGCGAACTAGCCTTCATAAGGCCTGTTTTGGAAATAACTAATTGAAATCAAAGATTATTGATTCTTTTGTCGAGGCCCCGCCGGGAAACTGGCGATGCGTTCTGGCAGGCATAAAAAAGCCCGGCAATGCCGGGCTCTTTTGACGCCAGAAAGACGTTAGTTGCCGTATACCGGCAGCTTGGCGCAGACGGCCTTGACCTTCTCGCGTACGGCGTCGACCACGGACTCGTCGCCCATGTTCTGCAGGATGTCGCAGATCCAGCCAGCCAGTTCCTTGCACTCGGCTTCCTTGAAGCCACGAGTGGTGACGGCCGGGGTACCGATGCGCAGACCGGAGGTGACGAACGGCGAACGCGGGTCGTTCGGCACACTGTTCTTGTTCACGGTGATGAAGGCGCGACCCAGGGCGGCGTCGGCGTCTTTACCGGTGATGTCTTGCTTGATCAGCGAGAGCAGGAACAGGTGGTTCTGGGTGCCGCCGGAGACGACATCGAAACCGCGCTCGATGAACACGCTGGCCATGGCCTGGGCGTTCTTCACCACTTGCTGCTGGTAGGCCTTGAACTCAGGCTGCAGGGCTTCCTTGAAGCAGATGGCCTTGGCGGCGATCACGTGCTCCAGCGGGCCGCCCTGGGCGCCCGGGAAGACGGCGGAGTTCAGCTTCTTCTCGATCTCTTCGTTCTTGCGAGCGAGGATCAGGCCGCCGCGCGGGCCGCGCAGGGTCTTGTGGGTGGTGGTGGTGACCACGTCGGCGAACGGTACCGGGTTCGGGTACACGCCAGCGGCAACCAGACCGGCTACGTGGGCCATGTCGACGAACAGGTAGGCACCGACCTTGTCGGCGATGGCGCGGAAGCGGGCGAAGTCCAGTACCTGCGAGTAGGCGGAGAAGCCGGCAACGATCATCTTCGGCTTGTGCTCGACGGCCAGGCGCTCGACTTCGTCGTAGTCGATCAGGCCGGCGTCGGTGATGCCGTACTGCACGGCGTTGTACAGCTTGCCGGAGGAGGAAACGCTGGCGCCGTGGGTCAGGTGACCGCCGTGGGCCAGGCTCATGCCGAGGATGGTGTCACCGGCCGACAGCAGGGCCAGGTAGACGGCGGCGTTGGCCTGGGAGCCGGCGTGCGGCTGGACGTTGGCGTAGTCGGCGCCGAACAGTTCCTTGGCGCGGTCGATGGCCAGCTGCTCGACGATGTCGACGTACTCGCAGCCACCGTAGTAGCGCTTGCCCGGGTAGCCTTCGGCGTACTTGTTGGTCAGCACGCTGCCCTGGGCTTCCATCACCGCCGGGCTGGTGTAGTTCTCGGAGGCGATCAGCTCGATGTGATGCTCCTGGCGCTGGGCTTCTTGCTCCATGGCGGCAAAGAGTTCGGCATCGTAGCGGGCAATGGTCAAATCACGGCTGAACATGGTGGTCACCTGATCTATCAGCGGGCGGTAGTAAGAGTCTGTCTGACGACCCATGGCCGGCGAGCGGCGGATCGCAAACAGGTTCTAAGGAAGGCGCGCATTCTACCCGATGTCCCACCGCCTGGCACATGAAAGGCGGTCAAGTGGCGGACAAGCGGGCCTCAAGCAGCCCGCGGCAGGTCTAGGGTCTGTTCCCGCTTCATTCGTGAGCCGCGTTGCTGCGCAAAATCTCGCCAGGCTAGGCGGAGGACGCAGGTAATGGTTGTTCCCTTGCCAAGTCCTCCAACAACGCCTGGCGAGATTTTGCGCGCAGCCCGAAGGGCCGGGCCAGTTTTTACGCGATGCTGCGTTACTCGATGGCTCATTTAGCTCACTAAACTTCGCATCTCGTGCCTTGCCTCGCGTAAAAACTGGCTCCGGCGCGGCCACGAATGAAGCGGGAACAGACCCTAGTTCAGGACGAACAGGGCGTTGCCGCCGAACTGGGTCTCGAACTGCTCAGCCGGCATCGGCTTGCCGAACAGATAGCCCTGCACCTCGTCGCAGCCGTGTTCGCGCAGGAAATCGAGCTGTTCCTGGGTCTCCACGCCCTCGGCGATCACCGCCAGGTTCAGGCTGTGAGCCATGGCGATGATGGCGCGGGCGATCTGCGCGTCCTGCTCGCCACCCGGCACGCCGTCGACGAAGCTGCGGTCGATCTTCAGCACGTCGATGGGGAACTGCTTGAGGTAGTTGAGCGAGCTGTAGCCGGTGCCGAAGTCGTCCACCGCGATGCACAGGCCGAGCCGCTTCAGGCTGGCTAGCATCTGCAGGGTCTCACTGATGTCGCGCATCAGGATCGATTCGGTCAGTTCCAGCTCCAGGCAGGCCGGCGGCAGGCCGCTCTCACTGAGGATGCGCGAGATGCGCATGCCCAGTTGGCCGTCGCCGAACTGGCGGGCGGACAGGTTCACCGAGACCTTGGGCACGCGCACCATGGCCTCGTGCCAGGCCTTGAGTTGGCGGCAGGCCTCGGCGATCACCCAGTCGCCGACCTGGACGATCAGGCCCAGCTCTTCGAGCACCGGGATGAACTCGTAGGGCGCCACCAGGCCGCGGCGCGGGTGGTTCCAGCGCAGCAGCGCCTCGACACCGGTCAGGCGCTTGCCGTCGCTGGCCAGCTGCGGCTGGTAATAAAGGGTGAACTGGCCCTGCTCCAGGGCGTGGCGCAGATCGCTCTCCAGCTCCAGGCGCTGCAGTGCGGTGGCGTTCATCTCCGCCTGGTAGAACTGGAAGTTGTTCTTGCCGCGTTCCTTGGCGTGGTACATCGCCGTGTCGGCGTTCTTCATCAGCTGGCTCAGCTCGTTGCCGTCCTGCGGCGCCAGGGCGATGCCGATGGAGGCGGTGACGAAAAACTCGCGGCCCTGCAGGACGAACGGCTGGGCCAGGCTGGCGAGGATCTGTTCGGCCACGTGGATGGCCCGGTTCAGCGCGCCGGCGCGGGTGTTGCGCGGTTGCAGCAGCAGGGTGAACTCGTCGCCGCCCATGCGCGCCACGGTGTCGTCTTCGGCGACGCAGGCGGCCAGGCGCACGGCCACGTCCTTGAGCATGCGGTCGCCGGCGGCGTGGCCGAGGGAGTCGTTGATCGGCTTGAAGCGGTCGAGGTCGAGGAACATCAACACCACCCACTCCTCGTGCCGCTCGGCGTGCTGCAGGGCAGTGTGCAGGCGGTCTTGGAACAGGGTGCGGTTGGGCAGCAGGGTCAGAGCGTCGTAGTAGGCCAGGCGGTGGATGCGCTGCTCGCTGGCCTTGCGCTCGCTGATGTCGTTGAAGAAGCACACGTAGCTGGACAGGTCGCCGTCGTCGTCATGCACGGCGGTGATGCCAACCCAGGCCGGGAACTGCTCGCCGCCCTGGCGCTTGAGCCACAGCTCACCCTCCCAGCTGCCGTGCTGGTTGAGCTGGTTGACGATGTAGTTGAGCTGGGCGGCCTGTTGGCGGTCGGCGGTGAGCATGCCGGGCATCTGGTCGAGCACGTCCTTGCCGGCGTAACCGGTGATGCGCTGGAAGGTTTCGTTGATGCGCACGATGTAGCCGGCCGGGTCGGTCACCAGGATGGCCGCGGTGGAGTGCTCGAATACCGTGGCGGCCATGCGCAGGTCGCGTTCGGCGCGGCGCTGCTGGGTGATGTCGCGGCCGATGCCGAGGATGCCCTCGAAGTGCTCCTGCTCGTCCCACATCAGCGACAGGCGCATCTCCACGGTGATCTTGCGCCCGTCGGCGCGCAGGCAGTCGACCACGAACGGTTTGCCGGCCAGGCGTTCCTGCATGCCCAGCAGCTTGTCGTGGTCGGTCAGCGAGCTGCGCATCTCGGCCATCAGCTGCAGCAGGCCGCTGAGCTGGCGCGAGTTGCTGACGGCGCTGAATACGCCGTTTTCCAGGAACCATTCCGGGCTGTAGCCGAAGAAGGTCTGGGCCGAGGGGCTGACGTAGTTGAGCTGCAGCTCGCTGTTGCTGGAGAGGATCAGGTCGCTGATGCCCTCGGCGAGCATGCGGTAGCGCCGTTCGCTGTCACGCAGGCTGGCCTGGGCGGCGATCTCGCCGGTGATGTCCTTGGCCACGCCGATCAGGCGGCTGACCCGGCCGTGGCGGTCACGGTTGAGCGCATGCTCGCGCACGTCGAACCAGTGCCAGCTGCCGTCGCGATGCCGCCAGCGCAGCTGGAACTGCAGCAGCTGGCCCTTGCCGACCACCTTCTGCAGGTTGCGCATGCGCTGGTACAGCTCGACATCGTCCGGGTGGAGGATCTTCTCCCACAGCTTGTCGCCGAGGCGGAACATCTCTTCCTTGCTGTAACCAAGGTCGGGGCCCAGGCGGTTGTTGCTGAACATCACCCGCATGGTGCTCATGTCGTGCACGTAGAGGGTGTCCGGCACCGCGCGCAGCACATCGGACCAGAAGCGTTCGCGCTCCACCAGCGACAGCTCGACGCGCTTGCGGCTGGTGATGTCGTGCACGCTGAGGGTCACCGCGTGCAGCTCCTCGCGGCTTTGCGGGAACTGCAGGCTGAGCCAGACATAGCGCTCGTGGCCCTGCGGCGTACGCATGCGGCTCTCGACCATCATGTCGTGGTCGCCGTCGAGCAGGGCGGCGACCAGCGCATGGCGGGCGCCACCCTGGCGCAGCGGTTCCGAGCCGATCAGGTGTTCCCAGACCTGCTGCGAGTTTTCCACGCCGAGCAGCTGCAGGGCGACCTTGTTCACTTCGCTGATGCGGATGCAGCGCAGCAGCGCGGCGTGGCGCGACTCGTCCTCGGCCAGCCAGGGCTGCAGCTGGCTGCTGTGCTGCAGGTCCTGGGCCTCGAGGAAGGCCTTGAGTTCGAACAGGTCGAGCACGCAGAGGGCCACGCCGCTGCCCTCGAAAATGTCCTGGTAGCGCCGACGGGTGTCCTGCAGCACACGCAGGGCCTGGTGCTGCGCGGTGACGTCGCGCAGGACCCAGGCGCGGCTCGGCTCGGAGTTGTCGGTGTAGAGCGCGTGGCAGGTGACGTCGAACAGGCGGCGCTCGCCGTCCAGCAGCACTTCTACCGGCTCGGTCTGCTCGTGGAAGGCGCTGTCCAGCCACGGCGCCAGGGCTGGCAGCAGCTCCAGTACGTGCATTTCGCTGGCGGTGGCCAGGTCCAGGCCGAACATGCGCTCGGCGCGCGGGTTGAGGTAGCTGATATGGCCGTCCGGCTGGGTCACCAGCACGCGCTCGTCGATCGCGCCGAGAGCGCCGATGGCGTCTTCCATCGAGCGCCGTGACAGGGCGTGGTAGGCGCGCAGGCGGTTCTGCTCGCGCAACAGGCCGAACAGGGCGAGCAGGGCCAGGGCGCCGCAGAGGATGAACAGCAGCAGCTTGCTGGCCTGGCGCGGCAACATCTGGGCGCGCAGGGCGGCGGCATCGAACAGCGGCACCAGCAGCCAGTCGCTCTGCGCCAGCGGCAGGGCGGCGATGCCGTTGGTCAGTTGCGCGCTACCGTGGTTTGCGCTGTCGTCGCTCGGCTGGCGCAGCAGCACCTGCTTGCTGCGTACGTCCTGCAGCAGCCAGGGCAGCCGCTCGGACTGCGACGGCAGCCAGTTGTACAGGGCCGCGTGGGTCAGACGCAGGCGCCAGCCGCCGCTGCCATCGGGCTTGGGCAGGTCGAGTTGGATCAGTTCGCCGGCCAGGGAAAAGTGGTACGGGTGATCGCTGGTGAAGGGCGTGCTGTCGTGCAGATCGGGCTGGCTGTCGCTCAGCTCGCGGCCATTGGCATCGAACCAGGCCAGGCTGTGCAGGGCCGGGAAGACGCCGCGCAGGTGCGTGAGCATCTCGGCCTGGGCGCTGGTGTCCAGCGGCTGCGGGGCGTTGCTGGAGAGAAAGGCCCGGCCGGCCTCGGCTTTCATGCGCATGGCCAGGCTCAGGTAGTCGCTGAGCTGGCTGGCATGGTCCAGGTGGCGCTGGCGTTCGTTCTGCTCCTGGTTGCTCACCTCCTGCTGCAGCTGCCACAGCAGCAGGCCGAGCATCAGCGCGACCAGCAGCGCCAGGATGCCTTTCAGCGAGCCGCGTGCGGACCGGACGAGCGGGTCGCTGCTGGCGGTGGAGGGGGAGCGCGATAGGGGCAAGCTTCTAACCCTGCTGATATGGCTGCCAAAGGAGTGGCGAGGAGCGGGCGGAACAATCTGCAAGCATGCCCGGAAAAGCGGCAGAGTGCCATTACTGTCCATCGCTCGGTTTGCCCCGCAGGGTGCATTCCGGTAGCTTTGCCGCACACGCGTGGGCGCGCGGAGCTATCATGCTCCCTTGCCCTGAGTTTAGCCCCGCCACACGGCTTGGCGGCAGGCTTCCCTCTTCATACTCCCCAGCTATAAAGCACCAAGGTCATCATGGCTCAATACGTCTACACCATGCATCGGCTCGGCAAGGTCGTGCCGCCGAAGCGGGAAATCCTCAAGAACATCTCCCTGTCGTTCTTCCCGGGCGCCAAGATCGGCGTACTCGGCCTGAACGGTGCCGGTAAGTCCACCCTGCTGCGCATCATGGCCGGCGTCGACACCGAGTTCGACGGCGAAGCCCGCGCCATGCCCGGCATCAATGTCGGCTACCTGCCGCAGGAGCCTCAGCTCGACCCGAGCAAGAGCGTGCGCGAGATCGTCGAGGAGGCCGTAGGCCAGATCAAACAGGCCCAGGCCCGCCTGGACGAGGTGTACGCCGCCTACGCCGAGCCGGATGCCGACTTCGACGCCCTGGCCGCCGAGCAGGCCAAGCTGGAAGCCATCCTGCAGGCCAGCGACGGCCACAACCTGGAGCGCCAGCTGGAAGTCGCCGCCGACGCCCTGCGCCTGCCGGCCTGGGACGCGCGCATCGAACACCTGTCCGGTGGCGAGAAGCGCCGTGTGGCGCTGTGCCGCCTGCTGCTGTCGGCCCCCGACATGCTGCTGCTGGACGAACCGACCAACCACCTGGACGCCGACTCGGTGGCCTGGCTGGAGCACTTCCTGCACGACTTCCCGGGCACCGTGGTAGCGATCACCCACGACCGTTACTTCCTCGACAACGTCGCCGGCTGGATTCTCGAACTCGACCGCGGCGCCGGTATTCCATACGAAGGTAACTACTCTGGCTGGCTGGAAGCCAAGTCCGAGCGTCTGGCCCAGGAATCCAAGCAGCAGTCGGCCCACGAGAAGGCCATGAAGGACGAACTGGAGTGGGTGCGCAAAGGCGCCAAGGCCCGCCAGTCCAAGTCCAAGGCCCGTCTGCAGCGTTTCGAAGAAATGCAGTCGCAGGAATTCCAGAAACGCGCCGAGACCAACGAGATCTACATCCCGGCCGGTCCGCGCCTGGGCGACAAGGTCATCGACTTCGTCAACGTCACCAAGGGCTATGGCGACCGCGTGCTGATCGACAACCTGTCGTTCAGCATCCCCAAAGGCGCCATCGTCGGCGTGATCGGCGGTAACGGTGCCGGTAAGTCGACCCTGTTCCGCATGCTGATGGGCAAGGAAACCCCGGACTCAGGCAGCATCGAGCTGGGCGATACCGTGCAGCTGGCCTGCGTCGACCAGAGCCGCGACGACCTGGACGGCAGCAAGACCGTGTGGGAAGCCGTGTCCGACGGCTTCGACATGATCAAGATCGGCAACTACGAAGTACCGTCGCGCGGCTACGTCGGGCGCTTCAACTTCAAGGGCGGCGACCAGCAGAAGTTCGTCAAGGACCTCTCCGGTGGTGAGCGTGGCCGTCTGCACCTGGCCCTGACCCTCAAGCAGGGCGCCAACGTGCTGCTGCTCGACGAACCGTCCAACGACCTCGACGTGGAAACCCTGCGTTCGCTGGAAGAAGCACTGCTCGACTTCCCTGGCGCCGCCATCGTGATTTCCCACGATCGCTGGTTCCTGGACCGCGTGGCTACCCACATCCTGGCGTACGAGGACGACTCGCACATCGAGTTCTTCGAAGGCAACTACACCGAGTACGAAGCCGACCGCAAGAAACGCCTGGGCGACGCCGCCGCGCAGCCGCACCGCGTGCGTTACAAGAAGCTGGCGCAGTAAGCGTTCGTTGCAAAAGAAAACGGGGCCTGTGGGCCCCGTTTTCATTTCTGCGCACGGCGCGCCTTGCTCCCGACCAATACAGAAGCAGTGCGGCGGTCCACACTGACAGGGTCACCTGTGAGGAGGCCGTCATGACCAGTTCAGATCCCAGCCGCGCCCTCGATGCGCTGTACGACGAGTACAGCCGCCGCGCCAACGCCATCCGCCACGACCTCGGTCTGCAGCGCAGTGCCGATTTCGCCGAGCAGGCCGGCGAGCGGCAGAACGACGAGGTGCTGAATGCTCTGCTGGTGGAGGCCGAGGCGGGGCTGCGCCTGGTCGGGCTGGCCCGTCTGCGCCTGGCTGACGGCAGTTACGGGCTGTGTCAGCGCTGCGGTGAAACGATCGAGCCAGCGCGCTTGCAGGCTCTGCCGGCGGCCGAGTTCTGCCTGGCCTGCGCCGACCGCGCGCAGGTCTAAACGGCGCCTTGCCAGCGGCGTCGGGGCGGCGCCATTATGGAGTCACCTCGCGGCTAGACCGCTTCGATAAGGACTTCCGATGCCCGAATCCTTCGCTGCCAGCCTGCGCCTGGCGCCCGATGCCCTGACCCGTCCCTGCGCCCCCGACCAGTTCAACTTCACCACCACCGACGACCTCGAGCCGTTCCGCGGTGTGCTCGGCCAGGAGCGCGCCGTCGAGGCCCTGCAGTTCGGTGTGGCCATGCCGCGGCCGGGCTACAACGTCTATGTCATGGGCGAGCCGGGTACCGGCCGCTTCTCCTTCGTGCAGCGTTATCTCAAGGCCGAGGCCAAGCGCCAGGCCACGCCGGTGGACCGGGTCTACGTCAATCATTTCGAGGAGTCGCGCGAGCCGCGCGCGGTGGAGCTGCCGGCCGGCACTGCGGCGGCCTTCATCGCCGATATCGGTCACCTGATCGACAACCTGCTGGCGACCTTCCCGGCGGTGTTCGAGACGCCCACCTATCAGCAGAAGAAGAGTGCCATCGACCGCGTCTTCAACCAGCGTTACGACAAGGCGCTGGACCTGATCGAGAAGCTGGCGCTGGAGAAGGACGTCGCCCTCTATCGCGACAGCAGCAATATCGCCTTCACCCCGATGAAGGACGGCAAGGCCCTCGACGAGGCGGACTTCGCCCAGCTGCCCGAGGCCGAGCGCGAGCGCTTCCATGAGGACATTTCCGGGCTGGAGGAGCGCCTCAACGAGGAGCTGGCCAGCCTGCCGCAGTGGAAGCGCGAGACCAGCAACCAGCTGCGTCAGCTCAACGAGGAAACCATTACTCTGGCCCTGCAGCCGCTACTGTCGCCGCTGTCGGCGCAGTACGCGGAGAATGCCGGGGTCTGCGCTTATCTGCAGGCGGTGCAGGTCAACCTGCTGCGCACCGTGGTCGACCAGCTGCTCGACGACAAGCCGGACCTGCAGCGCCGCGAGATGCTCGAGGAGCAGTACAGCCCCTGCCTGGTGGTTGGTCACCACGCCGACGGTGGTGCGCCGGTGGTGTTCGAGTCGCACCCGACCTACGACAATCTGTTCGGCCGCATCGAGTACAGCACCGACCAGGGCGCGCTCTACACCAGCTATCGCCAGCTGCGCCCGGGCGCTTTGCACCGCGCCAACGGCGGTTACCTGATCGTCGAGGCGGAGAAACTGCTCAGCGAGCCGTTCGTCTGGGACGCGCTCAAGCGCGCCCTGCACTCGCGCCAGCTGAAGATGGAGTCGCCGCTGGGCGACCTCGGCCGCATCGCCACCGTGACCCTGAGCCCGCAGATGATCCCGCTGCAGCTCAAGGTCATCATCATCGGCTCGCGCCAGCTCTACTACACGCTGCAGGACCTGGATTCCGACTTCCAGGAGATGTTCCGCGTGCTGGTCGACTTCGACGAGGAGATCGCCGTCGGCGACGACAGCCTCGAACAGTTCGCCCAACTGCTCAAGACCCGCACCTCGGAGGAGGGGCTGGCGTCGCTGACCGCCGCCGCGGTGGCGCGCCTGGCCACCTACAGTGCGCGCCTGGCCGAGCACCAGGGGCGCTTGTCGGCGCGCATCGGCGACCTGTTCCAGTTGGTCAGCGAGGCCGACTTCGTGCGCCAGCTGGCTGGCGATGCGATCACCGACGTCGGCCATATCGAGCGTGCGCTCAAGGCCAAGTCCGACCGTACCGGGCGGGTTTCGGCGCGGATCATCGACGACATGCTGGCCGGCATCATCCTGATCGACAGCGCCGGCGAGGCCATCGGCAAGTGCAACGGCCTCACCGTGCTGCAGGTCGGCGACTCATCCTTCGGCGTGCCGGCGCGGATTTCCGCCACTGTCTATCCGGGCGGCAGCGGCATCGTCGACATCGAGCGCGAGGTCAGCCTGGGTCAGTCGATCCACTCCAAGGGCGTGATGATCCTCACCGGCTTCCTCGGCAGCCGCTACGCCCAGGAATTCCCCCTGGAGATATCCGCGAGCATCGCCCTGGAGCAGTCCTACGGTTACGTCGACGGCGACAGCGCCTCGCTGGGCGAGGTCTGCACCCTGATCTCGGCCCTGTCGCGCACGCCGCTCAAGCAGTGCTTCGCCATCACCGGCTCGATCAACCAGTTCGGCGAGGTGCAGGCGGTCGGTGGGGTCAACGAGAAGATCGAGGGCTTCTTCCGTCTCTGCGAGGCGCGCGGCCTGACCGGCGAGCAGGGCGTGATCATCCCGCACTCCAACGTCAGCAACCTGATGCTCGACGAGCGCGTGTTGCAGGCGGTGCGCAACGGCCAGTTCCATGTCTATGCCGTGCGCCATGTCGACGAGGCGCTGGGCCTGCTGCTCGGCGAGCCAGCCGGTGCGCCGGACGCCAAGGGCCAGTTCCCCAAGGGCAGCGTCAACGCTCGTGTGGTTGAGCGCCTGCGCAGCATCGCCGAGATGGGCCTGGAGGAGGACGAGAAGGACAAGGAGCCGAAGATCAAGGAAGTGAAGACTCGTGCCAAACCGGCACCCAAAGCGGCCAAGGAGTAACGGCGACAACTGGTCAGTCGCTGTCCATTTCAGTGGCGCCCGCGACGGGCGCTGCCGCTGCGGTTTTTCCCCCGCACCATCCACAGAGTTATCCACAGTGCGCGGGGATAACTTTTACCTTCCCGAAGCGGCGCGGCGGGGTGTAGGCTGAGGTTCAGACCTTGCGAGGACCGCCGTCATGCCGCGCAGCCTCTGTCTCACCCGTCAGTGCCTCGGCCTGATCACCCGTATCGAGTGCGAGATTCGTCCGCTGGCCGGCGAGAGAGGTCTGTGGACGCTGCTGTGTGCGGCCGGTATGTCTGGCGCACAACCCTCGGCGATCAAGGCGCAGGGCCCATTCCACGGGCCTTTCGTGGCCGAAGCGGTGCTCGACTCGATTGCCCAGTGCCTGGCCGTGCAGGGTTACGAGCCCTGCGTCGAGCCGATGATCTGGCGCCTGCATCTGCAGGCCGAGCTGCGCAAGCTCAACGGTGAGCACAGCCGCCGTCTCGGCGATTATCAGTTTCGCCCGGAAAGCTGAGCGGTTTTTGCCCAACCTGTAGCGCTCGCCCGCGAGCAGGGGCGTGCAGCCATCCTTCCCGCCCCTGCCCACAAGGTTATCCACAGTAAGCGGGGATAAAAAATCGGCAACGCTTGTCGCCTTGCCCGGCGGGCCTGGCTGGGTATACTCGCGGCCAGTTTTTACCCATTTGGCGAGAACCCATGGAACGCATTATCGAGAACGCGATGTACGCCTCGCGCTGGCTGCTGGCTCCCATCTACTTCGGCCTGTCGCTGGGCCTGCTGGCCCTGGTGCTGAAGTTCTTCCAGGAGATCTTCCACATCTTGCCGAACGTCTTCGCCATGGCGGAGGCCGATCTGATCCTGGTGATCCTGTCGCTGATCGACATGGCCCTGGTCGGTGGCCTGCTGGTGATGGTGATGATCTCCGGTTACGAGAACTTCGTGTCCCAGCTGGATATCGACGAGGGCAAGGAGAAGCTCAGCTGGCTGGGCAAGATGGACTCCGGCTCGCTGAAGATGAAGGTAGCGGCCTCGATCGTGGCCATTTCCTCGATCCACCTGCTGAAGATCTTCATGGATGCGCAGAACATCAACACAGACCATCTGATGTGGTACGTGATCATCCATATGGCGTTCGTGGTCTCGGCCTTCGCCATGGGTTACCTGGACAAGCTGACCAAGCACTGAGTCCGTTCGGCTGTATGATTGCCGCCCGGCTGTCGCGAGACGCCCGGGCGGTTTCGTTTGTGGGTGGCTGTGCTAGTCTGGCCGGCCTTTTTCGACCCCTAGTGGAGCCCGGCCATGTCCGAACTCAATCTGTCCACCGACGAAACCCGTGTCAGCTACGGCATCGGCCGCCAGCTGGGCGACCAGCTGCGTGACAACCCGCCGCCCGGCGCCAGCCTGGAAGCCATCGTTGCCGGCCTGCGCGACGCCTTCAACGGTGAGGCGAGCCGAGTATCTGCCGAGGAGCTGAACGCCAGCTTCCGCGTGATCCGCGAAGTCATGCAGGCCGAAGCCGCTGCCAAGGCCGAAGCTGCTGCCGGTGCTGGTCGCGAGTACCTGGTCGAGAACGCCAAGCGTGAAGGCGTGACCCAGCTGCCGTCCGGCTTGCAGTACGAAGTGCTGGTAGCGGGCGAGGGCGCCAAGCCGTCCCGTGACGACCAGGTACGCACCCACTACCACGGCACCCTGATCGACGGCACCGTGTTCGACAGCTCCTACGAGCGTGGCCAGCCGGCCGAATTCCCTGTCGGTGGCGTGATCGCTGGCTGGGTCGAGGCCCTGCAGCTGATGAACACCGGCAGCAAGTGGCGCCTGCACGTGCCGAGCGAGCTGGCCTACGGTGGCCAGGCTGTTGGCAGCATCCCGCCGCACAGCGTGCTGGTGTTCGACGTCGAGCTGCTCGACATCCTGTAAAAGCGATGCCCGGGCGGTCGTCCTGACCGCGCCGGGCACCTGCGGGAGCAGCTGTGCTCCCGCATCTCTCGATGCCGTCCTGGCGTCGGGGCTGCCGACGAGGCGACCGCCGTTGGCTGCTCTCGTCGCGCATCGCTCAGTGCAGCTCGCCCTGGGGTCGCAGTGCCCGTGCATAGCAGAACAGGAACAGCCCGCGCACCAGCTCCTTCAATACACCCGGCTCGCTGGAACCGAAGTCGTGCAGGTCCAGATCACCCTGCTCGCGCAGTTCGCAGAGGGCATCCTCGTGCAGCACGGCGCAGACTTCGCCGGTCTCGCGGTTGAGGATGCGCAGGTAGGGGTGGGGGCGATCCAGCCAGGCGTCGATCAGATAGGTCATGGCTCATCTCCTTTGAATAGCATTGAGATGAGAATAATTCCTATTATCAAAATAGCAAGTGCCAATCGTCTCTTGTGGGCAAAAACAAAAAGCCCGTCACGAGGACGGGCTCTTGGATTTCACTGCGCCTCAGTGAGTGCGGGCGACGGCGAAGCGGCTCAGCTCTATCAGCGCGTCGCGGTAGGCGTTGCCCGGCAGGGCGTCGAGGCAGGCGATGGCGAGTTCGGCGTGCTCGCGGGCCAGGCGTGCGGTGTAGTCCAGGGCGCCGGAGGCCTGAACGGCGCCGCGAATGCTTTCCAGGTCCTCGATACCGCCCTTCTGAATGGCGGTACGCACCAGGGCGGCCTGCTCGGCGCTGCCTTCGCGCATGGTGTAGATCAGCGGCAGGGTCGGTTTGCCTTCGGCCAGGTCGTCGCCGACGTTCTTGCCCAGGGTGGTAGCGTCGCCCTGGTAGTCGAGCAGGTCGTCGACCAGCTGGAAGGCGATGCCGAGGTGGTCACCGAAGCGCTGCAGGGCGTCGCGCTGGGCTTCGGAAGCGCCGGCCAGCGCCGCGGCGCTATGGGTCGAGGCTTCGAACAGCATGGCGGTCTTGCCGCGGATGACCTCCATGTAGGTCTCCTCGGTGGTGCTGGCGTCGCGCACCTTGGACAGCTGCAGTACTTCGCCCTCGGCGATCACTCGGGTAGCGTGGGAGAGGATCTTCATTACCGGCATGGAGCCGAGCTCGACCATCATCTCGAAGGAGCGCGAATAGAGGAAGTCGCCGACCAGTACGCTCGGTGCGTTGCCCCACTGGGCGTTGGCGGTGGCGCGGCCACGGCGCATGCCGGACATGTCGACCACGTCGTCATGCAGCAGGGTGGCGGTGTGCAGGAACTCGATGGTGGCGGCCAGCAGGCGCAGGTCGTCGGCCTGGTAGCCCAGGGCTTTGCCGCTGAGCAGTACCAGCAGCGGGCGCAAGCGCTTGCCGCCGGCGGAGATGATGTAGTCGCCGATCTTCTCTACCAGAGGCACACGGGACTTCAGCTGTTGGCGAATGATGCCGTCGACGGCGACGAAATCGTCCGCGACCACGCTTTGGAAGGCCTGGGCTTGCATGGGTGAGGGGAGCTCCTGGATCGGGCGGCGCTCCCGGGCGGGAGGCGGCGAAAGTCGGGTCGGGCGTGGCCGACCGGGCTGCGCGGCATGCTAGGGGGCGGGGTGGGGGCTGTCAAGGCGAGGCCAGGCGGGGCTTGCCTCGCGGCGGCGCTTTCCGTACAATCGCGGCCCCAAACTTCTATGGGCAACTCCCTGCCTTACGCAATTGCACGGGTGTCAGTCCGGCCCCATGCAGCCATGCCGGCCAATAACTCTTCCTATAAAGAGTCGGGTGAGCAGGTTTAACGGAGAAAAATCCATGTACGCAGTAATTGTTACCGGTGGCAAGCAATACAAAGTCGCCGAAGGTGAATTCCTCAAGGTCGAGAAACTGGAAGTCGCTACCGGCGAATCCGTGACTTTCGATCGCGTTCTGCTGGTTGGCAACGGTGACGACGTGAAAATCGGCGCTCCGGTGGTTGATGGTGCCAAGGTTGTTGCCGAGGTGGTCTCCCAAGGCCGTCACGACAAAGTGACCATCATCAAGTTCCGCCGTCGTAAGCACCACATGAAGCGTCAGGGCCACCGTCAGTGGTTCACCGAAATCAAGATCACCGGCATTCAGGCCTGATCCCTTTTTAGGAGCTATGACTCATGGCACACAAAAAAGCTGGCGGTAGTACTCGTAACGGCCGCGACTCAGAAAGTAAACGCCTTGGCGTGAAAATGTACGGTGGTCAGGTCATCAAGGCCGGCAACATCATCGTGCGTCAGCGCGGCACCCAATTCCACGCTGGCTACGGCGTTGGCATGGGCAAGGATCACACCCTGTTCGCGAAAGTGGACGGCGTGATCAAGTTCGACGTAAAAGGTGAGTTCAATCGCCGTTACGTGAGCATCGTGACCGCCTAAGGTCGCGTTTGCTGAAAAAGCCCTGTCTCGCGACGGGGCTTTTTTGTTTCTGTGTATCCTGTATTCCTGAGTTAACTGGCCCGCCGTCGCGGTGGGAGGCAGCCCTAATGAAATTCGTCGACGAAGTTTCGATATTTGTAAAAGCCGGCGACGGCGGTAACGGCATGATGAGCTTCCGTCGTGAGAAGTTCATCGAGAAGGGTGGTCCCAACGGCGGCGACGGCGGTGACGGCGGCTCGGTGTTCCTCGAGGCCGACGAGAACCTCAATACCCTGGTGGACTACCGCTACACCCGTCGCTTCAATGCGCAGAATGGTGAGAAGGGCGGCAGCACTGAGTGTACTGGTGCCAAGGGTGAGGATCTGATCCTGCCGGTGCCGGTCGGCACCACGATCATCGATGCGGCGACCCAGGAGGTCATCGGTGATCTGACCCGTGCCGGTCAGCGCCTGATGGTCGCTCAGGGTGGTTGGCATGGTCTGGGCAACACCCGCTTCAAGTCCAGTACCAACCGCGCGCCGCGCCAGACCACGCCGGGCAAGCCGGGCGAGCAGCGTGACCTCAAGCTGGAGCTGAAGGTGTTGGCCGATGTCGGTCTGCTCGGTCTGCCGAATGCCGGCAAGAGTACCTTCATCCGCTCGGTGTCCGCGGCCAAGCCGAAAGTCGCCGACTATCCCTTCACCACTCTGGTGCCGAACCTGGGTGTGGTCAGTGTCGGGCGCTACAAGAGCTTCGTCATCGCCGATATCCCGGGTCTGATCGAGGGTGCTTCCGAGGGCGCTGGTCTGGGTATCCGCTTCCTCAAGCACCTGGCGCGTACTCGTCTGCTCCTGCATCTGGTGGATATGGCGCCGCTGGATGAAAGCGATCCGGCCGAGGCGGCCGAGATCATCATCCGCGAGCTGGAGAAGTTCAGTCCTGCGCTGGCCGAGCGCGAGCGCTGGCTGGTGCTGAACAAGGCTGACCAGCTGCTCGACGGCGAGCGCGAGGAGCGCATGCGTGCGGTGGTCGAGCGCCTGGACTGGCAAGGTCCGGTGTTCGTCATCTCCGCCCTGGAGCGCGAAGGTACCGAGGCGTTGAGCCAGGCGATCATGCGTTACATGGACGAGCGCGCCGTGCGCATCGAGGAAGAGGAAGACTACGCCGCCGAGCTGGCCGAGCTGGATCGGCGCATCGAGGACGAGGCGCGTGCCCGTCTGCAGGCGCTGGATGACAAGCGTGCCTTGCGTAAGGCGGGGCTGAAGAGCGTCGATGATGTCGGCGAGGATGATGATTGGGGCGACTTCGAAGATGACGAAGACGGTCCCGAGATCATTTACGTTCGGGACTGAGACTGGGTATCGTGCAGCGCCGCTTTTACAGCGGCGTTGTGCTGATTGGCTTGAATGCAGAGGGCATCATGCGGGACAAGGTGACCGGCGCGCAGCGCTGGGTGGTGAAGATCGGTAGTGCGCTGCTGACTGCTGACGGGCGTGGTCTGGACCGTTCCGCCATGGCGGTATGGGTCGAGCAGATGGTGGCCCTGCGCGAGGCGGGCGTCGAGCTGGTGCTGGTATCGTCCGGCGCAGTGGCGGCGGGTATGAGTCGTCTGGGCTGGGCTGCCAGGCCGAGCGCGATGCATGAGCTGCAGGCTGCGGCGGCCATCGGCCAGATGGTGCTGGTGCAGGCCTGGGAGTCCAGCTTTGCCGAGCATGGCAAGCACACTGCTCAGGTGCTGCTGACTCACGATGATCTTTCGGATCGCAAGCGCTACCTGAATGCCCGCAGCACCCTGCGTACCCTGGTCGATCTGGGTGTGGTGCCGGTGATCAACGAGAACGATACCGTCGTTACCGATGAGATCCGCTTCGGTGACAACGACACCCTGGCTGCTCTGGTAGCCAACCTGGTGGAGGCCGACCTGCTGGTGATCCTCACCGATCGCGACGGCATGTTCGATGCCGATCCGCGGCACAATCCCGATGCGCAGCTGATCTTCGAGGCGCGCGCTGATGATCCTTCCCTGGATGCGGTGGCGGGCGGTACCGGCGGTGCCCTGGGGCGCGGCGGCATGCAGACCAAGCTGCGCGCGGCGCGCTTGGCGGCACGTTCCGGCGCGCATACCGTGATCGTTGGTGGGCGTATCGAGCGTGTGCTGGATCGCCTCAAGGCGGGCGAGCGTCTGGGTACCCTGCTGGCGCCCGAGCGCGGCCTGCTGGCGGCGCGCAAGCAGTGGCTGGCGGGTCATCTGCAGACGCGCGGCACCCTGGTGCTGGATGCGGGGGCGGTCAAGGCGCTGACGGCTGATCGCAAGAGTCTGTTGCCGGTGGGGGTGCGTGAGGTGCAGGGCAGCTTCCGTCGTGGCGAGATGGTGGTCTGCGTTGGTCCCGATGGTCGCGAGATCGCGCGCGGTCTGGCCAACTACAGTGCGCTCGAGGCGCAGAAGATTGTCGGCCAGCCTTCCGATGCCATCGAGAGGCTGCTGGGCTACGTCGATGAGCCGGAGCTGGTGCACCGGGACAATCTGATTCTGGTCTGAGGAGGTTGCGCGATGCGCATTGCAAAGGGATTGCTGGCGGTATGTCTGGCGCTGCCGCTGGTGGTGCAGGCCGAGGAGATTGGTGAGGTTTCCACTGTGTTCAAGTGGGTCGGCCCGAACGACAAGATCGTGGTCGAGGCCTTCGATGATCCGAAAGTGGAGGGTGTGACCTGCTACCTGTCGCGCGCCAAGACGGGCGGGGTGAAGGGTGGCCTGGGCTTGGCTGAGGATCGCGCCGAGGCATCGATTGCCTGTCGCCAGGTCGGGCCCATTCGCTTCAGTGGTCAGCTGAAGGATGGCGAGGAGGTGTTCAAGGAGCGCACTTCTCTGGTGTTCAAGACCATGCAGGTGGTGCGTTTCTTCGATCAGAAGCGCAACACCCTGGTCTATCTGGTGTATAGCGATCGGGTGATCGAGGGTAGTCCGCAGAATGCGGTGACGGCCATTCCGATCCTGCCCTGGGCGACTCGCTAAGCAAAAAAAGCCGGAGCATGCTCCGGCTTTTTTCTGTGTGCGATTCTCGGCTGAGTAAATCGCGGGCAATAAAAAACCGGCCCTGGGGCCGGTCTTTTCAAGAACTCAACCAATCAGGCGGCGGTAGCCAGTGCCTTGATGTGGCCGTTCAGGCGGCTCTTGTGGCGAGCGGCCTTGTTCTTGTGGATGATGCCTTTGTCGGCCATGCGGTCGATAACCGGAACAGCCAGGGTGTAAGCGGTTTGTGCCTTGGCGAGGTCTTTGGCGTCGATAGCCTTGACCACGTTTTTGATGTAGGTACGAACCATGGAGCGCAGGCTGGCGTTATGGCTACGACGCTTCTCAGCCTGTTTGGCGCGTTTTTTGGCAGAAGGTGTATTGGCCACCGTCAAGCTCCTCGAAAACTAGGGGATAGCAAACAAATAAGGCCGCGAATCATGCCGATGCGGAAAGCACATGTCAAGTGCAGAAGTGCCTCGGTGTGCTGGCCTGACCGATGGCGGCTGGTTACACTCGTCGCCTTCGCCCGCCGAGCCCCTGAGCCGGCTTCTTGTAGCGCCGAGACTTCATGAACCTGCTCAAATCCCTGGCCGCTGTCAGTTCCCTGACCATGCTTTCCCGCGTGCTGGGCTTCGTTCGCGACACCATCATCGCACGCACCTTCGGTGCCGGGGTAGCTTCGGACGCCTTCGTCGTCGCGTTCAAGTTGCCCAACCTGCTGCGCCGTATCTTCGCCGAGGGCGCCTTCTCCCAGGCCTTCGTGCCAATTCTTGCCGAGTACAAGACCCAGCAGGGCGAGGAGGCGACTCGCACTTTCCTGGCCTATGTCGCCGGTCTGCTGACCCTGGTGCTGGCGCTGGTCACGCTGCTGGGCATCATCGCGGCGCCCTGGATCGTCTGGATTAGCGCCCCGGGTTTCGCCGACGAGCCCGAGCGCTTCGCCCTGACCACCGATCTGCTACGGGTGACCTTCCCCTATATCTTGCTGATCTCGCTGTCGTCGCTGGTCGGGGCGGTGCTCAATACTTGGAACCGTTTCTCGGTGCCGGCCTTCGTGCCGACTCTGTTGAACCTCAGTATGATCGTCTTCGCCGTCTGGCTGGCGCCTTATTTCGACCCGCCGATCATGGCGCTGGGCTGGGCGGTGCTGGTCGGCGGCCTGGCGCAGCTGCTCTGGCAGCTGCCGGCGCTGAAACGTGTCGGCATGCTGGTGCTGCCGCGTCTGAGCCTGCGCGACACTGGGGTGTGGCGCGTACTCAAACAGATGGGGCCGGCGATCTTCGGTGTGTCGGTGAGCCAGATCTCGCTGATCATCAACACCATCTTCGCCTCGTTCCTGGTGGCCGGCTCGGTGTCCTGGATGTATTACGCCGACCGTCTGATGGAGCTGCCGTCCGGTGTGCTCGGCGTGGCGCTCGGCACCATCCTGTTGCCGGCGTTGGCCAAGACCTACGCCAGCGCCGATCGCGAGGAGTATTCGAAGCTGCTCGATTGGGGGCTGCGCCTGTGCTTCCTGCTGGTGCTGCCCTGCACCCTGGCGCTGGCGCTGATCGCCGAGCCGCTGATCGTTTCGCTGTTTCAGTACGGTAAGTTCACCGCTCACGATTCGGCCATGACCCAGCAGGCCCTGGTCGCCTACTCGGTGGGTCTGCTGGCGCTGATCTTGGTGAAGATCCTGGCGCCCGGCTTCTATGCCCAGCAGAACATCAAGACGCCGGTGCGCATCGCCATCGTCAGCCTGCTGGCGACTCAGGCGATGAATGCGCTGCTCGTCTTCGGCCTGGACATGCGCCACGCCGGCCTGGCCCTGGCCATTAGTCTGGCCGCCTGCCTCAACGCTGGGTTGCTGTATTGGCAGCTGCGCAGCAAGCGCATGTATCAGCCGCAGCCGGGCTGGCCGAAGTTTCTCGGCAAGCTGGTGTTGGCCGTGGCGGTGATGGTGGGCGTGCTGCTGCTGGTGATGGCGCAGATGCCGGCTTGGGGCGAGGGCGATATGTTCTGGCGCCTGCTGCGCCTCGGCGTGCTGGTGGCGGCCGGTGCGCTGGCCTATTTCGTCATGCTCGCGCTGCTCGGTTTCCGTCCGCGGGATTTCGCCCGTCGCGCGGTGAGCTGATGGCAATGGCTTCGCCTGTCGCCGCCCGGCGGCTGTGCGTATAATCGACCACTTTGTAAGCAAGAAGCGCGCTATGCAGCTGGTTCGAGGTCTCCACAATCTGCTACCCCTCACCCAGGGATGCGTTGCCACCATCGGCAATTTCGATGGCGTGCACCGTGGTCACCAGGCAATTCTGGCGCGTCTGCGCGAGCGTTCGATCGAACTCGGCGTGCCGAGCTGCGTGGTGATCTTCGAGCCGCAACCGCGTGAGTTCTTCGCCCCGGACAGCGCTCCGGCGCGTCTGACCCGCCTGCGCGAGAAGCTCGAGCTGCTCGCGGCCCAGGGTGTCGACCGAGTGCTGTGCCTGGCTTTCAACCGCCGTCTGCGCGAGCTGTCGGCCGATGAGTTCGTGCGCCAGGTGCTGGTGGATGGCCTGCACGTGAAGCACCTGGAGGTCGGTGACGACTTCCGCTTCGGTGCCGGCCGCACCGGCGATTTCGCCTTCCTGGTCGAGGCCGGTGAGCGCCACGGCTTCAGTGTCGAGGCAGCGTTGACCGTCGAACTGGACGGCGAACGCATCAGCAGCACCCGCGTGCGCGAGGCCCTGCAGGCTGGCGAGCTGGAGCTGACGGAGCGCCTGCTGGGCCGCCCTTATGCCCTGACCGGGCGGGTGCTGCATGGCCAGAAGCTGGCGCGCCAGCTCGGCACGCCGACCGCCAACGTGCAACTCAAGCGGCGCAAGCCGCCACTGCGTGGGGTGTTCCTGGTCAGCGTGCGCGATGGTGCACGACATTTTCACGGCGTTGGCAATATCGGCCAGCGCCCGACGGTACAAGGGGACGGCAGCCCGCACCTGGAGGTGCATCTGCTGGAGTTCGCTGGCGATCTGTATGGCCAGCGCCTGACGGTGGAATTCCACCACAAGCTGCGCGATGAGCAGCGTTTCGCCTCCCTGGAGGCGCTGAAGACGGCGATCGACGCGGATGTCGCCGCCGCCCGGGCCTACTGGCTTGGCCAACCGCTTGATTGATCGAAGAGCCTGAGATGACCGACTACAAAGCCACGCTGAACCTCCCGGAAACTGCCTTCCCGATGAAAGCCGGCCTGCCGCAGCGCGAGCCGGAAACCCTGGCGCGCTGGGACAGCATTGGCCTGTACCAGAAGCTGCGGGAGATTGGCGCCAACCGGCCGAAGTTCGTCCTGCACGACGGCCCGCCCTACGCCAACGGCAGCATCCATATCGGTCATGCGCTGAACAAGATTCTCAAGGACATCATCACCCGCTCCAAGACCATGGCTGGCTTCGATGCCCCCTACGTGCCGGGCTGGGACTGCCATGGCCTGCCGATCGAGCACAAGGTCGAGACCACCTTCGGCAAGAATCAGCCTGCCGACCTGACCCGCGAGCGCTGCCGCACCTACGCCGCCGAGCAGGTGGAGGAGCAGAAGGCCGGTTTCGTGCGCCTGGGTGTGCTGGGCGAGTGGGGCAATCCCTACCTGACCATGAACTTCGCCAACGAGGCGGGTGAAATCCGCGCCCTGGCCGAGATGGTCAAGAACGGCTTCGTGTTCAAGGGCCTGAAGCCCGTCAACTTCTGCTTCGACTGTGGCTCCGCTCTGGCCGAGGCCGAGGTCGAGTACCAGGACAAGAAGTCCGAAGCCATCGATGTGGCCTTCGTCGTCGAGGATGCCGGCCAACTGGCTGCTGCCTTCGGGCTCGATAGCCTGGCCAAGCCGGCCAGCATCGTGATCTGGACCACCACGCCGTGGACCATCCCCGCCAACCAGGCGCTCAACGTCCATCCGGAGTTCACCTACGCGCTGGTCGATACCGGCGAGCGCCTGCTGGTGCTGGCCGAGGAACTGGTCGAGAGCTGCCTCGGACGTTATGGCCTGCAGGGCGAGGTGATTGCCACTGCCCCTGGCGCGGCTTTGGAAAACATCCGTTTCCGCCATCCATTCTACGAGCGTCTGTCGCCGGTTTACCTGGCCGAGTACGTCGAGCTGGGCGCGGGCACTGGTGTCGTTCACTCGGCGCCAGCCTATGGCGAGGACGACTTCCGTACCTGCAAGCAGTACGGCATGCACAATGACGACATCCTCAACCCGGTGCAAAGCAACGGTGTGTATGTCGAATCGCTGCCGTTCTTCGGTGGCCAGTTCATCTGGAAGGCCAACCCGGCCATCGTCACCAAGCTCGAAGAAGTGGGTGCGCTGCTCAAGCACGAAACCATCCAGCACAGCTACATGCACTGCTGGCGCCACAAGACGCCGCTGATCTATCGCGCCACCGCGCAATGGTTTGTCGGTATGGATACCCAGCCGAAGCAGGGTGCCACCCTGCGTGAGCGCTCGCTGAAGGCCATCGAGGAAACCAAGTTCGTTCCGGCCTGGGGCCAGGCGCGCCTGCACAGCATGATCGCCGGTCGCCCCGACTGGTGCATCTCGCGTCAGCGCAACTGGGGCGTGCCGATTCCGTTCTTCACCCACAAGCAGACCGGCGAGCTGCACCCACGCACCGTCGAGCTGATGGAGGACGTGGCCAAGCGTGTTGAGCAGGAAGGCATCGAGGCCTGGTTCAAGCTGGACGCTGCCGAATTGCTCGGTGCCGAGGCCGCCGATTACGACAAGAGCCGTGACACCCTGGACGTGTGGTTCGACTCCGGTACCACCCACTGGCACGTGCTGCGTGGCTCCCATGCCGAGCTGGCGCATGCCACCGGCCCGGTCGCGGACCTGTACCTGGAAGGCTCCGACCAGCATCGCGGCTGGTTCCACTCTTCGTTGCTGACCGGCTGCGCCATCGACGGTCACGCGCCGTACAAGGAACTGCTGACCCACGGCTTCACCGTCGACGAGCAGGGTCGCAAGCAGTCCAAGTCCCTCGGCAACGTGGTGGCCCCGCAGAAGGTGATCGATAGCCTGGGCGCCGATATCCTGCGTTTGTGGGTCGCGTCCACCGACTATTCCGGTGAGATGGCGGTCTCCGATCAGATCCTGCAGCGCAGTGCCGATGCCTACCGGCGTATCCGCAACACCATGCGCTTCCTGCTGGCCAACCTCGGTGACTTCGATCCGGCCAAGGATCTGCTGCCCGTCGAGCAGATGCTGGATCTGGACCGCTGGGCGGTGGACGCTACCGCGCGCATGCAGGCCGAAATCATCGAAGCCTATTCCGAGTACCGCTTCTGGAACGTCTATTCCAAGGTGCACAACTTCTGTGTGCAGGAGCTGGGCGGCTTCTACCTGGACGTGATCAAGGACCGCCAGTACACCACCGCCGCCGACAGCTCCGCGCGCCGCTCCTGCCAGAGCGCGCAGTACCACATCGCAGAGGCGCTGGTGCGCTGGATCGCGCCGATCCTGGCCTTCACCGCCGACGAGATCTGGTCGTTCCTGCCGGGCGAGCGTAACGAGTCGGTGATGCTGAATACCTGGTACGAAGGTCTCGATCGCCTGCCGGAAGGCTTCGAACTGGATCGCGCCTACTGGGAGCAGCTCACCGCCGTTCGCGCCGCGGTGAACAAGGAGCTGGAGAACCTGCGCAACAGCAAGGCTATCGGCGGCAACCTGCAGGCCGAGGTCACCCTGTACGGTGACGACGCGCTGCAGCAGTCCCTGGCCAAGCTCGACGACGAGCTGCGCTTCGCCCTGATCACCTCTGCCGCGACTATCGCGCCGCTGGCCGATGCGCCGGCCGATGCGGTGGTTACCGAGGTCTCCGGCCTGAAACTGAAGATCGTCAAGTCGGCCCACGCCAAGTGCGGTCGTTGCTGGCATTTCCGCGCCGATGTCGGCAGCAATGCCGCCCATCCGGAGCTGTGCGAGCGTTGCGTGAGCAACATCGAAGGTGCGGGTGAGGTGCGCAAGCATGTCTGATGCCTCGCGCTTCGGTCGCCTGGCCTGGCTATGGCTGGCGGTACTGGTATTCGTCCTCGACCAGGGCAGCAAGCAGATCGTGCTGCAGGTGCTGGAGTACGGCCAACGCGTCACCGTGATCGATGGCTACTTCGACTGGGTCCACGTCTATAACCGTGGTGCCGCCTTCAGCTTCCTGGCCGGTGAGTCCGGCTGGCAGCGTTGGCTGTTCGCCGCCATCGCCATCGGTGTCAGTGCCGTGCTGGTGGTGTGGATGAAGCGCCTCAAGCATGACGAGACCTGGCTGGCCATCGCCCTGGCCCTGGTCCTCGGCGGTGCGCTGGGCAACCTGTACGACCGCATCGTGCTCGGCCACGTGGTCGATTTCATCCTGGTGCACTGGCAGGATCGCCACCGTTTCCCGGCCTTTAACCTGGCCGACAGCGGTATCACCGTCGGCGCCCTGATGCTGGCGCTGGACATGTTCAAGAGCAAGAAGTCCGGAGAACCCGCCCATGACTGATCCACTCCCCCAAGAGCTGCGTATCGGGCCGGACAAGGAAGTCACCCTGCATTTCGCCCTCAAGCTGGAAAACGGCGATGTGGTCGACAGCACTTTCGACAAGCAGCCGGCCACCTTCAAGGTCGGCGACGGCAACTTGCTGCCGGGTTTCGAGGCCGCACTCTACGGCTTCAAGGCCGGTGACAAGCGCAGCCTGCAGATCGCGCCGGAGAGCGCCTTCGGTCAGCCCAATCCGCAGAACGTGCAGGTGATGCCGCGCAGCCAGTTCCAGGATATGGAGCTGTCCGAGGGGCTGTTGATCATCTTCAACGACGCGGCCAATACCGAGCTGCCGGGGGTGGTCAAAGCCTTCGACGAGTCGCAGGTGACCATCGATTTCAACCATCCCCTGGCTGGCAAGACCCTGAGCTTCGATGTGGAGATCATTGAGGTTCGTTCGGCCTGACCTGCTTCGCCGGGGAGAGGCGTACACTCTCCTCATCGCCTCCTTCGCGCGCCGAGATTCCCAGCATGCAAATCAAACTCGCTAACCCCCGCGGCTTCTGCGCCGGCGTCGATCGCGCCATCGAGATCGTCAACCGCGCCCTGGAAGTGTTCGGTGCGCCGATCTACGTGCGCCACGAAGTGGTCCACAACAAGTTCGTGGTCGAGGACCTGCGCGCTCGTGGTGCGGTATTCGTCGAGGAGCTTGATCAGGTGCCGGACGACACCATCGTCATCTTCAGCGCCCACGGCGTGTCCCAGGCCGTGCGCCAGGAGGCCGAGCGCCGTGGCCTCAAGGTGTTCGATGCGACTTGCCCGCTGGTGACCAAGGTGCACATGGAAGTCACCCGCTACAGCCGCGATGGCCGCGAATGCATCCTGATCGGCCACGAGGGCCATCCGGAAGTTGAAGGCACCATGGGGCAGTACGACGCCAGCAATGGTGGCTCCATCTACCTGGTCGAAGATGAAGAGGATGTGGCTGCCCTGCAGGTACGTAACCCTGAGAACCTGGCTTTCGTTACCCAGACTACCCTGTCCATGGACGACACCAGCAAGGTCATCGACGCCCTGCGCGCTAAGTTTCCTGCCATCGGTGGGCCGCGCAAGGACGATATCTGCTACGCCACCCAGAACCGTCAGGATGCGGTCAAGCAGCTAGCCAGTGAATGCGATGTAGTGCTGGTAGTGGGCAGCCCCAACAGCTCCAACTCCAACCGCCTACGCGAGTTGGCAGAGCGTATGGATACGCCGTCCTATCTGATTGATGGAGCTGAAGACCTCAAGCTGGAGTGGTTTGAGGGTAAGACGCGTATTGGCATTACCGCCGGTGCATCGGCACCAGAGGTTCTGGTGCTTGGTGTAGTCGCGCAGCTCCGAGAGTGGGGCGCGGTAGGAGCCGAGGAACTGGAGGGGCGGCCGGAGAATGTGACTTTCTCTATGCCCAAAGAGCTGAGAGTCAAAACGCTCTAAAGGCTCAGCAAGTTAAACTGCGCTTCGGTGTCTTGATTGAGCTTTTGTGCAAGGGATATTGGTCTGTTTTCTACGCAGTGAGATTTGAAAATAAAAAAGCCCGGATTGCCCGGGCTTTTTTATTACTTCCAGCATTCTTCAAGCGTTTTCGTGCCGTTCTCACCTTTTGTGCCAAGAGCATTGAGCGTGAGATTTCCACACCCGGTATCGCCAAATGATTGGGTTGCTGTCAGCGTATAGCCGCCATCTCCGGCCGCTGAGCTTATCGTCAGTGTGTAGTAGCTATTATCCGACACGACCTTCTTGGTGGCTGCATCGGTATTGCGCAGGCCGAGCCTAGTTATATCGTTGGTGCTGGTGACGTAAGAGTTGTTCTGTGCATAGAAACGCTCTTGCTGCGCTGCTGCGTCTGTAAGTAAGGACATGCCTTCTGATCGCTTACTGCGCAGCAAATACTCTTGGTAGTTAGGGATGGCAATAGCAGCCAGAATCCCAATGATGGCTACTACGACCATCACCTCTAAGAGGGTAAATGCTTTTTGCTGCTTACTCATTGGAACTCCTCTGGGATGATGTGCCAGCTCTGGCGGCCGCTGTTGTTAGGGTCATCACCAACGGTGGCAGGATCAGTAGCACCGTCGCTGCCATAGGCCTGATTGCCGGGGGCCAAAGTGAATCCGCCGATGGCCGGGAAGCGCCTGCCAGACACGATATCTTTATTCGCACCGTAAGTGTCTTTGCTGCTGACAACTTTGTCGTTGTTGAGGTCGAGCACGTTGTATGGAGTACGTCCACCCGTGTAGGCGTCTATTGCATAGAGCCAAGTGTCTGCGCCTGCAGCGCAAGGGTCCTGGTTAGGCGTCAGGCTGCTGAGGAACAGAGTTTGTCCGCGTGCAGCCATGTTGTTGATGATCATTTCGCCAAACAACTGGCTGTTGACGGACAGATCAAGCGACCAGCCCCACAGGTTAACGGATGCATCGTTATCCGCATCATTTGCAGGGTCGCTGGGGTTGGCGGTGTTGTAGTCCTTACGCCACTTCACTGTGTTCTGACTTAACAGGCGAATATCGTTGATATCGGTCTGCCCGTCTTCTCCGATCACGGCGTTATCAATTTGCGCAGTGAAGTTTTGGTTCTGGGTCTTGCTACGGTCCGTAGCGCGAGCCGTAGAGGTGGATGTGCTCTGACGCTTAGTATTTCTGTCCCAGACGCCGTAGATGGTCATGGCTCGGCTGGTATCTACGTTGGCGTCGCTGCTCTCTATATATTTCCCAGTGCCAAATAGGACGAGGTAACCGCGAGTCGATGGGTGACGAACCAGCGATGGCTGAATGGTAATCGCCTGGCGCTTGAGTACACCGGTTTTTGAATCACGAGCAGTGAACAGGGGATTGCCACCGTAACCCAGCTTGAAGTCATTTACTGTGGTGGTGAAAGTGCTGCGGGCAAATGGGTCGCCTGTCAGCGTGGCAGTGGTGGTGGGTACCAAGTCGAAGCGCCACATATTACCTTGGAGGTCGCCGGCATAGGCGTAATCGACTAAACCGTCGCCATTGTTGTCGGCGCCGCGCACGCTGGAAAGGCCATTCGGCAGTGTCACGCCATTCTCGACAACGTCAGGTACTGTCAATTTTTTCAGAAGACCGCCGGTTTTGATATCGATGATCATCATGGCGGCTTTGTCATTGGTACTGTTATAGCCATTGCCCATGAGGACCGCCCATTGCCCGCTATGCAGACGAACGATCTCTGGTTGAGCAAAGGTAAAACCAAGGTCGGTATCGGTGGTGGAGTCGAACTCCCAGAGCAGTTTGATGCTGTTGGGGTCGGTGATATCCAGAGCAAAGAGCGACTTCCCACCGGCGCGCAGGGTGCCGATCAGAATAGTGCGCCAGCCTTCGTTAGCCCCGTTGCCGAAATAAACATCGCGAACGATTGGTGTGCCGTCAACAAAGTAACGGTGTTCCGCCCCCGTGTAGTTTTGCCCGGTTAGCCGGTAAAGATTCTTGATGACCTCGGTCGGGACATATGCAAACTCTTCGGCGCCCGTGGTGGCATTGAAGCCATGGAGCATGCCGTCGTTACCGCCGACATAGATCATCTCCTTGCGGAGGGTTTTCTTGTTTGCGGCCTTGAAGTTGGCGTAGCTCTGGTAGCCGCTATTGGTTCCAGTGGGGTTCTCGATCTTATCCGCCAGATAAGCGAGATAGCCGGGGGTGCCAACAATCACTGGGCTGGAGTTAATAATGTCACCCAGTACGGTGCTACGAGTGCGGAAGGCTGGGGAGGCAGTGCCTTCTTTGCTGCGATCACCGCGAATATAGGCTACGCGAGCCTCGCCTAGGGAGTCTGTTGCTCCGACTAAGCTTTCCGGGTTGACGCTCAGCAATGGTTGCAGTGTGCCTAAGTTGGACCAAGTGAAGCTTTTGAGCTTGCTAGTAGTGTTGGTGAGGTCTTTCATCATCACCGTACGGCTGGAGTGGGCAATGTTCTGGTTGGCGGCTTGCGCCTTCCACTTCACGCTCTGTGCGCCACTGCCATCGATCCAAGTTTTGATGATCTCGCCACTCCAGTCGTTGCTGGAGAATTGGGTGGCGTAAACATTACTCTCGATGCTGGTGTCGGAGTCGGACACGAACGAGGCGGAAACTGCTGGGCGTGCCGCCGAGGTAGTACGGTCGGCAATGCGGTTGAGGATATCCTTAAAGGCCTGAACCATGGCGTCCGGGCTGTCGACGCTGAAGAACTCGCCGCGCGAGTTGATTGCGGCATGCCATAGGTCGTAGACGTTATTGGTGCTACCGTCAGTTGCGGGTGGCCAGGACTTGGCTCCGCTGACTAAATTCTCGTATCCAGTGCCTCCAAAGGTTCCCTTTCCTGAGTCCCACTCAAGACCTGATTGACTCAGAGAGCTCGAGAGCCCTAAGCCCATGGTGAAGTTGACCATATGCTGCCAGCTTGCAGGATCATTGCGTGGATCCCAATAGCTCTTGGTGGTGTCATTGTTTTTGAAGGGGTAGTAAGGCTGTAGCTTGTTGTCTAGTCCGCTACGTAGGTCGGTGGCCCAGTAGTGGAATGCTAAGTCGGCAAGTGTTGCAGTTTGCGTATCGGCAAAAGGCTTTGTCTTGCCGTCATATTTGATACTGTCAGGCAGCGTTGCGATAACGTTTTTGTTGGTGGGATCGGTGTCCTGCAGGTAGCTACTTGGATAGGTAAAACCTTGGTTCCAGATGCCGTCGGTCATCAAAATGTGGTAGCTGGGGCGGCAGGCGTAGGTATTGGCTGTTGTGTTGGTCTGGGCGCTGTCGTTTGGGTACTTCTGCCATGGTGTTTCAGTTTTGAAAAACTCTCCTGCGCGATACATGGCTGAACGCAGAGGGGTGCTTCCATCGAAAGGTGGATCTTGTAGCCAAGACATCAGGCGCCCGCGATGAGCGGTTGTGTATTCGCGGAACTTGTTATCTTTGCAGTTAGTCGTGTCGCTGCCGTCAAGGGTGGTGCAGTCGGACAGATTCTGCCAGGTCAGGCGGATTTCGGGAGGCAGTGTGGCAAAGGCGATTTGGGCGGCCGATTGTGTGGCAAGAGCACGGTTGCGGTAGAAAGAGTACCAGATGGCGAAGTTGTTGCGTTCATCGGTTCCAGATGCTGTATCGTCCGCCCGTAACTTTCCGGATGTAGAGGATACGAATACCAGCTTGTAGCAATCTTCGTCGGTCTTATCCGTTGCGGTACAATTGCTCAGGCTTGTATCGCGAACATAGTAATAAGCAGGGCGGCCAACTTGTCGCGCATCAATGGTTACCGTGTAGTTGTTACTGCTGCGGCTACAGCTAGCGGCTACTCCGCTCAGAGTGGTTGGGGCTGACGACACGCTGACGGTGCAGCCTCCGCTAGTTCTGGTGACAGTAAAGCTAACATCTGACACGGTTCTTGAGAGTGATGAGCCATTTGTTGTTGGGCCAGCAAAGCTTCCGCTATTGAAGTTGAAGTCTGTCGCAGCATTTGCTGCAAATGCATTATTTGTACTGTTGTACGTATAGGTGGTGGCGGAATCTAGGCTGCCTTTGGGGTTGTATGTCCATGTTACTCGATAGTTGCTAGAGAGATCATAGCTGCCCCGAGTATTGTTGAATCCGTTGTTGTACGCGTTGGTAAAGCTGGTGCTGTATGGTGTGCTGGATGCGTTACCACTTGAGTCATAGCGGGTCGGAATACGATAGGTGACACCGGGGTTGTAATACATCGGGTTGAAGTCTGCCGATTTCCCGCGGCGCGTTGTATTTGTGTTGCTAATGCCGTCTGGCACGAAGGCCCAGCGCATACTCCCCGAGTCATCGATAGTAAGTAACAGGTTAGGCGCTACTGTTTCGCTGAGAATCAGGGGTTTCTGGCTGATATTAAGCGCTGCTGCGCTGGCATGAAGAGAGCCAGCGAAGTACAGGAAAAAGCCCAGCGTGCTAGCTATGGCATTGGCGTTATATTTTTTCATGTGTTTCTCCCCCGATCTATATAGGGTGGGGTTGGAATTATTTGCTTTCGATCAGGCCTTTCGAATTCAAGGCAACTGTCGAGCGAATGGCCGCTTTGGCTGCATTTTTCGATGCGAGGCCGTTTACTTCGTAGCGGAATACGCCAATCCCCATCGCCATGTTTCCGTACTCGGGGTTTTCTGAAGTGCCAATGGCGTCTCCACCGGGAGCGGGTTGGGCGTACCACTGGGCGGTGCTATACAGTGTGGTGCCGTCATTGGGGGAGTAGACCTGCATGTTCGTCGTGTTGAGCGCATAGGCTGGCGTGCGATTCAGCAGGCAGAGCTTATGCAGCGCGATGTTGGTGCAGTTGTCTTTTGGCTCCTGTGCTCCTCGTTCGACTGTGCGGCGCTCGCCATCACGTACCGCGGCGTCGGCAGCATTCAGGAGTTGCCTGCTCTCGATCATGTTGCCTGTGATGCGGGATTCCAGCGTTGCTTCGCGCAAGTTGGCGACGGCCAGGATAGTAATAATCAGGAGGAAGACGAGAGCGATAACCAAGCTGACGCCTGACTGCTTAGCTTTACTGCTGTAAGAGCTATGAGGTTTGGTGTTCATGGCATCAGGTTCCTCATGCTGGAAGTACTGGAGAACATGGTGTAGAGCTTCTTGTCTGCAGGGTCACTGCCGAACCAGTGCTTGTATACCGTGCTGCTGGCCTCTTTAGTTACCTCTGTCGGACTGGCGCTCAGAACAGAGAACTGAATGGCACGAACATTTTCAGTGGTTGCCGGGGTGTTCGTATACTTTGTGACGACTTTCTCGTTACTGTTGTTAACGCCGTATTCGAAACGAATGGCGGAGATGTTGCTGGCGATAACTTGGTTGTTGCAAGTCAGTTGAGGCGCGGTAACGCCATCTGTCGTATCGAGGTCTTTGAGTGTGAATATCTCGACTACCGGCTCGGCCTTTTCGTAGGGCGTGGTGGGAATTCCGACGATGTCATTGCCGTCGCATGTTTTGGCGCCGGTAAACGCAGGCTGATAGCGAATGCAGAAGGATGTGTCGCTGATCCTCTTGACCACTTGGCCGGCTGCTAGCGTTCCGCAGTCTGCATGAGCGAGTTGTGGGAAGGCGCTTTCCATTGGGTAGTCAGGCAGGCGTCTATAGCCAGCTTTGGCCAGCTCCTGCTCGAGAATCAAGATAGAAAAGCGGGCGTTCTCGATGTTGTTGCCCTGGCTCTGCTGGAAGAGATTGTTCTGCTTGTTATCCAGATATACCTGGGTAATGCCAAGAATCAGGAAGCTGCTGATGAGTAGGGCGACCATGACTTCGATCATGGACATGCCAGATTGCTTGGGCATTGTTAAAGCTCCCCACGTAGACGAAAGCGGCAAATGCTGGTGTCGGCATTGGCAGCGGCTGATGCATCCAGGCAATTGCCGCCGGCCGCTCTCCATGCCAGTTGAATCTCGACGGTCGAGCCGGCAGAGCAGACTCCGGGTGTGCCGGAGCGGCAAACGTAGAATTCGCTTTTGAGCGCCTCTGCCTCCGGGAGGATCAGGCGGACTTTATTGGCCCAGCAGGTCAGCTGCTTATCCACATCATTTGCCTGGATGGCCGTTGATGTGTCACAGGTTCCTACCGCGGGTAATTTTGTCATCACGTAACTGGACAGCGCGGACGGGTTTGCACGAATTTGCTCGAGCAACTCATTTGCCAGCATGACAGCGTTGTTACGCTGAGCCGAGTCGCTGGTGTACTGGATTCCACGCCCCTGCATGGCAACCAATCCAAGCATGCCAATCGTCAGGAGTACGAGCGTGACCAAGACTTCAATCAAGGTGAAGCCATTCGGCCTTGAGTTGGCTGTTTTCATGGATTGCAGCTCGCTAGGACTGTTTTGTTATCACTCTTCAGACCGCGGGTGTGCAGTCTGCTGCTGCCACTACGATCGACTGTGAGTACGAAGGCTGTAGTCAGGTCATTGTCGCGGCAGATGGTGATGTTGGCGGTTGCGGCAAGAGAGGATGTGCCGCTGGATGTGTAGGTCAATGCCAGCGGATCCGGATTCGACTTGATGGTTGCCTGCTCGGAGTTGAATGTTTCCTCGCGAAGTGTTTGCGTGGCGGTCGAGACCCTCCAGACATTACCGGCTCTGCTAACTGTAATGGGGGCGCGGCGGACTACTGCTTCCGACCTGGCAAACTGGAGAAGGCTATTGAGCGTCTGGGCCTGGGTCTCGATGTGACTCTTGCGAATCAGGAACGCAAAGTTAGGGACCGCAATGGCTAATGCAATGCCCATGAGGACAATTGCTGCCAGCAATTCGATAAGGCTGAATCCTCTCATGCCTAGAGGTCGAGACATGGTGTACTCCTGATAGTCTTCCGCCGGCATAATCTACTGAGCTTGCATTGCATGTCGCAGTAGCGTGGACGACTGGCGTTTCGAGCGGGATGACTGGTTGTTAGTCCCGGACTACAGGCATCTTGTCGACAGGGCTTGGTTTTCGGCGATGGTTCCGGGGCGGACACGGCCCTGCCGGTTGATGACTAGCTGCCAGAGGACTATTCCCTCATGGCATTGATAGAACTTGCCGGCGCTGGCCGGACTGGTGCCGTTGGCAAGAAACCTGACATTCGATCCAAACCCGTGCCAGTTCAATTGCGTGTCTTGGAGTATCTGATGGCGTTCGATGAGGTTATTCGGGCTTTTGCTGAGACGAGTCATCCAGCCATCATCCCAGTTCGAGCTGCACTGCGTGCCATTCTGACTGGCGCAAATTTCTACTGGGCTGCGATGCACGACGGCGTAGGTGCGAGCCGCATGTAGTGATGCCTGCAGTCTGTCGCGAAGGGCTTCGCTTTGATTTTTCTGTACTGCAGCACTCAAGCTGGGTAGTGCGATGCCGCATGCAATGGAAATGAGGGCAAGGGTGAGCATCTGTTCAGCCAGGCTGAACGCATGTTGGGAGCGTTTGTGCATGTTGTTCGTCCATTTTTTGAAGTGCCGTCCTGGCAGTCACAGGGTTTAGCTTTCGAGTTTTACTTTTGCAAGTTGGAGGAAGAGTGGGGAAGGTTCTGGTTGTGGGGGGCGGCGTCGCTGGGATGCTGGCAGCGAGCTTGCTGGCTGCAGAGGGTTGGGTGGTGCAGTTGATCGACCGCCTCGGGCTGGGTAGTGAAGCTTCTTGGGCTGGTGGCGGAATTGTTTCTCCGCTCTACCCGTGGCGTTACGGCGCTGCCGTAAGCGCTCTATCGAATTGGTCGCGTGCCTACTATCCAGCGCTGGGGGCTCGTTTGTATGGCGCTACGGGGGTGGACCCTGAGGTGCGACAGACAGGCCTTTATTGGCTTGATCTTGAGGATGAGCAGCGTGCCCTGGAGTGGTCAGCTCAAGAGGGGGGGGCTTTATGCTCGGTGTCCAGGTCGGAGGTACTTCAGCGGTTACCTCAAGTAGGCAATGGCTTTCAGCGAGCGGTGCATATGGCGGACGTCGCCAATGTCAGAAATCCGCGACTTTTGCAGGCGTTGCGAATGTCATTGGCTGACAGCTCCGGCGTGCAGGTGCTGGAGCACTGTGCAGTGAGTTCCTTTTTGCTCAATGGTGGCCGAGTCACTGGAGTGATGACGACGGCCGGGAGTATTCAGGCCGATCACGTGGTCCTCGCTGCGGGTGCCTGGAGCGGTGAGCTGCTGGCGCCCCTGGGGATCCATCTCCCTGTCGAGCCGGTCAAGGGCCAGATGATTCTCTACAAGTGTGCCGAGGACTTCCTGCCGGCCATGGTGTTGGCCAAGGGGCGTTATGCGATTCCGCGCAAGGATGGGCACATCCTCGTGGGGAGCACCCTGGAGCATGTCGGCTTCGACAAGACGCCGACGGAAGAAGCGCTAGTCAGCCTCAAGGCTTCGGCCGAGGAGCTGTTGCCGGCGCTGGCCGATGCCGAGGTGGTTGGGCATTGGGCGGGATTGCGGCCTGGTTCGCCGGAGGGAATCCCCTTTATCGGTGAGGTGCCGCAGTACCCTGGCCTGTGGTTGAACTGTGGGCATTACCGCAATGGTCTGGTGCTGGCGCCAGCGTCCTGTGAGCTGTTGAAGAACCTGATGCTCGGTGAGACGCCGATTGTCGATCCGGCACCCTACTCGCCGGCAGGGCGTCTGGGCTGAGTTGGTCAGAGGCGGGCGGTTTCCGCTTCGGGCTCAGTCGATCCCCAGCTTTTTCAGGCGATAGCGCATGGAGCGGAAGGTAAGGCCCAGGCGCTGAGCCGCCGCGGTGCGGTTCCAGCGCGTTTCTTCCAATGCCTGCATGATCAGCTTGCGTTCGATTTCCTCGAGGTAGTCCTCCAGGTTGTCGATCTGCGCCAGCGAGGCCTCACCGGTTTCTCCAGCAGGGGCGGCATCGGCCAGGCGCAGGTCGGCGGCCTGGATCTGGTCGTTTTCGCACAGGGTGTAGGCACGCTCGAGCATGTTCTCCAGCTCGCGCACATTACCCGGGAAGCGGTAGCACTTGAGCTTGTCCAGCGCTTCGCTGCTCAGTCGGGCTGCCGGCAGCCCGCTGCCTTCTGCCAGGCGGCGCAGCATGGTCTCAGCCAGCAGCGGGATGTCTTCGCGGCGCTCGCGTAGTGGCGGTACGCGCAGCTCAATGACGTTCAGGCGGTAGAACAGGTCCTGGCGGAAGCGGCCGGCGGTCACTTCGGCGGCCAGGTCCTTGTGGGTGGCGCAGAGGATGCGCACGTCCACCACCACCTCCTGCTGGCCGCCGACGGCGCGCACGGCTTTTTCCTGGATGGCGCGCAGCAGCTTGACCTGCATGCTTAGCGGCAGGTCGGCCACTTCGTCGAGGAACAGGGTGCCGCCGTTGGCGGCCTGGAACAGCCCCTGTTTGTCCTCGATGGCACCGGTGAAGCTGCCCTTCTTGTGGCCGAAGAACTCGCTTTCCATCAGCTCGGATGGGATTGCGCCGCAGTTCACTGGCACGAAGGGGCGTTCGATGCGCGGCCCCTGTTCGTGGATCAGGCGGGCCACCAGTTCCTTGCCGCTGCCTGATTCGCCGCTGATATAGACCGGGGCCTGGCTGCGTGCGAGCTTCTGAATCTGGTTGCGCAGGGACTTCATCGGTGGCGAATCACCGAGCAGACGTGTGTCTACCGGGCCTTCTTCGGCCTCACCGCTACGCAGGCGCAAGGCGGTGGCGACCAGTTCACGCAGGCGGCCGAGGTCGACCGGCTTGGTCAGGAAGTCGAAGGCGCCTGCTTTCAGTGCATTAATTGCGGTGTCCAGGCTGCCGTAGGCGGTGATCATGGCCACCGGCACCTGGGCGTGGCGCTGCTGGATGTGCTGCACCAGATCGAGGCCGGTGCCATCGGGCAGGCGCATGTCGGTGAGGCACAGGTCGAAGGGTTCGCGGGCCAGCCACTCGCGGGCTTCCTTGACGTTGCGTGCGCTGCGCGTATCGAGCTTCATGCGCCCCAGGGTGATCTCGAGGAGTTCGCGGATGTCGGGTTCGTCGTCGACGATCAGGGCTCTCTGCCGGGTGCTCATGATTCAGCTCAGCTTGCGTGGGTGGGCGAAGGTGATGCGGAAGCAGCTGCCACCGCCCTCGCGCGGTTTGTAGTCGAGGCGAGCCTGGTTGCTTTCGCACAGCTCGCGGGAAATATACAGGCCCAGGCCGGTGCCCTTGTTATCCGTGGTGTAGAAGGGCTCGAAGATGTGCTGGAGCTGCTCGGCTGGCACGCCGGGGCCGTCGTCGAGTATCTCGAGCACCGGCAGGTCGCTCTCTGCGTCGCGGTAGAGTCGCAGCCAGACCTGTCCCAACTGGTGTACCTGAGCACTGTAGCGCAGGCCGTTCTGTACCAGGTTGGTCAGCACCTGCGTCAGCTGGTGTGGGTCCATGCGGGTCTGCAGGCTGCCGCTGACGGTTTCCAGGTGCAGGCTCTGGTCCAGGCGCGCCGAGTTGCGGAACTCGCTGGCGAAGCGGTGCAGCCAGTAACGCAGATCGAGCAGCTGTGGCTCGGCCTGACGGCGACGCGACAGCTGCAGCACGTTCTCGATCACCATGTTCATGCGTCGCGAGTGGTCCTGGATGATCTGCGCCAGACGGCGGTCTGGCTCCTCCAGATCTTCGGACTCCTGCAACAGCTGCGCGGCGTGGCTGATCGCGCCCAGCGGGTTGCGAATCTCGTGGGCGATGCCGGCGGTCAGGCGGCCTAGAGAGGCCAGCTTCAGCTGCTGGGCTTGCTGGGTGATCTGCGAGATGTCGTCAAGGAACACCAGGGTGTGGCGCTCTTCGCCGCGCTGCAGGGGGATGAAGCTTGGTTGCAGCAGCGGGCCGTCGGGTATCGCCTGCAGGCTTTGTGGGCGCAGGGTGGGGTTGTGTTGCCACTGCTGCAGTCGCTGGACCAGCTCCGGGCAGTTTGGGGTTAGCAGCTTGTTCTCCAGCTTATTGCGACCGAGCATGCCGAGGGCGCCCTGGTTGGCCAGGAGCACCTTCTGCTGCTTGTCCAGCACCAGGATGCCAGTGCGCATGCGCTGCAGGATCAGCGAGTTGAGCGCCTCCAGGCTGGCGACGTCGACTGCGCGCTGCTCGGCCAGGCTCTCACTCTGTTGCAGGCGCTTGGTCAGACCCTGCAGGAAGAGTGCGGCTGCAAAGCACAGCGCGCCTAGCGCGCCGGCCTGGACGAACTGCGCGGCAGAGGGGCGCTGCAATCCTAGATAAAAAGTCAGCACCAGCATGCCGATGGCGGCGACGGCGGCAATCAGCAGACCGATGCGCCCGCGCAGTAGCATGTTGGCGATGGCCACCGCGATGACCAGCAGGTTGCCGATGCCGCTGGGCGTGCCACCAGCCGCATAGAACAGGGCGCAGAGCAGCAGCACGTCGATCAGGGCTAGGGTGAACACCTGGGCCAGGTGGCGTGGCCGCTGCATCAGCACGGCGACCAGGATGTTCAGGATCAGGTAGGCCCAGCTGCCGTAACGGAACAGCGGGGCATGGGCCAACTCGAGCAGTTCCTTGTCCAGCTGGCTGGAGATCAGCACCACCAGTGCCAGGCCGACGGTCACCCGGTACAGGTGGTACAGGCGCATGATGCGGCGGCCGGGCACCTCGTGCAGGGACAGCTGCTCGGCGTTCACTGCTGGTGCTGGTCCAGATGCGCCTGGCTGCAATACCACTGCGCGCCCTGTGGCAGCGCCTTGTCCTGCGGTACGTGCACGCCGCATTGAGCGCAGCGCACCATCGGGGCGGCCTCGTGCTCCTGCGTCGCGCTCGGCGTGGGGCGGGCGGGGCGGTTGAAGCGGCGCCATAGCCAGACGGCGGCGGCGATCAGGGCGATCCAGAACAGCAGACGGAACATGATGTGCTCTTCTTGTTGGCAGGCGGGCAGTTTAGCCAAAGAGGCGGGCCGGGCGCAGCCGTTGGCTGCCATCCTGTGCGGTATTTCCAGTGTCGGTTCTAGGCATGACCATGCGGAAATGAAAAAGGGAGGCTTGGCGCCTCCCTTTCTTGTCTCGCGGGACTGTCTCAGTCGAACAGGCCGAAGGTCATGTAGCTGAACCAGGAGCGGTCGTCGGCGTTGCCTTCGGCCTCGCTGCTCAGGTCTTCCTGAGCTTCTTCCTGATTCTCCGGCAGCAGCTCTTCCGGAATCTGTTCCTTGGCGTCTTCGTACTGCTTGATCACGTCCTGGCTGGCGCGAGTCTCGCCCGGCGGCAGCGGCGCGTCGGACTCGATCAGGCCGAGGGTGGCCTTGGCCAGCCAGGAGCGGTTGTCGGCTTCTTCTTCGAGCGGCACGAACTGGCCGTCGACCAGGGTCGGGTGATCCGGGTAGTTCAGTTTCAGGGTTTCCAGGCTGGTGCTGGCCAGGTCGTTCAGCTCCAGGCGCTGGTAGGCCTCGACCATCAGGGCCAGGCCGTCACCTACAGACGGGGTCTCCTGGAAGTTTTCCACCACGTAGCGGCCACGGTTGGCGGCGGCGACATAGGCCTGGCGGGTCAGGTAGTACTGGCCGGCGTGGATCTCGTAGGCGGCCAGCAGGTTGCGCAGGTAGATCATGCGCGCCTTGGCGTCCGGCGAGTAGCGGCTGTTGGGGTAGCGGCTGGTGAGCTGGGCGAACTCGTTGTAGGAGTCGCGCGCGGCGCCCGGGTCACGCTTGGTCAGGTCCAGCGGGATGAAGCGGGCGATCAGACCACGGTCCTGGTCGAACGCGGCCAGGCCCTTGAGGTAGTAGGCGTAGTCGACGTTGGCGTGCTGCGGATGCAGGCGGATGAAGCGCTCGGCGGCGGACTTGGCGGCCTCCGGCTCGACGTTCTTGTAGTAGGCGTAGATCAGCTCGAGCTGGGCCTGCTCGGCATAGCGACCGAACGGATAGCGCGACTCCAGGGCCTTCAGCTTGGCTACAGCGTTGGTGTAGCTGTTGTTGTTGAGGTCTTCCTGGGCCTGCTGGTAGAGCTCGGTCTCGCTCAGGTTCTCATCCACTTCCGGCTTGTTGGAGGAGCATGCGGCAACGAAGGCGAGGGTGGCGATCAGCAGCAGGTGTTTCACTTGCATGGTGGCTTGCGTCCCTGTGACGGCGGCTGTCTAGGCCTCGGCCGTCCTGTTATGATGAGCGCCCCGGAAAAAGGCCGGGACAAAGACGCCGTATTTAACCACAGCGTGCCGCCGAAACCAAAAGCCGCACCGCCCTCCGCAGCAGCCCATGTCCGAAGATTCCGATCAGCTCATCCAACTCACCGCCGAAGTGCCTTCCGACCTCGGTGGCCAGCGCCTCGACCAGGTCGCCGCCCAGCTGTTCGACGAGTACTCGCGCTCGCGCCTGTCCGCCTGGATCAAGGACGGCCGCCTGACCGTCGATGGCGCCGTGATTCGTCCGCGCGACATCGTCCACAGTGGCGCCGTGCTCAGCCTGGAGGCCGAGCAGGAGGCACAGGGCGAGTGGGTGGCGCAGGACATCCCGCTGAACATCGTCTATGAGGACGAGCACATCCTGGTGATCGACAAGCCCGCCGGGCTGGTCGTGCACCCGGCGGCCGGGCATGCCGATGGCACCCTGCTCAACGCCTTGCTGCATCACGTGCCGGATATCGTCAACGTGCCGCGCGCCGGTATCGTCCATCGCCTGGACAAGGACACCACCGGCCTGATGGTGGTGGCCAAGACCCTGCAGGCGCAGACCAAGCTGGTCGACCAGCTGCAGAAACGCACCGTCAGCCGCATCTATGAATGCATCTGCATCGGCGTGATCACCTCCGGCGCCACCATCGACGCACCGATCGGCCGCAGCTCGGCCAACCGCCAGCGCATGGCGGTGATCGACGGCGGCAAGCCGGCCGTGACCCACTACCGGGTGCTGGAGCGCTTCCGCTCGCACACCCACGTGCGGGTCAAGCTGGAGACCGGCCGTACCCACCAAATTCGCGTGCACATGACCCATGCCGGCTACCCGCTGGTGGGCGACCCGCTGTATGCCGGGCGCTTCCGCATTCCACCAGCGGCCAGCCCGACCCTGGTGCAGACCCTCAAGGAATTCCCGCGTCAGGCCCTGCATGCGCGCTTCCTCGAGCTCGAGCACCCGGCCACTGGCCAGCGCATGAAGTGGGTCTCGCCGTTGCCCGAAGATCTGGTGTGGATGCTCTCGCTGCTGCGCCAGGACAATGAATCCTTCGTCTGACTGGCTGCTGCCGGACTGGCCGGCGCCGGCCAATGTCCGCGCCTGTGTCACCAGCCGCGCCGGTGGCATCAGCCCGACGCCGTTCGATGGCCTGAATCTCGGCGACCATGTCGAGGACGCGCCGGCGGCCGTTGCCGCCAATCGCCAGCGCCTGGTCGAGAGCCTTGGCTGTCAGCCGGCCTGGCTCAAGCAGGTGCACAGCCCGGATGCGGTCGAGGCCGACCCTGCTACCGTGCCGACCGCCGACGCCAGCTGGAGCGCCACTCCCGGCACCGCCTGCACGGTGCTGACCGCCGACTGTCTGCCGGCGCTGTTCTGTGATCGCGCCGGCACCCGCGTAGCTGCGGCGCATGCCGGTTGGCGCGGGTTGGTCGGTGGCGTGCTGGAGAACACGGTGGCTGCCATGGGCGTAGAGCCTGGCGAGCTGCTGGTCTGGCTGGGCCCGGCCATCGGCCCGGACTCTTTCGAGGTCGGCCCCGAAGTGCGCGAGGCCTTCCTGGCGCAGCATGCCCAGGCTGAGACGGCCTTCCGCGCCAGCCGCAACGCCGGTAAGTACATGGCCGACATCTATGCGCTGGCGCGCATTCGCTTGGCTGCCATCGGCGTCACCGCCGTATCTGGCGGTGGGCTGGATACCTTCACCGATCCGCGCTTCTTCTCCTACCGCCGCGCCGCGCGCACTGGCCGTTTCGCCTCGTTGGTCTGGCTGGTCGACTGACCAGCATCAATTCGCCGGTGCTTGAATCGGTGAAAACTGTCCTTATCTAGAGAGCATCTAGAAAGCAATTGCGGGCTTCACTATCGGGAGCAGTTCAGCGCTCCGGCCCGCTTTCAGAAGGAAGGACATATTCATGCGAATCGACCGTTTGACCAGCAAGCTCCAGCTTGCCCTGTCCGACGCCCAATCCGTCGCGGTGGGCCTGGACCATTCCGCCATCGAGCCCCTGCACCTGATGCAGGCCCTGCTGGAGCAGCAGGGCGGCTCGATCAAGCCGCTGCTGATGCAGGTCGGCTTCGATATCAACAGCCTGCGCCAGGCCCTGACCAAGGAGCTGGACGCGCTGCCCAAGCTGCAGAACCCTACCGGCGATGTGAATCTATCGCAGGACCTGGCGCGCCTGCTCAACCAGGCCGACCGCCTGGCCCAGCAAAAGGGCGATCAGTTCATCTCCAGCGAGCTGGTGCTGCTCGCCGCCATGGACGAGAACACCCGCCTGGGCAAGCTGCTGCTCGGTCAGGGTGTTTCGAAGAAAGCGCTGGAGAACGCCGTGGCCAACCTGCGCGGCGGCCAGGCGGTGAATGACCCCAACATCGAGGAGTCGCGCCAGGCGCTCGACAAGTACTGCGTTGACCTGACCAAGCGTGCCGAGGACGGCAAGCTCGACCCGGTGATCGGCCGCGACGACGAGATCCGCCGCACCATTCAGGTCCTGCAGCGCCGCACCAAGAACAACCCGGTGCTGATCGGCGAGCCCGGCGTCGGCAAGACCGCGATCGCCGAAGGCCTGGCCCAGCGCATCGTCAATGGCGAGGTGCCGGACGGGCTCAAGGACAAGCGCCTGCTGTCGTTGGACATGGGCTCGCTGATCGCCGGCGCCAAGTTCCGCGGCGAGTTCGAGGAGCGCCTGAAGGCGGTGCTCAACGAGCTGGGCAAGCAGGAAGGGCGCATCATCCTGTTCATCGACGAGCTGCACACCATGGTCGGTGCCGGCAAGGCTGAGGGCGCGATGGACGCCGGCAACATGCTCAAGCCGGCCCTGGCCCGCGGCGAGCTGCACTGCGTCGGCGCCACCACGCTGGATGAGTACCGCCAGTTCATCGAGAAGGATGCCGCGCTGGAGCGCCGCTTCCAGAAGGTGCTGGTGGACGAGCCGTCCGAAGAGGACACCATCGCCATCCTGCGCGGCCTCAAGGAGCGCTACGAGGTGCACCACGGCGTGACCATCACTGACGGCGCGATCATCGCTGCCGCCAAGTTGTCGCACCGCTACATCACCGATCGCCAGCTGCCGGACAAGGCCATCGATCTGGTCGACGAGGCTGGCAGCCGCATCCGCATGGAGATCGACTCCAAGCCGGAGGAACTGGATCGCCTGGATCGCCGCCTGATCCAGCTGAAGATCGAGCGCGAGGCGCTGAAGAAAGAAGACGACGAGGCAACCCGCAAGCGTCTGGAGAAGCTCGAGGACGACATCGCCAAGCTGGAGCTGGAATACGCCGATCTGGAGGACATCTGGAAGTCGGAGAAGGCCGAGGTGCAAGGCTCGGCGCAGATCCAGCAGAAGATCGAGCAGGCCAAGGTCGACCTCGAGGCGGCGCGGCGCAAGAGCGATCTGCAACGCATGGCCGAGCTGCAGTACGGGGTGATCCCGGACCTGGAGCGCAGCCTGCAGATGGTCGACCAGCACGGCAAGAGCGAGAACCAGCTGCTGCGCAACAAGGTGACCGACGAGGAAATCGCCGAGGTGGTCTCCAAGTGGACCGGCATTCCGGTGGCCAAGATGCTCGAGGGCGAGCGCGACAAGCTGCTGCGCATGGAAGACGAGCTGCACAAGCGCGTCATCGGCCAGCACGAGGCGGTGGTGGCGGTGGCCAATGCCGTGCGTCGTTCGCGCGCCGGCCTGGCCGATCCGAATCGCCCCAGTGGCTCGTTCCTCTTCCTCGGCCCGACCGGGGTGGGCAAGACCGAGCTGTGCAAGGCGCTGGCTGAGTTCCTCTTCGATACCGAAGACGCCATGGTGCGCATCGACATGTCCGAGTTCATGGAGAAGCACTCGGTGGCCCGCCTGATCGGCGCTCCGCCAGGCTATGTCGGCTACGAAGAGGGCGGTTACCTGACCGAGGCGATCCGCCGCAAACCCTACTCGGTGGTGTTGCTGGATGAGGTGGAGAAAGCCCACCCGGACGTGTTCAACGTGCTGCTGCAGGTGCTGGAAGATGGCCGCCTGACCGATAGCCAGGGGCGCACCGTGGACTTCCGCAACGCGGTGGTGGCGATGACCTCCAACCTCGGTTCGGCGCAGATCCAGGAGCTGGTCGGCGACCGCGAGGCGCAGCGCGCGGCGGTGATGGATGCGGTGAGCAGCCACTTCCGCCCCGAGTTCATCAACCGTATCGACGAGGTGGTGGTGTTCGAGCCGCTGGGTCGCGAGCAGATCGCCGGCATCGCCGAGATCCAACTGGCACGCCTGCGTCAGCGTCTGGCCGAGCGCGATTTGAGCCTGGAGCTGTCGCCCGAGGCGCTGGACAAGCTGGTGGCGGTTGGCTTCGACCCGGTATACGGCGCGCGGCCGCTCAAGCGTGCGATCCAGCGCTGGATCGAGAACCCGCTGGCGCAGCAGATCCTCGCGGGTACCTTCCTGCCTGGCATGGCCATCCAGGCGCGTGTCGAAGGCGAGGAGATCGTCTTCGCCTGAGGCTAAGGTGGTGGACGAAAAAAGCCCCGGCATTTGCCGGGGCTTTTTGTTTTCAGGCTTCCAGCTGGCGCAGCAGCAGGGCGAGCGGGGCGACCTGGTCTTCGGCCAGGTCAATGATCTGGAAGCCGCACCAGCCGCTGTGCCCGGCCTCGCCAGGGCGGCTCCACAGGCAGTCGGCGCCGACGCGGATTTCGTGGATGTCATTCAGTGGCTGGTCCAGGACCAGGCGGCACTCCCAGACCGAATCGGCCTCGGGGGGCAGGTCACTGATCAGCATGAAACCCTCTTCCGAGAGGTCGACCACGCGACCGAGGCGGCGCCCGCTATGCAGGTCGAGTACATCAATGCCCAGTTGCGTGGTGTGGCGGCTGTGCTGGCGACGGTCGTCCATTCAAGCTCCTTGTCCGACTTCGGTGGCGCGCCCAGTGAAGCGCTGCAAGACCCGGTAAATGGCGCCCAGGGCGCGATCCACCAGGGGCGCATTGCGCTCTGGTGTGACAATGCGCGCCAGGCCCTGTTCCATTTCGTTGGCCAGCTGGCGGATCGGCTTGACCGCCACGCGCTGGCCGCTGTGATCGACGAACATGTAGTTGTGGGTGGTCGGGCTGAACCAGGACAGCTTGAGCATGACACTGCTGCTGCCCTGCACGAACTCGAACCAGGTGCCGAACTCCAGCTGCTGTAGCTCCTTGATCAGCGCCTGAGCACGCGCTGATGGCGGTGGCGTATTGGCCTTGACTGGCTGGGCTAGCGCCGCGTCCTCGCCTAGCATGGCGCCCAGCGGGCTTTCCTGCAGTTGGGTCTTGATCTGCGCGGCCAGCTGCGGCTGCTGGTTCTGCACGGCGTGCTGGCAGGCGACGATGTCCTGCAGCAGGCGGCGAATGCCGTCCTCGTGGTAGCCGCCGAGCAGCTCCAGGCCCTTGCGCAGCTCGTCGAGCAGCGGCACGCGCAGGCTCTGCAGGCGCGTGCGGCCCTCGGCATCCAGTGGCGAACCGCTCCAGGCCAGTTGCTCGGCGACCTCGCCGGCGCGCTGCCATTCGGGGCTGCGCTCGCCATGGCGCAGCAGGATGAAGACCAGCACGTCGGCCCAGGTCAGTTCGAGGAAGTTGTGGATCACGCTGGGCAACTGGCGGTCGCGTAGCACGCCCTGGATCACGTCGACCGCCTGCTGACGCGCGCCGAGCAGACGATCACGGCCCTTGGCCGCTTCCACCGCGCGCTTCTCGCGCAGCTCGACCTTATGCCGCAGGGTGGCGACGTACTCGTTGAACTCTTCGAGCAGGTTGTCGAACAGCTGCAGGTCGCCGCTGAAGCCGTGGATCACCCGCTCCACGACCCAGTGGATCTTCGCCACCAGGCCGCGCTCGTCGCCCTCGCCACCGTAGAGCACGCCGGCCTGCGCCATGCTGTTGAGCAGGCGGCGCGCCGGGTGGTGGTGCTGGGTGAACAGCGCCTTGTCCTGCAGCGCCACCTTCAAATAAGGCGTGTGCAGGTGGGAGAGGGCGGTCTTGCAGGTGTGTGGCAGGTTGTCGTCATCGAGGATGAAATCGAACAGCATGCCGACCAGGTCGATCACGTCGGCTTCCTGGTCGGCCAGCTTCTGCTGGCCGGGCAGGCTGCTATGGGAATCCAGTTGCTGCTGCAGGCTGACCTTGAGTTCTTCCACCGGCTGCGGCCCTTGCAGGCGCTGGGCCAGGGTGCTGGCGGACTGCTGTTGCAGGCGGGTCAGTGCCTCCAGCAACTCGCCGGCACTATAGGTGCTGGTGGCCGTGCGCGGGGCGAAGCTGGCGATGCTGCGGGCGCCGCCGGGCAGCGGGGCGTCCAGATCCTGCTGGCGGCGCTCGCCGAGCAGGGCGGCCAGGCCGCCGAGCAACTGGCCGGGGTCCAGCGGCGGCGGGGCGCCGAGATCGGCCGGGGCCTGGATCACTGGCGCCGGGGCATATGCCGGCTGGGCGCTGCCGGTTGTCGTGCTGTTATTAGAGGTTGCCGGTGAGGCGCTGGTACCTGGCTGAGCTGCCGTAGTCGGCGTAGGCTCTGCTGGTTTCGACGGTGCAGTGGCGGTGGCCGTGCGCTGCGCGGTGAATTTGAGGTTGGGCAGGATGCCGGCGTTGATCAGGCGCTGGTTGAGCATCTCGTAGAGGGTGTCCAGGCCCTGCATCACATGCCGGTCGAACAGCATGTAGAGGATCACCTTGATCCGCAGCGGCAATGGATGTGGTGTCAGCGCCTCGCGGAAGGCCTCGGCCAGCGCCTGGGGGCCGAAGGGGTTGGTGTCCTCGACCAGCTTCTGGCCGTTGTTGAGCAGGGCCAGGCGCTGCTCCAGGGCGAACAGGGTGCGTGCGCTGCGCGCCCTGACCTTGCTGACCATATTGGTGATCTGCAGGCTTTCTTCATATTCGTCGTTATGTACCAGGGCCAGGCTCTCGGTATCGGCCTCGCTGACCTGGGGGCGAGCCTTGAGCTTGCCTTCGAGGAAGTCGGAGAAGTTCTGCGCGATGCGCTGGTGATAGCTGCGCTCGATCTGTGGGCGCAGTTTGCGCAGATCGCGCATGGCGTCGAAGAACAGGGTCTGGACCTTGTTGTTCTCGGCTTTTTCCGCACCTTCGAAGAGCGTGTCGTCGACCTGGGCGAACAGCCCGGCCAGGTGCTCGGCGAGGTTGTTCATCACCAGCTTGCGACAGTCTTGTACCAGTGCGCCGAAGCGCGGCTGGATGGCGCGGTTGGCGACGCCCGGTTGGGAGGGAGGTGGTGGCGCGTCCTGTGAACTCATGCGGAGTAGTCCTGGTGGCGGAGGGCTGCCGCCGTGTCAAACTGGATACGCAATATCCTAGCCGTTTCTCGCGTTGCAGGCTGCCGTGGCAAGGCGTGAATCAAATAAGTCGTTGCCAGGGTTGACATAAATGTTCGGCTACGTAAAATGGCGCGCCTCTGATACGGGAAACGGCGAAAGCCAACCGTAGAAGAGGTTGGAGTTAGTAGTTCCGCGATAGCTCAGTCGGTAGAGCAAATGACTGTTAATCATTGGGTCCCTGGTTCGAGTCCAGGTCGCGGAGCCAAATTCCAATCGGGGTATAGCGCAGTCCGGTAGCGCGCTTGCTTTGGGAGCAAGATGTCGGGAGTTCGAATCCCCCTACCCCGACCATTTGGGTCGTTAGCTCAGTCGGTAGAGCAGTTGGCTTTTAACCAATTGGTCGTAGGTTCGAATCCTACACGACCCACCATCATTTAAACGAGAAGCCCGCCTAGTGCGGGCTTTTTGTTGTCTGCGAGAAAGGTCCCGGCTGTGCAGGAAGGGGCGGCGAACCGCCCCTCGTACGCTTAGTGCAACTTCAGGCGTGGCTCGGTGCTGCGGCCGATGCGGTCGCCGAGCATCAGCAGGGCGGTGCGCAGCACGCCATACAGCGCCATCTGGTGCATGCGATACAGCGAGACGTAGAACATCCGCGCCAGCCAGCCCTCCAGTTTGACGCTGCCCATCAGGTTGCCCATCAGGTTGCCGACCGCCGAGAAACGCGACAGCGAGATCAGCGAGCCGTAGTCGCGGTACTGGAACTCCGGCAGCGCCTGGCCGCTCAGGCGCAGCTTGAGCGACTTGGCCAGCAGCGAGGCCTGCTGGTGCGCGGCCTGGGCGCGCGGCGGCACGGTGCGCTCGCTGCCGTCGCCGAGCGGGCAGGCGGCGCAGTCGCCGAAGGCGAAGATGTTGTCGTCCAGCGTGGTCTGTAGCGTCGGTCGCACCTGCAGCTGGTTGATGCGGTTGCTCTCCAGGCCATCCAGGTCCTTGAGGAACGCCGGTGCGCGAATGCCTGCGGCCCACACCTTGAGCCCGGCAGGCACTTCCATGCCCTGGGCGGTATGCAGGGCCTCGGCGGTCACCTGGCTGACTGCGGTGCCGGTGAGCACGGTCACGCCAAGCTTCTCCAGGGTCTTGTGTACCGGGCCGCTGATGCGCTCCGGCAGCGCCGGCAGTACGCGCGGGCCCGCCTCGATCAGGGTGATGCGCATGTTCTGCGGCTGGATGCGATCCAGGCCGTAGGCGGCCAGCTCGTGGGCAGCATGGTGCAGTTCGGCGGCCAGCTCCACGCCGGTGGCGCCCGCGCCGACTATGGCCACGCTGATGCGGCCGTCGTCATTCTTACCGGCATGCGCGCGCAGATAGTGGCTGAGCATCTGCCGGTGGAAGCGTTCGGCCTGCTCGCGGGTGTCGAGGAAGATGCAGTGCTCGGCGGCGCCGGTGGTGCCGAAGTCGTTGGTGGTGCTGCCGACGGCGATCACCAGGCTGTCGTAGGCCAGCTCGCGCTCGGGCAACAGCTCGCCGCCATCTTCATCGAGGGTGGCCGCCAGGCGAATCATCTTGCGCGAACGATCGAGGCCACTCATGCGCCCGAGCTGGAACTCGAAATGGTTCCATTTGCCCTGGGCCACATAGTTCAGCTCGTCCTCGGAGGAGTTCAGCGAGCCGGCAGCGACTTCGTGCAGCAGAGGTTTCCAGATGTGGGTGAGGTTGGCGTCGACCAGCACGATGCTGGCCTGCTTGCGCTTGCCCAGGGTTCTACCCAGGCGGGTAGCAAGCTCCAAGCCGCCGGCGCCGCCGCCGACGATCACGATGCGATGAGTCATGGGGATATCTCACAAGGCTTAAGGAAATCGGTAGGCCCGGCTGGGCGAGCGCGAGGCAGCTCATAGCACCAGTCCGGCGAGTAGGCGGGAGAGCAGGCCGAGCCCGATAGTCACGGCGACGACCATCAATAGAAGACGCCAGGGGCGGAACGGCTTGCGCTCCACCTGATGCTGCGGAGCGCTGAGGTACTGCTCGACGCGTTGCTGGTCTTCCGGGCTGAGACGGCTGGACATGGTGGTCCTCTCGATGAATGCCTTCATTCTAGACTTGGCGGTCAGGCCTGCTCAACGCGTACTTCGTCGTCCAGGCGAATCACGCCGCCCTCGATCACTCGTGCGGTGATGCCGCCGTGGCCACGCACGGCCTGGAAGGTGCCGGGGCCGAGGCGCTCCTCCAGGCGGGCGCAGGGCTGGCACCAGCCGGTGGTTTCCAGCAGCGCCTGGCCGATACGAAAGCGCCGGCCCTTGAGGCTGAACAGGTTGATGTCGCTGACCGCAATATTACGGCGCAGGTCGGCCGGGCTCAGCTCTCGACCGATCAGAGCGCGGATCACGGCCAGGTGTTCCCACTGAATCAGCGTCACCTGGCGGGCATTGCGTGGCCCGGGGCGGGCGTGGTCACCGGTCAGCCCGGCCTCTCGCCTGGCCTCCACGGCCTGCAGCTCGAGCATCGCTTCGCGCGCCAGTGGGCGCACGCCGAGCCAGCGCACGCGTCCGCGTTGCGGCACGTGGGCGATCAGTTCTGGCAGAGGAGTCACAGGGCGATACCGACATCGAACAGCACGGTGCGGCCCAGGTTGTGGCGCAGGAAGTCCGGCGCGTCGCGGTGGGCGAACAGCACCCGCGCGTAGTTGGGGCCGACCAGCGACAGCGAGCGCCAGCCCTGGCGCAGGTACTCGCTGGGCGGTGGAAACGGGCTGTTGAGATCCAGCACATCGCGCTTGAGGCTGACATAGGCGAGCAGGTCCAACTCGCTCAGATCGAGGTCACGCTCGCGGTAGTTGTGCGCCTTCTTGCGCAGGGTGGGCGCCAAGCGTGCCTGCAGCTCCACGGCAGGAATGCGTCGCGGGCGCGTCTCGCGGCGCAGCAACTGGCTGAGGGAGAGGGCGCTGCGCCTGCGCTGCAATTCTTCCTTCCATTCATCGTTGAGGCGGCGGCCCTTGTCGAGGACGAAGAACACCTCGAAGTTGGCGTCGCGGAACAGCACGTCCGGCGGCTCCTGGCCGGGGCTGAATTCTTCCTGGCGATGGCGCAGGTTGAGCGCCGCCAGCAGACGCTGGCAGACCCAGCGCTCGCGCTCCCATTTGCGCGCGTTGGAGAGGAAATCGTTGGCCTGTTCCGCCTGGCGTGTGAGCAGGCGCAGGTAGTCGGAGTCGTCCATGGCCGCAGCATAGCGTAAAAGCCGCAGCCGACCGGCCGGTGTAAACTGCGCCGGCTTGCCGAGGAGCCTCCATGCAGATCCGCGCCATCACCCCTGACGATCATGCTGCCCTGTTCGCGCTGTGGCAGCGCACGCCGGGCATCCAGCTGCGCGCCGAGGATGAGTACGCGCCGTTCTGTCGTTATCTGGCGCGCAACCCGGGGCTGAGCTTGCTGGTCGAAGACGAAGGTGCTGCGGTTGCCTGTCTGCTGGTGGGCCATGATGGCCGCCGTGGCTATCTGCAGCATCTGTTGGTCGATGAGTCCTGGCGTGGCCGCAGCCTGGCCCGTGCGTTGCTGGATGAGGCGTTGGCCCGCTTGGCGGATCTTGGGGTGCACAAATCGCATGTCTTCGTGCTGCGCGATGCGCCCGAGGCGCTGGCGTTCTGGCTCGCCCAGGCGGGTTGGGGCGAGCGCGAGGATATCGCCGTGTTTTCCACGAGGAGTGAATGAGCATGAAGCAACTGCGCTGGTGGCTGCTGCCTCTGCTGTGCGGCTGGTTGGGCGCCGCCATGGCGCTGGAGCCTGGTGAGCGGCTGGCACCCTGGACGCTGCTGGATCAGCATGACCAGGCCTATACCCTCGATGACCAGTTGCAGGTGCTGCTGGTGGCGCGTGGCATGGAGGCTGCCGAGCTGGTGCAGCAGGCGCTGAGCGGTCGCGAGCCGGGCTATCTGGAGCAGCATCGTGTGGTGTTTCTCGCCGATATCAGTGCGATGCCGGCGCCGATCGCCAGTCTGTTTGCCATTCCGGCGATGCGTGATTACAACTATCGCGTGATGCTCGACCGCACGGGGCGTGTCGCATCGCGCTACCCGGGCGCCAAGGCCGAGCTGCTCTGGCTGCAGCTGGATGCTGGTCGTTTGCTCGAGCTGCGCCGTTTCACCCAGACCGATGACTTGCGCGCGGCGCTGGATGGGCTGGCGCGGTGATCGCCGCCGAGCTGTTGTTGCCGCTCAGCCATTGGTTGGGCTGGATGCTCTATACCGCGATTCTTCTGTGGGCAGTCTGGCGCACGCCCTGGGTCGAGCTGTTCAGCGACCAGCGCCGCCAGCACTTGCTGTTCGGTACCGTGCTCGCGTTGTTCCTGCTATGGCTGGTGCGGCGCGATTTCGCCTCGGGCCTATCCTTCCACTTCATCGGCATGACTGCCGTGACCTTGCTGCTGGACTGGCCGCTGGCACTGCTCGGCGGTTTCGCCGCGCAACTCGGCCTGCTCGCCTTCGGTCGCCTGGATCTGGCGGCGCTGGGCGTCAACGGCCTGCTGCTGGTGGTGACGCCGGTGGCGATCACCGAGTTCTTCGCCGTGCAGGTGGAGCGCCGCCAGCCGCGTAACCTGTTCGTCTACATCTTCTGCTGCGGCTTCTTCCCGGCCGCGCTGACCGCACTGGTCTGCCTCCTTGGCGGGCTGGCGCTGCTCTGGCATGACGGCCTGTACGTGATGCCGCCGTGGCTGGACGACTTCGTCGGCTACCTGTGGCTGGTGATGTTCCCCGAGGCTTTCATCAACGGCATGCTGGTCACCGGCCTGGTGGTGTTCTATCCGGACTGGCTGGAGACCTTCAATCGCACGCGCTACCTGTCGGCACCGTGGAAGGACAGCGACACCGATGGGCGCCCATAAGCGCCATCTATCCCGCGGCTGCAGCTGATCCAGGTCAAGAATTCATGGCGGGCAGCGCTCATGCTGGAGCAAATTCAGGAGGGCATCAGCATGGGCGTACATCAGTGGGCGCGGCAGGAACTGGAGGCTAGCCTCGGGCGGGCGCAGGAGCAGGGCTTCGATCCGCTGCTCAGTCTGCGGGCGCTGCTTAGTGAGGCGGTGGAGCTGAATCGACTGGAGCGCGAAGTGGCCGACTTGGCCCAGGAGCTGCAATTTCTCGCCGACAACCTGGACCCGGAACGCGACTACGCCTTCATGCGCCCCTGACTCAGTGCTCGCGGGGCGGCAGGTCTTCGGAGAAGGGCGAATCTTCCAGCGAGTCGCCGGGAATGGCGTGGGCTTCGGAGGCCCAGGCGCCGAGGTCGATCAGTTTGCAGCGCTCGCTACAGAAGGGCCGATTGGAGCTCTGCGGGCCCCATTCGACGGGGGCGCCGCAGGTCGGGCATTCGACGGTGCTGCTCATGCTTGGCCTCCGTTCAGGGTCAGGTAGAAGTGGTGCAGGCGCTCGACCTCGCTGTGTAGCCAGGCCAGGTCGCGGTCGTTGACCAGTACATCGTTGGCGTGGCGCAGGCGTTCATCGCGGCTGCTCTGTGCCTTGAGGATGGCGCGGATCTGTTCCTCGCTGGCGCCATCACGGCTCATGCTGCGCTCGAGTTGCAGCTGCTCGGGAGCATCCACCACCAGTACGCGTTGGGTCATCTTGTGCTGGCCGGACTCGATCAGCAGTGGCGAGACCAGAATGGAGTAGGGCGATTCGGCGCGGGCCAGGTGCTGGTTGATCTCCTGGAAGATTAGCGGATGCAGCAGGCCTTCCAGCCAGCGGCGCTGGGCTTCGTCTTGGAATACCTGCTGGCGCAGGGCGGCGCGGTTCAGGCTGCCATCGGTCATCAGGATCTGATCGCCGAAGCGCTCGGCGATCTTCGCCAGGGCAGGGCGCCCAGGCTCGACTACCCAGCGGGCGGCATGATCGGCATCTACCAGATGCACGCCGAGATCAATGAAATGCTGGGCAGCGGCACTCTTGCCGCTGCCTATGCCTCCGGCGAGGCCGAGAATCCAGGGTTTGCTCATCTAAAACCGGCGAACTGCAGATAGGTCCCGGTTATTTGATCACCCCAGAGCAATGCAATCCAGCCGGCAATGGCCAGGTACGGACCGAAGGGGATGGGCGTGCTGGTTTCCTGGTTACGCAGGCGCAGCATGATGACGCCAAGCACTGCGCCGACCAGCGACGACAGCAGGATGGTCAGTGGCAGGATCTGCCAGCCACCCCAGGCGCCGAGCATGGCCAGCAGCTTGAAGTCGCCATAGCCCATGCCTTCCTTGCCGGTCAGCAGCTTGAACAGCCAGTACACCGACCACAGACTCAGATAGCCGGCAATCGCACCCCACAGGGCATCTTCCAGGCTGGCGAACAGGCCGAACTGGTTGACGATCAGGCCGAGCCAGAGCAGCGGCAGCACCAGAGCGTCCGGCAGCAGCTGGTGATCGCAGTCGATCATGCTCATCGCCAGCAGACCCCATGTCAGCACCAGCACACCGGCTGCCTGCCAGCCAAAGCCGAAGTGGTATGCCACATAGCCGGAGAGCAGACCGCAGGCTAGTTCGATCAGCGGATAGCGCTTACTGATCGGAGTCTTGCAACTGGCGCATTTGCCTCGCAAGAACAGGTAGCTGACTACCGGGATGTTCTCCCAGGGACGAATCTGATGGCCGCAGTTGGGGCAGCAAGAGTTCGGCAGCACCAGATTGAAGGTGCCCTGGTTGGGCTCCTCTGGCAGTTCGAGAATCTCCCGAGCCTGTTGCCGCCAATCGCGCTGCATCATCACCGGGAGGCGATAGATGACTACGTTGAGGAAGCTGCCGATGAGCATGCCTAGCACGGCAGAACACAAAACAAAGGCCGGCAAATTGCCGGCCATGAATTCAACTAGGGTCATTATCCAATAACGCCGCCGAGGCTGAAGATCGGCAGGTACATTGCGATAATGAGGCCGCCAACGAGTATGCCCAGGACAGCCATGATCAATGGCTCAAGGAGTGTGGTGAGGTTGTCCACGGCATTGTCGACCTCGGCCTCATAGTAAGAGGCAACCTTGTCGAGCATTTCATCCAGGGCGCCGGACTCTTCACCGATGGCAGTCATCTGAATGGCCATGGCAGGGAAAACGCCGGTAGTGCGCATTGAGAAGTTCAATTGCATACCTGTCGAAACATCCTGCTTGATCTTCTGCACTGCATTGCGGAAAACCACGTTGCCCGTGGCCCCTGCGACCGAGTCCAAGGCGTCAACCAGCGGCACGCCTGCTGCGAAGGTGGTTGCCAGGGTGCGGCCGAAGCGTGCGACCACCGCTTTGTAGAGGATGCCGCCAAAGATGGGGAGCTTGAGCATCGTCCGATCGAGCCCATCGCGGAATTTCTCGCTGCGCCGGTGTATGGCTTTGAATCCGAAAATAGAGCCAATGATTGCGATGAGAATCAGGAACCACCATTCCTGCATGAATTCGGAAAGGTGAATCACCATCATCGTGAATGCGGGTAATTCCGCACCAAAGCCGGCAAATACACCCTGGAAGGTCGGAACGACCTTGATGAGCAGGATTGCGGTGACGATCACTGCAACGACGACTACCGAGATTGGGTAGGTCATTGCTTTTTTGATCTTTGCTTTAAGTGCTTCTGTCTTTTCTTTGTAGGTGGCTACTCGGTCGAGCAGTTGCTCCAAGGCGCCGGACTGTTCACCGGAATCGACCAAGTTGCAGTACAGATCATCGAAATAGAGCGGGAATTTACGCAAGGAGTTGGCCAGGCTGTTACCAGCAGCCACTTCCTGTTTCACGTTTTCGATGAGGGTTCGGACGTTAGGGTTTTCACAACCTTCGGAAATGATGTCGAAGGACTGCAGTAGCGGAACACCTGCCCCCAGCATCGTTGCCATTTGCCGGGTGAACAGGGCGATGTCCATCGGCTTGATCTTTTTTCCTCCGCCGCCGAAGAGCGGTTTCGGCTTCTTTTTAACCTTGTCGACGATGATGCCCTGCGAGCGTAGCTGCGCGCGCACCAGAGGCATGGCTGTACTGGACACTTCGCCCTTGAGCTTGTTGCCTCTCTTGTCCTTACCTTCCCACTGGAAAGTAGTGGTCTTGAGCGCTTTCTCCGCCATTTTTTTAATCCTTGGTTACGCGGTTGATTTCCTCAAGACTGGTAAGGCCGTTCATGGCCTTTAGTAGTCCGGAGGTGCGCAGGTCGTTAAAGCCGTCTTTGCGCATCTGCTCGGCAATATCGATGGAGTTACCTTCCTCCATGATAATTCTTTGCAGCGCGGGCGTGATTTTAACTACTTCATAAATCCCCACGCGCCCTTTGTAACCGCCTTTACAGTGCTCGCAACCAACTGGGCCGAAGAGCTTGAGGGTGCCCACCTTGTCGGCGGGGAAGCCTTCGGCGGCCTGGGTTTCGGGGGGGACCGTTACTTCTTTCTTGCAGCTGCTGCAGAGCTTGCGTGCCAGGCGCTGCGCGATGATCAGGTTCACGGATGTCGCAATGTTGAACGAGGGGACGCCCATGTTGCGTAAGCGTGTCAGGGTTTCCGAAGCGCTGTTGGTGTGCAGCGTAGACATCACCATGTGGCCCGTCTGCGCGGCTTTGACAGCGATGGATGCGGTCTCGAGGTCGCGAATCTCGCCGACCATGATCACGTCCGGGTCCTGGCGGAGGAATGCGCGTAGCGCTTGGGCGAAGTCCATGCCTTGCTTGGGGTTGACGTTGACCTGGTTGATACCCTCCAGGTTGATTTCCACGGGGTCTTCCGCAGTAGAAATATTCACGTCTACCGTGTTGAGGATGTTCAGGCCGGTATAAAGCGATACGGTTTTGCCGGAGCCGGTTGGGCCGGTCACCAGAATCATGCCCTGCGGTTTTGCCAGGGCGTCCATATAAAGCTGGCGCTGGTTTTCTTCGTAACCCAGCGCGTCGATGCCCATCTGCGCACTTGTGGGGTCGAGGATCCGCATCACGATCTTCTCACCCCATAGCGTGGGGCAGGTATTGACACGAAAGTCGATGGATTTGGTCTTCGAGATGCGCATCTTGATGCGCCCGTCCTGCGGTTTTCTTCTCTCGGAAATATCCATGCTTGCCATTACTTTTAGGCGTGCCGAGATGCGTGAGGCTAGCTGGATCGGGGGCTTGGCGACCTCATGAAGGACGCCGTCGGTGCGGAAGCGAACTCGGTAGAGTTTTTCGTAAGGTTCGAAGTGCAGGTCCGATGAGCCGCCTTTGATGGCGTCTAGAAGCATCTTGTTAACGAACTTCACCACGGGGGCGTCATCCGCATCCATGGTTGGGCTATCGTCCTGATCGTTGGTGCCGCTTTCGATCTCGAGTCCGTCCTCAAGGTCGATATCGCCAAGCCCCTCCATGGCTTTGTTGTCGCTTTCAAAGTAGCGATCGATGGCGGCGTCCAGGCGGTCATCCTCGACCAACACCAGTTCGGTATTTAGACCGGTGCTGAATTGAATGTCGGTCACAGCCTGCTGCAGCGTGGGGTCCGACATACCAATGTAAAGCTTGTTGCCGCGCCGCCAGAGAGGAATGGCTCGGTGTTGTCGCGCTAGCTTCTCGCTGATCAAATCCCTGGGTTGCTGTTCCTTGTCCAGTGATCCAAGGTCAAAATAGGGGACGCCAAACTGCTCTGCTGCCTGACTGGCGAGGGCCTTGCCGCTGACCAGCTTGTTTTGCACCAGATAGCTGACCAGAGGGATCTGGTTGCGCTGCGCCTGTTGTGCCGCACGGCTGGCGGTGGCCTCGTCTAGCAGCTCGGCGAGTACAAGTTGCCTGGCTAGGCCTGTCAAAACGGGAGTATTGGTCATGGGATACTGGCTTGGTGGCAAATGACCAAATTTATAACCGAGAAGGAGAAGGGCTGCCACTTAAGGGGACGCGTGTGACGCTAATTGTCAGTTATGGGCCGAATGTGGATGTGCTGGCGAAGGGGGAGGTAGGGGAAGCCTGCTGGACGTGGACTTCGAGAAGTTGGCATGCACTTTGTATCGGTCATTCATAAGCGGGGCAGTAGGCTCCGTTAAAGCAGTCACTAGGAGACCGTCGAAATGTCGAAGAAAGTTCAGAAGGGCTTTACCCTCATCGAGCTGATGATCGTGGTTGCGATCATCGGTATCCTCGCTGCCGTTGCCATTCCGCAGTTCCAGGAATACCAGGCAAAGGGCTATGACAAATCGGCTCAGTCCGATGCCCGTAACATCATGACCGGCGCTATCGCTCAATCTAACTAAGCCTGAGGATATTGATATGAAAAAGATTCTGATTTCTTCTCTGGCTGCGCTGAGTGTTGTGGCTTCTTCGGGTGCTTTTGCCACTACTGAAAACTCTAAAGACTTGGGTGATATTCAGCTGAATAACGGCTACAACAGCATTATTGCCGCTGCTGCAGTTGCGAATATTCCTTCTATCGGTACCTTGCTGCCGGTTGCCAACCGCGGTGGTTTTGTTAAGAACGAATTTGATTTCGTGATTTCCGCCAACAATGCGGTCGGCGTCGTCGATAACCCGACCGTATTCGGTGTGGTTGTAGGTAACAATAAAGGCTACGGCGTATACACTGGTACCTCGCTGGGCGGCAGCATCAGCCAGTGCGGTGCTCTGGATAAAGCAGGTAAGGCGGCTGCCCTGGCGGTTACCGGTACCCTGGATGTGACTAAAGCTAACGGTTGCAATCGCTAATCGAGCGTTAGTGTCTCAAAAGACAGGCCCAAGCGGCCTGTCTTTTTTTGTCTTGGATTAATGCAGGGCGTTGTGATGAGTGAGCTGGTGCGGCTGGGGGTCAAGGCAGGCATTCGTGGGGTTGGTCTGCGAGTCTTGCTGATGGTGGCCAGTTTGGTGCTGGTGGTCAGTCTGCTGGCGGCGGGCTTTTCGGGCCGGCAGCCCACTACCGTGGCCTTGGATGTGGGACTCAGTGGTCTGCGCTTTGCCATGCTGATTCTGGTTCTGCTCTGGGTGCAGGATATGTTTGCTCGTGACATCGAGCGTAAGACAGTCTACTTCGTGCTTGCCTACCCCATTACCCGCTGGCAATACCTGTTGTCGCGTTTTGTCACAGTGGCCCTGCTGGCCCTGCTGGCCCTGCTGGTGATCGGTGGTTTGTTGTGGCTGTCACTTCAGCGTGAGGTGGAGTACGAGCAGCTGCGGCCGGTGAATCTCGGTGGTAAGTACCTGTTAGTCATGCTTTCCATCTGGCTGGATGCGTTGGTGATTTGCAGTTTCGCGCTGTTTCTGGCCAGTCTATCGACTACACCCTTCCTGCCATTACTGCTGGGCTTTGCCTTCGGCCTGGCGGCTCGTGGCTTGGGGCCGGCGATCGGGGCGCTGCATGGCGCGCGCTCCGATCCGCTGCATGCCTCGCTGTTTGGGCCAGTGTTGGAATACTCCTACGTCTGGTTGCCCGATCTGTCTCGACTAGACTGGCGCCCACTGGCGCTGTATGACCTGCCGGTACCATGGGCTGGCCTAGGGCTGGCGGTAGTCAATGCTCTGGGGTTTGCGGGAATCATGCTTGGGCTGGCCAGTCTGATCTTTCAGCGGCGCAATTTCACATGAGTCTTTGGCGTGGCTTGTTGTGCGTGGTCTTAGCGTGGGGAGTGTTTGCCGGGGCTGGGTATGTTCAGCGTGAAAGTCAGCGGCTGGAAGTGCAGAGCGAATTGCTCAGAGTCCGTCTGCCGCTGCTAGTGCAGCTGGCATATTCGGGTGGTGATCCCTTCCTGGCAGCCAACACTAACGTATTTCGCAGCCTGATGGTGGACGCGAAGGTGACCGAGGGTGAGACCTATCGAATTCAGGGGCAATTGCAGGTGGATGCGGCGCGCTTCAATCCCTGGCACGAGGACAACTACTACGTCGGCGCGGCGATTCTGCCTTGGAATGGCCAGGTCGAAGCCGGGCAGTTCGTACTGCTGAATGCGGCCAACTCCCGTGATTGGGACATGTGGCCGGCCTTTTACTACGCCTTCAATGCCATGTATTTCGAGCGCGATATGGCCCGCGCTGGACATTGGGCTGAGGTGGCAGCTCAGCGCCATCCGCGTAATGCGGCAGCCCTGCGCAGCATGGCGGCGGCTTGGTATGAGCGGGGTGACGATCCGCGAGATGCGATGGGTATCCTGCAGGCTATGCATGATCAGAGTAGCGATGAAAATTTCCGTGCCCTGTTGCAGGCGCGTATGCAGCGCCTCGCTGGTTTGGCAGCGTTGCGTGACGCTGCCGCTGAGTATCGATCTCGCAATGGTAGGGTTGCGCAGGGTCTGAAGCAGCTCCTTGGCTATGCCGGGCTAGAGCAGTTACCGCAGGACCCTCTGCAAATTGGTTATGGCTTAGACCAACAGGGTCAGCCGCAGCTGGCCGATCATGTAGTTCAGCGGAATGTGAAATGAAGGCGATCGAAGTTACTGGGTTACACAAGGCCTTCAAGCTCAAGGGCAAGGCTATCAAGGCGCTCGATGATGTGAGCTTCTCTGTGGAGCTGGGGCAGTCGGTTGGCTTTATCGGGCAGAACGGGGCTGGCAAGAGCACCACTATCAAAATTCTGTTTGGTGCTTTGCGTGCCGACTCGGGCGATGCGCGCTTGATGGGGTTGCCGGCAGATGATTCTTCCTCGCGGCTGGGGGTAGGGTATGTGCCGGAAAATCCTTATCTGTACGAGCAGCTAACTCCGCGCGAGGTGGTTAGCAGCGGTTTGCGCTTGCATGGCGTTCGCGGTGTCGAGAACGTGCGGCGCACGGAGCTTTGGCTCGAGAAGCTGGGCATTGCCTACGCAGCCGACAAGCGTATTCGCAACTTGTCCAAGGGTATGACACAGCGTACGGCGTTGGCTCATGCCTTTGCCATTGAGCCCAAGTTGTTGGTGCTCGACGAGCCTATGTCAGGTCTGGACCCGGTAGGACGCCGCCAGGTGGCTGACCTGATGCAGGAGTATCGTTTGGCAGGGGGGACGCTGTTCTTCTGTACGCATATCCTGCATGACGTGGAGCGTCTGGCGGACTATTTCGTGATGATCGATCGAGGCAAGGTGCGGGCGCAGCAAGGCGTTGCCGAGCTCTTGGCGAGTCAGGGCGATATGGTGATTCGCTATCTGGGTGACGCTGGGTTGCCGGGCTTCGAGCGCGATGCCGGGCAGGTCTGGAAGGGCCTCCTGCCTCGCCCCGCATTACCTGAGGTGCTGGCGCAGATCGAGGCCATGCAAGGAGTTCTGCTGAATATCCATCCGCTCAATTCCCTTGAGGAGTTGTTCGATAGCGTGGTGGGTGAGGCAGCACAGGCCTAAGAGATATGCGCTACGTTGCTGGGTTGGATGGTCTGAGGGCGTTGGCCATCCTGCTGGTGCTGTTCTTCCACTCAAAGGTGCCGGGGTTGCCAGGTGGCAATGTTGGCGTCGATCTGTTCCTGGTTCTTAGCGGTTTTCTGATTACCTCGTTGCTGTTGGATGAGCAGGATCGCAGCGGAACGATTGGGTTAAAACGCTTCTATCTGAGGCGGGCCTGGCGTTTAACGCCAGCGCTGTTATTGATGCTTTTTCTCTATTCGTTGTTTGCGCCGCTGCTTTGGCCGGAATACTTCTTTCATTTGCGAGATGTACTGGCTGTCTTGTGGTATGTGGCCAATTTGGCCGCTGCTGCGGGATATGCGCCGGAGAAGTTGCTGCATGGTTGGTCGCTTGGGCTTGAAGAGCAGTTCTACCTGATTTGGCCTCTGGTGTTGCTTGCTGTTTTCAGACTGTTGAGTAGGGGCATGCTTTGGCGGGCTTTGCTGGGGTTGTATGTCCTGCTTTGTGCGTGGCGGATTTGGTGCCTTTACGGTATGGGTGCTCCGGGCGGCCTGGCCTATTACCGCCCGGATTTACATGCAGGAGGGCTGGTTCTAGGAGCTGCGCTTGCTGCCTGGTGGAGACAGCAGAAAGAAGTTGGCGGTAATGCGTGGATGGCGAAGTTGGGTTGGCTTTCATTGGTCGTTGCCTTGATCTCGCCTCAGTCGGATGAGCTCCATCTCGCTCTATTTGTCCCGCTCGCGGAGATTGGTACCGCTCTATTGATTGTTTCCATTTTGCTTGGAAAGCAGACGCTGTTTGCGGGGCGGCTGGTGACCCATATTGGCAAATTGTCTTACGGACTCTATCTCTTCCATTACCCGATCATGCTTTATCTGGTGCAGTGTCGCCTGCATTGGCTCGTGGTTTTCTGTATCGGGGGCGTGTTGTCCTATGCTCTTGCCTGGGTAAGCTTCAATACCGTGGAGGCTGCGGCTCGTCGATATCGCGAGCGCCTGTGGCCGAGCCCGCAGTCTGCAGCTCTTGAGTTGCGATAGAAGAGGTTGCTATAAGGTTGGCCGCGCCGGTGTAGCTCAGTTGGTAGAGCAGCGCACTCGTAACGCGAAGGTCGCAGGTTCGATTCCTGTCTCCGGCACCATATAAAACAAAAGCCCCGCATTTGGCAGGGCTTTTGTTTTTCTGGCGTTTGTCTGATTACAGGCTCAGTCGCATCGACAAGTCGATGGCCTTGACGTCCTTGGTCAGGCTGCCGATGGAGATGTAGTCGACGCCGGTTTCGGCGATGGTGCGCAGGGTGCTTTCGTTGATACCGCCGGAGGCTTCCAGTTTGGCGCGGCCGGCGGTGAGGGAAACGGCGGTGCGCATGTCGTCCAGGCTCAGTTCGTCGAGCATGACGATGTCGGCGCCGGCAGCCAGGGCTTGCTGCAGTTCCTCCAGGCTTTCCACTTCGATTTCCACCGGCTTGCCGGGGGCTATGCCATGGGCGGTGGTGATGGCCTGGGCGATGCCGCCGCAGGCGGCGATGTGGTTTTCCTTGATCAGGAAGGCGTCGTACAGGCCGATGCGGTGGTTGTGACAGCCGCCCTGGGTGACTGCGTACTTCTGCGCCAGGCGCAGGCCGGGCAGGGTCTTGCGGGTATCGAGCAGTTTCACCGAGGTGTCTGCCACCAGGTCGGCGAAGTGGCGGCAGCGGGTGGCGACGGCGGACAGGGTCTGCAGGAAGTTCAGGGCACTGCGTTCGCCGCTGAGCAGCGCGCGGGCTGGGCCTTCCAGATGGAAGAGTGGCTGGTTGGGTTGTACGCGCTCACCGTCAGCGACCTGCCAGTGGACTGCCACGCGAGGATCGAGCTGACGGAACACAGTGTCTACCCACGCTGTCCCACAGATCACTGCGGCTTCGCGGGTGATGGCGGTGGCGTTGGCCAGGCGTTCGGTGGGGATCAGCTGCGCAGTGATGTCGCCGCTACCGATGTCCTCGCGAAGGGCAGTGCGTACATTGGCTTCGATTTCGGCGCCGAGATTGGCGAGGATCAGGTTGGGCATCGGGGCCTCCTACAGGCAGGTGGCGCGATTATAGGGATAGCCGACGTTTGGTGCAGTGCCTCGCGGGGCTTTCTGCTAGACCACTAAGCGAAGGTGGTCGCCCTATGACGACCGTTCGTACCTTCGATCTCTGCGCTCTGTGATCTGGGTCATGTATGCGACAGGGGGTATTTGGTCATGCTTCGCATCCCCCTATACTCAGGTCTACCGTGATTTTTGACGCCATCTCCTTGGCGCTACGGATGACGCCCAGCTGATCGTATGCAGCCTGTTCTGATCAAGCAGTCTGCGGGAGACTCATAATGAAGACCGACGCGAAAGTGGTGCACCTGAACAAGGTCGCCCCCGAGCAATCGCCAACTTCGCCGGCAGGAAGGCTTCCCGTGGCCCTTACCCAGGTGCGCGACAAGGCTGCCCAGCAGCTCAAGCTGGCCCTCCAGGGGCTGTTCGATAATGCGGACGACACCCTGTTCGAGATGGCCGATCGCGCGTCCAGCAACGCCGAGCAGAACGCCTTCTTCGAGGCAATGCGCGACCTGCGTCTGAAGCGCAAGAGCATCGAGCGCGGCTTCCTGCAGAAAGTCTTCGAGAGTTTCTCCACCCTCAACCAATACGAAATCGGCAGCCCGGCACCGCAGCTGGGTACCGTTTCCTTCGAGAGCCTGTCGCTGGTCCAGGACGATGTGCTCGAAGAGTCGGTAGCACTCGATGCTATGGTTTCCCGCGTGGTGAACCGTGATGGCGTCGCTCTCGGTCACCTCACCACCCGTCTCAACGCGATGATCAGCAAGAAGCTCGAGGACAAGAGCAATCCGCTCGGTCCGCGCGTGCTCTGCGAGCAGTTCATGTCGGCCTGCGAAGGGCTGGGCGTGGAGATCCGCGTCAAGCTGATCATCCTCAAGCTGTTCGAGAAGTACGTGCTGGGCGATCTGGACCAGCTGTATGCCAACGCCAACCAGCAACTGGTCGAGGCCGGTGTGCTGCCAGAGCTGAAGTCGGCGCCGCCGGTGCGTCGTCAGCCAGGACGTTCTCAAACTTCCGCGCGCGGCGGCCGTGAAGACTCTGCTGGGGCTCCAGCAGCTGCCGGCTACGCCGATGAAAACGTGCAGGAGGTCTTCGGCGCTCTGCAGGAGCTGCTGTCTCAGGTCCGTGGCAGCTCGGCGATGCCACGCCGCGAGGTTCCGGTCGACGCGGTGCCGATCTCTAGCAACGATCTGATGCGCCTGCTCTCGCACATGCAGCAGCATTTCCCGGTGGCGAGCCAGCAGGTTAGTGACGACTACGATCTGCGCAATCAGCTGGAAGGCCTGCTGGCGCGCGCCAGTGCCAAGAGTGGCAAGTCCCGCGTGGTGGGTGAAGTCGACGAGGATGTGATCAACCTGGTCGCCATGCTCTTCGAGTTCATCCTCGACGACCGCACCCTGCCGGATTCGCTCAAGGCCCTGATCGGCCGCCTGCAGATCCCCATGCTCAAGGTCGCGGTGCTGGACAAGACCTTCTTCAGTCGCGGTAGCCACCCGGCGCGCCGCCTGCTCAACGAGATCGCCACCGCGGCGCTCGGCTGGAGCGCCCAGGGCGACGAGCAGCGCGACGCCCTGTATCAGCGTATCGAGCAGGTGGTGCAACGCCTGCTCAACGATTTCACCGACGATCCGGCGATCTTCTCCGATGTGTTGGCTGAATTCCTCGCCTTCACCGGAGACGAGAAGCGCCGCAGCGAGCTGCTCGAACAGCGCACCCGCGACGCCGAAGAAGGTCGCGCCAAGGCCGAGCTGGCCCGCCAGCAGGTCGAGCAGGCGCTGAATTCGCGGCTGCTCGGCAAGACCCTGCCCGAAGTGGTCGTGCGCCTGCTGCAGGAAGGTTGGAGTAAGGTGCTGCAGCTGACCAGCCTCAAGCATGGCGCCGAGTCTGCCGAGTGGGATGCCGCGCTGGCGGTGATGGACGATCTGGTGTGGAGCGTCGAGCTGCACGAGTCGCCAGAAGATCGTCTGCGCCTGCTGGAACTGGTGCCGAGCCTGCTCAAGTCGCTGCGTGATGGCCTGACCAGCGCGGCGATCGATCCGTTCATCACCAGCGAGTTCTTCAGCAAGCTGGAGGCAGTACACGTCCAGGCCTTCCAGCGCTTCAAACGCGAAGTCACCGAGCCGGTCGAGGAGCAGCCTACCGAGTTTCTCGCCGAGTCCGCGTCGGAGTTCGGCGAAGTGGCGCTGCTGGAGCTGCCGCCGCAGGAGATTGAGGCCGAGGTCGACGCTCCGGCGATGGTCGAGGTGGTCGAGGAGATCGTCCTGCTCGCCCCCGGCGAGAGCCGCCAGCAGGAGCCCGAGGCCAGCCTGCCGGACGACGACGAGGCGCTGCAGCATGTGGACAGCCTGCGTGTCGGCAGCTGGGTGGAGATTCAGGAGGATGAGGAGCACAAGCTGCGCGGCAAGCTGGCGGCCATCATCAAGCCGACTGGCAAGTACATCTTCGTCAACCGCACCGGCATGAAGGTGATGGAGAAGACCCGTATGGGCCTGGCCGTGGAGTTCCGCCGTGGCGCCATCCGCCTGCTCGACGATGCGCTGCTGTTCGACCGCGCGCTGGAATCGGTGATCGGCAACCTGCGCAGACTCAAGGGCGCCTGAGCCCAGCGCATCATGAAAACGCCCGGCCTTGCGCCGGGCGTTTTCGTTCCTGCACTTCTGCTAGAGTGGCGCCAGTCTTCAAGGAGCCTGCAATGCAGCTGGACCCTGCCAGCGGCTGGTGTGATGGAGCCCGTCACTGCCCTTCGCCGAACTTCAACGAGCGCCCGCAAGGGGAGGTTTCCCTGCTGGTGATCCACAACATCAGCCTGCCGCCGGGGCAGTTCGCCACCGGCAAGGTGCAGCAGTTCTTCCAGAACTGCCTGCCGATCGATGAGCATCCCTATTTCGCCGGCATCGCTCATCTGACGGTGTCCGCGCATTTCCTGATCGAGCGTGATGGCGGCGTCACCCAGTTCGTTTCCTGCAACCAGCGCGCCTGGCATGCCGGCGTGTCGAATTTCGCCGGGCGCGAGAACTGCAACGACTTCTCCGTCGGCATCGAGCTGGAGGGCACCGACGAGCTGCCGTTCAGCGATGCCCAGTACCAGGCCCTGGTGGGCCTCACCCGCGAGTTGCTGCGCGCCTATCCTCAGATGAGCGTCGAGCGCATCTGTGGCCACAGCGACATCGCCCCGGGGCGCAAGACCGACCCGGGCCCCTGTTTCGACTGGGCGCGCCTGCGCGCTGCCCTGCAAGGCGAGGAGAGCAAACGATGAATTTCCTGGTTCTGCTGCTGGTGCTCTGGGTGGAGAAGTTCTCCTCCGGGCGCCAACGCATTCAGCAGGATGGTCCCTGGCTGCAGTGGCTGGCCAGTAACGAGGGCGGCTCGCCCTGGCGGGCGCTGGCGCTCGCCGTGTTGCTGCCGGTGGCCCTGCTCGGTGTGGCGCTGTTGATTCTGCAGCCGCTGGCCTATGGCTGGCTGGCGCTGCCGGTGCATCTGCTGGTGCTGGTCTACAGCCTGGGGCGCGGCGATGTGCTGGCGGCGCTCGGGCCGTTCCGTGACGCCTGGCGCCGTGGTGATGACCAGGCCGCCCTGCATGTGGCCGAGCGCGATCTCGGTGTCGCTGCCGACGGCGAGGCAGAGCTGCTCGAGCGCGTGCAGGACTATGAGCTGTGGCAGGCCTACCAGGGCTTCTTCGCAGTGATCTTCTGGTACGCCCTGCTCGGGCCGCTGCCGGCCCTGGCCTATCGCCTGCTGGCGCTGAGCGCCGAGCACGGTCAGCCCGCAGTGGCCGAGCGCGCGGCGCAGCTGCGGCATGCTTTCGACTGGCTGCCGGTGCGGGTGCTGGCAGCCAGCTTCGCCCTGGTTGGCAACTTCGCCGCCGTCAGCCGCGCGGTGCTGCATGACCTGCTGGCCTGGGACCTGCCCGCCGCCCGCTTGGTCGCCAATGCCGGGCGTGCCGCCAGCGAGCTGGCCGAGCCGCAGCCGGGCGAGTCCGGGGCCAACAGCCTGGACGAGCTGTGGCAGCTGCTGATCCGCTCCGCGGTGCTCTGGTATGCCGCCTTCGCCGTGTGGATTCTGCTGCTCTAGTTCAGTCGGCCGGCCACAACCAGGCGGCGCCACGTACACCGCTGGAGTCGCCATAGCGGGCCTGCACCAGACGCGTGTTGACCCGATCCGAGAACACATGGCGGACCAGCAGTGGCGGCACCCGCTCGTACAGCGCGGGAATGTTCGACAGGCCGCCGCCCAGCACTATCACCTCCGGGTCGATCACGTTGATCACCGAGGCCAGCGCCCGGGCCAGCTGCTCGCAATAGGTGTTCAGCGCCTCGTCGGCGGCCGGCTCGCCCTGGCGCGCCGCATCGGCCAGTGCGGCCGCGCTCAGGCCCAGATCGCTGCGCGCCGCCCAGCCGGGGCCGCTGAGGAAGGTCTCGATGCAGTCGTTCAGGCCGCAGTAGCAGCGCCGTGCCGGGCCGTCTGCCTCGGTTCGCCAGGGCAGGGCGTTGTGCCCCCATTCGCCGACGATGGCGTTGGGCCCGCCGAGCAGGCGGCCGTGGATGACGATGCCGCCGCCGACGCCGGTACCGAGGATCCCCCCGAACACGCTGGCCGCCCCGGCACCCGCCCCATCGCAGGCTTCCGACAGGGTGAAGCAGTCGGCGTCGTTGGCCAGGCGCACCGGACGCTGCAGCAGGCGCTCGAGGTCGCCCTGCAGGTCCTGACCGATCAGGTAGGTGGAGTTGGCGTTCTTGATTCGCCCGTGGTCCGGCGAGCGCGTGCCGGGAATGCCCACGCCCAGACTACCTTGGGCGCCCAGTTCGGCTTCGGCTTCCCGGACCAGGCGCACCATGTTGTGCAGGCTGGCCTGGTAGTCGTGCTGTGGTGTGGGCAGGCGCCGCCGTAACCGCTCGTCGGAACCTTCGAGCGCGATGATTTCGGTCTTTGTCCCACCCAGATCAATACCGAGGCGAAGTGACATGCGCATTCTTAACCTTAAGTTACACAGGGCTGGGCCGATATCCGGTATACAGGCTGTGGGGGATCCTGGCCTGGCAAATGGCCATTCCCACGAGTAATCAGAAAACAAACGACACCTTGCCGTTCAATCGACCAGCCTGCTCCCGGCTGGCATAAAACAATAATGGCAACAGGAGACGTCTAGTGAATAGCGTGTTGTACCCTGCCATCGCATTGATGAACCGAATGAGCTTCGGTATGAAGTTCAGCCTGATCAGTGTGCTGTTCTTCCTTCCCATGCTGGTCACCAACTACTTCCTGGTGCGCGAGTCCTACGACGCCTTCGTCGATACCCGCACCGAGCTGCAGAGCCTGGAATTGCTCAAGAGCAGCCAGAAGATGCGTCAGGAACTGGAGCGCCTGAACGATCTTTACGAGATCAATGCTGTGCTCGGCCAGTCCGGTGAATCGGACAAGCTGGCCGCCATGATCGCGCCGCTGGAGAAGAGCATCGGTGACATCCTCGGCAGCCTGCAGTCGCCCAGCGACGATGCGCAGAAGATCGAGGAATTCAACGCCCAGCGCGATGCCGTCAAGTCCGCCATGGACGCGGTGGCGGCCGAGTCGTCCCTGCGTAGCAAGGCGGGCCTGGTGGTCAAGGCGCTGGATAACGCCGAGGTGTTCATCAAGTTCGTCGCCAGCCAGTCGGGCCTGAGCCAGGACAGCGACACCACCGTGCGCCAGCTGACCGAGCTGCTGACCTCCGTCACTCCGCCGATCACCAAGACCCTGAGCAAGGGCCGCGCCCTGGGCTCCTACTCGCTGGGTCAGGGCATCCTCGGTTCCGCCGACAGCACCAAGCTCGACGAGCTGCTGGCCGACCTGGAGAAGCGCCACGCCGAGTACGGCTTCAAGATCCAGAGCTCGCTGGAAGACAGCCCGCGCGCCAAGAGCGAGCTGGGCAGCCTGGCCGAGGCCAGCCGCGCCACGCTGACCGAGATCAGCACCGTGCTGGAAGAGCAGCTGCTCATGGCCGACAGCCTGGACGCGCCCTGGCAGGGCTATTTCGACCAGCTGAGCACGGCCATCGACAAGACCTACCAGTTCAACGACGCCATTCTCGGCTTCCTCGACCAGGACCTCAGCCAGCGCCTGGGCGAGAAGCGCACGCAGATGGTGTTGCTGGTGGTCGCCCTGGTCGGCCTGTTCCTCGCCATCGGCTATCTCTACGGCGGCTTCTACGTCTCCACCCGCACCACCCTTAAGGGCTTTGGCAAGACCCTCGGTCAGGTGGCCGGTGGCGACATGACCGTGCGCGTCAACGTGCGCAGCCAGGACGAGCTGGGCGAGCTGGGTGAAGTGTTCAACGGCACCGTGGCGAAGATTCGCGACCTGATCGAGCTGGTTGGCCAGACCGTGAAGGAAGTGGAGCGCCAGGCCGATCGTGTCGAACTGGTCTCCGGCGAAAGCAGCCAGGCGGTGACCGCCCAGCGCGGCCAGATCGAACAGGTGGCCACGGCAATGAACCAGATGTCCGCTACCGCCCAGGAGGTGGCGCGCAGCGCCGCCGCCGCCGTGGGTAGCGCGCAGAGCGTGAATGACGAGACGGTCAGCGGCCGCGCCATGGTCGAGTCGCAGGTCGGCAGCATCCAGCGCCTGGCCAGCGAGATCGACCAGTCGGTGGGTGTGATCAACCAGCTGGCTGCCGACAGCGCCTCGATCAGCCAGGTGCTGGACGTGATCAAGGGCATCGCCGGGCAGACCAACCTGCTGGCGCTCAACGCGGCCATCGAGGCGGCACGTGCCGGTGAGCAGGGCCGCGGCTTCGCCGTGGTGGCCGACGAGGTGCGCAACCTGGCCAAGCGTACCCACCAGTCCACCGAGGAGATCGAGCAGATGATCGGTCGCCTGCAGAACGGTGTGGGCGCCACGGTGACCGCGATGAACGGCAGTCACCAGATGGTCGAGAGCACTGTCAGCCAGTCGGCTCAGGTGCAGCTGGCGCTGGAGAACATCCTCGGCGCGGTCGGCATGATCGTCGACCAGAACCAGCAGATCGCCGCCGCCGCCGAGCAGCAGACCGCCGTGGCCCACGATATCGACATGAACATCGTCGAGATCAACCAGGCCGGCGAGCGTACTGCCGAAGGTGCGGTGCAGACCGAGCAGGCCAGCCGCCAGCTGTCCGACCAGGTCGCGCGTCTGAAGGAGCTGATCAGCGCCTTCCGCGTCTGATCCTCAGCCTGCAAGCAGCGAGGCCCGCCAATTGGCGGGCCTCGTCGTTTCTGGCGGCTTCACAGCTGCCAGCCGAACAGCTCGGCGGCGTTGCGGCTGCTGGCGCTGGCCAACTCCTCGGGCGTCACACCGCACAGCTCCGCCAGCGCCGCGCAGATGGCCGGCAGGTGCTCCGGGCTGTTGCGCAGGCCCGGGTACATGGCTGGCGCCATGTCGGGGGCGTCGGTCTCCAGCACTATGGCTTCCAGCGGTAGGCGCGGGATCACCTTGCGCAGGCGCAACGCCTGCGGCCAGGTCGGCGCGCCGCCCAGGCCCAGCTTGAAGCCCAGGCGGATGTACTCGCGGGCTTCCTCGTAGCTGCCGGCGAAGGCGTGGATCACCCCGCCGCGTGGCGGCTTGAGGCGCTTGAGCGTGGCGATGGTGGCGGCATGGGCGCGGCGCACGTGGAGCAGCACCGGCAGCTCGAATTCGGCGGCCAGCTGCAGTTGCGCTTCGAACAGCGCTTGCTGCTGCTCGCGGTCCAGCGTCTCCACGTAGTAGTCCAGGCCGAACTCGCCCACCGCACAGAGTTTTGGATGGCCCGCCAGGCGCTGCAGCCAGTCGCGCAGCTCGCCCAGGTGCTCGGGGCTATGCTGCTCGAGATACACCGGGTGCAGGCCGAAGGCGGCGTACAGGCCAGCCTCCTGCTGGCACAGCTGCCACAGGCGCTGCCAGTTGTCGCGGTACACGCCGAGCACCACCAGCCGCTCCACGCCCAGGTCGCGGCTGCGGGCGAGCAGCTCGCCGCGGTCGGCGTCGAAGTCGGGAAAATCCAGGTGGGTGTGGGTGTCGATCAGTTGCATGGCGGCGTCCGCGTCGGGGCAGTCAGCATCGGGCATTTCATTCGAGTGCGCCAGTTGGGGAGCATTCCCGCGTTTCGTCAGTCGAAACAACCAATGAAGTAGATGCACACCGGAGGTAAGGGTGCGGTTACGCAAGTGGTTGAGTGGGGCGTTCGCCGTGTCGCTGCTGGTGGTGGCGGGGTTGTGGCTGTTTCTCGTGTTGTTCGACTGGAACCTGCTGCGGCCGACCATCAACGAGAAGGTCTCGGCGGCGCTGAACCGGCCGTTCGCCATCGAGGGCAACCTCAGCGTGGTGTGGCAGCGCGAGCCGGAGGAGGGTGGCTGGCGCGCCTGGCTGCCGTGGCCGCACTTCGCCGCCGAACAGCTGGTGCTGGGCAATCCGGAGTGGGCCGAGGGCGACACCTTCGTCAGCCTCGACCGCGTGCGCTTCCGCTTGGCGCCGCTGCCGCTGTTGTGGAAGACCGTGAGCATCCCGCGCATCGAACTCGGAGCGCCGTTCGCCAACCTGCAGCGCCTGGCCGATGGCCGTGCCAACTGGACCTTCGACCTCGGCAGCCAGCAGCCCGACCAAGCTGCGGAGCCCAGCCCCTGGACCCTGGATATCGGCACCATCGGTTTCGACCAGGGCGTGGTCAGCCTCGACGACCAGGTGTCCAAGACCCGCATCGAGGCGCAGATCGACCCGCTCGGCGCGCCCATTCCCTTTGCCCAGATCGTCGGCGAGAACGCCGCCCAGCGCCTGGCCGAGGAACACGCGGCGGCCCAGGACTACGCCTTCGCCTGGCGTGCCAAGGGGCGCTTCCAGGGCCAGGCGGTGAGTGGCAGTGGCAAGGTCGGCGGCCTGCTGGCGTTGCACAGCGCCAACCTGCCGTTCCCGCTGCAGGCCGATGTGCGCATCGGCGCCACGCGCATTCGCGTCGCCGGCAGCCTTACCGATCCGCAGCGCCTGGGCGCCCTCGACCTGCGTCTGCGCCTGGCTGGCGCCAGCCTCAGCCAGCTCTACCCGCTGACCGGGGTGACCCTGCCGGACACGCCGCCCTATGCCACCGATGGCCGCCTGCAGGCCGACCTGCGCGATGCCGGCGGCGCCAGCTTCCGCTATCAGGACTTCAATGGCCGCATCGGCGACAGCGACATCCACGGCGACCTCACCTTCGTCGCCCGCCAGCCGCGGCCCAAGTTGTCCGGCCAGCTCACCTCCAACCAGCTGCTGTTCGCCGACCTGGCGCCGCTGATCGGCGCCGACTCCAATGCCGAGAAGCAGGAGCGCGGCGCGGCCGCCAGCCAGCCGGCGAACAAGGTGCTGCCGGTGGAGCAGTTCCGCACCGAGCGCTGGCGCAGCATGGACGCCGACGTGCGCTTCACCGGCAAGCGCATCGTTCACTCCGACCAGCTGCCGATCAACGATATGGACACCCACGTGGTGCTCAACGACGGCCAGCTCAGCCTGGAGCCGCTGCGTTTCGGCGTGGCCGGCGGCAGCCTGGATGCACAGATCCGCCTCAACGGCGCCGTCGCTCCGATGCAGGGCCAGGTACGCCTGAGTGCGCGCGAGCTGAAGCTGAAGCAGCTGTTCCCCACCTTCGCGCCGATGCAGACCAGCCTCGGCGCGCTGAATGGCGACGCCAAGCTCAGCGGCACCGGCAACTCGGTGGCGGCCCTGCTCGGCACCGCCAATGGCGAGTTGAAGATGCTGATCAACGATGGCGCGGTGAGCCGTGGCCTGCTGGAGATCGCCGGGCTCAACGTCGGCAACTATCTGGTCGGCAAGCTGTTCGGCGACGACGAGGTGACCATCAACTGCGCGGCTGCCGACCTCGGCATCAAGCAGGGCCTGATGAGCACGCGGCTGTTCGTGGTCGATACCGAGAACTCGGTGATCCGCGTCGACGGCAGCGCCAACTTCGCCAGTGAGCGCCTGGACTTCGACGTGACCCCGGCGAGCAAGGGCCTGCGCATCTTCTCCCTGCGCTCGCCGCTCTATGTGCGCGGCACCTTCAAAGAGCCGAATGCCGGGGTGCAGGCCACGCCGCTGGCGCTGCGCGGCGTCGGCCTGGTGGCGCTGGGCGTGGCGGTAGCGCCGGTGGCCGGTCTGCTGGCGCTGGTAGCGCCCAGTGGTGGCGACGAGCCCAGCCAGTGCGCGCCGTTGCTGCGGCAGATGCAAAAGAGTGGTGGCAAGGGCTAACGCGCCACGCTGGCGGAGATCGCCACCGCCGCGGCGGCGGTGCGGGTTTCCACGCCGAGCTTCACGTAGACGTGCTCCAGGTGCTTGTTCACCGTGCGTGGCGACAGGCCGAGGATGTCGCCGATGTCGCGGTTGGTCTTGCCGCAGGCCACCCAGCGCAGCACCTCAACTTCGCGTTCGGTGAGCTGGAAGCGCGCCGAGAGGGTCTCGAAGGTCGGCTCGTTGCTCAGGGTCAGGTCCACCGGCTGCGCGGCGGCGCGTGCCGACTGCAAGGTGCGCGCGGTGCGCAGGTGGGCGGCGACCCGCGCCAGCACCTCGTCGGTGTGGATCGGCTTGGTCACGTAGTCGCTGCCGCCGGCGGCGAAGCCTTCCACTACGTGCTCGCTGTCGGTCAGCGCGGTCATGAACAGCACCGGGATGTCGGCGCTGTCCGGTTCGGCCTTGATCCGCCGGCAGGTCTCGAAGCCATCGAGGCCGGGCATCATCGCGTCGAGCAGGATCAGGTCGGGGCGCCGACGCTGGATGCGGTTCAGCGCGCTCTGGCCGTCCAGCGCCACCAGCACCATGTAGCCCTGGGCGTCGAGGGCGTCGGAGAGCAGGGCGAGGTTGTCCGGCGTGTCGTCGACGATCAGCACGGTGCCGCGCTCAGCAAGCTGCGTGGCTGCATTCATGTTCGGCCTCCTTGAGTTGGCGGTTGAGTTCATCCAGGCGGAAGCCCTTGGCCAGGGCCCGCAGGCGTTTGGTGAAGGGCGCGCAGGCCGGGGTCTGGCGTTCGATGGTGTCCAGCTTGTCCTGGATGCCGCGCATGTAGCCGAGCGCTGCCAGCTCGCGCAGCTCGGCCAGTTCGCTGGCGCTGGGCAGTGTCTCGACCTGTGGCTGCGGCGCTTCCGGCTCGGCGACGCGGTGCAGCCACTGCAGGTCGAGCTGCTGCTGGATGCGTTCGAGCAGCGCCGGGGTGTGCACCGGCTTGGCCAGGTAGTCGTTGCAGTAGGCGGCGATGCTGCGTTCGCGGTCGTCGGCGAAGGCATTCGCCGAGATGACGATGATCGGCGCCTGGCACAGGGCATTGCGGCGGATCAGGCGGCTGGTCTCGAAGCCGTCCATTTGCGGCATCGACAGGTCCATGAGGATCAGGTCGGGGCTGAGCAGCGCGGCCTGGCGAATTGCCTCCTGGCCGCTGGCCGCCTGCTCGACGCGAAAGCCCAGCGGTTCCAACATGCCGGCCAGCACGCGGCGGTGTTCCAGGTGGTCGTCCACCACCAGCACCAGACGGCGCGGGCCCTGGTAGCCGATGATGTCGTGCGCCACATGCACCACCGCCTGCGGCGCGCGCACCTCGGAGAGGAACAGGCGCACCTGGAAGCGCGTGCCCTTGCCCGGCTCACTGTGCACCGACAGCTCGCCGCCCATCAGCGCGGTGAGCATGCGGGTGATGGTCAGGCCGAGGCCGACGCCGTTGTCCTGGCGCATCAGGTCGCCGCGCTCGAAGGGCTGGAAGATGCGCTCGATCTGTTGCGGGTCGATGCCGATGCCGGTGTCGACGATTTCGAAGCAGGCGGTCTCGCGCAGGTAGCTGACGCGCAGGCGCACCTCGCCCTGCTCGGTGAAGCGCACGGCGTTGCCGAGCAGGTTGATCAGGATCTGCCGCACGCGCTTCTCGTCGCCGCGCACCACCGCGGGAATCCGTCCGGCCGTCTCCAGGCGGAAAGCCAGGCCCTTCTCGGCGGCCTGCGGGGCGAACATGCGTTCGAGCTGGCCGACGAACTCGGGCAGGGCGATCTCCGAGAGTTCCAGGTGCAGCTTGCCGGCCTCGATCTTGGCTACGTCGAGCAGGCCGTCGATCAGCGACAACAGATGCGAGCCGCTGCGGTAGATGGTCGCCAGGGCGTCGTGGTGGCGCTCGGGCATGGCCGCGTCGCGCTGCAGGATCTGCGTGTAACCGAGGATGCTGTTGAGCGGCGTGCGCAGCTCGTGGGACAGGCCGGTGACGTAGCGGCTCTTCGCCGCGTTGGCGTTCTCGGCCAGCACCTTGGCCTTCTGCAGCGCCTCGTCGGTCTTGCCGTGGGCCTCGATCTCCTGCATCAGCAGCAGGGTCTGGCGGTCCGACTCCTGCTGCGCCACCTGACGGCTCTCGCGGGTCAGGACGATCCACCAGGCGAGCATGCCGGCGAACAGCGAGAGAGTGAGGAAGGCCTTGAGGAAGGCCTGGTACAGCGTCTGCTGCACCTCCGGTGAGTGCGGCACCAGGCCGTGGGAGACCTGGCTGTAGATCAGCGCCAGGGCGCCGAACAGCATCAGCACCAGCAGAGCGAGGAAGCCCAGGTACTGCGCCAGGCGGCTGTGCAGGCGCGGGATGCTGGCCCAGGGCAGCAGCCAGTGCAGCAGCGCGTCGACCTGCCGGCTGAGCCGCGCGTGTGGCTTGCAGGCGTCGCCGCAGCGCGCGTCCAGCGAGCAGCACAGCGAGCAGATCGGCGTGCTGTAGGCCGGGCAGAAGGCCATGTCCTCGCTCTCGAAGGCGTTGTTGCACAGGCCGCAATTGCGTGCGTGGCTGGCGTTTGGCGGATGGATCAGCGCCGCCGTGCTGGTCCGGGCGATGTAGAAGCGCCCGCCGGTGAGCCAGGCCAGCAGCGGCGCGCAGATGAACGCGGAGAACAGCGCCACCAGCGGCGAGGCGGCCTGGGCCAGGGCGCCGAACAGGCCGAAGTGAGCGAGCACCGAGAGCAGCGAGGCGAACAGCATGGCGCCGACGCCGACCGGGTTGATGTCGTACAGGTGCGCGCGCTTGAACTCGATGTAGCGCGGCGACAGGCCCAGCGGCTTGTTGATCACCAGGTCGGCGACCAGCGCGCCGATCCAGGCGATGGCGATGTTGGCGTAGAGGCCGAGCACCTCCTCGATCGCCTCGAACACGCCCAGCTCCATCAGCATCAGGGCGATGGCCACGTTGAACACCAGCCACACCACGCGGCCCGGATGGCTGTGGGTGACGCGGGCAAAGAAGTTGGACCAGGCCAGCGAGCCGGCGTAGGCGTTGGTCAGGTTGATCTTCACCTGGCTGACGATGACGAACAGCACCATGGCGCCGAGCGCCCACTGTGGCGAGGCGAACACGTAGTGGAAGGCCACCAGGTACATCTGCGTCGGCTCGGCGGCGCGCTCGATGGGGATCTCGTGCTGCAGGGCGAGGAAGGCGAGGAAGGCGCCGGCGAGCATCTTCAGCGCGCCTGGGATGATCCAGCCGGGCCCGGCCATGAGCAGTGCGGCCCACCAGCGCTTGCGGTTCTGCGCGGTCTTTTCCGGCAGGAAGCGCAGGTAGTCGACCTGCTCGCCGATCTGCGTGACCAGGGCCAGGGCCACGGTGCAGGCAGCGCCAAAGTGCAGCAGGTTGAAGTTGCCGGCCTCACCCTCGCGCCCGGCGAAGCTGGTCCAGTCGCCAATCGCCTCGGGGTTCTTGGCGATGACGAAGATGTAGGGCAGGAACAGCAGCACCAGCCACACCGGCTGGGTCCAGGTCTGCAGGCGGTTGATCAGGGTGATGCCGTAGGCCACCAGGGGAATGATGATCACCGAACAGATCACGTAGGCCAGCGCCAGCGGGATGTCGAAGTACAGCTCCAGGGCCAGGGCCATGATCGCCGCCTCGAGGGCGAAGAACAGGAAGGTGAAGCTGGCGTAGATCAGCGAGGTGATGGTCGAGCCGATGTAGCCGAAGCCGGCACCGCGAGTCAGCAGGTCCATGTCCACGCCGTAGCGCGCCGCGTAGTAGCTGATCGGCAGGCCGGTGAGGAAGATCACCAGGCTCACCGCGAGGATCGCCCACAGGGTGTTGGTGAAGCCGTAGGACAGCGCCAGGGCGCCGCCGATGGCTTCCAGGGCGAGGAACGACACGGCGCCGAGGGCGGTGTTGGCGATGCGCAGCTCCGACCATTTGCGGAACGCCCGCGGAGTGAAACGCAGGGCGTAGTCCTCCATGGTCTCGTCGGCGACCCAGCTGTTGTAGTCGCGGCGGATCTTGACGATGCGCTGGGTTCCGGTGGGTTGCACGCCATTGCTCCTGGTGGTGCCGTTTGCTCTGCGAATTTGCAACATCCATGCCCCCAGCTGCGGGCCGCGTGCGTGCGCGCCCGGGCTTCTGTCTGGCTTCCTGCTCGGGCTCGAGAGTGCACCAGGCTGGTGCCTGGCGCTGTACGTCAGATGACGTATGCGCTTACGTCATGCTGCGTATACCCCGGCGGGGAGGGCGCCCGCATTCTTGCGGCGAACCCGGAGCAGACCTGCGCAGACAGGCCGGCAACGACCCAACCGCACGAGGAGCACGACGATGGATGCACAACCGACCCGACTTCTACCCCGCCGGCTGGCGCTGGGCGCCGCCGCGCTCTCGCTGCTGGCCGCCAGCGTATTCAGCCAGGGCGTCATGGCCGATAGCGCCAACACCACCGGCCTGGCCGTGACCGACACCGAAGTGACCGTCGGCCAGCTGCACTCGGCCACCGGCACCATGGCCATCTCGGAAACCGGTTCGATCCAGGCCGAGCGCCTGGCCATCGAGCAGATCAACGCCTCCGGCGGCATCCTCGGTCGGCAGATCAAGGTGATCCAGGAAGACGGCGCCTCCGACTGGCCGACCTTCGCCGAGAAGGCCAAGAAGCTGCTGGTGGGCGACAAGGTCGCCGCCGTGTTCGGCTGCTGGACCTCGGCCTCGCGCAAGGCTGTGCTGCCGGTGTTCGAGAAGGAAAACGGCCTGCTCTACTACCCGACCTTCTACGAGGGCCTGGAGCAGTCGAAGAACGTCATCTACACCGGCCAGGAAGCGACCCAGCAGATCCTCGCCGGCCTCGACTGGATCGCCAAGGAGAAGGGCGCCAAGACCTTCTACCTGATCGGCTCCGACTACATCTGGCCGCGTACCTCGATGAAGATCGCGCGCAAGCACATCGAGAACGTGCTCGGTGGCAAGGTGGTGGGCGAGGAGTACTACCCGCTGGGCAACACCCAGTTCGGCTCGCTGATCAACAAGGTCAAGCTGAAGAAGCCTGACGTGGTGTTCACTGCCGTGGTTGGTGGTTCCAACGTGGCCTTCTACAAGCAGATGAAAGCCGCCGGCGTCACCGCCGCCAAGCAGAACGTGCTGACCCTGTCGGTCACCGAGGACGAACTGCTCGGCATCGGCGGCGAGAACATGGAAGGCTTCTACGCCTCCATGAAGTACTTCCAGAGCCTGGACAACCCGAACAACGCCGCCTTCGTCGAGGCCTTCAAGGCCAAGTACGGCAAGGACGCGGTCATCGGTGACGTGACCCAGGCCGCCTACCTCGGCCCGTGGCTGTGGAAGGCCGCGGTCGAGAAAGCCGGCAGCTTCGACGTCGACAAGGTCGCCGCCGCCTCGCCAGGCATCGAGCTGAACAGCGCTCCGGAAAGCTACGTGAAGGTCCACGACAACCATCACCTGTGGAGCAAGACCCGCATCGGCCAAGTGCAGAAAGACGGTCAGTTCAAGGTGGTCTACGAGTCTGGCCTGATCGAGCCGAACCCCTTCCCGAAAGGCTACCAGTAAGCCAACCGAACCCCTCTCCCGCCTAGCGGGGGAGGGGCTCTCGCATTCTTCCTCCAGGAGACCATCAACATGGAATGGCTATCGGAATTTGGTGCCATCGCGGCCATGCAGGGCTTCAACGGCTTGTCCGTGTTCTGCGTCCTGCTGCTGATGGCTCTGGGGCTGGCGATCATCTTCGGCCAGATGGGCGTGATCAACATGGCCCACGGCGAGTTCCTCACCATCGGCGCCTACACCACCTTCGTGGTGTCCTCGCTGACCGAACAGTACGCCCCGGCCTTCGGGCCCTATTACTTCTTCTTCGCCATCGCCTTGTCTTTCGTCATCGCCGGTGCCATCGGCTGGCTGGTGGAATGGGCGATGATCAGCAAGCTGTACCAGCGTCCGCTGGATACCCTGCTGGCCACCTGGGGTCTGTCCCTGGTGATGCAGCAGGCGTTCCGCTCGATCTTCGGTGCGCGCGAGGTCAGCGCCACCCTGCCGGAGTGGCTGATGGGTTCGTGGAACCCCACCGAGGCCATCGACATCCCGCGTAACGGCCTGTTCGTCATGGGCCTGACCATTCTCCTCACCGCCACCATCTTCCTCATGCTGTACCGCTCGCGCTGGGGCCTGCAGGTGCGCGCCACCATGCAGAACCGGGTGATGAGCCGTGCGGTGGGCATCAACACCAAGCGCGTCGACCGCATGACCTTCGCCCTCGGCTGCGGCGTGGCCGGTGTGGCTGGTGCGGCCTTCACCACCATCGGCTCCACCGGCCCGACTGCCGGTTCGCTGTATATCGTCGACACCTTCCTGGTGGTGGTCTTCGGTGGCGCGGCCAGCCTGTTCGGCACCATCGCCTCGGCGTTCTCCATCGCCCAGGCCCAGTCGATCATGGAGTTCTTCATGAGCGGCTCGATGGCCAAGGTGCTGACCCTGTCGGCGGTGATCCTGATTCTGATGATGCGCCCGCAGGGCCTGTTCTCCATCAAGGTTCGTAAGTAAGGAGCCGCCCATGAACCCGACTCTCGACAAACTCCTGGGCGGCAAGCAGGGCGCCATTGGCCTGGCGGTGCTCGCCGTGCTGATCCTGGTGGTGTTCCCGCTAGCGCTCGACGCCTTCCGCCTGAACATGGTCGGCAAGTACCTGACCTACGCCTTCGTCGCCGTCGGCCTGGTGCTGTGCTGGGGCTACGGCGGCATCCTCAGCCTCGGCCAGGGCATCTTCTTCGGCCTCGGCGGCTACTGCATGGCGATGTTCCTCAAGCTCGAGGCATCCGATCCGGAAAGCACCAAGATCCAATCCACCCCCGGCATCCCGGACTTCATGGACTGGAACCAGATCACCGAGCTGCCGATGCTCTGGCAGCCGTTCCACAGCTTCGGTTTCACCATGCTGGCGGTGATCGCGGTGCCGGTGCTGCTGGCCCTGGTGATCGGCCTGACCATGTTCAAGCGCCGCGTCGGTGACGTGTACTTCTCCATCGTCACCCAGGCCATCGCGCTGATCCTCACCGTGCTGATCATCGGCCAGCAGGGCTACACCGGCGGGGTCAACGGCATCACCGACCTGAAGACCCTGATGGGCTGGGACATCCGTACCGACGAGGCCAAGCTGATCCTGTACTTCGTCAGTGCCTTCCTGCTGTTCGGCTGCATCCTGCTGGCGCGTTTCATCATCGCCTCCAAGCTCGGCCGCCTGCTGCTGGCCATGCGCGACAAGGAGGAACGCGTGCGCTTCTCCGGCTACGACGTGGCCAGCTTCAAGATCTTCGTGTTCTGCGTCGGCGCCGCCTTCGCCGCCATCGGCGGGGCGATGTTCACCCTGCAGGTCGGCTTCATGTCGCCGAGCTTCGTCGGCATCGTGCCGTCGATCGAGATGGTCATCTTCGCCGCCGTCGGCGGGCGCCTGTCGCTGCTCGGCGCGGTGTACGGCGCGTTGCTGGTCAACTTCGGCAAGACCTACTTCTCCGAGAGCTTCCCCGAGCTGTGGCTGTACCTGATGGGCGGCCTGTTCATCGCCGTGGTCATGTACTTCCCCAACGGCCTCGCCGGCCTGTGGGACAGCCACGGCAAGCGCTGGCTGGCGCGCATCAAGCCGCAGGCCAAGGCGCCGGTGAAGACTGAGCCGGTGGCCAAGCCGGTCGCCAAGGCCGCACCCACTCCCGAACTGGAGACCACCCCATGAGCGCCAATCCTGCTGGCTTCCAGATGCCCAAACCGGTGCTGGCCATCGAGGGTCTGACCGTGTCGTTCGACGGCTTCAAGGCGGTCGATGACCTCAACCTGTACATCGACCGCAACGAGGTGCGCGTGGTCATCGGCCCCAACGGCGCCGGCAAGACCACGGTGCTCGACCTGATCTGCGGCAAGACCAAGGCCACCGCCGGCAGCATCCAGTTCGAGAACCGCGAGCTGACCAAGATGCGCGAGTTCGACATCGTCCGCGCCGGTGTCGGGCGCAAGTTCCAGAACCCGTCGATCTACGAGAACCTGACGGTGTTCGAGAACCTGGAGATGTCCTACCCGGCCGGGCGCAAGGTGTTCGGCGCGCTGTTCTTCAAACGCTCGCAGGCGGTGATCGAGCGGGTCGAGCAGGTGGCCACCGAGATCATGCTCGGCGAGCACCTGCACATGCAGGCCGATCTGCTCTCGCACGGCCAGAAGCAGTGGCTGGAGATCGGCATGCTGCTGATGCAGGACCCGCAGCTGCTGATGCTCGACGAGCCGGTGGCCGGCATGAGCGTCAGCGAGCGCGTGGCCACCGCCGAACTGCTCAAGCGCATCAGCCAGGGGCGCTCGGTGCTGGTCATCGAGCACGACATGGAGTTCGTCAAGAGCATCGCGCACAAGGTCACCGTGCTGCACCAGGGCAAAGTGCTGGCCGAGGGCAGCATGGACGCGGTGCAGAGTAATCCCAAGGTCATCGAGGTGTACCTGGGGCACTGAGCCCCGGGTCAAGGAGTCCAGCATGTTCCAGATCAATAACCTCGTCTCCGGCTACGGCCAGAGCCAGATCCTCCACGAACTCAACCTCGACGTGGCGAAGAAGGAAATCGTCGCCGTGATGGGCCGCAACGGCATGGGCAAGACCACCCTGTTCAAGAGCCTGATGGGCGTGCTGCCACAGTGGGGCGGGCAGATCAGCGTCGACGGCCAGGACATCTCCAAGCTGGAGACCCACCAGCGCGTCGAGGCCGGCATCGCCTACGTGCCGCAGGGGCGGATGATCTTCCCCAGCATGACCGTGCTGGAGAACATCCAGACTGGCCTGCCGGCGTCGGCCAAGGGCCAGGTGCCGGACGACCTTTACGCGCTGTTCCCGGTGCTGCAGGAGATGCGTCACCGCAAGGGCGGCAACCTCTCCGGCGGCCAGCAGCAACAGCTGGCCATCGCCCGTGCGCTGGCCACCAACCCCAAGGTGCTGCTGCTCGACGAGCCGACCGAGGGCATCCAGCCGTCGATCATCAAGGACATCGCCCGCACCCTGAAGGAGATCCGCAACCTGCGTGACCTGACCATCATCGTCTCCGAGCAGGTGCTGTCCTTCACCATGGAAATCGCCGACCGCTTCCTGGTCATCGAGAAGGGCAAGTTCGTCATCGAGGAGGCGCGCGACAAGGTCGATGAGGCGACCATCAGCCGCTACTTGTCGGTGTGATTTCAACCCATCTCCCGCTCGGGGGAGGGCAACGTTTCACCTGTTTACGGCCGGCGTGTTCTCCATGCGCCGGCCGCTTTTTCGTGTCTGCGTAAAGGCCGCTGCAAGCCGCGTCATTGCTGGCGCCACGCATACGTCATCCAACGTATTTTCGCCCTCGCTGCGCTCCCCGAGACTGGCCACCGTACCCCGGCGCATCAATGCGCCAGGCACCCACCACAGGTCCCAGGAGCACTGCCATGACCGACACCCTGATCAAGGTCGACCTCAACCAGGCCGCCACCGAGAACGAACAAGTCCACAACCGCTGGCACCCGGACATCCCGATGGCCTGCTGGGTCAAGCCGGGCGACGACTTCATCCTGGAAACCTATGACTGGACCGGCGGTGCGATCAAGAATGACGACGACGCCAGCGACGTGCGCGATGTCGACCTGTCCACCGTGCACTACCTGTCCGGCCCGGTCGGCGTGCATGGCGCACAACCGGGTGACCTACTGGTGGTCGAGCTGCTCGATATCGGCGCCAAGGCCGAGTCGCAGTGGGGCTTCAACGGCTTCTTCTCGAAGAACAACGGCGGCGGCTTCCTGACCGACTACTTCCCGTCCGCGCAGAAGTCGATTTGGGACTTCGAGGGCATGTTCACCAAGAGCCGGCACATTCCCGGTGTGCGCTTCGCCGGCCTGATCCACCCCGGCCTGATAGGCTGCCTGCCGGACCATAAGATGCTCGCCGACTGGAACAAGCGCGAGCAGGAACTGATCGACACCAACCCGACCCGCGTGCCGCCGCTGGCCAACCCGCCGTTCGCCAGCACCGCGCACATGGGCAAGATGAAAGGCTCCGAGCGCGACATGGCCGCCGCCACCGGCGCGCGCACCGTGCCGCCGCGTGAACACGGCGGCAACTGCGACATCAAGGATCTGTCGCGCGGCTCGAAGATCTTCTTCCCGGTCTACGTAGACGGCGCCGGCCTGTCGGTGGGCGACCTGCACTTCAGCCAGGGTGACGGTGAAATCACCTTCTGCGGCGCCATCGAGATGGCCGGCTGGGTGCACATGAAGGTCGAACTGATCAAGGGCGGCATGGCCAAGTACGGCATCAAGAACCCGATCTTCAAGCCCAGCCCGATCGTGCCGAACTACAACAACTTCCTGATCTTCGAAGGCATCTCGGTCGACGACGCCGGCAAGCAGCACTACCTGGACGTCAACCTGGCCTACCAGCAGGCCTGCCTCAATGCCATCAACTACCTGACCAAGTTCGGCTACTCGCCGGCCCAGGGTTACTCGCTGCTCGGCTCGGCGCCGGTGCAGGGGCATATCAGCGGCGTGGTCGACATCCCCAACGCCTGCGCCACCCTGTGGCTGCCGACTGACATCTTCGAGTTCGACATCAACCCCAGCGCGAGCGGCCCGACCAAGTACCTGGACGGCAGCATCGACATGCCCATCGCCTACGACAAGTGATGCCCCCGCGCACGGCGCCGCGTGCGCCGTGCGCTCCGCTTCCCAGGAGGTCGATATGCCGATCTACGAATACGACTGCCCGCAGTGCGGCGACTTCACCGTGCTACGGCCGATGGCCGAGCGCGACACGCCCTGCGCCTGCCCCTACTGCGAGACCACCAGCGAGCGGGTGATTCTCAGCGCCCCCGGCCTGGCCACCATGCCCGGCAGCCAGCGCCGCGTGCACGAGACCAACGAGCGCTCGCGCCACGCGCCGCAGACCCTCGAAGAGTACAAGGCCAACCGCAAGCACCCGGCCGGCTGCAGCTGCTGCGGTCCGAGCAAGCCGGTCGAGCGGACCAAGGCCAACCCCCACGGCCTCAAGGCCAGCCCCTCGGCGCGGCCGTGGATGATCAGCCACTAGTTTCCAGCCTCAACACAGGAGTTCCGTCATGCGTCACGGCGATATTTCCAGCAGCCCCGATACCGTCGGCGTCGCCGTCGTCAACTACAAGATGCCGCGCCTGCACAGCAAGGCTGAAGTGCTCGACAACGCGCGCAAGATCGCCGAGATGATCAAGGGCATGAAGCTTGGCCTGCCGGGCATGGACCTGGTGGTGTTCCCCGAGTACAGCACCATGGGCATCATGTACGACAAGGACGAGATGATGGCCACCGCCGCCACGGTCCCGGGCGAGGAGACGGCGATCTTCTCCGCCGCCTGCCGCGAGGCGAAGACCTGGGGCATCTTCTCGCTCACCGGCGAGCGCCACGAGGAGCACCCGCACAAGGCGCCGTACAACACCCTCATCCTGGTCAACGATGCGGGCGAGATCGTGCAGAAGTACCGCAAGTGCATCCCCTGGTGCCCCATCGAGGGCTGGTATCCGGGCGACCGCACCTACGTGTCCGAAGGCCCCAAGGGCATGCAGATCAGCCTGATCATCTGCGATGACGGCAACTACCCGGAAATCTGGCGCGACTGCGCGATGAAGGGCGCCGAGCTGATCGTGCGCTGCCAGGGCTACATGTACCCGGCGAAGGAGCAGCAGGTGCTGATGGCCAAGACCATGGCCTGGGCCAACAACTGCTACGTGGCGGTGGCCAACGCCACCGGCTTCGACGGCGTGTACAGCTACTTCGGCCACTCCGCGCTGATCGGTTTCGACGGCCGCACTCTTGGCGAATGTGGCGAGGAGGAGATGGGCATCCAGTACGCCCAGCTGTCGGTGTCGCAGATCCGTGATGCACGGGCCAACGACCAGTCGCAGAACCACCTGTTCAAGCTGCTGCATCGTGGCTACACCGGCGTGTACAACTCCGGCGACGGCGACAAGGGCGTGGCCGACTGCCCGTTCGAGTTCTACCGCACCTGGGTGCTGGACGCGCAGAAGGCCCAGGAGGACGTTGAGAAGCTGACCCGCTCGACCATCGGCGTGGCCGATTGCCCGGTGGGCGAACTGCCGCACCCCGGCAAGGAAAAGGTCGCAGGCTGAACCATGCCCTTCGCCAACGACCTGCTCGAACACAACCGCCAGCGCCTGACCGAGGCGGCGCCAGCCACCCTGCAATCGCGCTTCCTGTTCGAGCCGGGCAAGGTCATGGCCCTGCTGCGCGAGCGCATCGTCGGCCAGGACGCGGTGCTGGAGCAGGTCGAGGCACTGCTCAAGGTGGTCAAGGCCGACATCGGCGAGCGCGAGCGGCCGCTGTCGGTCAACCTGTTCATGGGCCCCACCGGCGTCGGCAAGACCGAGGTGGTGCGCCTGCTGGCCCAGGCCATTCATGGTCGCGCCGACGCCTTCTGCCGTATCGACATGCACACCCTGGCCCAGGAGCACTACGCTGCCGCCTTGACCGGCGCGCCGCCGGGCTATGTCGGTAGCAAGGAGGGCACCACCCTGTTCGACGCCGAGGCCATCGCCGGCACATTCGGGCGCCCCGGCATCGTGCTGTTCGACGAGCTGGAGAAGGCCAGCCCCGAGGTGCTGCGCAGCCTGCTCGGCGTGCTGGAGAACGGCCGCCTGACCCTCACCGCCGGCAGCCGCACCCTGGATTTCCGCAACAGCCTGATCTTCATGACCAGCAACGTCGGCGCCCAGCCGGTGCAGCGTCTGCGTGAGCGTTTCGCCCGTGGCTGGCGCAGCTGGCTGGGCCTGCGCGCCGACGAGGCCGGTGAGCGCGAGCGGGCGCTTACGCGCAGCTTCGACCCGGAGTTCCTCAATCGCATCGACCGCATCCTCGACTTCCAGAGCCTCGACGACGACTGGCTGGAGGCGCTGCTGGAGATCGAGCTGACCAAGCTCAACCAGCGCCTGGGCCGCCAGGGTCGCTCGCTGTGGCTGGAGGAGGGCGCGGTCGAGTGGCTGTGCCGCGCCCACGACGCGCGCTATGGCGCCCGTGCCCTGGCGCGGCGGGTGCGTACCGAACTGGAGCCGGCCATCGCCGACTGCGTACTGCAGGACCCGGCGGCGATTCGTCTGCGCGCACAAGCCGATGACGACGGATTGCGCGTGGTAGTCGAGCACGACTGAGAACCTGCCCAAAGCCTGCTGCGCGTCGGCCATGCGTTGTTAAAAACAAGCTCAGAATGCTCATTTACCACTCGTAAACTGCGCTTCTTCGCTTGTTTTTGCCTAGCCTGACTCTAGCTAGCGAGACTTTGAACAGGTTCTGAAGCGAACGGTTAAACTTGCGTCTTTCCGTTTCTGGTTGCTCCGCCATGTCCTTCGAACCCCTCGGCCTGATCGAACCCCTGCTGCGTACCCTGGAGGCGCTCGACTACCGCGAGCCCACGCCGGTGCAGAAGCAGGCCATTCCCGCCGTGCTCAAGGGGCGCGACGTGCTCGCCGCGGCGCAGACCGGCACCGGCAAGACCGCCGGCTTCGCCCTGCCGCTGCTGCAGAAGCTGACCATGGAAGGCAGCCAGGTAGCGGCCAACTCGGTGCGCGCGCTGGTGCTGGTGCCGACCCGCGAACTGGCCGAGCAGGTGGCGCAGGCGGTGCAGCAGTACGCGCAAAACCTGCCGCTGCGTACCTACTCGGTGTACGGCGGGGTCAGCATCAACCCGCAGATGATGAAGCTGCGCAAGGGCATCGACCTGCTGGTGGCCACCCCCGGCCGCCTGCTCGACCTGTACCGGCAGAACGCGGTGCGCTTCGACCAGCTGCAGGCGCTGGTGCTGGACGAGGCCGACCGCATGCTCGACCTGGGCTTCGCCAAGGAGCTGGACGAGCTGTTCAGCGCACTGCCGCGCAAGCGCCAGACTCTGCTGTTCTCCGCCACCTTCTCTGACGCCATCCGCCTGATGGCCAAGGAGCTGCTGCGCGACCCGCTGTCCATCGAGGTCAGCCCGCGCAACGCGGCGGCCAAGAGCGTCAAACAGTGGCTGGTGACGGTGGACAAGAAGCGCAAGAGCGAGCTATTGCTGCACCTGTACCGCGAGCGTGGCTGGGACCAGCTGCTGGTATTCGCCAAGACCCGCAAGGGTGTCGACGAGCTGGAGCAGTTGCTGCTGTCTGAAGGCATCGCCGCCGACTCGATCCACGGCGACAAGCCGCAACCGTCGCGCCTGCGTGCCCTGCAGCGCTTCAAGGCCGGCGAAGTGCGGGTGCTGGCTGCCACCGACGTGGCTGCGCGCGGCCTGGACATCAGCGAGCTGCCACGGGTGGTCAACCTCGACCTGCCGATCGTCGCCGAGGACTACGTGCACCGCATCGGCCGTACCGGCCGTGCTGGCGCCACCGGTGAGGCGGTGTCGCTGGTCTGCGCCGACGAAGTCGAGCTGCTGGCGGCCATCGAGACGCTGATCGGCCAGATCATCCGCCGCGAGGACGAACCGGGCTTTGTGCCGGATCACCGGGTGCCGCAGACCGCCCCCGGCGGCGCGGTACTGAAGAAACCGAAGAAACCCAAGGTCAAGGTGATCCCTGGTGCCGGCAAGGGCAAGATTCACATGGGCAACTGGTTCGAGGCCGACGACGACAAGCCCAAGGCCAAGGCCGTGCGCGCGGTGCCCAAGTTCGGCGAGAAGCCTCGCCCTAAGAAGAAGTAACGCCGCGCCGACCGCTCAGGGTCGGCGCGCGCGTTGTTACGGCTCGCTGGTCTGGCGCAGTTGCGCCTCGGCGGCTTCGGTCATGTCGTAGATCACCATGCACACGTGCTGCACCTCGCCGCCGGTGGCGGCCAGCGGCAGGATGGTCAGGTTCTGGTACATGAAGTCGGCCTGGCCGGTGATCGGTCGGTAGGTCTCGAAGCGCAGCAGATACGGGCGCTGCTGCCACAGGCTGAAGGCACGGGTGCCCAGGCGCAGTACGGTGCCGACCTTGCGCTCCAGCCAGGGGCGGTCGATCTCGGGAAACAGCTGGAACAGGCTGCGGCCCTGCACCTGGTCGGCGCCAAGCCCCGAGTGGTTCTCCATGAAACTGTTCCACACCTCGACGCGGAAGTTGCGGTCCATCACCAGCACGCCGACGTCCAGGCACTGGACGATGTCGAGCAGCCAGTGCAGTTCGCGCAGGTCGATCTGGGCTTCGCTGGGCATGGCTTACTCCATCAGGTACTGAATTTTGGCGGTCAGCCGGGGCACCGAGTTCTCGGTGAACAGGATCAGCAGGTCGAAGTTCACCGCGTGATCCTCCAGGCCGTAGCTGATCTCCACCGCCAGGGTCTTGCGCCAGCGCGCGCCGTTGAACTGGATCAGCTCGTCGATGCTGCGCGCATGCTGGCCCAGCAGTTGCGGGTGGCCCTGGGAGAAGCGGATGTCGAGCTGCTCGGCGATGCCCGACAGGCAGGCGCCGATCAGCACGCTGGCCAGATCCAGCAGCATCTCCGAGGTGGCGACATCGCCGCCCGGGCGCAGGCCGAGCAGGTGGGCGATGTCGGCGACCTGTGAGTCGTGGAACAGCAGCAGCGCCTCGCCGGCGATGGCCTCGCCGACGAAGCCCTGGCACACCGCGCTGAGCTGCTCGCCACGGTTGGCGTCGGCCAGGGCCATGTGCAGCTCGCTGGCCTCGAACAGGTTCACCGCCGGGATCGGCAGCTGCACGAATACGCCCAGCTCCTCCGCCAATAGTGCGGCGGCGCGGCCCATGGCGACGTTGCTGACCTCGCGCAGGGCATCGCGGAAACCGACCTTGGTATCTACTGGGGCAGCTGGGGCGGGTACGGCAGCAGGAGCCGCGACATCCGCATCAGCGCTGAGCTGTAGCAGGCCGAGCTCGTCGAGGATCGCGCGCAGTTCTTCGGCCGGCGCCGGTTTGCGGATGAAGGCCAGGGCGCCCAGCTCGGTGACACGGCGGCGCGCCTCGTCCTGCACGTCGCCGGAGACCACCAGAATGCGGCAGCTGTGGCCTTCCTCCTGGACCTTGGCCAGCACCTGATAGCCGTCCATCACCGGCATGGTCAGGTCCAGCAGCACCACCTGGCCCAGGCCCTGGCGGATTGCGGCCATGGCCTCTTCGCCGTGGGCGGCCTGGGTGATGGAAACAGGCCAGTCGGGGGGCAGGGCGCGGATCAGCTGCTTGCGCGCCATGGTCGAGTCGTCACAGACCAGCAATGGAAGCACCGGATTCTCCAGATCGAGAGGGATTGCGATAGCGAAAGCATAGACGCCGCGAAAACGCCGGAGGTTTCACCCTGGCTAACTCAGTACGGGTTCTTGGCCTCGTAGCTGTAGGTGTTGCGCCCCGAATTCTTGGCCGCGTACATGGCGCGGTCGGCTTGTTGCAGCAGCGATTCGACGTCGTCGCCGTCGCGCGGGAACAGGCTGACGCCCATGCTGGCCTGTACCTGAATATCGCGCCCTTCCAGGCGCATGGGCAACTGGAAGCGTTCGTGCAGCTTCTGCAGTACGGCGATGACCTGTTGTGGGTCGTCCAGCTGCTCGATGAGGATGACGAACTCGTCGCCGCCCAGGCGCGCCACCGTGTCGCTCTCGCGGGTGGCCGAACGCAGCAGGTTGGCCACTGCCTGCAACACGCGGTCGCCGACACCGTGGCCGAGGCTGTCGTTGAGTTCCTTGAAGTGGTCGAGGTCGACGAACAGCACCGCCAGCGGCCTGGTGCTGCGCCGCGCGCTGGCCAGGGCATGTTCCAGGCGCTCGAAGAACACTCGGCGGTTGGGCAGGCCGGTCAGCGGGTCGTGGCGGGCCAGGTGCTCCAGGGCATCGCGGCGCTGGTTGAGCTCGTCCAGCTGGTCGACGATCTCCTCCTGCATGCGCGCGAAGCTGCGCGCCAGCTGGCCGAGCTCGTCCTTGCGCTGGGTCGGCAGCGGGCTGATGCGGCGCTCCTGGGCGAACTGCTGCACGGCCAGGGTGATGCTCTTCAGCGAGCGGGTCATGGCCCGTGAGCCGAACACGGCGATGGCCAGGGCCAGCAGGCTCGACAGCAGCACGACCTGGATGATGCGCTGGCCCAGCCGTGAGGTCTCGGCCAGCACCTGGCTCTCCGGCACGGCCAGGCCGAGGACGATGAAGCGCTCCGGCGTGCTGGCGTTGACGTCGAGGCGGACGAAGGCGGCGACCAGGGCGTTCTGCCGCTGTTCGGCATGGCTGACCAGGCTGTCCAGCTTGCCGCCCTCCAGCAACTGGGTGACGTCGGGGAACTCCTCCTGCAGGAAGATGCGTCGGCCCAGGTCGAAGCCGAAGGTGCGGCGCTGGTCGGGGTGGATCAGCAGGTCGCCCCAGCGGTTGCTCAGGTAGATCTGGTAGTAGCTGGGCAGGTCGCTCTTGAGCTGGTCGAACAGCTGGTCGAGGTCGATGTTGATCACCATCACCCCGTACAGCTTGCCGTCCAGGCCGGCCACCGGGGTGGAGACGTGCAGGGTCGGCTTGCCCAGCCCGGAGTGGGCGCCCAGCTCGTGGTTGATGACGATGGGCGACAGACGTACTTCTCCCGGCGGCAGGCGCAGGGTCTCGAACACGTAGGCGTAGTGGCCCTTCTCCTGCAGCTTGAGGCCGCCGATGTTGAGCAGGCGCTGGCCGTCGCGGTCGACCCGCACCTGTTCCAGGCCGTGGCCGGCGGCGCTGATCAGGCGGATCTGCATGTATTCCGGGTGCACCTGCATCTGCGCACGGAACAGCTCGACCAGGTCGCGCTCGCTGTGCCGGCGTGCATCGTCGTTGAGGGTGGGCAGTTGCCGCGACTGGGCGACCTTGGCCATGAGCAGGGCGTCGCGCGCCACGCCGTCGATGGTGCCGCGCAGGTTGCGGCCGAGCACCTGGGTGGCGGTGAGCAGGTCGCGTTCGGCGGACTTCAGCAGCATGGCGCGGCTGCTGCTGTAGGAGTAGTAACCGGTCAGGCCGCAGACCAGCACGCCGAACAGGGTCAGCAGGCAGCCGAGCTTGAAGGCGATGCCGATCTTCATGGCGTCTCCACCAGCGGCGGTCGCTCGCCGGACAGCACGCGTTCCCACAGGCGCGTGCGGCGCTCGGCGTCCTCGACCGGGCGCAGCCAGATCAGGCGGCCGGGCACGTCCAGGCTCTCCGGCTCCTCCACGGTGTTGGACAGGCCCTGGCGCTCGACCAGGGCGCGGCTCATCGGCGCCTCCAGGGTGAAGTCGATCCACGCCTCGGCCAGCGCCACATCACGCGCCCCACGGCTGATCGCCCAGCAGTCCAGCCAGGCCAGTGCACCTTCGCGGGGAATCACGTAGCCGACATCGGCGCCGGCATCGCGCAACTGCTTGAGCTGCTGGCGCCCGTAGTTGGCCAGCAGCAGGGCGATATGGTGTTCCTTGAACAGGCTGGCGGCCTCTTCGGGCTGCGAATAGAAGGTCAGCACGTTGCGGCGCAGGGCGATCAGCTGTTCGGTGAGTTGCGGGAAGTCGTCGTCGCTGATCCTGAATGGGTCGCGGCCCCGGGACTGGCTGGCCAGGGAGAAGTTGTGGCTGCTGCCGTTGAAGGCCAGCACCCGGCCTTGCAGCTGCGGGTCCCACAGGCTGGTGATGGACTGCGGCGGGCTGCTCAGCTGAGTGCGGTCATAGATCAGACCGATTTCCGAGTAGGTGTAGGGAATCGCGTAGACCTTGCCGGCGACGCTGATGCCGGGAATCTTCGGGTAGTCGCGGAAGCGCCACAGCTGGCGCGCGGTGTTGGGGATGCGTGGCGGTTGCAGCGGCTGCAGCAGGTTCTGCTGGATATAGTGCTCGATCTCCGCAGTATTGGCGGTGATCAGGTCGTAATCGGCGCCGTTGTTGGCGCTGAGCTTGTCGCGCATCAGGTCGTCGCTACCGACCAGGGTGACTTCCACTTTCACGTTGTGGCGCTGTTCGAACTCGGCCACCAGGTCGGCATCGGCATAACCGGGCCAGGTGAGCAGGCGCAGCACGTCAGCACCGGCGGCAATGCCCGGAGCCAGGGGAAGCAGAACTGCGAGCAACACCAGGAGCGGGCGCATGGGGCGAAACCGGGAGAGGGGGCGCCTATGCAGTGTAGAAGATGGCCAAGTGCCTTGCCGGCTCGCTGGGCCGGCGTTTCGCTGACGGCGTGCTAGCGTTCTTCCAGTCATTCACCGCATATGGGGAAGCGCCATGGAAGAGGGTCAAGAACTGATCACGGTGGGCACCACCAAGGTCAACCAACTGATGGACGTGGTGGCGCAATACGGCGCCGAATTCGCGGTGAAGATATTGGCCGCCATCGCCTTCTGGGTGATTGGCCGCTGGCTGATCGGCTTTGCCGTCAGTCTGTTGCAGAAGGCCCTCGGCAAACAGCGCGTCGACCCGACCGTGCTGCGCTACCTGGGCAACTTCGTCACCGTCACCCTGAACATCCTGCTGGTGATCGGCATCCTCGGCTACTTCGGGGTACAGACCACCACCTTCGCTGCGCTGATCGCCGCAGTCGGCCTGGCCATCGGCATGGCCTGGTCGGGGCTGCTAGCCAACCTTGCGGCGGGCGGTTTCATCATTGTGCTACGGCCGTTCAAGGTCGGCGACTTCGTCACTGCCGGCGGCGTTACCGGCACGGTCACCGAGATCGGCCTGTTCGTCACCGCGATCAATACGCCGGACAACGTGCTGACCCTGGTGGGCAACAACAAGATCTTCAGCGACACCATCCAGAACTACTCGCACAACGCCTTCCGCCGTGTCGATCTGACCGCGCAGCTGTCCGGCGCGGCCGACTGGAAAGGCGCCGCCGCCCTGCTCAAGCAGCGCATCGCGACGCTGGACAACGTGCTGGCCGAGCCGGCGGTGGACGTCGAGATTCTCGAGTTCAACCTGGTCGGCCCGGTGCTGGCGGTGCGCCCCTACTGCCATACCGATCACTACTGGCAGGTCTACTTCGACACCAACAAGGTGATCAAGGACGCCCTCGGCGAGGCCGGTTTCCCGGCGCCGATGCCTACGCAGACGGTGATCGTGCAGCAGTCGGGCTGAGCCTGGCGCTTACTTCGGCTCGCGGTCGACCCACTTGGGCGCGGCCGTGGGCTGCCAGTCGTTCATCAGCTCGAGCAGCGCCGTCGGCGATTCGCTGACCTGCAGAATGCTGCGGTGCTGTTCACGGACGAAGCGCTCGGCCACCAGGTGGTCGAGGAAGTCGGTCAGGCGCGAGTAGAAACCGTCCACTTCGAGCAGGCCCAGCGGTTTGGCGTGGTAGCCGAGCTGGCCCCAGGTCCACACCTCGAACAGTTCTTCCAGGGTGCCCAGACCACCAGGCAGGGCGATGAAAGCGTCGGCCAGTTCGGCCATGCGCGCTTTGCGCGCGTGCATGCCGTCCACTACCTCCAGACGCGTCAGGCCCTTGTGGCCGATCTCGGCGCGCTCCAGGCTCTGCGGGATGATGCCGATCACCTCGCCACCAGCGGCCAGGGCCGCGTCAGCCACCACACCCATCAGGCCCACCGCGCCACCGCCGTAGACCAGGGTCAGGCCGCGTTCGGCCAGGCTGCGGCCGAGGTTGGCGGCTGCTTCATGGTAGATCGGGCGTGCGCCTGGACTGGCGCCACAGAACACGCAGACGGACTTCAGGCTCATGCTGGGGGCTCCCGTTATCGAAAGGGAGCACAGGGTAACCCTGTCCGATCGGTCAGGCGAGTCGCTCAGGGCAATTGCCGCTGGCGCCTGCTGCATAAGCCGCGAGCAGGGCGCGGACGAAGTCGTGAATGGGCATGTTCGGCTCTCCGGGTGATGAGCCGTCAGACTAGGCCGCCGACGCGGGCTTGGCCGGTTGATTGTTTCGATGATGCCGATAGCTGTAGCAGCAAACTCTCAACGCGGCAGCGAGGTCAGGTCCTTGTACGGTCGCTCGGCGAAGAAGCGCTCCAGCCAGGCTTGGTAGTGCTGCAGGGTCGGTGCCGGGATGTAGGCCTTCTGCGCCTCGATGAACAGCGCGATGAAGTCAGGCTGGCGCGCCACCTGGTCGAGGCGGCGGATCAGCTCGGCACCTTCGGCGTTCTTGCTGCAGTAGATGCCACTGAGGTAGGGCGAGCTGGCCTCGGCCAGCGGTAACAGGCTCAGCTCCTGGGCGACACCCTGCTCGCGCTGCACGTACTGCAGCACTTCCGCGTAATCAAGGATGTAGTCGATACGCTGGTGTTCGAGCATGCCGTAGAGGTTGGTGCCGGCGCTGCTGGTCTGGATGCGCTGCAGTTGCGGTAGGGCATCGGGAGCTTGCAGCAGCGGATCGAGCACTGGGCCATAGCTGCGGTCGCGCACCAGGCCGCCACGCAGCTGCTTGTCGCGCAGGATCTCGCGTAGTGATACCTCGCCGCCCTGGGGCGCGAAGCGTGGCACGTCAGCGGTGCGCACTATCAGCTGGTGAGGCGTGGCGACGAACAGGCCGACGTAGTAGCCGTGGCGGTCACGCTCGGGCGTGGGGAAGGTCGGCAGGAAGCAGCTGAGCGGCTCGCGCTTGAGCTGTTCCAGGCCGCGGGTGAGGTTGTTCAGGCGGTAGCTGTGGCGGTATTGCGGCAAGCGCTCGGTCATCTGCCGCAGCAGGTCGACGATGATGCCGTCGTCCGGGTGGCCGTCACGCATGTTGATCAGGCCCGGCCAGGCGCTCATGTTCCAGAACACCTCCGGCTTGTCCGCTTCCTCGGCGCTGGCCAGCGTGGCGCACAGCATCAGCAGGCCGAGCAGGGGACGGAAAAGGCGGCTGGGGAACATGCGGGGAACCGTGGTCGTGGTCCCCGAGAGTCTAGCAAGGGTGTGCCGGGCACGCCCGTGAGCGGGGTCTCAGCTGGCCAGCAGCCAGACGCCGGCACCGGCCCCGGCTGCGCCGGCGATGCGCACCAGCGGCGCGGCAGCGCGCGGCAGGTAGCGCACGACCACATAGCCCAGGCCATGCAGGGCGGCGGTGGCAGCGACGAAGCCGGCGGCGTAGCCCCAGGGGCTGGCCAGGTCCGGCAGTTCCAGGCCGTGGGCCACGCCGTGGGTGAGGGCGAACAGCGCGGTCAGGCCGACCGACAGGGCCATCGGCAGGCGCGCGGCGACTGCCACCAACAGGCCGAAGGCCAGCACCGAGCCGGCGATGCCGGTCTCCATCAGCGGGATTTCCACACCGGCGAAGCCGAGCAGGCCGCCCAGCAGCATGCTGCCGACGAAGGTGAGCGGCAGCGCCCAGCGTGCGGCACCGTTCTGCTGCGCGGCCCACAGGCCGACGGCGAGCATCGCCAGCAGGTGGTCGAGGCCGGTGATGGGGTGGGCGACGCCAGCCATCAGCCCGGAGTGGTCGTGGCCGGTGTGGGCGAAGGCCAGTGCCGGGCTGAGGAACAGGGCGATGGCGAACAGGGTTTTGCGCAGTTGCATGGAATTCTCCTTAGGCGGCGCCGAGCATGCCGTGGCGTTCGATGAAGGCGATGATCTGGTCCAGACCCTGGCCGACTTTCTGGTTGCTGAAGACGAAGGGCTTGTCGCCGCGCATCTTGCGGGCGTCGCGGTCCATCACTTCCAGCGAGGCACCGACCATGGGTGCCAGGTCGACCTTGTTGATCACCAGCAGGTCGGACTTGCAGATGCCGGGGCCGCCCTTGCGCGGCAGCTTGTCGCCGGCGGAGACGTCGATCACATACAGGGTCAGGTCCGACAGCTCCGGGCTGAAGGTGGCGGAGAGGTTATCGCCGCCGGATTCGACGATGATCAGGTCGAGACCGGGGAAACGCCGGTTGAGCTGGTCGACCGCCTCCAGGTTGATCGAGGCGTCCTCGCGGATCGCCGTGTGCGGGCAGCCGCCGGTCTCCACGCCGATGATCCGCTCGGGCGCCAGGGCCTCGTTGCGCACCAGGAACTGGGCGTCTTCCTGGGTGTAGATGTCGTTGGTGACCACGGCGATGTTGTAGCGCTCGCGCAGGGCCTGGCACAGGGCCAGGGTCAGGGCGGTCTTGCCCGATCCGACCGGGCCGCCGATACCGACGCGCAGGGGTTGGCTGTTCATGGCAGGTTTCCTTGTTTCATGAGCGGAATAAACGGCTGTACTGGCGCTCGTGCGCCATGCTCGCCAGGGCCAGGCCGAAGGCGGCACTGCCCCAGTGTTCGGGTGTGGCGATCTGGGCTTCCTGCTGCGCCTGTTCCAGCAGCGGTAGCAGCTCCGAAGTCAGGCGCTGGGCGGCTTGCTGGCCCAGGGGTAGGGTCTTCATCAGCACCGCCAGCTGGTTTTCCAGCCAGCCCCACAGCCAGGCGGCCAGGGCTTCTTCGGCGCTGATCGACCAGGCGCGTGCGGCCAGCGCCCAGGCCGGCGCCAGGCCGACCTCCGACTGGGCGGTGAGGAATTCACGGGCTGGCTCGTCGAGCTCTGGTAGGCCTTCGAGCAGTTGGCGTAGCGAATAGCCCATCTGCCGGCTCTCCAGGGCCAGCTCGCGGGTCTCGCGGCTGGCGCGGTGCTGTTCGGCCAGTTCGGCCAGGGCCGGCCAGTCGCCGTCGATCGCGGCGCGACAGTGGGCGAGCAGCAGCGGCGCCTCGAAGCGAGCCAGGTTGAGCAGCAACTGATCGGCGATCCAGCGCTGGGCGCTCAGTGGGTCGTGCACCAGGCCCTGATCGACGGCCATCTCCAGGCCTTGGGAATAGCTGTAGCCGCCAATGGGCAGCTGCGGGCTGGCCAGCCGGAGGAGGGCCCAGGCCTTGTTCACAGGCGTACGCCGAACTGGTGCAGGCGCGGGCCGTAGTTGAACTCGGCGTCGCCATGGTGGGAATGGTGATGGCCGCCGCCATAGGCGCCGTGTTCGGGCTGGAAGGCGGCTTCTACCGTGCAGGTGTTGGCACCGAGCTGGTCGAGCATGGCGCGCAGCACATGGTCGTCGAGCAGGCGCAGCCAGCCGTCGCCGATCTGCAGGGCGACGTGGCGGTTGCCCAGGTGGTAGGCGGCGCGCATCAGCTCGAAGCTGGATTCGCAGGTGACGTGCAGCAGCGGCTCGCTACGGGCGACCACGCGGACGATGCGCCCGTCCTCGGCGCGCAGGCAGTCGCCGTCGTGCAGCGGCCCCTGGCCGCGTTCGAGGAACAGGCCGACGTCCTCGCCAGCCGCGCTGAAGCAGCGCAGGCGACTCTTGCTGCGGGCGTCGAAGGTCAGGTGCAGTTCTTCGTCCCAGTAGGGCTGGGGTTCTAGGCGGTGATGGATCACCAGCATGTTGGGCTTCCGGCCAGGAATGACCCTGTCGCTAGAGCAAGGCCCTTGCCAAGCCTGCCCGGCCCACGGCTGGCGGCGCTATGCCAGAAATTGGGGCTTGGCGATGCCTTGTTTTGGTGCTTTTGATTGCTAATTGCTGCTTTGTGGTGCGGTCACTCGCGGCCGTGGCCCAGGCCGCGCCAGTGCTTGGCGCCGATGAAGATGAAGCGCAGCTGCTGGGTCATCTTCGCTTCGGGGGTGAGGTGCGCCGGCAGCGCCTCGGCGGGCGCGTCGATCAGCTCGGGCAGGGTGGCGAACACCGTCTTCACCACCAGGTCGGAGACCACGTCCAGCGCGGCATCGTCCAGGTGCGGGGTGCGGCTCATCAGCTTGAGGTCGGCGGCCAGGTCGTCGGTGATCTGCTGGCGCAGGCGGCCGATGGCCTGGCGCACCGGCTGCGAGCCGCCGTACTGCTCGCGGGCGAGGAAGAGGAACTGACTACGGTTGTCGCTCACCGCATCGAGGAAGATGCGCGTGCTGGCTTCGATGATGCTGCCCATCTCGAACTGGCTGCGGCGCACCACGCGCAGGGTGCTGCGGAAGGTCGCGTCGACCTCGGCGACCAGGGCCAGGCCCAGCTCGTCCATGTCCTGAAAGTGGCGGTAGAAGCCGGTGGGCACGATGCCGGCGGTGCGGCTGACTTCGCGCAGGCTCAGGCTGCCGAAGCCGCGTCCGCTATCCATCAGGCTGCGGGCGGCATCCATCAGGGCCTGGCGGGTCTGCTGTTTTTGTTCGGCGCGTGGTGGCATGGGTTCGGACGGCTAAAGGACTGCGGCGCACTCTAACAAAAGCGTTTTACCGGCGTCGAATGACGTTCAGTGAACAAGTGTTGACTGAATTGGCATGCTTCTGGCATTTTGTGAACACTTGTTCACTGGAATTTGCCGATGCCCCTGTTCCCCATGCGTCTCGTGCGCGTCCTGTCGCCGCTGCTGCGCCCTTTACGCGTCCTGGTGGCGCGTGGCTGGCTGCGCGAGGCGGAAGTCGATGTCGTGCTGGCCTGGCTGCATCCGGCCTGGCGCCTGAATCGCGTGTTTGCCCCTGTGGTGGGGCGCGAGTGGGTCAGCGACGATCTGCTCGCCGTGCGTCTGCGCTGCAACGGCAATGCGCGGGGTTGGCGTGCCGGTCAGCACGTGCAGCTGTATCTAGAGATGGATGGCGTGCGCCACGGGCGCAGCTACAGCCTGACCCGGGTGGATGCGGGCGGGCTGATCGAATTGGGCGTGCGGCGCCAGGCGGGCGGACGGATGTCCAATCACATCCTCGATCATTTGCCGGTGGGGGCGCTGCTGGAGTTGGGCCAGGCCGATGGCGAGCTGTATTGGCCAGAGCAGGGCGCCGGCGTCGGCCTGCTGGCCGCCGGCAGTGGCATCACCGCGCTGCTCGGCCTGCTGCGCGCGGCGCTGGTGCAGGGCTATGCGGCGCCGGTAACGCTGCTGCATTACGTGCGCGAGGCGGGCCAGTGCGCCTACCGCGAGGAGCTGCAGCAACTGATGCTACGTCACCCCAACCTGCAGGTGCGCTGGCTACTGACCGGCCAGGAGCCAGAACCCGGTGTGCTCGGTGGGCGCTTCCAGGCGGCGCACCTGCTCGGCATGAGTGGCTTCGAGCTGCTGGCCTGCGGTCCGGCGGGTTTCATTGAGGCGGTGCGGCAGAGCTGGGGCGGCGGCCTGCAGGTCGAGGCCTTCAGTCCGCTGCAGCGGCTGAGCGAGCCGGGCTCGGCGGTGCGCCTGGACTTCGCCCGCAGTCGCCTGCAGGCGGCGGGTGATAGCAGTCGCAGTCTGCTGGAGCAGGCTGAGGCCAGTGGTCTGCGCCCGGCCCATGGCTGCCGCCAGGGCATCTGCGCCAGCTGCACCTGCCTGCTGCTCGGCGGTGCGGTGCGCGACCTGCGCAGCGGCACGACCTTCGCCGAGCCGGGCCAACCGATCCGCCTGTGCGTCAGTGCGCCGCTGGGCGATGTGCAAATCGATCTCTAGGAGAGCCACCATGCGACTGGACCGTGAGCTGACCCCTGCCGAGCTGGAGGCTTTCGCTGGTGAACTGGACGCGCTGCGCCGCACCACCTTGGCCGACCTCGGCGAGGCCGATGCGCGCTATATCCGGCGGGTGCGCAGCGTGGTGCGGCTGTGCTGCTGGAGCGGCCGTGCGCTGCTGATGCTGGGCTGGTTCCCGCCGACCTGGCTGCTCGGCAGCCTGCTGCTGGGCCTGGGTAAGATCCTCGAGAACATGGAACTGGGCCACAACGTGATGCACGGCCAGTACGACTGGATGAACGATCCGGAGCTGCGCGGGCGCCAGTACGAGTGGGACATCGTCGGCCCGGGCGACTTCTGGCGGCACACCCACAACCACCTGCATCACACCTGGACCAACGTCATCGGCATGGACGACGACGTCGGCTACGGCCTGCTGCGTCTGTTCCCGGAGCAGCGCTGGAAGCCGTTCTACCGTTGGCAGCCGCTGTGGGTGACGCTGCAGGCGCTGTTGTTCCAGTACGCCGTGGCCATTCAGCATCTGCGTCTGGACAAGTGGTACAAGGGCCGCATCAGCGGCGCGGAAGTGCGTCCGCTGCTGCGTCAGTTCGGCTTCAAGCTGCTGCGCCAGTGGCTCAAGGACTACGCGCTGTTCCCGCTGCTGGCGCTGCTTATCGGTGCCAATGCCCTGGCCGTGCTGGCCGGCAATGCGCTCGCCAACCTGCTGCGCAACCTGTGGACCTTCCTGGTGATCTTCTGCGGCCACTTCACCGAACGCGCCGCGGTGTTCACCAAGGATTCGGTGGTGGGGGAGAGCCGTGGCCACTGGTATCTGCGCCAGTTGCGCGGCTCGAGCAACCTGCAGGGCGGCAAGCTGTTCCACATCCTCACCGGCAACCTCAGCCACCAGATCGAACACCACCTGTTCCCCGACCTGCCGGCGCGGCGCTATGCCGAGTTGGCGCCACAGGTGCGCGAGATTGCCGCGCGCTATGGCCAGGTCTACAACACCGGCTGGCTGTCCGATCAGTTCGCCGGCGTGCTCAAGCGCATCTGGATCTACCGCCTGCCGCCGCAGTTGCCGGCGCAATAAAAAAGCCCGGCGTCTGCCGGGCTTCGGATGGTGCCTGCTATCAGCCGCGCGGTTTGTGCGGCTTGCGTTGCTGACCCTTGGCGAACAGCTGCTGGCTCTGCTCGGACTTGGCCGCGAAGGGCTGCTGGTCGTGGCGGCTCTTGCTCAGTTCGAACAGGCTCACCGGCTTCTTGCTGGTGCGTTGCTCGGTCAGTGGCGGTTGCTCGCCGCCCGGCAGGGCGAAGGCGACGCTGGTCAGGGTGGACAGGATCAGGCTGGCGATCAGTTGCTTTTTCATCTCGGGCTCCTCGAAGGGGCGGAAAGTGGCTACGGAGCAAAGGGTACTCACGCAGCGCCGAGACAGAAGTCGAACGTCCTGATGGTGACCATCGACGCCAGTAATGGCTGGTCTGGACCGCTCTGGAATAGGCTATTCGGCGGTGAACAGGCAGGTCAGGTAGCGGTTGCTGAAACCGTAGCGCAGCATCGCGGCGAGGCGCGCGAGCAGGTAGGTGGGGTGGCGCCGGTAGTAGTCGAGCACTGCGTTGCCGACCCCTTCCGAGCGATGCTGCTTGGCGTGGTCCGGGCGCTTGGAGAACAGGCCGCGGAACTGCCAGTGCTGGATCTGCTCCAGCTCCTGCACGCCGGCCCGCAGGCTATGGCGACGGAACAGGGCGAGGAACGAGCGCCGGCTGAAGTCGTGCAGGTGGTGCGGGTTGCCGTCCAGGGTCGGGGTGATCGGCACCGAGGCGATCACCCGGCCGCCGCTGGCCAGCAGGCGCGCGTAGTTGGCTACCAGGCGCGGCGGATGGGGCAGGTGTTCGATGGTCTCCAGGCTGACGATGTTGTCGAAGCCCTGCTCACTGGCGAAGGCTTCGGCGTCGGCGCAGACGTAGTTCAGGTTGGGCAGGCGATAGTGACGCTGGGCGTAGGCGATGGCGTCGGGATCGATATCGACGCCGGTCACCTGCTTGTCCGGATGGCGCTCGGCCAACAGGGCCGTGCCGTAGCCGCAGCCGCAGGCCATATCCAGTACGCGGCTGCCGCTCAGATGGCTGGCGGCGAACTCGTAGCGCTCCAGGTGGATGCGCAGGGTGGCCTGGTCGGCGGGGTTGTCGGGGTCGAGGTCCGGCGGGTAGATCCGCTCGATGCTGTGCATACCGGCCTCGACCATATTCACCTCAGCTGCGCCGCAGGCGCTTCTGGCTCCACTGGCTCCATTCGAAGCCCACCACCACCAGCAGTGACAGGGCGAACGGCAGCAGCAGATAGAAAGCGCGGAACACGATCAGCGCGGCCAGCACGTCGACCTTGGGCAGCTCCGGCATCGCCGCGAGGAAGGTCACTTCCAGCACGCCGAGGCCGCCCGGTGCGTGGGACAGCAGGGCCAGGGAGAAGGAGGCAAGGAACACGCCGAGCACCACCAGGTAACCCGGGTTGCCTTCAGTCGGCAGGGCGAAATAGATGATCGCCGCAGCGCAGGCCAACTCCAGCGGACCCGCCAGCAACTGCCGGGCGACTATGCCCAGGCGCGGGTATTCGACATGCAGCTTGCCCCACTTCCACGGCTTGAACTGGCGCCAGGAACCGAGCACGTAGAGCGCCACCAGGCCGAGCAGGATCAGGCCGATGGCCATCGAGATCCAGGGCCCGACATCGACCACACGCTGGATCAGGTCGGGTTTGCAGAGCAATACCGCACCGCCGGAGAACAGCACGCCGAGGGCGAAGGTGAAGGAGCAGAACACGATCAGCACGCCGATCTCGGCGGGGATCAGACCCTTGCTGCTATAGGCGCGGTAGCGCACCACGGCACCGGAGAACACCGAGGCGCCGATGTTGTGGGCCAGGGCATAGGTGGTGAAGGAGCAGAGGGTGATGAACCACCAGGAGATCTTCTTGCCCAGGTGGGCAATCGCGATGCGGTCGTACCAGGCGAGGGCGAAGTAGGCACCCAGCGTCGCCCCGGCGGCCATCAGCCAGTTGTGCGAACGAATGGCGTGCAGGCTGTCGGACAGCTCGTCCAGGGAGATAGTGCGTATCTCCTTGTAGAGCAGGTAGCAGGAAAATACGACTGCGGCCAAACCTATGACGGTCCAGATCCAGTCGCTTCTTTTCATCATCAGACGATGGCTCCTCGTCTCTCTACTGAAGGCAATCCATTGGCCGCTGGGCGCATCCGCAGTATGGCAGGTCGGGTGCGCAAATCGGCGTGCAGTATCCCGGAGGAGGCCCTCCGGCTCAAGCAATGAGTATGCGCCGGGCGTAACTGTCTATTACAAGGCGGGGCGGCTAGGACGCGGGCTGCGGGCTGCGGGTGCCGAGAAGCTTAGTGTCAAAAATATAAAACTGTGTCGATAGATTACGGTAGCAAAAAGCATGCTTTCTCAGGGGCTTATCGACGTATCTCGACTGACTCTCGTCTAAATGTTCAGGCATTTCGTCATTTTCGTTTGACATATTTTACGATTTTGCCAGACTGCGCCACCGCGTCGCAGGCCCGGTTCCAACCCCGCCCGCGATTGCCCGAAATCAATAACAAAACACCACCTGTTGTCCGCCGGTCACTGCCTTGCACCAAGACCACCGCGCGGACCGATGTATCTGGACGGGATAACAATGCTGATCTGGTTCGTTGCGCTCTACCTGCTGGTCACCGTGGGCATCGGCTTCTACGCCGCTACCCGGGTCAAGAACTCCAAGGATTTCGCTGCAGGTGGACGCAGCATGGGCTTCCCGATCGTCGCGGCCATGGTGTTCGCCACCTGGTTCGGCTCGGAGGCAGTACTGGGCATTCCTGCGACCTTCATCGAGGAAGGTTTCGCCGGGATCATCGAAGACCCGTTCGGCTCCTTCGGCTGCCTGATGCTGGTCGGCCTGATCATCGCCCGCCCGCTGTATCGCATGAACCTGCTGACCATCGGCGACTACTTCAAGAAGCGCTACGGCAGCAACGTCGAGCTGATCGTCAGTCTGGTCATCGTCTTCTCCTACCTGGGCTGGATCGCCGCGCAGCTGACCGCGCTGGGTGTGGTGTTCAACGTGATCTCCGATGGCGCCATCAGCACCACCCAGGGCATGCTGCTGGGCACCTTCATCGTGCTGCTCTACACCCTGTTCGGTGGCATGTGGTCGGTGGCCCTGACCGACTTCTTCCAGATGCTGATCATCGTCGCCGGTCTGATCTACCTGACCTGGCTGATCGGTGACATGGCCGGCGGTGCCGACGTGGTCATCACCAAGGCCGCCAGCGAAGGCAAGTTCACCTTCATGCACAGCTTCGAGCCCAAGGACATCGTCGCCTTCATCGGCGCCGCGGTGACCCTGATGCTCGGCTCCATCCCGCAGCAGGACGTATACGCCCGCGTGATGTCGGCCAAGACCGAGAACATCGCCGCGCGCGCCTCGATGTTCGGTGCCGCCTTCTACCTGTGCTTCTGCATGCTGCCGATCTTCCTGGCCTACGCCGCTTCGATCATCGATCCGGAAATGGTCAAGCGCTGGCTGGCCGAAGACTCGCAGATGATCCTGCCGCACCTGATCCTGGAGAAGACGCCGCTGTTCGCCCAGATCATGTTCTTCGGTGCGCTGCTGTCGGCGATCATGTCCACCGCCTCCGGCACCCTGCTGGCGCCGTCGGTGACCTTCACCGAGAACGTGCTCAAGCGCTTCGTGCCGGTGATGAGCGACAAGCAGTTCCTCCTGGCCATGCGTATCAGCATCGTGGTTTGCGCCGCCGCCACCCTGACCTTCGCCATGTATTCCGACGCCAGCATCTACGAGATGGTCGGTAACGCTTACAAGGTGACCCTGGTCGCCGCCGTGGTACCGCTGTTCGCCGGCCTGTTCTGGAAGCGTGCCACCACCCAGGGCGCCATGCTGGCCATCGTCTTCGGCCTGAGTTCCTGGCTGTACCTGGAATACAGCCTGACCGACGAGGCCTTCTGGCCGCCGCAACTGGCCGGTCTGCTGTTCAGCCTGTCCGGCATGATCATCGGCTCGCTGCTGCCGCAGTGGCACCGCAATCCGAGCGAGGCGCTGGTGGCCCAGCCCGAGTAAGCTTTCGCGCTCGACAGAACCCCGCCCTCCGGCGGGGTTTTGCATTTATAGGGCGGCGACCGCCCGTCGATCCGGTGGCCGCCGGCGCGATCCATGAGTAGGCTCAGTCGGGCAATCACCACGACGAGAGCGCAGATGGATCTGAACAGCGAGGCGCTGCTGACGCGTTTGTACCGCGAGGAGTCGCGCCGGGTACTGGCCACCCTGATTCGCCTGCTGGGCGACTTCGACCTGGCCGAGGAGGCCCTGCACGAAGCCTTCCGTGCCGCCATGGAGCAGTGGCCGGAGCAGGGCGTGCCGGACAACCCGCGCGCCTGGCTGGTGTCCGCCGGGCGCTTCAAGGCCATCGACCAGTTGCGTCGCCAAGCGCGCTTCCAGGCCCTCGACGATGTGGACGAGCCGGTCGGCGGCGAAGCCTGGGATGGCGAGTTGCTGGAAGACGACCGCCTGCGCCTGATCTTCACCTGCTGCCACCCGGCCCTGGCGCCCGACGCCCAGGTGGCGCTGACCCTGCGCGAAGTCTGCGACCTCACCACCGAGGAAATCGCCAGCGCCTTCCTGGCCACCCCGCCGACCATTGCCCAGCGCATCGTGCGCGCCAAGAACAAGATTCGCGACGCGCGCATTCCTTATGAGGTGCCGGGCCGGCGCGAGTTGCCCGAGCGGCTGGAGGCGGTGCTGCGGGTGGTCTACCTGGTGTTCAACGAGGGCTACTTCGCCAGCAGCGGCGAGAGCCTGACCCGCCAACACCTGTGCGCCGAAGCCATCCGTCTCGGTCGCCTGCTTTGCGAGCTGCTACCGGAGGCCGAAGTGCGCGGCCTGCTGGCGCTGATGCTGCTGCAGGAGTCGCGCCGCGCCGCACGCAGCGATGCCGAGGGCCAGCCGGTGCTGCTGGAAGAGCAGGACCGCGGCCTGTGGGACCGTGCGCTGATCGCCGAGGGCGAGGCGCAGGTGCAGGCCGCCTTCGCCTCCGGTGAGATCGGCCCTTACTGCCTGCAGGCCGCCATCGCTGCCGTGCATGCCGAGGCGCCGAGCGTGGAGGCCACCGACTGGGCGCAGATCGTCGGCCTGTACGACGTGCTGCAGGGCGCCGCGCCGTCGCCGGTGATCGAACTCAACCGCGCCGTGGCCCTGGCCATGCGCGACGGTGCCGAGGCCGGTTTGCGCCAGGTCGAGGCCATACTCGAACGTGGCGAGCTGGGTGACTACCACCTGGCCCACGCCGCGCGCGCCGATCTCAACCGTCGCCTGGGCCGCTGGGGCGAGGCACGTAGCGCCTACCAGCGGGCCCTGCAATTGAGCCAGCAGGGCGCCGATCGCCTGTTTCTCGAGCGCCGTCTGGCCGAGTTGCCGAGCGCCTGAAAATTTTTCTCGCGGCCCTGTCGAATTGTCGATGCGCCGCTCGACCAATGGATGACCGCAGCGAAAAACGCTGCCAGGGAGGAGAGCGATGAAATACCTGTGCCTTATCTATAGCGACGAGAAGGTCCTGCACGACTCACCGGACAGCCCGCGCGATGCCGAATGCCTGGACTACGCGCAAACCGTGCAGCAGAGCGGGCGCATGCTCGCCGCCGAACCGCTGGAGCCGGTCGCCACCGCCACCACCGTGCGCGTGCGCGGCGGCAAGCTGAGCATCACCGACGGCCCCTTCGCCGAGACCAAGGAGCAACTGGCCGGCTTCTATCTGATCGAGGCGCGCGACCTCAACGAGGCGCTGCAAATCGCCGGCGGCATCCCGGCAGCGCGGGTCGGCAGCGTCGAGGTGCGGCCGGTGCGCCAGCTGCAGGTCTGAGGCTTTCCCCTCTTCTTATTAGGGAGGAGGGTGCCATCCATGTAGGGAGGAGTTGCGATGAATCCTGAATATCCGAAAGTCGCCAGCCACGAGGAGTGGCTGGCCGCGCGCCGCCAACTGCTGGAACAGGAGAAGGCCCTGACCCACCAGCTCGACGCGCTCAACGTGCAGCGCCGCGCGCTGCCAATGGTGGAGGTCACTGCCGACTACTGCTTCACCGGCCCCGAGGGCGAGGTCGGCCTGGCCGAGTTGTTCGCCGGGCGCCGTCAGCTGATCGTCTACCACTTTATGTACCACCGCGACAAAGGCGAGGGCTGCCCCGGCTGCTCCTTCCTTACCGACAACATCGGCCACCCGGCCCACCTGCATGCCCGCGACACCAACCTGGTGCTGGTCTCCAACGCGCCGCTGGCGGAGCTGGAGGCCTTCAAGAAACGTATGGGCTGGAAGCTGCCCTGGTACTCGTCGTTTGGCAGCCGCTTCAACTACGACTTCCACGTCACCATCGACGCCAGCCAGGCGCCGGTCGAGTACAACTACCAGGACGAAGCCGAACTTAAACGCATGGGCCAGCTGGACATGGTCAAGGGCGAACTGCCCGGCGCCAGTGTGTTCCTGCGCGATGGCGAGCAGGTGTTCCATACCTATTCCACCTACGCCCGTGGCCTGGACATCCTGATGAACGCCCATCACTTCCTCGACCTCACGCCCTTCGGTCGTGGCGAGGGCTGGGACGGCATGGCCAACCTGGAGGGCAAGGGCCTGAACTGGGTGCGCCTGCACGACCAGTACGACGGCGGCAAACCCACCAAACACGATTGCTGCGCCTGAGCGCGAGGAGCGAACCCATGAGCAACGTACAGAGCGAACTGAAAACCCTGGTCGGCAGCTGGGAAGCGGCCAACCAGGCCCGCGACGTCGACGCCATCCTCGGCCACTACGCCGACGATCTGGTCGCCTTCGATGCCATCCTGCAGCTGCAGTTCAAGGGCCGCGAGGTCTACAAGGCGCACTGGAATGCCTGCCTGGAGATGTGTCCGGGGCCGGTGACCTTTGAGGTGCACCAGCTGCAGCAGTGGGGCGAGGGCGATGTCGGTTTCGGCCATTTCCTCTGCCACTGCGGCGGCAGCGATGCCGAGGGCAATACGCACAACTGCTGGATGCGCGTGACCCAGGGCTACCGGCGCATTGGCGGGCAGTGGCGCATCGTGCATGACCACTTCTCCGCGCCCTTCGACCCGGAGAGCGGCCAGGCGCTGTTCGAGCTGCAGCCTTGAGGTGAACGGGGCCTGTTCGCGCGGGCCCCGCAGGAGACAACAACTATGCAAGGGAAGAGAAGCATGAGCATTTTGATGATCCTGGTACTGCTGGTCGCCGGCCTGGCGGTGTTCATCGCCACGCGCCCGGACCAGTTCCGCGTCGAGCGCTCGGCGCTGATCCAGGCGCCACCTGCTGCGTTGCAGGCGCAGATCGAGGATTTCCACCAGTGGCCGCACTGGTCGCCCTGGGCGCGTCGCGACCCGGCGATGAAGGTGGATTACACGGGCGCCGAGCGCGGCGTCGGCGCCACCCAGCACTGGGCTGGCAACAAGGAAGTGGGTAAGGGCAGCGCGACCATCCTGGAAAGCGTGCCGGGCGAGCGGGTGCTGATCCAGCTGGAGTTCCTCGAACCCTTCCGTGCCAGCAACCTGGCCGAGTTCAGCTTTCAGCCCGAGGGCTCCGGCACGCGGGTGAACTGGAGCATGACCGGCCGCAACGGCTTCATCGGCAAGGCCATGGGCCTGGTGTTCAACATGGACAAGATGGTCGGCGGCGACTTCGAGCAGGGCCTGCAGCAGCTGCGTATGCGCGTCGAGGAGAGCTGATCGGCGTACAATCGCGCTTCTGTTTTTACTGCCTGGCTAAGGAGTAACCGTGGAATCGGTGATTTCCGTCGAGAACCTGAGCAAGACCTACAAGTCCGGCCATCCGGCGCTGAGCAACATCAACCTGAATATCCGCCAGGGCGAGATCTTCGCCCTACTGGGCCCCAACGGCGCCGGCAAGACCACCCTGATCAGCATCATCTGCGGCATCGTCAATCCGGGCGAAGGCCAAGTGCGCGTGGCCGGCAACGACATCAAGGCCGACTACCGCGCTGCGCGTTCGGCCATCGGCCTGGTGCCGCAGGAGCTGGTCAACGACGTGTTCGAAAGCGTCTGGGCCACGGTCAAGTTCAGCCGTGGCCTGTTCGGCAAGAAACCGAATCCCGAGTACCTGGAGCAACTGCTCAAGGACCTGTCGCTGTGGGACAAGCGTGACGCCAAGATCTTCGAACTGTCCGGCGGCATGAAGCGCCGGGTGATGATCGCCAAGGCGCTCTCCCACGAGCCGTCGATCCTGTTCCTCGACGAGCCCACCGCGGGCGTGGACGTCGAGCTGCGCCGCGACATGTGGAACATGGTCCGCCGTCTGCGCGAGCGCGGCGTGACCATCATCCTCACCACCCACTACATCGAGGAAGCCGAGGAGATGGCCGACCGCATCGGGGTGATCCGCAAGGGCGAGATCATCCTGGTGGAGGACAAGCACGTGCTGATGCACAAGCTGGGCAAGAAGCAGCTGACCCTGCAGCTCAAGCACCCGCTGTCCTGCGTGCCGGCCGAGCTGGCCAGCCATGGCCTGGAGCTGGCTGACGAGGGCCATGCGCTGGTCTACACCTTCGACGCCCAGCGCGAGCACACCGGCATCGCCGAGCTGCTCAAGGACCTGGCCCAGCACGGCATCGACTTCAAGGACCTGCAGTCCAGCGAGAGCTCGCTGGAAGACATCTTCGTCAGCCTGGTCCACGAAAAGGAGCGCGTATGAACCTCTACGCCATCAAGTCCATCTACCTGTTCGAGCTGCACCGCACCTGGCGCACCCTGCTGCAGAGCATCGCCACTCCGGTGATCAGCACCTCGCTGTACTTCGTGGTGTTCGGCTCGGCCATCGGTTCGAGCATGACCGAGGTGCACGGCGTCAGCTACGGCGCCTTCATCGTGCCCGGCCTGATCATGCTGGCGCTGCTCACCGAGAGCATCGGCAACGCCTCGTTCGGCATCTACATGCCCAAGTACTCGGGGACCATCTACGAGTTACTGTCGGCGCCGGTGTCGTTCTTCGAGATCCTGCTCGGCTACGTCGGCGCGGCGGCGACCAAGTCGATCATTCTCGGCCTGATCATCTTCGCCACCTCGCGCCTGTTCGTCGATTTCGAGGTGGCGCATCCGGTCTGGGCGCTGGTCTTCCTGGTGCTGACGGCGGTCACCTTCTGCCTGTTCGGCTTCATCATCGGCGTGTGGGCCGATGGCTGGGAAAAGCTGCAGGTAGTGCCGGCGCTGATCGTCACGCCACTGGCCTTCCTCGGCGGCAGCTTCTACTCGATCAGCATGCTGCCGGAACTGTGGCAGAAGCTGACCCTGTTCAACCCGGTGGTGTACCTGATCAGCGCGTTCCGCTGGGCCTTCTTCGGCGTCGCCGACGTCAACCTCGGCCTGAGCATCGGCATGATCCTCGGCTTCCTGCTGGCCTGCGTGCTGGTGGTGAGCTGGATCTTCAAGACCGGCTACCGTCTGCGTCACTGAGGTCGAGAAGGGCACGGCTGCCCGGCGGCAGCCGTGAGGGAATGGATCAGAAGCGCCGGGTGCTGAGCAGTTCTTCCAGGACCCGGGTGGTGACGCGGAAGGGGATCGACATGTGGTCCTCGCCGCGTTCGAGTTGGAAGTCGCTGCGCAGCCCGTACTGCGACAGCTGTTCCAGGCGCAGCTGCAGCGAGCGCACGTCCTGGATCTCCTGCGGCATCTCGCGATCACCGACCCACATCGACAGGCTGCGATGCGTCAGGTCCAGCTTGCCGGCGTGCGCCTGCTCGGTGAACGCCTTCTCATGCGCCAGCAGATAACGGTCGCGCCACCACAGGCTCGGGCTGATCGCCACCACGTGCTGGAACAGCTGCGGGCGGGTGAACAGCGCGTAGATGCCGAACATGCCGCCGAACGAGTGACCGACCAGGCTGACCTGGTCCTGGTCGACCTTGAAGCGCTCGTTCACCTTGGGCATCAGGCGCTGCGCGATGAAGTCGAGGAACAGGTCCTGGCCGCCCTGTGGCGGGTTGTTGCGCTCCGGCGGTTGTGGCGGCGATAGGTCGAAGGCGCGGCGGTTGAAGTCCAGCGGCGTATCGCTCGGGTAGCCGATGGCGACCACGATCGAGGCACGCCAGCGATCCTGCGCGCGCTTGGCGGCGTGGAAGGCCGGGAAGTAGGCGTTGCCGTCGAGCAGGTAGATCACCGGGTAGCCGCCGGTCCAGGGCACGTCGCCCTCCGGCAGGCTGACCATGATCCGGTAGTCGCGGCCCTCGGCGCTCTTCATCAGCCACTGCTCGCTGCCGTCCAGGTTGACCTGGTCGGCGTGGGCGGCGGCCAGGCCGCCCAGCAGCAGCGCCGTTACGGCGCTGCGCAGCCAGTTCAGCGCACTCACCAGCTGTAGCTCAGGCTGGTGACCACGCTGCGCGCCTCACCGCGGTAGCAGTAGCCGTCCTGGCAGTTGATGTACTGTTTGTCGGTCAGGTTGCGCGCGTTGACCGCCAGGCGCACGCCGTCCAGGCCACCAGCGAAGTCGTAGTGCACGCCGGCGTCGAACAGGGTGTAGTCCTCGTTCTTCATGCTGTTGGCGTCGTCGCCGTACACGCTGCCGGTGTAGCGCGCGCCAGCGCCGAAGCCCAGGCCGAACGGCAGGTTGTAGTCCAGCCACAGCGAGGCCAGGTGGCGCGGTACGTCCTTCGGATCGTTGCCCTCGTCACCGTCGTTGCTCTTGGTGATTTCCGGGTCGTTGTAGCTGTAGCTGGCGGTCAGGTGCAGACGCTCGCTGAGGTCGGCGACGGCTTCCAGTTCCAGGCCGCGGGAAACCTGCTCGCCGGTCTGCACGGTGTTGAGCGGATCGTACGGATCGCGGGTGGTCACGTTCTGCTGGGTCAGGTGGTACAGCGAGGCGGTGAACAGCGCGCTGGTGCCCGGCGGCTGGTACTTGAGGCCGACTTCGTACTGCTTGCCCTCGGTCGGCTTGAGCGGGCCGCCGGCGTTGCTTCCGCTCTGCGGCAGGAACGACTCGGCGTAGCTGGCGTAGGGCGCCAGGCCATTGTCGAACAGGTACAGCGCGCCGAGCTGGTAGGTGGTGGCGGAGTCGCTGGTCTTGCTGTCGGCGCCGTACAGGTTGTCGTTGCTGCGTACATGCACCCAGTCGCGGCGCACGCCGGCGGACAGGCGCCAGCGGTCGAGGTCGATCTGGTCCTGCAGGTAGATGCCGCTGCGCTGGGTCAGGCTGTCCTGGTTGGCCAGCGGATCGGTCGGCTTGGTTACCAGTTGGTGGTAGTCCGGCGCGTTCATGTCGATCGACGGTGCAGGGCCCCAGGCGTACAGCACCGAGCTGTCGAACCAGCTGTAGTCCCAGCCGCTGAGCAGGGTGTGCTGCAGCTCGCCGGTGGCGAAGCGGCTGACCAGGCGGGTGTCGCTGGTCACCGAGTCCATGTCCTCGTACACGCCGACCGCGTAGCGATCCATCACGCCGTTGCTGATGTTGCCGTCGGGCTGCAGGTACTGGTTGGTGGTGTCCAGCTGGCCGTAGCGCAGGTTCTGCTGCAGGGTGAAGGTGTCGTTGAAGGCGTGTTCGAACTCGTAGCCGACGGTCCACTGGCGCTGTTCGAGCTTGTCGAAGTACTCGTCGCCCTGCCAGAAGTCGGTGAGGTGGTCGCCGTCCTGGTAGAGCATCGGCGAGGCAGCGGTCTCGCGTTCCTGGTACTGGGCGAGCAGGGTCAGGCTGGTGTCCGGGTCGATCTGCCAGCTCAGCGAGGGCGCGATCAGGCGCACGTCGTTGTTCAGCTGCTCGATGTAGTTCTCCGCGTCGCGGTACACGCCGACGGTGCGGAACAGCACCGAGCCGTCTTCGCTCAGCTTGCCGCCGACATCGAACTGGCCCTGCTGGTGGTCGTTGTTGCCACCCTGGATTTCCACCTGGTTCTTGGCCAGCAGGCTGGGACGCTTGCTCACCCGGTTGACCATGCCGCCGGGGCTGATCTGGCCGTAGAGTACCGATGCCGGGCCCTTGAGCACTTCGATGCGCTCCAGGGTGTAGGCCTCGGTGCCGTAGATCGACAGCCAGCCGTTGTACGGCTGGCGCAGGCCGTCGAGGAAGTCGGCGGACATGGTGGTGTCGAAGCCGCGCACGCTGATGGTGTCGAAGCGCGGGTCGAGGCCCGAGCTGCCCACGCGCACGCCGGCGCTGTAGGCGACGGCGTCCTGCACGCGGTCGACATTGCGGTCGGCGATCTGCTCGGCGGTGACCACGCTGATGGCTTGCGCGGTTTCCAGGATCGGCCGGTCGGTCTTGGTCGCCGTGCTGGAGTTGCTGGCGAAGTAGCCGTTGGCTGGCTCGAAGGCACTGCGCTCGGCGCTGGCCTCGATGTCGGTGTCTTCCAGCTGCAGGCTCGAACCGCTCTTGCTCGGCAGCACCACGTAGCCAGTCGGCGTCTTGTGTGCGACCAGGCCGCTGCCGGCGAGCAGGGCGGTCAGGCCGTCTTCCAGCGAACCGCCACCGGCCAGGCCGGGGCTGCGCAGGTCACGCACCTGGTCGGGTGAGTAGGACAGGGTGATGCCGGCGCGCTCGGCGAAGGTGCTCAGCGCCTGGCCCAGCGGCCCGGCCGGGATACTCGGTGCAACTGCCGCCGGTGCCGGCTCGGCGGCCTGCGCCGGCAGGCTGGCCAGGCCGGCGTTGAGCGTCAGCGCCAGGCAGATGGCGGCGGGCAGGGAGCGGGGGCGGAAGGGCAATGGTGCGAAGCTGGCAGAGCGCATGACGGTGTCCATTGAGGGAGTGATCCCCTCAAACCGGATGAGGTGGAAAAGTCCGACAAAAAAATTCGCGATCGGCGATTCGCCCTAGGCCGGCACCACGCGCACCCACCAGCGGGTGCGTTCGACGACCTTCACCGGCAGCAGGTAGCTGATGTTGGTCAGCATCGCCGCGGGCTCGTCGAGGTGGAACACGCCGGACAGGCGCAGGTCGGCCACCGCCGGCTCGCAGCCCAGCCAGCCCTGGCGATAGCGCGCGGCTTCGGCGAGGAAGTCGGCCAGGCGGATGTCGTTGACCACCAGCAGGCCGCGGGTCCAGCCGAAGGGGTCGAGCGGGCCCTTGCCCAACTCGCGGGTGCCTGCGGCCGAGACGGCCAGGCCCTGGCCTGCCTGCAGGCGCTGCTCGCCGCTGGCGCTGCTGACCAGTGCCTCGCCGCGCTGCACGCGGATTTCGCTGTAGTCGTCATGCTCGCGCAGCAGCACGCTGGCATCGCGCGCGCTGCAGTGGGCGAAGCGGCAGCGCGCGCGCCAGTCATTGCCCTGCACCAACACTTCGCCGCCGCGCAGGCGCAGCTCGTCATTCACCACATCCAGCGAGCTGCCGGTATTGAGCAGCGCCTCGGCATCGCCCGGCAGCGCCACCTGGCGGCGCTCGCCGGTGCGGGTGGCGAAGTCGGCGTGCCAGGTACGTGGTACCTGGGTGGCCAGCAGGCCGCTGCCACCGACGGCCAGACCGAGGCCGAGCAGCTTGAGGGTACGTCGGCGGCCGAGGTCGGCCTCGGCCCATTGCAGCAGGGGAATGGCCTGCGCGGCGGGTAGCTGGCCGGGCTGGAACAATCCGCCCATCTGCTGCAGGCGTTGCCAGGCCAACTGATGGCGTGAGTCGTGCTGTAGCCAATCCTGCCATTGGCGCTGCAACTCGGGATTGCCGGCACCCGCGCGCAGGCGCATCTGCCAGTCGATGGCTACGCGGACGATGGCCTCGGGAATGGCCGGGAGGCGTTCGCCGCGGTTCATGCCGTGGCCTCGAAACAGGCGCGGTAGCAGTGCAGCAGGGCGCTGGCCACATGACGCTCGACGGTACGGCTGGAGACGCCCAGCTGCTCTGCCACTTCGGCGTGGTTCAAACCGCCGAGCTGATACAGCAGGAAGGCCTCGCGCACCTTGGGCTTGAGGCCGTCGAGCAGCTGGGCGATGCGCTCCAGGCACTGCAGCGCCTCGTGGCGTACTTCCGGCGAGGGATGGCTAGCCTCGGGCAACTGCGCCAGCGCTTCGAGGTATGCTCGCTCCAGTGCGTTACGTCGCCAGTGGTCTATCACCAGGCCACGGGCGATGCGTGTCAGCAGGGCGCGCGGCGCCTGGTCGCTGATCGGCTTGTTGCGCACCAGCAGGCGTACGAAGGTGTCCTGCGCCAGGTCCGCCGCCTGCTGCGAGCAGCCGACCGAGCGCCGCAGCCAGCCTTGCAGCCAGCCGTGATGCGCGCCGTACAGCAGGTCGAGCGGGACGAAGGACTCTTCATGTGGCGGCATGGCGCGCTCCGTAGCGAGAGGCGTAAGCGCCATGCAGGGCACGGCGAAAGCGCGCACATTATTCGCGAATCATTCGCATTTCAACTCTTTGCGTGATTCTGCCGCCTGACGGGTGCGCTCATTGGTGCTGGAGCTTCTGTTCCTGGCCATGCCTGGATCGGTGTCGCCATGGGCGATGAGCGCATCAGTCGCGCTTGCATGCGCTCTCCGTTTCGCCTGGCGCCCTATGCTTCATCCTGGGTTGCTGCTGGGTGAATGCAGATGGCCGGACGTGGTCAGCATGAGTAATAGCTAGCGGTGGAGGAGGTGGATATGGACAGGTTCACGGGTGGCTGCCTGTGCGGCGCCGTGCGGCTGCTGGCGCTGGGGCGGCCCTATCGCACCGGCATCTGCCATTGCCTGGACTGCCGCAAGCAGCACGGCGCGCTGTTCCATGCCTCGGCGATCTTCGCCGAGGATGCGGTGAGCATCGAGGGCGAGACCCACAGCTACGCCGGCCGGCATTTCTGCCCGCGCTGCGGCTCGCAGGTGTTCGCCCGCACGGGCGATGAGGTAGAGGTGAGCCTGGGCGCGCTGGATGCGCCGGACCAGCTGCAGCCGACCTACGAGCTGTGGACTTGCCGGCGCGAAACCTGGCTGCCGGCCTTTCCGCTCAGACGCAGCTACGTGGGTGACCGCGAGTCGAGCGAGCGCAGCGAGGGCTAGCGTCAGCACTCGATGATGTTCACCGCCAGGCCGCCGCGCGCGGTTTCCTTGTACTTGCTCTTCATGTCCGCGCCGGTCTCGCGCATGGTGCGGATTACCCGGTCCAGCGAGATGAAATGCTGGCCGTCGCCGCGCAGGGCCATGCGCGCGGCGTTGATCGCCTTCACCGAACCCATGGCGTTGCGCTCGATGCACGGCACCTGGACCAGCCCGCCGACCGGGTCGCAGGTCAGGCCGAGGTTGTGTTCCATGCCGATTTCGGCGGCGTTCTCCACCTGCTGGATAGTGCCGCCAAGCACCTCGCAGAGGGCGCCGGCAGCCATCGAACAGGCCACGCCGACCTCGCCCTGGCAGCCAACCTCGGCGCCGGAGATGGAGGCGTTTTCCTTGTACAGGATGCCGATGGCCGCGGCGGTGAGTAGGAAGCGCACCACGCCGTCGTCCGAGGCGCCGGGCACGAAGCGCCGGTAGTAGTGCAGCACCGCCGGCACGATGCCGGCCGCGCCGTTGGTGGGCGCGGTGACCACGCGCCCGCCGCTGGCGTTTTCCTCGTTCACCGCCAGGGCGTAGAGGTTGACCCAGTCCATCACCGTCAGCGGGTCGCGCAGGCTGGCCTCGGGGTTCTGGCTCAGCTGGCGGTGCAGGGCGGCGGCGCGGCGGCGCACCTTGAGCCCGCCGGGCATGATGCCCTCGTTGCGGCAGCCGGCGTTCACGCAATCCTGCATGACCTGCCAGATGGCCAGCAGGCCGGCGCGGGTCTCGGCCTCCGGACGCCAGGCCGCCTCGTTGGCCAGCATCAGCTGGCTGATGGAGAGGTTGTGCTCGGCGCACTGGCTGAGCAGTTCCTTGCCGGTCTTGAACGGGTAGGCGAGTTTGGTCTGGTCCTCGACGATGCGGTCGGCACCGGCGGCTTCCTCGTCGACCACGAAGCCGCCGCCCACCGAGTAGTACTCGCGTGAGCGAATCTGCAGGCCGGCGGCGTCGAAGGCGCGGAAGATCATGCCGTTGGGGTGGTAGTCCAGCGGCTTGCGGATCATCGCCAGGTGTTCCTTCTCGACGAAGCGGATCGGCTTATCGCCGCCCAGATGCAGCTCGCCGCTGGCGCGCATGGCCTTGAGGCGTTCGTCGATGGTCGAAGTGTCGACGCTGTCCGGCTGCTCGCCCTCCAGGCCCAGCAGCACCGCCTTGTCGCTGCCGTGGCCCTTGCCGGTGGCACCGAGCGAACCGTACAGCTCGACCTTGAGGCTGGCGGTGGCGTCGAACAGGTCCTCGCGGCGCAGGCCCTCGACGAAGCGCGCGGCGGCGCGCATCGGTCCGACCGTGTGCGAGCTGGAAGGGCCGATGCCGATCTTGAACAGGTCGAAGGTGCTGAGGGCCATAGGTGAATCCCGTGACTTGATAGTCACAGAGTACACCGGATGTCGCGGCCGATAAGGTCAGCAAAGCGACCCACAGTTGTCTCGATTCGTCTGCGCGACGGCGGTACTGACGAGCAGCAATGTTCGCCTGCCGACGCGGCGCTAGAATGCCGGCCTTTTCCACGAGGGTCGGCACATGAGCGAGCGTTATGGTGAGGGCGATGCATCCTATCGGGCCGCGGGCGGCCTGGACGGGCTGCGCCGGCTGGTCGACGACTTCTATCGCCATATGGACGAGCTGCCCGCGGCCGCCGAGGTGCGCGCCATGCACGCCGAGAACCTGGAGCTGGCGCGCGACAAGCTGACCTGCTTCCTCAGTGGCTGGCTCGGCGGCCCGCGCCTGTTTGCCGAGAAGTACGGCTCCATCGGCATCCCCAGCTTCCATGCGCAGTGGCCGATCGGCAACGCCCAGGCCGAGGCCTGGCTGAGCTGCATGGCTCACGCCGTGGCCAAACAGGACTATGCGCCGGAGTTCGCCGAGTACCTGCTCGCCCAGCTGCGCGTGCCGGCGCAGCGCATCGTCCAGGCCAGCAGCGCACGCCACGGCGCTACGCCCGAGTGAGCCTGGCGGCCGTTATCGGCCGCGCACATGCCCACTATCGAGACTAGCGATTTCCGCCTGAACGCCTGGCTGCATACAGTGGTCCCACGTTCAGAGGAGATCACGCGATGCCCCGAATCGACATCATGTCCATGGTCGGCAGTGCCGTACCGCAACCGCTGCGAGCCGAAGGCCATATCGCCTGCTGGTATGTAGTGGTGGATGGTGTGCCGCAGCAGGGGCCCTTCGTTTCGCGTGACCTGGCCCACATGGCTAGCCAGCGTTGCCAGCGCGAGTTTCGCCTGCACTGATCTTCTGCCCGAATTGCTCCTGCGCCATCACTGGCGCTCTCCTGGACGGTCTCCTCATGCCGTCCGACCATGCCCGCCACTCCCCTGGCGGGCTTTTTTTTGCCCTCAGCGCACCCGATCGCGACTCTGCACGGCCAGGTCCAGGGCCTTCTGCATGTCCAGCCGTGCGGAGCGGCCGACGTCCTTGTCGTCCAGCTGATAGTTGCGCTCGGAAGGCAGGATCGGCGCGGTCAGGTCCTCGGCGTCCATTGGCTCGAAGTCGTAGTCGCCGCCGATGGTCATGGCGCTGCGCCGCAGCAGCATGCGCAACTGGTCCGGCTGCAGTTCGGGATTGATCGACAGCATGGCCGCCACCACCCCGGCGACCATCGGTGTGGCGTAGGACGTGCCGCAGTGCACCTCGCCGCGCTCGCCCTCGCGCAGGGTCGAGGCGCGGGTACAGGCCGAGGCGGTGATATCCACGCGCATGTCGATGTTCGACGAGCTGCGCTTGATCACGTAGGCCGGATCGTCCACCGCCACGCCGGCCTTCTGGCTGCGCTGGTGCCCGCCGACGACGAGCAATTGATCGGTGATGAAGGAGGAGGGCAGGCGATACTCGTCGGTACCGGAGAAGGCTGCGCCATTGCCGGCCGAGTTGATCACCACCACGTCCGGGTGCTCGCGGCGCAGCCAGAGGAAGAACTCTTCCAGCAGCTCCTCGTAGCCGCTCATGGCCAGGCCCGAGCGGATCAGCGAGTCGACCTCGTCGCCCTCGACGTTCTTCGCCCCGACCCGATGAATGCCCCAGCTCCAGTTGAGCACCCGCACGCCGTCCTCGACCAGATTGACCGAGGCGGCGACGTTGGCGGTGATGCCGGCATCGGAGTTGCGCTCGACGATCACCTCGAAGCCCGGCCCGGCGCCGTCCAGTGCCTGCAGGAAACCACTGTTGCCGCCGCGCGCCGGGTGCGCGGCGAGGATGCCGGCCACGCTGCTGCCGTGGTTGTCGGGCTTGTCCGAGTCGCGGGCGTAGAGGCAGGTGCGCTTGTCCGGCGTGCAGCCGCCAAGATGGTCGGCGAAGTCCGGCGCGTCGAAATCTACGTTGCGCTCGATCACGCCGATACGCACGGGCTTGGTCTCGATTGGCGCCTGTTTGGCGGGAATGCGCCGCTGGTAGTAGTTCACCGCGTCGGCGAAGCGGTTGGCCGCCCACTCGTCGTCGCTGGGCTGCTGCGGCACCTGGCTGCGCTCGCTTTCCTCGCCTTTCTCCGGCGCCGACTCCTCGACTATTACCGCGTCCACGCTGGCCTCGCTGCCCAGGCGCAGGATCAGCGCATCACGCTCGATCAGGTTCTTGGCCGGCAGGCGCAGCTGGTAGACGTTCAGTGGCGGGATGGCGCCGACCACCTTGGCGCCGTAGCGCTTGGCCAGGCGATCGGCTTCCTGGCGCCCGTCGTGTTTCTCCTCGATCAGCAGGCTGACCAGGTCCAGGTAGGTGGTCAGGCCGTCCATGTTCTTCGCCACCTCGTCCGGGCCGGCCGCCACCACTTGGCTGCTGCCGCGCGACAGCCACACCGGGTTGCTGCGCCGCTCGCCCTGCTGCAGCCACAGCGGCGCGCTGGGCCCGGCTGGTGGCGTCAGGCGCAGGTTTTGCCGGTCGCGCTGGATGCTGGCGGCGTCCAGCTGGGTCTGGCCCAGGTGCACGCGCAGCTCGCCGGGTTGCAGGCCGCTGGCACGCAGGCAGTACTGCGGCGCGGCGTCGAAAGCGGCGCCGCAGCGCTGCAGCTGCACGATGCGCAGCGCCTCCTCGGCGTGGGCGAGGGGCGCGCTGAAGAGCAGGGTGAGCAGGCCGGCACGGGCGAACACGGCAACCTCCGAAGCGAGACGTTTCGGATTGGGACAGGCCGCCCCCGTGCCGCGTTCAGCCCGCGTGCGTTCAGGTGCGGAAGCGGCTGACCAGGATCTGCAGGTCGTTGCCCAGGCGCGCCAGCTCGATGCTCGAGGCGGCGGTCTCCTCGCTGGCGGAGGCGGTCTGCTCGGAGATATCGCGCACGTTGATCACGCTGCGGTTGATCTCCTCGGCCACCGCAGTCTGCTCCTCGGCGGCTGCGGCGATCTGCTGGTTCATCGCCTGGATGGCCGAGACCGCGTCGGCGATCTCGCCCAGGCGGCTGCCGGCACGGCGGGTCAGGTCGACCGTGGCCTCGGTCAGCGAGCGGCTGCTGTCCATCAGCCCGGCAGCCTGCTGGCTGCCCTGCTGCAGGCTGCCGATCAGCGCCTCGATTTCCTCGGTGGATTTCTGCGTACGCTGAGCCAGGCCGCGCACCTCGTCGGCGACCACGGCGAAGCCGCGCCCGGCTTCACCGGCGCGTGCGGCTTCGATGGCGGCGTTGAGCGCCAGCAGGTTGGTCTGCTCGGCCACCGCCTTGATCACGTCGAGCACGCTGCCGATCTTGTCGCTCTCGTCGCGCAGCTGGTTGACCGCCGCACTGGAGCGCTGCACCTCGCCGGCCAGGCGGTCCATCTGCTGCACCGCATCGTTGACCGCGCTCTCGCCCTCCTTGGCCTGGCGGTCGGCGTCGTTGGCCGCGTGCGAGGCCTGCTCGGCGTTGCGCGCGACTTCCTGCACGGTGGCGGTCATCTCGTTCATCGCGGTGGCGACCTGGTCGGTCTCGTCCTTCTGGCTGGTGACCCCGGCGCTGGTCTGCTCGGTGACCGCGGACAGTTCCTCGGCGGCGCTGGCGATCTGCGTGACGCTGTCGCGGATATGGCCGATCAGCTCGCGCAGGCTCAGGGTCATGTCCTGCATGCTGCGCTGCAGCTGGCCGAGTTCGTCCGCGCGGTTGACGCGCAGGTCCTGGCTGAGATCGCCGGCGGCGATGCGTTCGGCGGCGCTCAGGGTGGCGCGCAGCGGCTGCACGATCAGGCGGGTGATGACGACGGCGGCGGCGCTACCCAGCAGCAGGGCGAACAGCGCGGCGCCGATCATCAGCGTGCGGCTGCTGGCGGTTTCCTTGCTGCGCTTGTTCATCTGGCTGCTGCTCAGCTGGCCGCTGAGCGATTCCAGCTGGTTGCCGATTTCGACCATCTGCTTGCGCAGGTCGAGGCTGGAGTTCAGCTCGCGGGTGAACTGCTGCAGGCTGGCCGAATAGTTCTTGATCTCCTCGACGGACATGCTCAGCTCGTCCTGGAAGCCGGCCGGCATGCTCTGCTGGTGCTGGCTCAGTTGCGCTTCGACATCGGCCACCGCCTTGCTCGCAGCGGCTTCGGCCTGGCTGTCTTCGCGGCCGATGTAGCTCAGCACCAGGCGGCGGGCGGCCTGCACCTGCAGCGAGGCGGCGCTGATCTCGCGCAGCAGCGGCAGGCGCTGTTCTTCGAGAATCTCGCCGCTGCCCTGGGTCAGCTGGTCCATCAACTGGTCGAGGCCCTGGCCGATGCGCTCGGCACGGGCGGTCAGGTCGCGGTGCGCGGCGGCGCGGTTGTCCACCGTACTCACCAGTTGTTCGAACAGACGCTGGTAGCGGGCGGCGTGCTCGCTCTGCTGGCGCAGCAGGTCCAGGTCGTACGGATCGCTGAGCTGGCGGCCCAGATCCTGCTGTTGTTCCTGCAGCTTGCGCAGCGCGGCGAGGGCCTCATCGCGGCTCTCCTGATCGCGGTCGGCCTGGTAGCTCAGGCGGGCGATGCGCAGTTCCTTGGTCAGCAAGTTGAGCTCGGCGATCTCGCTGAGCTTGGTGCTGCGCGCGATGATCTTGTCGGCGCTGATCCAGCTGATAAGGGTGATCAGGGTGGTCAGCAGCAGCACCAGGGCGAAGCCCAGGGTGAGTTTGCGACTGACGTTGAGGTTGGCGAGCCAGCGGGTCATGGAGGTCTTCCTGAAACGACGGGTATGCCGATACAAGTCGACCCGGCAAGCGCAACGGTTAAGACCGTATGTCGGTTCTGTGACCGAAGTCCGCAGAAAGGTTCTCGCCAGGCATGCCTTGATCGCGCGCGTCGGCGGCGCGATAGTCGGTGGCCGGATTCAAGGAGAGCTTCATGACTGCACCGACGCCGGTCCGTGGCGACCTGATCGACACCCCGCTGGGTGTGATGATCGCCCTGGTGGATGCCCAGGGTGCCCTGCAGCGCCTGGAGTTTCTCGATGACGAGGTGCATGAGCCGCTAATCTGGCGCGGCTACCTGCTGCAGCGCGATGCCACGCTGGTGGCTGCGGTGGCACGTCAGCTGGAGGAGTACTTCGCCGGCCAGCGCAAGGTCTTCGACCTGCCGCTGGCACCGCTGGGCAACGCCTTCCTGCACGAGGCCTGGAAGCACCTGCGCCAGGTGCCCTACGGCACCACCCTGACCTACGGCGCCCTGGCCCTGAAGCTGGAGCGCAAGACCTCGGCGCGCGCCGTGGGCCGCGCCAATGCGGTCAATCCCATCGCCATCATCGTGCCTTGCCACCGCATCATCGGCGCCGACGGCAAGCTCACCGGCTACGCCGGCGGCCTGCATCGCAAGCAGGCGCTGCTGGAGCTGGAGGGCGTGCTCGGTCCCTCGCCGCAGCAATCGCTGTTGTAAAAACCACTTCCGCATTCTTTACGCATTCTTAACGGCCGGGCAGGGCGCGGCACGCGAGAATTGACGGCCAGGTGTGTTGCGCTGGCCGGTTGGCCCGGCGCTGCGCCGATCGGTCTCTCGCGTGGCCTTGCCGCGCTTCTCTGTCGAGGTGTCTGGATTGAGTTCCAAGGTTGCGGAGCTGGGCGGCGAGGCCCATGGCTCTTCGTCGTCGTTCGGCCTGTTGGTGGCCGCCATCGGCGTGGTCTACGGCGATATCGGCACTAGTCCGCTGTACACCCTCAAGGAAGTCTTCGCCGGCCACTATGGCGTGCAGGTCGATGCGCAAGGCGTGTTCGGCATCCTCTCGCTGATCCTCTGGTCGCTGCTCTGGGTGGTCTCGCTCAAGTATGTGCTGTTCATCCTGCGCGCCGACAACGGCGGCGAGGGTGGGGTGATGGCGCTCACCGCGCTTGCCCGTCGCGCCACCGCCGGTTACCCGCGGCTGAGCGGCGTGCTGGTGCTGCTCGGCCTGTTCGGTACCGCGCTGTTCTACGGCGATAGCATGATCACTCCGGCCATCTCGGTACTCTCCGCCGTCGAAGGCCTGGAAGTGGCATTGCCGGGCCTGAGCCACTGGGTGGTGCCGGTCACCGTGGTGCTGCTGATCGGCCTGTTCCTGATCCAGAAGCACGGCACCGCGCGTATCGGCATCCTGTTCGGTCCGGTGATGGTGCTGTGGTTCGTCGTGCTCGGCGTGCTCGGCATCCACGGCATCATCCAGCGCCCCGAGGTGCTGCAGGCGCTCAATCCCTGGTGGGCGGTGCGCTTCTTCATCGATCACCCGGGCGTGGGCGTGACCATCCTCGGCGCGGTGGTGCTGGCGCTGACCGGCGCCGAGGCGCTGTACGCCGACATGGGTCACTTCGGGCGCAAGCCCATCGCCCGCGCCTGGTTCGCCCTGGTGCTGCCGGGCCTGGTGCTCAACTACTTCGGCCAGGGCGCTCTCTTGCTGGAGAACCCCGCGGCGGCGCGCAACCCCTTCTACCTACTGGCGCCGTCCTGGGCGCTGTTGCCGATGATCGGCCTGGCCACCCTGGCCACCATCATCGCCTCGCAGGCGGTGATCTCCGGCGCCTTCTCCCTCAGCCAGCAGGCCATGCAGCTCGGCTACATCCCGCGCATGCAGGTGCAGCACACCTCCAGCGCGGCCCAGGGGCAGATCTATATCGGCCTGGTCAACTGGGCGCTGATGGTCGCCGTGGTGCTGCTGGTGATCGGCTTCGGCTCCTCCGGCGCGCTGGCCGCCGCCTACGGCGTGGCGGTGACCACCACCATGCTGATCGATACCCTGCTGGTCGCCGCCGTGGTGCTTCTGCTGTGGCGCACGCCGCGCTGGCTGGCGATCCCGGTACTGCTCGGCTTCCTCCTGGTCGACAGCCTGTTCTTCAGCGCCAACGTGCCGAAGATCTTCCAGGGTGGCGCCTTCCCGGTGGTGGCCGGCATCGCCCTGTTCCTGCTGATGACTACCTGGAAGCGCGGCAAGCAGATGCTCTTCGCCCGCCTGGACGAAACGGCGCTGCCGCTGCCGGCCTTCCTCGACAGCATCCGTATCCAGCCGCCGCACCGCGTCGGCGGCACCGCCATCTTCCTCAGTGCGCGGCCGGACGCCGTGCCCCACGCGCTGCTGCACAATCTGCTGCATAACCAGGTGCTGCACGAGCAGGTGGTGCTGCTCACCGTGCTCAGCGAGGACAGCCCGCGGGTAGCGGTGCGTGAGCGCATCGAGGTGACCAGCTATGGCGACGGCTTCTACCGCGTGCTGCTGCACTTCGGCTTCATGGAGGAGCCCAACGTGCCGCAGGCGCTGAGCCTGTGCAACGCCGAGGGCCTGGACTTCTCGCCGATGCGCACCACCTACTTCCTCAGCCGCGAGACGGTGATCCCGACCAAGCGCTTCGGCATGGCACCTTGGCGCGAGCGCCTGTTCGCCTTCCTGCAGAAGAACGCCAACAGCAGCATGAGCTACTTCCAGCTGCCGGTTAATCGGGTGATAGAACTGGGTACCCAAGTAGAGATCTGAGAGCCTGTCTACGATCCCTTGATCGTCGGCCATGCTGCGTTGAAATGGGGCTCGGGCTGCTCATTTACACCTCGTAAACTCCGCGCCCTCGCCCCATTTCGCCTTGCCTGGCTCTAGCTCAAAAGATCGTAAACAGACTCTGAGCCCGGAGCGGTGCTGCGCCCGGTAGAATCACGCCGAGAACAGCTTTCCGGGACAACCGCGTGGATCTGCAACAGGGCTTCGTCCTGACCCGTCACTGGCGTGACACGCCGGCCGGCACCGAGGTCGAATTCTGGCTGGCCAGCGACGCCGGCCCGCGCCTGCTGCGCCTGGCGCACCAGCCCTCGGTGGCCTTCGTCCCTGCCGTGCAGCGCGAGCGCGCCGAGGCGCAGCTGCGTAGTGAGCGTGACGTGGAGCTGCGCCCGCTGGGCCTGCGCGACTTCCGCCAGCGCCCGGTGCTCGGCCTGTACTGCAACTCGCATCGCCAGCTGATCAAGCTCGACAAGCAGCTGCGCAAGGCCGGCGTGGACGTCTACGAGGCCGATATCCGCCCGCCGGAGCGTTTCCTCATGGAACGCTTCATCACCGCGCCGGTGTGGTTCGCCGGCACCCCGGACGACAACGGCGTGTTGCTCGATGGCCGTCTCAAGCCGGCCGAGGACTATCGCCCCAAGCTGCGCCTGGTGTCGCTGGACATCGAGACCAGCGAGCGCGGCGAGCTCTACTCCATCGCCCTGGAAGGCTGCGGCCAGCGCCAGGTGTATATGCTCGGCGCGCAGCCGGACGCGGCCCCCGACGTCGACTTCGACCTGGAGTACTGCACCGAACGCGCGCAGTTGCTGGAGCGGCTCAACGCCTGGCTGGCCGAGCATGACCCGGACGCGATCATCGGCTGGAACCTGGTGCAGTTCGACCTGCGCGTGCTGCAGCGCCACTCCGTCGACCTCAAGGTGCCACTGCTGTTCGGTCGCGGCGGCGAGGTGATGGAGTGGCGCGAACACGCCAGCCACAACCACTACTTCGCCGCAGCCGCCGGCCGCCTGATCATCGATGGCATCGAGGCGCTGCGCTCGGCCACCTGGAACTTCCCCTCGTTCAGTTTGGAAAGCGTGTCCCAGACCTTGCTCGGCGAGGGCAAGGCGATCGACACGCCGTATCAGCGGATGGACGAGATCAACCGCATGTTCGCCGAGGACAAGCCGGCCCTGGCCCGCTACAACCTCAAGGACTGCGAGCTGGTCACGCGCATCTTCGCCCACACCCGGTTGATCGACTTCCTCCTCGAGCGCGCCGCCACTACCGGCCTGCCGGCGGACCGCAGCGGCGGCTCGGTGGCGGCCTTCACCCATCTGTACCTGCCGCCGATGCACCGCATGGGTTTTGTTGCGCCCAATCTCGGCGAGAAGGCGCCCCAGGCCAGCCCTGGCGGCTTCGTCATGGACTCGCGCCCGGGCCTCTACGAGTCGGTGCTGGTGCTCGACTACAAGAGCCTGTACCCCTCGATCATCCGCACCTTCCTGATCGACCCGGTGGGCCTGATCGAAGGCCTGCGCCAGCCGGACGATGAGCACTCGGTGGAAGGCTTCCGCGGTGGGCGCTTCTCGCGCACCCAGCACTGCCTGCCAGCCATCGTCGAGCGCGTCTGGCAGGGCCGCGAGGCGGCCAAACGCGACGGCAACGCGGCGCTGTCACAGGCGCTGAAAATCATCATGAACGCCTTCTACGGCGTGCTCGGCTCCAGCGGCTGCCGCTTCTTCGACACCCGCCTGGCTTCGTCCATCACCCTGCGCGGCCACGCCATCATGCGCCGCACCCGCGAGCTGATCGAAGCCGAGGGCTACAAGGTGATCTACGGCGACACCGACTCCACCTTCGTCTGGCTCGGCCACGAACACGCCGAGGAAGACGCCGCGCGCATCGGCCGCGCGCTGGTGGCGCGGGTCAACCAGTGGTGGAGCGAACACCTGCGCGACGAGATGGGCCTGGAGAGCGCACTGGAGCTGCAGTACGAGAGCCACTACCGGCGCTTCCTGATGCCCACCGTGCGCGGCGCGGAGGAGGGCAGCAAGAAACGCTACGCCGGCCTGGTACGCCGCGCCGACGGCAACGAGGAGATGGTGTTCAAGGGCCTGGAGACGGTGCGCACCGACTGGTCGCCGCTGGCCCAGCAGTTCCAGCAGGAGCTGTACCGGCTGATCTTCGAGGAACGCCCCCATCAGGAATACGTGCGCGACTACGTGCGCCGCACCCTGGCTGGCGAGCTGGACGACCTGCTGATCTACCGCAAACGCCTGCGCCGCAAGCTCAGCGACTACGAACGCAACGTCCCACCCCACGTGCGCGCTGCACGCCTGGCCGACGAACACAACGACCGTCTCGGCCGCCCACGCCAGTACCAGCGCGGTGGCTGGATCAGCTACCTGATCACCACCGCCGGCCCCGAGCCCCTGGAAACCCGCAGCTCAGCCATCGATTACGAACACTACCTGACGCGCCAGCTGCAGCCGGTGGCGGATGCCATTCTGCCGTTCGTAGGGGATGACTTTGCGGCAATGATTGATCGGCAGATGGGCTTGTTCTGAGCCGCTAAATTGGCCGGGATGCCGAGACAGCAGGCTGCGCATGGCCTTCGGCAGGCTCTTCATTCAGCGCGTTGGAACCAGCCCAGAATCCTGGGCTACTTCGCTTTGGCCAGATAAAAGTCGTACCTGTTCATCTGCGTACTCAGTCCCTAACGAAGGGAAGAGGGATTCCAACAGAGCTTGTGCTTTCGCCATGCTCTCGCATATCCCCTGGTGCAATGAGCTGATACCGCAGAGGCATTTAATGGGCGACTGGTCTGTTTGCCGAGGATTTGAGCTGTACATCAGCTCCAAGTGGGCGGCAGCGGAAGCATGCACATTGGCTGATGGGTTGCCGATAGGTGCGGCAGATAATAGGTGTGGTCATAAGAATTACTCGTGTCGGGCGCGCCGGCGTTTTGCCTGAGCGCGCGTGTTTTATGACCGGAAATCCAGGCATGCGTTCGCATACCGATATTCCGGCAGGTTGTTGTCTCGACAGGAGGTGACGCCAGTAGGGACGATTGAGATCGAGCAGAACAGCTGCATGAACCTTGGAGAACAAGGAACTGCAGGAGGGAGAGTCGGCTTGTTATCAGTGCTGCGCAGCGGACCTGCTTCTGATCTCAAGAAAGCAGAGCGTGCGCTCAAGTGGAACGGTGTTCCGGATACCAGCCATGTCCTGGTAGGACTGCATACCGCATAGATCAGGATGGCGGCTGCCATCTGCGCCTATCACCTTGCGGGGCCGGGAGTCTACCACGGTTCGACTGTTTTTTGACCAGCAAAGAAAAAGCCCCTGAAAATCTGTCGATTTCCAAGGGCCTGTTTGGTGGAGCCGGGGGGATTTGAACCCCCGTCCGCCAGCTCTCCGCTATCGGTTCTACATGCTTAGCCATCTCTACTGAGTTAACTCCGCGCCGCCCGAGTGGCAGGGTGCTTGGAGCGAGCTGCATAAGTTTTAGCCGTTACACCTGCAGCGTGCTTGGCGGCGATCCTGTTCTATCTGACAGACCAAATCTTCGGGTTTACAGGCATCCCCTAGGGTCTGCTGGCGCCCTTAGGCGGCCAGAGCGTAGTTGTCGTCGTTGGCAACTATGAAGTTGTGGCAGCGGATTTACGAGAACTGTCACCTACTCGGCATGCCCCTCAAGTTTCGCTACCGGCGTCGAATCCTAATCGGCCCCAGAACGCTCTTGCGAGGTTGGACGCGCAGTGTACGGCAAAGGTTCACCAGCGTCGACCTCGCTTCTGCCGCTACAATGCCGGCTCGGGCTGGCTGTTCACTGGGCCTGTGCCATTCTCTTCAGATTGGAATTCGAGGAGCCCTGGATGCCGCTCGCACCGCTCAAGCCCTTGCGCCGCTGGATCTGGCGGGCGTTTTTGCAGAGTGCGCTGATCCCACTGGTGCTGGTGGAGTCGGTGCTGATCGGTGTCTACCTCTATACCAATGAATCCATCCGCGAGTCGCAGGTCGGCTACCTGCAGAGCAGCGCTCTGCAGGACCTGGACAGCGCCGTGCGTCGCGAAGGCCAGGTGATCGACAGCCGCCTGCGCGCCATCGAGGCGCAGGTCGGCGTGTACCGCGACGCGGTGGCCGAGGCGCTGGGCGACCGCCGCTACGAGCCGGACGAGCTGGAACGCCAGCGCCACGCCAGCACCACCGAAGGGGTGTACTACAGCCGCAGCGACGACAGCCGCGCCGCCTCCTTCTATTCCGCCTCGACCAAGGACCAGGACCGCGACAAGGCCTTGCGCCTGTCGCGGGTCGACCCGCTGATGCGCTCGATCCGCCAGGCCGACCCGCTGGTGGCCGCGGTCTACTTCAACAGCTGGGATAGCTACAACCGCATCTACCCATACTTCGACGTGTTGCAGCAGTACCCGCACGACATGGTCATTCCGCAGTACAACTTCTATTACCTGGCGGACGGCGAGCACAACCCGGCGCGCGGCACGGTGTGGACCGAGGTCTACCTCGACCCGGCCGGGCAGGGCTGGATGATGTCGGCCATCGCCCCGGTGTACCGCGACAATTTCCTCGAGGGCGTCGCCGGCCTGGACGTGACGGTGGGCCAGATGCTGACCGAGATCGGCAACCTGCAGGTGCCCTGGCAGGGCTATGCGCTGCTGGTGAGCGGCGACAACGCGATCATGGCGCTGCCGGCGGCCGGCGAGAAGGACTTCGGCCTGCGCGAGCTGACCAGCTACTCCTATGCCGAGGCGGTGCGTCGCGAGGTGCTCAAGCCGGCCGACTTCAAGCTCAATCGCCAGGCGGGTCTACAGCCGCTGCTCGAAGGCATGGCGGCCAAGCGCCACGGCGTGGTTGAGGTGCAGCTTGGCGGCCGTGGCCAGTTGATGGCCTGGAGCGAGATTCCGCAGACCGGCTGGCGCCTGCTGCTGGTGGTGGACGAGACCAACATCTTCAGCGAGACCAACCGCCTGGCCGCGCAGTACCAGACCATCGGCTACCTGATGATCGCCGGCCTGGTGTTCTTCTACCTGCTGTTCGGTACCTGGATGTGGCTGCGTTCGCGGCGCCTGAGCAGCGAGCTGGCCGAGCCGGTGGCGGGCATCGTCGGCATGATGCGCAGTCTGGCCGCCGGCGAGCGCAAGCCGGCGGCGCCGCCGACGGGGATCGCCGAGATGGCCGAGCTGGCCACCGAGGTGCAGCATGCGGGGCAGCAGCTGCAGACCGCCGAGGAGAGCCGTCAGTACGTGCAGCGCACCCTGGAGCTGGTGCTGGAAAGCACCACCGAGAGCTTGTGGGAGGTGGATGCCCACGACCTGTGCATCCGCATCAGCGAGCGCTTCGTGCGGCGTTTTGGCTTGCCCGGCGAGTGCATGCCCTTTGCCGAATTCAACCAGCGCGTACACCCGGACGACCTGCCGCGTGTGCGCCATCTGCGCCTGAGCATGGCTGACGAAAGCGCCGAGGATTTCTTCGAGGCCGAGTACCGCTATGCCGATGCTCAGGGCCGTTATGTGTGGCTGCTCAGCCGCGGCAAGGTGATCGAGCGCAACGAGCAGGGCCGCGCGGTGCGCGCCGCCGGTACCCATGTCGATATCACCCGTCTCAAGCAAGTGCAGGAGGAATTGCGCCGCGCCAGCCTCGACGCTCAGGCCGCCAGCCAGGCCAAGAGCCGTTTCCTGTCGAGCATGAGCCACGAGCTGCGCACGCCGCTCAACGCCATCCATGGTTTCGCCCAGCTGATCGAACTGGAAACCCAGGAGCGCGGCGAGCGCGACCAGGAAGCCGAATACGCGCGGGAGATCGTCCATGCCAGCCGCCACCTCACCTCCCTGGTGGACGACATCCTCGACCTTTCCAGCATCGAGAGCCGCCAGCAGCAGCTGCAGCTGCAGCCGGTCGACATCGGCCCGCTGCTGCGCAGTTGTGCTGAACTGATTCAGCCCGAGGTGCAGCAGCGTCGCCTGCAGTTGCAATTGCAGGCCGAGGCGCACCCGCCGCTGTTCGTATTGGCAGACCCGCGGCGCTTGCGCCAGGTGGTGCTCAACCTGCTGTCCAACGCGGTCAAGTACAACAGCCCGCAGGGCATGATTCGCCTGGGCTACGAGGTGCGCGCCGGCGGCGTGCGCCTGTCGGTCGATGACACCGGGCCAGGACTCAGCCCGGAGCAGCAGGCCCAGCTGTTCCAGCCGTTCCAGCGCCTGGGGCGGGAGAACTCCAACATCCCCGGTACCGGCATCGGCCTGGTGCTGTGCCGCGAGTTGGCCGAGCTGATGGGCGGCGAGATGGGCTTCTCCAGCGACGTGGGCTTGGGCAGCCGCTTCTGGATCGAGTTGCCCAGCGCGGCCGCGCCGGCTTCCGCCGAGCGTGTTGACGAGGCGGGGCAGGTCGAAACGCCAGAGGCATTGGCTCAGGTGCTCTGCGTCGAGGACCATCCGGCCTGCTTGCGTGTACTGCAGGAAGGACTGCGGGGCATCGCTGAGGTGGCGGGCGCAGGGTCGGTGCGGCGGGCGCTGTTGCAGCTGTCCGAGCAGGTGCCGGCGCTGGTGCTGCTGGATCTCGACCTGCCGGACGGCAGCGGCCTGGAGATTCTCGATGCCATGCGCGCCGATCCACGCCTGGCCGAGGTGCCGGTGCTGGTGGTCAGCGCGGCGTCCGACGAGGACGTGCTCGACGAGGCCCGCGCCAAGGGCGCGCAGGCCTGCATGCTCAAGCCGGTGGACCTGCAGCAGCTGCGGCAGGTTGCCGTGTCGCTGCTCAGCGAACTGGCCTGAGGCTACTCGCTGGCCTGCAGCAGGTTCAGCGCTTCGTCCAGCACCTTCACCGACTCGCTGTGATTGCCGGCCTTGTGCAGCTGCTCGCCTTCGGCGCGCAGGCGCTGCACCTCGGCCAGTACCTCGGGATCGGCGGGCGGGTCGGTCTTCAGAAGTTGATCGATTTTGGCCATGTCTTGCGGACAATGCATGGCGTAGAGCGGAGTGCTGAGCAGCAGGGCGGCGAGCAGTAGGGTGGCGCGGCGCATGGGGCGGACCTCCTGGGCGGGGTAGCCCTGAGTATAGGCGGCCCGGTGTAGCGGGCAGGGCGGAGCCCGCAGGCTCCGCCGGCGCGTCAGTTGGAGGCGCCGCCGTTACCGGACTCGGCCTTCTGCAGCAGGTTCAGCGCCTGTTCGGCGTTGCTCGCGCAGTCTTCGACCTTGCCGGCGGCCTGGTCCATCTTGGCCTTGGCCTGCAGGTCGGCGACCTGCGATTTGAGCGGGTCGGTCATGGTCGCCATGGTCGCGGCGGAGTCGTCCAGCTTCTGCAGATTGACCGTGCACAGGTCTTCGGCGGCGAAGGCCGGGGCGGTCAGCAGGGCGCAGGTGAAGAGCAGGGCAGTACGTTTCATGAGGTGGTCCTCTATCGTCCAGTCGTGCCCGGAGCGTGCCGGCTGCTTGCGCGGCGCGGTTGGCCTGGGCGCTCTGATGAGTGCCCATGGCGGGGCGATGCATCCGGGATGGCAGGAGCCCGGTACGCCGGGCTCTAGTTAAGTGGACGTGAGCGCGCGCCGCAGGGTTCCACCTTTCTCATCTCGGCACCTCAGCGCGCCAGGGCGCGCGGGCGGGTGACGCGATCCACCAGGTAGACCAGGCCGTGGTAGTCGATGCCGCTGTGGCTGGACAGACCGATCTCGCAGGTGCGGCTGGTGGAGATGCCTTCCTCGCAGTACTGCACCGCGTCCTTCAGCGAGCGCAGCGAGTGGGCGTTCAGCTCGGGCGTGGTGAAGCCCTTGTCGCCGGCGAAACCGCAGCAGTGGATGCCCTCGGGGATCACCACTTCCTTGGCGCAGCGGCGGGCGATGTCGATCAGTCCCTGGGCCTCGCCCAGATGCTGGGTGGAGCAGGTGACGTGCACCGCCACCGGTTTGTCCTGCGGGGTGAATTCCAGGCGCTCGAACAGATGCTCGCGGATGAACCTCACCGGGTCGTGCAGTTGCAGCCGCGGGTCGAGGCCGTCCTGGACCAGGCGCAGGGTGCAGGGGCTGGTGTCGCAGTAGATCGGGTCGAGGCCGCCGCGGCTGGCCTTGAGCAGCGCGTCGACCAGCTCCTGCTTCTTGCGCTCGGCCTGCTCCGGGTAACCCTTGGAGGCGAACGGCTGGCCGCAGCAGAGGTTGTCTGCGTCCTCGGGGAACACCACCTGGAAGCCGGCTTTTTCCAACAGGCGGCGGGTCTTGTCGATCAGCGGTGTCTGCTCGGCATCGGCGAAGGCCGGGCCCATGGCGCGAGAGATGCAGGCGGCGAGGTAGACCACGCGCGGCCGCGCATCGTTGCTGAAGGTCGGCAGGGCGAGGTTGCGCACCGGCTGCGGCATGGCCGGCGTCCACTGCGGCACGCGCCCGGCGCTGGCCTTGTGCAGCAGGGCCGAGGTCTTGCCCAGCAGCGGCGCGCCCAGCAGCATGCGCGCGCCGTTGGCCACGTGCAGCAGCATTCGCGCGCCCTGCAGGGTGCGGTGGAAGTGCGCGGCCAGCCAGTCGGCGCTGCGCCCGTGCTCGGCGTCGCGGGCGCGTAGCTTGCGCACCAGGTCGCCGGTGTTGATGCCCACCGGGCAGCGCTGCGAGCACAGGCCGGTGGCGGCGCAGGTGTCCACGCCCTGGTAGTGGTAGGCGGCTTCCAGCTCCGTGGTGTCGATGCCGGCACGCTTGCGCGCCTGGATATCGCGCCAGATGACGATGCGCTGGCGCGGCGTCAGGGTCAGCCCCTTGGACGGGCAGACCGGCTCGCAGAAACCGCACTCGATGCACTTGTCGACGATCTCGTCGGCGGCCGGCAGCGGCTTGAGGTTTTTCAGGTGGATCTGCGGATCTTCCGACAGCACCACGTCCGGGTTGAGGATGCCCAGCGGGTCGAACAGGCGCTTGATGGTCCACATCAGCTGGTAGGCCTCGCTGCCCCATTCCAGCTCGACGAAGGGTGCCATGTTGCGCCCGGTGCCGTGTTCGGCCTTGAGCGCGCCGCCGAACTCCACGGCCACCAGCTGCGCCACGTCCTGCATGAAGGCTTCGTAACGTGCGACCTGCACCGGATCATCGAAGCCCTGGGTGAAGACGAAGTGCAGGTTGCCCTCCAGGGCGTGGCCGAACAGGATGGCCTCGTCGTAGCGGTGCTTCTCCAGCAGTTCGATCAGGCGGTTGACGCCCTCGGCCAGGCGCTCCACCGGGAAGGTGACGTCCTCGATGATCACCGTGGTGCCGGTCTGGCGCACCGCGCCGACGGCGGGGAAGGTCTCCTTGCGGATCTTCCACAGCTGGTTGTAGACGATCGGGTCCTCGCTGAAGTCGACCTGCTTCTCCACCGGGAAGTGGGCGATGGAGGCCATGATCTGGCCGATCTGTTCGTGCAGCAGCGACTGGCTGGCGGCGCGCGATTCGATCAGCAGGGCGCAGGCGCCGCCCGACAGGTTCTGTACCCACTCGGGCATGCCCTTCATGTTCTCCACCGAGCGCAGGCTGCGGCGGTCGAGCAGCTCCACCGCCGACACCGGCTGCTGTTTGAGCAGCGGCACGGCCTGGCAGCAGCTCTCCACGTCGGGGAAGACGATCAGTGCGCTGGCCTTGTGCGGGTGCTCCGGCACGGTGTCGTAGGTCACCGCGCTGATGAAACCGAGGGTGCCCTCGGAGCCGACCATCAGGTGGTTGAGGATGTCGAGCGGCTCGTCGAAGTCGACCAGCGCGTTGAGCGAGAAGCCGGTGGTGTTCTTCAGCCGGTACTTGTGTCGGATCTTGTCGGCCAGCGCGGTGTTGGCGCGGGTTTCTCGACCTAGCTGGGCCAACTGATCGAGCAGGGCGCCGTGGCGGGCGCGGAAGGCTGCGATGCTGGCGGCATCCTCGCTGTCCAGCACGCTGCCGTCGGCCAGCACCACGCGCAGGCCGGCGAGGGTCTTGTAGCTGTTCTGCGCCGTGCCGCAGCACATGCCACTGGAATTGTTGGCGACGATGCCGCCGATCTTCGCTGCGTTGATCGAGGCCGGGTCGGGGCCGATCTTGCGCCCCAGCGGGGCCAGCCAGGCGTTGGCCTGGGCGCCAATCACGCCGGGCTGCAGGCGGATCTGTGCGCCGCCTGCGCGAATGTCGCGGCCATTCCAGCTGTCGCCGAGGACGATCAGTACCGAGTCGCTGATGGCCTGACCGGAGAGGCTGGTGCCGGCGGCGCGGAAGGTCACCGGTACGCGCTCGACGCTGGCCAGCTCCAATAGGCGCACTACCTCGGCCTCGGATTCGACCCGCACCACCAGCTTGGGAATCAGCCGGTAGAAGCTGGCATCGGTGCCGAAGGCCAGGGTCGACAGCGGGTCGTCGAACAGGCGCTCGCGCGGGATCAGGCGGTGGACTTCGGCGAGGAAGGCGGCGGGCAGGCTCATGCGTGCTCCATGTATCACGGTAGGTGCGGGCCGCTTGTGGCGGCCCTGCTTGTTATTGTCGGCTACACCGGACGGGCGTGCCCGCCTGGCTGCACTGCGGCGCGGGTGTGCGCTTGCAGCGTTTCCACGCCTGGGTAGGGCGTGGAGGGCTGGGCGTCAGACGCCCAGTTCACGCACCAGCGAGTCGCGGCTGATATCCGCGATCGACTTGGCGCCGGTGAGGACCATGGCCACGCGCATCTCCTTCTCGAACAGCTCGAGCAGGTTGCTCACCCCGGTACCGCCGGCGGCGGCCAGGGCGTAGACGAAAGCGCGGCCGAGCATCACGCCGTCGGCGCCGAGGGCGAGCATGCGCACCACGTCGAGGCCGGTGCGGATGCCGGAGTCGGCGAGGATCTTCAGTTCGCCCTTCACCGCGTCGGCGATGGCCGGCAGGGCGCGGGCGCTGGACAGCACGCCGTCGAGCTGGCGGCCGCCGTGGTTGGACACGACGATGCCGTCGGCGCCGAATTTCACCGCGTCCTTGGCATCCTCGGGGTCGAGGATGCCCTTGATCACCATCGGGCCGTCCCAGAATTCACGGATCCATTCCAGGTCCTTCCAGGAGATCGACGGGTCGAAATTGGCCCCCAGCCAGCCGATGTAGTCGGCCAGGCCGGTGGGGTTGCCACGGTAGGTGGAGATATTGCCGAGGTCGTGTGGCTTGCCCAGCACGCCGACGTCCCAGGCCCAGGCCGGGTGGGTGACGGCTTGCAGCATGCGCCGTGCGGCTGCATTCGGGCCGCTCATGCCGGAATGGGCGTCGCGGTAGCGGGCGCCGGGGGTGGGCATGTCGACGGTGAACACCAGGGTGGTGACGCCGGCGGCCTTGGCCCGCTCCAGGGCGTTACGCATGAAGCCGCGGTCCTTCAGCACGTAGAGCTGGAACCACATCGGCCGGTCGATGCTTGGAGCCACTTCCTCGATCGGGCAGACCGAGACGGTGGACAGGGTGAAGGGAATGCCCTTGGCCGCCGCCGCCTTGGCCGCCTGCACCTCGCCACGGCGGGCGTACATGCCGGTCAGGCCGACCGGAGCCAGGGCCACCGGCATGGCCAGCTTCTCGCCGAACAGCTCGGTGGACAGGTCCAGCTCGGACATGTTCTTCAGCACGCGCTGACGCAGGGCGATGCCGGCCAGGTCCTCGACGTTGCGCCGCATCGTGTACTCGGCGTAGGCGCCGCCGTCGATGTAGTGGAACAGGAACGGCGGCAGCCGGCGTTGGGCCGCGGCGCGGTAGTCGGTGGAGGCGGAGATGATCATTGGCTTCTCATCCGTTGGAAAATGGGAACAACGATGTTGCGGACGGATCTCGCGAGCTAGAGCGAGACAAGGCAGACATGGCCGAGGGCGCGGAGTTTACGAGCTGTAAATGAGCAGCCCGAGGCCATGTCTAACGCTGTATCGCCGACGCGCAGCAGATCCGAATGTCCTCAGTGCACGAGCATGCCGGTCAGCCAATAGGCCTGGACCAGGGTGATCAGGCCGACGAAGGTGGCGAAGATCAGGCTGTGCTTGAGGGTGAAGCGGAACAGGTCGGATTCCTTGCCGACCATGCCGGTGGCGGCGCAGGCCACGGCGATGGATTGCGGCGAGATCATCTTGCCGGTCACGCCGCCGCTGGTGTTGGCGGCCACCAGCAGGGTGTCGTTGACCCCGATCTGGTGCGCGGTGGTGGCCTGCAGCGAGCCGAACAGGGCGTTGGACGAGGTGTCCGAGCCGGTCAGGAATACGCCCAGCCAGCCGAGGAACGGCGAGAAGAACGGGAACAGCGAGCCGGTGCCAGCCAGGACCAGGGCCATGGTGGTGGACATGCCGGAGAAGTTGGTGACGAAGGCGAAGGCCAGCACCATGCCGATGGACAGGATCGGCCACTTCAGCTCGATGAAGGTTTCCTTGAAAGTGGTCAGACCAGTTTTGAAATCGATCTTCAGGATCAGCATGGAGATCAGTGCCGAGAAGAAGATCGCGGTGCCGGTGGCGGAGATCGGGTCCAGTTTGAACACGGCCGGGATCGGCGTGGGGTTGGCGACGATCGGCGCGACCTTCAGCACCAGCTGGTCCAGGTGCGGGATGGCGAACAGGAAGACGAAGCTCTCCAGCGCTCCGCCCGGGGCGAACATGGCCTTGAACGGCTTGAGGGTCCAGATGGTGACCAGCACGGTCAGCACCAGGAACGGCGACCAGGCCTTGAGGATCTCGCCGAAGCTGTAGGGCGACGGGGTAGCTCCGCTCTGGCCGCCGAAGCCGCCGAGGGTCGCGGCGCCGCCGGTGATGCTGACCACTTCGCTGTCTTCGGCGCGGCGCGGACTCCAGACCTTGAGGAACAGGGTCAGGCTGACCAGGCTGACCAGGGCCGAGGTGATGTCCGGCAGTTCCGGGCCGATGAAGTTGGAGGTGAAGTACTGGGTGACGGCGAAGCTGCCACCGGCGACCAGCGCGGCCGGCCAGGTTTCCTTGATGCCTTTCCAGCCATCCATCATCGCTACCAGCCAGAACGGCACGATGATCGACAGCAGCGGTAGTTGGCGGCCGGTCATGGCGCCGATCTTGAACGGGTCGATGCCGGTGACCTGGCCGGCCACGGTGATCGGAATGCCCAGGGCGCCGAAGGCCACCGGCGCGGTGTTGGCGATCAGGCACAGGCCGGCGGCATACAGCGGGTTGAAGCCGAGGCCGACGAGCAGGGCGGCGGTGATCGCCACCGGTGCGCCGAAGCCGGCCGCGCCTTCGAGGAAGGCGCCGAAGGAGAAGCCGATCAGCAGCACCTGCAGGCGCTGGTCATCGGTGATCGACAGCACCGAGCTGCGGATTACCTCGAACTGGCCACTCTTGACCGCGAGTTTGTAGAGGAACACCGCGGCGACGATGATCCAGGCGATTGGCCACAGGCCGTAGGCGAAGCCGTAGCCGGCGGCGGCGAAGGCTTTCTCGGCGGGCATGCCGAAGGCGAAGATCGCCACCAGCAGCGACAGCGCCAGGGTGATGGTGCCGGCGATGTGGCCCTTGAGGCGGAACACGGCCAGGGCGAGGAAGAAGAAGATGATCGGGATCAGTGCGGCGAGCGCCGACAGGCCGAGGCTGCCGAGCGGGGTATAGAGCTGTTGCCAGGTTTGCATTGCGGGTGGCTCCCTAATTGTTTTTGGAGGTGCCTCGCGCTCGGTGGTCCTCAGGCTTCTGGCCCGGCGGCGGCAGGTCGAGCGACTCGATGACTTTGGGATAATTGGTAATACCAATTTACAAAGCCAGGCGCTCAGGGTAAAAGCCTGGCTTCGGCCGTGTCAATTTGTCGGCCTGCGACTTTGGTCGAGTAGTGCGCTCGCGCCGCGCCGCTTGTGGCGCTGGACGGGGCTGGTTAGGCTGCCCGGCAAATGCCGTGGCACAAGCTGCGGCGTGCTGGGAATTGAAGGTGAAAGTGGTATGACATTCGGTCAGGTGCGGCAGCGCCGCCTGTCGGACGACATCGTCAGTCAGCTCGAATCGATGATCCTCGAGGGCACGCTCAAGCCGGGCGAGCGCCTGCCGGCGGAGCGGGTACTGGCCGAGCAGTTCGGCGTGTCACGCCCGTCGCTGCGCGAGGCGATCCAGAAGCTGGCGGCCAAGGGCCTGCTGGTCAGTCGCCAGGGTGGCGGCAACTATGTGGCGGCCGAGCTGGGCTCGACCTTCAGTGACCCGCTGCTGCATCTGCTGGAGAGCAATCCGGATGCGCAGCGCGACCTGCTGGAGTTCCGCCATACGCTGGAGGGCTCCTGCGCCTTCTATGCGGCGCAGCGTGCCACGCCGGTCGATCACGAGCGCCTGCAGGCCGCCTTCGACGAGCTGCAGCGCTGCTATGCGCCGAACAGCAAGGCCAGTCGGGCGGAGGAGGGCGCGGCTGACGCGCGCTTCCATCTGGCCATTGCCGAGGCCAGTCACAACGCAGTACTGCTGCACACCATTCGCGGCCTGTTCGACCTGCTCAAGCACAACGTGGTGACCAATATCGGCGGCATGTACCTGCAGCGCAGCGAGACCCGCGACCAGTTGCGCGAGCAGCACCAGGCGCTGTTCGAGGCGATCATCGGGCGCCGCGCCGAGGAGGCTCGGGAGCTGTCGCACCGGCACATTCATTACGTGCAGGAAGTGCTGGAGGAGGCGCAGCAGGAGGCCAAGCGCCTGGCCAGGTCGCAGCGCCGAGGTTTCTAGCGGGCAGAAGAAAGGGCGCCTTAGCGCCCTTAGTCGTCCTGATTGCCTTTGCCCTTGGTGCGCATGGCACGCTGGACCTCGCGGTCGGCATCCCGCTCTTTCTCGGTATGGCGCTTGTCGAAATCCTTCTTGCCCTTGGCCAGGGCGATTTCGCACTTGATCAGGTGCGCCTTCCAGTAGATCGACAGGGCCACGCAGGTGTAGCCCTTCTGCTGCACCGAGCCGAACAGCTTGTCCAGCTCGCGCTTGTTCAGCAGCAGCTTGCGGGTGCGCGTCGGGTCGGCGATGACGTGGGTGCTGGCAGTCTTCAGTGGGGTGATGTGGCAACCCATCAGCCAGGCTTCGTCATCCTTGAGCAGGATGTAGCTGTCTACCAGCTGCGCCTTGCCGGCGCGCAGGCTCTTCACTTCCCAGCCGGACAGGACCAGGCCGGCCTCGAACTTGTGTTCGATGAAGTAATCGTGCAGCGCCTTTTTGTTCAGCGCGATGGTCCCGGTGGGGTGTTTCTTCTGCTTGGCCATAGGGCGCGCATTATAGGGAGTCGATGCGCCCGTGGCGACAGGTGCGCTTGAGGGGGCAAGTCGAATTCCGCACAATGCGCGCTCCGTGGCGCCGGCAGGCCGGTGCAGCAGTTCAGGAACCCAAGACTGATGAGCACCCGCATTCAACGCTCGGCCCTGTTGCCCTACCCGGCGCAGGCCCTCTACGACCTGGTCAACGACGTGGCCAGTTACCCGCAGTTTCTGCCCTGGTGCGCGGCGTCCGAGGTGCTGGAAGCCAGCGAGAGCGAGATGCGCGCGACCCTGACCGTGGCCAAGGGCGGCGTCAGTCAGCAGTTCACCACCTGCAACCAGCTAGTGCCGGGCAAGTCCATCGAGATGCGTCTGGAAAGCGGCCCGTTCTCCCAGTTGCATGGCCTGTGGGAGTTCAAGGCGCTGGGCGACAAGGCCTGCAAGATCAGCCTGGACCTGACCTTCGATTACGCCGGTGCGCTGGTCAAGGCGACGCTCGGTCCGCTGTTCACCCAGGCCGCCAACACCATGGTCGACGCCTTCTGCCAGCGGGCCAAGCAGCTCAATGGCTGAGATCGTGGTCGAGGTGGTGTACGCCCTGGCCGGCGAGCAGAAGCTGCTGAGCCTGAGCGTCCCGCCCGGCACCACGGCGCGCGAGGCGGCGCTGCGTTCGGCGCTGCACGAGCATTTTCCCGGTCTCGACCTGGCCAGCGCTGCGCTGGGCATTTTCGGCAAGGCGCTGGCCAAGCCGGAAGAGCGTGTGCTGGAAGCGGGTGAGCGAGTGGAGATCTACCGACCGCTGCTGGCTGACCCCAAGGAAGTGCGCAAGGCGCGGGCAGCCAAGGCCAGGGCGGCGCAGCAGGGCGAGTAATCGAGCAGACATGAAAAAGCCCGGCATTGGCCGGGCTTTTTTCTGCGCCGCGCTTATTGCGGCTGCGGGTCCAGCGGCTCCGGAATCGGCACCGGAATCGGCTCGGCGGAGTCGACTTCGTTCTGGATCTGCTCCAGCAGCGAGCCCGGCTTGGCTGGCTCTTCGGCCTGCGGTTGCGGCTGGCTCTGCGGAGTGGTGGTGTCGGTGTCTTCGCCGAGGATTTCTTGGTCGCGGCTGACGCCCGGCATGAAGTCGCCGGCCAGGCCGATCAGTTGATCATTGGCGTCGAACTCCAGGCTGATGCGCTCTTGGTAGCGCTGACGACCGCCCGGCTGGATGCTGTACAGGTAATCCCAGCGCTTGGCGTGGAAAGTGTCGGTGATCATGGGGTTGCCCATGATAAACCGCACTTGTCGCTGGGTCATTCCAGGCTTCAACTGGTCTATCATGTCCTGCGTAACGACATTGCCCTGCTGGATGTCGATTTTGTAAACCCCGGGAAACGAACAGCCGGCGAGTGCGAGCAGACCCACGAGGGTGAGGCTGGGCAGCAAGAGCTTGGTGTTTTGCATCGGTGGGTGACTTCCACTATCTTGGCTGGGCAAATTAAACCCCGATCATACCCGCATAAACGGGAGCTGCGAAGCAGCAAGCACGAGAAAGCCGACCATGGTTGAAAACAACGAACTGCGTAAAGCTGGCCTGAAGGTCACCCTGCCGCGCGTGAAGATTCTGCAGATGCTCGACTCGACCGTCTCCGGTCAGCGCCACATGAGTGCCGAAGATGTGTACAAGGCCCTGATGGAGGCCGGCGAAGACGTGGGTCTGGCCACCGTCTACCGCGTCCTGACCCAGTTCGAGGCTGCCGGCCTGGTCGAGCGCCACAACTTCGATGGCGGCCATGCCGTGTTCGAGCTGGCCGATGGCGGCCACCACGACCACATGGTCTGCGTGGATTCCGGTGAGGTGATCGAGTTCTTCGATCCGGAGATCGAGAAGCTGCAGAAAGAAATCGTCAAGCAGCACGGTTTCGAGCTGGTCGATCACAATCTGGTGCTGTACGTGCGCAAGAAGAAGTAAGCACAATCCAGCCCAGATAAAGAAAAGGCGCCCCATGGGGCGCCTTTTTCGTTGCGGGATGGTTCAGGCCTGGGCCTTGGTCACCATCTTGCGCGCGTGGGCCAGGGACTCCTCGGTGAGGTCGACACCGCCGAGCATGCGCGCGATCTCTTCCACGCGGCCTTCCGGTGCCAGGTTGGCCACCGCCGTCTGCGTGCTGTCCTTGCCGCGCGCCTTGTGCACGAACAGGTGCTGGTGACCCTGGGCCGCGACTTGCGGCAGGTGGGTCACGGTCAACACCTGGCCGCGCTCGCCGAGGCGACGCAGCAGCTGACCGACCACTTCGGCGGTGGGGCCGCCGATGCCGACGTCGACTTCGTCGAACACCAGGGTCGGCACCCGCGAGGTCTGTGCGGTGATCACCTGGATGGCCAGGCTGATACGCGACAGCTCGCCACCCGAAGCGACCTTGGCCAGGGATTTCAGCGGCTGACCGGGGTTGGCGCTGACCAGGAACTCCACCTGCTCCAGGCCTTGGGGCTGTGGTTCGTCGCTGCTGCCGCTGAATAGTTCGATATTGAAGCGCCCGCCGGGCATGCCCAGCGCCTGCATTTCTTCCTGCACTGCGGCGGCCAGGCGGGTGGCAGCTTGCTGGCGCAGGGTGCTCAGCTCTCCGGCCTTGTCCTGGTAGTGGCGGGAGTAGGCGGCCAGCTCCTCGCCCAGGCGCTCGACCGCCTCGTCGTCGGCGTTCAGGCCTTCCAGTTCTTCCAGCAGGCGCTGCTGCAGTTCGCCCAGTTCGAAGGGTTGCACGCGGTGCTTGCGCGCCAGGCCGTAGATGGCGTCCAGGCGCTCTTCGAGGAACTGCTGGCGCTGCGGGTCGGCGTCGAAGTGATCGATGAAGCGGTTCAGTTCACCGACGGCTTCTTCCACCTGAATCTGCGCGCTGGCCAGCAGGTTGGTGGCCTCGCCCAGAGCGGGTTGATCGGCGAAGCCGCCGAGGCGGTTGAGGCTGGCGGTGAGGGCTGACAGCACGTTGCCGGCGTCGCTTTCGCTGCACAGCTCGAGCACCTGGCGACAGGCACCGAGCAACTGCTCGGAATTGCTCAGGGCCTTGTGTTCCTGCTCCAGCTGCTCCAGCTCGTTGTCGCCCAGGGCCAGGTTTTCCAGCTCTTCCAGCTGGTAGCTGAGCAACTGGTGACGGGCGCGCTGCTCATCGCCAGTCGAGGACAGGCGCTGCAGTTCCTGGCGGGTCTGGCGCCAGCGCTGCGCGGCTAGCTGCACCTGGCGCGCCAGCTCCTGGCTGCCGGCGTACTCGTCGAGCAGACGGCGATGGGTGTCGGGTTTGAGCAGCGACTGGTGTTCGTGCTGGCTGTGGATATCGATCAGCAGCTCGCCCAGAGCCTTGAGGTCACCGAGCGGGCAGGGCGCGCCATTGATGTAGCCGCGCGAGCGGCCTTCGCTGGTGATGACGCGGCGCAGGATGCACGGTCCGTCGTTGTCCAGGTCGCGCTCGGCCAGCCAGGCGCGGGCCTCGGCGATGTCTTCCAGGTCGAAGCTGGCGAGGATGTCGGCTTTGTCCGCTCCGGGCCGCACCACGCCGCTGTCGGCGCGGTCGCCGAGGGCCAGGCCGAGCGCGTCGAGCATGATCGACTTGCCGGCGCCGGTCTCGCCGGTGATCACCGACATGCCGCGCTGCAGTTCGAGATCCAGGTGTTCGACGATGGCGTAGTTGTGAACGGACAGGTGCACCAGCATGGAGAGCGCTCCCAAAAGTTTGTGCTGGCTATTTATACAGTGTTTTGTTTTGTCTGGGCAATAACCCTTGAAACCCTGTGCTCGGCCCCCATATAGGTGAACAGAAGCGCGGGTCAGAACCCGCCAAGCAATCACAGGAGGACCCAATGGCAGACGAACAGAACCTGGATACGGCAACCGCAGAAGAGCAACTGGCAGGCGTAGCGCCCGCTGGCGACGAGCTGGCTGCCCGTGTGCAGACCCTCGAAGAGCAGCTGGCCGCCGCCCAGGATCAATCCCTGCGCATGGCCGCCGACCTGCAGAACGTGCGCCGCCGCGCCGAGCAGGATGTGGAAAAGGCGCACAAGTTCGCCCTGGAAAAATTCGCCAACGACCTGCTGCCGGTAGTCGACAGCCTGGAGCGCGGCCTGGAACTGACCAGTGCCAGCGACGAATCGAGCAAGGCGATCCGCGAAGGCATGGAACTGACCCTCAAGCTGTTCCACGACACCCTCAAGCGTTACCAGCTGGAGGCGGTCGATCCGCACGGCACGCCGTTCAATCCGGAGCACCACCAGGCCATGGCCATGGAAGAGAGCACCCACGTCGAGCCGAATACCGTGCTCAAGGTGTTCCAGAAGGGCTATCTGCTCAGCGGCCGTCTGCTGCGCCCGGCCATGGTCGTGGTGAGCAAGGCGCCGATCGCGCCGCCGCCGTCCATCGACGAGCAGGCTTGAAATCCGGGCGATCAGCCCCATCTGTTAGATCAAGCGTTTATTTGCTGCCGCAGCCACTGAAGCAGGGCTGCGGAGAATCCAAAGTTTCGGGAGAAAGAATATGGGCAAAATCATCGGTATCGACCTGGGGACTACCAACTCCTGCGTCGCAGTTCTGGAAAACGGTAACGTCAAGGTCATCGAAAACGCCGAAGGTGCGCGCACCACGCCGTCGATCATCGCCTACACCAATGATGGCGAGATCCTCGCTGGCCAGTCCGCCAAGCGTCAGGCCGTGACCAACCCGCACAACACCCTGTATGCGGTGAAGCGCCTGATCGGCCGTCGCTTCGATGAAGACGTCGTGCAGAAAGACATCAAGATGGTCCCGTACAAGATCGCCAAGGCCGACAACGGTGACGCCTGGGTGGAAGTGAAGGGCCAGAAAATGGCACCGCCGCAAATCTCCGCGGAAGTGCTGAAGAAGATGAAGAAGACCGCCGAAGACTACCTCGGCGAGCCAGTGACCGAGGCGGTCATCACCGTTCCGGCCTACTTCAACGACAGCCAGCGCCAGGCTACCAAAGACGCCGGCCGCATCGCCGGTCTCGAGGTCAAGCGCATCATCAACGAGCCGACCGCGGCTGCGCTGGCCTACGGCATGGACAAGGCCAAGGGCGACCACACCGTGATCGTCTATGACCTGGGCGGCGGTACCTTCGACGTGTCGGTGATCGAGATCGCCGAAGTCGATGGCGAGCACCAGTTCGAAGTACTGGCCACCAACGGTGACACCTTCCTCGGTGGTGAGGACTTCGACATTCGCCTGATCGACTACCTCGTCGACGAATTCAAGAAAGAGTCCGGCATCGACCTGAAGGGCGATCCGCTGGCCATGCAGCGTCTGAAAGAGGCTGCCGAGAAGGCCAAGATCGAGCTGTCGTCCGCGCAGCAGACCGACGTCAACCTGCCGTACATCACTGCCGATGCGACCGGTCCGAAGCACCTCAATGTGAAGATTTCCCGCGCCAAGCTGGAAGCCCTGGTTGAAGAGCTGGTCACCCGTACCATCGAGCCGTGCCGCATCGCGCTGAAGGACTCCGGTCTGGACGTTGGCAGCATCGACGAAGTGATTCTGGTTGGCGGTCAGACCCGCATGCCGCTGGTACAGCAGAAAGTTGCCGAGTTCTTCGGCAAGGAAGCGCGCAAGGACGTCAACCCGGACGAAGCCGTGGCCATCGGTGCTGCGATTCAGGGCGCCGTGCTGGCTGGTGACGTGAAAGACGTACTGCTGCTCGACGTTTCCCCGCTGACCCTGGGTATCGAAACCATGGGTGGCGTGATGACCGCGCTGATCGAGAAGAACACCACCATCCCGACCAAGAAGTCGCAGGTGTTCTCCACCGCCGACGACAACCAGGGCGCCGTGACCATTCACGTGCTGCAGGGCGAGCGCAAGCAAGCCGCGCAGAACAAGTCGCTGGGCAAGTTCGACCTGGCCGAGATCCCGCCGGCTCCGCGTGGCGTGCCGCAGATTGAAGTGACCTTCGACATCGACGCCAACGGCATCCTGCATGTCGGCGCCAAAGACAAGGCCACCGGCAAGCAGCAGTCCATCGTGATCAAGGCCAACTCCGGCCTGTCCGATGACGAGATCGAGCGCATGGTGCGTGATGCCGAGGCCAACGCCGAGGAAGACCGCAAGTTCGAGGAGCTGGCCGCGGCCCGCAACCAGGGCGACGGTCTGGTGCACGCCACTCGCAAGATGATCACCGAGGCTGGCGACAAGGCCACTGCCGACGAGAAGGCGGCGATCGAGAAGGCCATTGGCGAGCTGGAAGTTGCGCTGAAGGGCGACGACAAGGAGGCCATCGAGGCCAAGATCAACGCCCTGTCCGAGGCCACCACTCCGCTGGCGCAGAAGATGTACGCCGAGCAGCCGCAGCCGGGCGCTGCCGCCCAGGGCGCGGATGATGCCAAGGACGCCGGTGACGACGTGGTCGACGCCGAGTTCGAAGAGGTCAAGGACAACAAGTAAGCCCCGCTTACTGAGGTGCCAGCCAGCCGCCCATGCGGCTGGCGATTCTCCGCGCGGGGGCTTGCTCCCGCGTTGGCGTGTCTGGAGCCTGTGAATCAGAGGTATTGAGGATTTATGGCCAAACGTGACTTTTACGAAGTGCTCGGTGTGGAGCGCGGCGCCAGCGAGGCGGACCTGAAGAAGGCCTATCGCCGCCTGGCGATGAAGTACCACCCGGACCGCAATCCGGACGACAAGGCCGCGGAAGAGAAATTCAAGGAGGCCAACGAGGCCTATGAAGTGCTCTCCGATGCCGGCAAGCGCTCGGCCTACGACCAGTACGGCCATGCGGGCGTCGATCCGCAGATGGGCGGCGGCGGTGCCGGCGGCTTCGGTGGCGCCAACTTCTCCGACATCTTCGGTGATGTGTTCAGCGATTTCTTCGGCGGCGGCGGTCGTGGCGGCTCGCGTGGCGGCGCTCAGCGCGGCTCGGACCTGCGCTACACCCTCGAGCTGGATCTGGAAGAGGCGGTGCGCGGCACCACCGTGACCATCCGTGTGCCGACCCTGGTCGGCTGCAAGACCTGCGATGGCTCGGGTGCCAAGAAGGGCACCAGCCCGGTGACCTGTACCACCTGCGGCGGCATCGGTCAGGTGCGCATGCAGCAGGGCTTCTTCTCAGTGCAGCAGACCTGCCCGCGCTGCCACGGCAGCGGCAAGATGATCACCGACCCCTGTGGTTCGTGCCACGGCCAGGGCCGAGTGGAAGAGAGCAAGACCCTGTCGGTCAAGGTGCCTGCGGGCGTCGATACCGGCGACCGCATTCGCCTGACCGGCGAGGGCGAGGCGGGCTCCCATGGTGGCCCGGCCGGCGACCTCTACGTGGTGGTCAACGTGCGCGAGCACCCGATCTTCCAGCGTGACGGCAAGCACCTGTACTGCGAAGTGCCGATCAGCTTCGCCGACGCGGCGCTGGGCGGCGAGCTGGAAGTGCCGACCCTGGATGGCCGGGTCAAGCTGAAGATTCCGGAAGGCACCCAGACCGGCAAGCTGTTCCGCCTGCGCGGCAAGGGCGTGGCGCCGGTGCGTGGTGGCGGTGCTGGTGACCTGCTGTGCAAGGTGGCGGTGGAAACCCCGGTCAACCTGGACAAGCGTCAGCGCGAGCTGCTGGAAGAGTTCCGCAAGTCGCTGGAAGGTGACAGCTCCCACTCGCCCAAGGCCAGCGGCTGGTTCGATGGCATGAAGCGCTTCTTCGGCGATATCTAAGGAGTCGGCTATGCGACGTATTGCAGTGATGGGCGCCGCCGGGCGCATGGGCAAGATCCTCATCGAGGCGGTCGGTCAGGCGCAAGGCGCGCAGCTGACCGCTGCCATTGATCGTCCGGACAGCAGCCTGATCGGCGCCGATGCCGGCGAGCTGGCGGCGCTGGGCAAGATCGGCGTGACCCTGGCGGGTGACCTGAATGCGGTGCTGGATCAGTTCGATGTGCTGATCGACTTCACCCATCCCTCGGTGACCCTGAAGAACCTGGAAATCTGCCGCCAGGCGGGCAAGGCCATGGTCATCGGCACCACCGGCTTCTCGCCGGAGGAGAAGCAGCTGCTGAGCGAGGCGGCCAAGCAGATCCCGATCGTCTTCGCTGCCAACTACAGCGTCGGCGTCAATCTGTGCCTGAAGCTGCTGGATACCGCCGCCCGTGTGCTGGGCGATGATGTCGATATCGAGATCATCGAGGCGCACCACCGGCACAAGGTCGACGCGCCGTCCGGTACCGCGCTGCGTATGGGCGAAGTGGTGGCCAATGCCCTGGGGCGTGATCTGCAGAAAGTCGCGGTCTACGGCCGCGAAGGCCAGACCGGCGCCCGCGAGCGCGAGACCATCGGCTTCGCCACCGTGCGTGCCGGTGATGTGGTCGGCGATCACACTGTGCTGTTCGCTGCCGACGGCGAGCGCGTGGAGATCACCCACAAGGCCTCCAGTCGCATGACCTTCGCCAAGGGTGCGGTGCGCGCGGCGCTCTGGCTGCAGGCGCAGCCGGCCGGTCTTTATGACATGCAGGACGTGCTGGGTCTGAACTGAAATACCTTTTCGGTCCATGCAATTGCTGGACCGAAAAGGGCTTTTCCTGTAAGCTGCCCGCTTTAGTGTGTCCACTAAAAGTAACGCAGAATGAATCAGATAAAGAAGCGGGGTGACGGTCAATACGTCATCCCGCTTTTTTACAACCTGCGTTTGAACAAGCAGCAGATCTAAGGGAGGTCTTCTTGACTAAGCCAGCCATACTCGCACTCGCCGACGGCAGCATTTTTCGCGGCGAAGCCATTGGTGCCGATGGCCATACCATTGGTGAGGTGGTGTTCAACACCGCCATGACCGGCTATCAGGAAATCCTCACCGATCCTTCCTATGCCCAGCAGATTGTTACCCTGACCTACCCGCACATCGGCAACACCGGCACCACGCCGGAAGACGCCGAATCCAACCGCGTGTGGGCCGCCGGCCTGATCATTCGCGACCTGCCGCTGATCTCCAGCAACTGGCGCGACAAGCAGCCGCTGGACGAGTACCTGAAAGAGAACGGTACCGTCGCCATCGCCGGCATCGACACCCGTCGCCTGACCCGCATCCTGCGTGAGAAGGGTTCGCAGAACGGCTGCATCCTGGCCGGCGAAGACGCCACCGAGGAGAAAGCCCTGGAACTGGCGCGCAGCTTCCCCGGCCTGAAAGGCATGGACCTGGCCAAGGTGGTCAGCTGCACCGAGCGCTACGAGTGGCGCACCAGCGTGTGGAACCTGAAGAGCGACAGCCACCCGGAAATCGCTGCCAGCGAGCTGCCTTACCACGTGGTCGCCTACGACTACGGGGTCAAGACCAACATCCTGCGCATGCTGGTCGAGCGCGGCTGCCGCCTGACCGTGGTGCCGGCGCAGACTCCGGCCAAGGACGTGCTGGCGCTGAACCCGGACGGCGTGTTCCTCTCCAACGGCCCTGGTGACCCCGAGCCGTGCGACTACGCCATCGCTGCGATCAAGGAAGTGCTGCAGACCGAGATTCCGGTCTTCGGCATCTGCCTCGGCCACCAGCTGCTGGCCCTGGCCTCCGGCGCCAAGACCGTGAAGATGGGCACCGGTCACCACGGCGCCAACCACCCGGTTCAGGATCTGGATTCCGGCGTGGTGATGATCACCAGTCAGAACCACGGTTTCGCCGTGGACGAGCCGAGCCTGCCGGCCAACCTGCGCGCTACCCACAAGTCGCTGTTCGACGGCACCCTGCAGGGTATCGAGCGTACCGACAAGGACGCCTTCAGCTTCCAGGGTCACCCGGAAGCCAGCCCAGGCCCGCACGACGTCGCCCCGCTGTTCGACCGCTTCATCGAAGCCATGGCCAAGCGCCGCTAAGCCACGCCGACTGACCCAAGGATTCGAGTAAGAACCATGCCAAAACGTACAGACATCAAAAGCATCCTGATCCTCGGCGCCGGCCCCATCGTCATCGGCCAGGCCTGCGAGTTCGACTACTCCGGCGCCCAGGCCTGCAAGGCCCTGAAGGAAGAAGGCTTCCGCGTCATCCTGGTGAACTCCAACCCGGCCACCATCATGACCGACCCGGCCATGGCCGACGCCACCTACATCGAGCCGATCAAGTGGGCCACCGTGGCCAAGATCATCGAGAAGGAGCGTCCGGATGCGCTGCTGCCGACCATGGGTGGCCAGACCGCGCTGAACTGCGCGCTGGACCTGGAAAAGCACGGCATCCTGGAGAAATTCGGCGTCGAGATGATCGGCGCCAACGCCGACACCATCGACAAGGCCGAAGACCGTTCGCGCTTCGACAAGGCGATGAAAGACATCGGCCTGGCCTGCCCGGTTTCCGGCATCGCGCACAACATGGAAGAAGCCTACGGCGTGCTGGAGAAGGTCGGCTTCCCCTGCATCATCCGTCCGTCCTTCACCATGGGCGGCACCGGCGGCGGCATCGCCTACAACCGTGAAGAGTTCGAAGAGATCTGCGCTCGCGGCCTGGATCTGTCGCCGACCAGCGAGCTGCTGATCGATGAATCGCTGATCGGCTGGAAGGAATACGAGATGGAGGTGGTCCGCGACAAGAAGGACAACTGCATCATCGTCTGCTCCATCGAGAACTTCGACCCTATGGGCGTGCACACCGGTGATTCGATCACCGTTGCTCCGGCCCAGACCCTGACCGACAAGGAATACCAGATCCTGCGTAACGCCTCCCTGGCGGTGCTGCGCGAGATCGGCGTGGAAACCGGCGGCTCCAACGTGCAGTTCGGCATCTGCCCGAACACTGGTCGCATGGTCGTCATCGAGATGAACCCGCGCGTGTCGCGTTCCTCGGCCCTGGCCTCCAAGGCCACCGGCTTCCCGATTGCCAAGATCGCTGCCAAGCTGGCCGTGGGTTACACCCTCGACGAGCTGCAGAACGACATCACCGGCGGTCGCACCCCGGCATCGTTCGAGCCGGCCATCGACTACGTCGTGACCAAGATCCCGCGCTTCGCCTTCGAGAAGTTCCCGAAAGCCGACGCTCGCCTGACCACCCAGATGAAGTCCGTCGGTGAAGTCATGGCCATCGGCCGCACCTTCCAGGAGTCCATGCAGAAAGCCCTGCGCGGCCTGGAAGTCGGCGTCGCCGGTTTCGACGAGAAACTCGACCTGAACGACCCGGAAGCCGAGAGCACCCTGCGTCGCGAACTGACCGTGCCGAGCGCCGACCGCGTCTGGTACGTGGCCGACGCCTTCCGCGCCGGCAAGACCGTCGCCGAAGTGTTCGACCTGACTCGCATTGACGAGTGGTTCCTGGTGCAGATCGAAGACTTGGTCAAGGACGAGGAGCGCATCAAGACTCTGGCTCTGTCGGCCATCGACCGTGACCTGATGTTCAAGCTCAAGCGCAAAGGCTTCTCCGACATCCGTCTGGCCAAGCTGCTGGGCGTGACCGAGAAGACCCTGCGCAGCCACCGCCATAAGCTGAAAGTGCTGCCGGTGTACAAGCGCGTCGACACCTGCGCCGCCGAGTTCGCCACCGACACCGCCTACATGTACTCGACCTACGAGGAAGAGTGCGAGGCCAACCCGAGCGGCCGCGACAAGATCATGATCCTCGGCGGCGGCCCCAACCGTATCGGCCAGGGCATCGAGTTCGACTACTGCTGCGTGCACGCCGCGCTGGCCATGCGTGAAGACGGTTACGAGACCATCATGGTCAACTGCAACCCGGAAACCGTCTCCACCGACTACGACACTTCCGACCGCCTGTACTTCGAGCCGGTGACCCTGGAAGACGTGCTGGAAATCGTCCGCGTCGAGCAGCCGAAAGGCGTGATCGTGCAGTACGGCGGGCAGACCCCGCTGAAACTCTGCCGCGCCCTGGAAGAAGCTGGTGTGCCGATCATCGGTACCTCGCCGGACGCCATCGACCGCGCCGAAGACCGCGAGCGCTTCCAGCAGATGGTGCAGCGTCTGAACCTGCGCCAGCCGGCCAACGCCACCGCGCGCAGCGAAGATGAGGCCCTGGCTCTGTCCAAGGCCATCGGCTACCCGATGGTGGTGCGCCCGTCCTACGTACTGGGCGGCCGCGCGATGGAAATCGTCTACCAGGAAGAAGAGCTCAAGCGCTACATGCGCGAAGCGGTGAAAGTGTCCAACGACAGCCCGGTGCTGCTGGACCGCTTCCTCAACTGCGCCATCGAAGTCGACATCGATGCGGTGTGCGACGGCGAGACCGTGGTGATCGGCGCGATCATGCAGCACATCGAACAGGCCGGCGTGCACTCCGGTGACTCCGCCTGCTCGCTGCCGCCGTACTCGCTGCCGGCGCACATCCAGGACGAGATCCGCGACCAGGTCAAGAAAATGGCTCTGGAGCTCGGCGTGGTCGGTCTGATGAACGTGCAGATGGCTGTGCAGGGCGAGGACATCTACGTCATCGAAGTGAACCCGCGCGCCTCGCGTACCGTGCCATTCGTCTCCAAGTGCGTCGGCGAGTCGCTGGCCAAGGTGGCTGCCCGCGTCATGGCGGGCAAGTCGCTGGCCGAAGCTGGCTACGCCGAGGAAGTGATTCCGCCGTACTTCAGCGTCAAGGAAGCGGTGTTCCCGTTCGCCAAGTTCCCTGGCGTCGACCCGATCCTCGGCCCAGAAATGAAATCCACCGGTGAAGTGATGGGTGTCGGCGACAGCTTCGGCGAGGCCTTCGCCAAGGCGCAGCTGGGTGCCAGCGAAATCCTGCCGAACTCCGGTTGCGCCTTCATCAGCGTGCGCGAAGACGACAAGGCGCAGGCCGTCGAGGTCGCGCGCGATCTGGTCAGCCTGGGCTTCGAAGTGGTCGCCACCGCCGGTACCGCCAAGGTGATCGAGGCCGCCGGTCTACCGGTGCGTCGCGTGAACAAGGTGACCGAGGGTCGTCCGCACGTGGTCGACATGATCAAAAATGACGAAGTCACCCTGATCATCAACACCACCGAAGGCCGTCAGTCCATCGCTGACTCCTACTCCATCCGTCGTAACGCCCTGCAGCACAAGATCTACTGCACCACCACCATCGCGGCTGGTCAGGCGATCTGCGAAGCGCTCAAGTTCGGTCCCGAGAAGACCGTGCGCCGCCTGCAGGATCTGCATGCAGGAATCAAGGCATGAACAAGTACCCCATGACCGTCCAGGGCGCTCGCGCCCTGGAGGACGAGCTGGCTCACCTGACCAAGGTGGTGCGTCCCAAGCTCAGCCAGGACATCGGCGAGGCGCGCGAACTGGGCGACCTCAAGGAAAACGCCGAATACCATGCTGCCCGCGAACAGCAGGGCATGGTCGAGGCGCGTATCCGTGACATCGAGGGCCGCCTGCAACATGCAGTGGTCATCGACGTCACCAGCATCGCCCACACCGGCAAGGTGATCTTCGGCACTACCGTGGATATCGCCAACTGCGAGACCGACGAGACCGTGACCTACCAAATCGTTGGTGAGGACGAGGCCGATATCAAGATCGGTAAGCTGTCGGTCAGCTCGCCCATCGCCCGTGCCCTGGTGGGCAAGGAAGAGGGTGACGTGGTGGCGGTGAAGACCCCCAGCGGTCTGGTCGAGTACGAGATTGTCGAAGTCCGCCATATTTAAGCGCCAATCGCTGCGGGCGGGTGCCATCAGCTGGCAGCTGGCTCAGACCTTCTGGGTCGGCGGCCTGTGGCTGCTGCACTTCGTCATGCTGCCGGTGCTGGAGAAGATGGGCCTGGCGCCGCTGCTGATCGAAGAGGTCAAGGCGGCGCTCAGTCCGCTGCTGGTGGGCTTTGCCGCGTTCTGTGTGCTGTTGCAGGGGATGGTGCTGGTCCAGGTCGAGGGCCTGCGCAGCCTGTGGAGCGATCTGCGCGGTCAACTGCTGTTGATGGTGCTGGTCATGGCGCTGGCGTTTTTCGCCGTGCGTCACTGGTTGCCAGGCGCCGAGCGTTGGCTGCTGTTCAACTACTTGGTGCTGGCCCTGTGCGGGCTGGTGCTGGTGATGCAGCCGCTGCCTGGGCAGCGGCGCTAGCGCGGCAGGATCGCTATCAGGCCTGATAGCGATGGATGTTGGACAGGTTCTTGTTCGGCTTGGGGTTCTTGCGATAGATCAGGGCCATCTTGCCGATCACCTGAACCAGCTCGCAGCGCCCGGCGGCGGCCAGCTCGTCGATCAGGGCGCGGCGATCGTCACGCTCGGTCAGGCGGAACTGCACTTTGATCAGCTCATGGTCGTTGAGCGCGCGCTCCAGTTCGGCCAGTACGCCTTCGGTCAGGCCGTTCTCGGCCACGATCAATACCGGTTTCAGGTGGTGGCCGATAGATTTGAAGTGTTTCTTCTGTTCGTTGGTAAGCGCCATAATCTGACCCTGCTGCTGTGAAAGTCGGCCACCGCACGGTGGGTCGGCCTTGGCCTCTACCCATTCCGTTGCCGGTATGCCGGCGGCAAAAACGGCGTAGTCTACCTGACCCGGCTCGGGCGCGCCCCTTTTCTATTTCCGACGGGTAGCCGCCCGGCTCGCTGCAAGACTAGTCCGGAGTGGCGGAAACAGCATTTTGAGGCCTTGGCACTCTTTCACCCTCTGGCGCTGCCTGACGGCTATTTCATGGCGTTGCGCTCACTGATTATCGGCCAGGCCTTGTGATTTCAGATTTGGCCCCCAAATGAGTGACGATGGGCTCTAGGCTGAGTGATCCTCGGAGAGGCAAGGGCATGTCGGCCTCTTGCGCCGAATGTCCGGTGTCCGCTGGCCCGGGGATGTCGAGGCACCTAGACTGGAACCGGTGAGGCACGGCCGAGTCGGATGTCCGAGTCTCATAAAGGGTTACAGACGGCTCCTGCCTGGGGTAGGGGTTGTGTAGTAAGTTAGGCTGGTAATCCACCAGCCGTCATGCGAAGCGCGTTTCAGGACGAGGCTGGCTTCAGAGGGTAGCGAATTGAACGACATGGCAAAGAACCTGATCCTGTGGCTGATCATCGCAGCCGTCCTGGTCACTGTGATGAATAACTTCTCCAGCCCGAGTGACACCGGCAAGCTGAACTACTCCGAGTTCATCCAGCAGGTGCAGGAAGGCAAGGTCAAGCAAGTCACTGTCGATGGCTACATCATCAGCGGCAAGAATCTCGACGGCACCACCTTCGAAACCGTGCGTCCGGCCATCGAGGATCGTGGCCTGATCAAGGATCTAATCGACAATAACGTCGAAATCGTCGGCAAGCAGCCAGAGCGTCAGAGCATCTGGACCCAGCTGCTGGTAGCCAGTTTCCCGATCCTGGTGATTATCGCCGTATTCATGTTCTTCATGCGCCAGATGCAGGGCGGCGGCGGTGGTCGCGGTGGTCCGATGAGCTTCGGCAAGTCCAAGGCGCGCCTGCTCTCCGAGGATCAGGTCAAGACCACCCTGGCTGACGTTGCCGGTTGCGACGAGGCCAAGGAAGAAGTGGGTGAGTTGGTCGAGTTCCTGCGTGATCCGGGCAAGTTCCAGCGCCTCGGTGGCCGCATTCCGCGCGGTGTGCTGATGGTCGGTCCGCCTGGTACCGGTAAGACCCTGCTAGCCAAGGCCATCGCCGGCGAGGCCAAGGTGCCGTTCTTCACCATTTCTGGTTCCGACTTCGTCGAGATGTTCGTCGGTGTTGGTGCCAGTCGCGTGCGCGACATGTTCGAGCAGGCCAAGAAGCATGCTCCCTGCATCATCTTCATCGACGAGATCGACGCCGTTGGTCGCCATCGTGGTGCCGGTCTGGGTGGCGGCCATGATGAGCGTGAGCAGACACTCAACCAGTTGTTGGTGGAGATGGATGGCTTCGAGATGAACGATGGCATCATCGTTATCGCCGCCACCAACCGTCCTGACGTGCTGGACCCGGCGCTGCTGCGTCCAGGTCGTTTCGATCGCCAGGTGGTGGTCGGCCTGCCGGACATCCGTGGCCGCGAGCAGATCCTCAAGGTGCATATGCGCAAGGTGCCGATCGGCGACAACGTCGAGCCGGCGGTCATTGCGCGCGGTACTCCGGGCTTCTCGGGTGCCGACCTAGCCAACCTGGTCAACGAGGCTTCGCTGTTCGCTGCCCGCGCCAGCAAGCGCCTGGTGGAAATGAAGGAATTCGAGCTGGCCAAGGACAAGATCATGATGGGCGCCGAGCGCAAATCCATGGTCATGTCCGAGAAGGAAAAGCTCAACACAGCCTACCACGAGGCTGGTCACGCCATCGTCGGTCGCCTGGTGCCCGAGCATGACCCGGTCTACAAGGTGTCGATCATTCCGCGCGGTCGCGCCCTGGGCGTCACCATGTTCCTGCCGGAAGAGGATCGCTACAGTCTGTCCAAGCGGACGCTAACCAGCCAGATCTGCTCGCTGTTCGGTGGTCGTATCGCCGAAGAGATGACTCTGGGCTTCGATGGCGTCACTACCGGCGCGTCCAACGACATCATGCGTGCGACCCGTCTCGCTCGGAACATGGTCACCAAGTGGGGCCTGTCCGAGCGACTCGGCCCGCTGATGTACGCGGAAGAGGAAGGCGAGGTGTTCCTCGGTCGTAGCGCTGGTAGTCAGCAGGCCAATGTGTCGGGTGAAACTGCCAAGGCGATCGACGAGGAGGTGCGCAGCATCATCGATGGTTGCTACGGCACGGCCAAGCGTCTGTTGGAAGAGAATCGCGACAAGCTGGACATGATGGCCGACGCGCTGATGAAGTACGAAACCATCGATGCCGAGCAGATCGACGACATCATGGCGGGCCGTACTCCGCGTGAGCCGCGTGACTGGCAGGGTGGTTCCGGTACTCCTACTCCGAAGGAGCAGGTGGAGCGCCCAGAGACCCCCATCGGTGGTCCGGCGGGCGAGCACTAAGGTCCACTCATGACGTTTCCGCAGTACCCGACCCGACTGCCTTGCGGCAGTCGGGTTCTTGATCTTTCCGCCCCGCATGTCATGGGCATTCTCAACGTAACTCCCGACTCTTTTTCCGACGGCGGCCGCTTCGCTGCACATGACGCAGCATTGCGTCACGCGGCTGAAATGGTTGCCGCTGGCGCGACGCTGATCGATGTCGGTGGCGAGTCGACTCGGCCGGGCGCCCGTTCGGTATCGCCCGTGGAGGAGCTGGAGCGCGTCGCGCCCGTTGTGGAGGCGATTGCGTCCGAGCTGGATGTGGTCATCTCTCTGGATACCTCGACCCCGGCGGTCATGCGCGAGGGCGCGCGCCTGGGGGCTGGCCTGATCAATGACGTGCGTTCGCTGCGTCGTGAAGGTGCGCTGGAGGCGGCAGCCGATAGCGGTCTTCCCGTGTGTTTGATGCACATGCTCGGCGAGCCCGGCACCATGCAGCATGACCCTCACTACGTCGATGTAGTGGGTGAGGTGTGCGAGTTTCTGTCGCAGCGCATCGACGCATGTGTGGAAGCGGGTATCGTCTCCGAGCGGATTATCCTTGATCCGGGCTTCGGTTTCGCCAAGACGCTTGCCCACAACCTGAGCCTGTTCAAGGATCTGGAAGCGTTGCATGCTTTCGGGCGACCGCTATTGGTCGGCGTGTCGCGCAAGAGCATGATTGGCCAGGTCCTGGGGCGCGAGGTGCATGAGCGCCTTCCCGGCGGTTTGGCGCTGGCCGCTTTGGCTGTGGCGAAGGGCGCGTGCATTCTGCGCGTCCATGATGTTGCCGAGACGGTTGATGCGGTACGCATGGTCGCTGCCGTACAGGCTGCCGAATAAGAAAATTGGAGTGGTTATGAGCAGAAAGTATTTCGGTACCGATGGTATCCGCGGCCGTGTTGGCCAGTTCCCTATCACTCCCGAGTTCATTCTCAAGCTGGGCTGGGCGGCCGGCATGGCCTTCCGCAAGCAGGGTAAATGCCGAATTCTGATCGGTAAGGACACGCGTATTTCGGGCTATATGTTCGAATCCGCGCTGGAGTCCGGCTTGTTGGCGGCGGGCGCGGACGTGATGCTGCTCGGTCCTATGCCGACCCCAGCGATCGCCTACCTCACGCGTACCTTCCAGGCCGAAGCGGGCATCGTCATCAGCGCCTCGCACAATCCGCATCATGACAATGGCTTCAAGTTCTTTTCCGGTCTGGGCACCAAGCTGCCGGATGAGATCGAGCTGATGATCGAGGAATTGCTGGATCAACCCATGACGGTGGTGGAGTCCGAGCAGCTCGGCAAGGTCACTCGGATCAATGATGCTGCCGGTCGCTACATCGAATTCTGCAAGGCCAGTGTGCCTAACCACACCAGCTTCGCCGGCCTTAAGGTAGTGCTCGATTGCGCCCACGGCGCCACCTATAAAGTGGCTCCCAGCGTGTTCCGTGAGCTGGGTGCGCAGGTCTCGGTGATTGCTGCTCAGCCTAATGGCTTGAACATCAACGACAACTGTGGCTCGACCCATGTCGAGGTGCTGCAGGCTGAAGTGCTGGCGCAGCAGGCTGATCTCGGGATCGCTTTCGATGGCGATGGTGATCGGGTGCTGATGGTCGACCACACGGGGGCGATGGTCGATGGCGATGAGCTGCTGTACATCATGGCGCGTGATCTGCACGAGCGTGGCAAGTTGCAGGGCGGAGTGGTGGGGACGCTGATGAGTAATCTGGGGCTCGAGTTGGCCCTGGGTGAGCTAGGCATTCCGTTTGTGCGTGCCAAGGTCGGCGATCGCTATGTAGTGGCTGAGCTGCAGGAGCGCGGCTGGTTGCTGGGTGGCGAGAACTCCGGGCATCTATTGTGCTGTCAGCACACCACCACGGGTGATGCGGTCATCGCCGCGTTGCAGGTGCTGATGGCGCTCAAGCGTGCCGACAAGGCGTTGGCGGAGGCGCGGCTGGCATTACGCAAGTGCCCGCAGGTCCTGATCAATGTGCGTTTCTCTGGTGATGTCGATCCGGTCGAGCATGTGGCGGTCAAGGATGCTTGCGCACGTGTCACGGACCTGATGGCGGGGCGCGGTCGCGTACTGCTGCGTAAGTCGGGTACCGAGCCGCTGGTGCGGGTCATGGTGGAAGGCGACGACGAGGCTCAGGTGCGCGGCTATGCCGAGGAGCTGGCCAAGGTCGTTACTGAAGTCTGTGCCTGATTTCGGCTTGCTAGTGCATGTGCTCTTGGGTAACATCTGCGCCCACTTTGAACGACGAGGTCAGGCATGCGTCGCCCCCTGGTAGCTGGTAACTGGAAAATGCACGGTACCCGCGCCAGCGTCGCAGAGCTGATCAAGGGGCTTCGTCAGTTGGCGCTGCCTAGCGGCGTTGAAGTGGCAGTCATGCCGCCTTGTCTGTACATCAATCAGGTGCTGGTTGGTCTCGAAGGCAAGGCGATTGCAGTAGGTTCGCAGAACTGTGCTGTGGAGCCCATGCAGGGTGCTCTGACTGGCGAGATTGCACCAAGTCAGCTTGCTGATGCTGGTTGCAGCATGGTGCTGGTGGGGCACTCTGAGCGTCGCCTGATTCTGGGTGAGCGTGACGAGCAGATCAGTCGTAAGTTTGCCGCTGCGCAATCCTGTGGTCTGATTCCGGTGCTGTGCATCGGTGAGACCCTTGAGCAGCGTCAGGCGGGCAAGACGCTCGAAGTGGTGTCTGCTCAGTTGGGTAGTGTGATCGAGGAGTTGGGTGTAGGTGCCTTCTCCAGGGCTGTTGTGGCGTATGAGCCGGTCTGGGCCATTGGTACTGGGCTGACTGCTTCGCCTCAGCAGGCGCAAGAGGTTCACGCAGCCATTCGTGCGCAACTGGATGCAGAGAATGCAGAAGTGGCGCGCGGTGTAAGAATTCTGTACGGCGGCAGTGTCAAGGCTGCCAATGCTGCCGAGTTGTTCGGCATGCAGGATATCGATGGGGGGCTCATTGGTGGAGCCTCCTTGAATGCAGATGAGTTTGGTGCGATCTGTCGCGCCGCAGGAAACTGATAAATGCTGGAAACAGTCGTAATCGTCGTACATCTGCTGGGCGCCATCGGTGTTGTCGGTCTGGTTCTGCTGCAGCAGGGCAAGGGTGCCGATGCGGGTGCTTCCTTTGGTGCTGGTGCCTCGGCGACCGTCTTCGGTAGCCAAGGTTCTGCTACCTTCCTGAGTCGCTTCACTGCTATACTCGCAGCGATTTTTTTCATTACCAGCTTGGGTTTAGCCTTCTTTGCTAAAGAAAAAGCTGATAATCTGACGCAGGCAGGTTTGCCGGATCCGGCAGTACTTGAAGTGCAGCAGAAGCCGGCCGTCGAAGACGTTCCGGTGCTTCAAGAGCAAGGTTCGGGGGTGGAGAAATCCGACGTCCCGGCAGCTCCGGAGCAAAAGTAATACCCTCTTTGCCGAGGTGGTGGAATTGGTAGACACGCTACCTTGAGGTGGTAGTGGCCATAGGCTGTAGGGGTTCGAGTCCCCTCCTCGGTACCATATCTCGACAAGGCCCGCAGTTTGCGGGCCTTGTCGTTTCCTGGTGTTTGGTTGACCCTCCTGGGTTAGGTCCGTATACTCTTGGCCCAGCTTTGGTGCGGGGTGGAGTAGTCTGGTAGCTCGTCGGGCCCATAAAACCCGAAGGTCGTTGGTTCATCCAGCCCCCGCAACCGGATGTAAGAGCCCCTTTTCAGGGGCTTTTTGTTAGCTGGACAAGTCCGCCACCGGCATTTGTAGTCGGGTGGCACGATGGATGGGCGTTTCGCCCATTTTTTATTTCTACGACATGCGCGGAGGGCTTCGGGTGTCGAGCAAGCTGGAACAGTTGCAGGCCATGTTGGCCCCGGTAGTCGAGTCGCTCGGCTACCAATGCTGGGGAATCGAGTTCATCTCCCAGGGGCGGCATTCCCTGCTGCGCGTGTATATCGATCATGCCAACGGCATCCTGGTCGAGGACTGCGAGGCGGTGAGCCGTCAGGTCAGCGCGGTACTGGATGTCGAGGATCCGATCACCAGCGAATACACCCTCGAGGTGTCGTCGCCTGGCATGGATCGGCCGTTGTTCACCCTCGAGCAGTTCGCTGCCCATGTCGGTGAGCAGGTGAAGATCAAGCTGCGTTCGCCCTTCGACGGGCGGCGCAATTTCCAGGGCTTCCTTCGCGGTGTGGAGGAGCAGGACGTGGTGGTGCTGGTGGATGACCACGAATTCCTGTTGCCGATCGATCTGATCGACAAGGCCAACATTATTCCCCGTTTTGACTGAGACGCGGATCCCGCGGATCCAATGGATTGCGAAAGGCGAGGCGTACGATGAGTAAAGAAGTACTGCTGGTTGTAGAGTCGGTATCCAACGAGAAGGGTGTACCGGCAGCTGTCATTTTCGAAGCGCTGGAGCTGGCTCTGGCGACGGCGACCAAGAAGCGTTTTGACGACGAAGTCGAGCTGCGCGTGGCGATCAATCGCCAGAGCGGCAACTACGAGACTTTCCGTCGCTGGGAAGTGGTCGCTGAAGACGATCTGGAAAACCCGTCCGCTCAGCTGAGCGTCGAAGAAGCTCAAGAGCGTGAGCCCGGCGCCAAGGTCGGTGATTTCGTCGAGGAGCCGGTCGAGTCGATCGAGTTCGGTCGTATCGCCGCGCAGACCGCCAAACAGGTGATCGTGCAGAAGGTCCGTGAGGCCGAGCGCGCCCAGGTGGTCGATGCTTATCGCGAGCGCGTCGGTGAGATCATCTCCGGCACCGTGAAGAAGGTCACCCGTGACAGCGTGATCGTCGACCTCGGCAATAACGCCGAAGCGCTGCTGGCTCGCGAAGACATCATCCCGCGCGAAACCTTCCGTGTAGGTGCCCGCATGCGTGCCCTGCTCAAGGAAATCCGCACCGAGAACCGCGGTCCGCAGCTGATCCTGTCGCGTACCGCGCCGCAGATGTTGATCGAGCTGTTCACCATCGAAGTGCCGGAAATCGCCGAAGGCCTGATCGAAGTGATGGCTGCCTCCCGTGATCCGGGTTCGCGCGCCAAGATCGCCGTGCGCTCCAAAGACAAGCGCATCGACCCGCAGGGCGCGTGCATCGGTATGCGCGGCTCGCGCGTACAGGCCGTTTCCGGTGAGATCGGTGGCGAGCGTGTGGACATCGTGCTGTGGGACGAGAACGTCGCTCAGTTCGTGATCAACGCCATGGCTCCGGCCGAAGTGGCGGCGATCATCGTCGACGAAGATACCCATGCCATGGACATCGCGGTCGGTGAAGACAACCTGGCTCAGGCCATTGGCCGCGGTGGTCAGAACGTGCGTCTGGCCAGCCAGCTGACCGGCTGGACCCTGAACGTGATGACCGAGGCCGACATCCAGGCCAAGCAGCAAGCCGAGACCGGCGACATCCTGCAGAACTTCGTCGACGAGCTCGATGTGGACGAAGAGCTGGCTCAGGTACTGGTCGAGGAGGGCTTCACCAGCCTGGAAGAGATCGCCTACGTACCGATGGAAGAGATGCTCAGCATCGACGGTTTCGACGAGGACATCGTCAACGAGCTGCGTGCTCGTGCCAAGGACCGTCTGCTGACCAAAGCCATTGCCACTGAAGAGAAGCTGGCCGACGCCCAGCCTGCCGAAGACCTGCTGTCGCTGGACGGTATGGACAAGGGCCTGGCTCAGGAACTGGCAGTGCGTGGCGTAGTTACCCGCGAAGATCTGGCCGAGCAGTCGATTGACGACCTGCTCGACATCGACGGCATCGACGAAGAGCGTGCCGGCAAGCTGATCATGGCCGCCCGAGCCCACTGGTTCGAGTAAGCGGTTGCGGCCTGAGGAGAGAGATGCATGACGCAAGTCACGGTGAAAGAACTGGCCCAAGTGGTCGATACACCAGTGGAGCGCCTGCTGCAGCAGATGCGTGAGGCAGGTTTGCCTCACACCAGTGCCGAGCAAGTGGTAACTGACAATGAAAAGCAGGCCCTGCTCGCGCACCTGAAAGGTAGCCACGGCGAGAAGGTAGAAGAGCCGCGCAAGATCACCCTGCAGCGCAAGACCACCACCACCCTGAAGGTTGCCGGTAGCAAGACCATCAGCGTGGAAGTGCGCAAGAAGAAAACCTACGTCAAGCGCAGCCCGGACGAGATCGAAGCCGAGAAGCAGCGCGAGCTGGAAGAGCAGCGTGCTGTCGAAGAGGCCGCACGCCTGAAGGCCGAGGAAGAAGCGCGCAAGCAGGCTGAGGTCGAAGCCCGCAAGCAACAGGACGCCGCCGTTCTGGCCGTTGTGGCTCCAGCCGCCGACGAGACTCCAGCCGCTGTGGCTGCCGAAGTCGCGCCGGCTGCCGTCGAGCGCAAGAAGGAAGAGCCGCGCCGCGTCGAGAAGGAAAAAGAGAAGCCGGCTCGCAGCGATGACGACGAGCGTCGCGATCGCAAGCATGCCCAGCATCGTCCTGCTCCGAAGGACAAGGCGCCGACTCCGCGCGTCGCTCCACGTAGTACCGACGAAGAAGTTGATGGTTACCGCGGTCGCGGCGGCCGGATGAAGCCGAAGAAGCGTAACCAGCACGGGTTCCAGAGCCCGACAGGACCTATTGTGCGCGATGTAGCAATCGGCGAGACCATTACCGTTGGTGACCTGGCTGCCCAGATGGCGGTCAAGGGTGCCGAAGTGGTCAAGTTCATGTTCAAGATGGGCACTCCGGTGACCATCAACCAGGTACTGGACCAGGAAACTGCCCAGCTGATCGCCGAAGAGTTTGGCCACAAGGTCAAGCTGGTCAGCGACAACGCCCTGGAAGAGCAACTGGCCGAATCGCTGAAGTTCGAAGGTGAAGCCTTCCACCGCGCGCCGGTAGTGACCGTCATGGGTCACGTCGACCACGGTAAGACCTCGCTGCTCGACTACATCCGTCGTGCCAAGGTAGCCGCTGGCGAAGCCGGTGGTATCACCCAGCACATTGGTGCCTACCACGTGGAAACCGACCGCGGCATGGTCACCTTCCTCGATACCCCGGGCCACGCTGCGTTTACCCAGATGCGTGCTCGCGGTGCCAAGGCCACCGACATCGTCATCCTGGTAGTGGCGGCCGACGACGGCGTTATGCCGCAGACCCAGGAAGCCGTGCAGCACGCGAAAGCGGCTGGCGTGCCGATCGTGGTCGCGATCAACAAGATGGACAAGCCGGACGCCAACCCGGACAACATCAAGAACGGCCTGGCCGCGCTAGATGTGATCCCGGAAGAGTGGGGCGGCGATGCTCCGTTCGTAGGTGTTTCGGCCAAGGCCGGTACCGGCGTCGACGAACTGCTGGAGGCCGTGCTGCTGCAGGCCGAGGTTCTCGAGCTGAAAGCCACCCCGTCGGCTCCTGGCCGCGGCGTAGTGGTCGAGTCCCGCCTGGACAAGGGCCGTGGCCCGGTAGCCACCGTGCTGGTTCAGGACGGTACCCTGCGTCAGGGCGACATGGTCCTGGTCGGCGTCAACTATGGCCGCGTGCGCGCCATGCTCGACGAGAACGGCAAGCCGATCAAGGAAGCCGGTCCGTCGATTCCGGTCGAGATCCTCGGCCTGGACGGCACCCCGGATGCCGGCGACGACATGACCGTGGTTGCCGACGAGAAGAAGGCCCGCGAAGTGGCCCTGTTCCGTCAAGGCAAGTTCCGCGAGGTCAAGCTGGCCCGTGCTCACGCCGGCAAGCTGGAAAACATCTTCGAGAACATGGGCCAGGAAGAGAAGAAGACGCTCAACATCGTCCTCAAATCCGACGTCCGTGGCTCCCTGGAAGCTCTGCAAGGCTCGCTCAGTGGCCTGGGCAACGACGAAGTGCAGGTTCGCGTGGTCGGCGGCGGCGTCGGTGGTATCACCGAGTCCGATGCCAACCTGGCGCTGGCCTCCAACGCCGTGCTGTTCGGCTTCAACGTGCGTGCCGATGCCGGTGCGCGCAAGATCGTCGAGGCTGAAGGCATCGACATGCGTTACTACAACGTCATCTACGACATCATCGAAGACGTCAAGAAGGCGCTCACCGGTATGCTCGGCAGCGATGTTCGCGAGAACATCCTCGGCACCGCCGAAGTGCGTGACGTGTTCCGTTCGCCGAAGTTCGGCGCTGTCGCTGGCTGTATGGTCATCGAGGGTACCGTTCACCGTAACCGTCCGATCCGCGTACTGCGCGACGACGTGGTGATCTTCGAAGGTGAGCTGGAATCCCTGCGTCGCTTCAAGGACGACGTCGGCGAAGTGCGTAACGGCATGGAGTGCGGTATCGCGGTGAAGAGCTACAACGACGTCAAGGTCGGGGACAAGATCGAAGTGTTCGAGAAGGTCCAGGTGGCTCGTACCCTGTAAGGGACGGCCCGCAACACCGGACGCCCGGCCCCGCATCAGCGCGGCCGGGCGTTTGCCGCTTGTGAGCCCGCTGCTGTTGGCGGTGGGTTGAGGTAGGAAAAAATGGCAAAAATTTATAGTCGTACTCAGCGCATTGGCGACCAGATCCAGCGTGAGCTGGCGCAGATGATCCCGCGTGAGGTCAAGGACCCGCGCCTCGGCTTCGTTACCGTCACTGCCGTGGATGTCAGTCGCGATGTCGGTCACGCCAAGGTGTTCATCACCGTGATGGGCGAGAACGATGCCGAGAAAATCACTCAGAACGTGCGTGTGCTGAATGATGCTGCTGGCTATCTGCGCATGCTGCTGGGCAAGGCGATGAAGCTGCGCAGCGTGCCGCAGTTGCACTTCCACTATGACGAGAGCGTCTCGCGCGGTACCCACTTGTCGGCCTTGATTGACCGTGCAGTGTCCGAAGACAGCAAGCACCAGGAAGACTGACAGTGGCGCAGGTTAAACGCATTCGTCGCAATGTCAGCGGCATCCTGATTCTCGACAAGCCGCGCGGTATGAGCTCCAACCAGGCCCTGCAGAAGGTGCGCTGGCTGCTCAATGCCGAGAAGGCCGGCCACACCGGCAGCCTCGACCCGCTGGCCACCGGCGTGCTGCCGCTGTGCTTCGGTGAGGCTACCAAGTTCTCCCAGTACCTGCTGGATGCCGACAAGGGCTACGAGACCGTCGCCCAGCTGGGCGTGACTACCACCACTGGCGATGCCGAGGGTGAAGTCGTCGAGCGCCGCGAGGTTACCGTCGGTCGGGAGGCCATTGAGGCGCTGCTGCCGCGTTTTCGCGGTGAAATCAAGCAGATACCGCCAATGTACTCGGCCCTGAAGAAGGATGGCCAGCCGCTGTACAAGCTGGCCCGTGCCGGCGAAGTAGTGGAGCGCGAGGCGCGATCTGTTACTATCGCGCGCCTGGAATTGCTGGCCCTGGACGACGCGCAGCTGCGTCTGTCGGTGGCCTGCAGCAAAGGCACCTATATCCGCACCCTGGTCGAGGACCTGGGGCGTGAGTTGGGTTGCGGTGGCCACGTCGCCGAGCTGCGCCGAACTCAGGCAGGGCCCTTCGTGCTGGCCCAGACCGTGAGTCTGGAGGCGCTGGAGAAGGCTCACGCCGATGGCGGCAACGAGGCGCTGGACCAGTTCCTCCTGCCGGTAGACAGCGGCCTTGAGCACTGGCCACTGCTGCAGCTGTCCGAGCACAGCGCCTACTACTGGCTGCACGGCCAGCCGGTACGCGCGCCGGAGGCACCGAAATTCGGCATGGTGCGGGTGACCGACCATACTGGCCGTTTCATCGGTATCGGTGAAATGAGCGAAGACGGGCGCATAGCGCCGAAACGATTGATCTCTACCGGCGCCTGACGCGGGTAGGCCCTGGAGCGAGGCTCCGGGACCAGAATTCGGTCGCAGGACCGAAACGAGGGTGGCTGTCAGCAGGCACGGTCATACCTCTTTTTAAAACACGGGACTGGTTCCCGGCCTGTTCACTCAAGGAGCCCATTACCATGGCACTGAGCGTTGAAGAAAAAGCCCAGATCGTAACCGACTACAAGCAAGCTGAAGGCGATACCGGTTCTCCGGAAGTGCAGGTTGCCCTGCTGACCGCCAACATCAACAAGCTGCAAGACCACTTCAAGGCCAACGGCAAAGACCACCACTCCCGTCGTGGTCTGATCCGCATGGTTAACCAGCGCCGCAAGCTGCTGGACTACCTGAAGGGTAAGGACACCAGTCGTTACAGCGCCCTGATCGGTCGCCTGGGTCTGCGTCGCTAATAGCGCGCGAGCCGCACGCTTGAAGCTGGAAGCTCGGAGCTGAAAGTCGGGATACCCTCCCACTTTCGGCTTCGGGCTTTCAGCTTTTAGCTATCTGCAGGAATGTCACGGGCCGACTCCCGTACCTTCCACCGATTTCCCCAAGGCAACAAAGAGAAGGAAAACTCCGTGAATCCGGTAATCAAGCAATTCAAGTTCGGTCAGTCGACCGTCACCCTGGAAACCGGGCGCATTGCCCGTCAGGCCTCCGGCGCCGTGCTGGTCACCGTCGACAACGACGTCAGCGTGCTGGTCACCGTGGTCGGTGCCAAGCAAGCCGATCCGGGCAAGGGCTTCTTCCCGCTGTCCGTGCACTACCAGGAAAAAACCTACGCCGCCGGCAAGATCCCCGGCGGCTTCTTCAAGCGTGAAGCGCGCCCTTCTGAGAAAGAGACCCTGACTTCGCGCCTGATCGACCGTCCGATCCGTCCGCTGTTCCCGGAAGGCTTCCTCAACGAAGTGCAGGTCATCTGCACCGTGGTCTCCACCAGTAAGAAGACCGACCCGGACATCGCCGCCATGATCGGTACCTCGGCCGCCCTGGCCATCTCCGGTATCCCGTTCGACGGCCCGATCGGTGCCGCTCGCGTGGCCTACCATCCGGAAACCGGCTATCTGCTGAACCCGACCTACGAGCAGCTCAAGGCTTCCAGCCTGGACATGGTCGTGGCCGGTACCAAAGACGCCGTGCTCATGGTCGAATCCGAAGCCAAAGAGCTGACCGAAGACCAGATGCTGGGTGCCGTACTGTTTGCCCATGACGAGTTCCAGGCCGTGATCAAGGCCGTTGGCGAGCTGGCTGCCGAAGCCGGCAAGCCGCGCTGGAACTGGACCGCCCCGGCCGAGAACACCGCTCTGCTCAGCGCCATCAAGGCCGAGTTCGGCGAGGCCATCTCCCAGGCCTACACCATCACCATCAAGCAGGACCGCTACAACCGTCTGGACGAGCTGCGCGACCAGGTCGTTGCCAAGTTCTCCGGCGAAGAAGGCCAGCCGTCCTCCGGTGAAGTCAAAGACGCTTTCGGTCTGATCGAATACCGCACCGTGCGCCAGAACATCGTCGACGGCAAGCCGCGTATCGACGGTCGTGACACCCGCACCGTGCGTGGTCTGAACATCGAAGTCGGTGTACTCGACAAGACCCACGGTTCGGCCCTGTTCACCCGTGGCGAAACCCAGGCCCTGGTCGTTGCCACCCTCGGCACCGCCCGCGATGCCCAACTGCTGGACACCCTGGAAGGCGAGAAGCGTGACCCCTTCATGCTGCACTACAACTTCCCGCCGTACTCGGTGGGCGAGTGTGGTCGCATGGGCGCTACCGGCCGCCGCGAAATCGGCCACGGCCGCCTGGCTCGTCGTGGCGTTGCTGCCATGCTGCCGAGCAATGACGACTTCCCGTACACCATCCGTATCGTCTCGGAAATCACCGAGTCCAACGGTTCGTCCTCCATGGCTTCCGTGTGCGGCGCTTCCCTGGCCCTGATGGACGCTGGTGTGCCGATGAAGGCGCCGGTTGCCGGTATCGCCATGGGTCTGGTCAAGGAAGGCGACAAGTTCGCTGTACTGACCGACATCCTCGGTGACGAAGACCACCTGGGCGACATGGACTTCAAAGTGGCCGGTACCGCCAATGGCGTCACCGCGCTGCAGATGGACATCAAGATCCAAGGCATCACCGAGGAGATCATGGAGATCGCCCTGGGTCAGGCTCTGGAAGCCCGTCTGAACATCCTCGGCCAGATGAACCAGGTCATCGCCCAATCGCGCAGCGAGCTGTCGGCCAACGCCCCGACCATGCTGGCGATGAAGATCGACCAGGACAAGATCCGCGACGTCATCGGCAAGGGTGGCGCCACCATCCGCGCCATCTGCGAAGAGACCAAGGCCTCGATCGACATCGAAGACGACGGCTCGATCAAGATCTTCGGCGAAACCAAGGAAGCCGCTGACGCTGCCAAACAGCGCGTACTGGCGATCACCGCGGAAGCCGAGATCGGCAAGATCTACGTCGGCAAGGTCGAGCGCATCGTCGACTTCGGCGCCTTCGTCAATATCCTGCCGGGCAAGGACGGTCTGGTACACATCTCCATGCTGAGCGACGCTCGCGTAGAGAAAGTGACCGACGTGCTGAAGGAGGGTCAGGAAGTCGAAGTGCTGGTACTGGACGTGGACAACCGCGGCCGCATCAAGCTGTCGATCAAGGACGTTGCCGCTGCCAAGGCTTCCGGCGTCTAAGTCGTATCCGCGCAGTAAGAAAAGAGGGCCCTTCGGGGCCCTCTTTTTTTGTCCGGACTTTCTGGGCTGCTAGAGGACCGGGGTGGCCGAGCATCGTGGTCGGTAGATATTGCAATATGCACGACAAGTTTTGCGCATCTCGGCATTCTGCATGCCGAAGCCTAGCGGCGTATATTTATAACTAATTGAATTTAAATGAATTTATTTTTGATTGCGGTCTGGCACAGCGCTTGCGATATCCCTAGTGCAAGCGCAGCCAGGAGTTGGCTGCCGATACGTCAGAAGCAATCAGGAGTAGATCGCCATGAAACAGCAGTTCAATAAGTGGACCCTTGCCGCCCTCACTGCCGCCGCCCTGAGCCTGCCGCTGAGCAATGCGGCCTTTGCCGATGAGCTCACTGCTCCGGCCTCCGTGCAATCGATGCAGCTGGCTGCCAGCGAAACCGTCGACAACGCAGAAGAGGCTGTCAGCGATACCTGGATTACCAGCAAGGTGAAGGCCAGCTTCCTGGCTGATGACAGTATCAGCGGCCTGGATATCAAGGTGGAAACCAACCAGGGCGTGGTAGCCCTGTCCGGTGTGGTGCCGACCGATGCCGAGCGTGACCTGGCTGTAGAGAAGGCCAAGGCCATCAAGGGTGTGACCGCAGTGTCTGCCGACGGCCTGAAATCCACCGAATGACCCAATGAGCTGCCGGCTTGATGCCGGCGGCTCCTCAGAAGGAGTCAGACTCATGAATTCCGATGTGATCAAAGGTAAGTGGAAGCAGCTCTCCGGTCGTATCCAGGAGCGCTGGGGCAACCTGACCAACGACGATCTGGATATCGTCGAAGGCCATAGCGAATATCTGGAAGGCAAACTCCAGGAGCGCTACGGCTGGACCAAGGAGCGGGCGCAACAGGAAGTGCGCGATTTCAGCAGCAAGCTGTAGCTGCCTGATTTGAAAAAGCCCCGCAATGCGGGGCTTTTTTGTGGTCGCCCTGCACATCGATGGTGGATGAAAGGTTGATTGGCGTGCGCTTTAGTCGCCGCGTTTACTCTCAATCTTGATCAGGCGATTGCCCTCTAGACGGAGAAAGTAATACATGCCGTTCTTCGGGCCGTAGCTCCACTCTTCGATTGGTATCTCCGAGACGATTCCGTAGTAGTCCACCACTTCTCGATAGCCGAGGAACGAGCGGCTGCTCGGTTCTCCGCATTTGCTTTCGATCTCACTGGCCAGGTCCTGGGTACTGATCAATCGATTGCCGCAGCGCAGGGTAGAGCCGGCTTCGGCGATGCCGGTCAGTAGCAGGGAGGCGAGAAGGAATAGCTTGTACATCTTGGGCGGCTGCTCAGAGTGTTTCTAGCAGCCTACATCCATGATCGGCTGCCTGTCAGTCGGCGCGTTTGGTTTCGATGCGGGTCAGGCGATTGCCCTGGAAGGTGAGGATGCTGAGCATGCCGTTGGTGGGGCCGTATACCCATTCCTCGATCACCATTTCCCGTCCACCGTAGTAGCCGCCGGTATAGCCAACGAGATCACGATGGGCGGGTGGGCCGCACTTGCGCTCGACCTCGAAGGCACGATCACCTTCGTTGACTAGCTTGCTGCCGCAACGCAGCGTGCCGGCCTCGGCCAGGCCGCAGGCCAGCAGCAGGGAGAGAGCTTGGAGACTGCGGCTCATTACATGCTTCCCAGATGCAGTACGGTGGGCACTTGAGCGGCGGCTGGGCTCTGGCTCAGGCTGACATCGAGCAGGTGGATGCGCTGGTCTTCCAGGCCGCCGCGTTCTACCAGGTAATCCTTGATGCTGGCGGCCCTGGCCTGGCCGAGCCGGCGCAGCAGTACTTCGTTGCTGCTCCAGGATTGCAGCACGGCGTCGCGCATCTTCGCTGTGCGCTCGTCGTTTGACAGTTCTTTCCACTCGGCCGGGGGCTGCTGCTTCAGGCGTGCGCGGTAGATGCCTTCCAGCAGCACCTGCTTGTCGTCCTCGTCCACCACCAGTTGTTCGGGCGCGGCGGGCACCGTATCGCCATTGCGCTGCATGATCTTGTACTGGGTGGTCTGGTACTCGCGCTCCAGGCGCTGTGCGGCGACCAGGGGGCCATCGCTGGCCTGGGCGCTGCCGCCTTCCACCTCCAGACGCAGCACCGGGCGTTCCTTGAGTGCTGCTGCGAGGGTATCCAGGGACTTCTGCGCAGCGCCGTCTAGCTCGCTGCTGCCGGCGGCGAACTGCACCTGGCTGAGGTCGTCGTTGCTGCCGCCGACCAGGCCGGCGATGAACTTGAACGGTGCCTGGGCGGCGCGCAGTACCAGGTTGCGCAGGGTCTGCCAGACGATGGGCATGACGCTGAACTGCGGGTCGTTGAGGTTGCCCTGCAGCGGCAGCTGGATATCGATGTTGCCCTTGGTGTCCTTGAGCAGGGCCACGGCCAGGCGGATCGGCAAGTCCACGGCGTCCTTGCTGTCGACCTTCTCGCCCAGCTGCAGGTCTTCCAGCAGCAGCTTGTTCTCGGCGTTCAACTGGCCCTTCTCGATCTGGTAGCGCAGGTCGAGATTGAGGCGGCCCTTCTTGATGCGGTAGCCGGCGAACTTGCCGGAGTAGGGGGTGAGGGTGGTCAGCTCGACGTTCTTGAAGCTGGTGGCGATATCCAGGCTGTTCATCGGGTCGAAGGGGGTCAGCTTGCCCTTGATGCTGACCGGCGCGTACTTGTCGACCTTGCCGGTGATATTGACGCTGGCGGCCTGCGGGCTCTGGTTGTCCAGGGTGCCGATCTGGCCATTGAGCTGCTGGATCGCGGTGGCGAAGTCGGGTGTCAGGCTGAAGTCGGCGAAGTTGGCCGAGCCGTCCTTGATGGCGACGCCGCCGATGCGGATCGGCAGCGGCTTGCCCGCCGGTTCGGCCTTGGCATTGGGCTGCGCCGGCTGCGGGATCATCAGGTCGTTGACGTTGGTGGTCAGGTCTTCGTTGATGATGAAGCGCGCATAGGGCTGCTGCAGGTTGATCTGCTTGATCGCCAGGCCTTCGCCGTGGCGATAGTCCAGGCCCTCGACCACCAGTTGCTGCCACTTGAGGAAGTCGCGGTCCTTGATGGTGTCCAGGGTGTGCAGCTGGTTGACCTCGGCGCGCCCGCCAATGCTGAAGGCCAGCGGCTCGACGCTCTTCAGGTCCACCGCCAGGTCGCTGCCGAGCTGGCCGCTGCGTAGCTCCAGGCGCACGAAGGGACTGATGTAGGACTGCGCCAGGCGCAGGTCGATGTCGCGGGTGACCAGTTGCAGCTTGGCGGTGGTCGGCTGCAGCTGGACCTGGCCCTCGGCCTTGAGCTGGCCGCGCTTGTTCACTCCCGTCTCCAGCTTGAGGCCGAAGGGCGAGGTGCCGAGGCTGTCGAAGTCCTTGATGTCGAGGTTGAGTGGCGCCAGGTCGAGCTTGACCTCCTGGCTGCCTGCGGCGCGGTCGGCTAGGTGGATCTGGTATTCGCGCAGCTGTACATCGCGCAGCAGCACCTGCCAGGGCTTGGCTGGCTCTTCCGGTTTTGCCGGCTCTGCTGATGTCGTGGTGCTGGCGGTTTGCTGCGGTGCATCCGTAGGCGCGGGTTCGGTTTTCTCCGCAGACGCTGGTGTGGGCGTGGAGCCAGTGCCACCTTCGTTTGCTGTCGGAGCCGGAGCTTCGGGAGCGGTATCGGGCGCCGGCTCTACGGCAGGCATGGCTGCCGGCGTCGGTTTGCTATGGCTGGCGAACAGCTTCTGCCAGTCGAGCTGGCCATCTTTCTCGCGGGCGGCCCAGGTTTCCAGCTTGTGGCTGCGGATCGTTCCGATCACCACCTGCTGCTTGGCCAGGTCCAGGCTGGTCTCGCCGACCTCCAGGCGCTCCAGGCGCACCAGCGGCTTGTCCTCGGGGCTCTTGATGGCGAACTTGCTGAGGTCAGCGCTGACGTTGCTCAGCTGCAGCTCGGTGCCCTTGGCCAGGTTCAGCGAGTAGTCGGCGCTGAGGTCGAGCACGCCGTCTTCCAGTACCAGCGGCACGGCGTCGCGGACATAGGGCCACACGCCCTTGAGACGGCCGTCGGTGACCTTCAGTTGGCCCTTGGAGGTGATCGGGGTGAGGCCGACCTGGCCATGCCAGTCGATGCGCCCGCCATAGGGGCCGGTGGCGACCAGCTGCATGTCGGCGCTGTCGTCGGGCAGAGTGCTGAGGTTCTTCAGTTCCAGGTTCAGCGAGTCGTAGACGAACTCGACCGGCTCGCTCGGGCGCAGGTCCTCGAAGTGCAGGCCGTTCTCGATCAGGGCGATACGGGTGATACGCAGGGGGAAGGGCTCGCTCGGCTCTTCCTGGGCTGGCTTCGGCTCGCTGGGCGGCAGCTTGAACAGGCCGGTCAGGTTGAGCTTGCCGTCCTTGGCGAACAGCACCTCGGTATGCGCCTTCTCCAGCTCCACGTCGGCCAGATGCAGGGCGCCGCTCCACAAGCTGTCCAGCTGCAGGTTGGCGTACAGGCGCTGGAAGGCCACCTGCGGCTTGTCTGCCTCGCCGATATGCAGGCCCCAGAGCTGCAGCTCCAGGCTGAAGGGGTTCAGCTCAACGCGCTCCAGGCGCGCCGGCACGGTGGCCAATTGGCTCAGCTGCTGGTTGGCCACGCGCTGGCCGATACCGGGCAGGATCAGGAAACCGAGCAGGGCGTAGAGGCCGAGTACGATCGCGACGGCGTAGGCGATGCGTTGCAATCCTTTGAGCATGAGGCAGCGTCTTCTTCCAGACTGAGGAGTCTGGAGTATGGCATGGGCCTCGCCGCTTTGTGGGCCATCAGGGCGGCGCTGTGACGCGCCGCAGAGCCTGCGCCCGCTTGCAGTGGGATCAGAAGCGCAGGATCAGCGTCTTCAGCGGCGGCTTGCCATCACGCGAGGGGAAGTCGGCAGCCGGCAGCAATTGCTCGCAGTCACGCACTGGTCGGCCGAGTTTCTCGGCGCAGCGCAGCACCTGGCTGCGCCACTTCTCCAGCTCGACCTTCGCCAGGTTGTTGCAGCAGATCAGCACGCCATCCTCGGCGGTGGCGAGGATCGCTGGCTTGAGCAGGCTCTGGTAGTCGCGCAGCAGGTCGACGGTGCCGAAGGCGCTCTTGGCCCAGGCCGGCGGGTCGAGCAGCACCAGGTCGAACTGGCGCTGTTCCAGGCGCGGGTAGCTCGGCAGCTTCTGTCCGCGGCGAGAGGCGATGGGCAGCCCGGCCAGCTGGCGGATGGCAGGGAAGTAGTCGGACTGCACGAAGTCCATCGCCAGGCCCGGGTTGAGCGCCACGTTTTCGCGGCCTACCGCCAGGTTGCCCTCGGCGAAGTCCAGGTTGAGTACCTCGCGCGCGCCGCCCGCCGCAGCGCAAAGGCCGACGCCGCAGGTGTAGGCGAACAGGTTGAGTACGCTCTTGCCGGCGCTGTTGGCCTTGACCCAGCCGCGGGCGTTGCGCAGGTCGAGGAACAGCAGCGGGTCCTGGCCCGGATGGCGCCCGCGGACCCGGTAGTTGAGGCCCCACTCCTGGCCGATCATATCCACCAGCGCTTCTGGCGCAGGTTGGTACACCGCATCGCGGCGGTCGACGCGAGAGTTGCCGCCGGAGCGGTCGTTGTAGACCAGCTGCAGGCCGAGGCCGAGGTGCTGGTTGATGGTCGCGTGCAGGGCGAGTAGGGCATCGGTTTCCAGCGTCTGATGGAAGCTCTGCACCATCAGCTGCGGGCCGTAGCGGTCGGCGGTGAGGCCGGGTGCGCCTTCCTGGCTGCCATGGAACAGCCGGTAGCAGTCGGTCTGCTGCTGGTGCAGTTCGGCCAACAGTGGCTGGCGGGCATCGAGGGCGGCACGGAGCGCCTGGTCGAGAGAGGACATGCGCGGCGTCTCGGAGCGGGAGGGCGCGCAGTTTACCAAGAAAAACGCCGGCTCTAGGCCGGCGTTAGTCTCGTCGCGAGTCGGATCAGGTGCGTTCGATCGCCAGCGCCACACCTTGACCGCCGCCGATGCACAGGGTGGCCAGGCCCTTCTTGGCGTCACGCTTGATCATCTCGTGCAGCAGGGTCACCAGCACGCGGCAACCGGAGGCGCCGATGGGGTGGCCGAGGGCGATGGCGCCGCCGTTGACGTTGACCTTGGCCGCATCCCAGCCCAGCTCCTTGCCCACCGACAGGGCCTGGGCGGCGAAGGCTTCGTTGGCCTCGATCAGGTCGAGGTCGGCCAGCTGCCAGCCAGCTTTCTCCAGGCAGCGCTTGGTCGCCGAGACCGGGCCGATGCCCATGATCGCCGGATCGACGCCGGCGTTGGCGTAGGCGGCGATCTTGGCCAGTACCGGCAGACCCAGGGACTTAGCTTTCTCGGCGCTCGTCAGCAACACGGCAGCGGCGCCGTCGTTGAGGCTGGAGGCGTTGCCGGCGGTGACGCTGCCGTCCTTCTTGAACGCCGGCTTGAGGCCAGCCAGGCTTTCTGCGGTGGTGCCGGCGCGCGGCTGCTCGTCCTTGGCGAAGCTGACCGGGTCGCCCTTGCGCGACGGGATCAGGATCGGCGTGATCTCGTCATTGAAGCGGCCGGCCTCGATGGCGGCCACGGCTTTCTGCTGCGAGGCGGCGGCGAAGGCGTCCTGCTGCTCGCGGCTGATGCCGTATTTCTCCACCAGGTTCTCGGCGGTGATGCCCATGTGGTAGTCGTTGAAGGCGTCCCACAGGCCGTCCTGGATCATGGTGTCGACCAGCTTGCCGTGGCCCATGCGCTGGCCGGTGCGGGCAGCGGGCATGACGTAGGGCGCCAGGCTCATGTTCTCCATGCCGCCGGCGATGATGACGTCGGCATCGCCGCAGCGAATCGCCTGGGCGCCCAGGTGCAGGGCCTTGAGGCCGGAGCCGCAGACCTTGTTCAGGGTCAGTGCCGGCACGGCATTCGGCAGGCCGGCCTTGATCGAGGCCTGGCGCGCGGTGTTCTGCCCGGCGCCGGCGGTGAGCACGTGGCCGAGGATCACCTCGTCCACTTCGCTGCCGTTGAGGCCGGTCTGTTCCAGCAGGCGCTTGATCACGGCGGCGCCCAGCTCGACGGCGGGGACGCTGGCCAGGGAGCCCTGGAAGCTGCCGATGGCGGTGCGGGTGGCGGCGACGATGACGACTTCTTGCATGACGGGCTCCTCGAAATCGGGGCGCGCACGGTGGGCGCGACGGGGGCATTATGTTGGCATAGCCGTTTGGAACCCGGCCAGTGCAGGGTGCGACCGCTCAGTCGCGCGGCGGCAGGCCCATGCGCTGGCGCGCGCGATGTACTGCACCGCCGCGCACGGCCCAGCGCAGCGTCGGTGCCAGGCTGTTCACCCCGGCGCGAATGGCGCGGCTGCGGGCCGAACCCAGCGGCGTGCCGAGCATGGCCTGGGCCCACTCCGGCAGCAGATCGAAGCCGGCCTGCATCAGCAGCTTGCCCACTGGCACGGCCAGGGCGCTCGGGGCCGGCGCGCCCTGCAGGATGCGCAGGATCTCCCGCGAGCGCTCATCACACAGCAACTGCGGGCGCACGGCGGCGAGGTAGGCGGCGACTTCGGCGCGCGAGCGTGGCACGTTCTCGGCGCCGAGGCGCTCGGCGATCAGCGCCACCTCGGCGTAGTAGCGGTCCTGGTCGGCCTCGCTGAGCTGCGGGTTGCGGTAGCGCAGGTGGGCGGCGAGGAAGCTGGAGACCTCGGCCACATGCACCCAGGTCAGCAATGCCGGGTCGCTGGCTGCGTAGGGGCGGCCATCCGGCGCGGTGCCGACCACCTTGAGGTGGATGGTGCGCACCTTGTCGATCAGCCACTCGGCATCGCGGCGCGAGCCGAAGGTGGTACCGGAGATGAACTGGCCAGTACGGCGCAGGCGGCCGATCAGGTCTTCGCGAAAATTCGAGTGGTCCCACACGCCGGCCAGCGCGAGAGGGTGCAGGGCCTGCAGCAGCAGGGCGCTGATGCCGCCGACCATCATGCTGGTGAAGTCGCCATGCACGCGCCAGCACACTGCATCGGGGCCGAACAGGCCGGGGTCGCCCTGGGGCTGGCTGAAGTCGATCTGCCCGAGGGCGATGCCGCTGAGGCTGAGGACCTGCTGCTCGATGCGCTGGCGGAGGAATTCCATGGGGTACGGCTCGGCGAAGGGGCGGGAGCCGGGCGGCTCCCGCACTGTGCCGCAATTCTACTGGTTCAGGCGCTGCTCGATCAGGCTGTCCACTACCGACGGATCGGCCAGGGTCGAGGTGTCGCCCATGTTGTCCAGCTCGTTGCAGGCGATCTTGCGCAGGATACGGCGCATGATCTTGCCCGAGCGGGTCTTGGGCAGGCCTGGCGCCCACTGGATCATTTCCGGCTTGGCGAAGCTGCCGATCTCCTTGCCGACCAGGGCCAGTAGTTCCTTCTTCAGCTCGTCGGAAGGCTCCAGGCCCTTCATGGTGGTGACGAAGGCGTAGATGCCCTGGCCCTTGAGATCGTGCGGATAGCCGACCACGGCGGCCTCGGCCACCGCGTCGTGCAGCACCAGGGCGCTTTCCACCTCGGCGGTGCCGATACGGTGGCCGGAGACGTTGATCACGTCGTCCACGCGGCCGGTGATCCACCAATAGCCGTCCTCGTCGCGGCGCGCGCCGTCGCCGGTGAAGTAGTAGCCGGGGTAGGGCTTGAAGTAGGTGTCGATCATGCGCTGATGGTCGCCGTAGACGCTGCGGATCTGGCTCGGCCAGCTGGCCTTGATCGCCAGCACGCCGGCGCCGGGGCCGCTGATCTCCTTGCCCTGCTCGTCGAGCAGCACCGGCTGCACGCCGAAGAACGGGCGAGTGGCCGAGCCGGGTTTCAGGTCGGTGGCGCCGGGCAGGGGCGTGATCAGGATCGAGCCGGTTTCGGTCTGCCACCAGGTGTCGACGATCGGGCAGCGCTGCTCGCCGACCACGTTGTAGTACCACTCCCAGGCTTCGGGGTTGATCGGCTCGCCCACCGAGCCGAGCAGGCGCAGGCTGCTGCGGTCGGTGGCCTTCACCGCGGCCTCGCCTTCGCGCATCAGCGCGCGCAGGGCGGTCGGTGCGGTGTAGAAGATGTTGACCTGGTGCTTGTCGATCACCTGCCAGAAGCGCGATGCGTCCGGGTAGTTGGGTACGCCCTCGAACATCAGGGTGATGGCGCCGTTGGCCAGCGGGCCGTAGACGATGTAGCTGTGCCCGGTGACCCAGCCGACGTCGGCGGTGCACCAGTAGATGTCGCCCTCGTGGTAGTCGAACACGTACTTGTGAGTCAGCGCCGCGCCCAGCAGATAGCCGCCGGTGGTGTGCAGCACGCCCTTGGGTTTGCCGGTGCTGCCCGAGGTGTAGAGGATGAACAGCGGGTCCTCGGCGTCCATCGGCTCGGCCGGGCAGTCGGCGCTGACCTCCTTGAGCGCCTGGTGGTACCAGAGGTCGCGGCCTTCCACCCAGGCGATCTCGCCCTGGGTGCGCTCGACCACCAGTACGGTGCTGACGTTCGAGCAGCTCTGCAGGGCCTTGTCGACGTTGTTCTTCAGCGGGATGTACTTGCCGCCGCGCACGCCCTCGTCGGCGGTGATCACCGTGCGGCAGTCGGCATCGAGGATGCGGTCGCGCAGGGCGTCCGGGGAGAAGCCGCCGAACACCACCGAGTGGATGGCGCCGATGCGCGTGCAGGCCAGCATGGCGTAGGCCGCCTCCGGCACCATGGGCATGTAGATGCACACCCGGTCGCCCTTCTTCACGCCGCGGCTCTTCAGCACGTTGGCCAGGCGGCTGACGTTGTGGTGCAGCTTGTTGTAGGTGATGTGCGCCGACTCGGCCGGGTTGTCGCCTTCCCAGATGATGGCGATCTGTTCGCCGCGCTTCTCTAGATGGCGGTCGATGCAGTTGTAGGCGACGTTGAGCTGGCCGCCCTTGAACCAGCGCGCCTCGCCCTTGGCCAGGTCGCTGTGGTGCAGCTCGTCCCAGGGCTTGAACCAGTGCAGGAAGGCTTTCGCCTGCTCGCTCCAGAACGCCTCTGGCTGCTCAATGGATTGCTGGTAGAGGCGCTGATAGCCCTCGTTATCCAGGTGGGCACGCTTGCGTACGGCGGCGGGCACGGCATGGCGGGTGATCTCGAACATGGCGGGGCCTTTGTTATTGTGGGTTCGAAGTGGCATCAGGGTGGACCAAGCACCTGCTTGGTTCAAGCCTGTCTATGCAATATCCGACCTCGCCGTGGCCCAGAATGCACAAACCCGGCACTGGGCCGGGTTTGGGGGAGCGCCGATGGCTCAGCCGCGGTGACGGCCGCGGAAGAAGTCGATCAGGCCCTGGGTCGAGGCATCCTCGGCTGGCGGCTGGTCCCAGCCGGTCAGGCGCTGGTAGACGCCCTTGCCGAGCTCCTTGCCCAGCTCCACACCCCACTGGTCGAAGGCGTTGATGCCCCAGATCACGCTCTGCACGAACACCTTGTGCTCGTACATCGCCACCAGCGCGCCGAGGCGGCGCGGGCTGATGCGTTCGAGCACCAGGGTGTTGCTCGGGCGGTTGCCGGGGATGACCTTGTGCGGCGCCAGGCGCTGCACTTCGTCTTCGCCCAGGCCCATGCCGCGCAGCTCCGCCTCGGCCTCCTGGCGGCACTTGCCGAGCATCAGTGCCTGGCTCTGCGACAGGCAGTTGGCGTACAGCCACTGGTGGTGGTCGGCCACCGGGTTGTAGCTGACCACCGGCACGATGAAGTCCGCCGGAATCAGCGGGGTGCCCTGGTGCAGCAGCTGATGGTAGGCGTGCTGGCCATTGCAGCCGACGCCGCCCCAGATCACCGGACCGGTCTCGGTGCTCACCGGGCTGCCGTCCTGGCGCACGCTCTTGCCGTTGGACTCCATGTCCAGCTGTTGCAGGTGCTTGGTGATGTTCCGCAGGTAGTGGTCGTAGGGCAGGATCGCGTGGCTCTGCGCACCCCAGAAGTTGCCGTACCAGACGCCGAGCAGGGCCAGCAGCACCGGCATGTTCTTCTCGAACGGTGCGGTGCGGAAGTGGGTGTCCATGCTGTAGGCGCCGGACAGCAGCTCCTTGAAGTTGGACATGCCCACGGCCAGGGCGATCGGCAGGCCGATGGCCGACCACAGCGAGTAGCGCCCGCCGACCCAGTCCCACATCGGGAAGATGTTCTTCTCGCGGATGCCGAACTCGATGGCCGCTTTGTTGTTGCTGGTGACCGCGATGAAGTGGCGGTACAGCTTCTCCTCGGTGCCGCCACGGGCCAGGTACCAGGAGCGCGCGGCCTGGGCGTTCTTCAGGGTTTCCAGGGTGCCGAACGACTTGCTGGAGACGATGAACAGGGTGGTCTCGGCGTTCAGCTTGGCCGTCACGTCGTGGAATTCGCTGCCGTCGATATTGGCCAGGTAGTGGCAGCGCACGCCGTTCTGGGTGAACGGCAGCAGGGCCTCGGAGACCAGCTGCGGGCCGAGGAAGGAGCCGCCGATGCCGATGTTGACCACGTCGGTGATGGTCTTCTCGCTGTAGCCGCGCCACTGGTTGCTGTGGATGCGGCCGACGATGTCGGTCATCTGGTTGAGCACGCGGTGCACTTCCGGCATCACGTTGACGCCGTTGACCTTGACGCAGTCGCCGATCGGCCGACGCAGCGCGGTGTGCAGGGCAGGGCGGCCCTCCGAGGCATTCAGCTGCTCGCCGTTGAACAGCGCCTCGATGGCATCCTGCAGGCCGGCTTCGCGCGCCAGGGCGACCAGCAGAGCACGGGTTTCTTCGCTGAGCAGGTTCTTCGAGTAGTCGAGGAAGATGCCGCTGGTGCTCATGGAGAAGTGCTCGAAGCGCTGCGCATTGCTGGCGAAGGCCTCGCGCATGCTGAAGCCCTGCATGGCCTGGCGATGCTGGCGCAGGTCCTGCCAGGCTTTCAGGGTGGTGACGTCGAGCGGATGCTGGTAGTACGCCATGGGCGGAGATTTCCTTGTTGTACGGCGTTTCGGGCATTAAAAAGCCCGGAGGGTTCCGGGCTTGGAGTTTAGCGGTACAGGCCTGGGTCAGGCGACCTGCACCGGAATCGCGTTGCTGGTGTGGCTCAGCTCGCCATCGGCGCCCATGTACAGCACGCGTGGCTGGAAGTTGGCCAGCTCGGCTTCGCTGTAGTGGGCGTAGGCACAGATGATCACGCGGTGGCCGACGCCGGCCTTGTGCGCGGCGGCGCCGTTGACCGAGATGATCTTCGAGCCCTCCTCGCCGCGGATGGCATAGGTGGTGAAGCGCTCGCCATTGTCCACGTTGTAGATCTGGATCTGCTCGTATTCGCGGATGCCGGACAGATCCAGCCACTCGCCGTCGATGGCGCAGGAGCCTTCGTAGTCGAGCACCGCATGGGTGACGATGGCGCGGTGCAGCTTGGCCTTGAGCATGATGGCGTGCATGGCGGAGGCTCCTGGGAAAATGGGCGGCAGAGTGTGCCCGAAGCCCCTGGGGGCTTCAAGATTGGCGGGGCTTACAGCGCGAAGGCGAGGTTGTCGATCAGGCGCGTGGTGCCGAGATAGGCCGCGGCCAGGATGACCAGTTCGCGATCCTCGGCGGTAGCCGGACGCAGGCTCAGGGCTTCGCGGACTTCCAGATAGTCCGGGCGCAGGCCGGCGCTCAGCAGGCTGGCCTTGCCGGTCTCGGCCAGCTGGACGAAGTTGCGCTCACCCTCGCGTACAGCCTCGGCCAGTTGCTGCAGGGTGCGATACAGGGCCGGGGCCTGGGCGCGCTGTTCCTCGCTCAGGTAGCCGTTGCGCGAGGACAGCGCCAGGCCGTCGTCGGCGCGCACGGTCGGCTCGCCGATGATCTGGATCGGCATGTTCAGGTCGCGGACCAGGGTGCGGATCACCGCCAGTTGCTGGAAGTCCTTCTCGCCGAAGATGGCGAGGTCCGGCTGGACCATGTTGAACAGCTTGTTGACCACCGTGGCGACGCCCTCGAAGTGGCCGGGGCGGCTGGCGCCACACAGGCCCTCGGAGACGCCGGGCACGCTGACGCGGGTCTGCCCGGCCTGACCATGCGGGTACATCTCTTCCACGTCCGGGTGGAACAGCAGGTGGCAACCGGCGGCAACCAGCTTGTCCTGGTCGGCGACCAGGGTGCGCGGGTACTTGGCCAGGTCTTCGTTGGGGCCGAACTGCAGCGGATTGACGAAGATGCTGGCGACCACGAAGTCAGCGCGCTGGCCGGCCTTCTCCACCAGAGCGACGTGGCCCTCGTGCAGGTTGCCCATGGTCGGCACGAAGGCGATGCGCTTGCCCTCGCCGCGCGCGCGCGCCACGGCGGCGCGCAATTCCAGTACGGTCTTGACGGTATTCATGCGGAGAAACCGTGCTCCTCGGCGGGGAAGCTGACGTCTTTCACCGCACTCACGTAGGCGGCGAAGGCCGCCTGGATGTTCAGCTGGCCTTCCATGAAATTCTTCACGAACTTCGGCGCGCGGCCAGTCAGGGAAAGGCCGAGCATGTCGTGCATCACCAGCACCTGGCCGTCGGTGGCCGGGCCGGCGCCGATGCCGATCACCGGGATCTTCACCGACTGGCTGATCTCGGCGGCCAGCTCGCTGGGCACGCATTCGAGCAGCAGCATGGCGGCGCCGGCCTGCTCCAGGGCCATGGCATCGGCGCGCAGCTGGCGCGCGGCAGCATCGCCACGGCCTTGTACCTTGTAGCCACCGAAGACATTGACCGCCTGTGGGGTCAGGCCCAGGTGGGCGCACACCGGCACGCCGCGCTCGGCCAGCTGGCGGATCGGCTCGGCCAGCCAGGCGGCACCTTCCAGCTTGATCATATGGGCGCCGGCCTGCATCAGGGTGGCGGCGCTGGCGAAGGTCTGTTCGAGGGTGGCGTAGGCCATGAACGGCAGATCGGCGAGGATCAGCGCGCCCTGGTTGCCGCGTTTCACGGCGGCGGTGTGATAGGCCATGTCGGCCAGCGACACCGGCAGAGTGCTGTCGTGGCCCTGCAGGACCATGCCCAGGGAGTCTCCTACCAGCAGCACTTCCACGCCGGCCTGGCAGGCTGCCTGGGCGAAGGTGGCGTCATAGGCGGTCAGCATGGCGATCTTCTCGCCCTTTTGCTTCAGGCCCAGCAGGGTGCTTACGGTTACATCAGGCATGGGAGATTCCTCATCAGCGGGCCGGATTCCGGCGCTTGTGGCGCCTGCTCTCGGCCTCTTGGGCGGCGCTCTCTGCACCGCCTCGGGGCAACGGGACGCCTATAGTCCAGATGGGGGGGCGTGAAGTCAATCACGGGTGTTACCGCGCTGTTACGGCGTTACCGGCAGTCCGCGAATCAGCGCGGCAGGCGCTCCAGCCCGAGGTAGGGGCAGACTGCGAGCAGCGCAGGCAGGTTGCGCCCGTCGGCCAGTTGCAGATCTGCGGGAGCGATCTCCGCCAGCGGATACAGCACGAAGGCGCGGGCGTGCATATGGTAGTGCGGCACCGTCAGGCGTTCCTCGCTGAGCAGGCGGTCGCCGAACAGTAGGATGTCCAGGTCAAGCGTGCGTGGGCCCCAGCGCTCGGCCTTGCGCACGCGGCCCTGTTCCAGCTCGATGCGCTGCAGGGCATCGAGTAGCTGCAGCGGCGCAAGCTCGGTGTCCAGGGCCGCCACGGCGTTGACGTAGCGGGGCTGGTCGGGTGGGCCCAGCGGGTCGCTGGCATACAGGGAGGAGGTAGCGGCCAGCTGGCTGCTGGGCAGCGCGGCGATGGCGGCAAGTGCCGCCTCGAGCTGCTGGCGCGGCTCGGCCAGGTTGCTGCCGAGACCGATGTAGACCCTTTCCATTATTCGCTGGCGGGGGCGTCGCTACGCGGGCCGCGACGGCGATTGCGCCCACCGCGACGACGCTTGCGTGCAGGCGCACTGCCTTCGCCGTCTTCTTCCTGGCGATTGCCGAGGTCGCGGATCATGCTGCGGCGCTCGCTATCGGTGGCGTCCTGGTAGTCGGTCCACCAGTCGCCGAGGCCGTCGGTCTGCTCGCCGGCGTCTTCGCGCAGCAGCAGGAAGTCGTAGCCAGCGCGGAAACGCGGGTTCTCCAGCAGCAGGTCGGCACGCTTGCCACTGCGGCGTGGCAGGCGTTCCTGCATGTCCCAGATCTCGCGGATCGGGATGGTGAAGCGCTTGGGAATGGCGATGCGCTTGCACTGCTCGACGATCAGGTCGTGCGCCGCTTCCTGCATGGCCGGGATCGGCGGCATGCCGCGCGCCTGCAGCTGCGCCGCGCGAGCTGGAATGGCTGGCCAGAGCAGGGCGGCGAAGAGGAAGGCTGGAGTCACCGGCTTGCCCAGGGCGATGCGCTCGTCGGTGTTGGCCAGGGCCTGACGGATCAGGTCACCGGTGTAGTCGGGATCACGTTCCAGCGCCTTGGCACTGGCCGGGAACAGCGGGGCGAACAGGTCGTACTCGACCAGCAGCTCGAAGGTGCGTTCGGCGTAGCCGGAGAGGAACAGCTTGAGCACTTCCTCGAACAGGCGGGCGGCGGGGATGTCGCGCAGCATCGGCGCCAGACGGCGGATCGGCGCGGCGCTGTGCTTCTCGATCTCGAAGTCCAGCTTGGCGGCGAAACGCACGGCACGGAGCATGCGCACCGGGTCTTCCAGGTAGCGCTGCTCGGGATCGCCGATCAGGCGGATCAGGCGGTTGCGGATGTCGTGCACGCCATGCGCGTAGTCCAGCACGCGCTCGCCACTGATATCGAAGTACAGGGCATTGATGGTGAAGTCGCGGCGCTGGGCGTCGCTCTCCTGGGTGCCATAGACGTTGTCGCGCAGGATGCGCCCGCTCTCGTTGCGCGAGGACAGGTGGCTGTCTTCCTCGTCGTCGCCCTGCGGGTGGTTGCTGCGGAAAGTGGCGACCTCGATGATCTCGCGGCCGAAGTGCACGTGGGCCAGCTTGAAGCGGCGGCCGATCACCCGAGCATTGCGGAACTCGGCGCGGACCTGCTCGGGGGTGGCACTGGTAGCCACGTCGAAGTCCTTGGGCTGCACGCCGATCAGCAGGTCACGGACGCAACCGCCGACCAGGTAGGCCTGGTAGCCAGCCTTCTGCAGGCGGTCGACCACGCCCACCGCGTTGCGGCTGAACTGGCCGCGTTGCAGCGAGTGCTGGCGCGGGCCGAGCACTTCCGGCGTGCTGCGATGACGAGCTTGGCGCTTGAGCGAAAGCGGCGAACGGAGGGACTTGAACAGCTTTTTCAGCATGGGAGGCACTGTTTGCAGGGATAAGCGGCCGGAAATACCGGTAACCGCACGATTGGCGCGGATTCTAGCATCGGGAGCAGGAAGGATGGTAAAGGCAGGCTGGGGATGACGAGGGGACTGAAGCTACTGGGGGAGCCGAAGCTCCCCCCCAAATTGGTGCGTGCTTTGTTTTTATTGTTATAGCGGGCCTGTTGTTCTTGTTGTAGGCCCGTTTTAGGTATCCCAAACCGGGTACCAGTAGCAAACGGATTGCTTTGGATGCTGATGCTGCCAAGATCATTCCGTGATCCAACCAGTGCAGGCACTGCTTTAGTGCAGTTTTTATTGTTCTCGGCCTGGTCGTGGGGCGAACCCCAAAGGCAAATCCTCTCCAAAAGAATCAGTTAGCTGCGCCTCCGCGTTGTTGTTTTTGTTGTGCTGGAGTCGTTCTGTATTGTTTTTATTGTTGAGGTCAAGCGTTCTTATTGTTGTTGTGCCAGAGATAAAGCAGAACCCGTGCCAGTTTTTATGATTCCTTTGTTTTCAATGGTTTAGCGTTTTCGTGCATTGCTTGCGGGCAGAAAAAAGCCGGGTTCTCGTTACCGATGAACCCGGCTTTGTTACGCGATGTTTGTCTGGAGGTAACAGTGGGGGAACTCGCCTTGCGTGCGAGTGTCACCCCGCCGCCTCGTTCTAGCCTGCGGCGGCTCCCGACTTGCGCCGCGGGATGCCCAGGCGCTGACGGCGTTCCCACAGGCACTTGCGGCTGATGCCGAGCTTGCGTGCCAGCTCGGTCTCGGTCATGTGGTCCTGGTGCTCGAGCACGAAGTGCTGGAAGTAGTCCTCCAGCGACAGGTCCTCGGTCGGCTCGTGGCTGTTGGCGGCGGCCTGTAGCGAGGGTTGCTCGCTGAAGTCGTCATCGCTCAGGTCGTCGAGCTCAATGTCGATGCCCAGCAGCTCGGCGGAAATCTCGTTGCCCTCGCAGAGGATCACCGAACGCTCGATGGCATTTTCCAGCTCGCGCACGTTGCCGGGCCAGGAGTAGTGGCGGATCGCCTGCTCGGCGTCATGGGCGAAGCGCAGGTTGTCGCGGCCCATGCGCTGGCACTGGCGGGCCAGGAAGGACTGGGCGATCTCCACTACGTCGCTGCCACGCTCGCGCAGCGGCGGCAGTTTGAGCGCGATGACGTGCAGGCGGTAATAAAGGTCCTCGCGGAACTGGCCGGTCTTGGCCAGCGTCTTGAGGTCGCGGTGGGTGGCGGCGATCAGGCGCACGTCGACCTTCTGCGACTGCACCGAACCGACCCGGCGAATCTCGCCTTCCTGCAGTACGCGCAGCAGGCGGGCCTGGGCCTCCAGCGGCAGCTCACCGATCTCGTCGAGGAACAGGGTGCCGCCATCGGCTGCTTCCACCAGGCCGGCACGGCCGGCGCTGGCGCCGGTGAAGGCGCCTTTTTCGTGGCCGAACAGTTCGGACTCGATCAGGGTTTCCGGAATGGCCGCGCAGTTCACCGAGATCAGCGGCGCCTTGGCGCGCTTGGACAGGTTGTGCAGGGCGCGGGCGACCAGCTCCTTGCCGGTGCCGGACTCTCCCTGCACCAGCACGTTGGAGTCGGTGGGGGCGACCTTGCGAATCTTGCTGTAGAGGTCCTGCATGGCGGCGCAGGAGCCGATGATGCCGATGTCGCCTTCGGCGGCGGCCCCGGCCTTGCCGGCGGATTTGCTCGGTGCCTCGCTCGGCGGGGTGCGCCGGGCTTCCTGGTGATCGCGCAGGATGCGCGCCACGGCCTGCAGCATCTCGTCGTGGTCGAAGGGCTTGGCGATGTAGTCCACCGCGCCCATCTTCATCGAGTCCACCGCCGAGCGCAGGCTGGCATAGCTGGTCATGATCAGCACCGGCGTGCCTTCGGCCAGTTTGATCAGCTCGGTACCGGGGGCACCGGGCAGGCGCAGGTCGCTGACTACCAAGTCGAAGGACGGGATGCTGTAGCGCTCCTGAGCCTCCTGCACCGAACCGGCCTCGCTGACCTGATACTGGTTGCGTTCCAGCAGGCGGCGCAGGGCGGAGCGGATGATGGTTTCGTCTTCGACGATGAGGATGTGCGGCATTGATTCTCTCTCGACGGTCTCCGAACCTGCCCCTGGGGCGGTTCTAGGTCACTACTCAGGTCGCTACGGACGTCGCTTCGACATAGCGCGGCAGAGTAACGCGGAATCGGGTCCCGCGTTGGCGTTCCGGATCGGCCGGGCTGTCGATGGTGATCTGTCCATAATGCTCTTCCACGATCGAATAGACCAGTGCGAGCCCCAAACCGGTGCCTTTGCCCGGGTCCTTGGTGGTGAAGAAGGGTTCGAACAGGCGGTCCATGATCGCCTGCGGTATGCCTGTGCCTTCATCCTCGACTATCAGTTCGACGCTGTGTTCCGCCATTTCGCTGCGCACGCGGATGGCGCCGCCGACCGGCGAGGCATCGCGCGCGTTCGACAGCAGGTTGATCAGTACCTGGGCCAGGCGCTGGGGGTCGCCCTTGGCCAGGTGTTCCGGATCGCACAGGTTGAAGAACTGCACCTCGGTGCTGTTGCGGTTCAACGACAGCAGGCCGATGGCGTCCTGCGCCACGTCGGCCAGGCTCACCGGATATTCGGCGCGTTCCTGCTGGCCGGCATGGGCGAAGTTCATCAGCGACTGGACGATGCGCGAGATGCGCTTGGTCTGGTCGAGAATCTGGTTGCTGATCTCGTCGACCTCTTCGTCGCCCTCGCGCTCTTCGCGCAGGTTCTGCGCCAGGCAGGCAATGCCGGTGACCGGGTTGCCGATCTCGTGGGCTACCCCGGCGGCCAGGCGGCCGATGCTGGCCAGGCGCTCGGAGTGCACCAGTTGGTCTTCCAGCACGCGAGTCTCGGTAACGTCCTCGACCAGTAACACCAGGCCACTGTTACCCGGGGCCAGCGGCTCCTCGATGGCGGCCTTGTGCAGGTTGAGCCAGCGCACTTCGCCATCCAGCTGCAGATGCTGTTTGTGCAGGTGCTCGCCGTCCTGGGCGATGAACTCCTGCAACAGGCTATGCCAGGGTTCCTCGATGCTCTGCAGGCGCGAGCCGACCACGCGCTGCGCGCTGATGCCGGTGAGCTCTTCCATGGCGCGGTTCCACATCAGTACTTCCTGGTCCTTGGCCAGGGAGCACACGCCCATCGGCAGCTCCTGCAGGGTCTGGCGGTGGAAACGGCGCAGGGCGTCGAGCTCGGCGGCCAGGCCAGTGAGGCGCGACTGGTAGTCCTCCAGGCGGCTCTCGATGAAGTGGATGTCCTCGCTGACATAGGCCGCGCTGCCGGACTTGTAGGGCAGGAAGGTCTCGACGATGTCCTGCGCCACGCTGGGGCCCATCAGGCCTGAGAGGTTGGCCTCGAGGCGGTCGCGCAGACGGCGCAGGGCATAGGGACGGCGCTCGTCGAACGGCAGGTGCAGATCGCGCAGGGCGCGTTCCACTTCCTTCTGTGCGGTGACCGCGCCGAGCGGCTTGGCCAGCTCTGCAGCGAACTCCTGCGGCGAGCCGGCCAGCAGCTCGCGGCGCTGCGGACGGCGTACGTTGTCCACGGTGCAGGCCTCGGCCGCGCTCTTCTCTTCGTCGCTGGCTTCGGTGAACAGCGAGACCAGGGTGAACACCAGTACGTTGGCCGCCAGCGAGCCGACGGCGGCCAGGTGCCAGCTGTTCTCGTCGAGCACGTAGACGATGTCGAACCATGGCAGGTGCACGCCCTGCAGGTTGCTGACCAGCGGTACCAGCATGCTCAGCGCCCAGACCGCGATGCCGGCGAGCAGACCGGCGATGAAGCCGCGGTGGTTGGCGGTGGGCCAGTACAGCACCGAGAGCACGCCGGGGAGGAACTGCAGGGTGGCGACGAAGGCGACGATGCCGAGGTTGGCCAGGTCCTGCTCGGCGCCGAGCAGCAGGTAGAAGCCGTAGGCGGCGGCGATGATGGCGAGGATCAGGCCGCGGCGGGTCCACTTCAGCCAGCGGTAGATATTGCCTTCCGCGGGAGGTTGATAGAGCGGCAGCACCAGGTGGTTGAGGGCCATGCCGGACAGTGCCAGGGTGCTGACGATGATCAGTCCGCTAGACGCCGACAGGCCGCCGACATAGGCCAGCAGCGCCAGCTCGCGATTGCCCATGGCCAGGCCCAGGCCCAGGGTGAAGTATTCCGGGTTGGTGGTGGCGCCGATCTTCAGGCTGGCCCAGAGGATCAGCGGCACCGACAGGCTCATCAACAGCAGGAGTAGCGGCAGGCCCCAGCTGGCGCTGACGATGGCGCGCGGGTTGAGGTTCTCGGTGAAGGTCATGTGGTACATGTGCGGCATGACGATGGCCGAGGCGAAGAACACCAGCAGCAGGGTGCGCCAGGGGCCTTCCTGCAGCGGCGTGTGCAGCTCGTTCAGCGCGTGCTGGTTCTGCAGCAGCCACTGCTCCAGTTCGCTGGGGCCGCCGAACACCTGGTACAGGGCGTACAGGCCGATGCCGCCGAGGGCCAGCAGCTTGACCACCGACTCGAAGGCGATGGCGAACACCAGGCCCTCGTGCTTCTCGCGGGTGGCGATATGGCGGGCGCCAAAGAGGATGGTGAACAGGGTGATCAGCGCACAGTAGCCGAGGGCGAAGCGGTACTGCAGCGGCTCGCGGGTGAGGATGCCGATGGAGTCGGCCACCGCCTGGATCTGCAGGGCCAGCAGCGGCAGCACGCCGACCAGCATGAACAGTGTGGTGAGCACGCCGGCCCAGGTGCTGCGGAAGCGGAAGGCGAACAGGTCGGCCAGCGACGACAGCTGATAGGTGCGGGTGATACGCAGGATCGGGTAGAGCAGCACCGGCGCCAGGAGGAAGGCGCCGGTCACCCCCAGGTAACTGGCAAGGAAGCCGAAGCCGTACTGGTAGGCCAGGCCGACCGTGCCATAGAAGGCCCAGGCACTGGCGTAGACACCGAGCGACAGGGTGTAGGTCAGCGGATGGCGGATCACCCAACGCGGGATCAGGCCCTTCTCGCTGACCCAGGCCACGCCGAACAGCAACAGTAGGTAGGCGCAGCTGATCAGGATCAGCTGGCTGAGATCAAAGCTCGTCGGCATCGCGCTGGCTCTGCAGTATCAGGGTGACGACGATGAGGATCAGCCACAGCAGGTAGGGCCTGTACCAGGCGCCATCGGGGTCGATCCACCAGTCCATGATGGCGGGGGAGAACAGGTAGATGCCCACCACCAGGATCAGTACCAGTCGGTAGATGTACATAGTTCGGGTCCGTACGGGATGGCCGGATGGTACGGGAGCGCACGATGGCGGGGAAGCCGCTGGCTCCATCGGTGAGTGCGGCTGGCCGTTTTCGCTGTCGTGGCGTTGTTCAGCGCAACTGGGCTTCGGCCAGGGTGCGGCTGTGCGGAATGTTGTTGGCGTCCCAGTGCGCCACACCCCAGGTCAGCACTTCGCGCGGGGTGGCTCCGGCCAGCTCGGCCGGCGGACGCTGGCCGAGGGCGCGCAGGGCGCGGATCAGCAGCGGTGGCGCCTGGTCGGTCGGCAGCGGTGGCGAGCGGTAGCTTTTACCCAGCTTGTGGCCGTCCGGCTGAATGATCAGCGGCACGTGCAGGTAGCGCGGCTGCGACAGGCCGAGCAGCTCCTGCAGGTAGAGCTGGCGTGGCGTGGAGTCGAGCAGGTCGGCACCGCGCACCACGTCGGTGACGCCCTGCCAGGCGTCATCCAGCACCACGGCCAGTTGGTAGGCGAACAGGCCATCGCGGCGGCGGATGACGAAATCGCCGACCTCGCGACCCAGGTGCTGGCGGAATTCGCCCTGCACGCGATCAGTGAAGCGGTACTCCAACTCAGGCACACGCAGGCGGATGGCCGCGTCGTGGTCAGGATGCCCGGCGTTGCGGCAGGTGCCCGGATAGATGCCGCCCCCCCCCTCCAGCTGCTTGCGCGAGCAGGTGCAGGCGTAGGCCAGGCCCTGCTCGAACAGGCGGCGGATCAGCGCAGCATATTCATCGTGGCGCTCGCTCTGGCGCACCAGCGTGCCGTCCCACTCGAAGCCGTAGGTTTCCAGGCTGTGCAGGATGGCGTCCTGGGCGCCAGGCATCTCGCGTGGCGGGTCGAGGTCTTCCATGCGCAGCAGCCACTGGCCACCGACACTGCGTGCGTCCAGATAGGAGGCGAGCGCGGCCACCAGCGAGCCTAAGTGCAGGTAGCCACTGGGGGTGGGGGCGAAGCGCCCGATGTAGGGGGAATCGTTCATTGCAGCGAGGCTATCGGCTGGGCGCGTGCGGCGCCAGTCCGCTTATCGGTCGCCGAAAATGAAACGGGGCGCCTTGGCGCCCCGTGTGCAACTCAGGAACCGAGCTGCTTCTCTTTGATTTCCGCGAGGGTCTTGCAATCGATGCACAGGGTCGCAGTGGGGCGGGCTTCCAGACGGCGGATGCCGATTTCCACGCCACACGAGTCGCACCAGCCGTACTCGTTGTCTTCGATCAGCTGCAGCGTCTCGTCGATTTTCTTGATCAGCTTGCGCTCGCGATCGCGGGCGCGCAGTTCCAGGCTGAACTCTTCTTCCTGGCTGGCACGGTCGGCCGGGTCCGGGAAGTTGGCAGCTTCGTCCTGCATGTGGTGCACGGTGCGATCCACTTCCTGCATCAGCTCCAGCTTCCACTTGTTGAGGATGCTGGTGAAGTGAGCACGCATCGGATCGCTCATGTACTCCTCACCCTTCTTCTCTTTATAGGGTTCGAAGCCACGAATCAGCTGGTTGCCGTTCTGTTTTGCTTTGGTGGGCATGGATGACCGCCTCTCACTTTCTCTGATCCATTGCGCAGGATCTGTTCCTTTGCCGGGCAAGTGCACCGGGCCTGCGGCTGCAAGCGGGCGAACTTACCAGATCGATTCCGGCGATGCTACTCCCGGTTGTCTCGCTTGTTACGGGGTTGCAGGTCAGTTGGTTAGAATCCCCCCTTTTCCTGGATAAAGGAAGGCCAATGGCCCAGCCCTTCAGTGCGCGCAGTCGCGCCATCGAACCTTTCCACGTCATGGCCCTGCTGGCCCGTGCCAACGAGCTGCAGGCCGCCGGCCATGATGTGATCCATCTGGAGATCGGCGAGCCGGACTTCACTACCGCCGAACCCATCGTGCGCGCTGGTCAGGCCGCGCTGGCCGCCGGGCACACCCGCTACACCGCGGCGCGCGGCATTCCACAGTTGCGCCAGGCCATCGCCGGTTTCTACGCCAGTCGCTACGGTGTGGATATCGACCCCGAGCGCGTGCTGATTACTCCCGGTGGTTCCGGCGCCCTGTTGCTGGCCTCCAGCCTGCTGGTCGATCCAGGCAAGCACTGGCTGCTGGCCGATCCGGGCTACCCCTGCAATCGCCACTTCCTGCGCCTGGTCGAAGGCGCCGCGCAGCTGGTGCCGGTTGGTCCCGAGAGCCGTTACCAACTCACCCCGCAGCTGGTCGAGCGGCACTGGGACGGCGACAGCGTCGGCGCCTTGGTCGCCTCGCCGGCCAACCCGACCGGCACCCTGCTGCACAAGGATGAGCTGGCGGCACTGGCGAGCACCCTCAAGCAGCGCGGTGGCCACCTGGTGGTGGACGAGATCTACCACGGCCTGACCTACGGCTGCGATGCAGCCAGCGTGCTGGAGGTGGACGACGACGCCTTCGTCCTCAACAGTTTCTCCAAATATTTCGGTATGACCGGCTGGCGTCTGGGTTGGCTGGTGGCGCCGCAACAGGCGGTGCCGGAGCTGGAGAAGCTGGCGCAGAACCTCTACATCAGCGCTCCCTCCATGGCCCAGCATGCCGCTCTGGCCTGTTTCGAACCGCAGACCCTGGCGATCTTCGAGGAGCGCCGCCACGAGTTCCAGCGCCGCCGCGACTACCTGTTGCCAGCCCTGCGCGAGCTGGGCTTCCGCATCGCCGTGGAACCGGAAGGCGCCTTCTATTTATATGCGGACATCTCGGCCTTCGGCGGCGATGCCTTCGCCTTCTGCCGGCACTTCATCGAGACCGAGCACGTGGCCTTCACCCCAGGGCTGGACTTCGGTCGCCACCTGGCCGGCCACCATGTGCGTTTCGCCTACACGCAGAACGTCGAGCGCCTGCAGCAGGCGGTCGAGCGTATCGCCCGCGGCCTGAAGACCTGGAATCCCGATGCGCTTTGATCCGCCGCTGGAAGAGGGGCGCCTGCTGCGCCGCTACAAGCGCTTCCTCGCCGACATCGAGACGAGCGGCGGTGAGGCGTTGACCATCCACTGCCCCAATACCGGCTCCATGCTCAATTGCCTGAGCGAGGGCGGGCGGGTCTGGTTCAGCCGCTCCAACGACCCCAAGCGCAAGCTGCCGGGCACCTGGGAGCTGGGTGAGACGCCGCACGGGCGGCTGGCCTGCCTGAATACCGGGCGGGCCAATGCGCTGGTGGAGGAGGCGCTGCGCGCCGGCATCATCACCGAGCTGGCCGGCTTCACCGGTCTCAAGCGCGAGGTGGCTTACGGCAGCGAAGGCAGCCGTGCGGACTTTCGCCTGGACTACCTGAGCGGCTCGCTGTTCCTTGAGGTGAAGAGTGTGACCCTGGGCTTCGCCGATTCCACTGTCGCCGCCTTTCCCGATGCGGTGACCGAGCGTGGCGCCAAGCATCTGCGCGAGCTGGCCGCCCTGGCGCGCCAGGGTGTGCGTGCGGTGCTGCTGTATTGCGTGAACCTGGCCGGCATCGACGCGGTGCGCGCCGCCGAGGAGATCGACCCGGCCTATGCCGCGGGCCTGCGCGAGGCGCGTGCGGCGGGAGTAGAGGTGTTGGCCTACGGCGTCGATATCGACCCGCAGGAAGTGCGCCTGGTGCGGTGCCTCGAAGTGCTGGCCTAGGCCTCGACCCACAGGCCGGCGGCGTTTTCCCGGCAGGCAAGCGCCTGCAGCGACTGGCCGGCGCAGGGGCCGGTCACGCATTCGCCATTCTCGATGAGGAACAGCGCGCCGTGGTGGGCGCACTGCAGCAGGCTGCCGCTGGCGTCGAGGAAGTCGTCGGCGCGCCACTCCAGGGTCAGGCCGCGGTGCGGACAGCTGTTCAGGTAGACGTAGGCACGGCCGTCGCGGCGTACCGCCAGCAGTTTGCGCCCGGCAACGATAAAGCCCCGGCTCTGGCCCTCGGCCAGCTCATGCGGGGCGCACAGATGAATCATGAGTCTCTCCACGCCAGAGCCGGGATTATCCCGCAGGCGTGGCCGGCCTGTCGCGCTCAGGCGTCGGGATGCACGCTAACTGGCGGCAGGAGCGGGGAGGGTTCGGCATTGCGGTCGGGACGCGACCAGATCCACAGGTTGCCGACAGCCATGCCGGCGATCACTGCATACAGCCAGTAACCGTGGGGCAGAGTGAGCAGCATGATCGCCAGGGCCATCAGCATCGAGGCGCTGGCGGCGAGCTTGGCGCGGCGGGCGATGGCCCGGCCGTTACGCCAGTTGGCCAGGATCGGGCCGAACAGGCGGTGATTCTCCAGCCACTGGCTGAGCCGTGGCGAGCTGCGTGAGGCGGCCCAGGCGGCGAGCAGCACGAACTCGGTAGTCGGCAGGCCGGGCAGCACCAGCCCCACCAGGCCGACACCGAGGGAGGTGTAGGCCAGCAGGGCATAGAGCAGGCGCACCAGGCGCGAGCGTGGGGCGTGGTTCAAGCAGCCTTGGCCTGGGCGTAGCTGTGTTGCAGCAGGTCGGCGAAGCGCTCGAAGGCCGCCAGGGCGCCGGCCTCTGCCGCGCGGTCTTCTTCTTCGCTGAGCTCCAGGGCGTCGAGGGTGTGGGTGAACAGCTTCCAGCCCGCGGCGCGACCGCCTTCCGGCTCGGCCAAGTGGCGAGCGCCGAAGGTCTCGGTCAGGCCCAGCGCGGCGACGCGCTTGATCAGGAAGGCGGCGCCCAGCTTGGAGCCCTCGGAGACGAACAGCCAACCCAGGGCTTCGGCGCGCGACAGGTTGGCAGGAGCACCCTCTACTGCAGCCGGTACGGCGGCGCCGAGGTCAGCGAGGTCGGCCTCGGCCTGGCGGGCGCGGCAGCGGGCGGCGAGGTCGGGGAAGGTGGCGATCAGTTCGGCGTTCTGATACAGCGCCTGCAGTTCGGACTGGAACAGGTATTGGGCCTGAACGAAGGGGCTGAAGTTCTCGCGACTGGAGAACGGGTCTTGCGCCTTGACGGTGCTGTCGAGGCGCGCATGAGGGGCGTGGGTGGCCTGATTTAGACGCTGGGAACGCAGGGTGCTCATCGGAACCGGGTCCTTGCAATAGGGATGTCAGAAGACGTGACGAATAAGGTGGGCAAAGCGCGTAAACGACAACGCCCCGTCCCGTTCGCTGCGTGTGGGCAACGGCCGGGACGGGGCGTTCAGGCGTGGGTCAGATGTCCCACACCAGGTTGATGGAGAAGTTGCGGCCCGGCTGGGTCAGGCGGTCGAGGTTGGCGGGGGCCGTTACGCCAGCCTCGCCGTTACCGTCGTAGCCGCGCACGTCATCCCACAGCCAGTACTTCTTGTCGGTCAGGTTGTACAGGCCGGCGTTGACAGTCAGGTCGTCGCTCAGCTTGTAGTAGCCACTCAGGTCGAGGATGCCGTAGCCGGGCGTGGCGAACTGGCTGCCGTCGCCGGTCGGGGAGTTGAAGCCGCTGTGGTCGATGCGGCTCTTGTGTTTGACCAATGTCCAGTTCAGCAGGCCGCCGAAACGCTCCTGCTCGTAGCCCAGGCCGAAAACGCCGGTCAGCGGATTCACGCTGTTTAGCGGTTCGCCGGTTTCCTCGTCGCGACCACGGGCATAGGCGATAGAACCTTGGGTGTACAGCCCTGGCAGGGCGCCGAAGTTGTCCAGGTTCAGGCGGCCCTTGGCTTCCGCCCCGCGAATGCTGGCGCGGCTGATATTGCGGCTCTGGAACACGGTTAGGCCGCCAGTTGCACCCACGGCATCCTCGTCGATGAAGTCACGATAACGGTTGTAGAACACGGCCAGGCTGAAGTTGCCACCATCGAAATTGCCGCGCAGACCGGCTTCCAGGCTGCGGCTGGTTTCCGGGTCGAGGTTCGGGTTGGGCTCCACGATGTAGGGCGGGTTGCTGTTTCGGAAGCGGCCATACATCTCCTTGGCCGTAGGTGTGCGGAAGCCTTCTGCGTACTGGGCGAAGCCGGTGTAGCTTTCATCGAAAGCGTAGGTGACACCGAGCTTGGGTGAAACACGTTGCCAGGTCTTGCTCTCTTCAGTGGCCTCGAAGGTGCTGCCTGCTACAGCACTGGCAAGGTACTCGTCGGTCAGCTCGGGTTTGAGCTTGGTGCGGTCGTAGCGCAGGCCTGGCAGGAAGGTCCACTGGTTCCAGCGGATTTCGTCTTGCAGAAATACGCCGTAGACATCCACGGTCGGATCCGGGAAGTCGCTCTGGGTGGTGAGGGTATCGGCCGTATTGTTGCTGATCGCGCCAGCGGTGGGACAGTTGACGCTCAGGGCGCGCAGGCACACGCCGTAGCCGCTGCGTTGGCCGGTGACATCCTGGCGTTTGAGGCTGAGGCCGTAGGTCAGCAGGTGATCGGTCTCACCCAGAGTGAAGGCCTTGTCCAGCTGGGCGTTGAGTACCCACTGGCGATCTTTGTAGTCGGTGCTGCGATAGCGCATCACGTCGCGGGTGATGGCCTGCGTAAAGAAGTTCCTGGCGGTGTAGTGCTCTTGGGTGCTCTGGTCAGTCTTGGCAATCTGGTAGTTCAGGCTCCACTCCAGGCTGTCGGCCAGCAGGCTGTCCAGAGCCAGGCTGTGCGCCAGGCCGAAGCGCTCGCGGGTGATGGTGTCATTGCCGCTGCGACCTGCGTAGTAATTCTGTCCCGCACCTATGGTCGGGGCGTTGAATGGCCCGCCGACGGCGCTGAGTTGATTACTGTCGCGGTCGTCCTTGTATTTTTCGTACGTCAACTGCAGGCGGTCACTGTCGTTGTAGTTCCAGCCCAGTTTGGCCAGGACGTTGGTCGTGCGAACGTCTTCGGGGTTGGCTTCGGTGCGGGCCAGACCGATGCCGCCGTCATTACCGTAAGACTCGGTCTCATGACCGTCACGACGGGACAGATGCAACAGGGCGTCGAACTGTCCCTGGCGGCCGGCAACGGTGGCCGATTTCAGCCAGCTGTCGTCGGCGGAGCTGTAGCCGGTCTTCAGGCGGGCGCCGACGTCGCTGCCGTCCTTGATGATGTCGCTGGCATCCAGGGTGAAGTAACTCACCGCGCCGCCGATGGCGTTGCTGCCATACAGGGCTGAGGCCGGGCCGCGGAGGACTTCTACGCGCTTGATGATCTCCGGGTCGACATAGTTGCGCTGCGTGTTGGCGTAGGGGCCGTAGTAGAAGCTGGCTGGGATTTCGACGCCATCGACCTGGGTCAACACGCGGTTACCATCGATACCGCGGATGTTGTAGCCGGTGATCCCGGAGCGCTGGCCGGTGCCGCCGACCGACACGCCAGGCTCGTAGCGCACCAATTCCTTGATGTCGTTGACGTTGTTGCGGTCGAGGCTGGCGCGATCCTGAACGCTGACGGTGACCGGTACATCGTCGAGGTCACGGGCGTGCAGGGTGGCCGTGATGGTCTGCGGTTGCAGCTCAAACGCCTCACTACGCGGGATGCGCTGCAGTACGACGTTGTTCGGTCCAACCTGGACGAAATCCAGGTCGCTGCCGGCGAGTAGGCGATGCAGGGCCTGTTCGGCTGGAAGAGTGCCGTTGACGCCCGGCGAGGTGACGTTCTCGGCCAGATCCGCCTGCAGGCCCACCTGCCAGCCGGTGACCGCACTGAAGGCGTTGAGCGCGCTGTTCAGCGGCTGGCGCTGGATATCGAAGCGGAAACCGGCTTCGGCCTGGGCGTTGGTCTCGGCGGCCACGGCCTGGGTGGCCGGTACGAATGCCACGGCGATGGACAGAGTCAGCAGCGACAGGGCAGTCGGTGCGCGCAGGCGATCGAGGGTGGAGCGTCGGGAGGGGGCGGGCATCGGAGCTCTCTTCTGGTCGTTATTTGTCTATTAATGCGAATTAATAGCATTGGCATTTAACGAAACGAACGAGTGCAGCGAAGCGCGTAAAAAAACTTCGGAAATCTTTGCGGCGATGGTGAACGGGTCAGTCGAGGATCAGTACGCGGGGCAGTTCATGCAGGTGGGCCGAAGTGACGAGGGCCAACGAGCGCATGGCGCCAACGGGATCATCCAGACGGTAGTTGCCGGTGACACTGAGGTTGGCCAGGCGTTCGTCGGTGTTGACGATCCAGCCGGGGTAGTAGCGCCGTAGTTCGGCGAGCACTTCATGCAGAGGGCAGTTCTCGAACACCAGGCGGCCCTGCACCCAGGCCAGCGGCGACTGCTCCTGCGGCTTGTGCCGACGCGGGCCGAAGCCGTTTGGGCCGATGCGGATGCTATCGCCGGCGCCGAGGCTGATGCTGGTGTCACCACGCGGAGTGCGCAGGTCGACTTCGCCGCGCTCTACGCTGACTTCGGCTTCGTCATCCAGGTAGCGCACAGCGAATGCAGTGCCGCGCACGCTGACCTGCACCGGCCCGGCCTCCACTTCGAACGGGCGGCTATGGTCATGGGCCACGTTGAAGTAGGCCTCGCCGTACAGCAGCCGAGTGCTGCGGCGGTAGTCATCCATCTGGCTGGCTAGCGCGGTATCGGTGTTGAGTAACACACGTGAGCCGTCGGCCAGTTGCAATTGCTGGCGCTGGCCCACGGCTGTGACATGGTCGGCCTGCAGGCGCTGTGGCAGATCACTCTGCAGCACGCCGGCGATGCTCAGCAGTAGAGCGGCGGCAGACGCTGCGGCGCGCCGGGTCACGCGGCGACGACGGCGTTGGCGCTGCTGGTTGATTTGATTCAGCCCGGAGGCGGCTGCGCCGAGCAGCGGCGAACCCCACATCTGGCTGGCTTGCCGGTAGGCGCGAGCATTTTCTTCGCTGGCTTGCAGCCAGGCGTCGAACTCGGCGCGGGTGGTCTCGTCGGCATCGTCCAGGCGAATCAACCAGTCCAGCGCCTGGGATAGGCACTCGTGATCGGCTGCGGGTTGCTGGGATGGGACGGTCACGCCGGAATCCTCGGGACGGGGATGGCTATTGTCGTCCAGGGGATAGCGGATGGGTAGCCTGTCACGTTGGCTGGTCCAGGCGGGCCAGCAGGTCAAAGCAGATGGCCATAATCAGTTTCAGCTCTTTCTGCACGGTGCTCGACGACACGCCGAGCTGCTCGGCGATCTCGGCATAGCCACAGCCATGCAGGCGGCTGAGGATGAAGATCTGCTGCTGGCGTGGGGTCAGACGCTCGATCGTGGAACCCAGGCGCTCGAGCAGTTGCTCTGCATGCAGGCCTTCTTCGACCGTAGGAGCGCTGGAGGGCACGGCCTGCAGTTCCTCGTCGGAGACATCCTCCATCAGCGTGCGCGATTGCATGCGCAGGCGCCGCAGGTGATCGAGGGCGAGGTTGCGACCGGTCTGGAAAAGGAAGGGTTCCAGATGTTCCACCGGACGCTGTAGCAAGGTGCGCGCTACTCGCAGGTAGGTCTCCTGGACCAGCTCTTCGGCGATGCTGGGGTTCTTCACCATTCTCGCCAGGGTGCGCAGCAGGCTGGTGCGCTGAGCGACAAAGACGGCGTCGAGATTGGAACTGCTCACTGGATATCCATTCTCTGAATCAAATGATAATTATTATTGTTGAGTTCGAGGGCTGGGCACAAGGCCGAACTGGCTTGGTAATGTGCTGAGCTACGGCTGGATTGCCATGGAATGATTCGGGCGCAGACGAAAACGCCCCGGAGCCCGGTCTTTCGACCGATGCATCCGAGGCGTTGAAGAGGGCGCGCGTCCCTGCGCGAAGTGGAACTCAGTACTGCCAGGAAGCGGAGACGCGGAAGTTGCGGCCGACCTCGCTGTAGTAGTCGTCCGGCTGAGCCAGGTTGCCGGTAGGCACGTTCAGGGCGCTCCAGTATTTCTTGCCCAGGGCGTTGAACAGGCCGGCCTGCAGCTTCACGCCTTTCAGCTCTGCGGGCTGCCACCAGCCGGTCATGTCGACCACGCCGTAGCCGGGGGCCTCGAAATCGCTATCGTTCTCGACCTTGTTGCGTGCCGCAGCGGCGCGCAGCATCAGGTCGGCGCCGTACTGGTCGCGCTCGTAGCTCAGGCCCAGCAAGCTGGTGATCGGGGCTACCGAGCTTAGGCGCTGGTTGGTCTGCAGGTCTTCGCCGTTGGCCCAGGCCACGGAACCCCAGACTTTCCAGTGCGGCACGAACTCCCAGTGGGCGGCCAGTTCGGCACCGTAGATCTGCACCTTGGCGCGGTTCTCGGTACGGGTCACACCCATCGGGTAATCTGATAGGGACAGGCCGATTGCAGCAAGGGTCGCCGCATCGACTGCTACATCATCGTCGATAAAGTTCTTGTAGTGGTTGTCGAACAGACTGATCGACCCGCCCAGCTTTTCGTTACCCAGTTGTGCGCCAATCTCGTAACCGTTGCTTTCCTCTGGCTTGAGATCGGTGTTACCCAGGCGCAGGTAGCTACTTTCGGCGCCGTAGTTCATGTACAGCTGAGTGGCGTCCGGAGCTTTGAAGCCCTGGGCCCACTGCGCATAAAGCATGGCTTCTTCGGCGACCTGCCAGGTGGCAAGCAAGCTGCCGGACAGTTTGTGGTCCTTGGTCGACGACAGGGTCTGGTCGTTGGCCGGATTGACGTTGTTGTCGAAGTCGCTGGTTGCCTTTGGCTCTTGCTTGTAGTGGTCGTAGCGCAGGCCAGGGGTCAGCTTGATGCGCCCATCAGCGAAAGCGATTTCGTCGGTGGCATATATTGCCCACTGGGTGCCTTCGGCCTTCGGCATGTCCGCCTGGTTGGTGTGCAGGAAGTTGCAAGTGTGGAATGGGCCGTAGACCGGCGGGCAGTTGTCATAGCCCTCGGAGACTTGTTCGGTATTGATCTGGTAGAGCTCGGCTCCCAGCGTCAGTTTGTTCGCAAGCCCAGCGATTTCTAGACTTTTGCCGATATCGCCAGAGATGCCGTACATCTCTTTTTCTATTTGATTGTCACGGCCAAAGGCCCCGATTGGAGTCGTCCGGCGGATGCCATCTTGGTCATCGTTACGACGTAGTTTCTGCCAGTAGGCGATGGCGTTGGCGCTGTCGATGAGGCTTTCGCCGTCTTCCGCGCGGAAGGAGTAGTCAGCGGATAGGCGTTGGCGCTTGGTGTGTTCATTCGTGCCATTTTCACCGATCCGGTAGGTAGTGCCTTGGCCGGTGCGGGTATCGATGTCGTTCTCGCGCTGGAACAGCTCGCCGGTGAAGCCGACCTTGTGGCCGCCGTCGAAGCGCTGCTGCAGCTTGACCAGCAGGCTCTGCTGATCGGTATCGGCCGGGTTGGCCTCGGTGCGGCTGGTGCCGTAGGTATCGTCGTTGCCACCGCTTTCCAGCTCATGGCCCTGACGCTGGCCGGCCTGCAGCAGCCAGGAGGTGTCCTGGTAGCGGCCGGCGAGGGCGCCGTTCAGGCCCCAGCTGTTGTCGGCGCTGTCGTAGTCGGTCTTGATCAGGCTGCCGAAGTCCTTGTCCCTGCCCAGCAGGTCCTCGGGGTTGAGGGTGTGCAGCTGAACCGCGCCACCCAGGGCGCCGGAGCCGACCACGCTGGAGTTGGAGCCGCGCACGATGTCCACCGAGGACAGGCCGTTGAAGTCGACCGAATCGAGGCCGCCCTGAGCGCCACCGGTCGGGCCCTGGCTGCGGGCGCCGTCGGTCAGCCACGGCACGCGGATGCCGTCGATGGTGATCAGCACGCGATCGCGATCCAGGCCGCGGATGTTGATGCTCTCGCTGCTGCGGCTGTAGTTCACGCCGGGTTCGGCGCGCTTGCCGAGGTCGTCGAAGCTGCGGATCTGGCGCTCTTCGAGGGTTTTGGCGTCGGTCTTGGTGGTGGTCGGCAGCGCTTCCTGCACGACGTTACCGGTGACCTGAGTCGGGGCGAGCTCGGTGTTGCTGTCCGTGGTCTGTGCGAATGCCAGCGAAGGGCTGAGCAACAGCAGCGCCATCCATGAGCGCAAGGCGAAGGGTGGGGTGGACATAGCATTACTCCCGCGAGTGGCTCTCTGGCCGGTGTATTTAGTTTTGGCGGCGGGAAGGTAATTAAAGTCAATATCAAATGCAAATAATTCTCAAAGGAATTAGATTTTCAAATTCATTCGCGTTAGGCTTCTTTGCCTATTTTTCCTGACCCGCACCGGGTCATTCGTCATAGATAAATACATAAGCAGTATCTGCCCCAAGGAAACGCAATGAGCAATCTCAGTCAGCCCACGTCCTCCCTTTACCAGCGCTGGCAGCAACTGCGCGCCGAACAGTCCGGCCTGCGCGCCCGTGATGCCGCTGCCAAGCTCGGCGTCAGCGAGGCCGAGCTGACCGCCAGCCGCCTGGGCGTGGATGCCGTGCGCCTGCGCACCGAGTGGGCCGAGCTGCTGCCGGCGCTGGGTGAGCTGGGTTACATCATGGCGCTGACCCGCAACGAGCATTGCGTGCACGAGCGCAAGGGCTACTACCGCGAGGTGTCGGTGATGGCCAACGGCGCCATGGGCCTGGTGGTTTCCCCGGACATCGACCTGCGCCTGTTCATGACCCAATGGGCCAGCGTGTTCGCCGTCGCCGAAGACACCGAGCGCGGCGTGCAGCGCAGCATCCAGATCTTCGACCGTCAGGGCACTGCCGTGCACAAGGTCTACCTGACCGCCAAGAGCGAGGAGGCTGCCTGGGTGCCGCTGGTCGAGCGCTTCCGCGTCGCAGAGCAGAGCGCCGAGCTGGACCTGCAGCCGCTGGCCGAGCGCAAGGCGCCGCGCGCCGACGCCGAGGTGGACGCCGCCGCTCTGCGCGCCGACTGGGCCGAGCTGAAGGACACCCACCACTTCTTCGCCATGCTCAAGGGCCACGACGTCGCCCGTACCCAGGCCCTGCGCCTGGCCGGTCGCGAGTGGGCCGAGCCGCTGGCCACCGCTGAGCTGCCCAAACTGCTGGAAGAAGCCGGTAGTCGTCAGGTGCCGATCATGGTCTTCGTCGGCAACCAGCACTGCATCCAGATCCACTCCGGTACCGTAAGCAACCTGCGCTGGATGGGCGACTGGTTCAACGTGCTCGACCCCGAATTCAACCTGCACCTGAAGACTCCGGGCGTGGTCGAGCTGTGGCGCGTACGCAAGCCGAGCAGCGACGGCATCATCACCAGCTATGAGGCCTTCGACGCCGATGGCGAGCTGGTCGTGCAGCTGTTCGGTGCGCGCAAGCCGGGCGTACCGGAGCTGGTCGAGTGGCGCGAGCTGGCCGAATCCATCGCCGCCCTGGAGGCCTGAGATGCGCCTGTCCAAGTATCTGTTGCTGTGCGGCAGTCTGCTGTTCAGCCACGCCGCCGCGGCCGCCGATCTGCCGCAACGCTGGGTCAGCTCCGGTGGCTCGCTGAGCGAGTGGGTGGTGCGCCTGGGTGGTGAGAGCAAGCTGGTCGGTGTCGACACCACCAGCCTGCACCCGCAGACCCTGCGCAAGCTGCCGAGCGTCGGTTACCAGCGCGCGCTGTCTGCCGAGGGCGTGCTGTCGCTGCGCCCGGACATCCTCATCGGCAGCGAGGAGATGGGCCCGCCGCCGGTGATCGCGCAGATCAAGGCTGCTGGCATCCGCATCGAGACCCTGTCGGCCAAGCCGGATCTGGATACCCTGGAGCGTAACGTGCTGCGTCTGGGCGAACTGCTCGGTACGCCCGAGCGCGCTCGCGAGGAGATGGCCGCCTATCGCCAGGGTCTGCAGCGCCAGGCCGACTGGGTCGCCCAGGTGAGCAAGAAACAGCAGGCACCGCGTGTGCTGATGCTGCTCGGCCATGCCGGCAACAACATCATGGCGGCGGGCAAGGACAGCCTGGCGGTATGGTTGATCGAGCGGGCCGGTGGCGAGAGCCGCACCGAGCACAATGGCTACAAGCCGATCTCCAACGAGGCGCTGCTGGCCATGGACCCGCAGGTGGTTATCTTCGCCGACCGCAGCCTGCACGGCGAGGAAGCACGGCAGGCGCTGCTGCAGCAGAACCCGGTCCTGCAGCAGACCAGTGCCGCGCGTGAAGGTCGCCTGCTGACCCTCGACCCGACCCTGCTGGTCGGTGGCCTCGGCCCGCGTCTGCCTGAAGGGCTGGCCGAGCTGTCGGCGGCCTTTTATCCTTCCGAGCAAGCACTGACGGCCGAACTCGATCGATGAATCCTGTTTTTCGACCCCGCCCATTGCTGTTGGCAATGGGCGTTCTTCTGCTGCTCGCGTTCTGGCTGTCGCTGGCCCTCGGGCCGGTGAGCCTGCCGCTGGGTGACACTCTGCTGGCCGCCTTGCGCCTGATGGGCCTGCCCATCGATGGCGAGGGGCTGCAGCAGGCCGAGCTGATCCTCGGGCAGATCCGCCTGCCGCGCAGCCTGTTGGGCCTGTGTGTGGGAATCGTGCTGGCGCTGTCCGGCGTGGCCATGCAGGGCCTGTTCCGTAATCCGCTGGCCGACCCCGGCCTGGTCGGTGTCGCCGGTGGTGCGGCGCTGGGTGCGGCCATCGCCATCGTCGGCGGCAGCATGATCGGCGGTTTGCCGCCGGCACTGGCGCCGTACCTGCTGTCGATCTGCGCCTTCTCCGGCGGCCTGATCGTGACCGCCGTGGTCTATCGCTTCGGCCGCCGTGACGGGCAGACCAATGTCGCCACCATGCTCCTCGCCGGCGTGGCGCTGACCGCCATGTCCGGTGCCGGTGTCGGCCTGTTCACCTACCTGGCCGACGACGCCACGCTGCGCAGCCTGACCTTCTGGAACCTCGGCAGCCTCAACGGCGCCAGTTATCCTCGGTTGTGGCCGCTGCTGCTGGTGACCCTCGGCGTGGCCATCTGGTTGCCGCGCCGCGCCTCGGCGCTCAACGCGCTGCTGCTCGGCGAGTCGGAGGCGCGCCACCTGGGCTTCAACGTCGAGCGGATCAAGCTGGAGCTGGTGCTGTGCACCGCCCTCGGCGTCGGCGCCGCAGTAGCGGCGGCCGGTCTGATCGGCTTCATCGGCCTGGTGGTGCCGCACCTGATGCGCCTGCTGGTAGGCCCCGATCACCGCGTGCTGCTGCCGGCGTCCTTGCTCGCTGGTGCCAGCCTGCTGCTGCTAGCCGACTTGGTAGCGCGCCTGGTGCTGGCACCGGCGGAGTTGCCGATCGGTATCGTCACGGCGCTGATCGGCGCGCCGTTCTTCCTTTATCTGCTGGTGCGAGGGCGGGCCTGATGTTGCGCGCGCAAGATTTGAGTGTGCGCCGTGGCGGCGCCACCGTGCTGGAAGGCGTCGACCTGGCCCTGCAGCCCGGCGAGGTACTCGGCGTGCTCGGCCCTAACGGCGCCGGCAAGAGCACGCTGCTCGGCGCCCTGTGCGGCGAGCTGGATGCCGATGACGGCAGCGTGACTCTGGACGGCCAAGCCCTCGGCGCCTGGGCCGGCCAGGAGCGGGCGCGACGCCTGGCGGTACTACCGCAGAGTTCGACCCTGAGCTTCGCCTTCCCGGTGGCCGAGGTGGTCGCCATGGGGCGCCTGCCGCACGACACCGGCCGCGTACGCGATGCCGAGATTATCGACGCGGCGCTGCGCGCGGCGGATGCCGAACACCTGCGTGGGCGCAGCTATCTAGCCTTGTCCGGTGGCGAGCGTCAGCGTGTGCACCTGGCGCGGGTGCTGGCGCAGCTGTGGCCGGGCGGGGAAGGGCAGGTGCTGCTGCTCGACGAGCCGACCTCGGCCCTCGACCCGCTGCATCAGCACACCACCTTGCAGGCCGTGCGCGACTTCGCTGGCCAGGGCGCGGCGGTGCTGGTGATCCTGCATGACCTCAACCTGGCCGCCCGTTACTGCGACCGCATCCTGCTGTTGCAGGATGGCCGCCCACATGCCTTCGGCAGCCCCGACGAGGTACTGCAGGCCGAACCGCTGCGCGCGGTGTTCGGCCTCGACGTACTGATCCAGCGTCATCCGGAGCGCGGCCACCCGTTGATCGTGGCGCGCTGAACCCATTCAGGAATTCTTCATGCGTATTCTTCTGCTGTGCTGTTTTGCGCTGCTGGCCGCCTGCCAGTCCCGCGGCGTGCTGCCGCCCCCGGCGCCCATCGCCCCTGAGGGCCGTGATCACGCCGAGCTGGGCCAGATCGTCGATCTGGCCAGCGGTGAAAGCATCACGCCGGAACAACTGGTCGAGCGCCTGGCCAAGGCGCCGCGCGTGCTGGTCGGCGAGCAACACGACAACCCCGACCACCACGCCCTGCAGCTGTGGCTGTCGCGCGAGCTGTCTGCACAGCGGCCGCAGGGCAGCGTGCTGATGGAAATGCTCAACCCCAACCAGCAGGCCAAGGTCGAACAGGTACAGGCGCAGACCCGCGCCGGGCAGGCGCCGGCTGACACCTTCGCCGCGCTGGCCTGGCTGCCGAACTGGGACTGGGGCCTGTACGGCGCGCTGGTGCAGTACCAGCTGCGCCAGCCCTATCCGTTGCTGTCGGCCAACTTGGACCGTGCCGAGATCATGCAGATCTATGGCAAGCCGCCGGTCCTGCAGGGTCAGGCCTCCGCTGCCAAAACGGTGCAGGACAAGCTGCGCGAAGACATCCGCGAGTCGCACTGCGGCCTGCTGCCGGACAGCCAGATCCCTTCGATGCTCGCCGTGCAGCAGCAACGTGACCGGCGCATGGCCGAGCGCCTGGCTGCCGCGCCGCAGCCGGCCATGCTGTTTGCCGGTGCCTTCCATGTACGCAAGGACCTGGGCGTACCACTGCACCTGGCCGACCTCGGTGCGGGCGAGGGCAATGCCGTGCTGGTTCTCGCCGAAGTCGGTAAAGAACCGGCTGCCGGCAGTGCCGACTATGTCTGGTACACCGCTGCCAATGTGCCTGAGGATCACTGCGCCAAGCTGCGCAAGAAGTGAGATAGCCTCGGTCTACACACAACAAAAAGCCCCGCAATGCGGGGCTTTTTTACGGGCTGAAGAATCGATCTAGCGAGCTAGCGCCAGGCTAGGCGGAGGAGGGCCGAGGGCGCGGAGTTTACGAGCTGTAAATGAGCACCCGAGGCCCTTCTCCAACAACGCCTGGCCGACGCGCAGCAGATCGAAACCCAATCAGAGGCGCAGGCCGCCGTCGAGCTCGAGGATACGACCGGTGTAGTAGTCGTTCTCCATGATGTAGGCCACGGAGTGAGCGATCTCGGTCGGCTTGCCCATGCGGCGCAGCGGGATGCCGGCGGTCATCTTCTCCAGGGCTTCCGGCTTCATGCCGCCGGTCATCTCGGTCTCGATGAAGCCCGGCGCGACGCCCGCGACACGGATGCCATAGCGCGCCAGTTCCTTGGCCCACACCACGGTGTCGGCGGCGACGCCGGCCTTGGCCGCGGAGTAGTTGGCCTGGCCCATGTTGCCGGCGCGGGAGATGGAGGAGATGTTGACGATGGCGCCGGTGTTCTTCAGCTCGATCATCTTCGCCGCCACTTCACGGGTGCAGAGGAACACGCCGGTCAGGTTGACGTCGATCACCGCCTGCCACTGGGCCAGGCTCATCTTGGTCATCTCGCCGTCCTTGATCTTGATGGTCAGGCCATCGCGCAGGATGCCGGCGTTGTTGACCAGGCCATTGATGGCGCCGAAGTCCTCGGCCACCTGGGCGACCATGTGGGTCACCTGCTCTTCATTGGCCACGTTGCACAGGTAGGCACGGGCGTCACCGCCGGCGGCCTTGCAGGCAGCCACGGCTTCGTCGAGTTTTTCCTGGTTCAGGTCGACCAGCGCCAGCTTGGCGCCCTTGCCGGCCAGGTATTCGCCCATGGCGCGACCCAGGCCCTGGCAGCCGCCGGTGATGATGATGACTTTGTCTTTGAGTTCCATAACACTGCTCCTCGAAGGTCTGGCAGATGGCCTCGCCGGCACCACGGTTATTTTGGGCGCCTGTCCGTTTTGTTTTCGACGAATTCTTAGCGAGGAGTCATAAATTGAGCATGACAGCCGAGAAGCATGCCCGAGAATTGTTGCTCAAGGAATACCGCGGGGTGCTTTCCACCCACTCCAAGAGCATGCCGGGCTTTCCTTTCGGATCAGTGGTGCCCTACTGCCTGGACGAGCAGGGCCGGCCGCTGATCCTGATCAGCCGCATCGCCCAGCACACCCACAATCTGCAGAAGGACGCCAAGTGCTCGCTGCTGGTTGGCGAGCGTGGTGCCGAGGATGTGCAGGCCGCCGGGCGCCTGACCCTGCTGGCCGAAGCGCGCCAATTGACCGAGGAAGGCGCCATCGTCGCGGCCGCCGAGCGCTACTACCGCTACTTCCCCGATTCACGCGACTACCACACCGCCCATGACTTCGATTTCTGGGTGCTGGAGCCCGTGCGCTGGCGCTTCATCGGTGGTTTCGGCGCCATCCACTGGCTGCAGGCGGTCAACTTGGCCAACCCGCATGCCGGCGAGCCGGAGCGCAGCATGGTCGAGCACATGAACGACGACCATGCCTCGGCGATCGCCCACTATGTGCAACTGGCCAACCTGCCGGACCACGAATCGGCGCAGTTGGCAGGTATCGACAGCGAGGGTTTCCACCTACGCATCGGCAAGGGCCTGTATTGGCTGGCCTTCCCAACATCCTGTAACAACCCAGGTGCAGTGCGGCAGGCCCTGGTATTGCTGGCTCGCGCCGAGGCCTGGCCGACCGCCGAGCAGGCGTCAGCTTGAATTAAGCCGCAGACCCCATACTTCATCCCTATCGGGAGCCGTTCTTCCGTCAAGGACCCTAGCAATGCGCGCTTTTCTCTTTCTGTTTCTGCTGTTCCCCATCATCGAACTGGCCGTGCTGATCCAGGTCGGCAGCGCCATCGGCGTACTGCCGACGCTGTTGCTGGTGATCGGTACCGCGATACTTGGCAGCATCCTGCTGCGCGTGGCCGGTGTGGCCACCGCCTGGCGTGCCCGCGAGAAGCTGGCCCGTGGCGAGATGCCCGAGCAGGAGATGTTCGAGGGCCTGCTGATCGCCGTCGGTGGCGGCCTGCTGCTGCTGCCGGGCTTCATCAGCGACGTGTTCGGCCTGCTCTGCCTGATTCCCTTCACCCGTCGCCTGCTGATCGGCAAGCTGCAGCGTCGCGCTCAGGAGCAGGCGGCGCGCCAGCGTGCCTTCTTCGACGATCCGGCGGCCCGCACTGGCCAGACTCACCCGCACGTGATCGAGGGCGAGTACCAGCGCCGCGACTAAGGCGCACCGGCGGAGCCCAGGCCCCAGGCCTGGCAGCCTGGGACCTGCTGCGGATTCCGCAGCTGTGTAAAAAATTTCACAGTTCGCCCTTGAAATGCCCTGGAACGCCCCTATCTAGCCTTCACCGCAAGGTTTCTGCCCCAGGCAGAACAGACTCGCGCGGCTCGCCCAGGCGTGCCGCGACCCGGCCCCGACCGGACATTGCCTAACCCCGCCGGCGCAGTCGCCGGCCAGTGAAAACAACTATCAGGAGAGATCGACAATGAAGCTTCGTCCTCTGCACGACCGCGTTGTAATCCGTCGCAGCGAAGAAGAGACCAAGACCGCTGGTGGCATCGTGCTGCCGGGCTCCGCCGCCGAGAAGCCGAACCAGGGCGTGATCGTCGCTGTTGGCGCTGGCAAGGTTCTGGACAATGGCGAAGTCCGCGCGCTGGCCGTCAAGGTCGGTGACAAAGTGGTGTTCGGCCCGTACAGCGGCAGCAACACCGTCAAGGTCGACGGCGAAGACCTGCTGGTGATGGGCGAGCACGAAATCCTCGCCGTCATCGAAGCCTGATTCGAAGCGATCTCCGTCTAAACCTACAGAATTGAGGAACAAGCAAAATGGCTGCTAAAGAAGTCAAATTCGGCGATTCCGCTCGCAAGAAAATGCTGGTTGGCGTCAACGTCCTAGCCGACGCCGTCAAAGCCACCCTCGGCCCGAAAGGCCGTAACGTGGTCCTGGACCGCAGCTTCGGCGCTCCGCTGATCACCAAGGACGGCGTGTCCGTTGCCAAAGAAATCGAGCTGAAAGACAAGTTCGAGAACATGGGCGCCCAGCTGGTGAAAGACGTTGCCTCCAAGGCCAACGACGCTGCTGGTGACGGCACCACCACCGCTACCGTTCTGGCCCAGGCCATCGTCAGCGAAGGCCTGAAAGCCGTTGCTGCCGGCATGAACCCGATGGACCTGAAGCGCGGCATCGACAAGGCCACCATCGCCATCGTTGCCCAGCTGAAAGAGCTGTCCAAGCCGTGCACCGACACCAAGGCCATCGCCCAGGTCGGCACCATCTCCGCCAACTCCGACGACTCCATCGGCAACATCATTGCCGAAGCCATGGAGAAAGTTGGTAAAGAAGGCGTGATCACCGTTGAAGAAGGCTCCGGCCTGGAAAACGAACTGTCCGTCGTAGAAGGCATGCAGTTCGACCGCGGCTACCTGTCCCCGTACTTCATCAACAAGCCGGACACCATGGTGGCCGAGCTCGACGGCCCGCTGCTGCTGCTGGTCGACAAGAAGATCTCCAACATCCGCGAACTGCTGCCGGTGCTGGAAGCCGTTGCCAAGTCCGGCCGTCCGCTGCTGATCGTGGCTGAAGACGTCGAAGGCGAAGCCCTGGCTACCCTGGTCGTCAACAACATGCGTGGCATTGTCAAAGTCGCAGCCGTCAAGGCTCCGGGCTTCGGCGACCGCCGCAAGGCCATGCTGCAGGACATCGCCATCCTCACCGGCGGTACCGTTATTTCCGAAGAAGTCGGCCTGAGCCTGGAAAGCGCCACCCTGGAGCACCTGGGTAACGCCAAGCGCGTTCAGCTGAGCAAGGAAAACACCACCATCATCGACGGCGCCGGCCAGCAGGCCGACATCGAAGCCCGCGTTGCGCAGATCCGCAAGCAGGTCGAAGACACTTCCTCCGACTACGACAAAGAGAAGCTGCAAGAGCGTCTGGCCAAACTGGCCGGCGGTGTTGCCGTGATCAAGGTCGGTGCCGGTACCGAAGTCGAGATGAAAGAGAAGAAGGCCCGCGTTGAAGACGCCCTGCACGCGACCCGCGCAGCCGTCGAAGAAGGCGTGGTACCTGGCGGTGGCGTGGCTCTGGTCCGTGCCCTGCTGGCCATCGAAGGCCTGAAAGGCGACAACGACGACCAGAACGTCGGTATCGCCCTGCTGCGCCGCGCCGTTGAAGCCCCGCTGCGTCAGATCGTGGCCAACGCCGGCGATGAGCCGAGCGTAGTGGTCGACAAGGTCAAGCAAGGTTCCGGCAACTACGGCTACAACGCTGCTACCGGCGTGTACGGCGACATGATCGAGATGGGTATTCTCGATCCGGCCAAAGTCACCCGTTCCGCGCTGCAGGCCGCTGCTTCCATCGGCAGCCTGATGATCACCACCGAAGCCATGGTCGCCGATGTTCCGGAAGACAAGGCCGCTCCGGCCATGCCGGACATGGGTGGCATGGGCGGCATGGGCGGCATGATGTAAGCCGACCGGCTCCCGAGCTGTAGCAAAAAAGCCCCGCCTAGTGCGGGGCTTTTTCATGGCCGCGATTCAGTAGCGGGTGTCAGCGGCGACGGGGTTCGCGAGGGCCTGTGGGCGATACAGCAGCCAGTCGTACAGGCCGAGGCAGACCAGCCAGCACAGCGCTGCCGTCCACAGGTTGTGCGAGAGGAAGTGCGCGCCCTGGGCCATGCGCACCAGCGAGAACAGGGTGCCCAGGCTGAACGCCACGATCAGCGCCGTCCGGGCACTGCGTGGGTGGCGATCACGCAGGGCGAAGAACAGCGCGAACAGGGCAAAGCCGGCTGCGGCATGCCCGCCGGGCCAGCAGCTGCCGGGTTTCTCCACCGGTTCGGCACGCGGGCCGAGCAGCGGCGAGAAGTGCTCGACGCCGCCGTACTGCTCCAGGCTCCAGGGGCAGTGCATCTGGGTGGCCTTCTTCAGCGGGGTGATGATGCCGGTGGACAGCCCCATGGCCAGCACCAGGTAGCCCAGGGTACGGCGCAACGGGCGCAGGCGGGTCGGCAGCAGGCTGAGCAGGAAGCCGACCAATGCCAGCACGCCGACGGCGATGACCAGTTGCTTGGCGCGGTCGTGCAGCACGTCTTCGAGGAAGTCGTTGTGCCGGCCGATGAAGCCCAGGCCTTTGACGTAGAACAGGTCGGCCACGGCGAAGTCCAGGTGGCTCGGTTCGAACAGCAGGAGGAGGGCGAGCAGCGCCAGGGGGACGCCGTACCACCAGCGCCGGTCGAAGTAGGGGGAGGTGTTCATTGCTGGCCGATCTCCAGCTCGCCACGCGGCCCGTGCCAGCCCAGCAGGCGGCTCTGGAAGTCATGGCTGGCGGCCTGGTAATAGGCGATGTCGCGCTGCAGCAGCGGGTCGCTGCTGTCGACCGAGGATTCGCGGCTGGTATTCAGCGCATCATCGTGGCGGCGCAGGTGCTGACGCGGGCTGAGGATTGCCAGGTCGTTGCCGTCGAACAGGCCGAGGTGCTGGTAGTTGCCGATCAGCACGCGCGGTGGCGCGGCGTTGGGCTTGAGCAGGTCGCGGCCGAAGAAGGTCGACTGGTAGTCGAGGTTGAGCAGCCCGAGCAGGGTCGGTGCCAGGTCGATCTGGCTAGCCAGCTGGTCGTCCTCGCGTGGCTGCAGCCACTTGGGCGCATAGATGAACAGCGGGATGTGATAGTTGGCCACCGGTAGGTCCTCCATACCGGCGCTACCGGCGCAGTGGTCGGCGACGAAGACGAACAGGGTGTCGTCGAACCAGGGTTTGGCGCGTGCTGCGGCGAGGAACTGGCCGATGGCGTAATCGGTGTACTTCACCGCGCCCTCGCGGCCTTCGCCGGAGAGGATGTCGATGCGCCCGTCCGGGTAGGTGTAGGGACGGTGGTTGGAGGTGGTCATCAGCTGCAGCAGGAAAGGCTTGCCGGCGGCGTGGTCGGCGTCGGCCAGCTTGATGGCCTGGGCGTAGAGGTCCTCGTCGGCCATGCCCCAGGCGTTCTTGAAGTGGATATCGCTCTCCGCGACGCTGCTCTGGTCGACCACCCGATAGCCATTGCCGGCGAAGAAGGCATTCATGTTGTCGAAGTAGCCGCGCCCGCCATAGACGAAGGCGCTGTCGTAGCCCTGGGCGGCGAGTTGCTGGCCGAGGCTGGCGTAGCCGCTCTCACGGCCGATGCGCTTGACGATGGAGCGCCCCGGGGTCGGCGGGATCGCCAGGGTGATGGCCTCCAGACCGCGGTCGGTGCGGGTGCCGGTGGCGTAGAAGTTGTTGAAGAACAGGCTCTGCTGGCGCAGCTGGTCGAGGTTCGGGGTCAGCCCGCGCGGGTCGCCGAAGCTGCCCAGGTACTTGGCCGACAGGCTCTCGATGGTCACCAGCACGATGTTCAGCTTGCGCGGTGTGCCGGGGTTGTCGATCTGCCGGCGCACATCCAGCGGGTCGCTGCCGACGAAGGTGGCGTTCGGTTCGGCCAGCTCGCGGCGCAGGATCGGGCCGATCTGCCGATCCGGCAAGCTGCTGTAGAACTGCTGGTAATCCAGTTCGTTGTTACGGAAGGCGGCGAAGAACTGGTACGGGCCGTTGCTCGCCAACTCGTGGCGATAGGCATTGCCGCCCAGGCCGCGCGGGCTGTCCTGGTCGAGCAGGGCGAGGGACAGGCCTGCCGCCAGCAACAGGCCGGCCACGGCCATGCCGCGCTGGCGCCAGCTCGGCAACGGCGCCAGCAGGGCTGTGGTGAGCGGGCGGTGCAGGGCCAGGGCGAAGAGCGCGGCGAACACGCCCAGGCAGGACAGCAGCAGGCCGATGGGGTAGGACTCCAGCAGGTTGTTCAGCACCTCGTCGGAGTACACCAGATAGTCGACCGCGATGAAGTTGAAGCGCACGCCGAACTCGTCCCAGAACAGCCATTCGGCGGTGGCGACGAACAGCATAAGGAACAGGCTGGCGAGCAGGAGCAGGCCCAGCCACAGGCGATGGCCCGGGCGGCGCCACAGGGCTGGCGGGCAGAGCAGCAGGTAGAGGCCCAGCGGCAGGGCGGCGTAGGCGAGGAAGCCCAGGTCATACAGCAGGCCGACGGCGAACACGCCGGGGGCAACACCACCAGCTTCGTGCAGGTGCGTGGCGAGCAGCACACCGCGGGTGGCGAGGAACACCGCCAGCCAACAGGCCAGCAGCAGGAACAGATAACGCAGGGGCGCAGTGCGATGTAGACGCATGCTAGTTTCCACGGGTAGTTGAAGATGTCGCGGAGTCTGGCGACGGCTTTGTCGACGTCTGGTGAAGAAGGTGTGAAAAAGCCGTCAATTGGCGTCGTTCGGCGCCTTGGCGGGTTATCGTTGCGCCACTTTTTCAGCGGCCATGGGCCGAATTGGAGTTTTTCATGCGCATCCTCCTGGTCGAGGACAACCGCGACATCCTGACCAACATGGCCGACTACCTGCAGATCAAGGGCTACACGGTGGACTGTGCCCTGGACGGCCTGTCCGGCCTGCGTCTGGCCAGCAGCGAGCACTACGACCTGCTGGTGCTGGACATCATGCTGCCGGGCATCGACGGCTACACCCTGTGCAAGCGCCTGCGCGAAGAGGCGCGGCGCGACACGCCGGTGATCATGCTCACCGCACGCGACCAGCTGGATGACCGCCTGCAGGGCTTCCAGGCCGGCGCTGACGATTACCTGGTCAAGCCGTTCGCCCTGTCCGAACTGGCCGCGCGCATCGAGGCGGTGCTGCGCCGTAGCCTGGGTGGCGGCAAGCGCCTGCTGGAAGTCGCTGACCTCAGCTACGACCTCGACACCCTGGAGATCACCCGTGCCGGCAAGCCGCTCAAGCTCAACCCGGTCGGCCTCAAGCTGCTCGCCCTGCTGATGCAGAAGAGCCCGCACGTGGTGCGCCGCGAGGTGCTGGAAGAGGCGCTGTGGGGCGACGACTGCCCGGACAGCGACAGCCTGCGCAGCCATGTGCACCAGCTGCGCCAGGTGATCGACAAGCCTTTCGACAAGCCCCTGCTGCAGACCGTGCACGGCGTCGGCTATCGCCTGGCGGAGCCGATTGATGGAGTTTAAACAGAGCCTGTCGCGACGCATCGTCATCGCCTTCGTGCTGATGACGGCGCTGGTCGGCGGCACCTTCGCAGTCGGTATTGTCGAGACGGTGCACCAGGTCGAGGAGCGCCTGATTTCCAGCGAGCTGGGCGGCGATCTCGGGCGTCTGCTGAAGATGGAGAGCATGGACGACTGGCGCCATGTGCCCGAACCGGGGCAGCTGTTCTACTTCAGCGACGGCCGCGACGACTTCGCCCTGCCGGCGGACCTGGGCGAGCTGGCGCCGGGCTTCCACGAGGTGTTCCGCGACGACATCTCCTATCACGCCTTCATGGAGCTGGTCGACGGCCGCCGCTACCTGTTGCTGCAGGACCAGAGCGGTTTCGAAGAACGTGAGCAGCTGCTGTTCGCCGTGGTGCTGGTGGGCTTCCTGCTCAGTCTGGCACTGTCCGGCCTGCTCGGCTGGTTGCTGGCGCGCAAGGTGATCGAGCCGGTGGTGCGCCTGTCGCGCCAGGTGCGCCAGCCCGATCAATTGCTCGACGAGGCGCCGCAGCTGGCGCGCGACTATGCCGGTGACGAGGTGGGCCAGCTGGCGGCCGCCTTCGATACCACCCTGGGGCTGCTGCGCCGCGCGCTGATGCGCGAGCGGCTGTTTACCAGCGACGTCAGCCACGAGCTGCGTACCCCGCTGATGGTGCTGGCCAGCTCCTGCGAACTGCTGCTGGAAAGCCCGGGCCTGGATGAGCGGGGCAAGGACCGGGTGCGGCGCATGGCTGCCGCCACCGAGGAGATGCGTGGCCTGGTGCAGACCTTCCTGCTGCTGGCGCGCTCGCGCCAGGACGAGAGCAGCGCCGCCCAGACCAGCCTGCGCGAAGTCGCCGATGCGCTGGTCGAACAGTGGCGACCCTCCATCGAGGCCAAGGGCCTGAGCTTTGACTACCAGCCGCAGCAGGCCGGCACAGCACTGTACAACGGGCCGTTGCTGCGCTCGGTGCTGGGCAACCTGCTGCGCAATGCCTGGCACTACACCGAGCAGGGGCACATCGTCCTGCGCCTCGGCGAGCAGGGTTTCCTGGTCGAGGACAGCGGCGTGGGCATTCCCGCGGCCGAGCGCGAGGCGATGTTCCAACCCTTCGTGCGTGGTGGCGCGGCGCGGGGCGAAGGTCTGGGCCTGGGGTTGTCGCTGGTGCAGCGCATCTGCGAGAGCCAGGGCTGGAGTGTCGAGTTGTCTGACGCCGAGCCTCGTGGCTGTCGCTTCCAGGTGAGCCTGGGCTAGCCGTGGCGAGTATGGCGATCTGCCCACCGGTTGCGCGGGTACGGCTCTTGCAGTCTCCGCGCAACCGGCGGCCAATTGCCCGAATTCAGCACCGATCTGCGGCCGCCAGAAGCACTGTGTTACCCAGCGTTACCATGCCGGGGCCATGGACGTGGGAAGCACTCGGTTCTGGAGAGTCGACATTGTTGCAGCTGTCTTTCGCGGGTGTTGTCGGTGGCGCTCAGTTCGAGCACTGGTGGCAACTGCAGGGTGAATGGGTCGAAGAGCCCAATCAGCGTAGGGGTGGGGAGAGCGGGGTGCAGCGCCTGCACAACGCCGAGGGGCATCTGCTGTATGCCAAGCGCCAGGTCGGGCATCTGTGCCGCAGCCTGGCCCATCCATTCGGCCGGCCCACGGTGTTGCGCGAACGCGATGCGTTGGCAGGCCTGAGCCGCCTGGGTATTCGCGTGCCGCGCCTGATCTACTGCGGTGCCAGCTACCAAGCCGAGCAGGGCTGGCGCGGCCTGCTGGTCAGCGAGGCGCTGGAAGGCTTCTGCGACATCGAGCAGTGGTACGCCTCTGGTGGTGAGCGCACGGGCGAGCAGCATGCCGTATTACTGCAACAAATAGGTGCAACACTGGCGCGGATGCACTTGGGTCGCTGGCAGCATGGCTGCCTGTACGCCAAGCATGTGTTCGTGAAGGTCACGGCAGACAGTGTGGAAGTGGCGCTGCTCGATCTGGAGAAGAGCCGCCGGCGCTTCAGCCGCCAGCGTGCTGCTCAGCATGACTTGCGCCAGTTGCGCCGTCATTCGCCCTGGAGCGAGGCCGAGTGGCAGGTGTTGTTGCAGGGCTATCGCCAGCAGTGGGGCGACGAGCTGCCGCAGCTGGGTTGAGGAACTTCGTATATAACGTGCGCTCTGATGAGCGCCCTGGCCCGCGGTGGATCGCCGCTCGTCGGGTTAAGTGTTGCCAAGGAATGGTCTGGACTAGTTTTACTTTTCAGGCGTTTGGCAGCGCTATCAAGGGGTTATCGAAATGAAATTAGAAATCGCTAGAGGATTGTTCCTCGTCGGTGCCCTGAGCGTCACGGCCCTGGCTGCCGCTGCCTGGCAGGAGCCCGCGCCGCAGGTGCTCGATGCGGTCAGCTGCGCCGCGCAGAAATGCCCGGCAGTTTCCACCCACCATACCGATCTCAATGCGATCGAGGCTGACAGCGATAACCTGGTGCTGCTGATGTTCGGTCTGTCGCATGCGATGAAGGCCGAGCAGTAGCGACGAATCCCGCTCCAAGAAAAAGCCCCGCGAATGCGGGGCTTTTTCGTTGTTGCTGGTGGCTTAGTGCGCCGGCGCGCCCACTGTGTCTGGTGCCTTGTCCGGGCTGGCCAGCAGGGTGTAGACGCAGGGCAGCACGAACAGGGTGAATAGCGTGCCGATCGACATGCCGGTGGCGATCACCAGACCGATGTCGAAGCGGCTCACCGCACCGGCGCCGGTGGCGAGGATCAGCGGCACCATGCCGAAGACCATCGCCGCGGTGGTCATCAGCACCGGGCGCAGGCGGATCGACGCGGCTTCCTCGATCGCCTCGCGCACCGACAGGCCCTTGTCGTGGCGCAGCTGGTTGGCGAACTCGACGATCAGGATGCCGTGCTTGCTGATCAGGCCGATCAGCGTCACCAGGCCCACCTGGGTGTAGATGTTCATGCTGGAGAAGCCGAGGAAGATCGGGATCAGCGCGCCGCAGATCGACAGCGGCACGGTGACCAGGATCACCAGCGGGTCGCGGAAGCTCTCGAACTGCGCGGCCAGCACCAGGAAGATGATCGCCAGGGCCAGGCCGAAGGTGACATACAGCGCGCTGCCTTCCTGGACGTACTGGCGGGTGGCGCCAGCGTAGTCGAAGGTGTAGCCGCGCGGTGCTTCCTCGCGAGCGATCTGCGCGATGGTCTCGGCCGCTTCGCCCATGCTGACGATAGGCACGCCCTCGATGGTCGCCGCGTTGAGCTGCTGGAACTGCTTGAGCTTGGTCGGCCGTGCGCGGTCGCTGACCTTGATCAGCGTGCCTAGCGGCACCATCTGCCCGCTCTCGCTCTTCACGTAGTAGTTGCTCAGCCAGCCCGGATTGTCGCGGTACGGGCGTTCGACCTGGGCGATCACCTTGTAGCTGCGACCGTCGATGGTGAAGCGGTTGACCTCGCCCTCGCCGAGCAGGATCGCCAGGGTCGCGCCGAGGTCCTGCATGGACACGCCCATCTGCGCCGCCTTGGCGCGGTCGATGTCGACCACCACTTCCGGCTTGTCGAACGCCAGGTCGACGTTGAGGAAGGCGAACTTGCCGGACTCCATGGCGCGCTGCTCGATGCGCTCGGCGACCTGCAGCAGCGACTCGTAGTCGTTCGGCGTGTTGACGATGAACTGGAACGGCAGGCCCTCACCGGTACCCGGCAGCGATGGCAGGTTGAAGCCGAAGATCTGCAGGCCGGGGATGTCGTTGAGGCGATGCTGGACGATCGGCAACAGCTCCATCTGCGTGCGTTCGCGCTCGCTCCAGGGCTTGAGCAGGAAGCCGCCGATGCCGGACTGTACGCCGTCGAAGCCGTTGATCTGGAAGGACGAGTAGTACTCGGGGAACTCCTTGAAGATCTTCACGAACTGGTCGGTGTAGGCGTTCATGTAGTCCAGGTTGGTCGGCTGCGGCGCGTTGGCGAACAGGAACACGATGCCCTGGTCCTCGTCCGGCGCCAGCTCGTTCTTGCTGAACATCAGCAGCACCGGGATCAGGCACAGCACGATCACGCCGAACACGATCACCACCGGGCGGGTGTTGAGGGTGCCGTGCAGGGCCTTCTGATAACGACGCTTGAGCTTGTCGAAGATCTGGTCGAGCTTGTGCGCCAGGCCCGTGGGGTTCTCTTCATGGCGCAGCAGCTTGGCGCACATCATCGGCGACAGGGTCAGGGCGACGATGCCGGAGATGATCACCGCGCCGGCCAGGGTCAGGGCGAACTCCTTGAACAGCGCGCCGGTCAGGCCCTCGAGGAAGCCGATGGGGGCGTACACCGCAGCCAGGGTGATGGTCATCGAGACCACCGGGATGGCAATCTCGCGGGCGCCGTCGAGGGCGGCGTTGAACGGCGTCTTGCCCTCCTCGATATGGCGGTGGATGTTTTCCACCACCACGATGGCGTCGTCCACCACCAGACCGATGGCCAACACCATCGCCAGCAGGGTCAGCAGGTTGATCGAGTAGCCCATCAGCTGCATGAAGAACAGCACGCCGATCATCGACAGCGGGATGGTAATCACCGGGATCAGCACCGAGCGGAACGCGCCGAGGAACAGGAACACCACCACGATGACGATCAGCACCGCCTCGCCCAGAGTCTTCACCACTTCCTCGATGGAGGCGCGGATGAACTCGGTGGCGTCGTAGGCGATGGACACCTTGAGGTTCGGTGGCAGCTGCGCCTCCAGCTCCGGCAGGGCGCCGCGCACATGCTTGATCACGTCCAGCGGGTTGGCGCTGGGCGTGCCCTTGATGGCGATGTAGACCGACGGGATGCCGTCGAACGAGCTGATCGAATCGTAGTTCTCCGCGCCCATCTCCACTCGTGCGATGTCACGCACCAGGATGCGGCTGTCGCCATCGGTCTTCACCGGAATCGCGGCGAAGGCCTCGGCCGACTTGAGGTCGGTGGTGGCGTTGATGCTGGTGACCACGTACTCGCCCTTCACCTGGCCGGCGGCGGCGAGGAAGTTGTAGCGCTGCACGGCGCTGGTCACGTCCACGGCGGTGATGCCATAGGCGGCCATCTTCACCGGGTCCAGCCACAGGCGCATGGCGAATACCTGGTTGCCGAGGATCTCGGCCTCGGCCATGCCGGGCAGGGTGGCCAGCTTGGGCTGGATCACCCGCGACAGGTAGTCGGTGATCTGCGGGTTGGACAGCTCGTCGCTGTAGAAGCTGACGTACATCAGCGCCGAAGCGTCGGCCGCCTCCTTGGACAGCACCGGGTCTTCGGCGTCCTGCGGCAGCTGGTTCTTCACCTCGTTGGCCTTGGCCAGCAGTTCGGTGAACAGCCGGTCGGTATCCGCGCCGATACGGGCGTAGATGGAGATGGTGGAGACGTTCTGCTGGCTCGACGACGTCATGTAGTCGATGCCTTCGGCGCTGGCCAGGCTCTGCTGCAGCGGCTGGGTGATGTAGCCCTGGATGGTCTCGGCGTTGGCCCCGGGGTAAGCGGTGGACACCGTGATCAGGGCGTTTTCCATCTGCGGGTACTGGCGGATCACCAGTTTGCTGAAGGCCTGGAAGCCCAGCAGGATGATCAGCAGGCTGACCACGGTCGCCAGGACCGGGCGCCGGATGAACGGATCTGTGAAAGCCATAACGGATTCCTTGGCGTCGGGCCTTACTGCTCGACGCTGGCTTGTTTGTCCTGGGTCAGGGCCTGGTCAGCGACGATGGTCACATGCGAGCCATTGTCCAGCTTGAGCTGGCCGGCGGTGACCACCTGCTCGCCGGCCTTGAGGCCCTTGAGCACCAGCACCACGCCATCGCGGCGTTCGCCGGTCTCGATGAAGCGGCGCTCGACCACCAGTTGGGCCTGGCCCTTGTCGTCTTTGACCACGGCGCCCTTGTCGTCCTTCTGCTCGCCGATCACGTACACCGAGTTGCCGTAAAGGGTGTAGGTGATGGCGGTTTCCGGTACGACCACCTGCGGCTTCTCGCCCGGCAGCAGCACTTCGAGGTTGGCGAACATGCCCGGCAGCAGCTTGTTGTCCGGGTTCGGCAGCAGGGCGCGGACCTGCACGTTACGGGTGGTGACCTCGACCTTGGGGTTGAGTGCGTTGACTTCGCCCTCGAACACCTCGCCCGGATAGGCCGCCACGCTGATACGCACGCGTTGGCCGATGGCCAGCTGCGGGTAGTCCTGCTCGGGCAGGAAGAAGTCGACGTAGAGCTTGGACAGGTCCTGCAGGGTAGCGAACGGATTACCCGGGCTCAGGTAGTCGCCGGTATCCACCTGGCGGATGCCGATGGTGCCGGCGAAGGGCGCGAGGATGCGCTTCTTGTCCAGCTGGGCCTTGAGTTGGGTGACGCTGGCCTCGGCCTTGAGCACCTCGGCGTTGAGGCGGTCGTATTCGCTCTTGGAGATGGCCTGGCGCTTGACCAGGTTCTGGCCACGCTCGAACTCGACGCGAGCCAGGCTGCGCACCGCCTCGGCGGTGGCCAGGATGGCGCGCTCCACCTTGCCGTCCAGCTGCAGCAGCGGCTGGCCCAGGGTGACCTTCTCACCCGATTGGAACAGCACGGCTTCCACGGTGCCCTCGACCTCGGCGGTCAGGTCCACGCCCTGGTAGGCCTTGAGCGTGCCGATGGCCGGCAGGCGGCTCTGCCAGGGCTTCTCTTCGGCGCTGGCGGCAGACACGCTGATGGCCGGCTGCGGGGCCGAGAACATCTGGATCTGCTGGTAGATGGAGAAGCCTTTGTAGGCGGCGAGGGCGAGCACCACGACGAGCACGACGCCCAGCATGATGAGCATGCGGCGGAGCAACATATTCCGAATCCTTGGCGAGGCAGAGAGAGCCTGGAATAGGCGAAGCAGGCACCTTAGTGCCGCTTGCCGGTCAAGTCAAAAGCTTGGCGTTTACAAAGCTTTGCCAAGGCATTATCGCGCAAGGATCGCCGCAGGAAACCGCACAGATGGCGGCAGAATCGGCACTTCCCTGTGCCGTTGCAGGGTGGCTCAGGCGCCGAGGCGCTGGGTCACTTGGTTCAGCTCGCCGGACAGGCTCTGCAGGTTCTGACTGGCCGCCTGGGTGCGCTCGACGTTCTCCTGGTTGGAGCTGGCGATGGCGGTGATTTCGGTGAGGTTGCGCGAGATGTCCTCGGCTACCGAGGTCTGCTCCTCGGCGGCGGTGGCGATCTGCCGGTTCATATCGCGGATGGCTTCCACTGCGCCGGTGATGCGTTCGAGCATGGCGCCGGCCTCGGTCACCTGGGTCACGCCTTCTTCGCTGCGGCTCTGCCCGCTCTCGATGGCGCGTACCGCGTTGATCGCGCCGGACTGCACGGTGTCGATGATCTGGTGGATCTCGGCGGTGGATTCGGCGGTGCGCTGGGCTAGGGTGCGTACCTCGTCGGCCACCACGGCGAAGCCGCGGCCCTGCTCGCCGGCGCGGGCGGCCTCGATGGCGGCGTTGAGGGCCAGCAGGTTGGTCTGCTCGGCGATGCCGCGGATCACTTCCAGCACCTTGCCGATGCGTCCGCTGTCGGCCTCCAGGCGACGGATCACTTCGGCGGTGTTGGCGATCTCGCCGCGCATGCCGGTGATGGTCTGGATGGTCGACTCCATCACGCGGCCGCCCTGGCGCGCCGAGTTGTCGGCGTCGTCCGCCGCGTGTGCCGCCTCGGCAGCGTGGCGCGCCACTTCCTGGGCGGTGGCGGACATCTCGTGCATGGCGGTGGCGACCTGGTCGGTGCGCTCGAACTGCTCGTTGATGCCCATGGTCATGCGCGAGGCGATCTGGTTCAGCTCGCCGCTGGCGGTGTCCAGGTTGCCGCTGCTCAGGCGCAGGCTGTCGGTGGTGCTGGCGAGGAAGTCGCGCAAGGTGTTGGCGGCACGGGCCAGCAGGCCCAGCTCGTCCTTGCGCTCCACTTCCACGCGCTGGCCGAAGCGGCCGTGGCTGAGTTGGTCGACATGGCTGATCAGGTGGCGGATGGGGATGATCAGGTGGCGGTTGACCAGCCACAGGCTGAACAGGCCGATCACCACGCTGGCAGCCAGCATCACCACCGTGCCGAGGGTGATGGTGCGCTCGGCGCTGGCATTGATCAGTTCCGCCTGCTTCAGGCTCTGCTCGCGCAGCTGGTCGACCAGGGCGGTCATCTGTTCGCTGGCGGCACGGTCGATGCCCTTGACCGCGGCGTCGCCGGCCTTGACGTCACCACCGGCGGCGACGAAGGCGTCGCGGCCCTTGCGGTAATTGGCGCCGAGGGTCTGGTGTTCGCTGCGCAGGCGATCCACCTGGGATTTCAGGGCAGCATCGTCCGCGGCTTCCTTGGACAGCTCGCCGAGGATGTCCTGCACCTTGCGCTCCTGAACCTCGAACTGGTTCCAGTACTTGTTCAGGTTCTCGCTGTCCTGGCCGCGCAGCAGGACGTTCTTCCATTCCTGTACCTGGATCTTGAATTCGACGTTGGCGGCATCGATCAGGCGGGCGGCCTGCAGCGGGCCGTCGAGCAGGCCGCGATAGGCCTGCATGCCGCTGGAGAGGAAGCTGAAGCAGGCCAGGGCGGTGACCAGGATCAGGGCCAGGCTGCCGCCGAGCAGGGTGAGAATCTGCGCACGCAGGGACTTCTGTAGGGACATGGCGAGGGCGCCTCTTGAGGTGGTGAATCCTCGGAGCCCACCAGGGGCGCCGGAATGCGGATATCCCTATCGCCGGCCACAGGGCCGGGGCACAGGCCTGCCGCGAGGCGGGCGCGTGTGACGTGCCGTTCAGTATAGGTCGGCCGAGACGGGATGGCCTTTAGCCGTCAGTTCGCTCCAGGCCCCGGCTGCCGCGAGGAACAGCCGAATAGCGCAGGAACTTTGGCAGTTTGCCCGCTGTAGATGACGTTTTTGTTGCAATTGCGTTGCCGCGTCGGTTTCCCGACGCGACAACCGGCCTCAGGCGAGGTGCAGGTGGTTGTCCCAGAAAGCGGCGGGCAGTTGCAGGGGCTGCATGGCGATCTCGCCGCCGCGGCAATCGTAGCGACGGCAGCGGCCCTGGCCGGAGGTGACGACGAAGCCTTCCTTGATCGCACCGACCCCGGCGCAGTCGGGCAGGGGCGCATCGAGGCGCACGGCGCCGCTGTCCAGGTCCCAGATGAAGAAGCGGTTGCCGCGTGGCGCGGTCAGGGCCACCAGGCGCAGTTCGTCATGGATGGCGACGCTGGCGGTGTACTGGTTCATCGCTGCCCACTGCGCATCGCCGAGCGGGAAGGGCGTGAAGGCTTGGCCGGGACGCTTGATCGCCAGCAGGTCGGAGCGCTCGTGGGCATCGCCCATGTACTGCTGGCCGGCGACTATGGTGCCGTCGGCGGCGACCGCCAGATGGCGCACGCTGTTCATCTGCTGCGGCAGGGTTTCCTTGGACAGCAGCGTGCCGTCGCGGCGCATCAGCACCAGGCTCGGCTCCATGGCGTCGAGGTTCATCTCGACACGGCTCTCGGCCTCGGTGCGGATGCCGCCATTGGCGACGATCAGAGTCTCGCCATCGGGCATCCAGCTGACCTGGTGCGGGCCCAGGCCATGGGTCGACAGCTCGCCCTCGCGCACCAGTCGCTCGTTGTCGAAGCGGTACACTCCGAGCAGGCCGCGGCCAGGGTCGCTGGTATCGTTCTCGGTGGCGTAGAGCCACTCGCCATCCTTGTGGATCGCGGCGTGGCCATAGAAGTGGCGGTCGGTCTGCGAGGTCACGGTCTGCAGCAGGCGGCCGTCGCGCAGGTCGATCAGGTAGCTCTCGGTGCCGGGGCGGCGCGCCACGTAGAACGCCAGCGGCAGGCTGGGGTGTTCGATGATGTCGTGGCAGCGCTGGGCGACCTGGGTGGCGAACACCTGCTCGCCATCCAGGCGGTAGGCCACCGCATAGTGGCGGCCGTTGTCATCGTCGCGCGCCGACAGCAGCAGCGGCATGCCACTGCGCCGGCTGAGGCTCCAGCCACCCAGGGCGAGGGCGCCGAGCAGCGTACTGCCGAGCGCCAGGACATGACGGCGCAACATGCTAGTCACCATCGTTGGCGTTGAAGCCGAGCTGCACGTTCAGCGCCTTGGCCAGCTCGCCTTCCTGCAAGCGATGCAGGCGGTTGAGACTGTCGTAGAAGTCGTTGGCCTGGGTCACGCCGTCCTTGCTGGAGAGCAGTTCGACCAGTGGCGGCTCCAGCGCTTCCAGTTTGTTGATGGCCTCGGTGTAGGCGGCATCGACGCGCCCGGCGAGTTCCTTGTGCTCGCTGCCGAGCAGGTCGCGCAGGCCCTTGCCGTCCTTGCCGTGCCACAGCGACTCGGCGCTGGCCAGGACCGCGCCGACGTTGGACAGCGAGGTGGCGCTACGCCAGGCCTCGGCCTGGTAAGGCTGAGGAATGCCCTTGGACTGGCGGCCCAGCGGTGCACCGAGCTTCTTCTTCAGCGTGTCGATGGCGGTGATCTGCACGCGCAGCAGTTCGGCGATGGCTTCCTTGGATTCTGCGTAGCGGTTGTTGGGGAACTTGCTCAACTGCTCGGCCATGCCGTCCTTGGCCGTCCAGCCGGCGAGGATGGCTTCGGCCAGGTGCTGTTGGCGCGCACCAATGGCTTCCAGCAGCGGGCAGTAGCGCTCACGCGTGGCGGCGTCGGTCTGGTCGATCTGCGGGTCGAAGAGGATGTACTCGTAGGCGGTCAGGCCCTGCACCACGACGCTGGCCTTCTCCAGACCGGCGGCATCGATGCCCGGGTTGGCCTTGATCAGCTGTTCGACCTGGCGCTGCACCAGGTTCTTCTTGTCCGGCCAGAACTGCACGCGCCAGGCCTGGTTGCCCTCGGCCAGCGGGCCGACCAGCAGCGGTTGCAGCTCGGCCCAGGCCTTTTGTGCGGCGAAGAAATCGGCATGTGCCTGCTGCAGTTCGATCTGCCCGGCGCAGTAGGCGATGGCGCTCTTGGCCAGCGCGCGGTCGGCCTCGACCCAGCGGTTGTAGGTCGGCAGGATCACCTGTTCGGTCAGGGCAGCGGTGACCTGGGCCTGCGGGTCCTGCGGGGCGCAGGCGCCGAGGGCGAGGGCGGCGAGGCTGGTGAACAGGAGTTTGGGTCGGAACATGCAGGGGCTCCTCAGAGTGAGTTCAGGAAGGCCAGCAGCGCGCCGCGCTCGCTGGTATCGAAGTCGATGACGGCCTGCTTGGCGCTTTCCGCTTCACCGCCGTGCCAGAGAATGGCCTCCAGCAGGTTGCGCGCGCGACCGTCATGCAGGAACTGGGTGTGGCCGTTGACGCGCTCGGTCAGGCCGATGCCCCACAGCGGAGCAGTGCGCCATTGGCGGCCATTGGCCTGGAACTCGCTGCGGCCATCGGCCAGGCCTTCGCCCATGTCGTGCAGCAGCATATCGGTATAGGGGCGAATGGTCTGCTTGGCCAGCTCCGGCTCGGCGGCATCGGCCGCGGTGACGAAGCTGGGGGTGTGGCACTTGGCGCAGCCGGCATCGCTGAACAGATGCTTGCCGCGGCGCACTTCCAGATCGTCGACGCCACGCCGTGCCGGCACCGCCAGGTTGCGGGTATAGAACAGCACGTTGGCCAGGATGTTGTCGCTGACCTCGGGCTCGCCGCCATGCGGCATGGCGCGGCAGTCGGTCTGCGCGGCGGTGCATTCGTCATGCGGCAACAGGCTGGTGGTCAGGCCCATGTCGCTGGAGAAGGCATGCATATTCTGCTGGTTGAGGTTGGGCTGGCCGGCCTTCCAGCCGAAGCGGCCGAGCACGGTCTCGCCACGGGCGTCGTCCCAGACCTGGTTGGCCACGCCGCGAATGCCGTCGCCGTCGCGGTCCTCGGGGTCGGCGCCGGCGAGGATCGCCGCCTCGGGAATCGCTTCGAGCAGGCCCAGGCCGATCATCGGCGGAGCGATACGGGCAGAGAACAGGGTGTCCGCCTGCATCTCGCCGTAGCCGAGGTTGCTGATCTGCAGGCGCGGCTTGCGCAGCTCCACGACTGTGCCGTCGGCGAGGCTGACCGAGTGGTTGTCGTACTCGACCCGCACCTTGCCCTCGGGCGCGACGCCGGGGTTGCTCATGTCCTGCAGTTGACCGCCGTACACCGGCTCGGGCACCACGCCCAGACGCTGGCGCAGCTCGGCATGGGCCGGCGAGTCGTCACCCGGCACGGACAGGCGCACCAGCATGGAAACGGAGCTGATGGCGCCGCTCTCCGGCGGATGGCCGCGGCCATCCTTGATATGGCAGTTCTGGCAGGCGTTGGTGTTGAACAGCGGGCCGAGTCCGTCACGCGCGGTGGTGGTGGACGGCGCGATCACCCAGGGATTGCGGAAGAAGCTGTTGCCCACGGCGAAGTCCAGGCGCCGCGATGGCGCAAGGTTGGCGGAGGGCAGGGAGAAGGCGTTCTGGTCGCTCTGGCTCACCGTGGTGGCGCCACCGGACAGCGCTTCACCGGGTTCGGCAGGCGCCGGCGTGCGCTCGCAGGCCGAGAGGAGCAGGGCCAGCGGCAGGAGGCAGAAGCGCAGCGGGAAGGGCATCGAGAAAGCCTGGACAGCCGAACAAGGCGGGCAATCTTAGCAGGCTAAGGGAGTTCAAATAAGAGGAATTAGCGTTTGTGCCCGATGCAGATTGTCGCGGGATAAGAATGGGCGGCAGCGATTCGGTAGCGCGTAGCAGCGGTCAAAGGGACGGCTGCCAACAAAGGCGGCGCATAAAAAAAACGGGAGCGCCTTGTGGGCGCTCCCGTCCTGGACAGCTCTGCGGGTATCAGAACTGGTGATCGGCGGTGTCCGGGTTCAGGTCGCTGATGCCCAGAACGCTCGAGGCCTTCTCGATGGCGCCAGTCTGCTTGACCAGGGCGGCGATGGCGTCACGGACCTTCTGCTGGCCTTCGGTGTTGTCGGCGGCGATCAGTTGGTCGAAGTGCACGTTGTCCTTCTCGGCGCTGTCGACCAGCACCTGCAGCTTGGCTTCGGTGGCTTCCAGGTCGGCCTTCAGGGTGGTGTCGGCAGCGGCGTCAGCCTTGGCCACCAGCGAGGACAGGCTCGGGCCGGTCAGGGTGGTGCCGTCGACCTTCTTGTACTCGCCCAGGTAGACGTTGCGGATGCCCTTGCCGTTGTAGAAGTGCGAGTTGTGGGTGTTGTCGCTGAAGCAGTCGTGCTCGTCTTCGGTAGAGTTGGCTTCCAGGGCGACCTTCATGCGCTCGCCAGCCAGCTCGCCGAGGGACAGGCTGCCCATGCCGAACAGCATCTTGCGCAGGCCGCTCTCGGCCGATTCGGCTTCCAGCTTGGCGCGGTAGTTGTCGGCAACGCCGGCTTTCCACTGGCCGACCATCTCGTCCAGGTCGCTGACCAGCAGGTCGGTAGCGGCCTTGAGGAAGGCGCGGCGGCGCTCGTTGTGCTCGCCGGTGGCGCCGTCGCCAACCAGGTAGTCGGTGTACGGACGCTGACCAGCGCCCGGGCCGGTGCCGTTCAGGTCCTGGCCCCAGAGCAGGAACTCGATGGCGTGGTAGCCGGTGGCGACGTTGGCTTCGGAACCGCCCAGCTCGTTCAGCTCGGCCAGCTTCTCGCTGGTGATCTCGGTGACGTCGATCTTGTCTTCGCCGACCTGGATGGTGGTGTTGGCGATGATGTTGGCGCTGGCGCCCGGGTTGCCCAGAGCGTGCTGGTAGTCCTTGGCGACGTAGTCGATCAGGCCTTCGTCCAGCGGCCAGGCGTTCAGCTGGCCTTCCCAGTCGTCGACCACGGCGTTGCCGAAGCGGAACACTTCGGTCTGCATGTACGGTACGCGTGCGGCCAGCCAGGCTTCCTTGGCGGCTTTCAGGGTCTCTTCGCTGGGCTTGGCGAGGAAGGCGTCGATGGCGCTCTGCAGTTGCTTGCCGGTGCTGGCGGCATCGCTGAACACGGTGAAGGCCAGTTCGGCGTAGTGGTTGACCACGGCCTTGGCGGCGGCTTCGTCGACCTTGCCCGCAGCGGCTACGGGAGCGGTGGCAGCGGCCGGAGCGGCGGCTTGCGGAGCAGCGGCCTCTTTCTTGTCGTCGCCGCAGCCGGCGAGGGAAATGGCGAGGGCCAGCAGGCTGGCGGTGGCCAGGGGCATGCGAGTCATGGCGGAGTCCTTTGCTTCTAGTGTTGGAAGGCGGGAAAACCGCTCAATGATGCGAAAGATTTTCATTAAATGCAAAGGCGATTTCCGTTCGTCGCCTTGTGGACGCAGCGCGGGCTATCGCTAGAATGCCGGCAGTTCACAAGGAGTGTCGTCCCATGCTTGTCACCGTTGCCGTGATTGTCGTGCTGTTCCTCGTTGCCGCCTGGGCGGTAGTTCTCTACAACGGCCTGGTGCGCCTCAAGCACGGGGTGACCAAGGCCTGGTCGAACATCGACGTGTTGCTCAAGCAGCGTCATGACGAGCTGCCCAAGCTGGTGGAGACCTGCAAGCAGTACATGCAGCACGAGCGCACCACCCTGGAGCGAGTGATCGCCGCGCGTAGCGCCGTGGCCAGTGCCCGCGAGCAGCACGACGTGGGCGCCCTGGGCAAGGCTGAGAGCAGCCTGCGCGCCGGCCTCGGCCAGCTGTTCGCCCTGGCCGAGAATTACCCCGACCTCAAGGCCAATGACAGCTTCCAGCATCTGCAGCAGCGCATCTCCGGGCTGGAGAATGCCATCGCCGATCGCCGCGAGCTGTACAACGAGGCGGTCAACCTGAACAACGTGCGTATCGAGCAGTTCCCTGATGTGATCCTGGCGCGCATGTTTGCCTTCAAGGAGGCCGAGCTGCTGCAGTTCAGCGAGGAAGAGAAGGCCGACGTCGACCTCAAGTCGCTGTTCAACTGAGATGGATGTGCCTGGTCTGGCCATCAGCATGGCCTTCAGCGTCGGCGCCTGCGCCGGCGGTGGCTGGTGGTGCATCAAGCGTCTGTCCGAGGCGCGCTTTCTGCTCAATACGCCGACCTCGAAGATTCGTTCCGCCGCGCAGGGCTATGTCGAACTGTATGGCGTGCTGGACGAATTGCCCGGTGGCCAGCAACAGGCGCCGCTGACCGGCACGCCCTGCCTGTGGTGGCGCTTCAAGATCGAGGAGTATTCCGGCGATGGCAAGAACCGCCGCTGGCGCGTGGTCGAGAGCGGTACCAGCGAGGCGCTGGTGCGCCTCAAGGACGCGACGGGGGAGTGTCTGATCAATCCGCGTGGCGCCGAGGTGCGACCCAGTACCCGCCAGGTGTGGAGTGGCAGCGAGCGCCATCCGCGGGGGCTCAGCGGTGGTGGTGGGTTGCTGGGCATGCTGCTATCTGCCAACAGCCAGTACCGCTATACCGAAGAGCGCCTGCACGTCGGGCAGCCGCTGTATGCCATCGGCGATTTTCGTACCCGCGGCGGTGCGGAGGCGTTCGACCTGACACTGGCGCAGGGCGCGGTGGTGCGCGAGTGGAAGAGCGATTTCGCCGGCATGCTGCAGCGCTTCGACAGCAATGGCGATGGCCAGCTGGACTCGCAGGAATGGGAGCGCATGCGCGAATCGGCGCGGGCCGAGGCGCAGCGTCGGCAGTTGGCGCGGGGCGAGGCGCCGGTGCATCACCAGTTGGCCAAGCCGGGCGAGTCCTATCCCTTCATTCTGTCGAATGGTGGGGAGGATGAACTGGCTCGCGGCTTCTACTGGCAGGCCGCCGGCGGTGCGCTGATCTGCCTGGTCGGCGCCCTGGCCACCACCTGGCTGGTCAGCAACGTGCTGTTGCCAGGGTTGGCTGGCGCCTGAGGCTTACTTGCTCTGCTTGTGGATGTTCTTCGGCAGCTGCACGACCTGGCTGTCCGAATAGATGTCGTGCCAGCTGCGCTTCTGCTTGTCCCACAGGGCCCAGAAGAAGCCCAGGCCGCAGGACAGCCAGGAGCCGATGGCCACTACGAAGCGCAGCAGCGCCTGCCACAGGCTGATCGCACTGCCGTCGGCGTTCTGGATGCGCAGGCCCCAGACCTGCATGCCGAGGGTCTGGCCATTGTGGGTCCAGAACTTGGCGAAGAAGCCGAACAGGCTCATCACCAGCAGCGTGGAGAGCAGGGGGTCGCCGTCCAGCTTGCCGGCATCCGACATCTGCCGCAGTTGCTCCTCGCCGAAGATGCCCATCTGCGCAACCTTGTACAGCAGGGTCACCACCATCAGCATGGCGACGCACAGCAGGAAGTCGTAGAACATCGCGGCGAAGCGGCGGATCAGGCCGGCGGCAGGGAAATCGCCCTGGGGGCGCAGTAGATGCTTGGGCATGGAGGGCTCGGCGGAAGAAAACTGCGCGCGATTGTACGGGCTGAAGACGGTGGGTACAAAAGCGCAGGGTGTGACCAGGTGTTGTCGCGGGGCAAAGAGTCGAGGGCTCTGGCGAGCAGGCACAAAAAAGCCCCTGATGTTGCCATCAGGGGCTCTTTAGTAGCAGCAGCGATTAGCCCAGAACCTGGACCTTGTCAGCTTGCATGCCTTTCTGGCCTTGCACGGCTTCGAAGGTGACCTTCTGGCCTTCTTTCAGGCTGCGGAAGCCCGAACCTTCGATAGCGCGGAAGTGCACGAACAGATCCGGACCGCTCTCGGGGGTGATGAAGCCGAAGCCCTTCTCGTCGTTGAACCATTTGACGGTGCCGGTTTGACGATTCGACATTGTCTTATTTCCTTGAAACTAGAGTTGATGACAGCCTCCCGGCATATGGCGCGAGAGGGCTGGAACTGGTTGCAGAGAGTAAGAGAAGTCGAGCGGGATGTAGCGGATCTAGGATCTACTGCACCAGGTCACGATTCAAGGCGACCCAAGCAAACACAGTTGACCCACTCTAGCTAACTCAAATGAATTTGCCAACCCCCCTGAAACAGCTGATTCCAGAGGCTTTGCAGGCAATTTGAGGGGGGAGGAAAATATCGTGGTGCCCCGGGAGAGACTCGAACTCTCACTCCTTTCGAAAACGGATTTTGAATCCGCCGCGTCTACCGATTCCGCCACCGAGGCACGATGGCCGCGCAGTATATGGAGGAGGCCTTGGGCGGTCAATTGCAGGCATGCTTTGCCATCGGAGCTTACAAAATTTGATTTGCACGTCGATTAGCGCGCCAAATCAAGGTGTTAGGCTGTGCCATCGGGTTTCGTGGCGCCATGCCGGCGTCTCGGGGGAGGTTGTGCAGTAAAAGGAGAGCGCCGCGATGCATGCCATCAGCTTCATTCAGGATCTGGCCGTGATCATGCTGGTCGCCGGCGTGGTTACCGTACTGTTCCACCGCATGCGTCAGCCGGTGGTGCTCGGCTACATCCTTGCCGGCTTCATCATCGGGCCGCACACACCGCCTTTCGGGCTGATCCACGACGAGGAAACGATCAAGATCCTCGCCGAGCTCGGGGTGATCTTCCTGATGTTCTTCCTCGGCCTCGAGTTCAGCCTGCGCAAGCTGTTCAACGTGGGCTCCACGGCATTCATCGCGGCGGCGCTGGAGATCGCGCTGATGCTGTGGATCGGCTACGAGATCGGCAGCTTCTTCGGTTGGAGCAAGATGGATTCGCTGTTCCTCGGCGGCATCCTGGCGATCTCCTCGACCACCATCATCGTCAAGGCGCTCAGCGACCTGAAGCTGAAGAACGAGCGCTTCGCCCAGCTGATCTTCGGCGTGCTGATTGTCGAGGACATCCTCGGCATCGGTATCATCGCCCTGCTGTCCGGCATCGCCGTCAGCGGCTCGGTGGAAACCGGCGAAGTGTTTGCCACCGTCGGCAAGCTGTCGCTGTTCATGGTGGTGGCGCTGGTCATCGGTATCCTCCTGGTGCCGCGCATCCTTTCCTATGTGGCCAAGTTCGAGAGCAACGAGATGCTCCTGGTCACCGTGCTCGGTCTGTGCTTCGGCTTCTGCCTGCTGGTGGTCAAGCTGGAATACAGCATGGTGCTGGGCGCCTTCCTGATCGGCGCGATCATGGCCGAGTCGCGCCAGTTGCCGCAGATCGAGCGACTGATCGAGCCGGTGCGCGACATGTTCAGCGCGATCTTCTTCGTCGCCATCGGCCTGCTGATCGACCCGGCCGTGCTGGTCGAGTACGCGATCCCGATCCTGGTGATCACCGTCGCGGTGATCGTCGGCAAGGTAGTGTCCTGCAGTCTCGGTGCCTTCATCGCCGGCAACGACGGGCGCACATCGTTGCGCGTGGGCATGGGCCTGTCGCAGATCGGCGAGTTCTCTTTCATCATCGCCGCGCTGGGCATGACCCTGCAGGTGACCAGCGACTTCCTCTACCCGGTGGCGGTCGCCGTGTCGGCCATCACCACCCTGACCACGCCCTATCTGATTCGCGCCGCCGATCCCTTCTCCCACAGGCTGGCCAGTCTGATGCCGGAGCGCATCGCGCGGGTCTTCGGCATGTACGGCGACTGGCTGCGCAGCATCCAGCCACAGGGGCAGAACGTCATGTTGCTCGGCATGATCCGGCGCATCCTGCTGCAGGTCGGGGTGAACATCGCCCTGGTGGTGGCGATCTTCCTCAGCGCCGCCTATTTCGCCGCGCCGCTGGCTGCCTACCTGGAGCCCTGGGTGCAGGCGCTGAACGTGCAGAAGGCGCTGGTCTGGGGTGGTGCACTGCTGCTGTCGCTGCCGTTCCTGGTGGCGGCCTACCGCAAGCTCAAGGCCCTGGCCATGCTGCTGGCCGAACTCGGCGTGCGCCCGGAGAAGGCCGGCCGGCATACGGTGCGGGTGCGCAAGGTGATCGCCGAGCTGATCCCGCTGCTGTCGCTGGCGGTGATCATGCTGATGCTCGCCGCGCTGTCGGCCAGCATCCTGCCTACCGGCGAGGCGCTGCTGGTGATCGCCCTGGTGGCGGTGGCGGCCATCACCCTGTTCTGGCGCTGGTTGATCCGCCTGCATTCGCGCATGCAGATCGCCCTGCTGGAGACGCTGGAGCAGGACAAGCATGGCTCGCACTGAACGCCTTCAGTCGCTGCGCGTGGCCGGTCGGGCCGCTTTCCGGTAAGCTCTGCGCCCCCTTTGAGACCGACCCGTCATGCGCGTTGCCGATTTCCACTTCGACCTGCCCGATGCCCTGATTGCCCGCCACCCGCTGGCCGAGCGCAGCGCCAGCCGCCTGCTGGTGCTGGATGGGGTGAGTGGCGAGCTGGCGCACCGGCAGTTCGCCGACCTGCTGGAGTACCTGCGCCCCGGTGACCTGATGGTGTTCAACGACACCCGAGTGATCCCGGCGCGCCTGTTCGGCCAGAAGGCCTCCGGCGGCAAGCTGGAAATCCTCGTCGAGCGCGTACTGGACAGCCATCGCGTGCTGGCTCACGTGCGTTCGAGCAAGTCGCCCAAGCCGGGCTCGCTGATCCATATAGAAGGTGGCGGCGAGGCTGAGATGGTCGCCCGTCATGATGCGCTGTTCGAGCTGCGCTTTGGCGAAGAAGTGCTGCCGCTGCTCGATCGTGTCGGTCACATGCCGCTGCCGCCCTATATCGATCGCGCCGACGAGGCCGACGATCGCGAGCGTTACCAGACCGTCTATTCCGACCGCGACAAGGCCGGTGCCGTGGCTGCGCCCACCGCCGGTCTGCACTTCGACGAGGCCTTGCTGGCGGCGGTGCGTGCCAAGGGCGTGGAGAGTGCCTTCGTCACCCTGCATGTCGGCGCCGGCACCTTCCAGCCGGTGCGCGTGGAGCGCATCGAAGACCACCACATGCATCGCGAGTGGCTGCAGGTCGGCCAGGACGTGGTCGATGCGGTGGCGGCCTGCCGTGCGCGCGGAGGCCGGGTGATCGCCGTCGGCACCACCAGTGTGCGTTCGCTGGAGAGCGCGGCCCGCGATGGCGAGCTGAAGGCCTTCAGTGGCGACACCGACATCTTTCTCTACCCGGGCAAGCGCTTCCATGTGGTCGATGCCCTGGTCACCAACTTCCACCTGCCGGAGTCGACCCTGCTGATGCTGGTCTCGGCCTTCGCCGGTTACCCGCAGACCATGGCCGCCTATGCCGCAGCCGTGGAGCAGCAGTACCGCTTCTTCAGCTACGGTGATGCCATGTTCATCACCCGCAATCCCGACCCGCGCGGTCCCGAGGAGACCCCATGAGCCATATGTCCTTCGAGCTGCTGGCCACCGACGGCCGTGCCCGTCGCGGCCGCCTGACCTTCCCGCGTGGCGTGGTGGAGACCCCGGCGTTCATGCCGGTGGGTACCTACGGCACGGTCAAGGGCATGCTGCCGCGCGATGTCGGCGACATCGGCGCGCAGATCATCCTCGGCAACACCTTCCACCTGTGGCTGCGTCCGGGCACCGAGGTGATCAAGAAGCACGGTGACCTGCACGACTTCATGCAGTGGCAGGGGCCGATCCTCACCGACTCCGGCGGCTTCCAGGTGTTCAGCCTGGGCGCCATGCGCAAGATCAAGGAGGAGGGCGTGTACTTCTCCTCGCCGGTGGATGGCGCCAAGGTGTTCATGGGCCCGGAAGAGTCGATGCAGGTACAGCGCGACCTGGGCTCGGACATCGTGATGATCTTCGACGAGTGCACCCCGTACCCGGCCGATGTCGATACCGCCAGGCGCTCCATGGAGCTGTCGCTGCGCTGGGCCAAGCGCTCGAAGAACGCCCACGAGGGTAACCCCTCGGCGCTGTTCGGCATCGTCCAGGGTGGCATGCACGAAGAGCTGCGCCTGCGCTCGCTGGAAGGGCTGATGGAAATCGGCTTCGACGGCCTGGCCATCGGCGGCCTGTCGGTGGGCGAGCCGAAGGAAGAGATGATCCGCGTGCTGGACTTCCTGCCGCCGCATATGCCGAGCGACAAGCCGCGCTACCTGATGGGCGTGGGCAAGCCGGAAGACCTGGTCGAGGGCGTGCGCCGTGGCGTGGACATGTTCGACTGCGTGATGCCGACCCGCAACGCGCGCAACGGCCACCTGTTCATCGACAGCGGCGTGATCAAGATTCGCAATGCCGTGCACAAGCTCGACGACTCGCCACTGGATCCGGCCTGCGACTGCTACACCTGCAAGCACTTCTCCCGCGCCTATCTGCATCACCTGGATAAATGCGGCGAAATGCTGGGAAGCATGCTGAATACCATCCACAACTTGCGCCATTACCAGCGCCTGATGGCTGGTTTGCGCGAGGCAATTCAACAGGGTACATTGGCCGCCTTTGTCGATGCCTTCTACGCCCGGCGCGGCCTGCCGACGCCGCCGCTGGAGCCCTGACGGGATTGAAAACGGCCGGACGCACCCCATCTAGAGGGTGATCCAGTTTCCGCCAACGCCCGCCTCACGAGCGGGCGCCGACAACAACAGTTTCAAGACCTCGTAACTAGGAGTTTTGCATGAGCTTTCTGATTCCCGCCGCCTACGCTGACGCCGCCGCTCCGGCTGCTGCCGCCGGCCCTGCTGGCACCGGTTTCGAGTGGGTGTTCCTGATCGGCTTCCTGGTCATCTTCTATCTGATGATCTGGCGTCCCCAGGCCAAGCGCGCCAAGGAGCACAAGAACCTGCTCGGCGGCCTGCAGAAGGGCGACGAGGTAGTGACCAGCGGCGGCATCGTTGGCAAGGTCACCAAGGTCACCGATGACTTCGTGGTGGTCGAGATCGCCGACAACGTCGAGCTGAAGTTCCAGAAGCAGGCCATCGCAGCGACCCTGCCCAAGGGCACTCTGAAGTCCATCTAACGATTCTTCGTTCACCATTACGGGGCGCCTAAGGCGCCCCGTGTCATAACGGGCGGCGTCATGCTCAACAAATATCCTCTGTGGAAGTACCTGCTGATCCTGGCTGTACTGGCGGTCGGCTTCATCTATTCCGCACCCAACCTGTATCCGGACGATCCGGCCATCCAGATCACCGGTGCCAGCTCGGCGCTGGAGATCGGCCAGGCCGACCTGGATCGCGTCAGCCAGGCGCTGGCCGATGGCGGCCTCGCCGTGAAGTCCGCCAGCCTCGGCGAGAAGCAGGGCCAGGGTGCGCTGCTGCGTCTGACCAAGCAGGAAGACCAGCTGCCGGCCAAAGAGCTGGTGCGCAAGCTGCTGGGTGACGACTACGTGGTCGCCCTCAACCTGGCGCCGACCACTCCGCAGTGGCTGCGTAACCTGGGCGCAGGCCCGATGAAGCTCGGTCTGGACCTGTCCGGTGGTGTGCACTTCCTGCTGGAAGTGGACATGGACAAGGCCATGGACGCGCGCATGAAGGTCTACGAGAGCGAGCTCAAGAGCCTGCTGCGCAAGGAGCGGATCCGTTACCGCAGCCTGCCGCAACAGGATGGCGCCGTTCAGCTGGGCTTCGCCGACAGCGAGACGCTGGAGCAGGCGCAAGCCCTGATCCGCAAGAGCTTCAATGACTTTGCGCTGACCGCCGTAGAGCGTAATGGTCAGCAGGTGCTGCGTCTGGCGCTGACCGAGGCCAAGCGCGCGGAAATCCGCGAATACTCGATCAAGCAGAACCTGACCACCGTACGTAACCGGGTCAACGAGCTGGGCGTGGCCGAGCCGCTGGTACAGCGCCAGGGTGCCAACCGCATCGTGGTCGAGCTGCCGGGCGTGCAGGACACTGCCGAGGCCAAGCGTATTCTCGGCAAGACCGCCAACCTGGAGTTCCGTCTGCAGGCAGAGCCTGATGCCGCGCGCGCGTCCACCGAGCCCTTCGAGTTCCGCGAGTCGGGCCGTCCGGCCGTGGCGCTGGAGCGCAGCCTGATCATCACCGGTGACCAGGTCACCGATGCCCAGGCCAGTTATGACGAGAATGGCCGACCGCAGGTGAACATTCGCCTCGATGGCCATGGCGGCGAGCTGATGAACCGCGCCACCCGCAACAACGTCGGGCGCAGCATGGCGGTGATCTTCATCGAGCAGAAGCCGATGACCCGCTACGTCAAGCAGATGGTCGACGGCGTCGAGAAGGAAGTGGCGGTGCCCTCCTTCAAGGAAGAGAAGAAGATCATCAGCCTGGCCACCATTCAGTCCGCGCTGGGTAGCCAGTTCCGCATCACCGGCCTGAACGGCCAGGGCGAATCCTCCGAACTGGCCCTGCTGCTGCGTGCCGGTGGCCTGGCGGCGCCGATGTACTTCGCCGAAGAACGTACCATCGGCCCGAGCCTGGGTGCCGACAACATCGCCAAGGGTATCGATGCGTCGATCTGGGGCATGATCTTCGTGTCCATCTTCATCATCGCCATCTACCGCTTCTTCGGCGTGCTGGCGACCGTGGCCCTGGGCTTCAACATGGTCCTGCTGCTGGCACTGATGTCGGCGCTGAGCGCGACCCTGACCCTTCCGGGTATCGCCGGTATCGTGTTGACCATGGGTATGGCGGTAGACGCCAACGTGCTGATCTTCTCGCGGATACGCGAAGAGATCGCCAATGGCATGTCGGTGCAGCGCGCCATCCACGAAGGCTTCGATCGTGCCTACTCGGCGATTCTCGACGCCAACCTGACCACTCTGCTGGTCGGCGGCATCCTGTTCGCCATGGGCAGCGGCCCGGTCAAGGGCTTCGCCGTGACCATGTCGCTGGGTATCGTCACTTCGATGTTCACCGCCATCATGGTGACCCGCGCGATGGTCAACCTGATCTTCGGTGGTCGTGACTTCAAGAAGCTGTGGATCTAAGGGGCAGCCATGAAACTCGGAACTATCAACTTCATGGGCATCCGCAACCTTGCGTTTGCCCTGACCATGATCCTGACCCTTGTCGCCCTTGGTAGCTGGTTCTTCAAGGGGCTCAACTTCGGTCTCGACTTCACTGGCGGTAGCCAGATCGAACTGAGCTACGACAAGCCTGCCGACCTCGGTCAGGTGCGCGAGCAGCTGGCTGCTGCCGGCTTTGCTGATGCGGTAGTGCAGAACTTCGGCGCCACCACCGATGTAGTGGTGCGTCTGCAGGGCGATGACCCGCAGCTCGGCAACAAGGTGGCTTCGGCCCTGCAAGCGGCTAGCGGTGACAGCTCGCTGCAGGTGAAGAAGGTCGAGTTCGTAGGCCCGGCAGTCGGTGAAGAGCTGCGTGACCAGGGCGGCCTGGGCATGCTGCTGGCTCTCGGCGGCATCCTCATCTACGTGGCCTTCCGCTTCCAGTGGAAGTTCGCCGTCGGCGCCATCCTCTCGCTGGTGCACGACGTGGTCGTGACCATGGGCATTCTGTCGTTCTTCCAGATCACCTTCGACCTGACGGTGCTGGCGGCGGTGTTGGCGATCATCGGTTACTCGCTGAACGACACCATTGTGGTATTCGACCGGGTGCGCGAGAACTTCCGCGTGCTGCGCAAGGCGACGCTGATCGAGAACATCAACATCTCGACCACCCAGACCCTGCTGCGCACCATCGCTACCTCGGTGTCCACCCTGCTGGCGATCGTCGCTCTGCTGGTGTTCGCCGGCGACAACCTATGGGGCTTCTCCATCGCCCTGTTCGTCGGTGTGCTGGCCGGTACCTACTCGTCGATCTACATCGCCAACGTGGTGCTGATCTGGCTGAACCTGACCAGCGAGGATCTGATCCCGCCGGCGGTTGCCGAAGAGGTGGACGAGCGTCCCTGAGTCGCTCTCCCGTATATCCGAAGCCCGGCCCAGTGCCGGGCTTCGTGCTTTACTGGTGTGCGCTTCGTCGCAGTTGTCGCGCTGTGCTGCAGCGAGCCGGGAACTCGCCTTGATCGAGTCGATCCAAGGCAGGGAGTAGGGCATGAAAGCCCGGCAACCGAAGTCTGTGGAGGACCCCATGAATAAGTCGATGATCGTAGGTGCAGTGCTGGGTGCAGTGGGCGTGACCGCCGGCGGCGCAGTGGCCACCTATAGCCTGGTGGGCGGCCCCCAGTACGCCGAGGTGCTGGCCGTGCAGCCGATCAATGAAACCATCAAGACCCCGCGCGAAGTCTGCCAGGACGTGGCGGTGACTCGCCAGGCGCCGGTCAAGGATCAGCATCAGATCGCCGGTACCGTGCTCGGTGCCGTGGCTGGCGGCCTGCTGGGTAACCAGATCGGCGGCGGCAACGGCAAGAAGATCGCCACCGTGGCGGGCGCTGTGGGTGGCGGCTATGCCGGTAACAAAGTGCAGGAAGGCATGCAGGAACGCGACACCTACACCACTACCGAAACCCGCTGCCACACCGTGACCGATACCAGTCAGAAGCTGGTGGGCTACGACGTGAAGTATCAGCTGGACGGCAAGGTTGGCCAGGTGCGCATGGATCGTGATCCGGGCTCGCAGATCCCGGTCAACAAGGAGGGTCAACTGGTGCTGACGCAGGCTGCCCAGTAAGTTCTGGCAGAAACAAAAAAGCCGCCCTCGGGCGGCTTTTTCATTGGCTGGCGATCAGCGCTTCATCGATGGCGCCAGGTGCGGCTGGATAGCGGTCAGCACGGCCTTGAAGCACTTGGTGTTGCCGGCGACGATCTGGCCCTTGTCGAGGAAGTCGTGGCCGCCATTGAAGTCGCTGACCAAGCCGCCTGCTTCCTGGATCAGCAGGGCGCCGGCCGCCATGTCCCATTCGGACAGGCCGAACTCCCAGAAAGCGTCGTAACGACCGGAGGCGACATAGGCCAGGTCCAGGCTGGCGGCGCCGGCGCGGCGGATGCCGGCGGTCTGGCCGACCAGGCTGCGGAACATGCCCAGGTAGTTGTCCAGGTTGTCGACCTGGTCGTTACGGAAGGGGAAGCCGGTGCCGAGCAGCGCGCCGTCCAGGCTCTTGCGGTTGCTGACACGAATGCGGCGGCCGTTAACGGCGGCGCCACGGCCGCGGCTGGCGGTGAACTCTTCCTGGCGGACCGGGTCGAGCACCACCGCGTGCTCCAGGCGGCCGCGATATTTGCAGGCGATGCTCACGGCGAAGTGCGGTACGCCGCGCAGGAAGTTGGTGGTGCCGTCCAGCGGGTCGATGATCCACTGGTAGTCGGCGCCTTCGCCGGTGCCGGCGATGCTGCCGCCTTCCTCGCCGAGGAAGCCGTGGGTCGGGTAGGCCTTCTGCAGCGCCTGGATGATGGTCTGCTCGGCGGCACGATCGACTTCGCTGACGTAGTCGTGGGCATCCTTCTCGTTGACCGAGATGACGTCCAGGCGTTCGACGGAGCGGATGATCAGTTCGCCGGCACTGCGCGCAGCGCGCAGCGCGATATTCAGCATGGGCTGCATGGAAGGTTACCTGGGGTCGTTAAAGAGGAAAGCCGGCCATTCTAGCAGACTAGCTTTTTCTGTGCAGCCAGGGTGTTTCCGTGCATGGCGCAGTGCGGAGGCATTCTGTAACATTCATGGCCCTTTTCGCATTTTCAAGCGGAGCTGGCGTTGCTGCAGAACATTCGCGTCGTCCTGGTTAACACCAGTCACCCCGGCAATATTGGCGGTGCCGCGCGGGCCATGAAGAACATGGGCCTGTCGCGTCTCGTGCTGGTCGATCCGGAAGACTTTCCCAGTAGCGAGGCGGTTGCCCGCGCCTCTGGTGCTACCGATATTCTCGACAATGCCGTGGTGGTCAAAACGCTGGAGGAGGCGCTGGTCGGCTGCAGCGTGGCTCTCGGCACCAGCGCGCGCGATCGGCGCATTCCTTGGCCGCTGCTCGACCCGCGCGAGTGCGCGACCACCTCGTTGCAACACGTGGCGCAGGGCGGCGAAGTGGCGCTGGTGTTCGGTCGCGAATATGCCGGCCTTACCAATGACGAGCTGCAGCGTTGCCAGTTCCATGTGCACATTCCGTCCAATCCGGAGTTCAGTTCGCTGAATCTAGCGGCTGCGGTGCAGGTGCTGGCCTACGAGGTGCGTATGGCCTGGCTGGCTGCTGAGGGGCAGCCGACCAAGATGAACAAGCTGGAAACCACGGCGATGCTCAATACTCAGCCGGTGACCACGGATGAGCTCGAGCTGTTCTACGGTCATCTGGAGGGTACTCTGGTCGAGATCGGCTTCCTCGATCCCGCCAGTCCGCGTCATCTGATGTCTCGTCTGCGTCGCCTGTATGGTCGCGCCGAAGTGAGCAAGCTGGAAATGAACATCCTGCGCGGCATCCTGACCGAAACCCAGAAGGCGGTGCGTGGCGAGTCCCCCAAGCGGAGAAAAGACGATGTTTGAGCGTGTGCGCGAAGATATCCAGAGCGTATTCCATCGCGATCCGGCGGCGCGTAATGCCTTCGAAGTGGTCACCTGCTACCCGGGGCTGCACGCCGTCTGGTTGCACCGTGTCGCTCACGCGCTGTGGGTGCGTGGCTGGAAGTGGTTGGCGCGCCTGGTGTCGAACTTCGGGCGCTGGATGACCGGTATCGAAATCCATCCGGGCGCGAAGATCGGTCGGCGCTTCTTCATTGACCACGGCATGGGCATCGTCATAGGCGAAACTGCCGAGATCGGTGATGACGTCACTCTCTACCAGGGTGTGACCCTGGGTGGCACTAGCTGGAACAAGGGCAAGCGCCACCCGACCCTAGGTGATGGCGTGGTGGTCGGTGCTGGTGCCAAGGTGCTCGGTCCGTTCACGGTCGGCGCCGGTGCCAAGGTCGGCTCCAATGCAGTGGTGACCAAGGAGGTGCCGCCAGGTGCGACCGTGGTCGGTATTCCGGGACGCATCATCGCCAAGAGCGACGACGAGCAGGAAGCCAAGCGCCAGGCCATGGCCGAGAAGCTCGGTTTCGATGCCTACGGCGTCGGCCAGGACATGCCGGACCCGGTGGCGCGCGCCATTGGCCAGTTACTCGACCACCTGCATGCGGTGGATGGGCGCTTGGAAGGCATGTGCTCGGCGCTGAAGGAGCTGGGTAGCGACTACTGCGCCAAGGATCTGCCGGCGCTGCGCGACGAAGACTTCGCCGATGTCTGCAAGGAGCAGGGCGACAAGCCGGCTGCCTGACTACTAAATAGTCTGCTATCATTCGCGCCCCGAACTGCGCCTAAATCCGACTGTTTTAATCGGTCTTATAGTTGACCTAAATAGTCGGAAAAGGCGATACTTGCGGCAACTCAGCTAACTCGTGGTGCGAATGCCATGCGTCTGACCACCAAAGGTCGCTACGCCGTCACTGCCATGCTCGACCTGGCGCTGCATGCCCAGAGCGGGCCTGTGTCGCTGGCGGACATCTCCGAGCGGCAGGGTATTTCCCTGTCCTATCTGGAGCAGCTGTTCGCCAAGTTGCGCCGTGGCAACCTGGTCAGCAGCGTGCGTGGCCCGGGTGGTGGCTATCAGCTGTCGCGCGACATGCGAGTGATCCAGGTGGCCCAGGTGATCGACGCGGTCAACGAGTCGGTCGATGCCACCCGTTGCCAGGGCATGGGCGATTGCCACTCCGGCGACACCTGTCTGACCCACCATCTGTGGTGCGACCTCAGTCAGCAGATTCACGAATTCCTCAGCGGCATCAGCCTGGCTGATTTGGTGACCCGGCGCGAAGTGCAGGAAGTTGCACAGCGTCAGGATCAGCGCCGCCGCAACGGCAGGATGCCGCAGCTGGACAAGATCGAAGCGTCCGCCATCGAGTGAGCAGGGCGCCTGCCTGAATAGGAGATACCTGATGAGATTGCCGATTTACCTCGACTATTCCGCCACCACTCCGGTCGACCCGCGCGTGGCGCAGAAGATGAGTGAGTGCCTGCTGGTGGATGGCAACTTTGGCAACCCGGCATCGCGTTCCCACGTATTTGGCTGGAAGGCCGAAGAGGCGGTGGAGAATGCTCGTCGCCAGGTGGCCGAGCTGGTCAATGCCGACCCGCGCGAGATCGTCTGGACCTCCGGTGCCACCGAGTCCGACAACCTGGCCATCAAGGGTGTCGCGCACTTCTACAGCACCAAGGGCAAGCACATCATCACCTCGAAGATCGAGCACAAGGCGGTGCTGGACACCACCCGCCAGCTGGAGCGCGAAGGCTTCGAAGTGACCTATATCGAGCCGGGCGAAGACGGCCTGATCACTCCGGCAATGATCGAGGCGGCGCTGCGCGAGGACACCATTCTGGTGTCGGTGATGCACGTCAACAACGAGATCGGCACCATCAATGACATCACTGCCATCGGCGAGCTGACCCGCTCGCGTGGCGTGCTGTTCCACGTCGATGCGGCGCAGTCCACCGGCAAGGTGGAGATCGACCTGGAGAAGATGAAGGTCGACCTGATGTCCTTCTCCGCGCACAAGACCTACGGCCCGAAAGGCGTTGGCGCCCTGTATGTGCGCCGCAAGCCGCGCGTGCGTCTGGAAGCCCAGACCCATGGTGGCGGTCACGAGCGCGGCATGCGCTCCGGTACCCTGGCGACCCACCAGTGCGTCGGCATGGGTGAGGCGTTCCGTATTGCCAAGCAAGAGATGGCGCAGGAAAACCAGCGTGTTCTGGCGCTGCGCGATCGCTTCTACAAGCAGCTCGAAGGCATGGAAGAGCTGTACGTCAACGGCAGCCTGACTCAGCGCGTGCCGCACAACCTGAACCTCAGCTTCAACTACGTCGAGGGCGAGTCGCTGATCATGGCGCTCAAGGACCTGGCGGTTTCCTCCGGTTCCGCCTGTACCTCCGCCTCGCTGGAGCCGTCCTACGTGCTGCGTGCACTGGGGCGCAACGACGAGCTGGCGCACAGCTCGATCCGTTTCACCTTCGGTCGCTTCACCACCGAGGAAGAAGTCGATTACGCGGCCAGCAAAGTGGCCGATGCGGTGAGCAAGCTGCGTGAGCTATCGCCGCTGTGGGACATGTTCAAAGAGGGTGTCGACATCTCCAAGGTCGAATGGCAGGCACACTGATTTTCGAGTCGCCTGTAGAGCGGCACCTGATGAGAGAGGATTTGCAACATGGCATACAGTGAAAAGGTCATCGACCATTACGAAAACCCGCGGAACGTCGGCAAGATGGATTCCGAGGACCCGGACGTTGGCACCGGCATGGTCGGTGCACCGGCCTGCGGCGACGTGATGCGTCTGCAGATCAAGGTCAACGAGCAGGGCGTGATCGAAGACGCCAAGTTCAAGACCTATGGCTGCGGTTCGGCCATCGCCTCCAGCTCCCTCGCTACCGAGTGGATGAAGGGCAAGACCCTGGATGAGGCCGAGTCGATCAAGAACACCCAGCTGGCCGAAGAACTGGCCCTGCCGCCGGTGAAGATCCACTGCTCCGTGCTCGCCGAGGACGCCATCAAGGCGGCCGTGCGCGACTACAAGCAGAAGAAAGGTCTGCTCTGAGTCTTAAGGAGTCGCTATGGCCATCACCATGACTGAAGCCGCCGCCCGCCACGTGCAGCGTTCCATCGATGGGCGCGGCAAGGGCGAGGGCATTCGCCTCGGCGTGCGCACCACCGGCTGCTCCGGCCTGGCCTATGTGCTGGAGTTCGTCGACGAAGTAGCGGGCGAGGATCAGGTCTTCGAAAGCTTCGGCGTCAAGGTGATCATCGATCCGAAGAGCCTGAGCTACCTGGACGGCACCGAGCTGGACTTCGTCCGTGAAGGCCTCAACGAGGGCTTCAAGTTCAACAACCCCAACGTGCGCGGCGAATGCGGCTGCGGCGAGAGCTTCAACGTCTGAGGCTGGTTGTTGTGGGTAGTCCCTGTCATTTCGCCCTGTTCGAACTGCAGCCGGCGTTCCGCCTGGATCAGGCGCAGCTGTCCTCTCGCTATCGCGAGCTGGCCAAGGCCGTGCATCCGGACCGTTTCGCCGACGCCAGCGAGCGCGAGCAGCGCCTGGCGCTGGAGCAGTCGGCGCGCCTCAATGAGGCCTATCAGACCCTGAAGAGTGCGCCGCGGCGTGCGCTCTACCTGCTGGCGCTGGGCGGTCGTGAGTTGCCGCTGGAAGTGACGGTGCAGGACCCCGAGTTCCTCTTGCAGCAGATGCGCTGGCGCGAGGAGCTGGAGGATCTGCAGGACAGTGCCGACCTGGCAGGCGTGGCGCTGTTCAAGAAGCGCCTGAAGGCTGCTCAGGATGAGCTGGACGAAGATTTTGCCGCTTGCTGGAACGATGCCGCGCGCCGCGAAGACGCCGAGCGCCTGGTGCGCCGCATGCAGTTTCTCGACAAGCTGGCCCACGAAGTGCGCGATCTGGAAGAGCGCCTCGACGACTAACCCGGCGCAGCCCGCGCTGCGCGCCTGAATACATAGAGCACCATGGCCCTATTGCAGATCGCCGAGCCCGGGCAGAGCCCGCAACCCCACCAGCGTCGCCTGGCCGTGGGCATCGACCTGGGTACTACCAATTCGCTGGTCGCTGCGGTGCGCAGCGGTCTCTCTGCGCCGCTGGCCGATGCCGAGGGGCAGGTCATTCTGCCTTCCGCTGTGCGCTATCACGCCGATCGCGTCGAGGTTGGCGCGATTGCCAAGTCCGCTGCCGCGCAGGATCCGCTGAATACCGTGCTGTCGGTCAAGCGCCTGATGGGGCGGGGCGTCGAGGACGTCAAGCAGCTCGGTGATCAGCTGCCCTACCGCTTCGCCGAAGGCGAGTCGCACATGCCGTTCATCGAGACGGTGCAGGGGGCCAAGAGCCCGGTGGAGATTTCGGCCGAGATTCTCAAGGCCCTGCGCCTGCGCGCCGAAGCCAGTCTGGGTGGCGAGCTGGTCGGGGCGGTGATCACCGTGCCGGCCTATTTTGATGACGCTCAGCGTCAGGCGACCAAGGATGCGGCGCGCCTCGCCGGCCTGAGTGTGTTGCGCCTGCTCAACGAGCCCACCGCTGCCGCCGTGGCCTATGGCCTGGACAAGGGCGCCGAGGGCGTGGTCGCGATCTACGACCTGGGTGGCGGTACTTTCGATATTTCCGTGTTGCGTCTGTCTCGCGGTGTGTTCGAGGTGCTGGCGACCGGTGGTGATAGCGCTTTGGGTGGCGACGACTTCGACCATGCCATCGCTGGCTGGATCATTGAGCAGGCAGGCTTGTCCCATGACCTCGACCCGGCAGCGCAGCGCCGCTTGTTGCAGGCCGCCTGTGCGGCGAAAGAGGCGCTGACCGACGTCGATCAGGTTGCCGTGGCCCATGATGGCTGGTCCGGCGAGCTGACTCGCAGCCAGTTCGAGGCGCTGATCGAGCCGATGATCGCGCGCAGCCTCAAGGCTTGCCGCCGCGCTGTGCGCGACGCGGGCATCGAGATCGATGAGGTCGAGGCGGTGGTCATGGTCGGCGGTTCCACCCGCGTGCCGCGTGTGCGCGAGGCGGTGGGCGAGCTGTTTGGCCGTGCGCCGCTGACCGATATCGATCCGGACCAAGTCGTGGCCATCGGTGCCGCCATCCAGGCCGATACCCTGGCTGGTAATCAGCGCGGCAATGGTGAGGAGCTGTTGCTGCTCGACGTGATTCCGCTGTCCCTGGGGCTGGAGACCATGGGCGGCCTGATGGAAAAGGTGATTCCGCGCAACACCACCATTCCGGTTGCGCGGGCTCAGGACTTCACGACTTACAAAGACGGCCAGACTGCCATGGCCATCCAGGTGCTGCAGGGCGAGCGTGAGCTGGTCAAGGACTGCCGCTCCCTGGCGCGCTTCGAGCTGCGCGGTATTCCACCGATGGTCGCCGGCGCAGCGAAGATTCGCGTGACCTTCCAGGTCGACGCCGACGGCCTGCTCAGCGTCGCGGCGCGCGAGCTGGGCTCGGGCGTGGAGGCTAGTATTCAGGTCAAGCCGTCGTATGGCCTGACCGATGGCGAGATCGCCCGCATGCTGCAGGATTCGTTCAGCAATGCCGGTGGCGACAAGGCTGCCCGCGCACTGCGTGAGCAGCAGGTCGAGGCCGAGCGCCTGCTCGAAGCCGTGCAGGCGGCGCTGGACGCTGATGGCGAGCGCCTGCTCGGCGAGGATGAGCGGATCGCTATCCTGTCTGCCATGGACGAGCTGCGCAGCCTGGCTGTGGGTGCCGAAACCCATGCCATCGAGCAGCAGACCAAGCGTCTGTCGCAGATCACCGATGCCTTCGCCGCCCGGCGGATGGATGCCACCGTCAAGGCGGCCCTGTCCGGGCGTCGACTCAATGAAATCGAGGACAACTGATGCCGCAGGTCATTTTTCTGCCCCACGAGAAGTTCTGCCCTGAGGGCATGGTCGTAGAGGCCGAGCCGGGTACTTCCATTCTCGAACTGGCGCATGAACACCATATCGAGATGGAGAGCGCCTGTGGCGGCGTCTGCGCCTGCACCACCTGTCACTGCATCATCCGCGAAGGGTTCGCTTCGCTGGAGGAGGCGGACGAGCTGGAAGAGGACTTCCTCGATCGCGCCTGGGGTCTTGAGGCTCAGTCGCGCCTGGCCTGCCAGGCGATAGTCGGCACGGAAGACCTGACTGTGGAAATCCCGAAATACTCGCTCAACCACGCCGCTGAGGCGCCGCACTGATCCAAGGAGCTGTCATGAGTCTGAAATGGGCTGATGTGCTGGATATCGCCATCGAACTGGCGGAAAGCCGTCCGGATACCGATCCGCGTTATGTCAATTTCGTCGATCTGCATCGCTGGGTGCTGGCCCTGCCGGATTTCAGCGACGACCCGCAGCGTGGCGGCGAGAAGGTGCTGGAAGCCATCCAGGCGGCCTGGATCGACGAACTCGACTGAGTCGCACCGCCTCAGGGCGCTGCCCTACGCATTTCCCTCTAACCCGCGTATAATTCGCGGGTTTAATTTTTCGCTTTAACTCTGGAGCTTCAAATGGCTGTTCAACGTACTTTCTCCATCATCAAGCCGGATGCCGTTGCCAAGAACGTCATCGGTGAAATCACCACCCGTTTCGAGAAGGCCGGCCTGCGCGTCGTCGCTTCCAAAATGGTTCAGCTGTCCGAGCGCGAAGCTGCTGGCTTCTACGCCGAGCACAGCGAGCGTGGCTTCTTCAAGGATCTGGTTGCCTTCATGACCTCCGGTCCGGTCATCGTCCAGGTTCTGGAAGGCGAAGACGCCGTCCTGAAAAACCGTGAACTGATGGGCGCCACCAACCCGAAAGAAGCTGCTGCCGGCACCATCCGCGCCGACTTCGCCGTTTCCATCGACGAGAACGCCGTACACGGTTCCGACTCCGAGGCTTCCGCCGCTCGCGAGATCGCGTACTTCTTCTCCGCCACCGAGGTGTGCGCTCGCATTCGCTAAGCGCGAACCAGCGAGGGTGAATCCATGACTGATGTAGCCAAGACCAATCTGCTGGGGCTGACCCAGTCCGAGATGGAAAGCTTCTTCGAGAGTATCGGAGAGAAGCGCTTCCGCGCCGGTCAGGTCATGAAATGGATTCACCATTTTGGCGTCGAGGACTTCGACGCCATGAGCAATCTCGGCAAGGCTCTGCGCGAAAAGCTCAGTGCCTGCGCCGAGATTCGCGGTCCCGAGATCGTCAGCCAGGACATCTCCAGCGACGGCACCCGCAAGTGGGTGGTGCGCGTGGCGTCCGGCAGCTGCGTCGAGACCGTGTATATCCCGCAAGGCGGCCGTGGCACCCTCTGCGTGTCGTCCCAGGCCGGCTGTGCGCTGGATTGCAGTTTCTGTTCCACCGGTAAGCAGGGCTTCAACAGCGACCTGACTGCCGCGGAAATCATCGGCCAGGTGTGGATCGCCAACAAATCCTTCGGCACCGTGCCGGCCAAGATCGACCGTGCCATCACCAACGTGGTGATGATGGGCATGGGCGAGCCTCTACTGAATTTCGACAATGTCGTACCGGCCATGCAGATCATGATGGATGATCTGGGCTACGGCATTTCCAAGCGCAAGGTGACCCTGTCCACCTCTGGTGTGGTGCCCATGATCGACAAGCTGGCGACCGTCACCGACGTGTCTCTGGCCCTGTCGCTGCACGCACCGAACGACGAGCTGCGCAACCAGTTGGTGCCGCTCAACAAGAAATATCCGCTGGAAGTGTTGCTGGCGGCTTGCCGCCGCTACATCGAGGGTCTGGGCGAGAAACGCTTCCTGACCATCGAGTACACCCTGCTCAAGGACGTCAACGACCAGCCGGAACACGCTGCGCAGATGATCGCACTTCTCAAGGATTTTCCTTGCAAGATCAATCTGATTCCGTTTAATCCCTTCCCCTTCTCCGGTTACGAACGGCCGAGCAACAACGCTATCCGTCGCTTCCAGGACCTGCTGCACAAGGCCGGCTTCAACGTCACCGTGCGTACCACGCGCGGTGACGATATCGACGCCGCCTGCGGTCAGCTGGTCGGCCAGGTGCAGGACCGCACCCGGCGCAGCGAGCGTTACATCGCCGTACGTCAGCTGGGCAGCGAGGCCGCAGAGCCTCGCGATGCTGCCAACCGAAACTGAAGGGGAGGAACTCCATGACCTTGCGCGCTGCGCTCTATCTGTCTCTTGTCTGCCTGCTGGCAGGGTGTGTGAGAATCGGCGGGGCGGTTGATCCGCTAACCACGGACAAAGGACGGGATGCGGCGCGTGATGCCTATATCCAACTCGCTCTGGGGCACCTCCAGCAAGGCGCCACGGAGAAGGCCAAGGAACCCCTGAAAAAGGCGCTTGAACTGGACCCGTCCAGTTCCGATGCTCATGCGATGCTGGCACTGGTCTTCCAGCAGGAGATGGAGCCGGGGCTTGCCGACCAGCACTACAAGAAGGCTATTTCTCTGAGCCGGGGCGAGGCCCGCCTGCACAACAACTATGGCGGCTTCCTCTATGAGCAGAAGCGCTACGCAGACGCCTTGGAGCAGTTCACCATCGCCTCTCAGGATACTCTCTACCCTGAGCGTTCCCGAGTATTTGAAAACCTTGGACTGACCTCACTGCAGATGGGTAAGCGCGATCAGGCCAAAGCCTATTTCGAACGAGCTTTGCGCATGAACAGCAATCGCCCCACTGCACTCCTGCAGATGGCGCAGCTGTCATTCGATAGCGGGCAGTATGTGCCTGCGCGTAGCTATTACGTGGAATATGGCAAACATGCCAAGCAGACTCCACAAAGCCTGCTGCTGGGCATCCGCCTTGCCAAGGTCTTCGAAGACCGTGACCAGGCCGCCAGCCTCGGCTTGCAGATGAAACGCCTCTATCCGGGTACCCCGGAATACCAGCAATACCTGTCGGAGCAGTGATGAAAGCCTCGCATCCTGAAGTTGTAGCCGCGCACCGGGCCAACCCTGGGGAGACGCTGCGCAAGGTACGCGAAAGCAAGGGCCTGGGGCTCAGTGATGTGGCCGTGCAGCTCAATCTGACGGCGCAGGCCCTGCGTAATCTCGAGGCTGGTGCCTTCGATCAGCTGCCGGGGCACACCTTCGCTCGCGGCTATGTGCGTGCCTACGCCAAGCTAATGGGGATGGAGTCGGATCAACTGGTCACCGAGTTCGATCAGTACACCGGCACCGATGCTACTGGCAGCAGTGTTTCCAGTTTGGCCCGCATTGAGGAGCCGGCTCGTGTATCGCAGAGCCTGGTGAAGCTGTTCAGCGTGGTTGCACTGGTCGCGCTGGGTGGTGTCGGCTTCGTCTGGTGGCAAGGTCAGAGCCAGCGCCTGGGCGCCGATACCGCAGGTGCGGGTATCGAGCACGTCGAGGTTGAAGGTGCCGATGGCACTACCGAGATTCACCCGCTGGCCGAGCCGGAAGATCAGGCCGTAGCCGAGGCTCAGGCCGAAGCGCCGCTCGAAGAGGTGCCTCCGGTGGTCGATCCCGCGCAGCAGCCCGAAGAAGAGGGCGCAGCTGTTGAGTCTACCGCTCAGGCCGAGGCGCCTCAGGCACCTGCTGCCAGCGAGCAGCCCGTAGCACCGACCGCTCCGACCGCACCGACAGCGCCTGTGACTCCCGCACCGGCCACGGCCCAGGTTCCGCCTGTCGCGCCGGCCACAGAGACTACCGCTCCTACTGCACCGGCAGCCGCCGCTCCAGTCGCTCCGGCGGCGGGCGAGGCGCTGGTCAATCTGCAGTTCACTGCCGATTGCTGGACGCAGTTGACCGATGCCAACGGCAAGGTGCTGCTCAGCGCCCTCAAGCGCCGTGGCGACAGTGTCGAGCTGGTCGGCAAGGCTCCGCTGGAGCTACGCCTGGGCTATGCCCGCGGCGCGGTAGTGCTGGTCAATGGTCAGCCAGTCGATGTCGCTTCCTCCACCCACGGTGAGACCGCCCGCCTCAAGCTGGGGCAGTGAGCCAGAACATGCATTGCGAATCCCCCATCAAGCGTCGCCTGTCCCGCAAGATCTGGGTCGGCTCGGTTCCGGTCGGCGGCGATGCGCCGATCGCCGTGCAGAGCATGACCAACACCGAGACCTGTGATGTTGCCGCTACCGTCGGCCAGATCCAGCGTCTCGAAGCCGCCGGCGCCGATATCGTGCGTGTCTCGGTACCGTCCATGGAGGCCGCCGAGGCCTTCGGTCAGATCAAGCGCCAGGTCAACTTGCCGCTGGTGGCCGACATTCACTTCGACTACCAGATCGCCCTGCGTGTGGCCGAGCTGGGTGTCGACTGCCTGCGCATCAATCCCGGCAATATCGGTCGCGAAGATCGCGTCAAGGCGGTGGTCGAGGCGGCGCGCGACAAGGGCATCCCGATCCGCATCGGCGTCAACGCCGGTTCGCTGGAGAAGGACCTGCAGAAGAAGTACGGCGAGCCGACACCCGAGGCGCTGGTCGAGTCCGCGCTGCGCCATGTCGAACACTTGGATCGGCTGAACTTCCCTGACTTCAAAGTCAGCGTGAAGGCTTCCGACGTGTTCATGGCCGTCGAGGCCTACCGTCTGCTGGCCAAGCAGATCGAGCAGCCGCTGCACTTGGGCATCACCGAGGCCGGTGGCCTGCGCTCCGGCACTGTGAAGTCGGCGGTGGGTTTGGGCATGCTGCTGGCCGATGGCATCGGCGACACCATCCGCATCTCCCTGGCCGCCGATCCGGTGGAGGAGATCAAGGTCGGTTTCGACATCCTCAAGTCGCTGCGCCTGCGCTCGCGCGGCATCAACTTCATCGCCTGCCCGAGCTGCTCGCGGCAGAACTTCGATGTGGTCAAGACCATGAACGAGCTGGAGGCGCGGGTCGAAGACCTGTTGGTGCCGCTCGACGTCGCCGTGATCGGCTGCGTGGTCAATGGCCCGGGTGAAGCCAAGGAGGCGCATATCGGCCTCACCGGCGGCACCCCCAACAACCTGGTCTATATCGACGGCGCGCCTGCCTCGAAACTGACCAACGACAATCTGGTGGACGAGCTGGAGAAGCTCATCCGCCGCAAGGCGGCCGAGAAGGTCGAGGCCGAAGCGGCCGTGATCGCCCGCGGCTGACAAGGAATATTCGTGAGCAAGTCCCTGCAAGCCATTCGTGGCATGAACGACATCCTGCCGGAGCAGACGCCTGCCTGGCGCTACCTGGAAGGCACCCTGGCCAGCCTGCTCGACGGCTATGGCTACAAGGAAATCCGCCTGCCCATCGTCGAATACACCGAGCTGTTCGCGCGCGGTATCGGCGAGGGCACCGACGTGGTCGACAAGGAGATGTACACCTTCCTCGACCGCAACGAAGAGTCCCTGACCCTGCGTCCGGAAGGTACCGCCGGCTGCGTGCGCGCCGTGCTCGAGCATGGCCTGTCCGGTGGCGGCCAGGTGCAGAAGCTGTGGTACGCTGGCCCCATGTTCCGCTACGAGAAGCCGCAGAAGGGGCGCTACCGCCAGTTCCATCAGGTCGGTGTGGAAGCCTTCAACCTGCCCGGTCCTGACGTCGATGCCGAGCTGATCGTGCTGACCTGGCGCCTGTGGCAGAAGCTCGGCCTGGCCGATGCGGTGACCCTGCAGCTCAACAGCCTAGGCTCGTCCGAGGCGCGTGCTGCCTATCGTGACGCTCTGGTCGCCTACCTGCAGGAGCGCTTCGAGCGTCTCGACGAAGACAGCCAGCGGCGCATGACCACCAACCCGCTGCGCATCCTCGACAGCAAGAACGCCGAAACCCAGGCCCTGCTGGTCGGCGCGCCGACCCTGGCCGATTACCTGGACGAGGAGTCCCGCATTCACTTCGAAGGCGTCAAGGCACGCCTGGACGCCGTGGGCATCCGCTACGAGATCAACAACAAGCTGGTCCGTGGCCTCGACTACTACAACCGCACCGTGTTCGAGTGGGTCACCGACAAGCTCGGTGCCCAGGGCACCGTGTGTGCCGGCGGCCGTTACGACGGTTTGGTCACCCAGCTGGGCGGCAAGGCTACTCCGGGTGTCGGCTTCGCCATGGGCGTCGAGCGCCTGGTGCTGCTGCTGGAAACCCTCGAACTGCTGCCGGAAGAGCTGCACAGCCCGGCGGACCTGTACCTGTGCGCCTTCGGCGAGGCCGCCGAGCTGGCTGGCCTGGGCCTGGCCGAGCGCCTGCGTGACGCCATTCCCGGTGTACGCCTGCTAGTGAACTCCGGTGGCGGCAGCTTCAAGAGCCAGTTCAAGAAGGCTGACAAGAGCGGCGCGCGCTACGCCCTGATTCTGGGTGAGGACGAACTGACCGCCCGCGTGGTAGGTTGCAAGCCCCTGCGCGACGACGCACAGCAAGAGACCATTGGCTGGGATGCGCTGCCGGCGCATCTGGCCGCCTGCCTGCAGGCCTGAGAACAAAGAGAATTAAGGAGTTATTGGGGTGAGCATGACCGAAGAAGAACAGATTGCGCAGCTGAAGGACTGGTGGCAGCGCAATGGCAAACCCCTGCTGACCGGCGGCGCGCTGGCGCTGGCCCTGGTGTTCGGCTGGCAGGCCTGGCAGCACTATGAAAAGAATCAGGCCCAGGGTGGCGGCGCGCTGTACCAGGCGCTGCTGGAAACCACGCTGACGCCGACTGGCCAGCCGGATGCCGGCAAGGTCACCGAGCTGGCCGACAAGCTGAACAGCGAGTTCCCGGGCAGCGCCTACGCCCAGTACGGCAGCCTGTTCGTGGCCAAGGTCGCGGTCGACAGCGGCAAGCTGGACGACGCGGTCGCCGAGCTCAAGCCGCTGGTGGACAAGCCAGCCGACAGCACCGTTGGTGAGCTGGCTCGTCAGCGTCTGGCCCGTGTTCTGGCTGCGCAGGGCAAGGCCGAAGATGGCCTCAAGCTGCTCGACGGCAAGACCGACAAGGCCTGGGTAGCCAGCCGCGAAGAACTCAAGGGCGACCTGCTGGTGCAGCTCGGCCGTGCCGACGAGGCCCACGCGGCCTATCAGAAGGCCAAGGATTCTCTGGACGAAGCTGCCGCTGTCGGTGGCCTGCAGATGAAACTCGACGACCTGGCGAAAGGGGATGCCTGACGTGATGCGTTGGAAGAATGCCGCCGTGCTGGCCCTGGCCGTGATGGCCGTGGGTTGCAGCAGCAACAGCAAGAAGGAACTGCCGCCGAACGAGCTGCCGGACATCCAGGAAGAACTGACCCTGGACAAGCAGTGGAGCGTTTCCGTCGGTGATGGCCAGGGTGAGCTGTACAACCTGCTGACCCCCGCCGCCGATGGTGATCGCCTGTATGCCGCCGCCGCCGATGGCGAGGTGGTGGCCGTCGATCGTCTGACCGGCGACAAGTTCTGGGAAGTGGACCTCGACCTGCCGGTTTCCGGTGGTGTCGGCGCCGGCTACGGCCTGGTGCTGGTCGGCACCCTGAAAGGTGAAGTGATTGCCCTCGACGCCAGCACTGGCGAAGAAAAGTGGCGCGCCCGCGTCACCAGCGAAGTGCTGTCCGCCCCGGCCACCAACGGTGACGTGGTGGTGGTGCAGACCCAGGATGACCGTCTGATCGGCTTCGACGCCGTGACCGGCGCGCAGCGCTGGATCTACGAGAACAGCCCGGCCGTGCTGACCCTGCGTGGCACCAGCAGCCCGGTGATGACCAATCGCCTGGTGATGGCTGGCCTGTCCTCCGGCAAGGTCCTGGCGCTGGACGCCAGCCGCGGCATCCCGGTCTGGGAACAGCGCGTGGCCGTGCCGCAAGGCCGTTCCGAGCTGGAGCGCGTGGTCGACATCGACGGCAACCTGCTGCTCTCCGGTGGCACCCTGTACGTGGTCAGCTACCAGGGTAAGGTCGCCGCTATCGACGCAGAAAGCGGCCGCCCGCTGTGGAACCGCGATGCCTCCAGCTACGTGGGCCTGGCCCAGGGCTTCGGCAACGTCTACGTGAGCCAGGCCAACGGTGCCGTGGAAAGCGTCGACGAGCGTTCCAACTCCGCACTGTGGAACAACGATGCCCTGCTGCGTCGCCAGCTGTCCGCGCCGGAGGTGTTCTCCAGCTACGTGGCGGTCGGTGACTTCGAGGGTTACCTGCACCTGCTCAGCCAGGTGGACGGTCACTTCGTCGGTCGCGAGAAGATCGACGGCGACGGCGTGCGTGTTCGCCCGCTGGTGATCGGTGACTGGATCTACGCCTACGGCAACAGCGGCAAGCTGGTTGGTCTGACCATCCGCTAAGCTGTTCTGCAATGTCCGGCCGCTGCCGTTCGACGGCAGCGGCCTTTGTGTTTTTGAGGAGGAGCCAATGGTTCCGGTAATCGCCCTTGTGGGCCGCCCCAACGTCGGCAAGTCGACGCTGTTCAACCGCTTGACCAAGACCCGTGACGCCATCGTGGCCGAATACGCGGGCCTGACCCGCGATCGCCAGTACGGCGAGGCCAAGTGGCAGGGGCGTACCTACATCGTCATCGATACCGGCGGCATCTCCGGCGACGAGGAGGGCATCGATGCGAAGATGGCCGAGCAGTCGCTGCAGGCCATCGAGGAAGCCGATGCCGTGCTGTTCCTGGTCGACTCGCGCGCGGGCATGACCGCCTCCGACCAGATGATCGCCGAGCACCTGCGCAAGCGGAACAAGCGCAGCTTCCTGATCGCCAACAAGGTCGACACCGTCGATCCGGACATCGCCCGTGCCGAGTTCAGCCCGCTGGGCCTGGGCGACGCCCTGCCGATCGCCGCCGCCCACGGTCGTGGCGTCAGCCAGATGCTGGAAGCCGCGCTGGGCATCTTCCCGCGTGACGATGGCGAGCCTGAGCCGGTCGAAGGCGAGGAGGGCGTAGAAGCCCCGGCCGAGGAAGTGGTCGCCGAGGGCCAGGAAGCCAAGCGCATTCCCGGTCCGAGCGAGAAGGATGGCATCAAGATCGCCATCATCGGCCGTCCCAACGTCGGCAAGTCGACCCTGGTCAACCGCATGCTCGGTGAAGAGCGGGTGATCGTCTATGACCAGGCCGGCACCACCCGTGACAGCATCTACATTCCCTTCGAGCGTGACGAAGAGAAGTACACCCTGATCGACACCGCCGGCGTGCGTCGCCGCGGCAAGATCTTCGAGGCCGTCGAGAAGTTCTCGGTGGTCAAGACCCTGCAGGCCATCCAGGACGCCAACGTGGTGATCTTCGTGATGGACGCCCGCGAGGGCGTGGTCGAGCACGACCTCAACCTGCTCGGCTTCGTGCTGGAGACCGGCCGCGCGCTGGTCATCGCCCTGAACAAGTGGGACGGCATGGAGCAGGGCGAGAAGGACTACGTGAAGACCGAGCTGGAGCGCCGGTTGATGTTCGTCGACTGGGCCGACATCCACTTCATCTCCGCCAAGCACGGCACCGGCGTCGGCCACCTGTACAAGTCGGTGCAGACCGCCTTCAAGGCCGCCGTCACCCGTTGGCCGACCAACCGCCTGACGCAGATCCTCGAAGACTGCGTGCAGGAGCACCAGCCGCCGACCGTCAACGGCCGCCGCATCAAGCTGCGCTATGCCCACCTCGGTGGCGCCAACCCGCCGCTGATCGTGATCCACGGCAACCAGGTCGACTCGGTACCGAAGACCTACACGCGCTACCTGGAAAACACCTACCGCCGCGTGCTCAAGCTGGTCGGCACGCCGATCCGCATCGAGTACAAGGGCGGCGACAACCCCTACGAGGGCAAGAAGAACAAGCTCACCGAGCGCCAGGTGAACCGCAAGAAGCGCCTGATGAGCCACCACAAGAAGGCCGAGAAGAAGCGCAAGGACAAGAAGCGCTGATTCACCGCCGTTCTACCCGAAGGCGCAGGAGCAACAGCTTCTGCGCCTTTTTCATTGGTGCCGCTGCTGCATCCTGAGCGGGCCATCGGCTATTCTCGCGGCTCGCACCACGCCAGCAGGAAGTCCCGATGCTCGCCAGCAAGCTGCCCAATGTCGGCACCACCATCTTCACCCGCATGTCCCAGCTCGCCGCGGAAGTCGGCGCCATCAACCTGTCCCAGGGTTTTCCCGACTTCGACGGCCCGCAGGCCCTGCGCGAGGCGGTAGCCCGCCATGTGCTGGAGGGGCGCAACCAGTACTGCCCGATGACCGGTCTGCCGGCCCTGCGTCAGCAGGTGGCGGCCAAGATCGCGCGCAGTTATGGCGTGCAGCGCGATGCCGACAGCGAGATCACCATCACCCCCGGCGCCACCGAGGCGATTTTCTGCGCGGTGCAGGCGCTGATCCATCCGGGCGACGAGGCCATCGTCCTCGACCCTTGCTACGACAGCTACGAGCCCTCGGTGGAGCTGGCCGGCGGTCGCTGCGTGCATGTGCCGCTGGCCCTGCCGGACTTCGCCGTGGACTGGCAGCGCCTGAGTGACGCCATCACCCTGCGCACCCGCCTGATCTTCCTCAACTCGCCGCACAACCCCAGCGGCGCGCTGCTCACTCGCGCCGATCTCGACCAGCTGGCGACGCTGATCCGCGGCCGCGACATCCACATCATCAGCGACGAGGTCTACGAGCACCTGATCTTCGACGGCGTCCGCCACGCCAGCGTGCTGGCCCACGAGGAGCTGTATGCCAGGGCCTTCGTGGTCAGCTCATTCGGCAAGACCTACCACGTCACCGGCTGGAAGACCGGCTACGTGGTGGCGCCGCCGGCACTCACCGCCGAGCTGCGCAAGATCCACCAGTACGTGAACTTCTGCGGCGTGACTCCGTTGCAGCATGCGCTGGCCGATTTCATGGCATCGAGTCCCGAACACGTCGAGGAGCTGCCGGCTTTCTACCAGGCCAAGCGCGACCTATTCTGCGACCTGCTGGCCGGCTCGCGCTTCCGCTTCACCCGCGCGCCCGGCACCTATTTCCAGTTGGCCGACTATTCGGCGATCCGCCCGGATCTGGATGACGTGGCCATGGCCGAATGGCTGACCCGCGAACATGGCGTGGCGGCCATCCCGGTGTCGGTGTTCTACCAGCAGGCACCGGCCGAACTGCGCCTGGTGCGCTTCTGCTTCGCCAAACGCGAGGAGACGCTGCGCCTGGCAGCGGAAAAACTATGCGCGATCTGAGCCAACTGCCCGACCTCGAACTGGCGCTGATCCAGAGCGAACTGGACTGGCATGACGCAGCCGCCAACCGCGCGCGTTTCGAGCCGCTGTTGGAGCAGGCGCGTGGCGCCGACCTGGTGGTGCTGCCGGAGATGTTCAGCACCGGCTTCTCCATGCACTCGGCCGAGCTAGCCGAGGCGGAGGACGGCCCGACCACGGCCTGGCTGCGCGAGCAGGCCCAGCGCATCGGCGCGGTGGTCACCGGCAGCCTGATCATCCAGGCCGCCGATGGCAGTTACCGCAACCGTCTGCTGTGGGCGCGCCCGGACGGTTCGCTGGCGCATTACGACAAGCGTCACCTGTTCCGCATGGCCGGCGAACACAAGCACTACAGCGCCGGCGAGGAACAGGTGCTGCTGGAGCTCAAGGGTTGGCAGGTGCGCCCGCTGATCTGCTATGACCTGCGCTTCCCGGTGTGGAGCCGTGACCCGCACAACACCGACCTGCTGCTCTACACCGCCAACTGGCCGGGCGCGCGCCGCCATCACTGGAACCGCCTGCTGCCGGCGCGGGCCATCGAGAACCTGTGCTACGTCGCCGCGGTGAACCGCATCGGCAGCGACGGCAACGGCCATCCTTACAGCGGCGACTCGCAGGTGCTGGATTTCCAGGGTGAGACCCTGCTGGCACCGGGCGATGCCGCCGGCGTGTTCCGCGTGCGCCTCTCGGCCAGCGAGCTGGCGGCTTATCGGCAGCGCTTCCCGGCCAACCTCGACGCCGATACGTTTCACCTCGACCCCCACTGATCCGGAGCTCTGTGCATGGAAGCCAATCACGACAATCCTTATCGCGCCCCCGATGCCGAGCTGCTCGCTGGCGAGAACCTCGTCGTCGGCGCGCTCTATCGGATGAGCGCCGTCGGTATCGCGACCTTCTTCGGTACGCCACTGGCCGGCGCCTACATCATCGCCCACAACCTGCGCGCCTTCGGCCGTGGCGAGCAGGTGCGCAGCGCCTGGGGCATGGGCCTCGGCATCTTCGTGGCGTTCATGCTGGTCGGTTACTGGCTGCCGGAGGGCGCCGGCGGCGTCGGCATGACCGTCGCGCAGGTATTCACCATGCACTACTACGCCAAGAACCTGTTCGGCGATGCGGTGGCGGGGCACGGTGGTCCGTTTCTGTCCAACTGGCGGGCCTTTGGCATCTCGCTGCTGTTCCTGATCGCCGTGATAGTGGCGTTGATCCCCATCGGCCTGCTGCTGGTCTGAGCAGCCAGAAAAAGCCCGCCAATCGGCGGGCTTTTTCATGCGCGGGGGTTATTGTCCGAGCGTGGCCATATCGATCACGAAGCGGTACTTCACATCGCTCTTGAGCATGCGTTCGTAGGCTTGATTGATCGCCTGCATGGGGATCATCTCGATATCCGAGACGATGTTGTGCGCGGCGCAGAAGTCGAGCATCTCCTGGGTCTCGGCGATACCACCGATCAGCGAGCCGGCGATACGCCGACGCTTGAAGATCAGGCCGAACACATCCGCCGGCGGATGCGGCGAGTCCGGTGCACCGACCAGGCACAGGGTGGCGTCGCGCTTGAGCAGGTTGAGGAAGGGGTTGAGGTCGTGCGGCGCGGCCACGGTGTTGAGGATGAAGTCAAAGCTACCGGCATGGGCGCCCATCTCTTCGGCATTCTTCGAGACCACCACTTCGCTGGCGCCCAGGCGCAGGGCGTCCTCGCGCTTGTTCGGCGAGGTGGTGAACAGCACCACGCGAGCACCCATGGCGGCGGCGATCTTCACGCCCATGTGGCCCAGGCCACCGAGGCCGACGATGCCGACCTTCTGCCCCGGGCCGACATTCCACTGGCGCAGCGGCGAGTAGGTGGTGATGCCGGCGCATAGAAGCGGGGCGACGGCAGCGAAGTTGTCGGTGTGGCTGATGCGCAGGACGAAGCGCTGGTCGACCACGATGTGCTGGGAGTAGCCGCCGAAGGTGTTCTCGCCACCGAATACTGGACCGTTGTAAGTCGCGGTGAAACCGCTATCGCAGTACTGCTCCAGGCTCTCGCCGCAGGACGCGCAATGCCGGCAGCTGTCGACCATGCAGCCGACGCCGGCGACGTCGCCGACCTTGAACTTGCTGACGTTGCTGCCGACGGCCGTGACCTTGCCGACGATCTCGTGGCCCGGCACCGAAGGGTAGAGGGTGTTGTTCCACTCGTTGCGCGCGGTGTGCAGGTCGGAGTGGCAGACGCCGCAGTAGAGAATGTCGATGGCCACATCGTCCGGGCCGACGGCGCGGCGCTGGATTTCCACCGGGGCCAGCGGGGTATGTGGCGCTTGGGCGGCGAAGGCGAGGGTCTTGCTCATGGAGTTCTCCCGAAGCGGATCAGTAAGCGCAGGAGAGAGTAGAGCGCGGGTGTGACAGGCAGCTTGCCCAATACTGCCGGATGCATGCCCAGAGGTGCGGAACTGGGCCTGCCGCTTGAGCCTGGGAGCACAAACGAAAACGCCGGGCAGTGCCCGGCGTTTTCATTCACGGCTGACCGATCAGGCGGCCTGCGATCAGGCGGCCTGGGCCTCGGCCTGCTCCAGGGCGCGGTTGAGCGCGCTGAACAGGGCGCGGAAGGTCGCGGTGGTCAGGTTCTCGTCGATGCCGATGCCGTGCAGCGGGCGGCCACCGTTCAGGCGTACCTCGATATAGGCCACGGCCTGGGCGTTGGTGCCGGCGCTGATGGCGTGCTCGTGGTAGTCCATGATCTCGATGTTCTGTGGCAGGGCGGCGACCAGCGCCTCCAGCGGGCCCTTGCCGGTGCCGTGCTTGCGGCGCGCCTCGCCGTCGTAGGTAACGTCGACGTCGACGGTGCAGATGCCGTTCTCTTCCTGCAGGCGATGGCCCTTGAGTACGTACGGGCTGTCGGCTTGCAGGTATTCGCTCTGCAGCAGGCCGTAGATCTGCTGGGCGGTCATCTCCAGGCCGAGACGGTCGGTCTCGCGCTGTACCACCTGGCTGAACTCGATCTGCATGCGGCGCGGCAGGCTGATACCGTATTCCTGCTCGAGCAGGAAGGTGATGCCGCCCTTGCCGGACTGGCTGTTCACCCGAATCACCGCTTCGTAGTCGCGACCGATATCGGCTGGGTCGATCGGCAGGTACGGCACTTCCCAGACGCCTTCCGGGTCCTGCTGGGCGAAGCCCTTGCGGATCGCATCCTGGTGCGAGCCGGAGAAGGCGGTGTGGACCAGATCTCCAACGTAAGGGTGGCGCGGGTGCACCGGCAGCTGGTTGCACTCTTCCACCACCTTGCGCACGGCATCGATGTCGGAGAAGTCCAGCTCGGGGTCGACACCCTGGGTGTAGAGGTTGAGCGCCAGGGTCACCAGACAGACGTTGCCGGTGCGCTCGCCATTGCCGAACAGGCAGCCTTCGACGCGGTCGGCGCCAGCCATCACCGCCAGTTCCGAGGCGGCTACGCCGGTGCCGCGGTCGTTGTGGGTGTGCACGCTGATCAGCACGCTGTCGCGGCGGGCGACGTGGCGGCCGAACCACTCGATCTGGTCGGCATAGTTGTTCGGCGTGGCGCACTCGATGGTGGCCGGCAGGTTGAGGATCAGCTTCTGCGCCGGAGTCGGCTCGAACACGCCGATCACCGCGTTGCACACCTCGACGGCGAAGTCGATTTCGGTGGAGCTGAACACTTCAGGCGAATACTCGAAGCCCCACTGGGTTTCCGGCTGGGTGGCGGCCAGGCGCTTGATGATCCGCGCGGCGCTGGTGGCGATCTCGACCACGCCGGCCTTGTCTTGGTTGAAGACGATGCGGCGGAAGCTCGGCGCGGTGGCGTTGTAGTAGTGGACGATGGCTTTCTTGGCGCCCTTGAGCGACTCGAAGGTGCGGGTGATCAGGTCCTCGCGGGCCTGGGTCAGCACCTGGATGGTCACGTCGTCAGGAATGTGGCCACCTTCGATCAGCTCGCGAACGAAGTCGAAGTCGGTCTGCGAGGCGGACGGGAAGCCCACTTCGATTTCCTTCAGGCCCACGGCGACCAGGCACTTGAAGAAGCGCATCTTCTTCTCGGCGTCCATCGGCTCGATCAGCGACTGGTTACCGTCGCGCAGGTCGGTGGACAGCCAGATCGGCGCCTTGTCGATGATCTGGTCCGGCCAGGTGCGGTCAGGGAGTTGCACCTGGGTGAACGGGCGGTACTTCTTCGAAGGGTCTTTGAGCATGGTCATCGAACTAATCCTTGGGTCGGCGGCAGGCCGGGCGAATCGCGAAATCGAAAGGTGTGCGTCGGAGGCGGGATTCAGCCACGCAGTCGCGGGCTGACCAGGCGTAGGCAGGCGTGTTGACGCAGCAGAATGAGGGTGTGGGCGATGTTCATGCTGACAACCCTAATGCCGAAGGTAAATGATGGCAAGGGTTGTCGGTAAAACGCTATTTAAGTGCTGGTTTTGCTATTGGGCGAGTTTTTATTGCGGGGATTGGATTGGGTGTGACTCAAGCTTGCGCGGCATTATGCCAAGAGACTGAGCACCGCTTGTGGTTGCTGGTTGGCCTGAGCCAGCACGCTCTGGGCTGCTTGTTGAATGATCTGCTTGGAAACCAGGGTGGCGGTTTCGGAGGCGAAGTCGGTGTCCACAATGCGGGAGCGGCTGGCCGCGGCATTTTCCGCAATGCTTTGCAGGTTCTCGACGGTGCTTTGCAGGCGGTTCTGGATAGCACCCATGTAAGCACGTTGGCGGTCGATATAAGCCAGGGCGTCGTCGATATCCATGACTGCCAGTCCAGGGGTGTCCGTGAGGTCGAGGCGGCTCAATGCGAGGGCGTCGGCGCTAAAGGAGCTGAAGCCGAACTGGATGGTTTCGTAGGCCTCTGCGCCAACCTGGAACTGGGTCAGGTTATTGCCGCCCACTCCGTTCTCGCTGAACAGCTCGGGTTCGACCAGGCTGAACCCTTGCGATCCAGGGGAGCCTGTTCCCTGGTTGGGTAGAACATCCTCTGCGGACAACTCGGGCCCGCCGTCGGCATCGAGGCCGCCAATGGCGCCCGTATCGCTATTGGTCAGATCCATTGCTGCCACATAGGTGGCGGCGTCGGCGTTGAACTGGGTTTCGAAGTCATTGAGGCTGGCGAAGGCGCCGCGGCTGGCATTGGTCAGGGCCTGATCGAGTGTCGAGCCGGCGTGGGACTGCAGATAGCCCATGATGTCCTTGATGCCCTTGCCGCCTGCAGCCTTGACCTGGTCATGCATATAGCGAATGGCGGCATAGCCGCCCGAGTAGCCGGGGCTGGCGCTGACATCGTCAGCGTTGAAGGCAGCCAGAATGCCAGCAACGTTGGTGCCGCCAGCCGTATCGCCGGCGAGGCGCTCATCGGCACCGTGTACTGCTTCGGCGGCACCCTCTATGAACCAGCTGGGCAGGCCCGCTGCGAAATTCATGGTGCGGCCCATCACCGCGTGGGCCATCTCGTGGGCAATGACGCGGTCGGTGTACTGCGCAGAGTTGGTGCCCCCGTTGGGCAGGGTAGAGGCATCGAAATAGGCCAGATTGACGTCCATGACCTGGTTCAGGACGCGGCCGCTGCCGTCTGCTCCCGAGTAGGAGACTGATGCAAGGGCTTGGCTCGCGGGATTGTCGCTGAAGGTGATTTCCAGCTCCGCGCCATCGGCACGCAGCCCGAAGGCGTCGAACACGCGTTGCTCGCCTTCGCTGATCCAGAAGCCCTTAAGCGAATTGAGGGCTGCTCGCTTGTCCAGGTCGCCGAGTACGGAAAACTCGCCCTGGTCGAATATCTTGCGGCCGGCGAAGGTGGTGGTCTCGTTGACTCTGTTGATTTCCTGCAGCAGCTGCTGAGCCTCTTGGTTCAGCGCTTGGCGCTCCTCCGGACCGTTGGAGCCGTTCATTGCCTGTAGGCCGAGCGCGCGAACACGCTGCAGAGCGTCGGTCACGCTTTGTAGCGCACCTTCTGCCACCTGCAGCAGCGATATGCCGTCGTTGGCATTCCGCGTCGCTACATTCAGCCCTCGCACTTGCGAGGTCAGACGGTTGGATATCTGCAGTCCGGCGGCATCGTCTTTAGCACTATTGATGCGCTGCCCTGTGGACAGGCGCTGCAATGCCGTATTCAACCCCGAACTGTTGCTTTCCAGTTGGCGACGCGTGAACGACGAGGCGATGTTGGTATTGACCGTCAGCATCTAGTCGGCTCACACGCAAGTCAGCCAAACGGCAGTCTGGCTTCAGTGTGTAGATCGGCTGCGCTTAATCGGACTTAAACCGAGTCCGGCTCCTGGCGACGAACGGTAGGGAAGTTGCCTGCCAGTATGCGTAGGTCGCCGCCACTAGGGTTCTGAAACACACGCAGGCCGAAGGCCGGCAGGATCGCCAGCAGGTGGTCGAAGATGTCCGCCTGGATGCGCTCGTACTGGGCCCAGGCCACGGTATTGGTGAAGCAGTAGATCTCCAGCGGCAGGCCGTTCTCGTTGGGCTGCTGGTGGCGCACCAGCAGGGTCATCTGCTGGTGTACTTCCGGATTTGTGCGCAGGTAGTGTTCGACGTAGGCGCGGAAGGTGCCGAGGTTGGTCAGCTGGCGGCCGTTGAGCGGGTCGCTGAGGCTGGCGTTGTATTGCTGCAGTTCGGCCTGTTTGTTGTCGAGGTAGTCGCCGAGCAGGTCGAAGCGGTGCAACTGCGCCTGGGTTTCGGCATCCAGGAAGCGCACGCTGTTCTGGTCCAGATGCAGGCTGCGCTTGATCCGGCGGCCGCCGGATTCCTGCATGCCGCGCCAGTTCTTGAACGAGTCGGTGATGAAGCGCTTGGTCGGGATGGTGGTGATGGTCTTGTCCCAGTTCTGCACCTTTACCGTGTGCAGGGCGATGTCGATCACGTCGCCATCGGCGTTGAGCTGGGGCATCTCGACCCAGTCGCCGACGCGGATGATGTCGTTGGAGCTGATCTGCACGCTGGCCACCAGCGACAGCAGGGTGTCCTGGAAGATCAGCAGCAGCACCGCGGCCATGGCGCCGAGTCCCGACAGCAGGATCAGCGGCGAGCGGTCGACCAGGGCGGCGATGATGAGGATGGTGGCGATGGCGAAGACCGCGATCTTGAGCACCTGCACATAGCCCTTGATCGGCCGCAGATTGGCGTCCGGGCGGCGCTGGTAGAGCGTGTTGATCAGGTTCAGCACTTCGCTGATGGCCAGCGCCAGGGTCAGGACCACGAAGGCGCCGCAGACGTTGCGCACGATCTCCGTCACTTCGCCCGGCAGGTTGGGGATCAGGGCGATGCCCAGCGACAGGATCAGCGCCGGCACTATGTTGGCCAGACGCGAGATCACCGGCGAGTCGGCGATGCTGCGGTCCAGCTGGGTGGCGCGCAGGCCGCGGTACAGAGCGCGCAGGAGGATGCGCTTGACCAGCCAGTTGGCGATCCAGGCGGCCAGGGCCAGCAGGCTGAGGCTGATCAGGGTGTAGAGTTGCTGGTGCTGTTCGAGCCACTGCAGGGCTTCGCGATACTGTTCGGGCATGGAGCTCCTCGAGCGGTTCGTGGTTTTCCGCAGGCGGCGGAAGGTAAGCGCAGCGCATTACCCTAACAAACCTGGCGGCTGGGCGTGGGCCATGCTTGTGTCCTGAGGTGTTTCTGTCGAATGGAGGTGCCCATGAAATCGACCCTGGCGCTGTGTGCGTTGCTGACGCTGGCCGGCTGTGCCTCCAGCGAGCATGTGCGTGATGCACAACTGCCGCTAGACCAGCACCTGGCCAAGCTGGGGCTGGTCCAGGGCGAGCCGCAGGAGTCGATCAGTCGCTACGAGATCGACGACTGGGACTACTTGGACAAGCGCCATATCGTGCTCGGCCGTGCGCCGGGACGGCGCTACCTGCTCGAATTCTCCCGCGACTGCGATCGCCTCAATTTCAGCAGCACCATCGGCTACAGCTCGACCGTCGGCCTGCTGACCCACCTTGACCATGTGACGGTGTTCGACGGCATGGGCGGCGTGCCGCAGATCTGCCAGATCGACAAGCTGTACAAGCTGGAGCGGGTGGAAAAGCCGGCGCCCTGATCGGCATCTCACCGAGTCATTTCTGGCAACGCGCTTTGAGCTGATGGACCAGTAGCGCCGCCGGCAAGGGGAGGCCGAGTTGCTGGCAGATGGCTAGTTGTGTGATGATTAATAGCAATTCTCATTTGCTCTAAAGATCTTGATGCCCGCGGGACGCCACCCAGCGGCGTGGTGACTGCCTGTGAGCTCATCTGCCTATGCCACCCCTCCAACGCTGGAGACCCTGTACTGCGACCATCACGGTTGGTTGCAGGCCTGGTTGCGCCGGCGCCTGGGGCACGCCTGCGATGCCGCGGACCTGGCCCAGGACACCTTCCTGCGCCTGATCGGCGGAGCCAGCCAGCCACGTTTCACCAGCATGGGCGAGGCCCGCGCCTACCTGCGCACCACCGCTAAGAACCTGTGCATCAACCTGTGGCGGCGCCAGGAGATCGAACGCGCCTGGCTCGACACCCTGGCCGCGTTGCCGGAAGACCAATACCCCTCCGCCGAGCGCCAGGCTGCGGTGCTGCAAGCCCTGGAAGAAATCAGCGGCATGCTGCAGACGCTGTCGGCCAAGGCCGCGCGCGGCTTCATCCTGGCCGTGGTGTGCGAGATGACCGACGACGAGGTTGGGGCAGAGCTGGGGGTTTCCGGGCGCATGGTGCGCAAGTACGTGGCCCAGGCCATGCTCGCCTGTCTGACCCTGCGCGCCAGTGCAACGGTCGCCGCGTTGCGCCAGGAGCCGCTCGGCTGATGGAGAGCCGTGCCTACGAGCCAAGCTTGCCGTCGCATGCCGTGCTGGAGCAGGCGGCCTACTGGTACGCCACCCTGCGTGACGGCCAGGCCAGTGCCCAGCAGCGTGCCCACTGGCAGGCCTGGTTGGGCGAGGACCTGCTGCACGAGCAGGCCTGGCGCTATGTCGAAGGCATCAGCCGTGATTTCGAACCGCTGCGTGGCCGGCCCGATACGCGCCTGGCTGCCGATGCGCTGGATATCGCCGCCGGGCGCATGCACTCGCGGCGCCGTTTGCTGACCGGGATGGCGGTCATTACCACCGGCAGCCTGTGCGGCTGGTTGGGCTGGCGCGAAGCGCTGCTGCCGTCGAGCCTGATGGCCATGGGCGCGGATCACCGTACCGTCACTGGCGAGCAGCGTGAAATGACCCTGGCCGATGGCTCGCGCGCCTGGCTCAACACCGCCAGCGCCATCGACCTTACCTTCAGCGCCCGTGCGCGTGTCGTCACGCTGCTGCGCGGCGAGGTGTTCATCGCCACCGCCAAGGACGCGCGGCCCTTCTATGTCGAGACCGAGCACGGGCGCCTGCAGGCCCTGGGCACGCGTTTCAACGTACGCGGTGATAGTGAACGCACCTGGCTGGCCGTCTATGAAGGCGCCGTGGAAATCCGCACTGCCAGTGGAGAAGTCCGCGTGGTCGGCGCCGGCCAGCAGGCCCAGTTCGACGCCGAGCGCATCGGCGACAGTCTGGCCGCTGATGCGGCCCGCGAAGCCTGGACCCAGGGCACGCTGCTGGCCGACAACATCTCCCTGCGCGAGGTGGTGCAGGAGCTGCGTCGCTATCGCCACGGCCACCTCGGCGTGGCCGACGAGGTGGCCGAGCTGCGGGTGTACGGCAACTTCCCCATCCAGGATTCCGAGCGCGTGCTGCGCATGCTGGCCTCGGCGTTGCCGATCCGTATCGAGCAGCCCATGCCTTGGTGGGCGAGCATCGAAGCCCGGCGCTGAGCCAGGCCAGAAAAATTTCAGGAAAGGGGTTCCGGGTTTTGTCTGCTCGCTGGTTTACCCAGTAAGAAGACATGAAACATCGCCGAATCGGCGCCTCGAGCGGCCGCGTGGCATTGCCTGTTGAGGGTCTTCGCTCATCAACCCTTGCTCCAGAGGAATGCCGTCCATGTCCCACCGCTGTCACCAGCGCGTTGCCCGTCCGGGTGTCGCCGCACACGTCTTTGCCCTGCGCCCGCTGAGCCTGGCGCTTCACCTGGCGCTGTTGGGCAGTGCCGTGAGCCTGGCCAGCTGGTCGCCGCTCGCCATGGCCGAAGACAGCGCCGCAGTTGCCGCCGAGCGCAGCTACGACATTCCGGCAGGTCCGCTGGCCAGCGCGCTGACGCGCTTCTCCCGCGAGGCGGGCGTGTACCTGGTTGGCGCCGGCAGCCTGGCCGAGGGCGTGACCAGCCCAGGCCTGCAGGGCAGCTATGCGGTAGCGGACGGCCTGGCCGCGCTGCTGTCCGGTACCGGCCTGGTGGCGGTGCAGCAGGACGATGGCAGCTACGGGTTGCAGGTGGCGCAAGCCGAGGAGACCTATCGCCTGGCGCCCATCCTGATCAACTCCCAGGCGGCCGCAGAGGACCCTGCTGCCTCGGTGGTGACCCAGGAGCTGTGGGTCGGCGGCAAGGTGGCGACCAACATCCTCAACACCCCGGCGTCGGTTTCCGTGGTGACCCAGAAGGAAGTCGAGCAGCGCAGCGCCAGCACCACCGAGGAGATCCTGCAGTACACCCCGGGTGTGATCACCGACTACTACGGCACCGATGACCGTAACGACTACTTCCAGATTCGCGGCTTCCAGGCCACCACCTACCGTGACGGCCTGACCCTGGGCTCGATGCGCGGTGTGCGCGAGGAGCCGTTCGCCTACGAGCGTGTCGAAGTGCTGCGTGGCGCCAACTCCACGCTGTTCGGCCCGGCCGACCCGGGCGGCTCGGTGAACTTCGTGACCAAGCAGCCGCGCTTCAGCAAGTTCGGCCAGGTCTATGCCACCTACGGCTCGTTCAACCACATGGAATCTGGCCTGGATACCGGTGATGCGAACGAGGAACAGACCCTGGCCTACCGCTTCACCGGCAAGTTCCAGGACAGCGATCGCGAGTACGACCACTCCCAGGACGACAACAACTTCTTGATGGGCGGCCTGACCTGGGCGCCGACGGCCTATACCTCGGCCACCCTGGTGGTGGACCACCTGCGACAGGACAACACGCCCAACAGCGGCGGTTACCCGATGGACCGCGAGTACGACCGCGACGAGTTCTTCGGCGAGCCGAGCTACAACTTCCACGATGTCGAGCGCACCAACGTCAGCGCCAACTTCAGCCACGACTTCGACAACGGCTTCACCCTGCGCAGCAACATGCGCCACAGCGATCTGAGCGATGAGTACGGCTACGTCTATATCAGCGATGCTGCCGGGCATGTCGGCAACGTGGTCAATCGTGGCTACCTGGGCTCCGATAGCGAAGCCGAGCAGTTCAACGGCAACGTGATGCTGCAGTACGACGCGCGCTTCGAAAATATCGACAGCAGCAGCATCGTCGGCGTGGAGTATCTCGATGCATCCGCCGAGAACGTCTCGGTCTATGGCGACGCCGATCCCATCGACGTGACCAACCCGGTCTACCGTGGCGTTTCGCCGGCGATCGTCTACGAGGACAAGGATCGGGATAACACCACCAAATCGGTATTCCTGCAGCAGAACCTGTCGTTCTACGAGCGTTTCATCGTCACGGCCGGCATGCGTCATGACTCGATGGACGTCTCCGAGACCGACCACCTGTACAGCACCAAGGCTTCGGATAATTTCTCGGAAAACTCTTTCCGCGGCGCGTTGACCTACATCGTCAACGACGAGGTTTCCACCTACGTCAGCATGGTGGAGTCGGTGTCCCCGCCTGAAGTCGGTGTGACCCCGGAGCGCGGCAAGCAGTACGAAGTGGGCGTGAAGTATTCGCCGCTGGAGATGAATGCGCTGTTCTCCGCCGCCATCTACGAGCTGACCCAGGAAGACATCTCCACTGCTGTCGTGCAGTCGAACGGACTGATCGATCAGCAGACCGTGGGCGAGCAGCGCGTGCGCGGCCTCGACCTGGAGGCCAAGGCCGAGCTGACCGAGAACCTCATCCTGGTCGGCGGCTACTCCTACATGGACACCGAAGTGCTGCGTGGTGCGCTGCAGTCATGGTCGCCGACGAAGTTGGCGTATGAAGCTGTATCTATCAAGGGTAACGAGATGGTTTCGGCGCCCAAGCATTCGGCCTCGCTGTGGAGCTATTACAGCGTGCCGGGCACCGATGTCAGTGTCGGCCTGGGCGCCCGTTATGTCGGCGCCTACTACTTCGGCGACTTCAATAATACCGGCAAGAGCGATGCCACCACGCTGTTCGACGCCGCGTTCAACTACCAGATCGTCAAGGGCACTGACCTGGCCATCAACGTCAGCAACCTGTTTGATGAGCAGCATGTGGTCGGCCGCGGTAGCGCGGACTATTACAACCCGGGTCGCGAGATCACGGCCAAGGTGAGCTACAACTGGTAAGCCGGCGACGCGCTGCCCTCGGGTAGCGCGCGATGCCGTGAAATGAAAAGACCGCCTGGGGCAACCCGGCGGTCTTTTTTATTGGGGCTCTGCTGGCGTATGCCTTCAGGGCTTGAACGCGCCGATGAAGATCGCCGGGTCGACCCGCGCGTCGTTGAGGCTGACATTCCAGTGCATGTGCGGCCCGGTAGCACGGCCGGTGGCGCCGACCTTGCCGACCACTCCGCCGCGCGGCAGCTCCTGGCCCAGCTGCACGTCGATCTTGGACATATGGCAGAACATGCTGATCAGGCCCTGGCCGTGGTCGACGAACACCGTCTTGCCATTGAAGAAATAGTCGCCGATCAGAATCACCTTGCCAGCCGCCGGAGCCTTGATTGGTGTGCCGGCGCCGACGGCGAAGTCCAGCCCGGAGTGCGGATTGCGTTCCTCGCCGTTGAAGAAGCGGCGCAGGCCGAAGGGCGAGGACAGCGGGCCGTTGACCGGCTTGTCGAACAGCAGGTTGCTCGGCTGGCGGGCGCTGAACTGCTGGTAGGCGCGGGTCTGCTCGGCCAGCTCGCGCTCGATGCGCCCCAGGTTCTTCGCGCTCGGATTGACCTGCTCCTGGTTCTTCAGGGTGATGCGCTGCTCGCGATAGTGCTTGGCGCCGACCTGGAAGCTCAGCGTCTGGCCGTTCGCCTCGATCTGCTGCTGGCCCGGTTTGACCGTCAGCGGGATGCCGACGATGGCGATCCAGCGCTTGCCTTCCTCCTTGACCACCAGCACCGGCTTGCCCTGGTAGCGCGCCTGCGGTGCAGCAGGGCCGTCACCCAGGTCGAGCACGGCCACGCCGCCAGGCACCGGCTTGTTCAGCAGGCGGGTGATGAAGCCATCAGCATGAGCGGGGAGGGCGAGGCAGAGCAGCAGGGCGATAAGCGGGCGCACGTGTCAGTCCAGCAGCGAGAGGGTGACCGGGGTGAGGTGATTGTCTTCGACGCGCACATCCAGCTCGCCTTCGCCCAGGCGCGCCTTGAGGCGCTGGCCAGGGTGGGTCTGGCTGGCGTTACGTATGGCTTGGCCGCGTTCGTCGAGGAGGATGCTGTAGCCGCGGCCGAGGGTGGCCAGCGGGCTGACGATGTGCAGTTGCTGGCCGAGAGCTGCGAGTTGCTGGCGCTGTTGGCGCAGCTGCAGCTCGATGGCGCGCGGCAGGCGCTCGCCCAGGCTGTCCAGGCGTTGGCGCAGCAGGGCCAGGGCGCGGCCCGGATGCTGCGCGTGCAGGCGGCCGTCGAGGCGCGCCAGGCGTTCGTGACGGCTGGTGGACTGCTGGGCGAAGGCGCGACGCAGACGCATATCCAGGTCGTCCAGGCGCTGGGCCTGCTGGCGCAGGCGCTCGCCAGGGTGGCGCAGGCGCCGGGTCAGGCCTCCCAGGCGCAGCTGCTCGCGGCTCAGGCGGCTTTGCAGGCTCAGCGCCAGGCGGCGGGTGAGGCCGTCCAGGCGGCGTTGCAGATCGGAACTGTCCGGGGCCAGCAGCTCGGCGGCGGCCGAGGGCGTCGGCGCGCGCACGTCGGCGACGAAGTCGCTGATCGATACGTCGGTCTCGTGGCCGACAGCGCTGACCAACGGCGTGACGCAGGCGGCCACCGCGCGTGCCACGGCCTCCTCGTTGAAGCACCACAGGTCTTCCAGCGAGCCGCCGCCGCGAGCCAGGATGATCGCGTCGAAGCCGGCGCGGTCGGCCAGCTGCAGGCCTCGGACGATCTGCGCGGTGGCCTCGCGGCCCTGCACGGCAGTGGGGATCAGGGTCAGCGCCACCTGCGGTGCGCGGCGGCGGAACACGCTGATGATGTCGCGAATCACCGCGCCGGTCGGCGAGCTGACGATGCCGATGCGCTGCGGGTGGGCGGGCAGGGCGCGCTTGCGCTCGCTGGCGAACAGGCCCTCGGCGGCGAGCTTCTCCTTGAGCGCCTCGAAGGCCAGGCGCAGGGCGCCGTCGCCGGCCGGCTCCACGGTGTCGAGGATCAGCTGGTAGTCGCCACGGCCCTCGAACAGCGAAACCTTGCCGCGTACCTTCACCGCCAGGCCATCACGCAGGGCCTGGCGCACGCGGGCGGCGTTCTGCCGGAACAGCGCACAGCGCACCTGGGCCTGGCTGTCCTTGAGGGTGAAATAGAGGTGGCCGGAGGCCGGCCGCGCCAGGTTGGAGATCTCGCCTTCGACCCAGACCTGGGCGAACACGTCCTCCAGCAGCAGGCGGGCGCGGTTGTTCAGTTGGCTGACGCTGAGCGCTTCGCGGTCGAGACCGAGGCGCTGGAAGGGATCGTTGAGCATGGCCGCATGATAAAGGCTTTGCCCGGCCGGCCATAGGCGCACTTGACCGCTCCGTCGGCGCGATTAAGCTGCGCGACCTTTCCATGTCAGGCTAGGCCCATGAGCGAGCAGATCATCCTCGTCCCCCGTATCTCCAGCTTGCCCGAGCATGAGGCACGGGCGCGCCTGCTGCTGCGCTGGCTGGTCAAGCGCGACATCGTGGCGGAGCTGCCGAGCACCTGCGGCGCGCTGGGCAACGGCATGGCCCATGCCATCGGCGCGGGCGCGCGGCGGATCGCCGAGCGTCCGGAGCTGCTGCCGTTCGACCAGCCGCTCAATGGCCTGCAGATCGTCAGCAAGCGCTGCATCTATACGCCGACCGAGGGTTTTCTCGAGGAAGCCGGTTGCCCCGAGTGCCGCCAGGAGATCGGCGAGGTACTGTTCGACGGCCTCGACGAGTGGATGCCGGGTGATACCGACAACTTCACCTGCCCGCAATGCGGCCACGAGGACGACGTCAACGGCTTCCTGTTCCTGCAGCCCTGCGCCTTCTCCAACCTGGGGTTCGTCTTCAATGGCTGGGGCCGGGCGGGATTCCGTCAGGCCTTTATCGATGAATTCGTCGAGCGCCTGGGTTATCCCTTGGCACAAGTGTCGGTAAAGCGCTGAGCGCGCATTGAGAGAAGCCGCTCGGCTGGGTATAATGCCGCGCTTCTTATTTTTCCCTCCCGGGAGCCCCGCCATGCTGCGCATCAGCCAAGAAGCACTCACCTTCGACGACGTTCTGCTCATCCCCGGTTACTCCGAGGTCCTGCCCAAGGACGTCAGTCTCAAGACCCGCCTGACCCGTGGCATCGAGCTGAACATCCCGCTGCTGTCCGCAGCGATGGATACCGTCACCGAGGCGCGTCTGGCCATCGCCATGGCTCAGGAAGGCGGCATCGGCATCATCCACAAGAACATGACCATCGAGCAGCAGGCTGCCGAGGTGCGCAAGGTCAAGAAATTCGAGGCCGGCGTGGTCAAGGACCCGATCACCATCGAGGCCAACGCCACCGTGCGTGACCTGTTCGAGCTGACCCGCCAGCACAACATCTCCGGCGTGCCGGTGCTGTCCAACGGCGACCTGGTCGGCATCGTCACCTCCCGCGACGTACGTTTCGAGAACCGCCTGGACGCCCTGGTGCGTGACGTGATGACGCCGAAAGAGCGCCTGGTCACCGTCAAGGAAGGCGCCGCCAAGGAAGTCGTACGCGAGCTGCTGCACAAGAACCGCATCGAGAAAGTGCTGATCGTCGACGACGCCTTCGCCCTCAAGGGCATGATGACCGTCACCGACATCGAGAAGGCCAAGGCCTACCCGCTGGCCAGCAAGGACGACCAGGGTCGCCTGCGCGTCGGCGCTGCCGTCGGTACCGGTGCCGACACCGGTGACCGCGTTGGTGCACTGGTCGCCGCCGGCGTCGACGTGATCATCGTCGACACCGCCCACGGCCACTCCAAGGGCGTGATCGACCGCGTGCGCTGGGTCAAGCAGAACTTCCCCGAGGTGCAGGTGATCGGCGGCAACATCGCCACCGGCGAAGCCGCCAAGGCTCTGGCCGAGGCTGGCGCTGACGGCGTCAAGGTCGGTATCGGTCCGGGTTCGATCTGCACCACCCGTATCGTCGCCGGCGTCGGCGTACCGCAGATTTCCGCAGTCGCCAACGTTGCCGCCGCTCTGGCCGGCACCGGCGTACCGCTGATCGCCGACGGTGGCATCCGCTTCTCCGGCGACCTGGCCAAGGCCATCGCCGCTGGTGCCTCCGCCGTGATGATCGGCTCCATGCTGGCCGGTACCGAAGAGGCGCCGGGCGAGGTCGAGCTGTTCCAGGGCCGTTCCTACAAGGCCTACCGCGGCATGGGCTCGCTGGGTGCCATGGCCCAGGCCCAGGGCTCCTCGGACCGTTACTTCCAGGACTCCTCGGCCGGTGCCGAGAAGCTGGTGCCGGAAGGCATCGAAGGTCGCGTGCCGTACAAGGGCGCGATGGGCGCCATCGTGCATCAGCTGATGGGCGGCCTGCGTGCCTCCATGGGCTACACCGGCAGCGCCTCCATCGAGGACATGCGCACCAAGCCGCAGTTCGTGCGCATCACCGGCGCCGGCATGGCCGAGTCGCACGTACATGACGTACAGATCACCAAGGAAGCGCCCAACTATCGCGTTGGCTGATTCCAGAAAGACGCTGTAAACACGGGGCTGACTAACCAGCCCCGTGTCATTTGTGACTTCGCTACGAGAGACGGCCATGGCCCACGACATTCACGCCCACCGCATCCTCATCCTCGACTTCGGTTCCCAGTACACCCAGCTGATCGCCCGCCGCGTGCGCGAGATCGGTGTGTACTGCGAAATCCACCCGTTCGACATGGACAACGAGGCGATCCGCGCCTTCGCCCCGCGCGGCATCATCCTCGCCGGCGGCCCGGAGTCGGTGCATGAAGCCAACAGCCCGCGCGCGCCGCAGGCGGTGTTTGACCTCAACGTGCCGCTGTTCGGCATCTGCTACGGCATGCAGACCATGGCCGAGCAGCTCGGCGGCAAGGTCGAGGGTTCCGACCTGCGTGAGTTCGGCTACGCCCGCGTCGACGTGGTCGGCAAGGCCCGCCTGCTCGACGGTATCGAAGACCACGTGGACACCGACGGTGTACTGGGTCTGGACGTGTGGATGAGCCACGGCGACAAGGTCACCGCCATGCCTGCCGGCTTCCATATCCTGGCCAGCACCCCGAGCTGCCCGATCGCCGCCATGGCTGACGACAGCCGCGCCTACTACGGCGTGCAGTTCCACCCGGAAGTGACCCACACCAAGCAGGGTGGTCGCATCCTCTCGCGCTTCATCCTCGACATCTGCGGCTGCGAAGCCCTGTGGACCCCGGCCAACATCGTCGAAGACGCCATCGCCACCGTGCGTGCCCAGGTCGGCTCGAACAAGGTGCTGCTGGGCCTGTCCGGCGGCGTCGACTCCTCGGTGGTCGCAGCCCTGCTGCACAAGGCCATCGGCGACCAGCTGACCTGCGTGTTCGTCGACAACGGCCTGCTGCGCCACAAGGAAGGCGACCAGGTGATGGCCATGTTCGCCGAGAACATGGGTGTCAAGGTGATCCGCGCCAACGCCGAAGAGCTGTTCCTCGGCCGCCTGGCCGGCGTCAGCGATCCGGAAGAGAAGCGCAAGATCATCGGCCGCAGCTTCATCGAAGTGTTCGATGAGGAAGCCACCAAGCTCAAGGACGTGAAGTTCCTCGCCCAGGGCACCATCTACCCGGACGTGATCGAGTCGGCCGGCGCCAAGACCGGCAAGGCCCACGTGATCAAGTCCCACCACAACGTCGGCGGCCTGCCGGAGGACATGCAGTTCTCCCTGGTCGAGCCGCTGCGCGAGCTGTTCAAGGACGAGGTGCGCAAGATCGGCCTGGAGCTGGGCCTGCCCTACGACATGGTCTACCGCCACCCCTTCCCGGGCCCGGGCCTGGGCGTGCGCATCCTCGGCGAGGTGAAGAAGGAGTACGCCGACCTGCTGCGCCTGGCCGACCACATCTTCATCGAGGAGCTGCGCAACTTCGACTGGTACCACAAGACCAGCCAGGCCTTCGTGGTGTTCCAGCCGGTGAAATCGGTCGGCGTGGTCGGCGACGGCCGTCGCTACGCCTGGGTCGTGGCCCTGCGCGCCGTGGAAACCATCGACTTCATGACCGCACGCTGGGCACACCTGCCCTACGAGCTGCTGGAGAAGGTCTCCAACCGCATCATCAACGAGATCTCCGGCATCTCCCGCGTCACCTACGACGTGTCGAGCAAGCCGCCTGCCACCATCGAGTGGGAGTGATCCGCGACGCAGAGGGCAGCCATGGCTGCCCTTTTCGTATCTGACAGTTGATAAGGAGAAGCGCGATGTTCGGGATCACCGACTACGGCGCCTTCGTGGTCGCCTTCGTGGTGCTGCTGATGATTCCGGGGCCGGGTAATCTGGCGCTGATCACCTCTACCGGCAAGGGCGGTGTGCGCGGTGGATTGGCCTCGACCTTCGGCATCATCCTCGGCGATCAGGTGCTGATGTGGCTGGCAGTGGCCGGCGTGGCGGCGCTGCTGGCTGCTTACCCGACGGCCTTCCATGCCGTGCAGTGGCTGGGCGCGGGCTATCTGGTCTGGCTCGGTGCGCGCATGCTGCTGGCCAAGCCGGGCAGCGCCCCGGCGGTGCATATCAGCGCCGGCCACTATCTGCGCCAGACGGCGGTGATCACCCTGTTCAATCCCAAGGCCATCGTCTTCTACATGGCCTTCTTCCCGCTGTTCATCGACCCGGCGCGGCACCAGGGGCTGCTGACCTTCGCCGTGATGGCGCTGACGGTGGCCCTGCTGACCTTCGTCTACGGCCTGGTGGTGACCCTGCTGACCCGTCAACTGATCGAGCGCATGCGTGCTCGTCCGCAGTTGGGCAAGGCGCTGGAACGCCTGGCTGGGCTGTGCCTGGTGGGCTTCGGACTGAAGCTCGCGCTGACTCGCTGAGCCGGGCTGCGCGATCTGTCGCAGCCATTTCTTGAGAATCAGATGCAATTGGTCCGTATAATCGTCCCGGTAACTGTTTGTTTCAGAGGAAAGTGGCTTATGTCGGCACATCGAGTAACCGGGTTGGCGCGCGCGATCGGCGCCGCCGTTCTGTCCTGCGGCATGCTGTTCGCCTGTGGCGCGCGCGCCGACGACCCGGTGACCCTGACCCTCTACAACGGCCAGCACGAGGCTACCGGCAAGGCGGTGGCGGCGGCCTTCGAGAAGAAGACCGGGATCAAGGTACTGATCCGCAAGGGCGGTGGCGGCCAACTGGCCAACCAGATCGCCGAGGAAGGCGAGCGCTCGCCGGCTGACGTGATCTACACCGAAGAAGCTCCGCCGCTGGTCAAGCTGGCCAGCCAGGGCCTGCTGGCCCAGGTCGACCCGGCCACTCTTGCGCAGATCGACCCCAAGCTGTCGGATGACCAGGGTCGCTGGCTGGGCATCACCACCCGCGTGCGGGTGCTGGCCTTTAACCCGGAGCTGGTCAGCGAGGCCGAGCTGCCGAAGAGCGTGCTGGAAGTGGCCGAGCCAGAGTGGGACGGCAAGATCGCCTTCGTCCCCAGCAGCGGCGAATTCGTCGGCCAGACGGCTGCGGTGATCCGCCTCAACGGCCGCGAAGCCGCCGAGGAGTGGCTGGTCGGGCTGAAGGCGTTCGGCTCCACCTACACCAACAACGTCATCGCCATGAAGGCGGTGGAAAACGGTGAGGTCGGTGCGGCGCTGATCAACAGCTACTACTGGATGGCGCTCAAGCGCGAGAAGGGCGAGCTAAAGTCCAAGTTGCACTACTTCGCCGACGGTGATGCCGGCGGCCTGGCCAGCGTCTCCGGTGCGGCAGTGGTGAAGTCGACCAAGCATCCCAAGGAAGCCCAGCAGTTCCTCGCCTTCATGATCAGTGAAGAAGGGCAGAAGGTGGTGCTGAGCAAGTCGCCGGAGTACCCGGTGAACAAGGCCGTGGCCGCCGACCCGCTGCTCAAGCCGCTCGATCAGCTCAAGCCGCCGGCCATCACCGCCTCCGAAATCGGCCTGGCCGAGGACGCCCTGGACCTGCAGCGCGAAGCCGGGATGAACTGATATGCAGGTGGATGTGCTCGAGCAGGAGCTGCCGGCGCCGCTGTATGTCGGCCGCCGCCGGCGCAAGGCGCCGCCGCTGTGGCTGCAGCTGCCGGTGCTGGCGTTGCTGCTGGTCGCCGCGCTGCCGCTGTTCTACGTGGTGGCGCGCACCGCCCAGGCCGGCTGGCACGAGGCCTGGCACCTGCTCTGGCGTCCCTTCGTATTCGGCCTGCTGGCCAACACCATGAAGCTGATGGTGCTGGTCACCGTCGGCTGCGCGGTGATCGGCATGGCGCTGGCCTGGCTGATCGAGCGCAGCGACCTGCGCTGGCGCCGGCAGTGGAACGTGCTGCTGTGCCTGCCGTTCGCCATTCCGTCCTTCGTCGCCGGCTTCACCTGGATCTCCATCGGGCCGATGTTCGAGGGCCTGGGTGGCACGGTGCTGGTGATGATCCTGTCGAAGTATCCGCTGGTGTACCTGCCGGTGGCCGCTACCCTGCGCAGCCTCGACCCGGCCCTGGAAGAGTCGGCACGCATGCTCGGCTACAACCGCCGGCAGATCTTCTGGAAGGTGACCTTGCCGCTGGTGCGCCCGGTGCTGATGGCCACCAGCTTGCTGGTGGCGGTGCACATGTTGGTGGAGTTCGGCGCGCCGTCGATCATGCGTTACCAGACCTTCACCACGGCGATCTACCAGCAGTTCGAGCTGGAGTTCTCCAATACCAACGCGGCCATGCTTTCGGCGCTGCTGCTGGGCCTGTGCCTGATCATGCTGTGGGGCGAGTTCCGCCTGCGTGGCCGCGGCTATGCGCGTACCGGCCAGGGCGTGGCACGCCAGGCGCCGCGCGTGCGCCTGGGCGCCTGGGGCTGGCCGCTGCAGGCGCTGCTGCTGGTGCTGGTGGCGGTGGGCTGTGGCACGCCGCTGAGCATGCTCGGCTTCTGGATCGTCGACGGCAGCTCGGCCAGCTTCCCGGTGGAGGACATCCTCAGCGCCCTGTGGTCGTCGTTGTCGCTGTCCTTCGGTGGCGCGCTGCTCAGCTGCCTGCTGGCGCTGCCGGTGTGCCTGGTAGTGGTGCGCTACTACGGGCGCATGGCCTGGCTGGCTGATCGCCTGCCGTACCTGCTGCATGCGCTGCCGGGCCTGGTGATCGCCCTGTCGCTGGTGTTCTTCGCCCTCGGCTACGTGCCGGCGCTGTACCAGACCAGCCTGTTGCTGCTGGTGTGTTACGCGCTGCTGTTCATGCCGATGGCTCAGGGCTCGATCCGCACCGCATTGGAAAAGGCTTCGCCGCAGCTGGAGGAGGCCTCACGCACTCTCGGCCACACGCCGCTGGCGACCTTCTTCAAGGTCACCCTGCCAATCATCTTCCCGGCCATTGGCGCCGGTTTCGTGCTGGTGTTCCTCGACTGCATGAAGGAGCTGACCGCCACGCTGATCCTCGGCCCGACCGGTCTGGATACCCTGGCCACCGCTGTGTGGTCGCACACCGGCAATCTCGAATATGCCGCGGCGGCGCCCTATGCCGCGCTGCTGGTGCTGGTGTCCGGCCTGCCGGTGTACCTGCTGACCACCCGCGCCTATGCGCGGCGCGGTGCCTGACAAACGGTGCGACGAATTGTCCGCCGCCGCGGCCGGCCCGACGCGTTATCGTGCGCGCCGGGGCAGTGCCCGCAGAGGCGCGCCGCCCACCTGATTAGCGCCCGTGCCGTTTCCGCTTCAGGAGCCTGAATCATGAGCTTCACCCGCAGACAAGTTCTCGCCGGCCTCGCCGGTCTCGGTGTGGTCGGCCTCGGTGCTGGTGGCGTGCGCTACTGGCTGGGCCGCCCGGAGAACGTCGCGACCCACGACTACGAACTGATCGCCGCGCCGCTCGACATGGAGCTGGTGCCCGGCCACAAGACCCCGGTCTGGGCCTATGGCGGCCAGGCGCCTGGCCTTGAGCTGCGCGTGCGCCAGGGCGACATGCTGCGCGTGCGCTTCATCAACCGCCTCGAGGTGGAGACCACCATCCACTGGCACGGCATCCGCCTGCCGCTGGACATGGACGGCGTGCCTTATGTTTCGCAATTGCCGGTCAAGCCGGGCGAGTTCTTCGACTACCAGTTCGTCTGCCATGACGCCGGCAGCTTCTGGTATCACCCGCACACCGCCAGTTCCGAGCAGCTCGGCCGCGGCCTGGTCGGCCCGCTGATCGTCGAGGAGCGCCAGCCTACGGGCTTTCGCCATGAACGCACGCTGAGCCTGAAGTCCTGGCACGTGGACGAACAGGGCGCCTTCACCGCCTTCTCGGTGCCGCGCCTGGCTGCGCGCGAGGGCACGCGTGGCCGCCTGTCGACCATCAACGGGCAGAGCCTGCCGGTGCTTGATCTGCCGGCGGGGCAGGTGGTGCGTCTGCGCCTGCTCAACCTGGACAACACCATCAGCTACCGGCTCAACCTCAAGGGCGCTGGCGAGGCGCGCATCTACGCGCTGGACGGCCATCCGGTGGCGCCGCGCCCGTTGGGTAAGGAGTATCTGCTCGGCGCCGGCATGCGCATCGACCTGGCGATCAAGGTGCCGGCCGCGAGCGAGGAGATCGCCCTGCGCAACGGCCCGCTGCGCCTGGCCACCCTGCGCAGTGTGGCCAGCGCCGAGGCGCCTGGAGACTGGCCGGCCGCGCTGCCCGCCAATCCGGTGGCAGAGCCCGATCTGGCTGCTGCGGAAAGCCTGCGTTTCAACTTCGAATGGTCGGCGCTGCTGGCCAGCCCGCAGCAGCAGGGGCCGGCGAGCTATTGGCAGATCAACGGCCAGGCCTGGGACATCAACGACAAGCGCTGCGCGGAGCGGCCCATCGCCACCCTGCGCAAGGGCGGCAGCTACATCTTCGAACTGCGCAACATGGCGCAGTACCTGCACCCGATCCACCTGCACGGCATGACCTTCAAGGTGCTGGATTCCGATCGCAAGCAGATCATCCCGTACTACACCGATACCTACCTGCTGGGTAAGAACGAGACGGCGCGCATCGCGCTGGTCGCCGATAATCCCGGGGTATGGATGTTCCACTGCCATGTGATCGATCACATGGAGACCGGCCTGATGGCCGCCATCGAGGTGGTCTGATGCGCCAACCGAAGATCATCGACCGCAGCCAGGATGAGCGCTTCATGCGTGAGGCCCTGACGCTGGCCGCCGAAGGCGCGCAGCGCGGCGAGGTGCCGGTGGGCGCAGTACTGGTGCAGGATGGCGAGGTGATAGGGCGCGGCTTCAACTGCCCGATCTCGACCAGTGATCCCAGCGCCCATGCCGAGATGGTGGCGATCCGCGCCGCCGCCGCCGCCCTGCAGAACTACCGCCTGCCCGGCAGCACCCTGTACGTGACCCTGGAGCCCTGCAGTATGTGCGCGGGTTTGATCGTGCACTCGCGAGTGGGGCGGGTGGTCTACGGCACCACTGAGCCCAAGGCCGGGGTGGCGATCAGTCGCGGCCAGTTCTTCGAGCAGAGCTTCCTCAATCACCGCGTGCTGATCGAGGGTGGTGTGCTGGCTGCGGAGTGCAGCGAGATGCTCAGCGCCTTCTTCAAGGCGCGCCGCGCCTAGCGCAATTGTTCTTTCGGCGCCGCCATGCTGCTAGGCTGCGGCGCATCGTGACTATTGGAGAGCGTGTCTGTGAAACAGGGATTGTGGTTGTCGCTGCTGTTGCTCGGTTCTGCGGCGCAGGCCGAGCAGGACAAGGTCTATCTGCTGGCGACCGCGGGGCTCAATGCCAGCACCATGGCGCAGACCATCTTCCTCAACGAACCGGACATCACCGACCTGGCGGGTTGCCAGGAGGCGTTGCGCCAGGGCCAGCGCGATGGCGACTGGCTGAAGTACCACCACATCCTGCGCAAGGACAAGATGAAGGGCTTCAGCGTGCAGATGCAGTACCACTGCGTGACCAGCGCGCAGGAGATCGAGCCCTGGTACGAGCGCTCGCGCTATGACCATGCCTATCTGGTCGGGGTCGACGCGGAGTCGCGCCTGAGTGTGCAGCCGATGGACAACATGGCCGCTTGCATGGGCGCGTATCGCAGCCTGTCCGCCGCGGAGCAGGCGCGTCAGCATTGCACCAAGGGCAACCAGCGGGTGCGCTGATCAGAGCTGGCTCGGCTCGTCCTTCGGCACGGTCTTGTCCACGCCGGGGACGTGCAGGTTGCTCTCGGCGACGCGGCTGCCTTCCAGCTGCGGCTGGGTCACCCAGTTGAGAATGTCGTAGTAGCGCCGCACGTTGCGCACGAAGTGCACGGTCTCGCCGCCGCGGGCATAGCCGTAGCGGGTCTTGCTGTACCAGCGCTTCTGCGACAGGCGTGGCAGCATCTTCTGCACATCCAGCCACTTGTTCGGGTCGAGGCCTTCGGCCTGGGCCATCTTGCGTGCGTCCGACAGGTGGGCGATGCCGATGTTGTAGGCGGCGAGGGCGAACCAGGTGCGGTCCGGCTCGCTCATGTCCTCGGTCAGGCCGCCGTGCACCAGGGTGAAGTACTTGGCTCCGCCGGCGATGCTCTGTTTCGGGTCCAGGCGGTTGACCACGCCCATGGCTTGGGCAGTGCTCTGGGTCAGCATCATCAGACCGCGTACGCCGGTCTTGGAGGTGGCGTCGGGGGTCCATAGCGATTCCTGGTAGCCGATGGCGGCCAGCAGGCGCCAGTCCACCTTGTGCTTCTCGGCCGCCTTCTTGAAGTGCTGCTCGTAGCGCGGCAGGCGCTGCTGCAGATGCTTGGCGAAGGTGTAGGCACCGACGTAGCCGAGCACGTCGACGTGGCCGTAGTAACGCTCCTTGAGGCGCTGCAGGCTGCCGTTTTCCTCGACCAGGTTGAGGAAGTGGTTGGCCTCGCGCAGCAGGCTGTCGTCCTCGCCGGCGGCCACCGCCCAGCCCAGGCTGCGCGGCTCGCCCAGGTCGAAGGCGACGCGCACGTTGGGGAAATATACCTGGTTCATCGCCAGTTCGTTGGAGTCGACCAGGGTCAGGTCGACCTGGCCCTCATCGACCATGCGCAGCAGATCGACCACCTCGACGTCGGAAGACTCCTCGTACTGCAGCTCTGGCAAGGTCTTCTTCAGCTCGGCCAGCTGTTCGGCGTGGCTGCTGCCCTTGAGCACCAGGATGCGCCGGCCGATCAGCTCTTCGGGGCGGCTGGGGCGGCGTTGGCCGTCGCGGTAGATGATCTGCGGGGTGACATCCAGGTAGGCGCGAGAGAAGTTGGCCTGGGCCTTGCGCCCGTCGCTGGCGACCAGGCCGGCGGCGGCCAGCACCGGGCCGCCCGGCTGGTTGAGGCGGGCGAACAGGTCATCGAGGTTGTCGGCGGTCTCGACCTTCAGCTCGACGCCCAGGTTGTCGGCGAAGCGCTTGACCAGTTCGTACTCGAAGCCGGTCTCGCCGTTGCGATCCTGGAAATAGGTGGTCGGGCTGTTGCGGGTGACCACGCGTAGCACACCCTCCTCTTGCACGCGCTCGAGAGTGCTGGGCTGCTTGGCGGCAGAACCGTCGCAGCCCGCGAGCAGCAGGAGGATAGAGGTCGCCAACAAGCCGGCGGTCGTGCGGATGCGCAACGCAATGTGGGCAAACATCGGCGCAGTATACGCAAAGCCCAACGGGTGCCATATCTCGACAGTATTGCGGCGCTCTGCTAGATGCCGCCGAGGGTGCCGTCGGCGGGCGCTTTAGGCTAGAATGCACGGCCTCTAAGCACACCCCTTCCCAGAGGCTGTTCACGATGTTGATCCTGCGCGGCACGCCCGCTCTTTCCGCCTTCCGCCACGGCAAACTGCTTTCGCAACTGACCACCAAGGTCCCTGCCGTGACCGGGCTGTACGCCGAGTTCGCCCACTTCGCCGAAGTGACCGGCCTGCTCGACGCCAGCGAAGAGCAGGTACTGGCCCGGCTGCTGAAGTACGGCCCGAGTGTTCCGGTGCAGGAACCCAGCGGCCAGCTGTTCCTGGTCATTCCGCGCTTCGGCACCATTTCGCCCTGGTCGAGCAAGGCTACCGACATCGCCCGTAACTGCGGCCTGGCCAAGATCGAACGCCTTGAGCGCGGCATCGCCTATTACGTCAGCGGTGAGTTGAGCGAAACCGACCGCCAGGCCGTCGCCGCCGTGCTGCACGACCGCATGACCCAGCTGGTGCTGGGCAGCCAGGAAGAGGCCGCCGGCCTGTTCAGCCATGCCCAGCCCAAGCCGCTGACCGCGGTGGACGTGCTCGGTGGCGGCCGCGCCGCCCTGGAGCAGGCCAACGTGCAGCTGGGCCTGGCCCTGGCCGAAGACGAGATCGACTACCTGGTGAAGAACTTCACCGCCCTGGGCCGCAACCCGCACGACGTCGAACTGATGATGTTCGCCCAGGCCAACTCCGAGCACTGCCGCCACAAGATCTTCAATGCCAGCTGGGACATCGACGGCGAGAGCCAGGACAAGTCGCTGTTCGGCATGATCAAGAACACCTACCAGATGCACAGCGACGGCGTGCTGTCCGCCTACAAGGACAACGCCTCGGTGATCGTCGGCCACCAGGCCGGGCGTTTCTTCCCCAACCCGGCCACCCGCGAATACGGCGCGACCGTCGAGCCGGTGCACATCCTGATGAAGGTGGAAACCCACAACCACCCGACCGCCATCGCCCCGTTCCCTGGCGCCTCCACCGGCTCCGGCGGCGAGATTCGCGACGAAGGTGCTACCGGCCGCGGCGCCAAGCCGAAGGCCGGCCTGACCGGTTTCACCGTGTCCAACCTGAACATCCCCGGTTTCGTGCAGCCCTGGGAGAAGCCCTACGGCAAGCCCGAGCGCATCGTTACCGCGCTGGACATCATGATCGAGGGCCCGCTGGGCGGCGCCGCGTTCAACAACGAATTCGGTCGCCCGGCGCTGAACGGCTACTTCCGTACCTTCGAGCAGGCGGTGCAGAGCCCGCGTGGCGAAGAAGTCCGCGGCTACCACAAGCCGATCATGCTGGCCGGTGGCATGGGTAACATCCGTGAAGATCATGTGCAGAAGGGTGAGATCTCGGTCGGCGCCAAGCTGATCGTGCTCGGCGGCCCGGCCATGCTTATCGGCCTGGGCGGCGGCGCCGCTTCCTCGATGGCTACCGGTGCCAGCTCCGCCGACCTGGACTTCGCCTCGGTACAGCGCGACAACCCGGAAATGGAGCGTCGCTGCCAGGAAGTGATCGACCGCTGCTGGCAGCTGGGCGCCGACAACCCGATCAAGTTCATTCACGACGTCGGCGCCGGCGGCATCTCCAACGCCCTGCCGGAGCTGATCAACGACGGCGGCCGTGGTGGTCGCTTCGAGCTGCGCGCCGTGCCGAACGACGAGCCGGGCATGGCCCCGCACGAGATCTGGTGCAACGAGTCGCAGGAACGCTACGTGATGAGCGTGGACGCCGCGGACTTCGAGCGCTTCAAGGCCATCTGCGAGCGTGAACGCTGCCCGTTCGCCGTGGTCGGCGAGGCCATCGCCGAGCCGCACCTGACCGTGTCCGACAGCCACTTCGGCAACAAGCCGGTGGACATGCCGCTGGAAGTGCTGCTCGGCAAGCCGCCGCGCATGCACCGCAGCGTGGCTCGCGAGGCGGAGCAGGGCGATGACTTCGACGCTTCCACCATCGATATCGAAGAAGCGGCGACCCGCGTGCTGCGTCACCCGGCCGTGGCCAGCAAGAGCTTCCTGATCACCATCGGCGACCGCACCATCACTGGCCTGGTCAACCGCGACCAGATGGTTGGCCCGTGGCAGGTGCCGGTGGCCGACTGCGCCGTGACCGCCACCAGCTTCGACGTCTACACCGGTGAAGCCATGGCCATGGGCGAGCGCACCCCGCTGGCCCTGCTCGACGCTCCGGCCTCCGGGCGCATGGCGGTCGGCGAGACCATTACCAACCTGGCCGCTTCGCGCATCGAGAAGCTGTCCGACATCAAACTGTCCGCCAACTGGATGGCCGCCGCCGGCCACCCGGGCGAAGACGCGCGCCTGTACGACACCGTGAAAGCGGTCGGCATGGAGCTGTGCCCGGCGCTGGGCATCACCATTCCGGTGGGCAAGGACTCGATGTCGATGAAGACCAAGTGGAGCGAGGAGGGCGCAGAGAAGAGCGTGACCTCGCCGCTGTCGCTGGTGATCACAGGCTTCGCACCGGTCGCCGACATTCGTCAGACCCTGACTCCGCAGCTGCGCCTGGACAAGGGCGAGACTGACCTGATCCTGATCGACCTCGGCCGCGGGCAGAACCGCCTGGGCGGCTCGATCCTGGCGCAGACCTTTGCCCAGCTCGGCCAAAGCGTGCCGGACGTCGACGACGCCGAAGACCTCAAGGCCTTCTTCGCCGTGATCCAGGGGCTGAATGCCGACGGCCATATCCTGTCCTACCACGACCGCTCCGACGGTGGCCTGCTGACCACTGCCCTGGAAATGGCCTTCGCCGGCCACTGCGGCCTCAACCTGTTCCTCGACGGTCTGGCCGACGACGCCTCCGAACTGGCCGCCGTGCTGTTCAACGAGGAGCTGGGTGCGGTGATCCAGGTGCGTCAGGACGCTACCCCGGAAATCCTCGCCCAGTTCAGCGCCGCCGGCCTCGGCGATTGCGTGGCGGTGATCGGCCAGCCGATCAACGGCAGCGACGTGGCCATCAGCTTCAATGGCGAGCCGGTGTTCGGCGGCCAGCGCCGTCTGCTGCAGCGTCAGTGGGCCGAGACCAGCTACCAGATCCAGCGCCTGCGCGACAACGCCGACTGCGCCGACCAGGAATTCGACCTGATCCTCGACGAGGACAACCCGGGCCTGTCGACCAAGCTGTCGTTCGACGTCAACCAGGACATCGCCGCGCCCTACATCAAAAAGGGTGTGCGTCCGCAGGTTGCGATCCTGCGTGAGCAGGGCGTCAACGGCCAGGTGGAAATGGCCGCGGCCTTCGACCGCGCCGGCTTCTCGGCCATCGACGTGCACATGAGCGACATCCTCGCCGGCCGCATCAGCCTGGAAGACTTCAAGGGCCTGGTGGCCTGCGGTGGCTTCTCCTACGGCGACGTGCTCGGCGCCGGTGAGGGCTGGGCCAAGTCGGTGCTGTTCAACAGCCGCGCCCGTGATGGCTTCCAGGCCTTCTTCGAGCGCAAGGACAGCTTCGCCCTCGGCGTGTGCAACGGCTGCCAGATGATGAGCAACCTGCACGAGCTGATTCCGGGTACCGAGTTCTGGCCGCACTTCGTGCGCAACCGCTCGGAGCAGTTCGAGGCGCGTGTAGCCATGGTCCAGGTGCAGGAGTCGGCGTCGATCTTCCTGCAGGGCATGGCCGGTTCGCGCATGCCGATCGCCATCGCCCACGGCGAAGGCCATGCCGAGTTCGAGAGCGAGGAGGCACTGCTGGAGTCGGACCTGTCCGGCACCGTGGCCCTGCGTTTCATCGACAACCACGGCAAGGTCACCGAGACCTACCCGGCCAACCCGAACGGCTCGCCGCGTGGTATCACCGGTCTGTGCAGCCGCGACGGCCGCGTGACCATCATGATGCCGCACCCGGAGCGGGTGTTCCGCGCCGTGCAGAACTCCTGGCGCCCGGATGAGTGGCAGGAAGATGCCGGCTGGATGCGCATGTTCCGCAACGCGCGCGTCTGGGTCGACTGATGGCTGCGCCCCTCTCCCGCACGGGGGAGGGGCACGCCGTGCGGCGTGATGGCCGACGATCCCCTCCTTCCTGAAGTCCGCCAGGTTTCTCCCGGCGAGACTCATCTGCTGTGCCGCTGCGGACGCTCTTCCGCCCTTCCCGATTGCTCCGCTGGCTGCACCGATGGTCTGCTCCTGCAGCCCGTTCGTCAGCAGTTCGTGCTGCTGTGCCGCTGTGGTTTGTCCGCGCGCATGCCCTATTGCGACGGTAGCCACAATCCGCCTGCAGTGGGCCTCAAGGCGCGCTGGCAGCGCTTCTCCAAGGGTGATTAAGCCGCTTCGTTTTATGGCTAAAGGCTCTAGCCGGTCATGGGACGAATCGCTGGCGCCGTACTCCAAGCACAAGTCACGAGCTAGGCCGTGTAACAGGGTTGAGGCAAAATGCCAGTATCTCCCTGGCAGTGCGGCCTGCGTGTCGCTGTATTCGTCGAAGCTCGGAGGGGCTGGATGTACAAGTTCTGTTTCTACGTACCGGAAAGTCATCTGGATGAAGTGAAGGCCGCGGTGTTCGCGGCGGGTGCAGGACGCATTGGGCAATACGACAGCTGCTGCTGGCAGACCCTGGGCAAGGGCCAGTTCCGCGCCCTGGCCGGCAGCAACCCGTTCCTCGGCCAGCTCGAGCGCGTCGAGGAAGTGGCGGAGTGGAAGGTGGAGATGGTGGTGGCCGATGAGCTGATCCACGACACGGTCAAGGCCATGAAGAAGGCCCATCCCTACGAGACGCCGGCCTTCGATGTGTGGCGCCTGTCCGACCTGCAGTTTTAGCAAGCTGCCCATAAAAAAGCCCCGGCCAATGACCGGGGCTTTTGTTTTGCGCCTGTGGATTACTTCTGCAGGTGCTGCTTCAGCTCGACACCGGCCTGACGCATGGCGGCCTGCACGGCCGGAACATGGGCCTGCGGGTTGAGCAGGCCGTAGTCGTGGATCATGCCGTTGTAGCGCACCGCGGTGACGGTGACTCCGGCGGCGTCCAGTTTGCGCGCGTAGGCCTCGCCCTCGTCACGCAGCACGTCGAACTCGGCGGTCTGGATCAGGGTCGGCGGAAGTCCTTTCAGCTGTTCCGGGGTGGCGCGCAGCGGTGAGGCGAAACGTTCGGCACGCTGTTTTGGGTCGGTGGTGTAGCTGTCCCAGAACCATTGCATCATCGGCTTGGTCAGGAAGTGGCCCTGGGCGAACTGGTTGTAGGACGCCGTCTCGAAGCTTGCATCGGTCACCGGCCACAGCAGCAGCTGGAAGCGCAGTTTCGGCACGCCGGCCTCTTTCGCCTTGAGCGCGACCACCGCGGCCATGTTGCCGCCGACGCTGTTGCCGGCCACGGCCAGGCGCGAGCTGTCCACGTTGATTTCCTTGCCGTGTTCGCCGACCCATTTGGTCGCCGCGTAGGCCTGGTCGATGGCAGTCGGGTACTTGGCTTCCGGCGACGGCGTGTAGCCGACGTAGACGGCCACGGCTCCGGAGTTCACTACCAGGTCGCGGATCAGGCGGGCATGGGTCGGATAGTCACCCAGCACCCAGCCGCCGCCGTGGAAGAACATGAATACCGGCAGCTCACCCTTCACGCCCTCGGGGCGGACGATGGTCAGGGCGATCGACTGGCCGCCAGCCTGGACGGTCTTCTCCGACACGCTCACGCCGGACAGATCGACCTTGACCGAGGCCTGGGCGCCGACCAGCACGGCGCGGGCGTCTTGCGGGCTGAGGGTTTCCAGCGGCTTGCCGCCGCCGGCTTCCAGGGCCTGGAGGAAGGCCTGGGTGTTGTGTTCCACGCCGGGGCTGCCGGCGGCGAAGGCTTGAGTGATGGCCAGGGTGAGCAGGCCGCTTCCAACGAGTTGCTTGATGTTCATGATCATTCTCCTGGCGAATCGAATTTGGGGGTGAACCAGGGCCTCAGCCCTGGTTGTGGCAGTTGTCGGCTTGCTTGAGGTAGGTCACGGCTTGCACGGCACCGGCGGAATCGAGGTAGACCATGCGCGCCTCAACCACTTCGCAGTAGCGCGCATCGGCTTCCTGCAGGCTGATCACTTCTTTGACATCCAGCGCCTGGCCGTAGCGGTATTCGCTGGCCGGCTGCCCGGCGAAGGTCAGCGAGCTGGCGACGAGGGCGAGTGCGGCGAGGCTGCTGCTGGCGATATGACGAATGTTCATGGCTGTTCTCCTATTGAGTGCTGGCTCAGACCAGTACCAGGCGGACGTCGATGTTGCCGCGGGTGGCGTTGGAGTAAGGGCAGACCTGGTGGGCTGCGGCGATCAGTTCTTCGGCGGTGGTGCGCTCGATGCCCGGCAGGCTGATGTTCAGTTCTACTTCCAGACCGAAACCGCCGGGGATCTGGCCGATGCCGACTTTGCCGGTGATCGAGGCGTCAGCCGGGAAGGCTTGTTTCTTCTGGCTGGCGACAAACTTCAGGGCGCCGATGAAGCAGGCCGAGTAGCCGGCGGCAAACAGTTGCTCGGGGTTGGTGGCTTCGCCGCCGGCGCCGCCCAGTTCACGCGGGGTGGTCAGCTTGACGTCGAGGAAACCGTCGGAGGAAACGGCACGGCCGTCGCGGCCTCCGGTGGCAGTAGCGGTAGCGGTGTAGAGAGCTTTGATGGTTTGCATGGTGGTATCTCCTGGTAGCTTGCTGTCTAAAGTTTTGCGCGCCAAGTAAGTGCGTGATGAGAAATCTAGTGCGATTTAATTTTGCGCGCAAGTTAATTGTTAGATGAATTAGCTCTGAAGATTCGATCGATTGGAAATAAGCGAGGCGGCGATGGGCGCCAGGTGCCGCCCGAGCGGGCGGCAGCGGGGGTCAGACGGACTTCTGTAGCTCGCTACGCAGGGCGACGATCTGGTCCTTGAGGGCGCCAATCTGCTCCAGGGTCTGGCCACTGGCTTCGAGGATGCAGGCGGGGAAGCGTTCGGCCTCCTGCTGCAGACTGCGGCCCTTGTCGGTCAGGCGCAGTTCCACCACGCGCTCGTCGGCGCTGCTGCGGGTGCGGGTGATCATGCCTTCGGCTTCAAGGCGCTTGAGCAGCGGCGTCAGCGAGCCGGGGTCGGTGAGCAGGCGCGCGCTGATCTCGCCCACGGTGATGCCGTCGCCTTCCCACAGCACCAGCATGGCCAGGTATTGCGGGTAGGTCAGGCCGATGCTCTGCAACAAGGGCTTGTAGGCCTTGGTCATCAGCAGCGAGGTGGAGTGCAGGGCGAAGCAGAGCTGGTTGTCCAGCTGCAGGGCTGCACAGGACTGTGGAGCTTTCATGACGGGTACCTCTGTTCAATATTTGCACAATAATTTATCGCGCAAATTATCTTCCGGCAAATCCCGCGCATGAAAAAGGCGCCCGTAGGCGCCTCATTCGTTACTGGACGCAGGGACTACACGATTCTGCGAGCTAGAGCCGGGCTAGGCGGGAGGAGGCCGAGGGCGCGGAGTTTACATAGGGTAAATGAGCACCCGAGGCCTTCTCCCAACAACGCCCGGCCGACGCGCAGCAAATCGTCAGGGGCGGATCTCGATCAGCGTGCCGTCCTGCACCATGCTCCAGACTTCGCGCATGTCGGCGTTGCGCATGGCGATGCAGCCCTCGGTCCAGTCCAAGGTGTTGAAGAACCACTCGGGGTACTCATCGTCCAGCGGGGTGCCGTGGATCATGATCATGCCGCCAGCCGAGACGCCTTTCTTGCGCGCATTGGCGGCATCGCGGGCGTTGGGGTAGGAGATGTGCATGGACAGGTTGTACTTGTCGCTGGTCTTGCGCCAGTCGATCCAGTAGAAGCCTTCCGGCGTGCGCAGGTCGCCCTCGCGCACCTTGGCGCCGGTGGGGATTTTGCCCAGCGAGATGCGGTAGGACTTGAGCACCTCGCCGCGCCCCATCAGGTGCAGCTTGCGTTCGGATTTGACGACCAGCACCTTGTCCACCGGCTTGCCGCTGGGCGCGGGGGCCGGGGTGGCCTGGGACAGGCCGGTGAGGGTGATGCAGAGTAGGGCGAGCAGCCAGCGCATTGCGATGTTCCGGGGGTGTATCAGTGTTGGCCCTGATGGATCAGGTTGTTATAGCGCGAGAGTCTGCCTATGCCGCCGGTGATGTTCAATCCTCGCCAGTCGGATGGTGTGCTGGTTAGGATCAGCCGCGAAGAGCAATCTGCCCAAGGAGTAGGCGATGTCCCAACCCGAACTGCTGCGTCACCTGCGTCTGCCCCCTGGGGCGCAGGGCGATCATCTGAGCGCAGCCAGCGCCCTGGTGCGTGTGGACCGTAACCTGTTCGTGGTGGCCGACGACGAACTGCACCTGGGCCAGTTCAACCTCGACGATATGCACGGCGGCAGCCTGCTGCGCCTGTTCGAGGGCGAGCTGCCCGCGGAGAAGAAGGCGCGCAAGGCGGCCAAGCCGGATCTTGAGGTGCTGGCGCTGCTGCCGGCCATGGATGGCTTTGCGGCGGGGGCGTTGCTAGCTCTAGGGTCTGGCTCCACGGAGGGGCGCCAGCGTGGCGTGCTGCTGGGGCTGGAGGCGAGTAGCCAGTCACGGCTGATCGACCTGGCGCCTCTCTACCAGCCGCTGCACACGCACTTCAGCGAGCTGAATATCGAGGGCGGCTTCCTGCTCGGCGAGGAGTTCCTCCTGCTGCAGCGCGGTAACCAGGGCCAGGCGAGCAATGCCGCCGTGCAATATGGCTGGAGCGAGTTGCGCGACTGGCTGCTGGGGCGCGCTGCTGCGCCGTTGCCGCGAGCCATCCAGCCGCTGCAACTGGGTGAGCTGAACGGCGTAGCTCTGGGTTTCACCGATGGTGCGGCACTGGCCGATGGCCGCTGGCTGTTCAGTGCGGTGGCCGAGAATACGGCGGACAGCTACAACGATGGCGCCTGTCTGGGCGCGATGATCGGCCTGGTGGAGCACGATGGCCAGGTGCGATGCCTGGCGCAGCTGGATGGGCAGTGGAAGGTGGAGGGCATTGCCCTGGCGCAAGACGGCAGCCTGCTGCTGGTCACCGACGCCGACGACCCGCAGGTCGCCGCCAGCCTGTTGCGCCTGCCCCTGGAGCTCTGACTCAGGGCGAGAGCAGTACGGCCAGCTCGTCGACGACCTCCGCCCAGTCCGAGTCGTTGGCCAGGGCCTCGCTGAGGAACTGCGACTGGGCCTTGTTCCAGAACGGCGCCTTGGGCAGGGCCTGACCCTCGGCCAGGCGGTGCTCGCGCAGGAAGGTCTCGATATCGGCCTTACCGTTGGGCAGGCCGAGCTGTTTGAACAGGCCGCTGAAGTTGTGCTTGCTGGTGTCCATGAGTCCCTCCCGGTGTGGTCGATCTGAGAACCTGCTCAAGGTCTGCTGCGCGTCGGCTAAACGGCGTTGGAAACAGCCTCGGAATGCTCATTTACCACTCGTAAACTCCGCTTCCTCGGCCCTTTCCGCCACCCTTTGGCTCTAGCTCGCGAGACCTTGAACAGGTTCTGACGCTGCAGAAAGGACTATAGACGCCGTCAGTTGCCTGGGCGCAGCGCTGCCATCCCTTCGTTGCGGATCGGATAGTGCTGCTCGCGGCGATCGGCGAAGTAGCACTTAAGGGTCCGACCCACGGTGGGGAAGGCCAGTTCCTTCCACGGCACTTCATGCTCGTGGAACAGCTGTACCTCCAGGCTCTCCTCGCCGGCGCAGAAGTCCAGGTCGACCAGTTCGGCACGGAAGAACACGTAGAGCTGGCTGATGTGCGGCAGGTCGAACAGGGTATATAGGTGCAGGTCGCGCACCCGCGCGCAGGCTTCCTCGTCGGTCTCGCGCATGGCCGCCTCGGCCATGGTCTCGCCGTTCTCCATGAAGCCGGCCGGCAGCGTCCAGTAGCCGCGGCGCGGCTCGATGGCGCGGCGGCACAGCAGCACCTGCTCGCCCCACACCGGCAGGCAGCCGGCGACGATGCGCGGGTTCTGGTAGTGGATGGTCTGGCACTGCGGGCAGACGAAGCGCAGGCGGTTGTCGCCCTGGGGAATACGCTGCTCCACCGGGCCGCCGCACTGGCTGCAGAACTTCATGTCGATTTCTCCTGGATCGTCGCCCATCTTGGCGCCGCGTCGGGACGGCGGCAAGCGCATCGACGATCTGCGGGTCTTGGGCAGGCTGCGCCTTCGTGCCATGATGCCGGGCAGAAGAAAAGAACCGAGAACGATCATGCTCGACGAGCTCCTGCAGCGTGTGCGCGGCCACAGCCCGCGCATCCTGGAGACCGACCAGCGCCATCCCGAGGCGGCCGTGCTGGTGCCGCTGACCCGCAGTGACGAGCCGGAACTGGTGCTGACCCTGCGCGCCAGCGGCTTGTCCACCCACGGCGGCGAGGTGGCCTTCCCCGGTGGCCGCCGCGATGCCACCGACCCCGACCTGGCCTTCACCGCCCTGCGCGAGGCGGAGGAGGAGGTGGGCCTGCCGCCCGGCCTGGTGGAAATGGTCGGCCCGCTCAGCCCGCTGGTGTCGCGCTTCGGTATCCAGGTCACGCCCTGGGTCGGCGTGGTGCCGGACTACGTCGAGTACCGGCCCAACGACGACGAGATCGCCGCGGTGTTCTCCGTGCCGCTGCGCTTCTTCCTCGACAGTCCGCGCGAGGTCACCCACCGCATCGATTACGAGGGGCGCAGCTGGTACGTGCCCTGCTACCACTACGACAACTACAAGATCTGGGGCCTGACGGCGGTGATGATCGTCGAACTGGTCAACCTGGCGTTCGACGCCGGCATCGACCTGGAGCGGCCACCGCAGCCTTCGGTCCGGATCATCAAGGTCTGAGAGGATTTCCCGATGAAATATCGCCTGGGTGACGTCCGCGTCGAAGCCCATCCCGAGAGCTGGATTGCCCCGACTGCGGCGGTGATCGGCAAGGTGCGCCTGGACCAAGGCGCCAACGTCTGGTTCGGCGCCGTGCTGCGTGGCGACAACGAGCTGATCCACATCGGTGAGAACAGCAACGTGCAGGACGGCACCGTGATGCACACCGACATGGGCTTCCCGCTGACTCTCGGCAAGGGCGTCACCGTTGGTCACAACGTGATGATGCACGGCTGCAGCGTGGACGATTACAGCCTGATCGGCATCAACGCGGTGATCCTCAACGGCGCCAAGATCGGCAAGTACTGCATCATCGGCGCCAACAGCCTGATCCCCGAAGGCAAGGTCATTCCCGACGGCAGCCTGGTGATGGGCAGCCCAGGCAAGGTGGTGCGCGAACTCACCGAGCAGCAGAAGAAGATGCTCGAAGGCAGCGCCGCCCATTACGTGCACAACGCTCAGCGCTACGCTCGCGACCTGGTCGAGGACGACGCGTGAGCGACGAACGCCCGGTCAAGTCGCCCTGCGTCAGCGTCTGCGCGCTGGACGACCACGACATCTGCATCGGCTGCCAGCGCACGGCGGACGAGATCACCCGCTGGGGCCGCATGAGCAACGACGAGCGCCGTGAAGTGCTGCAGCACTGCATCGAGCGCACACGCGCCGCCGGGCAGTTTTTGCAGCAGCCTGCGCGCCACTGAATTCCTTTTCTCCCTTCTCCGAGGACATCCGCATGCCCCGTATCGGTACCCCCTTGTCGCCTACCGCGACCCGCGTCCTGCTCTGTGGCTCCGGCGAGCTGGGCAAGGAAGTGGTGATAGAACTGCAGCGCCTGGGCTGCGAAGTGATCGCCGTCGACCGTTACGCCGATGCTCCGGCCATGCAGGTGGCGCACCGCAGTCACGTGATCAGCATGCTCGACGGCGCCGCCCTGCGCGCGGTGATCGAGGCGGAAAAACCGCACTACATCGTGCCGGAGATCGAGGCGATCGCCACCGACACCCTGGTCGAGCTGGAGGCCGAAGGCTTCACCGTGGTGCCCACCGCGCGCGCCGCCAAGCTGACCATGAACCGCGAGGGCATCCGCCGCCTGGCCGCCGAAGAGCTGGGTCTTCCGACCTCGCCTTACCACTTTGCCGATACCTACGAGGCCTACGCCGAGGCAGTGCAGTCGGTCGGCTATCCCTGCGTGGTCAAGCCGATCATGAGCTCCTCCGGCAAGGGCCAGAGCGTGCTGAAGAGCGACGCCGACCTGCAGGCTTCCTGGGATTACGCCCAGGAAGGCGGTCGTGCCGGCAAGGGCCGGGTGATAGTCGAGGGCTTCATCGACTTCGATTACGAGATCACCCTGCTCACCGTGCGCCACATTGGCGGCACCTCGTTCTGCGCGCCGGTCGGCCACCGCCAGGTCAAGGGCGACTACCACGAGTCCTGGCAGCCACAGGCGATGAGCGCCAAGGCCCTGGCCGAGTCCGAGCGCGTGGCGCTGGCGGTGACCGAGGCCCTCGGTGGCCGCGGTCTGTTCGGCGTGGAGCTGTTCGTCAAAGGCGATCAGGTGTGGTTCAGCGAAGTCTCGCCGCGCCCGCACGACACCGGCCTAGTCACCCTGATCTCCCAGGACCTGTCCGAGTTCGCCCTGCATGCGCGGGCCATCCTCGGCCTGCCGATCCCGAGCATTCGCCAGTTCGGTCCGTCCGCCTCCTCGGTGATCCTGGTCGAGGGTGAGTCGCGCCAGGTGGCCTTCGCCAATCTCGGTGCGGTTCTGGCCGAGCCAGATACCGCGCTGCGCCTGTTCGGCAAGCCGGAGGTCAGCGGCCAACGGCGCATGGGCGTGACCCTGGCCCGCGACGAGAGCATCGAGGCGGCGCGGGCCAAGGCCGTGCGCGCGTCCGAGGCGGTCAAGGTCGAGCTGTGAGCCGCCTGCGCGCAGGGCTGTGGTGGGGGCTGCTGCTGGCCCTGGCGCCGATTGCCCTGCCGCAGGCCCTGTGGACCCGGCGCACGGCGCTGCGCCTGCCGGAGGCGGCGGGCGCGCAGAGTGGTCTGGTCGGTGTCGAGCTAGCGAGTGAGCCGCTGCGGCTGCTGCTGATCGGTGAGTCGACGGTGGCCGGTGTCGGTGTCGAAGTGCAGGAGGCTGCCCTGGCTGGGCAACTGGCGCAGGCATTGTCTGCACGTCTGCAGCGCCCGGTGGCCTGGCGCGCCTGCGGCGAGAACGGCATTACCGCAGGCGAGGCTTGCGAGCGCCTGCTGCCGCTGGCCCTGAGCGAGTCGGCGGACCTGGTGCTGCTGGTATTCGGCGTCAACGACACTACCCATCTCAGCTCGCTGGCGCGCTGGCAGCAGTCGCTGCGTGCGCTGAGCCGGGCCTTGAGCGCGCGAGGCGAGCGGGTGGCGTTCACCGGCGTGCCGCCGATCCAGCATTTCAGCGCCTTGCCCTGGCTGCTGCGCCAGCTACTCGGGCGGCGTGCCGCGCTGCTCGACGCCGAGCTGCGCCGGGTCAGTGCCGAGGAACGCGCCAGCTATGCGCCGGTGGCGCTGCGTTTCAGCCCCGATTACCTGGCGCGCGACGGCTACCACCCCTCGGCCCTGGGCTATCGCGTGTGGGCCGAGCAGTTGGCCGAGCGCCTCAGCGAATCTCGCTGAGCGACTGGTCGCGGGTCTCGCGGATGAACAGCACGGCGCCCAGGCTCAGCGCCGCCGCCACCGATACATAACCACCGACATAACCGAGGCCGCCCAGGGTCACCAGCTTCTGGGCGAAGAAGGGCGCCGCCGAGGCGCCGATGATGCCGCCCAGGTTGTAGGCCGCCGAGGCGCCGGTGTAGCGCACGCGGGTGGGGAACAGCTCCGGCAGCAGCGCGCCCATGGGGGCGAAGGTGAAGCCCATGAGGAACAGCTCGATGGCCAGGAACAGCGCCACCGCTTCCGGCGTGCCGTGGCTCAGCAGCGGCTGCATGGTGAAACCGGAGAGGATCGCCAGCACGCAGCCGAACAGCAACACCGGCTTGCGCCCGTAGCGGTCGCTGAGCCAGGCCGAAATCGGCGTGGCCAGGGCCATGAACAGCACGGCGAAGCACAGCATGCCGAGGAAGCTCTCGCGGCTGTAGCCGAGCACGCTGGTGCCGTGGCTGAGCGAGAACACGGTGGAGATGTAGAACAGCGCGTAGCACACCACCATCGCCAGGGCGCCGAGAGTCACCGGCAGCCAGTAGTGGGCGAAGGTCTCCACCAGTGGCAGCTTGGTGCGCTCCTCGCGCGCGGCCGCCTCGGCGAATACCGGCGACTCTTCCAGCTTCAGGCGTACATAGAGGCCGACCACCACCAGTGCGGCGCTGAGCAGGAAGGGAATGCGCCAGCCCCAGTCGCGGAACTGCTGGTCATCGAGGACCATGGCCAGACCGAGGAACAGGCCGTTGGCGGCGAGGAAGCCGATCGACGGGCCGAGCTGGGGGAACATGCCGAACCAGGCGCGCTTGCCCGGCGGCGCGTTCTCGGTGGCCAGCAGCGCCGCACCACCCCATTCGCCACCCAGGCCCAGGCCCTGGCCGAAGCGCAGCACACAGAGCAGCAAGGGGGCCCAGAAGCCGATGCTGTCGTAGCCGGGCAGCACGCCGATCAGGGTGGTGGAGATGCCCATCAGCAGCAGTGAGGCGACCAGCGTCGACTTGCGCCCGATGCGGTCGCCGAAGTGGCCGAACAGCACCGAACCCAGCGGGCGGGCGAGGAAGGCGATGCCGAAGGTGATGAACGAGGCGAGCATCTGCGCGGTGCCCGAACCCTGCGGAAAGAACACCGGGCCGATCACCAGCGCGGCGGCGGTGGCGTAGACGTAGAAATCATAGAACTCGATGGCGGTGCCGATGAAGCTGGCGGTGGCCACGCGCGCCGGTGAATTGGTCGGCGCGGCAGGCGCTTCGAGCGGGCTGTCGTAGGTGGAGCTGGTCATCTGGTATTCCCGGACTGTCGCTCGCGCAGGAGCGGAAAACGGCGGGGGAGTGCTGCCGGGTAGGCGGGAAAGGCATGCAGGCTGCGCGTGGCGAGATGAGGCGCGCGCAGGGTCCCTAAATGCCGGCGCGATGGCCGCGGGTAGCGGATCGGCAGGCGGGAGGCTGGATAAGCGGTGCGGCGATTATAGGAAGCGGCGCAAAGCGCGGACAACCGCCGCGCGCTACGACTTTCCGCTAGTGCCAGGCGCGTACGCGCAGTACGCGGTTCTCGCTGGCTTCGAGGATTTCCAGGCGGTAGGGGCCGATCTTCAGGCACACCGGGCTGTCCGGAATGCTCTCCAGGGCCTCGGTGACCAGGCCGTTGAGCGTCTTCGGGCCTTCGCTGGGCAGGTGCCAGCCGAGGGCCTTGTTGATCTCGCGGATGCTCGCGGTGCCGTCGATGATGCGCGAGCCATCTTCCTGGGTGTGGATATCCGGGTTCTCTTCGCCCTCGATGTGGCTGAAGTCGCCGATGATCTCGTCCAGCAGGTCCTCCAGAGTGACCACACCCTGCACGTCGCCATACTCGTCGACCACCAGGCCGAGGCGGCGCTTCTCCTTCTGGAAGTTCATCAGCTGGGTGCCCAGCGGCGTGCCCTTGGGCACGAAGTAGGGGGCGATGCAGCTTTCCTGCAGGGTCGCGTGGCTCAGCCGGTTCTGTGTCAGCAGGGCGGCCAGGCGGCGCATGTGGGTGATGCCTTCGATCTGGTTGATGTCGCCGCGGTACACCGGCAGGCGGGTGTGGCTGACGCCGCGCAGTTGCTCGATCAGCTGTGGCAGTTCGTCGTCCAGGTCGATGCCGACGATCTCGCTGCGCGGGATCATGATGTCGTCGACCGTAACCCGCTCCAGTTCCAGCAGCTGCAACAGGGCGTGCTGGCGTTGCAGGCGTCCTTCCTGCGGCGTGCCGTTGCGCGGTGTGCGCCGGCGCTCGATGCGCGGCGCACCGGCGGCGCGGTCCTGGCGGCTGGTGCGGCGCATGGAGGAGGGCAGCAGATTGCGCTCGCGCAGCAGGAGCAGGGCGCCGGCCAGCAGTATTGCGGCGCCGAGCCACCACTCGAAGGGGGCGAGGTTCATGTCGAGGTCAGATGTGCAGGATGAATTCGCGGACCAGCTTGCTGCCGAAGTAGGCCAGCATCAGCAGGCAGAAGCCGGCCAGGGTCCAGCGGATAGCCTTGTGCCCGCGCCAGCCGAGCTGGTGGCGGCCCCACAGGAGCACGGCGAACACCACCCAGGCGATGCACGACAGCACGGTCTTGTGCACCAGGTGCTGGGCGAACAGGTCCTCGAAGAACAGCCAGCCGGACAGTAGCGACAGCGACAGCAGCAGCCAGCCAGCCCAGAGGAAGCCGAACAGCAGGCTTTCCATGGTCTGCAGCGGCGGGAAGTTGCGGATCAGTCCGGACGGGTGCTTGTGCTTGAGCTGGTGGTCCTGCAGTGACAGCAGCAGGGCCTGGACCATGGCGATGGTCAGCAGGCCGTAGGCGAGGATCGACAGCAGAATGTGCGCGAGGATGCCTGGCGCCTCGTTGATCGGCTGGCTGGTGCCGGCCGGGGCGAACTGCGCCAGCAGTACGGTCAGCGCGCCAAGTGGGAACAGCGGCAGCAGCAGGTTTTCCACCGGGATGCGCGTGGTGCCAATCAGGATCAGCGCGATGACCGCGCAGGCGATCAGGCTGGAGGCGTTGAAGAAGTCCAGGTTGAGGCCGCTGCCCGGCAGCAGCTGGATGCCCAGGCTGAGGATGTGGGCGATCAGGGCGAGGCCGCCGAGCAGGCCTAGCAGGCGTTTGTCCGGCGCCTGGCGGCGGGAGAAGCGCAACCCGTGATAAAGGGTGGCACCGGCATACAGGCCGGCGGCGGCGAGACTGGGCAGCAGAGGGTGCATAAATCCGTGTATGGCTGGGCCCGAAAGGTCGTGAGTGTGGCACATAAGAAGCGTTTCACGAAAGACCGCCGGCGGTGTCGGCGGCTCGGTCAGTTCGTTATACTCCGCGGCTTGCTGCAAGTACCCCGCTCAAAGGATCGCGCATGTTCGAGAACCTAACCGACCGCCTGTCACAGACGCTGCGCCATGTCACCGGCAAGGCCAAGCTGACCGAGGACAACATCAAGGACACCCTGCGCGAAGTGCGCATGGCCCTGCTCGAGGCCGACGTCGCCCTGCCGGTGGTCAAGGACTTCGTCAACAAGGTCAAGGAGCGTGCGGTCGGCACCGAGGTGTCGAAGAGCCTGACTCCGGGCCAGGCCTTCGTGAAGATCGTCCGCGCCGAGCTGGAAGAGCTGATGGGCGCGGCCAACGAAGACCTCAGCCTGGCTGTGACGCCGCCGGCCGTGGTGCTGATGGCGGGCCTGCAGGGTGCTGGTAAGACCACCACCGCCGGCAAGCTGGCGCGCTTCCTCAAGGAGCGCAAGAAGAAGACGGTGATGGTGGTGTCCGCGGACGTCTACCGCCCGGCGGCGATCAAGCAGCTGGAAACCCTGGCCAGCGACATCGGCGTGACCTTCTTCCCCTCCGACATCAGTCAGAAGCCGGTAGCCATCGCCCAGGCGGCGATCGCCGAGGCCAAGCTGAAGTTCATCGACGTGGTCATCGTCGACACCGCCGGCCGTCTGGCCATCGATGCCGAGATGATGGCCGAGATCCAGGCCGTGCACGCGGCGATCAACCCGGCAGAGACCCTGTTCGTGGTGGATGCCATGACCGGCCAGGACGCTGCCAACACCGCCAAGGCCTTCGGCGATGCGCTGCCGCTGACCGGCGTGGTGCTGACCAAGGTCGACGGCGACGCCCGTGGTGGTGCCGCGCTGTCCGTGCGCCACATCACCGGCAAACCGATCAAGTTCATCGGTATGGGTGAGAAGAGCGAGGCGCTGGAGCCGTTCCATCCGGACCGTATCGCCTCGCGCATCCTCGGCATGGGCGACGTGCTCAGCCTGATCGAGCAGGCCGAGCAGACCCTCGACCGCGAGAAGGCCGAGAAGCTCACCAAGAAGCTGAAGAAGGGCAAGGGCTTCGACCTCGAAGACTTCCGCGATCAGCTGCAGCAGATGAAGAACATGGGCGGCCTCGGCGGCCTGATGGACAAGCTGCCGTCCATCGGCGGGGTCAATCTGTCGCAGATGGGCGGTGCCCAGGGCGCGGCGGAGAAACAGTTCAAGCAGATGGAGGCGATCATCGACTCCATGACGCCTTCCGAGCGTCGCGATCCGGAAATCATCAGTGGCTCGCGCAAGCGCCGCATCGCCCTTGGCTCCGGCACTCAGGTGCAGGATGTCGGGCGGCTGATCAAGCAGCACAAGCAGATGCAGAAAATGATGAAGAAATTCACCGCCAAGGGCGGCATGGCCAAGATGATGCGCGGCCTTGGCGGCATGATGCCGGGCGGGCTGCCGAAGCTGTGAGCCCGGGGCCGATGGATGGCCCGAAAAAGAGATTTGCAAATGGCCGGATAATCCTTAGAATATGCGGCCTTTCGGGCCTAGGCCCATCAAAGTGTGTGCCTTTAAGTTAGCACCGATTACAGGAACGAAGTTCAATGGTAACCATCCGTCTTGCTCGTGGCGGCTCCAAGAAGCGCCCCTTCTACCACCTGACCGTGACCAACAGCCGCAATGCGCGCGACGGTCGCTTTGTTGAGCGCATCGGTTTCTTCAACCCGGTCGCCACTGGTGCCGAAGTGAAGCTCTCCGTGAACCAAGAGCGCGCTACCTACTGGCTGAGCCAGGGCGCCCAGCCGTCTGAGCGCGTTGCTCAGCTGCTGAAGGAAGCTGCCAAGGCTGCTGCCTAAGCAATATGAACGCTACGCCGTCCGCTGAGGACCTGATCGTCCTCGGCAAGATCACTTCGGTGCACGGCGTGCGTGGGGAAGTGAAGATCTATTCCTTCACCGACCCGATCGACAACCTGCTCGATTACAGCCCCTGGACGCTCAAGCGCGAGGGTGAGGTCAAGCAGGTGGAGCTGGTCAGCGGCCGCCTCCAGGGCAAAGTCCTGGTGGCCAAGCTCAAGGGGCTCGATGACCGCGAGGTAGCACGTACCTTTGCGGGTTTCGATATTTGCGTGCCGCGTGCATTGCTACCCGACCTGGAAGATGGCGAGTTCTACTGGCACCAGCTGGAAGGACTGAAAGTGATCGATCTGCAAGGGCAACTGCTCGGGCGCCTCGATCACCTGCTGGAAACCGGCTCCAACGATGTGATGGTGGTCAAGCCCTGTCCGGGCAGCCTGGATGATCGCGAGCGCCTACTGCCCTATACCGAGCAGTGTGTGCAGCAGATCGACCTGGCCGCCGGCGAGATGCGGGTCGACTGGGACGCGGATTTCTGAGCCCCAGGCTCTTGCCCGAGCGAGTGCCATGCGTGTCGAAGTCATCAGCATCTTCCCGGAGATGTTCGCCGCTATCAGTCAGTACGGTATTACCAGTCGTGCAGTGAAGCAGGGCTTGTTGCAGTTGAACTGCCACCAGCTGCGTGATTTCACCGACGACCGTCATCAGACGGTGGACGATCGCCCCTTCGGCGGTGGCCCCGGCATGGTGATGAAGATCAAGCCCCTGGAACTTGCACTGGCTACGGCCAAGGCAGCTGCCGGGGAGGCGGCGAAGGTCATCTACCTGTCGCCGCAGGGCCGCCAGCTGTCTCAGCAGGGGGTTCGTGAACTGGCTAGCGAGCAGGCGCTGATTCTCATCGCCGGCCGCTACGAAGGCATCGACGAGCGTTTCATCGAGACGCATGTCGATGAGGAATGGTCGATCGGCGATTACGTCCTCTCCGGCGGTGAGCTTCCGGCGATGGTGCTGATCGATGCTGTTACGCGGCTGCTCCCGGGTGCGCTCGGGCATGCAGATTCCGCCGAGGAGGACTCGTTCAGCGATGGCCTCCTCGATTGCCCGCACTACACCCGACCTGAGGTGTACGAAGGCAAGCGTGTTCCGGACGTGCTGCTTAGCGGCAACCATGAACACATCCGGCGCTGGCGCCTGCAGCAAGCCCTCGGGCGAACCTGGGAACGCCGTGTCGATCTTCTGGATAGCCGCTCGCTTTCTGGAGAAGAGAAGAAGCTGCTGGAGGAGTACATCCGCCAGCGGGACGATAGTTAACGTATCGATGGCAGACAGAGTCTGTCTTAGGAGCGCAGCATGACCAACAAAATTATCCAGATGCTCGAAGCCGAGCAGATGAACAAAGAAATCCCGGCTTTCGCCCCGGGTGACACCATCATCGTTCAGGTGAAGGTAAAGGAAGGCGACCGTTCGCGTCTGCAGGCCTTCGAAGGCGTGGTAATCGGCAAGCGTAACCGCGGCCTGAACAGCGCTTTCACCGTGCGTAAAATCTCCAACGGCGTTGGCGTTGAGCGTACCTTCCAGACCTACTCTCCGCTGATCGACAGCGTGAGCGTCAAGCGTCGCGGCGACGTGCGCAAGGCCAAGCTGTACTACCTCCGCGACCTGTCCGGCAAGGCAGCTCGTATCAAGGAAAAACTGTCCTGATAGGACGGTCTTCCGACCTGAAAGAAGCAGCCTCCGGGCTGCTTTTTTCGTTTTCGGGACCCGCTGACCGACGGGTCCAGAGCCCTGCCGTACGGGCAGCGTGACAACAAAGACAAGAGCGCGGCACAGGCGGCCACATTCCCTTGGAGCAGTAGTGGCATGACCCCCAGAGAGCAAGAGATCCAGCGCCGTACCGAGCTGTCGGAAACCCGCGTCGTCAAGGCGGTGTTCCCGCCGACCACCAATCACCACAACACCCTGTTCGGCGGCACCGCGCTGGCCTGGATGGACGAAGTGTCCTTCATCGCCGCCACGCGTTTCTGCCGTTTGCCGCTGGTGACCGTGTCCAGCGACCGCATCGACTTCAAGCATGCGATCCCTGCCGGCTCACTGGTCGAACTGATCGGCCGGGTGATCGCCGTGGGCAACACCAGCCTCAAGGTCGAGGTCGAGGTGTATGTCGAGGGCATGTACTGCGGCGATCGCGAGAAGGCTATCAGTGGCGTGTTCAGCTTCGTCGCCATCGGCGACGACAAGAAGCCGGTGCCGGTCCTGCCGGGCATCGAGTAAGGAGAAGGCGCCGCGAGGCGCCTTTTTCATTCCTCGGCGTCGATCAGGGCGAGCAGGGTCCAGCCCGGCCCGGGGGTGAAGTCCAGCGTGGCGCTGGCGATGTGGAACCAGCCACGGGTATCGAAGGCCATCAGCAGGGTGGCGGCATCTCCGTGCAGGCTGCGGTAGTGCCCCCAGGTGAAGCTCTCCGACAGCGTGGTGCTGCGGATCTCGGCGCCACGGGCCAGGGCGCTGGCCAACTGGCCGTAGGTCTGCGACGGGTAGCCGAGGGGCTGGCCGCGGTGTTTGTCGCTGGTTCTGTGTTTCTCGCTCAGGCGCTGTTCGCGCTGGCTCGGCAGGTAGTACAGATTGGCCTTGCCGAAGTCCGGGCGAAAGCGCGTGCAGGCCAGGCTGTTCTGTTCGCTGGAGGGTGACAGGGCGAGCAGCTGGCCGAGGCCGACCATGTCCAGGTGGGCGTCGGCATGCTGCGAGGCCGGGTTGCCGAAATAGGTCGGCAGGCCGTCCATGCGCGCGGCGCTGATGTTCTCCCAGCTGGAGTCGGTCAACAGCACGCGCTGTTCGCGCTGCTGCAGGGCCTTGCCGACCGCCCTGGCCAGCGGGTTGGCACCGATGATCAGGAAACCGCGCGGAGATGGCTCGGAGACTTTCAGCAAATGGGCCAGCGGGCGTGCGGTGGCGCTCTGCAGCACCACGGTGCCGATGATCACCAGGAAGGTCAGCGGTACCAGCAGGTGCGCCTGACTGTAGCCGTGGTGCGCCAGGCGCTCGGCGAAGATGGCCGAGACCGCCGCCGCGACAATGCCACGCGGGGCGATCCAGGACAGCAGGGCGCGCTCGCGCCAGTTCAGGCTCGAGCCGGCTGTGCTCAGAGCCACGCACAGCGGGCGGGCGATCAGCTGGATGATCGCCAGCACTGCCAGGGTGACGGGGCCGAGGGCGATCAGCGCGTCCAGGTCCAGGCGCGCTGCGAGCAGGATGAACAGGCCGGAGATCAGCAGCACGCTGAGGTTCTCCTTGAAGTGCAGGATGTGCTGCACATCGACGCCACGCATGTTGGCCAGCCACATGCCCATCACCGTCACCGCCAGCAGGCCGGACTCGCTGACCAGCAGGTTGGCGGCGATGAAGATGCCCAGCACCGCCGCCAGGGCTGCCAGGTTCTGCAGATATTCCGGCAGCCAGTGGCGGCGCAGGGCAACGCCGAACAGCCAGCCACCGGCTGCACCCAGCAGGCAGCCGCAGGCAATCACCGCGGCGAAGGTCGAGAGGCCTGCGCTCACGGCGCCGCCATGGCCGTCCTGGCTGACGATGAAGCTGAACACCACCACCGCCAGCAGCGCGCCGATAGGATCGATGACGATGCCTTCCCAGCGCAGGATGTTGGCCACCGCGGCATTGGGGCGCATGACCCGTAGCATGGGCACGATCACCGTCGGGCCGGTGACCAGGGTCAGGCTGCCGAACAGTACCGCCATGTCCCAGGGGAAGTTCAGCAGGTAGTGGGTGCTCAGGGTGATCACTATCCAGGTGGCGAGGGCACCCACGGTCACCATGCGCTGCACAACGCTGCCGATTTCGCGCCATTCGGCGAGCTTGAGGGTCAGGCTGCCCTCGAACAGGATGATCGCTACCGACAGCGAGACCAGCGGGAACAGCAGTGGGCCGAACAGCTGCTCCGGCTGCAGCCAGCCCAGCACTGGGCCTGCGCCGATACCGCAGAGCAGCAGGAAGAGGATTGCCGGCAGGCGCAGGCGCCAGGCCAGCCACTGGCTGAGCAGCGCGGCGGCACCGATGCCGCCGAGACCGAGCAGGATGTGGGTTTCGCTCATCAGGAGTCCTTATCTCTGGTGAAGGCGGGGGAGGCTATGGAAGACTAGCCCGAGTTTCGTCCGTTCAAAGTGCTTCGATGCCTGTCCTAGACCACCCCCTGATCGACCGCTTTCTCGATGCCCTGTGGCTGGAGAAGGGCCTGTCGCCGCACACGCGTTCCGCCTACCGCAGCGATCTCGGCCACTTCCACGTCTGGCTGCAGGCGCGTGGCGGCGAACTGCAGCACGCCGGGCGCGAGAGCATCCTCGATCACCTTGGCTGGCGCCTGGAGCAGGGCTACAAGGCGCGTTCCACGGCGCGCCTGCTGTCGGGGCTGCGCGGCTTCTATCGCTACCTGCTGCGCGAGGGGCTGATCGGCGAGGACCCGACCCTGCAGGTGGAGTTGCCGCAGCTCGGCAGGCCGCTGCCTAAGTCGTTGTCCGAGGCCGACGTCGAGGCGCTGCTGGCGGCGCCGGAGCTGGAGGACCCGATCGGCCTGCGCGACCGCGCCATGCTCGAGGTCCTCTATGCCTGCGGTCTACGCGTCACCGAGTTGGTGTCGCTGACCCTGGAGCAGGTCAACCTGCGCCAGGGCGTGCTGCGGGTGTTCGGCAAGGGCAGCAAGGAGCGCCTGGTGCCGCTGGGCGAGGAGGCCATCGCCTGGGTCGAGCGCTATACCCGCGAGGCGCGGCCATTCCTGCTCGACGGCAAGCCCAGCGACGTGCTGTTTCCCAGCCTGCGCGGCGAGCAGATGACGCGGCAGACCTTCTGGCACCGCATCAAGCACCAGGCCAGGGTGGCGGGCATTCTCAAGCCGCTGTCGCCGCATACTCTGCGTCACGCCTTCGCCACCCACCTGCTCAACCATGGCGCCGACCTGCGCGTGGTGCAGATGCTGCTGGGTCACAGCGACCTGTCCACCACGCAGATCTACACCCATATCGCCCGTGCGCGCCTGCAGGAACTGCACGCTCAGCATCACCCGAGGGGGTGAGCCTCTTGCGACGCACTGCGTCGCAAAGGCGAACGACCGGCCATGGATGGCCGGGCCGGGGATTGGTGGTGCCACGCTATCTCGACAGGGATGTCATCACGGTTGCGGAATACCGCGTAGTGCGAGTTCTACGCGTCCATCCGTCTGAGATGGCCGCCCAGCGTCTGCGGTCGGCGCTGCGGGCCTGCTGTGGTAGTCTGGCGCCACTGTCACAGGAGTACTTCATGTCCGCTTTCCGTGTACTGAGTGGTGCCATTCTCGGCCTCGCTGCTTCCGTTGCCCTGGCCGCCGATCCCGATCAGGCCATCCGCGCCAGCCTGACCAAGCTGCAGCCCGACATGCCGATCGAGGCCATCGCCGAGAGCCCGTTCACCGGTCTGTTTCAGGTTCACCTCAAGGGCGGTCGCCTGCTGTATGCCAGCGCCGATGGCCAGTTCCTGATGCAGGGCAATCTCTATCAGATGAAGGGCGACGAGGCAGTCAACCTGACTCGCCAGGCCGAGAGCAAAGGCATCGCCAAGGAAATCAACGCGATTCCTACCAGCGAGATGGTGGTGTTCTCGCCCAAAGAGCCGGCCAAGGCGCATATCACCGTGTTCACCGATACCGACTGCGGCTACTGCCAGAAGCTGCACAGCGAAGTGCCGGAGCTCAATCGCCGTGGCATCGAGGTGCGTTACATGGCTTTCCCGCGTCAGGGTATCGGCAGCCACGGTTACAACACCCTGGTCAGCGTCTGGTGCGCCAAGGACCGCCAGGCGGCCATGAACCTGGCCAAGTCGCGTGAGGATGTACCGGCGGCGACCTGCACCAACCCGGTGGCCAAGCAGTACGAATTGGGCCAGATGGTCGGCGTCAGCGGCACCCCTTCGATCATTCTCGGCAATGGCGAGATGATTCCGGGCTATCAGCCGGCCCCGCAACTGGCCGAAATTGCCCTGAAGGCCCAGTAATTCGGCCTGCGCGCCGATTGACCTAAGGTACTGGCGCTTCGTAAAGTGCGGCTCTTTTGTGCGGCCGGGGCGTGCCCCGGCCGTTTCGTGTAGCAGATGGGGAAAACAACGTGAAACCGGTGAAAGTGGGCATCTGTGGGCTGGGTACCGTCGGTGGCGGTACCTTCAACGTACTCAAGCGCAACGCCGAGGAGATTGCCCGCCGTGCCGGGCGTGGAATCGAAGTCGCGCAGATTGCCGCTCGTCGCCCCAACCCGAAGTGTGAAACCGGTGCCACCCCCATCACCGCCGACATCTTCGACGTGGCCAACAACCCGGAAATCGACGTGGTCATCGAGCTGATCGGTGGCTACACCCTGGCCCACGAGCTGGTGCTCAAGGCCATCGAGAACGGCAAGCACGTGGTCACCGCCAACAAGGCGCTGATCGCCGTGCACGGCAACGAGATCTTCGCCAAGGCCCGCGAGAAGGGCGTGATCGTCGCCTTCGAAGCCGCCGTGGCCGGTGGCATCCCGGTGATCAAGGCGATCCGCGAGGGCCTGGCCGGCAACCGTATCAACTGGCTGGCCGGCATCATCAACGGCACCGGCAACTTCATCCTCACCGAGATGCGCGAGAAAGGCCGTGCCTTCGAGGACGTGCTCAAGGAGGCCCAGGCTCTGGGCTACGCCGAGGCTGATCCGACCTTCGACGTGGAAGGCATCGACGCCGCGCACAAGCTGACCATCCTCGCGTCCATCGCCTTCGGCATCCCGCTGCAGTTCGACAAGGCCTACACCGAAGGCATCAGCAAGCTGACCAGCGCTGACGTGAACTACGCCGAGGCCCTGGGCTACCGCATCAAGCACCTCGGCGTGGCTCGCCGCACCGAGGCTGGCATCGAGTTGCGCGTGCACCCGACCCTGATCCCGGCCGACCGCCTGATCGCCAACGTCAACGGCGTGATGAACGCGGTGATGGTCAACGGTGACGCCTCCGGTTCGACCCTCTACTACGGCGCCGGCGCCGGCATGGACGCCACCGCGTCCGCCGTGGTGGCCGACCTGGTCGACGTGGTGCGTGCCCTGACCAGCGATCCGACCAACCGCGTGCCGCACCTGGCCTTCCAGCCGGATGCCCTGAGCGACCACCCGATCCTGCCGATCGCCGAGAGCGAGAGCGCCTACTACCTGCGCATCCAGGCCAAGGACCATCCGGGCGTACTGGCCCAGGTGGCGAGCATCCTGTCCGAGCGCGGCATCAACATTGAATCGATCATGCAGAAAGAGGCCGAAGAGCAAGACGGTCTGGTACCGATGATCCTGGTCACCCACCGGGTCGTCGAATCGCGCATCGACGACGCCATCGCCGCCCTCGAAGGGCTGGCCGACGTGGTCGGTAAAGTCGTGCGTATCCGCGTCGAGCAACTGGTCTGAGGTAAGAAAGTCATGCGTTATATCAGCACCCGCGGCCAGGCCCCGGCCCTCAACTTCGAAGACGTCCTGCTCGCTGGCCTGGCCAGCGACGGCGGCCTCTACGTTCCGGAAAACCTGCCGCGCTTCACCCAGGAGGAGATCGCCTCCTGGGCCGGCCTGCCATACCACGAGCTGGCCTTCCGCGTGATGCGCCCGTTCGTCGCCGGCTCGATCGCCGATGCCGACTTCAAGAAGATCCTCGAAGAAACCTACGGCGTGTTCGCCCACAACGCCGTGGCGCCGCTGCGCCAGCTCAACGGCAACGAGTGGGTACTGGAGCTGTTCCACGGCCCGACCCTGGCCTTCAAGGACTTCGCCCTGCAGCTGCTCGGCCGCCTGCTCGACCATGTGCTGAGCAAGCGCGGCGAGCGCGTGGTGATCATGGGCGCCACCTCCGGTGACACCGGTTCGGCCGCCATCGAAGGCTGCAAGGCCTGCGAGCACGTCGATATCTTCATCATGCACCCGCACAACCGTGTGTCCGAGGTGCAGCGCCGGCAGATGACCACCATCCTCGGCGAGAACATCCACAACATTGCCATCGAAGGCAACTTCGATGATTGCCAGGAGATGGTCAAGGCCAGCTTCGCCGACCAGAGCTTCCTCAAGGGCACCCGTCTGGTGGCAGTCAACTCGATCAACTGGGCGCGGATCATGGCCCAGATCGTCTACTACTTCCACGCTGCTCTGCAGCTGGGTGGCCCGGCGCGCTCCATCGCGTTCTCGGTGCCGACTGGCAACTTCGGCGACATCTTCGCCGGCTACCTGGCACGCAACATGGGCCTGCCGATCAGCCAGCTGATCGTCGCCACCAACCGCAACGACATCCTGCACCGCTTCATGAGCGGCAATCAGTATGTGAAGGACACCCTGCACCCGACCCTGTCGCCGTCGATGGACATCATGGTTTCGTCCAACTTCGAGCGCCTGCTGTTCGACCTGCACGGCCGCAACGGCGCCGCCATCGCCAACCTGATGGACACCTTCAAGCTGGGCGGCGGTTTCAGCGTCGAGGAAGACCGCTGGACCGAGGCGCGCAAGCTGTTCGATTCCCTGGCCGTCAACGACGAGCAGACCTGCGAGACCATCGCCGAGGTGTACCAGGAGTGCGGCGAGCTGCTCGACCCGCACACCGCCATCGGCGTGCGTGCCGCGCGTGAGTGCCGTCGCAGCCTGGCGGTGCCGATGGTCACCCTGGGTACCGCGCACCCGGTCAAGTTCCCGGAAGCGGTGGAGAAGGCCGGCATCGACGCGGTTCCGGCCCTGCCGCCGCACCTGACCGACCTGTTCCAGCGCGACGAGCGCTGCACCGTGCTGGCCAACGACCTGAAGACCGTACAGCAGTTCGTCGCCGCCCACGGCAATCGCGGCAAGCCGCTGTAAGGCTGCACCGTGATGAAGAGCCCCGCCTGGTGCGGGGCTTTTTTATGGGCGGCGCATGGCCCTGTAGTAGCCAGCTGTTACCCTGGCTCGGGTGAGGCGGCGCAGACTGGCGCCACATTCACAGAGGAGGCTGCTGTCATGACGGCGAAGAAGATCCTGATGCTGGTCGGCGACTACGTCGAAGACTACGAGACCATGGTGCCGTTCCAGGCCCTGCAGATGGTCGGCCACACCGTGCATGCGGTCTGCCCCGGCAAGAGCGCCGGGCAGAGCGTGCGCACCGCGATCCACGACTTCGAGGGCGACCAGACCTACAGCGAGAAACCGGGGCATAATTTCGCCCTCAACTTCGACTTCGCCAAGGTCACGGAAGGTGCCTACGACGGCCTGCTGATTCCCGGTGGCCGCGCCCCCGAATACCTGCGCCTGAATGGCGAGGTGATCGCCCTGGTACAGGCCTTCGCCAAGGCCGGCAAGCCGATTGCCGCGGTGTGCCACGGCGCCCAGCTGCTGGCCGCCGCCGATGTGCTCAAGGGCCGCGGCTGCAGCGCCTATCCGGCCTGCGCGCCGGAAGTGCGTCTGGCCGGTGGCGAGTACGTGGAGGTGCCGATGGATGGCGTGCACGTCGACGGCAACCTGGTCACTGCCCCGGCCTGGCCGGCGCATCCGGCCTGGCTGGCGGCGTTCCTGAAAGTGCTGGGCTGAGAGAGGAGAGCAGGGAATGTGCGAGTTGTATGTAAAGGCCGATCCGATCCTCTACGAGTCGCGCTCGCGCTCCCTGCGCATCCGCGGGGTGGTCACCACCCTGCGTTTAGAAAATCAGTTCTGGGACATCCTGCGCGAGATCGCCGAGGTCGACGGCATGACCACCAATCAGCTGATCACCAAGCTGTATGAGGAGGTCATGGACTACCGCGGCGAAGTGGTCAACTTCGCCTCCTTCCTGCGCGTCAGCTGCACGCGTTTCCTGGCGCAGCGCCCGCAGCCGAGCGCCGAGGTGCTCAGTCTGGTGCAGTCGCGCTAAGTGAGCGCCCATAAAAAAGCCCGCGTCGAGCGGGCTTTTTTATGGCTGCCAATCAGTGCTTGCGTGGCACCGGTTTGAGCAGTTCTTCCGGTGGCATCTCGCAATTGATCTTGCGGCCGAGCAGTTCTTCGATCGGCGGCAGGGCGAAGGCGTCGTCCTCGCCGGCGAAGCTGATCGAGGTGCCGCTGGCGCCGGCGCGGCCGGTACGGCCGATGCGGTGCACGTAGTCGTCCGGCACTTCCGGCAGGGTGAAGTTGATCACGTGGCTGATGCCGTCGACGTGGATGCCGCGGCCGGCGACGTCGGTGGCGACCATCACGCGGATCTTGCCTTCGCGGAAGCCTTCCAGGGTCTTGATCCGCTTGTGCTGCGGCACGTCGCCGGACATCTGCGCGGCGCTGACGCCGTCGCGGATCAGCTTCTCCTCGATACGGCGTACTTCGTCGCGGCGGTTGGCGAACACCATCACCCGCTGCCAGTCGTTCTGCGTCACCAGGTTGTACAGCAGTTTGTACTTGTCCTGGCTGGACACGGCGTAGACGTGCTGCTCGACGGTGTCGCTGGCGACGTTTTCCGGCTCGATCTCGACGATGGCCGGGTTCACCGTCCACTGCCGCGCCAGGTTCATCACGTCTTCGGTGAAGGTGGCGGAGAACAGCAGGGTCTGGCGATCACCCTTCATCGGGGTCTGGCGGATGATCTGGCGCACCTGCGGGATGAAGCCCATGTCGAGCATGCGGTCGGCTTCGTCCAGCACCATCACTTCGACCATGTCCAGGTGCACTTCGCCGCGCTGGTTGAAGTCCAGCAGGCGGCCGGGAGTGGCGACCAGGATGTCGCAGTAGCGCGACTCGAGCTGCTTGAGTTGCTTGTCGAAGTCCATGCCGCCGACGAACTGCATGACGTTGAGGCCGGTGTACTTGGTCAGGGCCTCGGCGTCCTTGGCGATCTGCACCACCAGCTCACGGGTCGGCGCGATGATCAGCGCGCGCGGCTCGCCCATGTAGCGCTCTTTCGGCACCTGGGTCTGCAACAGCTGGGTGATGGTCGAGATAAGGAAGGCGGCGGTCTTGCCGGTGCCGGTCTGGGCGCGGCCGATGGCATCCTTGCCCCGCAGGGTGTGGCCGAGGACCTGGGCCTGGATCGGCGTGCAGTAAGGGAAGCCGAGGTCGTGGATGGCGTGCATCAGCTCGGGAGCCAGCTTGAAGTCGTGGAAGCGCGTCTTGCCTTCCTGCGGCTCGACCACGAAGTCTTCCAGCTTCCAGGTATCCACCGGTTTGGCCGGGCGTTCGCGGCGCGGCTTGTCGGTGCGTGGCTTGGTGTCTTTGCCCGGGCGGGGCTCGTTGGCCTGCTTTGGCTTGGCATCGCGCTGGCCGTCCTGTTTGGCGGGAGCGCTGGGAGGCGTGGCGGGAATGCTGCTGGCGGGCTGTTCGGCTTCGCCCTTGCTGAAGATTTTCTTGAGTGCTTTGAGCACGGCCGTCTCGTATTGGTCAAGGAATGAACGGTCGCCAGTGTAAAGCAAGAAGCCCGCGCGGCGAAGTGCTGCGCGGGCTGCAGCCGGTCAATCGGGCAGGTTGGCCAAGAGCAGGTCGCGCACGTTGCCGCCCATGATCGCGGCGATGTCGGCGTCGCTGAAGCCGGCGCGCTGCAGCCCCTCGGTGATCTGCGCCAGGCCGGTGCTGTCAAAGGGCGCGGTGATCGTGCCGTTGAAGTCCGAGCCCAGGGCCACGTGGGCCACGCCGACCTTGTCCGCGGCGTAGCGGATGGCGCGGACGATGGCGCCGACCGAGGTCTCGCAGACCGCGGCGTCCCAGTAGCCGATACCAATCACCCCGCCGGTGGCGGCGATGCGTTGCAGGTGGTCGTCGGTGAGGTTGCGCGGGCCGGGGCAGGTGCCGGCGACACCGGTGTGGGAGACCAGCACGGGGCGCTTGGCCATGGCCAGTACGTCGTCGATCAGCGGCTTGGAGGCGTGGGCCAGGTCGACCAGCATGCGCTTCTCTTCCAGGCGGGTGATCACCTGGCGACCCAGCGGGGTCAGGCCACCCTTGTCCAGACCGTGGGCCGAGCCGCCGATTTCGTTATCGAAGAAGTGGGTCAGGCCGGCGATGCGGAAGCCGGCGTCGTACAGGACGTCGATGTTCTCCAGCTTGCCCTCGATGGGCTGCAGGCCCTCGGTGGCCAGTACGGTGGCCAGGCGCTGCGGGTCGCGTTGCCAGTCTTTGAGGTAGCGAGCCAGTTCGCCGCGGTTGCGGACCAGCACCAGTTTCCCTTCGCTGGCGGCCGCGGCCTGCTTCAGCTTGTCGGCCTGGTACAAGGCGCGGGCCAGCAGGCTGCCCCAGGTTTCTTTCGGCCAGCGTTGGGCCATGGCCAGGATGGTGATGTTGTCGGTGTCGCTGGGGTTGCTCTCGTAGTTGATGCCGCGCGGGGTCTTGGTCACGGTGGAGAACACCTGCAGGCCGACGTGGCCTTCCAGCAGGCGCGGCAGGTCGGAGTGGCCGTAGTCGTGGCGTTCGAGCAGGTCGCGCTGCCAGAGCAGGGCATCGTCGTGCAGGTCGGCGACGAACAGGCGCTGGTGCAGCTGCTCGGCCTTGTCGCTGGCCGGGTAGGGCGCGGGGTTGGTCACGCCGTTCATGGCGCGGTCGAGCAGGGTGGGCACGGTGAAGAAGATTCCCGCGCCCACTGGCACGAGGATCAGCAGGGCGAGCAGCAGCTTGCGCATGGAGACATCCAGTCGTTGTTGTTATGCGCCTGACTCTAACAAGGCGAGTCCTGCGGTAGTGCCGGGGTGGCGGATTCGCCGGGGATTTTGGCGGGGTTGTCGTGCTCAGCCGAACAGGCGATTGCGCCCTTGTTGCTTGGCCTTGTACAGCGCCGAGTCGGCGCGGGCGATCAGGCTTTCGAGGCCGTCCTTGTCCTGCATCTGGGTCATGCCGATGGACACGGTGACGCCTGGCAGAATGCCCACCGGCGAGTAGAACGAGCCGATCTGCTCCAGGCTCTGGCGCAGGCGTTCGCCGATGGTGCGGGCGGCCATGGCGTCCAGCTCCGGCAGGAGGATGACGAACTCCTCGCCGCCATAGCGCACCAGGCTGTCCTTGGGGCGCAGCTGGTTGCGCAGGGTATGCGCCACCAGGCACAGGGCATAGTCGCCAGCCAGGTGGCCGTGCTGGTCGTTGTACGCCTTGAAGTGGTCGACATCGAGCATCAGCATGCTCATCGGCTGGCCGTTGAAGGCGCAGCGGGTGCTCTCGCGCTCGTAGACATGCTCCAGCCAGCGGCGGTTGAAGCAGCCGGTGAGGATGTCGACGTTGGCGCTCTGCTCGCTGTCGAGGATCAGCCGATTGCCCTGGCGCACGCGGTCGCAAAGCAGCTCCAGCAGGTTCTGCATCAGCTCGGGCGACTGGTTGAACAGCTTGATCAGCGACTCACGGTGCAGGCGCAACACCAGCGATGGCTGGGTGGCGACCACATAGGCCGAAGGCCGGTCGTTGTCGATGAAGCTGATTTCGCCGGCGCAGTCGCCGGGGAGCAGGGTGCTCACTGGCTGGTTGTCGAGTGAGCCGAGATAGACCTTCAGCTCGCCTTCCAGCAGCAGGTAGAGGTGCTGGTTGCGGTTGAAGGGGGAGAGGAGGATCTCGCTGGCTTCCAGCTCGCAGGCGCGGAACTCCTCCAGCAGCTGTTGCAGATTGCTGGCCGCGACGTTCTGGAACAGCCGCAATTGGCTGATCTGCTGGAGATCCTGCTGCCAGTCGGTGTTTTTCATCGGGAAAATGAATGACCTGTCCGGCTGCTGCTGGTTGAGCTGGGCATCGCGTAACACTCCCTGTTTAGGGCGAACACCTGCCGCGACCATATGCTTGGCCACATCGGCTACGCAATGCTCAGCCCAGAGCCTCCCGACCGGCGGTCGCAAGCGATGGACGGGGTTGTGACCAATGCCATTCGCTTGACCTTTCAGCCTCTACTTAGAGCGATCCGCGTTGCTTGCGACGGCTGCTTGACGCGGCGCTCAAGCGCCCAGGCGTTGTTGCAGCCAGTCGCCGATATCCTGGATTTCCTCCAGCACCACCTCATGGCCCATCGGGTATTCGCGCCAGCCGACCGGCACGCCCTGTGCGGCCAGCGCATCGTGCGCGGCGCGGCCCATGAAATGGGGCACCACCTCGTCCTGGCTGCCGTGCAGGCAGAGCACCGGCAGCTGGCGCCGGGCCGCGTCCAGTTGCAGGTCATCGGCGAAGGTCGGGGCGTAGGTGGAGAGCGCCATCAGCCCGCCCAGCGGACCCTGCCAGCGCAGGAAGGCGGTATGGAAGACCACCGCGCCGCCCTGGGAGAAGCCGGCCAGGATGATGCGCGCCGGGTCGATGCCGCCATCGCGCTGCGCCTCGATCAGGTCGATCACCGTCTGCGCCGAGACCTCCATCTGCTCCTTGTCGATGGCCCGCGCCGGGCTCATGGCCAGAATGTCGTACCAGCTGGGCATGGACCAGCCGCCATTGATGGTCACCGGGCGGCTCGGCGCTTGCGGCAGGACGAAGCGGGTGGTGGGCAGACGCTGCTGCAACATCTGCGCGACGGGCTCGAAGTCGTAACGGTCGGCGCCCAGGCCGTGTAACCAGATGACGCAGGCGTCTGCGCTTTGTGCGGGGTCGAGTATCAGGGCGTCTTGCATATTTGCTCCAAAATGGTGCGCGCGCGTCATTTGCGAGCGCGGCGTCGATGTTCTGTCAGCGAATCCGTTAACAAGATGTCGCACGGCTAAAACTTTGCCTATTGACCTGCAGTCAATGCGCCATGGCTGCGAAAGTGGTACGCGGCTTGCTGTAGTGAGCGGGTCCGGCGGGGGCCGCCATGGAGCGGAAAGCCGGACAATCTGCTGCGTCTCTTTTCCGTAAGACCTACGGAGATGGATGAGTCATTCGCCGCTCTCGAGAACGGCATCTAGACTCACTCCAGGTTCGCACCCCGGTTGACCCCGCCATGGTGGCGGGATCGAACGTGCCTCACAAGGGTACGGCGGCAGGACCGAGACTCGACCAAACAAGAACACTTGGAGGTTTTGATGAAGATGGTGAAATCCACCCTGGCAGTACTGACCACGGCCGCAGTTCTCGGGGTGAGCGGCTTCGCTCATGCCGGTGCGACCCTGGATGCGGTGAAGAAGAAGGGCTTCGTGCAGTGCGGTATCAGTGACGGTCTGCCGGGCTTCTCCTACGCCGACGCCAAGGGCAACTACCTGGGTATCGACGTGGACGTGTGCCGCGCCGTCGCCGCCGCCGTATTCGGCGACGCCTCCAAGGTCAAATACAGCCCGCTGACCGCCAAGGAGCGCTTCACCGCGCTGCAGTCCGGCGAAGTCGACATGCTGTCGCGCAACACCACCTGGACCAGCTCGCGTGATGCGGCCATGGGCCTGAACTTCACCGGTGTGACCTACTACGACGGTCAAGGCTTCCTGGTGAACAAGAAGCTCGGCGTTTCCAGCGCCAAGGAACTGGACGGCGCCACCGTGTGCATCCAGGCCGGTACCACCACCGAGCTGAACCTGGCTGACTACTTCCGCGCCAATGGCCTGAAGTACACCCCCATCACTTACGACACCTCCGACGAGAGCGCCAAGTCCCTGGAGTCCGGCCGTTGCGACGTGCTGACTTCCGACCAGTCGCAGCTGTACGCCCAGCGCATCAAGCTGGCCGCGCCGGACGACTACGTCGTTCTGCCGGAAGTGATCTCCAAGGAGCCGCTCGGCCCATCCGTACGTCAGGGTGACGAGGAGTGGTTCGATATCGTGCGCTGGAGCCTGTTCGCGCAGCTCAACGCCGAGGAACTGGGCGTGACTTCCGCCAACGTGGAAGAAATGGCCAAGAGCACCAAGAACCCGGACATCGCCCGCCTGCTGGGCGCCGAGGGTGATTTCGGCAAGGATCTGAAACTGCCGAAGGACTGGGCCGTACAGATCGTCAAGCAAGTCGGTAACTATGCCGAAATCTTCGAGCGCAACGTCGGTGCCGGCAGCGAGCTGAAGATTGAGCGTGGTCTCAATGCCCTGTGGAACAAGGGTGGTCTGCAGTACGCACCGCCGGTGCGCTGACCGCCATGCCATCGCCCCTCGTGTGAGGGGCGATGGTGTTCCTGATTTCGCGAACTCCGCGCCGCAATTCATGGGCGCGGAGTTTCCATGAGGGCCGTTATGCAAAATCCCCCTATTTCTTCGCGCCCGCGGACATCGGTCTGGACCGATCCGCAGGTGCGCGGCTGGCTATTCCAGCTCATAGCCGTGGTCGCTGTCGTGGCGATCGGCTGGTACCTGTTCCACAACACCCAGCACAACCTCGCCCAGCGCGGGATCATCTCCGGTTTCGGTTTCCTTGATCACAGCGCAGGCTTCGGTATCTCCCAGCACCTGATCGATTACAAGGAGAGCGACACCTATGGTCGCGTCTTCGTCATCGGTCTGCTCAATACCTTGTTGGTGGCTGGGATCGGCATCGTGCTCGCGACGATCCTCGGCTTTATTCTCGGGGTGGCGCGGCTGTCGCCAAACTGGATGATCAACAAGTTGGCCACGATCTATATCGAGACCTTCCGCAACATCCCGCCGCTGCTGCAGATCTTCTTCTGGTATTTCGCCGTGTTCCTGCCACTGCCCGGTCCGCGGCAGAGCGTCAACATCGGTGACACCTTCTTCCTCAGCAACCGCGGCCTGAACATGCCGTCGCCGACCATCGCCGAAGGTTTCTGGCCGTTCTTCATTGCCGTGATCATCGCCCTGGTGGCGATCTGGTTCATCGCCCGCTGGGCGCGCCAGCGCTTCGAATCCACCGGCCAGGGCTTCCCGACCCTGATCAGCAGCCTGCTGCTGATCGTCGCGTTGCCGGGCCTGGCCATGCTGGTGTTCGGCGATCCCTTCCACTGGACGGTGCCGGCGCTCACGGGTTTCAACTTCCGTGGTGGCTGGGTAATGATCCCTGAGCTGATGGCGCTGACTCTGGCCCTGACCGTGTACACCGCGGCCTTCATCGCCGAGATCGTGCGCTCCGGCATCCAGTCGGTCAGCCACGGTCAGACCGAGGCGGCTCGTTCGCTCGGCCTGCCGGCCGGCAAGACCCTGCGTCTGGTGATCATCCCGCAGGCCCTGCGCGTGATCATCCCGCCGCTGACCAGCCAGTACCTGAACCTGGCGAAGAACTCGTCGCTGGCCGCCGGCATCGGCTATCCGGACATGGTCTCGTTGTTCGCCGGCACGACCCTGAACCAGACCGGCCAGGCCATCGAGGCCATCGCCATCACCATGAGTGTGTACCTGGCCATTAGCATCAGCATTTCGATCCTGATGAACTGGTACAACAAGCGCATCGCGCTGATCGAGCGGTAAGGAGAAGCGCATGGAAGTTCATCAATTTCGCCCCAGCCTGCCGCCGCCACGCATGAGCGTGGGCGTGGTCGGCTGGTTGCGATCCAACCTGTTCTCCAGCTGGTTCAACACCCTGTTGACCCTGCTGGCCATCTACCTGGTCTGGCTGATCATCCCGCCGCTTTTGAAGTGGGCGATCTTCGAGGCCGACTGGACCGGCACTACCCGCGCCGACTGCACCAGCGAAGGCGCCTGCTGGGTGTTCATCAAGGAGCGCTTCAGCCAGTTCATGTACGGCTTCTACCCGGAAGAGCTGCGCTGGCGCGTCGACCTCACCGTGTGGCTGGCGGTGATCGGCGCGGCGCCCCTGTTCGTCCCGGCGATGCCGCGCAAGGCCGTCTATGGTCTGGCGTTCCTGGTGATCTACCCGCTGCTGGCCTACTGGCTGCTGCACGGTGGCTTCCTCGGTCTGTCCACGGTCTCCACCAGCCAATGGGGCGGCTTGATGCTGACCCTGGTGATCGCCGCCGTCGGTATCTCCGGCGCTTTGCCGCTGGGCATCCTGCTGGCGCTGGGCCGACGCTCGAAGATGCCGGCGATCCGCGTGATCTGCGTGACCTTCATCGAGTTCTGGCGCGGCGTGCCGCTGATCACCGTGCTGTTCATGTCCTCGGTGATGCTGCCGCTGTTCCTGCCCGAGGGGCTGCATTTCGACAAGCTGCTGCGTGCCCTGATCGGGGTGATCCTGTTCCAGTCCGCCTACATCGCTGAGGTGGTGCGTGGTGGCCTGCAGGCGATTCCCAAGGGGCAGTACGAGGCGGCTTCGGCCATGGGCCTGGGCTACTGGCGGATGATGGGTCTGGTGATCCTGCCGCAGGCGCTCAAGCTGGTGATCCCGGGCATCGTCAATACCTTCATCGCCCTGTTCAAGGACACCAGCCTGGTGATCATCATCGGCCTGTTCGACCTGCTCAACAGCATCAAGCAAGCCACCACCGACCCGGCCTGGCTGGGTATGGCTACCGAGGGCTACGTGTTCGCCGCCCTGGTGTTCTGGATCTTCTGTTTCGGCATGTCCCGCTATTCCATGCGCCTGGAGCGCAAGCTGGACACCGGCCACAAGCGTTAGGAGTCATAGACCATGACCGAAGTTAAGAAAGAAGCCGCGGCCGAGCCGATCATTCAGCTGCAGGGCGTGAACAAGTGGTACGGCCAGTTCCACGTGCTCAAGGACATCAACCTCAACGTGCAGCAGGGCGAGCGCATCGTCCTCTGCGGCCCGTCGGGTTCCGGCAAGTCCACCACCATTCGCTGCATCAACCGCCTGGAGGAGCACCAGCAGGGGCGCATCATCGTCGATGGCACCGAGCTGACCAGTGACCTCAAGCACATCGAGGCGATCCGCAGCGAAGTGGGCATGGTGTTCCAGCACTTCAACCTGTTCCCGCACCTGACCGTGCTGCAGAACTGCACCCTGGCGCCGATGTGGGTACGCAAGATGCCCAAGCGCAAGGCCGAAGAGATCGCCATGCACTTCCTCGAGCGCGTGCGCATCCCCGAGCAGGCGCACAAGTACCCGGGCCAGCTCTCCGGCGGCCAGCAGCAGCGTGTGGCCATCGCCCGTGCCCTGTGCATGAAGCCGAAGATCATGCTGTTCGACGAGCCGACCTCGGCCCTCGACCCGGAAATGGTCAAGGAGGTGCTGGACACCATGGTTGGCCTGGCCCAGGACGGCATGACCATGCTCTGCGTGACCCACGAGATGGGCTTCGCCCGCACCGTGGCGGATCGGGTGATCTTCATGGACCGCGGCGAGATCGTCGAACAGAACGAGCCCAACGCGTTCTTCGACAACCCGCAGAACGAGCGGACCAAGCTGTTCCTCGGCCAGATCCTGCACTGATCGGCGCAGCGGTAAAAGAAAGGAGTCCTCGGGCTCCTTTTTCTTTGCGCGTTATTCGGTGGCCGGCTGACGCAGGCGCTTGCGGAAGGCGCCTGGGGTTTCGCCGCAGAGCTGCTTGAACAGCTTGGCGAAGGTGGCGCGGTCGGCATAGCCCACCTGCGCGGCCACCTGTTCCAGCGAACGCGCCGGATTGCGCAGGGCGCTCTGCGCGGCGCTGATGCGCAGGCGCTGCAGATAGTCGTTGGGCGTCAGCCCGGTGGCTGCCTTGAAGCGCCGTAGCAGGGTGCGGGTGGAGCAGTTGGCGCGCTCGGCCAGCAGTGGCAGGTCGATGGCCTGGGCGTGGTGCTGTTGCAGCCAGCGCAGCAGCGGGGCGATCAGCGGGTCGTCCTGCCCGGCCATTGGCAGCAGCGGGGCGAAGCGGCTCTGCCCGCCGCGCTCGCGCTCCACCACCAGGGCGCCGGCCACGCGCTGGGCCAGCCAGTCGCCGCCATGCACGGCGATCAGGTGTAGGCACAGGTCGAGGCCGGCCTGGGCGCCGCCGGAACAGAAGCGGTTGCCGTCCTCGGTGAACAGCTGGTCGATCTGCAGGCGCACCCGTGGGAAGCGCTGGCGGAAGTTATCCGCCAGGGCCCAGTGGGTGGTGGCGCGGCGGCCGTCCAGCACGCCGGAGGCGGCCAGTAGACAGGCGCTGCTGCACAGACTGGCCAACTGCTGGTGCTGCGGTCGTGCGGCCAGCCAGGCGAGCAGGGCGGTATTGCCTTCCAGGGTACGGTCGAAGGCGCTGCCGGTGGCGGGGATCAGCAGCAGGTCGGCCTGTTCGGCCAGGCTCAGGTCGCCATTCACTCGCAGCTGTGCGTAGCCCAGCTGCACCGGTTGGCCATCGGCGCTGACCCGCTGCAGCTCGAACAGGGTTTCGCCGGCGAACTGGTTGGCCAGGCGAAAGGCGTCGTCGGCCATGCTCAGGCTGGAGAGCACGGTTTGCGGGCAGGTGTAGAGGGCGATGCGAATCATCTGGCGATTATTGACACAAAGTTGTCTTTATCGCCAATCGCCGGGCGTCGCCTAGGCGACCATACTCTGCCCATCCCAACCCGGAGCAGCCTTCATGGCCCACCCCAATGCCGAACTGATCGACCGCTTCTACCAGGCCTTCCAGCGTCAGGACGCCGAGACCATGGCCGCCTGCTACGCCGCCGATGTGGCGTTTTCCGACCCGGTGTTCCGTGACCTCAAGGGCACGGACGCCGGCGATATGTGGCGCATGCTCTGTGCCCGCGCCAAGCAGTTCTCCCTGACCTACGAAGTGCTGGAGGCGGACGACGAGCAGGGCCGCGCGCGCTGGGTGGCAACCTACCTGTTCAGCCAGACCGGGCGCATGGTGGAGAACCATATCGAGGCCAGCTTCCGCTTCGCCGGCGGCAAGATCGTCGAGCACCACGACCGCTTCGACCTGTGGCGCTGGGCGCGCCAGGCCCTGGGCACCAAGGGTGTGCTGCTCGGCTGGCTGGCGCCGGTACAGGACGCCATCCGCAAGCAGGCCATGGCCGGGCTGCGCGCCTGGCAGGGCGGGCGCTGACTGGCGTAAGCTCGTCGGCCCTTCATTGTGCTGCCGAGCCATGACCGATACGCCTCCTGCCAAGCCCTGGTCCGTCTACCTGGTCCGCGCCGAGAACGGCGCGCTGTACTGCGGCATCAGTGACGATCCGGAGCGGCGTTTCGCCCAGCACTGCAGCGGCAAGGGCGCGCGCTTCTTCCACTCCAGTCCGGCGCAGGCGCTGGTGTACATCGAGAGTTGCGTGGACAAGAGCGCCGCGCTGCGCCGCGAGCGGGCGATCAAGGCGCTGGCCAAGGTCGCCAAGGAGCGCCTGGTGCAGGCTTTTGCCATGGAGAAAACTGATAGCCCGCTATCAGTCTGAACGGGTAGGCTGCGTGGCTGCCCAAGGGTAAGCTGCCCTTCCACTGCCACCGACGCGGAGCCCGTCATGCACGAGTTGATCCTGCACCATTACCCGACTTCACCGTTCGCCGAGAAGGCGCGCCTGCTGCTGGGCTTCAAGCAGCTGTCCTGGCGCTCGGTGATGATCCCGCCGGTGATGCCCAAGCCCGATCTGACCGCGCTGACCGGCGGCTACCGCAAGACCCCGGTGCTGCAGATCGGCGCTGATATCTATTGCGACACCGCGCTGATCGCCCGTCGCCTGGAGGCCGAGAAGAACGTTCCGGCGCTGTTCCCGGAAGGCCAGGAATTCGTCGTCGCCAGCTTCGCCCAGTGGGTCGACTCGGTGGTGTTCCAGCACGCGGTGAGCCTGGTGTTCCAGCCTGAGTCGGTGGCGCTGCGCTTCGCCAAGCTGCCGCCGGAAGCGGTCAAGGCGTTCATTGCCGACCGCGCCGGACTGTTCAGCGGTGGCACCGCGACGCGCATTCCGGCCGATGTGGCCAAGCACAACTGGCCGAGCATCATGGCCCGCGTCGAGCAGCAGCTGGCGCGCGAGCAGGGCGACTTCCTGTTCGGCGAGCCGTCGGTGGCCGACTTCTCCCTGGCCCACTGCCTGTGGTTCCTCAAGGGCACGCCGGTCACCGCGCCGTTGGTCGATGCCTACCCCAATGTCAGCGCCTGGCTTGGCCGCGTGCTGGGCTTCGGCCATGGCGCGCCGAGCGAGCTGAGCGCCGCCGAGGCCATCGAGATCGCCCGTGCGGCCACCCCGGCAGCACTACCTGACGAGTCTTTCGCCGAGCCCAATGGCTTCCAGGCTGGCCAGCGGGTGAAGATCGCTGCGACCGACTATGGCGTCGATCCGGTGGAAGGTGAGCTGGTGTTCGCCGGCGCCGAGGAGCTGATCCTGCGCCGTGAGGACGAGCGCGCGGGCGTCGTGCATGTGCACTTCCCGCGCCTGGGCTTCCGTATCGAAGCGCTGTAAGCGGATAGCAGGGCGGCGCTAGCGCAGCGCCGCCTTGATCCCTTCCGGGTTGTAGCCGCGGATCACGGTATCGCCGATGGTCATCAGCGGAATGCCCTTGCCACCCAGCGCATCATAGGCGCGGCGGCCTTCGCTGGACTTCTCGATGTCGAACTCGGTGTAGCGAATGCCCTGTTCGGCGAGAAAGCTGCGGGTCTTGGCGCAGTAGCCGCACCAGGTCGTGGCGTAGAGCACCACTGGCGCGTCCGCGTTGCTGGCGGCTACCTGTGGCGCTGGCTTGAGGCCGGTGAAGGTCTCGATGCGTTCCCAGTTTTGCCAGGCGGCGAGTGCCGCCAGCAGGACGAAAATCCGTTTACCCATGTCACTCCTTGCGACGCTTGAGTTGGTCCTTCAGTTGGGTGGGTACCTGGCGAATGATCAGCATGTCGCGCGACTCATCGTATTCGATCTTCGAGCCCAGCAGGTGGGCCTCGAAGCTAATCGACAGGCCCTCGGCGCGGCCGGTGAAGCGGCGGAACTGGTTGAGGGTGCGCTTGTCCGCCGGAAATTCCGGGGCCATGCCGTAGTCCTTGTTGCGGATGTGTTCGAAGAAGGCCCGCGGGCGGTCTTCGTCGATCAGCCCGGAGAGCTCGTCGAGGGTGATCGGCTCGCCGATCTTGGCCTGGCTGGTGGCGTAGTCGACCAGCGTCTCGGTCTTGGCGCGAGCCTGTTCCTCGGCCATGTCCTCGCTTTCGACGAAGTCGCTGAAGGCCTTGAGCAGGGTGCGCGTCTCGCTCGGCGCATCCACGCCTTCGTGGCAGCCGATGAAGTCGCGGAAGTAGTCCGAGACCTTCTTGCCGTTCTTGCCCTTGATAAAGGAAATGTACTGCTTGGAGTGGGCGTTGTTGCGCCACTCGGAGATGTTGATGCGTGCCGCCAGGTGCAGCTGGCCGAGGTCCAGGTGCTTGGCTGGCGCCACGTCCAGCGCCTCGGTCACCGCCACGCCTTCGCTGTGGTGCAGCAGGGCGATGGCCAGGTAGTCGGTCATGCCTTGCTGGTAGTGGGCCAGCAGCACGTGGCCGCCAGTCGACAGGTTGGACTCTTCCATCAGCTTCTGCAGCTGCTCGACGGCCTGACGGCTGAAGGCGGTGAAGTCCTGCTCGCCGTCCAGGTAGGCCTTCAGCCAGCCGCTGAACGGGTAGGCGCCGGATTCCTCGTGGAACAGGCCCCAGGCCTTGCCCTGCTTGGCGTTGTAGCTCTCGTTGAGGTCGGCCAGCAGGTTCTCCATGGCCTGGGACGCGGCGAGCTCCGAGTCGCGGGCATGCAGTACGGCGGGCGAGCCATCGGGCTTCTTGTCGATCAGGTGGACGATGCAGTGGCGGATCGGCATGGGTATCGGTCTTCGGTGATTCGCGGGAAACAGGGCGAGGAGTCTACCCGACAACGCCGCGCGGCGGGTCGGTCGTCATTCTTGATGATGGCGATGTGCTGCCATCGTCGGTGAACTGCAGCAATATTTCGAAGAAAAAGTAGCTAACCGCTTCGCTTGCCGGAAAACCGCCGTCTACTGTTGCAGCGTCCACACGACGCAGTAAAGGGACGGCCCGCGGTGGTGCCACAAGTGTCGCCGCATTCATGCGCTCCAAAAACGGAATTGGAGAAAACCCATGCATTACAAGAAAAAGCTGCTGTTCGCTTCGCTCCTCACCGCCACTGCCACCCCGGCGCTCGCCGGCGGTCCCCAGGATCTCTCGCAGGTATTCGACAAGCTCTGGAGCCCGACGCGCCTCGGCCCGCTGGAGTGTCGCGCCGGGCTGCTGAACAGCTCGCCGCTGCTGCTGCCGCGCTGCATGCAGGCGCAGAACACCCAGCAACACCTGCAGATGCTGCACGACGTGGCCCTGGCCAACGGTGGCAACCGCGCCGCCGGCCTGCCGGGCTACGACGGCTCGCTCAACTACGTGAAGGAAACCCTGGAGCGCGCCGGCTACCGCGTCACGCTGCAGCCATTCCCGTTCAGCGCCTTCTATCCCCAGGGGCCGGGCGTGCTGCAGACGGTGGCTCCGGCACCCGCCAGCTTCGAGTGGGAGGTGGACTTCACCTACCTGTCGCAGACCGATGCCGGTGACGTGACCGCCGCCGTGGTGCCGGTGGACATCGCCCTCGGTGCTGGCAACACCTCCACCAGTGGCTGCGAGGCGGAAGACTTCGCCGGCTTCCCCGCCGGTGCCATCGCCCTGCTGCAACGCGGTGCGTGCAACTTCCAGATCAAGGCGGAGAACGCCGCCAATGCCGGCGCCAGTGGCGTGGTGGTGTTCAACCAGGGCGACAGCGAGGACCGCAAGGGCCTGCTCAGCGCCACCCTGGGCGATGCCTATGCCGGTGGCATTCCGGTGCTGTTCACCACCTATGACGTGGGTGTGAGCCTGGCGCAGACCGCCGAGCTGCGCCTGCGCATGGTCACCGATGTGGTGCGCGAGCGGACCCAGACCTACAACCTGGTGGCCGAGTCCAAGCACGGCAACCCGAACAATGTGGTGATGGCCGGCGCGCACCTCGACTCGGTGTACGAGGGCGCGGGCATCAACGACAACGGTTCGGGCAGCGCCGCGTTGCTGGAGCTGGCCGTGCAACTGCGCAAGGTCAAGCCGACCAACAAGCTGCGCTTCGCCTGGTGGGGCGCCGAGGAGTCGGGGCTAGTGGGCTCGACCTACTACGTCACCCAGCTGCCGCCGGAGCAGAAGAGCAAGATCAAGGCCTACCTGAACTTCGACATGATCGCTTCGCCGAACTTCGCCTACTTCGTGTATGACGGCGACGGCTCGGCCTACGGTCTGGAAGGTCCGCCCGGCTCGGCCGCCATCGAGAAGTTGTTCGAGGAGTACTACAAGCTGCGCGGCCTGCCGTTCGAGGGTGACGAGATTACCTTCCGCTCCGACTACGCGCAGTTCTTCACCGATGGCATCGCCTTCGGCGGGCTGTTCACCGGCGCCGAGGTGCTGAAGACCGAGGAGCAGGCGGCGCGTTATGGCGGCACCGCGGGCATCGCCCTCGATCCCTGCTATCACGCGGCCTGTGACAACCTGGGCAACATCGACGCGCGCGCGCTGGAGATCAACGGCGATGCCATGGCCTTCGTCACCAGCTGGCTGTCGCACTCGACCAAGGCCATCGACGACGAGATCGCGGCGAGCCAGGCGGCGCCCAGCCTGAAACGTGCGGCCAAGGCTTACGACATCACCCACTGGGGCAAGCACTGGGTCAAATGACCCCGGCTTGAGCAGAAGCCCCGCCAGGTTCGCCCTGGCGGGGCTTTTTTCATGCGGCTGGTTCTGCGGCCTTGCGCCGTTGCACGGCGTGCAGGCGTTCGATCATGTAGCGCAGGTGCATGTGCAGCTCGTACAGCTCGCTGGAGTAGGACAGCGGCACCTCGACCCGCGCCAACTCGTCTTCCAGTTTTTCCAGGCGCTCGATCTCGGCGCCGATGTCGCCGTTGAGGCTGCCCTTGTACAGCTGCTGGTCGATCTCGCGCAGGTGCTTGTACCAGCGGTAGATACGCGCGCGGATGCGCCACTGGTAGATCGGCCCGATGGCCTTGAACAGCGGGAACAGCAGCACCAGCAGCGGGATGGCGAGGATGATGTAGCGGTCGGCCAGCGAGGCGATGCGGAACGGCAGGTAGCGCTGCAGGATCGGCAGGCCTTTCTCGTAGTAGTAGTCGGCCTCGTCCAGAATGTGCAGCGACAGCGGCGGACGCGCCGGGTAGCTGCCGGCGGGGTCGAGCAGGCTGCCGTTCTTCAGCACCTCGCGCGCGGCCTCTAGGATCAGTGGGGTCAGCGACGGGTGGAAGCTCTCGCCGGCCACTAGGGTGGCGACCGGGCCGAGGGTGACGATGTCGCGATCCGGAGTGTTCTGTGCCATGTCGAGCATGCCTTCACCGACTGCCAGGCGGCTCAGGTAGGGCAGGCGCGCCAGGTAGGCTTCGGTGCGGCGCAGGCTGACCAGACGCAGCTTGGGCTCGGCGGCCAGGCGCTGGATCAGCGGGTTCTCCGCCGGGCCGACGAAGAAGGCGGCGTCCAGTTCGCCAGCCACCAGAGCGTCGGCGGCGCGGCTGCCGCCCAACTGTTGCCACTGTTTGGGATAAGCGCCCGGCTCGATGCGGTTGGCGGCGAACAGCGCGGCGGTCACCGCCTGGGTGCCGCTGTCTTCCGAGCCGATGGCCAGGCGCAGTTTGAGCAGGTCGGCCAGGCGTTCGAACTTGACCTTGCGCGTGGTGAACAGCCACAGCGGCTCGCGATAGACCACGCCGAGGCCGGCCAGCTTGCCGCGTGCCTCGTCGTCCAGGGTCAGTTCCTGGCCGCTCTGGATCAGGGCCAGCTCCACCGAGCCGTCACCCAGCTTGGCCAGGTTGTCGCGCGAGCCCAGGCTCTGCACCAGCTCCAGCTCGAAGCCCTGTTCGGCCAGCTCGTCGCGCAGGCGCTCGGCGAAGGTGTGGTAGCCACCGCCCACGGCGCCGGTAGCCATGCGTGCGTGCATCGGTGGCGGCGGGGCAACGAAGTAGAACAGCGCGCCCACCAGGCCGGCGAGCACCGGCACTATCCACAGGTTGGCGAGGATGAGGATTTTCAGGTCGCGGAGAATGCGGCGCATGGTCGGTCCTTGAGGCTATCTCAGGCAGAGGATAGCCCTTGACCGGTCAGAACCGGTTTACGATCTGCTGCGCGTTGGCTAAACGGAGTTGAAAGCGCCCTCGGAATGCTCATTTACCACTCGTAAACTCCGCTTCCTCGGCCACTTTCGCCGCCGTTTATCTCTAGCTCGCGAGATCGTAAACCGGTTCTTAGCTGCGTGAGACCTGCGGCCGCTGCTGGCGCTCCAGCCAGTAGCCGATCACCGCGAAGCCGGCGAGCAGGCCCAGGGCGTATAGCGCTTCCACACCGAGGGCCAGCAGCACCAGGGCGCAGAGCAGGGTGCTGAAACCGGCGATCCAGCGCCAGACGCCGCGCAGCAGCACCCAGCCGGCGGCCATGCTGAGCAGGTAGACGACGATGAAGTTGCCGTTGGCGTAGCGGATCAGGTCGTCCACCGACAGCTGTAGCACGCTGGCGAGGCTGGCGCACAGGCAGCAGATCAGCACCACCAGCAGCAGCGCGCGCGCCGGTACGCCGTGGCGGTTGAGCGGAGCCAGGGCAGCCGGCAGCTTGCCTTCGTCGGCCAGGCTCCAGATCAGGCGGGCGAAGCCCTGCACGTAGATGTTCATCGAGGCGAAGCAGGCCAGGTAGCCGACCACTGCGACCAGCGCACGTGCCTCATCGCCGAGCAGCATGTGCATTAGCCGCGGCAGCGAGGCGGCGTCGCTGTGCTCGTCGCCGTACACGCCGAAGCTCAGCACCGCCACCGAGAAGGCCCAGTACACCAGGCCGGCCAGCAGCACGCCGAGCAGCAGGGCCAGAGGAAAGTCGCGCTCGGGACGCTTGAACTCCTCACCCAGGTGGGTGAAGGCCTCAATGCCGACGAAGCACCAGAACATCACGCCCAGCGCTCCGGGAATCAGTTGCCAGGAATCGTCGATCGCCGGCAGCAGCGGTTGGCTGGCGCGCGGCAGATCGCCAACCCACCAGATCAGGCCGACGGTGCCGAGGATCGCCAGGGCGATCAGACCTTGCACCATGCCGCTGGCGCGGGCCGGGCGCTGGCCGAGCAGGAGCATGGCGCCGAGGGTGGCGAACTGGATCAGCAGTGCGCCACCCGCGCCGATCGGCAGTAGCGCCTGCCAGAAGCCGGTGGCGATGTTCAGCGCGGCGGGCAGGCCGACCGGCAGAACGGCGAGAAACAGGAAGGCGATCAACCGCTCCATGCGCCCGCCGAAGGCGCGGCCGATCAGGTGCGGCGCGCCGCCGGCGTGCGGGAAGCGCTTGCCCAACTGGGCGAAGGTGAAGGCCACCGGCAGCACCAGGGCGATCAGGATCAGCCAGGCCCAGAGCGAGGCGGGGCCGGCGGCGGTGGCGGCCAGCGCCGGCACCACGAAGATGCCGGTGCCGAGCAGCGAGGTGCTCAGCAGCGCGACGCCCTGCAGCAGCCCCAGTTCCTTGTTCAGCCGGCTCATGATGTATGCTCGCTCCTTCTTTCGATCCCGCCATGTTAAGCGGCCGCTCTGCCGCAGGTCGCCGCCGATCACCGGCAAACTGGCGGAATCCGTAGTCAAACTGCCTGCCGCCGAGAACCACCGTGGACAAGTTCGATCGCCAGATCATCGCCCTGCTGCGCCAGGACGCCCGCACCTCCGTCAGCCAGATCGCCCGCGAGGTCAACCTGTCGCGTTCGGCGGTGAGCGAGCGCATCCGCCAGCTGGAGCAGGGCGGGGTGATCCGCGGCTACCACGCCCAGGTGGCCGAGCCAGGCGCTGGTGGGGTCAAGGCCTTCCTCGAGCTGTTCTACAAGGACGGCCGCTGCCAGGACTATGTCGAACGCATGCGCGTCTACCCGGAGATCCGCCAGTGCTGCGGCATCAGCGGCGAGACCGACATGCTGGTGCAGGTGGAGGCGGCGAGCATGGCGCGCCTGGCCGAGATCCGTGGCGTGATCGAAGGCTTCCCCGGCATGCAGCGGGTGAAGACGCATATGGTCGTTACCGAATGGGCCATGTGAGCGCCTGACCTAGACGGCTCAGTCCCACTCCAGCCTGATCTGCCCGCGACCCAGGTTGGCCAACTGCTCGGCGGCAACCGCTAGCTGCTGCTTGGGCAGCGCCAGGTGCAGCTCGGCACCTTCGGCATCGAAACTCTCGCTCTCCAGCTGCGCCTGCCAGTCGCCCAGACGTGCCTTGACCCGCGCCAGCTCGGCGAAGGGCACATGGCAGCGCGCCTGCACGCGTGCCACCAGTTCGACCCGCTCGCCGCTCTGCAGGCACTTGGCCGCGCTACCACCATAGGCGCGGGCCAGGCCGCCGGTGCCGAGCTGGATGCCGCCGTACCAGCGGATCACCAGCACCACCACGCGGTCGCAGTCCTGGCCCTCGATGGCGGCAAGGATCGGCCGGCCGGCGGTGCCGCCGGGTTCGCCATCGTCGCTGAAGCGGTACTGCTGGCCGCACTTGAAGGCCCAGCAGTTGTGCGAGGCGGCGAGGTCCTTGTGCTGCTCGATAAAGGCCAGCGCCTGCTCCGCCGAGTCGACAGGCGCGGCCAGGGCGATGAAGCGGCTCTTGCGGATTTCCTCGCGGTACTCGCAGGGCGCGCCGAGGGTGAAGGCCATCAGCCGGCCTGCAGCCAGGCGCGGCGGGCGTTCACGTCGTGGAAGGTCCAGGCCAGGAAGCGGCTCTGCTTGTTGCCTTGGGCCATGTCCACCTGGCGCACTTCCACGGCGCCGGCCTGCTGCAGCGCTTTCTGCAGGATCGGCAGGTTGCCGGCCTTGGACACCAGGCTGCTGAACCACAGCACCTGGCCGGCCACGGCCGCGCTCTCGCGGGCCATGCGCTGCAGGAAGGCGGCCTCACCACCAGTGCACCACAGCTCGTTGCTCTGCCCACCGAAGTTGAGCTTGGGCAGCTTGCGCTTGGGATCAAGCTTGCCGAGGTTCTTCCACTTGCGCGTGCTGCCGCTGGCGGCCTCGGCCGACGAGGCGTGGAAGGGCGGGTTGCACAGGCTCAGGGCGAAGCGTTCCTCGTTGCCCAGCAGGCCGAGGAAGATGTGCTTGGGTTCGTTCTGTTGGCGCAGCTCGATGGCTGCGTCCAGGCCGTTGGCCTGAATGATCGACTGGGCCGAGGCCAGGGCCTGCGGGTCGATGTCCGAGCCGAGGAAGCGCCAGCCATAGTCGCTATGGCCGAGCAGCGGGTAGATGCAGTTGGCGCCGGTGCCCACGTCCAGCACGCGGACCTGCTCGCCACGAGGAATCTCGCCGCCGGCGGTCTCGCTCAGCAGGTCGGCCAGGCCGTGCAGGTAGTCGGCGCGGCCGGGGATCGGCGGGCACAGGTAGCCGGCCGGAATGTCCCAGTGGGCGATGCCGTACAGCTGGCGCAGCAGCGCGCGGTTGAACACCCGTACCGCCTCGGGATCGGCGAAGTCGATGCTCTGTTTGCCGTAGGGATTGAGGATGACGAAACGGCCCAGCTCGGGACTGGCGGCGATCAGCTTGGGGAAGTCGTAGCGCCCCTGGTGGCGGTTGCGCGGGTGCAACTGGCCCTTGGCGACGGCCTTGGGTTGGCGGGGGGGCTGGGCTTTCTGACGCATGATGGGCTGTTCGGCGAGCGGGGCTGGCATTGTCCCACAGACGCTACTTCCAGCCCATCTGCCAGCGCTCGGTGTCTTCCAGCAGGTGCCAGTCCAGGCGCTCGCTGCGCCCGGTCAGCACGGCCTGCAGGTCGATCGTCAGCACCTCGCCGGTGTCGCTGCGCTGCAGTTCGGTGACCAGAAAATGGCGCTCGCGATTACGCGGCGTGCGCGCCGTCCACTTCGACAGCAGCAGCTTGCGCGGATTGATACGGCCAGGCCTCACTGGCGATGTTCCAGCAGCCGCCGCGCCGCCTCCTGGCCGCTGAGCCAGGCGCCTTCCACGCGGCCGGACAGGCACCAGTCGCCGCAGGCGTACAGGCCCAGGTCGGCGTCGGCCAGCGCGCCCCACTCGTGGGCGCTGGCCGGCCGCGCGTAGAGCCAGCGATGCGCCAGGCTGAAGGCCGGGGCGGGCAGGGCGCAGCCGATCAGCTCGGCGAAGGCGCCGTGCAGCTGTTCGATCACCGCCTCCTTGGGCAGGTCCAGGTGCTGCTTGCTCCAGGCGCTGGTGGCGTGCAGCACCCAGGTGTCGAAGGCGCCGTCGCGGCCCGGTTTGCTGCGGCTGCGCGCCAGCCAGTCGATGGCGCCGCCCTGCACGAAGCAGGCCTCGACGCGGGTCTCCAGCGGCGTTGCGAAGCCCAGGGCCACGGCCCAGGTCGGCTCCATGATCACCCCGGCGGCGGCACTGGCCAGCTTGGGTGCGGCGGCCAGCAGGTTGGTCGCCTGCGGCGCCGGGGTGGCGATGATCACGCTGCTGTACGGGCCGTGGCTGTTGCCGTCGGCATCCTGCAGGTTCCAGTGCTGTTCGCCGCGGAACACCTCGGTGATGCGGCAGGAGAAGTGCACCGGCAGGGCGCCGAGCAGGGCGCGGCTGACGGCGCTCATGCGTGGCGTGCCGACCCAGCGCACCTGCTCGTCGGGCGAGGGCAATAGGCCGTTCTCGTTGTAGTGGTAGAGCTGCGGGTCCCACTCGGCGACCCAGCCGCGCGCCTGCCATTGCTGCACCACCTCGACGAAGCGGCGGTCGCGGGCGGTGAAGTACTGCGCGCCGAGGTCCAGCGAGCCGGCGTCGCTGCGCTTGCTGGCCATGCGCCCGCCGCTGCCGCGGCCCTTGTCGAACAGTTCGACCTCCAGCCCTGCCGCATGCAGGGCCTGGGCGGCGGAGAGCCCCGCCAGGCCGGTACCGATTATTGCGATGGGTGCGTTCATGATGGGCCTCGTTTCCCTGAACCGGTCGCTTCTCGGAGCGATGTACTGCCGGTTACAAGTTGGACACGCATTTGGGGGTACCCATCTCACGTATTTGTACGTGAGCCTGCTGAAACTGGGACGGCGGCCCGGCCGGAAGAAGGCACGTTGCACCGTCATGATTCAGACTAGGTGGTGACGGGTGGTTAACGCCATGCGAGGAGGATGCCATGCACATTTTGCTGACTGGCGGTACAGGTCTGATCGGCCGGGCCCTGTGCCAACACTGGTTGCCCAAGGGCCATCAGCTGACCGTGTGGAGCCGCACGCCGCAGCGCGTCGCCGAGCTGTGTGGCACTGCGGTGCGCGGCATCGGCCGCCTCGAGGAGTATGGCGACGGCCCGCTGGATGCGCTGATCAACCTGGCCGGCGCGCCCATCGCCGACCGGCCCTGGACGCACAAGCGCAAGGCGCTGCTGTGGGCCAGCCGCATCGGCCTCACCGAGCAGTTGCTGGCCTGGCTGGCCAGCCGCGACCAGCGGCCGCAGGTACTGATCAACGGTTCCGCCGTAGGCTGGTATGGCGACGGCGGCGAGCGTGAGCTGCACGAGGACAGCCCGCCGGTGATCGAGGACTTCGCCGCCCAGCTGTGCGGCGCTTGGGAAGAGACCGCGCTGCGCGCCGAGGAGCTGGGCCTGCGTGTGGTCCTGTTGCGCACCGGGCTGGTCCTGGCTGGCGACGGCGGCTTTCTCCAGCGCCTGTTGTTACCGTTCCGCCTGGGCCTGGGTGGGCCGATCGGCAACGGTCGGCAATGGATGCCGTGGATTCACCTGCGCGATGAAATCGGCCTGATCGATTTTCTCTTGCAGCGGGAAGACGCCCACGGTCCCTATAATGCCTGCGCGCCGCAGCCGGCCAGGAACAAGGCGTTTGCCCGCTCCCTCGGTCGCGTGCTGCAGCGCCCGGCGCTGTTGCCGCTGCCCGGGCCGTTGCTCAAGCTGGGCCTGGGCGAGCTGTCCGGGCTCTTGCTCGGCGGGCAGAAGGCCCTGCCGCAGCGGGCTCTGGCCGCCGGCTACGAATTTCGTTTCACCGATCTCGACTCGGCCCTGGCCGACCTGCTCAAGGACACCGCATGACCGATCATGCCCTGCTGTTGCTCAATCTGGGTTCGCCGGCCTCTACCTCGGTGGCAGATGTGCGCCGCTACCTCGACCAGTTCCTCATGGACCCCTATGTGGTCGACTTGCCCTGGCCGCTGCGCCGGCTGCTGGTGTCGCTGATCCTGGTCAAGCGCCCGGCCGAGTCGGCGCATGCCTACTCGTCGATCTGGTGGGAAGGTGGCTCGCCGCTGATCGTGCTCAGCCGCCGCCTGCAGGAGGCGATGGCGCCGCACTGGCCGCACGGCCCGGTGGAACTGGGCATGCGCTACGGCGAGCCGTCCATCGCCAGCGCGCTCAACCGCCTGGTGGCCCAGGGTGTGCGCAAGGTGACCCTGGCGCCGCTCTACCCGCAGTTCGCCGACAGCACCACCACCACCGCACTGGAAGAAGTGCGCCGGGTGGTGCGCGAGCAGAACCTGCCGCTGCAGTTCGCCAGCCTGCCGCCGTTCTTCGCCCAGCCAGAATACCTCGACGCCCTGGTGGCCAGCGCCAAGCCCTATCTGGAGCAGGATTTCGACCACCTGCTGCTGAGCTTCCACGGCCTGCCCGAGCGGCATATCCGCAAGCTGGTGAAAGATCCCAATCACAGCCTGACCGCGACCAGCAGCGCCGGTGTCAGCGACGAGACCTTGGCGGTGTGCTACCGCAGCCAGTGCCTGCGCAGCGCCGAGCTGTTCGCCGAGCGCGCCGGGCTGCCGGCGGGCAAGTGGTCGGTGTCGTTCCAATCGCGCCTGGGCCGCGCCAAGTGGATCGAGCCCTACACCGAGGCGCGCCTGGACGAGCTGGGCAAGGCCGGGGTGAAGAAGCTACTGGTGATGTGCCCGGCCTTCGTCGCCGACTGCATCGAGACCCTCGAGGAGATTGGTCAGCGCGGCCAGGAGCAGTTCCGCGAGGCCGGCGGCGAGGAACTGGTGCTGGTGCCGTGCCTGAACGACCACCCGCAGTGGGTCGAGGCGCTAAAAGTGCTGTGCGAGAGGGCGCCGCTGGCGAACTGAAATGCACATCGTCGCCGCAGCGCTGGCCCTGCTGGCGCTGGCATTCAGCGCGCAGGCTGCAGAGCTGCGCGTATGCCAGCACGATGTCGGGCGCTATGCCTATCGCATCGAGCTGGCCAACCTGATCCTGGCGCGTACGGCGGTCACCCATGGTGAGCTGCATATCGCCCCTGCTCTCGTCGAAGACCCGCCGCAGGAGCGCTGCCTGCTGCAGCTGCGCGATGGCGAGGTGGACCTGGCCTACGTGCCACCCAATGCCGAGCGCCTGCAGCAGTTCGACATGCTGCCCTTCGACATCCACGCCGGCATGCTCGGCTACCGCCTGCTACTGATTCGCCGCGAAGACGCACCGCGTTTCGCTCAGGTGCGCACTCTGGATGACCTGCGCCAGTTGCGCGGCGGCTTCGTCAGCCAGTGGAGCGATTTTTCCGTGTTTGCCCGCAACGGCCTGCCGGTGGTCGGCACGCCGCGCCCGGAAAACCTGCTGGCGATGCTCGCTGGCCACCGCTTCGACTACTACCACCGGGCACCGCACGAAGTCTGGGCGGAGTTCGATGGCGCGGCGGCACAGTACCCGCAGTTGATGGTCGAGCCGACCCTGGCGCTGGTCTACCCGCTGCCGGTGTACTTCGCCTTCAATCGGCAGAATGTCGAGCTGCGCGAGCGCTTCGAGGACGGTCTGCGCCTGATCCAGCTCGATGGCAGCTTCCAGCAGTTGCTGTTCCGCCATTTCGGCAGGGAGCTGGAGCGCAGTCGCCTGCACGAGCGGCGCCTGCTGATTCTCGGCAACGATCTGCCGGAAGGCTTGCCCGCGGCGGACAGCCGTTTCTGGCTGCAGCGCTAGGCAGGAGGGAACCGCGGCCACTGAGCGTGGCCGCGGGTAAGGCTTACAGCACTTCGAACAGACCGGCTGCGCCCATGCCGCCGCCGACGCACATGGTCACTACCACGTACTTCACGCCGCGCCGCTTACCTTCCAGCAGGGCGTGGCCGACCATGCGCGCGCCGCTCATGCCGTAGGGGTGGCCGATGGCGATGGCGCCGCCGTTGACGTTGAGCTTGGCCGGGTCGATGCCGAGCTTCTGCGCGCTGTACAGCACCTGGCAGGCGAAGGCTTCGTTGAGCTCCCACAGGCCGATGTCGTCGACGCTCAGGCCGTGCTGCTTGAGCAGTTTGGGTACGGCGAATACCGGGCCGATGCCCATCTCTTCCGGGGCCAGGCCGGCCACGGCGATGCCGCGGTACAGGCCCAGCGGCTGAATGCCGCGCTGGGCGGCCAGGGCGCCGCTCATCAGCACGTTGGCGCTGGCGCCGTCGGACAGCTGGCTGGCGTTGCCGGCGGTGATGCAGCCGCCTTCGATCACCGGCTTGAGGTTCTGCAGGTCGCCGAGCACGGTCTGCGGACGGTTGCCTTCGTCGAGGCTGAGGGTGACGTCTTCGAAGCTGACCGCGCCGGTTTCTTTATCCACCAGTTTCTTGCGTGCGGTAACCGGGACGATCTCGTTGGCGAACAGGCCGGCGGCCTGGGCGGCGGCGGTGCGCTGCTGCGACAGGAAGCCGTATTCGTCCTGGGCCTCGCGGCTGATGTTGTAGCGCTTGGCGACGATCTCGGCGGTCTGCAGCATCGGCATGTAGGCATGCTCGGCCATCTTCACCACGGCCGGGTCGTAGTCGGCGCCGGACCATTTCATGTGGGTGTTCTGTACCAGGCTGATCTGCTCCTGGCCGGCACCGACGGTGACGGCCATGCCGTCGACCATGATCTGCTTGGCGGCGATGGAGATGGCCATCAGGCCGGAGGCGCACTGGCGGTCGATGGTCTGGCCGCTGACCGACAGCGGCAGGCCGGCGGCCAGGGCGGACAGGCGCGCCAGGTTGATCGCGGCGGTGCCGCCCTGCATGGCGGTGCCCATCACCAGGTCCTCGATCTCGCCCGGCTCGATGCCGGCGCGCTCGACGGCGGCGCGAATGGCCACGGCGCTCATGGACGGCGACTTGAGGTCGTTGAAGGCACCGCGGAAGGCCTTGGCGATGGGCGTACGGGCGGTGGAAACGATGACGGCGTCTTGCATGGCGAAATGCTCCTGTTGTTGTCGTGTCAGTCGCGCAGCAGGCGGGCGAGTGCCGCGCGCAGCGTTTCGGGAATCGGCACCGGGCGGTTGCTGGTGCGGTCGACGAAGACGTGGACGAAGCGCCCGGCGGCGCAGGCTTCGTCTTCGCCGGCCTTGAAGATGGCCAGCTCGTACTGCACCGAGCTGTTGCCCAGCTTGCCGACGCGCAGGCCGACCTCGATGCGTTCGGGGAAGGCGATGGAGGCGAAGTAGTCGCACGACGAGCTGACCACGAAGCCGATCACCTCGCCCTCGTGGATATCCAGGCCGCCGACTTCGATCAGGTAGGTGTTCACCGCGCTGTCGAAGAAGCCGTAGTACACGACGTTGTTGACGTGACCGTAGACGTCGTTGTCGTGCCAGCGCGTGGTGATCGGCTGGAAGTGGGCGTAGTCGCCGCGCAGGTGCTGCGGTGGGTTCATGCTCGGTCCTCGTGCTTGCGTACCACCCTAAGGCCTGGATGGTGCGCGGGATACTTTGATTCGTCGGCTGTATTGCGGCCTATTGGCCGGCTCCAGCATTCGCCGGGTGGATCGCGTGCTATCGAACTACCCGGCAGCAGGTGATCAGTACGCCGCCTGGTAGATGGCCAGGGCGTCGGCCTCGTTCACCTCGCGCGGATTGTTCACCAACAGGCGCTGCTGGAGCATGGCGTCGCTGGCCAGGGTGCTCAGCATGGCCTCCGGCACGCCGGCATCGCGCAGGCGGCTGGGCAGGCCGCAACGTTGATTCAGCGCGGCCAGCTCGTCGATAAAGGCTGCACAACGTTGTTCCGTGCTGCCGCCCTGGAAGCGCTCGCCGAGCAGCAGCGGCGTCAATTCGGCATACAACGGCATGGCGGCCGGGGCGTTGAAGCGCAGCACCTGTGGCAGCACCAGGGCGTTGGACAGGCCATGGGGAATATGGAAGTGCCCGCCCAGCGGATAGGCCAGGGCGTGCACCGCCGCCACCGGCGCGTTGGCGAAGGCCTGGCCGGCGAGCAGGGCGCCGAGCAGCATGGCCTGGCGCGCCTCGCGGTTCTGCCCGTTGTGCACTGCCTGGTCGAGGTTGGCGGCGAGCAGGCGCAGGGCCTCGCGAGCCAGCAGGTCGGACAGCGGGTTCTTCTTGATCTTGCTGGTGTAGGCCTCGATGGCGTGGACCATGGCGTCGATGCCGGTGGCGGCGGTCACCGCCGGAGGCAGGCCGAGGGTCAGGTCGGCATCGAGCAGCGCCAGGTCCGGCAGCAGCAGTGGCGAGACCACGCCCATCTTGGTGGTTTCGCCGGTGGTGACGATGGCGATCTGGGTTACTTCCGAGCCGGTGCCGGCGGTGGTCGGCACCTGGATCAGCGGCAGGCGCTGGCCACGCGCGTTGCCCACGCCGTAGATGTCTTTCAGCGCCTGCTGGCAGTTGGGATGGGCGAGCAGGGCGACCAGCTTGGCCACGTCCATCGAACTGCCGCCGCCGAAGCCGATCACCAGGTCGGCGCCGAGGGTGCGGGCGCGCTCCACGGCGTTGAGCACGATGGCCTCGGGCGGGTCGGCGATCACCTGGTCGAACACTTCCACGGCCACGCCGGCCTGGGCGAAGCCGGGCAGCACGCCGTTGAGCAGGCCGAAGCGGGTGATGCCGGGGTCGGTGACCAGCATCACGCGCTGGGCGCCGCGCTCCTGGCACAGGCTGGCGAGGCGCACGCTGGAGCCGGATTCGCAGAGGATCTGCGCGGTGGTGGCGAAGCTGAAGGGTTGCATGACGAATCCTCCGAAGGTCAGGGCTGCGCCGGCACGGGCTGCTGGCGGGCGAAGAAGTCCCAGATGGCCCGTGGGCCGTCGAAACCGGAAAGGGTGGGGCCGAGCAGGCGCGGCGCGCGGAAGCCGGCCTGGGGCAGCAGGTGGCCGCCGCCGATCACGGCGAACAGGGCGACCTCGGCACGGCCATCGGCGTGCCAGTGGTCGAACTCGACGCGTTGCGCCGGCTTGCTGGCATCGCTCCAGGCCTGCTCGCGGTGCATGTCGGCGGCGGCGAAGCCGGCGCGTTCGGCGAAGTACAGCGCCGACTCGTAGGACGAATGCACGGTGCCGCGGTCGCCGAAGCCGAACAGGGTGACGCGGCCGCCGTTGTAGGGGTTGATCGGGTCACGGGTGCCGTTCATGAACAGCACCGGCGTGGCGCCGGCCACCGGGCGGCAGGCGAGGTTGTCGGGCGTCGGCAGGTTGGCCGCCACGGCGGCGACGCCGGCCAGCAGCTGCGGGCGTTGCAGGGCGATGCGCAGACCCAGGTGGCCGCCGTTGGAGTAGCCGGCGAGGAAGGCGCGGCGAGGGTCGGCGCCGTGCAGGGTGGCGAAGCGCTGGATCAGCGCGGCGATCAGGCCGACGTCGTCGATGTTCTGCCGGCGCGCCGGGTAGTCGGCGGTGCTGCGGCAGTCGTTCCAGTTGCGTTCGTAGCCCTGTGGGTAGACGACGATGAAGCCGTGTTCGTCGGCCAGGCGTTCGAACTCGTAGGCGCTGAAGGTGCGGATATCGTCGATGGTCTGCAGCGAGCCGTGCAGGACGAACAGCAGCGGCGCATTGGCCGGCAGCTTGGCAGGAATGTAGTAGGCGTAGTCGCGCGCGCGGCCACCGACTTCGAGGCTGCCCTGTTGCAGGCTGGCGCTCAGGCTGGGTTCAGCCGGTTTCGGCGCGTAGAGGAAATAGCCATACAGGCCGGTCAGGATCAGGGCCAGCACCAGCAGGATTTTCAGCACAGTTCTTGTTGTTTTCATCCGTGCCTCTCGGTGAGGGGAAGGGGCTGCGTGCGGGGCTACCCGAGAACGATCATCGGGCAGCGCCGCACGCAGCGCCAATCAGAACGCGAAGCTGTCCTCCGGCATCGCCATCAGGCACGCCGCGCCGCCCAGCAGGGCCTCGCGGTGGCCGCTGGCACGCGGCAGCACGCGGCGCAGGTAGAACGCGGCGCTGTGCAGCTTGGCCTGGTAGAACGCCGCTTCGCCGCTGCCGGCGTCGAGCTTCTGCTGGGCGGTGGCGGCGGCCTGCAGCCAGAAACCGGCCAGCAACACATAGGCCGAGTACTGCAGGAAGTCCACCGAAGTGGCGCCGATTTCCTCGGAGTCGGCCTGGCTCAGGCTGATCACCTGCGCCGCCAGTTCGCGCCACTGCTGCAGGCGCGCGCTGACCACACCGGCCAGTTCGGCCAGGGCCGGTTGGCTGGCGCTGCGGTCGGCCAGGGCGGCGAACTCGTCGATCAGCGCGTTGAGCTCCGCGCCACCGTCGCCGAGCAGCTTGCGGCGGATCAGGTCGAGCGCCTGGATGCCGTTGGTGCCCTCGTAGAGCTGGGTGATGCGGCTGTCGCGCATCAGCTGCTCCATGCCCCACTCGCGGATGAAGCCATGGCCGCCATAGACCTGCACCGCATGGCTGGCCACTTCCTGGCCCATGTCGGTGAAGAACGCCTTGACGATCGGGATCAGCAGTGCGGCGCGCTTGGCCGCAGCCTTGCGCTCGGCAGCCTCGCCGGCGCCGTGCTCCAGGTCGAGCTGGCGCGCGGTGTAGGCGGCGAGCATGCGGCTGCCTTCGACCAGGGTCTTCTGGGTCAGCAGCATACGGCGCACGTCCGGATGCACGATGATCGGATCGGCCGCCTGCTGCGGCGCCACGGCGCCATTCAGGCCGCGCGACTGCAGACGTTCGCGGGCATAGCGCAGCGCGCCCTGGAACGCCGCCTCGCCCAGGCCCAGGCCCTGCAGGCCGACCTGGAAGCGCGCGTCGTTCATCATGGTGAACATGCAGGCCAGGCCCTGGTTGGCCTCGCCGACCAGCCAGCCGGTGGCGCCGTCGAAGTTCATCACGCAGGTGGAAGCGCCCTTGATGCCCATCTTGTGCTCAATGGCGCCGCAGGACAGCGCGTTGCGCTGGCCCAGGCCGCCCTCGGCGGTGGCGATGAACTTGGGTACCAGCAGCAGGCTGATGCCCTTCACGCCGGCCGGTGCGTCCGGCAGGCGCGCCAGCACCAGGTGGACGATGTTCTCGGACAGGTCCTGCTCGCCGCCGCTGATAAAGATCTTGTTACCGGTGACCTTGTAGCTGCCGTCGGCCTGCGGTTCGGCGCGAGTGCGTAGCAGGGCCAGGTCGGTGCCGGCTTGCGGCTCGGTCAGGCACATGGTGCCGGTCCACTGACCGCCGACCATCTTGGCCAGGTAGGCGTCCTTGAGCTCGTTGCTGCCGTGCTTGTCGAGCGCCAGCACGGCGCCCTCGGTCAGGCCGGAGTAGATACGGAACGACAGCGAGGCGCCCATCAGCATCTCGTGGAAGGCGAAGGACACCAGCTGCGGGAAGCCCTGGCCGCCGAAGTCGAGCGGTCCGGTCATGCTTGCCCAGCCGTTGTCGACGTACTGCTTGTAGGCGGAACGGAAGCCCGTGGGCGTAGTGACGTCGCCGTTCTCCAGCTGGCAGCCTTGCTCGTCGCTGTTGCGGTTGAGCGGGGCGATCTCGTTGCCGGTGAAGGCCGCTGCCTCCTCTAGCACGCCGTCGATCAGCTCGCGGTCGAGGCCGTTGTTCAGGCGCTCGCAGTGGCCGGCGACGTCGAACAGTTCGTGCAGCACGAAGCGCATGTCGCGCAGGGGGGCTTGGTAGCTCATGCGCGGCCCTCCTGTACGTCGGCGAAGCGCTTGCCGTCTGCCACCAGGCGGTCGATCAGGCCGGCCGGCTGCCAGTGCGCGCCGAAGCGCTCGGTAAGGTTCAGCAGGCGCTCGCGAATCGCGGCCACGCCCTGGGCGTCGGCCCAGGCCATCGGCCCGCCTTTGTCGGCGGGGAAGCCGTAGCCGTTGAGATAGACCAGGTCGACGTCATGGCTGTTGGCGGCGATGTTCTCCTCGAGAATCTTCGCACCCTCGTTGACCAGGGCCAGCAGGCAGCGCTCGAGGATCTCCTCCGGGCCGACGTTGCGGCGCTGGTAGCCGAGGCGCTCGCCCTCGCGCTGCACCAGCGCGTCCACCAACGGATCGTGCTCGGCCTGGCGGCTGCCCGGCGCGTAGCTGTAGTAGCCCTTGCCGGACTTCTGGCCGAAGCGGCCGAGTTCGCACAGGCGGTTGTCGACCTGCACCTGGGCCACATCCTGGCCCTTGCCGGCCAGCTCGCGAGCACGCCACTCCAGGTCGATGCCGACCACGTCGTACATGCGGAACGGACCCATGGCGAAGCCGAAGCCCTGCAGGGCGCTGTCGACCTGATGCGGGTAGGCGCCTTCCAGCAGCATGCTGCGCGCCTCGAACACGTAGGTGTGCAGCATGCGGTTGCCGATGAAGCCGTCGCAGTTGCCGGCCACCACGCTGATCTTGCCGATGCGCTGGCCGAGGGCCACGGCGGCGTCGAGCACGGCCGGTGCGGTCTCGGCGCCACGCACGATCTCCAGCAGCTTCATGATGTGCGCCGGGCTGAAGAAGTGCAGGCCGAGCACGTCCTGCGGGCGAGTGGTGACGGCGGCGATGGCGTCGATATCCAGCGCCGAGGTGTTGCTGGCGAGGATCGCGCCCGGCTTCACGATGCGGTCGAGGGTGCGGAAGATTTCCTGCTTGAGTTCGAGGTTCTCGTAGACGGCTTCGATCACCAGATCGACGTCGGCCAGGTCGGCATACTCGTTCACCGCCTGGATACGCGACAGGCGCAGGCTGGCTTCGCCGGTGGTGATGCGGCCCTTGGCGACGTTCTGCGCCCAGGTATCCTCGGCCATCTTCAGGCCGGCCTCGACCATCTGCGGGTTGTTGTCCAGCCACAGGACCGGGATGCCGGCGTTGGCCAGGCTGATGACGATGCCGCGGCCCATGGTGCCGGCGCCGATCACGGCGGCCTGTTCGATCTTGTAGTTATTGCTCATAGCCTTTCCTCGAACGCGATAGCGAAAACTGACGCACCTTAAGTACCGCTGTACTATTTGAGAAATTTTGACTTGTGATAAGTTGAATTCCTCTCGTGAATATATCGACCTTCGACCTCAACCTTCTGCGCGTGCTCGATGCCCTGCTGCGCGAGCGCAATGTCTCGCGCGCTGCCGAGCATCTGGCGCTCAGCCAGCCGGCGGTGAGCAACGCGCTGGGGCGCCTGCGCGACCTGCTCGACGACCCGCTGCTGGTGCGCGTGGGCCGCGCCATGCAGCCGACACCACGGGCGCTGGAGCTGGAAGCGCCGATCCGCGCCGCCCTGCGGCAGATCGAGGAGAGCCTCAGTGAAGGCAGCCGCTTCGATCCGGCACGCAGCCGCCAGCGCTTCACCATCGCCCTGACCGACTACGCCGAGATGCTGCTGATGCCGCGCCTGCTGGCGCGCCTGGCCGAGCTGGCGCCGGGCATCCGCATCGACGTGCGTCACCTGTCGCCGCGCCTGCCAGCCGAGGCGCTGGAGAAGGGCGAGATCGACCTCGCCTTGGGCCGCTTCGAGGCGCTGCCGCCACGCTTCGTCGGTCGCCGCTGGATGAGCGAAACCCTGCAACTGGTGGCGCGCCGTGATCATCCACAGTTGCGGGAGGGCCTGAGCCTGGATGGCTTCCTGCGTCTGCGTCACCTGTGGGTGCACGGCGGGCAGACCCGCGGCATGGTCGAGCAGTGGCTGGGCGAACATGGCCTCAGCCGCGAGATCGTCTACACCACGCCGAACTACCTGCAGGCCGCGCACATCGCCGCCGGTGGCGATTTGGTGGCGGTGCTGCCGACGCGCCTGGCGCGCTACTTCGCCGGTCTGCTGCCGCTGAAGCTGTTCGACCTGCCGTTCGAGCTGGGGCCCTTCCATCTGGAGATCGTCAGCCTCGACCTGCGCAGTCGCGATACGCCGTTGCAGTGGCTGATCGAGCAGATCCAGGCGCTGGATCAGGCCTGAGCGCGACCATTCGTCGTGTTTTCTCCATCGCAGGCGCCGCGCAAGCGAGGCGCGAAGGCTCTACGACGAGGTTTTGCCTAGCGCAGCGGGGGATCTGCGCCGAGCGCCTCTGCCATGGGCGATAGCACGGAGTGAGCGCCACGCGGGCGGAACGGAGTGACCGTTTGCCGGGGAAAAAGTGCTAGATCATCTGCTCCCGCGCCTTATGCCCCATCCGCCTAAAGCCGCGGGTTGCAGCGCCGTAGACTGGGGCTCCCAGGCCGAGAAACCAGGGAGAACCCTATGCCTATCGCCATCAATCCGATTGGCAACAGCCTCTACGAATCGCGCCCGCTGCGGGCGATCGATGACAGTGACACCGCACTGGGCCCGGTGCGTAACCGTTTCGACACCGAGCTCAACCCGACCAGCGCCGAGCGGTTGCAGGATCGTCTGGAACTGGCCCGTGAACGGGCCGCTGAGCGTTCCGCGCGGCAGCAGGAACTGGCCGAGGAACGTCGTGAGCTACTGCGCGAAGAGCTGGCCGAGCAGGCGCGGCAGGCAGCAGATGAAGCCGCCAGCAACCTGCAGGATCGGCTGCGTCAGCAGCAGGTTGAGCGGGTGCTGGAGGCCCAGCGGGCCGAGCAGTTGCAGATGAACGCCGAACAGGACGACCCACTGACGACGCAGAATGCCGTGCAGCAGCAGACGTCTACCCAGCTGACCTTCGGTCCGCAGCAGACGGTGACCACGCGGACCGCGATCGAGGCGATCACCACCTATCAGGAAACCCGTGATCTGATTGCGTGACGTTCGCCGCGCGGGCCGCTGAGACACGATCTGTTGTGATTTGGCGGCCGGTGGCGGCTGTGTGCTGGTAGTGTTGTGCCGAAACGAGGAGCGGAATCCCCGCAGCACGCGGTGGTCAACGCCTGAGCACAACAACAAAGGAAGGACGCCATGCACGCACGTTCACTGCTGCCCGGTCTGCTGGTGGCGATTGCGCTCGCCGGTTGCAGCGATGGTTCGAACCAGGCGATCGAGCAGGGCTACGGCCCGCAGCCGCAATTGCCGAAGCCGAGCGAAGGGCTGCTGCCCACCGTCAATATCGCCCCCGCCGTAGGTTGGCCCGACGGTGGCAAACCCGTGGCCGCCGCTGGCACCCAGGTCAATGCCTTCGCCTCCGGCCTGGATCATCCGCGCTGGCTGTACGTGCTGCCCAACGGCGATGTGCTGGTGGCGGAGAGCAATGCGCCGGCGCGTGATGGTGGCGGGATCAAGGGCTGGATCGCCGGCAAAGTGATGGAGAAGGCCGGCGCCGGGGTGCCCAGCGCGGATCGCATCAGCCTGCTGCGCGATGCCGACGGCGATGGCGTCGCCGAGATGCGCACGGTGTTCCTCGATCAGCTGCACTCGCCGTTCGGCATGGTGCTGGTTGGCGATCAGCTGTATGTGGCCAATGCCGATGCCCTGCTGCGTTTCACCTACCGGGATGGCCAGACCCACATCGAAGGTGAGGGCGCCAAGCTGACCGACCTGCCGGCCGGGATCAATCACCACTGGACCAAGAACGTCATCGCCAGCCGCGATGGCAGCAAGCTGTATGTCACCGTCGGCTCCAACAGCAATGTCGGCGAGAACGGCATGGACATCGAGGAGGGGCGCGCGGCGATCTGGGAGGTCGACCCGGCCAGCGGCGCCAAGCGCCTGTTCGCCAGCGGCCTGCGCAACCCCAACGGGCTGGCCTGGGAGCCGGTGAGCGGCAAGCTGTGGACCTCGGTCAACGAGCGCGACGAGATCGGCGATGACCTGGTGCCGGACTACATCACCTCGGTGCAGGACGGCGGCTTCTACGGCTGGCCCTACAGCTACTTCGGCCAGCATGTCGATGCGCGGGTGCAGCCGCAGCAGCCCGAGCTGGTGGCCAAGGCCATCGTCCCCGACTACGCCCTCGGCGCGCACACCGCCTCGCTGGGCATTGCCTTTGCCGACCAGGCGCAGCTGCCGCCGTTCAAGGAAGGCATGTTCATCGGTCAGCACGGCTCGTGGAACCGCAAGCCGCACAGTGGCTACAAGGTGATCTTCGTGCCGTTCAAGGGCGGCAAGCCCGATGGCATGCCGCAGGATGTGCTGAGCGGCTTCCTCGATGGCGAGGAGCAGGCCATGGGCCGCCCGGTGGGCGTGGTGGTCGACAAGCAGGGCGCGCTGCTGGTGGCGGACGATGTCGGCAACCTGATCTGGCGCGTCAGCGCCAAGGCGAGTGAGTAGGCGGGTGTCGCGGCGCCTGCCCTCCCTGTTCGCGCTGCTACTGCCCGGCCCGTTGCTGGCCGGCGAGGCCGTGCAGCTCGATCCCGCGGTGATCAGCGGCTCGCGCAGCGCCGAGCGCAGCTTCGATCTGCCGTTCTCGGTCGACAGCCTGGATCGGCGCACCATCAGCGAAGGGCAGCCGGGCATCAATGCCTCCGAGGTGCTACAGCGGGTGCCCGGGTTGGTGGTGCAGAACCGGCAGAACTACGCCCAGGACCTGCAGGTGTCGTCGCGTGGCTTCGGTTCGCGTGCCACCTTCGGCGTGCGCGGCATCAAGCTGATCGCCGACGGTATCCCGGCCAGCACGCCGGATGGTCAGGGTCAGCTGGCCACCTTCGACCTCGACAGCGCCGAGCGCATCGAGGTACTGCGCGGGCCGATGGCGACGATGTACGGCAGCAACGCGGGCGGTGTGATCCAGCTGTTCTCCCGCGACGGCGAGGGGCCGCCGCAGGTGTCCGCCGGCACGGCCTGGGGCAGCGACCGGCTGAGCCGACAGCGGCTCAGTGCCGAGGGTGGCAATCAGTGGGGTGGCTTTCTCGTCGATAGCTCGCGGCTGGATACCGACGGCTACCGTGACCACAGCGCGGCCCTGCGCGAGCAGACCTTCGCCAAGCTCACCCTGCATCCGGACGACGACAGCCGCCTGGCCCTGAGCTTCAGCGACTTTAACCAGCAGAGCGACGATCCGCTGGGGCTGACCTGGGACGCCTACCAGGCCGACCCACGTGCGGCGCCGGCGGTGGCCGAGCTGTTCGATACGCGCAAGAGCATCGACCAGCAGCAGCTGGGCCTGAACTACGAGCGCCAGTTCGGCGCGGCCAGCCTGCAGAGCACGCTGTATGCGGGAACCCGGCGGGTGGTGCAGTACCAGTCGATTCCCGTCGCCGTGCAGGGCAACCCGAAACATGCTGGCGGGGTGATCGACTTCTCCCGCGAGTTCCACGGCGGCAGCCTGCGCTGGCTGCAACCGGTTGAGGCCTTGCCCGGCGAGTTCGAGTGGGTGCTGGGGCTCGATTACGACCATAGCGAGGACGACCGCCAAGGCTACGAGAACTTCGTCGGCAGCCTGCTGGGTGTGAAGGGGCAGCTGCGCCGCGACGAGCTCGACCGGGTCACCAGCCTCGACCCCTACCTGCAGGCCAACTGGCGCCTGGGCGACTGGACCCTGCAGGCGGGTGTGCGGCATAACCGCGTCGAGGTGGAGGTCGACGATCACTTCCGCAGCAACGGCGACGACAGCGGCAGCCGCACCTACCAGCAGAGCACGCCCGCCTTCGGCGTGCTCTACGCCTTCACGCCCGAGCTGCACGGCTATTTCAGCGTCGGCCAGGGTTTCGAGACCCCGACCCTGAACGAGCTGGCCTATTCGCCCGATGCCGGCGGCTTCAACCTGCAGCTCGATGCGGCGACCAGCCTGCAGTACGAGCTGGGCCTCAAGGCCCTGCTCGGCGAAGCGACGCGGTTGAACGCCGCGCTGTTCCAGATCGAGACCGACGACGAGCTGGTCGTGGCTGGCTCATCCTCCGGGCGCAGCACCTACCAGAATGCCGCGCAGACCCTGCGCCGTGGTGTCGAGCTGAGCCTGGAGCAGCAGTGGGGCGAGCAGTGGCAGGCCAGCCTGGCCTACACCTACCTGCAGGCGACCTACGACCAGGACTTCAGCAGCGCCGGGCGGCAGATCGAGGCGGGCAATCGACTGCCCGGCGTGCCGACCACGACCCTATACGGCGAGCTGCTCTGGCGCCCGAGCGAAACACTCTCCACGGCCATCGAGGGCCTGTATCGCAGCAAGGTGTATGTCGAGGACAGCAACCAGCAACGCCCGGCACCGGGCTATGCCGTGTTCAACTGGCGCGTACGGCATGAGCAGAGCTTGCAGCAATGGACCTTCGGCCAAACCCTGCGCCTGGATAACCTGCTGGACCGCGACTACATCGGCTCGGTCATCGTGGCCGAGGGCAACGGTCGTTATTACGAGCCGGCGCCGGGGCGTAACTGGTATCTCGGCGCCGATCTCGCCTTCAACTTCTGAGTGGCTGCAAGGCCAGTGCTTTGGCACAGCGGGAAGGTCCCCGCGTGGCGTGCCGTGGATTAGGCTGCAGGGACAATAACGATAAGGAAGACCGCCATGCGCAAGCTGTTGTTACTGGCCCTGCTCGCCGGCTGCAGTCACCTGCTGTTCTGGCCCACGGAGTTGCAGCCACGGGCCTGGCAGCCGGGCCCGGTGCCCAAGGCCGAGGGTGTGTGGGCCGCCAATGGCCGGCTGGATGGCGCGGTGCTGGAACAGTCCGGCCTCGACGGCCCGGACACCGTGGTGGTGGACGGCCAGGGCCGGCGCTACAGCGGCATCGGCGATGGGCGCATCCTGCGCTGGCAGGCGGGGGAGGCGGCGCAGACCTTCGTCAGCCTGGCCGGGCGTCCGGTGGGCATGAACTTCGGGCCGGACGGCAGCCTGTACGCGGCGGACGAAGCCAATGCCAAGGTCTGGCGCGTGTCTCCCGAGGGGCAGGCGCAGGTCGTGGTGCAGAGCGATGCCCAGCAGCGCTTTACCTTCCTCAACGATGTGTTCGTCGCCCGCGATGGCCGCCTGTTCTTCACCGAGGCCTCCAGCCGCTGGGGCCTGGCCGACAACAAGCGCGCCCTGCTGGAACACGGCGGCGACGGTGGTGTGTTCGTGCGCTATGTGGACGGGCGCATCGAGCGGGTGATGGATGGCCTGCAGTTCGCCAACGGCGTGGTGCTCAGCCCGGACGAGTCCTACCTGCTGGTCGCCGAGACCGGTGCCTATCGCATCACGCGCCTGTGGATACAGGGCCCGCGCAGTGGCCAGCGCGAGGTGCTGGTGGACAACCTGCCGGGCTTCCCCGGCGATCTGTCCATCGCCCCGGACGGCAGCTACTGGTGCTCGTTCTTCTCGCCGCGCAAGACCGTGCTCGATGCGCTGGGGCCCTGGCCATTCCTGCGCAAGGTCGCCTCGCGCCTGCCGCCGGCGCTGCTGGCGCGGCCCAGCCGCTATCCCCATGTGTTCCGCTTCGACGGCGAGGGCCGCGTGCTGGAGAGCCTGCAGGCCTCGCCGGACAGCGAGCTGCCCAGCTTCAGCAGCGTGGTACAGGTGGGCAACGAGCTGCTGCTCGGCACTCCCGGTGGCGTAGGCGAGATCGATGCCGATCGCGCCTACCGTGTTGCTCTCTAGTCGGTCAGCGCCAGTTCGTCGCGCGCCTCGGGCTGCGGCGAGCTGAACTCCAGGCAGCCGTCGTCGAGGCGGCCGTGGCGCAGCAGGGCCAGGTCCAGCAGGTAGTTCTGATACAGCTTCCACGGCATGCGGTCGCCCTGGCTGGGCAGCAGGTGGGCGGCGCGGTCGATGTAGCCGGACTGCAGGTCGAGGAACGGCTCCTTGCCGATCTCGCCGTGCTGGCGCGGCGTCACCTGGCGCATGCCGAGCGCATCCATGTGCTGGATCAGGCGGCACAGGTACTGGCTGGAAAGGTCCGCCTTGAGCGTCCAGCTGGCGTTGGTGTAGCCGAGGATCACCGCGGCATTGGGCAGGTCGCGCAGCATCAGGCCGCGATAGCCCATGCTCTCGGCCGCAACGAAGGGCCGGCCGTCGACCAGCAGCTGCATGCCGCCGAACAGCTGCAGCTCAAGGCCGGTGGCGCTGACGATGGCATCGGCCGGCAGCTCGCGGCCCGAGCGCAGCTGCACGCCGCTCTCGGTGAAGGTTTCGATCTCGTCGGTGACCACCTCGGCGCGGCCCTGGCGCAGGGCGGCGAACAGGTCGCCGTCGGGCACCGCGCAGACGCGCTGGTCCCACGGGTTGTAGCGCGGGCTGAAGTGGCGCATGTCGTAGCCCTCGCCGAGCTGGCGGCGCGCAAGGCCGAGCAGCAGGCGGCGGATCAGGCCGGGGCAGGACTTGGCCAAGCGATAGAACAGCATCTGGAAGGCCACGTTGCGCGTGCGCCCCAGGCGATACACCCAGGTGGCCGGCAGCCAGCGGCGCAGCGCGGCAAGCAGGCGGTCGTGCTGCGGCAGGTTGATCACGTAGCTCGGCGAGCGCTGCAGCATGGTCACGCTGGCGGCCTGCTCGGCCAGGGCCGGCACCAAGGTCACGGCGGTGGCGCCGCTGCCGATCACCAGGATGCGCTTGCCGCTGGGGTCGAAGTCCTGCGGCCAGAGTTGTGGATGGATGAAGCTGCCAGCAAAGCGCTCGCGGCCGGGGAAGGACGGGGTGTAGCCGGCCTCGTAGCGGTAGTAGCCGGTGCACAGCATCAGCATGCGGCAGCGCAATTGCAGTGGCTCGCCGGCATCGCCGCGCTGCACGTCGAGGGTCCACAGCGCTTGCTCGCTATCCCACTGTGCGCGCTGCACGCGATGCTGGTAGCGGATCAGCGAGTCGACGTCGTGCTCGCGGGCGGTGTCTTCGATATAGCGGCGGATCGACGGGCCGTCGGCGATGGTCTGCGGATCGGTCCAGGGGCGGAAGCTGTAGCCCAGGGTGTACATATCCGAGTCGGAGCGGATGCCGGGGTAGCGGAACAGGTCCCAGGTACCGCCCATGGCGGCGCGCCCTTCGAGGATCGCCACGCGCTTGTCCGGGCACTCGCGGCGCAGGTGGCAGGCGGCGCCGATGCCGGACAGGCCGGCGCCAACGATCAGGATATCCAGCTCTTCGACGGACATGCGGGCTCCTCATTCCATGTGTGCAGCAAGCCTAGCCAACCCGGTGGGGTGCATGGACGCAGCATGGCATCAGCAAGGTGCTCTGAGCGAACCGCGAGGAGGGTAAAAGCGCCAAACTGACGACTGCGGCGCAATGAAAAAGGCCCCGCAGTGCGGGGCCTTGGCGATCAGATCTCGGGATCGATCGGCGGGTGCTTGCGCCAGGCGTTGCCGCCCGGTAGCAGCAGGTTCAGCGCCAGGGCGCTGATGGCGCACAGGGAGATGCCGGAGAGGGCGAAGGCCTTGCCGCCGATGACCATGCCGCCGATGCCGAATACCAGGGTCACCGAGACGATCACCAGGTTGCGCGCCTCGGACAGGTCGACCTGGTGGCGGATCAGGGTGTTCAGGCCGACCACGGCGATGGAGCCGAACAGCAGGCAGAGGATGCCGCCCATCACCGGTACCGGGATGGCCTGCAGCGCCGCGCCGAACTTGCCGATGAAGGCCAGGGTGATGGCGAAGATCGCCGCCCAGGTCATCACCTTGGGGTTGAAGCTCTTGGTCAGCATCACCGCGCCGGTGACTTCGGCGTAGGTGGTATTGGGCGGGCCACCGAACAGGCCGGCGGCCGAGGTGGCCAGGCCGTCACCGAGCAGGGTGCGGTGCAGGCCGGGCTTGCGCACGAAGTCCTTGCCGGTGACGGTGCCAACGGCGATCACCCCACCGATGTGCTCGATGGCCGGGGCCAGGGCCACCGGCACCATGTACAGGATGGCGCCGAGGTGGAATTCGGGGGCCATGAACTTGGGAATCGCCAGCCAGGGCGCGGCGGCGATGCCGGTGGTGTCGATCACGCCGAAGAAGGCCGAGAGGATGCAGCCCACGGCGATGCCGGAGAGGATCGGCACCAGGCGGAACAGACCGCGACCGAGCACGGCCACCAGCACGGTGGTGACCAGCGCCGACATGGAGATGAACATGGCGGTCTGGTAGGGCACCAGCTGCGCGGCGGCGTCACCGGTCTTGCCCATGGCCATGTTCACCGCCACCGGCGACAGCGCCAGGCCGATGGAGATGACCACCGGACCGATCACCACTGGCGGCAGGACGCGGTCGATGAAGCCTGGGCCTTTCAGCTTCACGGCCAGGCCGAGGAAGGTGTAGACGAAGCCGGCGGCGACCACGCCGCCGAGCACCGCCGGCATGCCGAACTCACCCTTGGCGGCGATGATCGGCGCGATGAAGGCGAAGGAGGAGGCCAGGAACACCGGTACCTGGCGGCCGGTAGCCAGCTGGAACAGCAGGGTGCCGATACCGGCGGTGAACAGCGCCACGTTCGGGTCCATGCCGGTGATCAGCGGCATCAGCACCAGGGCGCCGAAGGCGACGAACAGCATCTGCGCGCCCGAGAGGATCTGCCGCGGTAGCGGATCGTTGTACTCGCTCATGCTCAGGCGTCCTTCTGCTTGGTGCCGAAGATCTTGTCGCCGGCATCACCGAGGCCGGGAATGATGTAGCCGTGCTCGTTGAGGCACTGGTCGATGGAGGCGGTATAGATGGTCACGTCGGGGTGGGCGTCCTCGACCTTCTTGATGCCTTCGGGAGCGGCGACCAGCACCATGGCGCGGATTTCCTTGCAGCCGGCCTTCTTCAGCAGGTCGATGGTGGCGACCATGGAGCCGCCGGTGGCGAGCATCGGGTCGACGATCAGCGCCAGGCGCTCGTCGATCTCCGGTGCCAGCTTCTCCAGGTAGGTGTGCGCCTGCAGGGTCTCTTCGTTACGCGCGATGCCCACCGCGCTGACCTTGGCGCCCGGCACCAGGCTGAGCACGCCGTCGAGCATGCCGATGCCGGCACGCAGGATCGGCACCACGGTGATCTTCTTGCCGGCGATCTTCTCCACTTGCACCGGCCCGGCCCAGCCCTGGATCTCGTAGTTTTCCAGTGGCAGGTCGTTGGTTGCCTCATAGGTGAGCAGGGCGCCCACTTCCTGGGCCAGTTCGCGGAAGTTCTTCGTGCTGATGTCGGCGCGGCGCATCAGACCGATCTTGTGGCGGATCAGCGGATGGCGGATCTCACGGATGGGCATGCAGGGGTCTCCGGGGCGGGCAAAAAATTCTGGCTAGAGTAAAGCACTGGTCGTGCCACTTAGAAGCCGCGCAGTTTACCGGCTCACCTGAGCGAGTGGTCAGAAAATGTACCCGCGGGCTTGCCCTGTGCGAGCCATCTGAGTACCTTTGCCGACCATTTTTTAACCAGCCCCTATTTTCTACCCGGAGCGCGCCATGTCCGCCGATCTCGCCCACATCCGCCAAATCATGGCCGAAGCCGATTGCCTGTTCACCGAGGCCGAGGTCGAAGCGGCCATCGACCAGGTCGGTGCGACCATCAGCGCAGAGCTGGCCGAGTCCAATCCGGTGGTGTTCTGTGTGATGAACGGTGGCCTGATCTTTGCCGGCAAGCTGCTGACCAAGCTGAACTTCCCGCTGGAGCTGTCCTACCTGCACGCCACCCGCTATCGCAGCGAGACCACCGGCGGCGAGCTGTTCTGGAAGGCCAAGCCGGAAATCTCCTTCATCGACCGTGAAGTGCTGATCATCGACGACATCCTCGACGAGGGTCACACCCTGTCGGCCATCATCGAGTTCTGCAAGCACGCCGGCGCCCGCGCCGTGCACACCGCCGTGCTGATCGACAAGGACCACGACCGCAAGGCCCGTCCGGACCTCAAGGCGGACTACGTCGGCCTGTCCTGCCAGGACCGCTTCATCTTCGGCTACGGCATGGACTACAAGGGTTACTGGCGCAACGCCGCCGGCATCTACGCCGTCAAAGGCCTCTGATCCTGTATAGGATCTGCTGCGCGTCGGCCATGCTGCGTTAGAAGCGCGCTCGGACTGCTCATTTACACTCAGTAAACTCCGCGTCCTCGCGCGCTTCTGCCTTGCCTGGCTCTAGCTCGCGAGATCCTAAACAGGATCAACCCATGAGTAAGCCGACTTTCCTCGACCGCGCCCTGTTCGCCGCCCTGGTGGACCAGGCGCAGGAGAGCCCGCGCCGGCGCGCCCACCACAACCTGCACGAGATGAGTGAGCCCTGCCACCGCCTGGCGGTGGGGCTGCAGCCCGACACCTATATACCGCCGCATCGTCACCTGTCCGCCGACAAGGCCGAGACCCTGCTGGTGCTGCAGGGCCGCATCGGCCTGCTGCTGTTCGGCGAGGACGGTACGCTCGAGCAGACCCGCCTGCTCGAGGCCGGTGGTGATTGCCTCGGCGTCGACCTGGCGCCCGGCCAGTTCCACGCCCTGGTGGTGCTGGAAAACGACAGCATCCTCTTCGAATGCAAGGCCGGTCCCTACCGCCAACTGGTCGAGGCCGAGCAGGCCGCCTGGGCGCCGCGCGAGGGCGAAGCCGGCGTCGCTGACTACCTGGTCTGGATGAAGTCGCACTTCGCTGCCTGAAAACGCACCTTTAGTCGCGTTGAGCGGCGGCCTGGGCGGGGGTAAACTGCCGGCCCCGTGATGCCCGCTAGCTGGAGTGCGTGATGCGTAAAGACAAGAAACAGGTGATTGGCGAAGAGATCAGCGACGACTCGATCCGTCTTTTCTTGGATGTCGAGCCGGCCGATGACACCCCGCCGTCCCTGCACAAGCTGGTCAAGGCCTACCGCGGCCTGCGCATCGACGACTTCGAGAAGTTCCTGACCTTCTTCAAGGACGCCGGTTACGACCTGGATGCCAAGGACGCTCAGGGCCAGGATTTTATCGCCCTGATCCAGGACCAGCGCCTGGCCGAGCCCTATGTCGAGGCAGTAAAAGCGGCGAAAGCCTGAGGCTTTGTAGAAAAAGTGACCGTCTGACGGGGTTCGTTCATTTTTTGCGCCTGAGTCAGCGGCATTAATGGTATTGTGCGCGCCGAAAACTCCCGCCCCGAGTGCCCTGAAAGCCTCGGCGCGCATGGCCTCAGGCCGGCGCAGAGCGGTTGCGGAGTGACGGCGAATTGAAGAATTGAACGCACGGATCGCCCACAGGCGGCACGTGCCGGACGAGGTTGCTCGGTGTCTGTCAGGCCAAGTCATCGGCCACGGTGCCAGCCCTCCGAAGCTCCAGACACCCGTCTGGCTGTCAGTGATTAGACGTCGATGCGCGGCTCAAAAGGCCGATGTCAGCGGCTTGGTACTGCAGATCTTGGAGAAGCGTTAATGACGCAAGTCAATCACGAAACTGTGGATGTGCTGCTGGTCGGTGCCGGCATCATGAGCGCCACCCTCGCGGTGCTGCTCAAGGAGCTGGACCCGAACCTCAAGCTGGAGATCGCTGAACTGCGTTCCTCCGGTGCCATCGAGAGTTCCAACCCGTGGAACAACGCGGGTACCGGTCACGCCGGCCTCTGCGAGCTGAACTACACGCCGCAGGCGGCAGACGGCTCGATCGACATCAAGAAGGCCGTGCAGATCAACGCCCAGTTCGAAGTGTCCAAGCAGTTCTGGTCGCACCTGGCCGGCAAGCAGGGCTTCGGTTCGCCGCGTGACTTCATCAATCCGGTGCCGCACCTGAGCTTCGTGCGTGGCGAGAAGGACGTGGGCTTCCTCAAGACCCGTCACGCCACCATCAGCCAGCACCATGCCTTCGCGGACATGGAGTACACCGAAGACAAGGCCACCATGGCCGAGTGGATGCCGCTGATGATGCAGGGCCGCGATGCCAACGAGCGCATCGCCGCGACCCGTTCCGCCAACGGTACTGACGTCAACTTCGGCGCGCTGACCAACCAACTGCTGCAGTTCCTCGCCACCCAGGGCGGCATCAACGTCAGCTACAGCCAGAAGGTCACCGGCCTCGAGCGTAGCGGTGATGGCTGGACCGCCCAGGTGAAGAACACCAAGAGTGGCGAGCAGCGCGAAATCAAGGCCAAGTTTGTCTTCCTCGGCGCCGGTGGCGGCGCACTGCCGCTGCTGCAGATGTCCGGCATTCCGGAAGGCAAGGGCTTCGGCGGCTTCCCGGTCAGCGGTCAGTGGCTGCGTTGCGACAACCCGGAAGTGGTCAAGCAGCACCAGGCCAAGGTCTACAGCCAGGCCGAAGTGGGCGCGCCGCCCATGTCCGTGCCGCACCTGGACACCCGCGTGGTGGACGGTAAGACCTCGCTGCTGTTCGGCCCCTACGCCGGCTTCACCACCAAGTTCCTCAAGTACGGCTCGTTCCTCGACCTGCCGCTGTCGGTACGTCCGAGCAACATCGGCCCGATGCTGGCCGTGGCGCGCGACAACTTCGACCTGACCCGCTACCTGATCAAGGAAGTGCTGCAGTCGCCGGAACAGCGCCTGGAATCCCTGCGCAAGTTCTACCCGAACCTGAATCCGGCCGACTGGCGCCTGGAGATTGCGGGTCAGCGCGTGCAGATCATCAAGAAGGACGCTAAGAAGGGCGGCATCCTGCAGTTCGGTACCGAGCTGGTGGCGGCCGAAGACGGCTCCATCGCCGCACTGCTGGGCGCCTCGCCAGGCGCCTCGGTGACCGTGTCGATCATGCTCAACCTGATCGAGCGCTGCTTCGCCGACAAGGCCAAGGGCGAGTGGGCGGACAAGCTCAAGGAAATCTTCCCGGCCCGTGAAAAGGCCCTGGAAGACGACGCCGAGCTGTACCGTTCGGTCGCCGAGCGCAGCGCCCAGGCTCTGCAACTGGCCTGATCCGGCTTTTTCATGCCTGGGATTCAGGCGGCCAGGGCGCTTTGCGCTCGCTTGGCAGGGTGCTGCGGGATGACTCGCGCTTCTGCTGGCAGGCGCTGGCCCAGCCAGTGATTGCGCAGCTCGTGCACCTCCACCCAGCCGTCATCGCCGGGCATCTCGCTAGCCTCGCGCAGGGCGCGGCAGTTGCCCTTGGCATCCAGCAGGGCGAAGCGGCGCATCCGGGCGCGCGGGGTGAGCAGGGACCACAGACTCATCATCGAAGCATTCCTCATACGACTGCCCAGGCTTTATCGCACAGGCCGGTGACAGGGCCGTTACAGGAACTGCAAAGCAGCTGCGGTGGTCGGAAAGACAGTCAGCGGAGCGCTGGGTATACTGCCGGCCATTTTCCGCCGCCACCTTTTCGGAGATCGCCCATGAAGAAACACCTGCTGTTCGGTCTGCTTGCCGTATTTGGCGTCACCCTCGTCGGTTGCGCCCACAGCCCACAGCAACTGCGCCCACAGCCCAAGCTCAACGCGCCGCTGGCGGCCGTAGGCCAGGGCCAGCCGGTCGTGGTGCGCGTGGTCGATGGTCGTCCGTCGCCGGTGCTCGGCACCCGTGGTGGCCTGTATCCGGAGACCAGCAACATCAGCGTCGAAGGCAAGGACATCCTGCCGCGCCTGCAGACCGAAGCCGAAGCCGCCGTTCGCCTGCTCGGCTTCACTCCGAGCCCGAATGCCTACAACGCGCCGCAGCTGACCCTGACCCTGGCCGAGCTGAAGTACCAGTCGCCGAAAGAGGGCATGTACGTCACCGAGGCCGACATCAGCGCCACCTTCCGTGCCGACGTGCAGAACAGCAGCCGTCGCTACAGCGGCCGCTACGGCGCCTCGCTGAACCAGCGCTTCGGCATGGCGCCGAACCAGGAAACCAACACCAAGCTGATCAGCGACGTGCTCAGCGACGCCCTGACCCGCACCTTCAAGGACCCGACCATCGGCCAGCTGCTCGGCCAGCAGTGAGGATGGTGCGTTAATGAAAAAGCCCGGCAATCGCCGGGCTTTTTCTTTTCAGGGGAATCAGGCCGCTTCGGCGTAGAGCTCCGGCAGCGACAGGCCGGTGTGTTCGTCGATGTCGGGCAGGTCGTAGTGCTCATGGCCGCCCATGGCGCAGTACACCAGCCAGTGGTGGTCCTGCACATTGAAGGAGAGCTCGTCGATCACCTCTTCGACCTCGTCCAGCGAATCGATCAGATAGTCTTTGTCTACCGGTTGCGGGTTGAGCATGGCGGTTCCTCCGCGATTGTTGATGGCGCTCCGTCACTTCAGTGACTGGTGAGTCACTAAGGGAGAATCAAACCCTAGGCCAGGAATATTGCGGTTTTCAGACGATTTCGCGATTAGCACCAACGTTCGTCGGAAACGGAATTTATAACTGACCCGTTTTCAGTAGACTGCCGCCCGCCGAAGCCTAGGCCACCCGCCGCCTGCGGCCCGATCCTGCCTATTTTTGGTGCGCCCCCGAACCGATGCGAGCCGCGAGCCAGAGCCGACCGACGGTCGCTGCCTGCTGCTGGTGCCGGCGATTTCCTGCTGATGGTGCACCGCTACCGTTGTCGAGGTGATTCGCGTGACCCTGCAGTACCTCTGGAGCCTGTTTGCTGACCATCCCGGGCACGTGGTGAATGGTCTGGCCCTGTTCTTCGCCCTGGCCGGCAGCTGGTTGTTGCTCGCCACTCGCCTGCGCGAACAGCGCGCTGGTGCTCGTCTGGCTGCGGACAGCGAACTGGACGACGTCGATGGCGAGGCTTCGCTGCTGGACGAGCGCACCCTGCGCATCAACCGCTTCTTCTTCCACTTCGCCAGCGCTTGCCTGGCGGCGGCGCTGGTCCTGTCGTTCTACAGCACCAGCCTGTAAACGGCGCGGCAAGAAAAAAGGCAGCCCTGGGGCTGCCTTTTTCGTTTGTGGCCTGGGCTCAGAGCGGCAGGCCGGCCTTGACCCGGTACTGGTTGCGCACCGGCGTGGCGTATTGGCGGATCAACCAGGGGCGCTGCTCGGCAGGGCAGGCATCCAGGCGGCGCTGCCACTCGGTGCGAGCAGCGGCCACTTCGGCGGCGGGGAACAGCTGCTCGGCGCTCGGCACCTGCAACTCAGTGTCGCGCTCGTCCCACTGGGCGTAGGCCAGCAGATGCACCGGGAACAGCCGGTAGCCGCCAAGGATGCGCTGGTCCATCAGGGCGGCCAGTTGCTTGGCATCCTCGAAGCCGGTGCGTACCGGCTCGCCGAAGTGCACATGGACGCGGCCCTTGTAGCCGGTGATGCCGAGGGCGATGCTGGCATCGTCCTCGCCCGGCGCCTTCTCGTAGCTACCGGTGCTGGCACGGATCTGCAGCTCGTGGGCCTTGGCCTGGTCGCAGGGGTCGTACTCGTAGCTGATCGACACCGGGATCAGGTTCAGCGCGGCCAGGGCCTCGGCGAACGGCTCGTCCTTGCGGCTCATGTGGAACATCTTGAGGATCGCCGAGTCGGTACGGTCGTCGCCGTCCTTGGCCCGCCCCTCGGCCTGGGCGATCCAGATCGACTGGCCTTCCTCGCGGATCGAGTGGTTGATGTAGGCCGACAGCAACTGGAAGGCCGCCAGCTTCTCGCGCCGGCCGGCCACGCTACGGTGCACGATGAAACTCTTGTTCAGGCGCATCAGGTCGCTGACGAAGGGGCGCTGCAGCAGGTTGTCGCCGATGGCGATGCGCGGCGTCGGCAGCTTGGCGTGGAACACCGCGTAGTTGACGAAGGCCGGGTCCATCACGATGTCGCGGTGGTTGGCCAGGAACAGATAGGGCGTGCCGGCCTTCAGCTGCTCGATGCCGGAGAAGCTGATGCCATCGGTGGCGCGCTCCACGGTACGGTCGATATAGGGCTCGATGCGTGCCTGCAGGGCATCCACCGAAGTGATGCCGGCCGTCTCGCTGCGCAGCCGATGGGCTATAAGAGGTTTGAGCAACCAACCGAATGGCCCGGCCAGGCGCGGGAAGCGGAAGCGGGTCAGGGCGCCGAGGAAGGTGTCGTCGCTCAACAGACGCGCCAGTACGGCGGGGACCTCGTGGTCGGCGTAGGGTCGGATGGAATCGAATTCGCCCATCATGTTCTCGTGGTTAGGCTGCTCGGAATGCCCGTGCGCGGGCCTGCAATAGACCGGCGATTATACCGGCAAGTCACATGGAGGCCGTGATGCTGGAAACACAGTTGTACCAGTGCCCATATTGTTGGGAACAGGCCGAGGCGGTGCTCGATCTCTCTGCGGGGGATCAGGAGTATGTCGAGGACTGCCCGGTGTGCTGTCGGCCGATCATTTTCGAGCTGCATACCGACGGTGAAACCTGGACGCTGGACGTGCGTGGGGAGAACGACTGATGCAGCGCATCTATGAGCCGCAGGACCTGTTGGAAGCCGAATTGCTGGTGGGTGTGCTGGCCAGCGAGGGGGTGGAGGCGCACCTGGCCGGACGGCATCTGCTCGGCGCAGTGGGCGAGTTGCCGGCGCTGGGCTTGCTCGGTTTGCTGGTGGAGGACGACGATGCCGAGCACGCGCGGCGCTTGATCGCCGCGTACAATGCCGCCGCGCCGCTGCCGGGCGAAGAGCCCGAGGGTTTCCCCGGCGTGCTGCTCTGCTGATTCTTTCTTTCGCTGCCTCTTCTGTTACTGGAAACACCGCCGCCCATGAGTGGACGCTACGCCCTGTTCCGTTGGCCCCAGTCCCTGTCGAGCCTGCCGGGCTTTCCCGAAGGCTTTCCGCAGCGCTGGAATCTGGCGCCCGGTGCCCAGGTGCTGTTCATCCACCAGCCCGAAGGTGAGCTGCAGGCTGCGGCCGGGCGCTGGGGGCTGACCCCGGCTTGGCTCGATGACCTCTCCAAGGCGCCGTCCCATGCACGCGCCGAGACCCTGGCCGAGCAGCCGATGTTTCGCGAGGCCTTCCGCCAGCGCCGTTGCCTACTGCCGGCCAATGGCTTCTACGAGTGGCGCGGCCAGGCCAATCGCAAGCGCCCGTACTGGATGAGCAGCGAGGGGCTGCAGTATTTCGCGGGGGTGTGGGAGGCCTATCCGACGGCGGGGCAGACCTACCTGAGCGTGGCGATGATCACCGCGCCGGCCAGCTACCTGCGTCGGCCCGTGCTGCTGGACCAGGCTGCTACCCGTGTCTGGCTCGACCCGCAGGCCTCGGTCGAGCAGCTGCAGGCGCTGCTGACAGCGCCGCAACCGCCGCTGCGCGAGCGTGCAGTGAGTACGTTGATCAACGATCCGGCCTTCGAAGGCCCGGATTGCCTGACTCCGGCCTAGTTTTGCACTTCCTGATACTCCGGCCGCCGCGCCAGCCCTTCCTTCAATAGTTCCACCAGCAGGCGCACCTTGGGCGAGAGGTGACGCTGCTGCGGATACAGCGCCCACACGGCGGTGTGTGGCGGACGCTGTTGTGGCAACAGGTCGACCAGCGCGCCGCTGCGCAGGTGCGGCTGCACGTAGTAGTCCGGCAACTGGCACAGGCCGAAGCCGCGCAGGGCGGCGTCGAGTACTGCCTCGCCGCTGTTGCAGCGCCAGTTGCCTTGCACCCGTTGGCTCAGCTCGCGACCGTCCTGCTGGAAGCTCCACTGATCGCTGCTGCCGACCAGGCAGTTATGCCGACCCAGCTCGGACAGCGAGTGCGGCCGGCCGTAGCGTTCCAGATAGGCAGGCGCCGCGCACAGGTGCATGACCCGCGGGGCCAGGCGGGTGGCGACCAGTCGTGAGTCCTGCAGGCGGCCGAGGCGGATGGCCAGGTCCATGCTGCTGTGCAGCAGGTCGAGGGTCTGGTTGCTCAGCTCGATCTCCACGCGCAGCTGCGGATGGCGCGCCATGAATTCGTTGACCAGCGGCACGATGAAACGCTCGCCATAGGCCACCGCACAGGTCATCCGCAGCAGGCCCTTGGGCTCGTCGTTGAGGTCGCCGATGGCACGCAGGGCTTCCTCGCGGGCGTCCTGCAGGCGCTGGCAGTGCTGCAGGAAGGTCTGTCCGGCCTCGGTCAGCGTCACCTTGCGTGTGCTGCGGTAGAACAGGCGGGTTTGCAGGCGCTCCTCGAGACGCGCCACCTGGCGGCTGACCTGCGAGGTAGAGAGTCCCAGGCGCTGCGCGGCGGCGGCGAAGCGGCCGCATTCGGCGACCGCGACGAACTCGTCCAGGCCTTCCCAGTTGCTCATCGATTATCCCTGGTTGGCAATAATGTTTTGCTGATTGCCTGGATTATCCAGAAAAACGCCGAGGTCTACACTCTCGGCACTTTTCATCCACTGGAGAACGTCCATGATCAAGTCCCGTGCCGCCGTCGCGTTCGGCCCCAACCAGCCGCTCAAGATCGTCGAAGTGGACGTCGCTCCACCGAAGGCCGGCGAAGTGCTGGTGCGCATCGTCGCTACCGGCGTGTGCCACACCGACGCCTACACCCTGTCCGGTGCCGACTCCGAGGGCGTGTTCCCGTCGATCCTCGGCCACGAGGGTGGTGGCATCGTCGAGGCGGTGGGCGAGGGCGTGACCTCGGTGCAGGTCGGTGACCACGTGATCCCGCTGTACACCGCCGAATGCCGCGAGTGCAAATTCTGCAAATCCGGCAAGACCAACCTGTGCCAGAAGGTGCGCGCCACCCAGGGCAAGGGCCTGATGCCGGACGGCACCAGCCGCTTCAGCTACAACGGCGAGCCGATCTACCACTACATGGGCTGCTCGACCTTCTCCGAGTACACCGTGCTGCCGGAAATCTCCCTGGCGGTGATCCCGAAGGACGCGCCGCTGGAGAAGGTCTGCCTGCTCGGCTGCGGCGTCACCACCGGTATCGGCGCCGTGCTCAACACCGCCAAGGTGGAAGAGGGCGCCACCGTCGCCATCTTTGGCCTCGGCGGCATCGGCCTGGCGGCGATCATCGGCGCCAAGATGGCCAAGGCCAGCCGCATCATCGCCGTCGACATCAACCCGGCCAAGTTCGGCGTGGCCCGCGAGCTGGGCGCGACCGACTTCGTCAATCCGAAGGACCACGCCAAGCCGATCCAGGAAGTCATCGTCGAGATGACCGACGGTGGCGTCGACTACAGCTTCGAGTGCGTCGGCAACGTGCAGCTGATGCGCGCCGCGCTGGAATGCGCGCACAAGGGTTGGGGCGAGAGCGTGATTATCGGTGTGGCCGGTGCCGGCGAGGAAATCAGCACCCGTCCGTTCCAGCTGGTGACCGGGCGCGTCTGGCGCGGTTCGGCCTTCGGTGGTGTCAAGGGCCGTACCGAGCTGCCGAGCTATGTGGAGAAGTCGCAGAAGGGCGAGATCCCGCTGGACACCTTCATCACCCACACCATGGGCCTGGACGAGATCAACAGCGCCTTCGACCTGATGCACGAAGGCAAGAGCATCCGCACCGTTATCCACTACTAAATCCATGGGCGGGGCGCTGCGGCGCCCCCTACGGAGATCGTGATGACTCTTGAGATCGTTTCCAGCAACAAGAGCTGTGGCGGCTGGCACAAGCGTTACCGCCACCGCTCTACCGCGCTCAACTGCGACATGGTGTTCGCCGTGTACCTGCCGCCGCAGGCGGAGCAGGGCGCCAAGCTGCCGGTGCTGTACTGGCTGAGCGGCCTGACCTGCACCGACGAGAATTTCATGCAGAAGGCCGGCGCGCAGAAGCTGGCCGCCGAGCTCGGCTTGATCATCGTCGCACCGGACACCAGCCCGCGCGGCGAAGGTGTGCCAGATGACGCCAACAAGGCATGGGACTTCGGTCTCGGCGCCGGCTTCTACCTCAACGCCACCCAGGAGCCCTGGGCGCGCCACTACCGTATGTACGACTACGTGGTGCAGGAGCTGCCGGCGCTGATCGAGGCCAACTTCCCGGTATCGGACAAGCGCGGTATCAGCGGCCACTCCATGGGCGGCCACGGCGCGCTGGTCTGCGCGCTGAAGAATCCGGGGTGCTATCAGTCGGTGTCGGCCTTTGCGCCGATCAGCAACCCGCTCAACTGCCCCTGGGGCGAGAAGGCGTTTTCCAACTACCTGGGCGACGACCGTTCGCGCTGGCGCGAGTGGGATGCCTGTGTGCTGCTGGCCGAGGCGAGCGAGAAGCTGCCGATCCTGGTCGATCAGGGCGACCGCGACGACTTCCTCGAAATCCAGCTCAAGCCCCAGGCCCTGCAGGCCGCGGCCAAAGCCGCCGAGCATCCGCTGACCCTGCGCCTGCAACCGGGCTACGACCACAGCTACTACTTCATCGCCAGCTTCATCGACGATCACTTGCGCCACCATGCGGCGGCGCTGCGCTGATCGATGAGCCCGCTCGAGGGCCTCGGGCTGGTTCTGCTGCTGGGCGGGGTGGCGCTGGCGCCCTTCGCCTGGTGGCTGAGTCGGGGCTGGTTGTTCGTCGCTCTGATGCTGGTGTGTGTCGGCGGGCCGTTGTTTTTCAGCGCACGCCGGGCGCGCCGCATGGCGCAGGTGGATGATCGTTCGGGGCCGCTGGTGCTCGGTGAGGCCAGGGGCTTTGCCGGGCACCGTGCCTTCGACGAATCCGCCGACGACTGAAGGTCTGGATGAGAAGGGTTCGCGGGGGGCTGGCCTGCGGTAGAATCGCGCCCTGATTTTTTCTAGGCCAGGTTTTCATGAGCAGCCCTATGCGTATCGGTCACGGCTACGACGTTCATCGCTTCGGCGAGGGCGACTTCATTACCCTCGGCGGCGTGCGCATCCCGCACAAGTTCGGCCTGATCGCCCATTCCGATGGCGACGTGCTGCTGCATGCCCTCAGCGATGCGCTGCTCGGCGCCTGCGCCCTGGGCGATATCGGCAAGCACTTCCCTGACACCGACCCGACCTTCAAGGGCGCTGACAGCCGCGCGCTGCTGCGCCATGTGCTCGGCCTGATCCATGCCAAGGGCTATGTGGTCGGCAACGTCGACGCCACCATCGTCGCCCAGGCGCCGAAGATGGCGCCGCATATCGAGACCATGCGCGGCCTGATCGCCGAGGACCTGCAGGTCGAACTGGACGCGGTCAACGTCAAGGCCACCACCACCGAAAAGCTCGGTTTCACCGGCCGTGAGGAAGGCATCGCGGTTCACGCCGTGGCGCTGTTGGTTAAAGCATGACCGAGCTGGAACTGCTGGGCCCGCGCGCCCATGGCGAGGCCTGTGGTCAGGCCGTGCTCAAGGCCACTGCCGAGGACTTTCAGGTCGACGAGGTGCTGGATATTCCGCTGTCCGGCAATGGCGAGCACCTGTGGCTGTGGGTGGAGAAGCGCGGCCTCAACACCGAGGAGGCGGCGCGCCGCCTGGCTCGTGCGGCCGGGGTGTCGCAGCGCAATATCAGCTACGCCGGACTGAAGGATCGCCAGGCGCTGACCCGCCAGTGGTTCAGCCTGCATCTGCCGGGCAAGGCCGATCCCGACCTGTCCGCCGCCGAGGGCGAGACCCTGGCCATCCTCAAGGCCGTGCGTCACTCGCGCAAACTGCAGCGCGGCGCGCATTCGGCCAATGGCTTCACCCTGCGCCTGACCGGCCTCAAGGCCGACCGCGAGCTGCTGGAGCAACGCCTGCAGAGCATCCGCGAGCAGGGCGTGCCGAACTACTACGGCCTGCAGCGCTTCGGCTGGCAGGGGGGCAACGTGGCTGATGCGCGCGCCTTCGCCGAACGCAGCGAGCTGCCGGAGCAGCGCAATACCCGTTCGCGCCTGCTCTCGTCGGCGCGCAGCTATCTGTTCAACCGCGCCCTGGCAGCGCGCGTGGCCGACGGCAGCTGGAACCAGGCGCGGGTCGGCGACCTGCTGGCCTTCACCGACAGTCGCAGCTTCTTTATGGCTGGGGAGAGCGAGTGCAGCGACCCACGCCTGGCGATTCTCGACCTGCATCCGACCGGCCCGCTGTGGGGCGACGGTGCATCGTCGGCCGAGGGCACCGCGCAGGAGTTGGAGCAGAAACTGGCCGCCGCCGAACCGGCGTTGGTCGCCTGGCTGGCGAAGGCGGGCATGGCGCACGAACGGCGCATCCTGCGCCTCCCCATCGCCGGGCTGACGTGGCATTATCCGGAGCCTGAGATAGTGCAACTGCAATTCGTCCTGCCGGCCGGTTGCTTCGCCACCGCCGTGGTGCGCGAACTGGTCGATCTGCTGCCGGCAGGGCAGACGGACTCTCCATGCGAATTCTGATCTCCAACGACGACGGCGTGATGGCACCCGGCATCGCCGCGCTGCATGACGCGCTGCACGACTATGCCGAGTGCGTGGTCATCGCCCCGACCGAAGACAAGAGCGGTACCAGCAGTTCGCTGACCCTGGACCGCCCGCTGCACCCGGCGCCGCTGCCCAATGGCTTCATTGCCCTCAACGGCACGCCCACCGACTGCGTGCACCTGGGCCTTAATGCCTTGCTCGATCCGGTACCGGACATGGTGGTCTCGGGCATCAACCTGGGCGCCAACCTCGGCGACGACGTGCTCTATTCCGGCACCGTGGCCGCGGCGCTCGAAGGGCGCTTCCTGAGCAAGCCGGCCTTCGCCTTCTCGTTGGTCTCACGCCGCACCGACAACCTGGCTACCGCCGCCTATTTCGCGCGCAAGCTGGTGGAGGCGCACGACAGGCTCGATCTGCCGCCGCGCACCGTACTCAACGTCAACGTGCCCAACCTGCCGCTGGAGCATATCCGTGGCGTGCAGCTGACCCGCCTCGGTCATCGCGCGCGCGCAGCCGCGCCGGTCAAGCAGGTCAACCCGCGGGGCAAGGAAGGCTACTGGATCTCCGTCTCCGGCGATGCCGAGGACGGCGGCCCGGGCACCGACTTCCATGCGGTGATGCAGGGCTACGTATCGATCACTCCGCTGCAGCTGGACCGCACCTTCCACGAGGCTTTCGAGGGTCTCGATGGTTGGCTGGAGGGCCTGCTCTGATGCGCGGCCAGGATCACCTGCAGCGCCAGGGCGTCGGCATGACCTCGCAGCGCACCCGTGAGCGCCTGATCGAGCGCCTGTACGAGGAAGGCCTGTCCAACCCGCACGTGCTCGAAGTCATCCGCCGCACGCCGCGTCACCTGTTCGTCGACGAGGCGCTGGCCCATCGCGCCTACGAAGACACCGCGCTGCCCATCGGCCACAACCAGACCATTTCCCAGCCTTATATAGTCGGGCGCATGACTGAGCTGCTGCTGGCTGGCGGCCCGTTGGACAAGGTGCTGGAGATCGGTACCGGCTCCGGCTACCAGACCGCCGTGCTGGCGCAACTGGTGGAGCGGGTGTTCTCGGTGGAACGTATCCAGGCCCTGCAGGATCGTGCCAAGGAGCGCCTGGTCGAGCTCAAGCTGCGCAACGTGGTATTCCGCTGGGGCGATGGCTGGGAAGGCTGGAATGCCCTCGGCCCGTACAACGGCATCATCGTCACTGCCGCCGCTACCGAGGTGCCGCAGGCGCTGCTGGACCAGCTGGCCATCGGCGGTCGCCTGGTGATCCCGGTGGGGGCCGGGGAAACCCAGGAACTGCTGCTGATCGTGCGCGAAGAGGACGGTTACTCGCGCCATGTGCTCGACCTGGTGCGCTTCGTGCCGCTGCTCAACGGCCCGTTGGCCTGAGTTTGCTCGTCCCTGCTTCACAGTGCCGGCGAGCAATGCTGGCGGTGCCGGATAATTCCGGCACAATGCGTCACAACATTTCCAAGAAACACCGGCAGGGGAGCACGGGGTGAGTCTCACGAGCGGACAGCAGCGAAAGAGCCTGAAGGGCCTAGGCCTGGGGGCGGCGGTTTTCGCGGCAATACTGTCGGGCTGCAGCAGCTCGCCTTCCACGAAGCCACAGGTTGTGGATCGCACCCACGGTGGCAGCGCTACGCCTGCGCGTCCGCAGGCCACCGCCGGTGAATACCTGGTGCAGCGCGGCGATACCCTCTACTCGATCGCCTTCCGCTTCGGCTGGGACTGGAAAGCCCTGGCCGCACGCAACAACATTCCCGCGCCCTACACCATCCGTCCAGGACAGCGCATTCGCTTCGATCAGCCACAGCAGGGCAGCGCCCCCGTGGTGGCTCAGGCGAATAGGCCGCCGGTGAGCAGCGTACCGGTGACCTCCGTGCCGCAGACTGCCTCGCGGCCGCCGGTACAGACTCCCACGCCAGTCAAGACGCCAACTCAGCCGCAGCCGGTTGCCCAGTCGCAACCGCCGGTGGCCACGGTGGGAGGCACGGCCACCGCCGGCAAGGTGCAGTCCGTACAGCGCTCTGCACAAGGCTGGGCCTGGCCTGCCAGTGGTGCGCTGATCGGCAAATTCTCGTCAAACGGGAGTTTGAATAAAGGAATTGATATCGCTGGAGAATTGGGCCAGCCTGTTTTGGCTGCAGCTGATGGTTCCGTTGTGTACGCCGGAAGTGGTTTGCGGGGCTACGGTGAACTGGTGATCATCAAGCACAGCGATGCCTATGTAAGCGCCTACGGACATAACCGCAGGTTGCTGGTGCGGGAGGGACAGCAGGTCAAAGTCGGACAGCATATCGCCGAAATGGGATCCACGGGTGCCGATCGGGTGAAGCTCCATTTTGAGATTCGCCGCCAAGGTAAACCGGTAGACCCTCTGCAGTATCTGCCACGTCGTTGACTCTGCCGCCAACCTGCCCTCGCAGCATAGGAGGAGCGGGCTTTGGTGTTGCCAGGGAGTCATCCAGCTATTCATCAGGTGCGCATTGATCGGCGGCAGGCCAGTTTCCAAACTGGCTTGGGGGGCCGGTTCTCCCTGATGTCGAACTGGGTTGGGTATAGCCAAGGCTTGTTGTCGAACTCAGCATGGGACAACAACAATGGCACTCAACAAAGAAGCGCCGGAGTTTGACGTCGACGATGAGGTGCTCCTCATGGAGCCGGACATCGTTCTGGAAGAACTGACAGAGGAAGCCGAACTGTCACTTTCCAGCGCCAAATCCAAGAACTCGACCACCACACTCAAGCAGCACAAATACATTGACTACACCCGGGCGCTCGACGCGACCCAGTTGTATCTCAACGAGATAGGATTCTCGCCGCTGCTTACCCCACAGGAAGAAGTGCACTTCGCGCGCCTGGCGCAGAAGGGCGATCCTGCTGGGCGCAAACGCATGATCGAAAGCAACCTGCGCCTGGTGGTGAAAATCGCCCGACGCTACGTCAATCGCGGCTTGTCCCTGCTGGATCTGATCGAAGAGGGCAACCTCGGCCTGATCCGCGCGGTGGAGAAGTTCGATCCAGAGCGTGGCTTCCGCTTCTCGACCTACGCCACCTGGTGGATCCGTCAGACCATTGAACGGGCGATCATGAATCAGACCCGGACGATTCGCCTGCCGATTCATGTGGTGAAGGAGCTGAACGTCTATCTGCGCGCGGCTCGTGAGTTGACTCAGAAGCTCGACCACGAACCCTCTGCCGAAGAAATCGCCAACCTGCTGGAGAAGCCGGTCGACGAGGTCAAGCGCATGCTCGGTCTCAACGAGCGGGTCACCTCGGTGGATGTTTCCCTCGGCCCGGACTCCGACAAGACGCTGCTCGATACCTTGACCGATGAGCGCCCTACGGATCCTTGCGAGCTGCTGCAGGACGATGATCTCTCGGAGAGCATCGACCAGTGGCTATCCGAGCTGACCGACAAGCAGCGCGAAGTGGTGGTACGCCGCTTCGGCCTGCGCGGCCATGAGAGCTGCACCTTGGAAGAGGTTGGCCAGGAGATCGGTCTGACTCGCGAGCGGGTACGGCAGATTCAGGTTGAGGCTCTCAAGCGCCTGCGCGAGATACTCGAGAAGAATGGCCTGTCCAGCGACGCACTGTTCCAGTAGCGGCTCCCAAGATAAAAAGCCCGGCCTTCGCCGGGCTTTTTATTGCCGGTCAATGTAAGCGATTGCTTACATTGTGTGTAGGAAATCGCAGGCTAAATGCATTGGTTGCGATCTATTCTTATCTATGGGTTTTAGGTAACTATCTGATTTTAAATAATTTAAATCTGTCTACATGTTGCGGGTGATTGGTTTTCTAGCGTCTAGGTGGGCTTGTTCGGTCCCGGCGAAACGCTAATATGAAGCCGTGCCTAGGGATAAGGCGCGGTTGCCAGGACGGTGATCGAGGAACCACTGCAGGATGCAGTTCATCAGGAAGATGAAAGGATTCTCAGGGAGTAGGGAAGAAAGAGCGGGCGGCTAACACCGCCCCTTTTTTTTGCCCGCAGGAACGCCAGAAACGAAAAGGCCCGCAGATGCGGGCCTTTTGCTTTTGGGGCGCTTAGCGCTCCAGGTGCTTCAGTTTGTCCTTGGTGCCGTCCCACTCCTCGGCGTCCGGCAGCGCGTCCTTCCGCTCGGTGATGTTCGGCCAGACTTCCGCCAGCTCGGCGTTGAGCTCGATGAACTCCTGCATGCCATCCGGCACTTCGTCTTCGGAGAAGATCGCCTGGGCTGGGCATTCCGGCTCGCACAGTGCGCAGTCGATGCACTCATCCGGGTGGATTACCAGGAAGTTCGGACCTTCGTAGAAGCAGTCCACCGGGCAGACTTCGACACAGTCGGTGTATTTGCATTTGATGCAGTTGTCGGTAACGACGAAGGTCATCTCTGATTCTCTCCTCGGGCGGCGGCGCCTGGGCCCCGTCTGTGCAGGGTTTGCAGGTGCGCGATAAAGGCCGCGGCTCAGGCTGTAAACCGGGCGATCTGAAAAATGCGCGCGATTCTAACAGCTTGAGCGGCTCTCTGTCAGATGCGTGTCTTCCATGTATATAACAGCTCCAGGGCGCGGCGAGGGGTCAGATCATCGGGATTGACCTTGCCGAGCTCCTCCAGCACCGGGTGTGGCAGGGCTGCAAACATGTCGCTCTGCATCGGTGCGGCTATTTGTCCCGGCTCGCTGCGTGGCACATCGTGCGGCAGGCTGGTGGTCTCCAGGCGGGCCAGATGCTCGCGGGCGCGCTGGATCACCGGGCCGGGAACGCCGGCCAGCTGGGCCACCGCCAGGCCGTAGCTCTGGCTGGCCGGGCCGGGTAGCACATGGTGCAGGAAGACGATGCGCTCGTTGTGCTCGGTGGCGTTGAGGTGCACGTTGGCCACCACCGGCTCGCTTTCCGGCAGCACGGTCAGCTCGAAGTAGTGGGTGGCGAACAAGGTCCAGGCGCGCAGCTTGGCCAGGTGTTCTGCGGCCGACCAGGCCAGCGACAGGCCGTCGAAGGTGCTGGTGCCGCGGCCCACTTCGTCCATCAGCACCAGGCTGCGGTCGCTGGCGTTATGCAGGATGTTGGCGGTCTCGCTCATTTCCACCATGAAGGTGGAGCGGCCGCCGGCCAGGTCGTCCGAGGAGCCGATGCGGGTGAAGATGCGGTCGACCAGCGACAGCTCGCAGGCGGCCGCGGGGACGAAACTGCCGATATGGGCCAGCAGCACGATCAGCGCGGTCTGGCGCATATAGGTCGATTTACCGCCCATGTTCGGGCCGGTAATGATCAGCATGCGGGTGTTGTCGTCCAGCCCCAGGTCGTTGGCGACGAACGGCGTTTCCAGTACCTGCTCGACCACCGGGTGGCGACCCTGGTCGATGCGCAGGCAAGGCTCTTCGACGAAGCGCGGGCGGTTCAGGTCGAGGTTCAGTGCACGCTCGGCCAGGTTGGCCAGCACGTCCAGCTCGGCCAGCGCGCCGGCGGTGTCCTGCAGCGGCGCCAGCTGGGCGATTAGCAGCTCCAGCAGTTCTTCGTAGAGCTGTTTCTCGCGGGCCAGGGCGCGGCTCTTGGCCGACAGTGCCTTGTCCTCGAAGGTCTTCAGTTCCGGGGTGATGAAGCGCTCGGCGCCCTTCAGGGTCTGGCGACGGATGTAGTCGGCCGGGGCTGATTCGGCCTGCTTGCTCGGCAGCTCGATGAAGTAGCCGTGCACGCGGTTGTAGCCGACCTTGAGGTTGGCCAGGCCGGTGCGCTCCTTCTCGCGCGCCTCCAGGTCCATCAGGTACTGGCCGGCGTTCTCGCTGATCGACTGCAGCTCGTCTAGCTCGGCGTCGTAGCCGGTCTTGAGCACACCACCGTCGCGGATCACCGCCGGCGGGTTGTCGATGATGGCACGGGCCAGCAGGTCGGCCAGTTCCGGGTAGGTACGGATGTTCACCGCCAGCTCGGCCAGGTGCGGGGCATCCAGCTCGGCCATCGCGCTTTGCAGTTGCGGTAGGGCCGCGAGGGCGTCACGCAGGCGCGCCAGATCGCGTGGGCGGGCGTTGCGCAGGCCGATACGGGCGAGGATGCGCTCGACGTCGCCGATGTCCTTGAGCTGCGGCTGCAGCAGTTCGAAGCGGTAGCGGTCGAGCAGGCAGGCGATGGCCTCCTGACGCGCCTCCAGCACATTGCGGTCACGCAGCGGGCGGTTCAGCCAGCGGGTCAGCAGGCGCGAGCCCATGGCGGTCTGGCAGCGGTCGACTACTGATTGCAGGGTGTTGTCGCGGCCACCGGCGAGGTTGGTGTCCAGCTCCAGGTTGCGGCGGCTGGCGCCGTCGAGGATGACGGTGTCGTCCAGGCGCTCATGGCGCAGGTTGCGCAGGTGCGGCAGGGCGGTGCGCTGGGTCTCCTTGGCGTAGATCAGCAGGCAGCCGGCGGCGCCGATGGCCAGGGTCAGGCCCTCGCAGCCGAAGCCCTTGAGATCCTGCACGCCGAACTGCTGGCACAGGCTCTTGCGCGCGCTGTCGCGTTCGAAGTCCCAGGGCGCACGGCGGCGTACGCCACGGCGCTTCTCGATCGGCAGGCCCTGTGGCCAGTCGTCGGGGATCAGTAGCTCGGCGGGGCTCAGGCGTTCCAGTTCGGCCAGCAGGTTCTCCCAGCCTTTCATTTCCTGCACGCTGAAACGGCCGCTGGTGATGTCCAGCACGGCCAGGCCGAACAGCTTCTCGTCACCGAGGATGGCGCCGATCAGGTTGTCGCGGCGCTCGTCGAGGAAGGCCTCGTCGCTGATGGTGCCGGGGGTGATGATGCGCACTACCTGGCGCTCCACCGGGCCCTTGCTGGTGGCCGGGTCGCCAATCTGTTCGCAGATCGCCACCGACTCGCCGAACTTCACCAGGCGCGCCAGATAGCCTTCGGCCGAGTGGAAGGGGATGCCGGCCATGGGAATGGCCTGGCCAGCCGACTGGCCGCGGGCGGTGAGGGTGATGTCGAGCAGGGCCGCGGCCTTCTTGGCGTCCTCGTAGAACAGCTCATAGAAGTCGCCCATGCGGTAGAACATCAGCATGTCCGGGTGCTGGTTCTTCAGCTTCCAGTACTGCTGCATCATCGGTGTGTGGGCTGACAAATCGCTCATGCTGTTCGGTCCGGCTGAAATCGCAAAAGCGCCTAGTGTAGGGTATCCCCCTTGCCCGTTTCACCCCGGAGAGCATATGGATTCCATCACGCAGTTGGCTGAAGAGTTGGGCTCGGCGCTCCAGAGGCTTGGTGCCCAGGTCAGCACCGCCGAGTCCTGCACTGGTGGCGGCATCGCCGAGGCGATTACTCGTATCGCCGGCAGCTCGGCCTGGTTCGAGGCGGGCTACATCACCTATTCCAATACGCAGAAAACCGCGCAGCTTGGCGTGCCGGCAGAGCTGTTCACGAGCGTCGGCGCGGTCAGCCGCGAGGTGGTCGAGGCGATGGTGGATGGGGCGCATAAACGCAGCGGTGCGCGGTTCACCGTGGCGGTCAGCGGTGTCGCCGGCCCTGGTGGTGGTTCGCCGCAGAAGCCGGTCGGCACCGTGTGGCTGGCTTGGGGCGATGGCGAGCGGCGCTTCGCCGAGCGCTGTCAGTTCCCCGGCGACCGCGAGGCGGTGCGGCGGCATACGGTGCAGCGGGCTCTGCAGGGGCTGCTCCGACTGGCGGCAGGAGAAAATCCCGAGCGGGGGTAGGCGAGTGACTTGCCTTATGGAATACTACTGTCTACTTATACAGTTGTTGGTGAGCGCTAGGCTCCCTTTGATCACGTGAGGATGGAAATGGACGAGAACAAGAAGCGCGCGTTGGCGGCTGCCCTGGGCCAGATCGAGAAGCAGTTCGGCAAGGGTGCCGTGATGCGCATGGGCGACCACGAGCGTCAGGCGATTCCCGCCATTTCCACCGGCTCCCTCGGCCTGGACATCGCGCTCGGCATCGGCGGTCTGCCGAAGGGCCGTATCGTCGAGATCTACGGTCCGGAATCCTCGGGTAAGACCACTCTGACTCTGTCGGTGATTGCCGAAGCCCAGAAGGCCGGCGCCACCTGCGCCTTCGTCGATGCCGAACACGCCCTGGACCCGGACTACGCCGGCAAGCTGGGCGTCAACGTCGACGACCTGCTGGTCTCGCAGCCGGACACCGGCGAGCAGGCCCTGGAAATCACCGACATGCTGGTGCGCTCCAACGCGGTTGACGTGATCATCGTCGACTCCGTGGCCGCCCTGGTGCCCAAGGCCGAGATCGAAGGCGAAATGGGCGATGCCCACGTCGGCCTGCAGGCCCGTCTGATGAGCCAGGCGCTGCGCAAGATCACCGGCAACATCAAGAACGCCAACTGCCTGGTCATCTTCATCAACCAGATCCGCATGAAGATCGGCGTGATGTTCGGCAACCCGGAAACCACCACCGGTGGTAACGCCCTGAAGTTCTACGCCTCCGTACGCCTGGACATCCGCCGTACCGGCGCAGTGAAGGAAGGCGACGAGGTGGTCGGCAGCGAGACCCGCGTCAAGGTGGTGAAGAACAAGGTGGCCCCGCCGTTCCGTCAGGCCGAGTTCCAGATCATGTACGGCAAGGGTATCTACCGCACCGGCGAGATCATCGACCTGGGCGTGCAACTCGGTCTGGTGGAGAAATCCGGTGCCTGGTACAGCTACCAAGGCAACAAGATCGGCCAGGGCAAGGCCAATGCCGCCAAGTACCTGGAAGACAATCCGGAAGTGGGCGGCGCCATCGAGAAGATCATCCGCGAGAAGCTGCTGGTCGACTCCGCAGCTCGTGGTGCGGTCGAGGCGGATGCCGACGAGACGGCCGATCTGGACGCCTGATCGGCGCGCCTGAGGCATGGAAGGCTCCGTGAACGGCATGCTCGACAACCCGGTCGCCGTGCGCCGGGTTGCCATGGACCTGCTGGCCCGGCGCGAGCATGGTCGGGTCGAGCTGGTGCGCAAGCTGCGCCAGCGCGGCGCCCCGCAGGAGCTGATCGACAGCGCCCTCGACCGTCTGACGCAAGAAGGTCTGTTGTCGGAGGCTCGTTACCTGGAGAGCTTCGTCGCCAGTCGTGGACGTGCCGGCTATGGTCCGCTACGCATCCGTGAGGAGTTGGCGCAGCGTGGCCTGCCCCGACAGGATATCGAGCAGGCGCTGAGTGAGGCCGAGATCGATTGGGGCGAGCAGTTGCGCGAGCTGTGGCAGCGCAAGTTCGCCGGTCAGCTGCCGGCGGATATGCGTGAGAAGGCCAAACAAGCGCGCTTTCTCGCCTATCGCGGTTTTTCCCAGGAACAGATCGGCCGCCTGTTGCGCGGTGCCAGTCTGGACTGATTTCCCCTTGAGCCCGGAGCGTTCCCTTCTCCGGGCTCTGTTTTTTCTGCTGTAGCGCCGATTAGGCGAGGCCCCGCCGGCCTCGCCTGTTCAGCTATTGGCTGCCCAGTTCTGTGGCAGGTTGATGAAGTCCACCAGCTCGCGCAGCCGCCCGTGGTCGCGGGCGTTGAAGTGGAAGGCCAGGCGGATCAGGTCGAACAGCTCCGGTTCATCGCGCTCCTTGTCCTGGGCGGGTTGCTGCTGGTAGCCGCCACTCAGGCACAGGTCGGCGAATTCCTTGTCCAGGGTGTGCAGGGCTGCTGTGCTGAGCGGGTGGTTCATGCGGATCACGAACTGCCCCTTGAGCCAGCGCGAGGAGTGGTAGTTGCGGTAGAAGCGGGCAATCTCCTGGCCGGCCTCTTCGGCGCTGTGCACCAGTCGCACCAAATGCAGGTCGCTGGGCAGGATGTAGCGGCGCTCCTGGAGTTGGGCGCGGATCACTTCGAGGAACTGGTGCCAGTAGTCACTGCCCGGCTCGTCGAGCAGAACGATGGGCACCAGTGGGCTCTTGCCGGTCTGCACCAGGGTCATCACCTCCAGCGCCTCGTCCAGGGTGCCGAAGCCGCCTGGGCAGAGCACCAGGGCATCGGCTTCCTTGACGAAGAACAGTTTGCGCAGGAAGAAGAAGTGGAACGACAGCAGGTTGCTGGTGCCGTGCACCGTGGCATTGGCGTTCTGCTCGAAGGGCAGGGTGATATTGAAGCCCAGGCTGTTCTCCAATCCTGCGCCGGCATGGGCGGCGGCCATCACCCCGCCGCCGGCACCGGTGATCACCATCAGGTCGAGGCGCGCCAGGGTCTGGCCCAGCTCGCGGGCCAGGTGATAGACGGGGTGATCAGCCGGGGTGCGCGCCGAGCCGAAGACCGTGACTTTGCGCCGGCGCTTGAACTGTTCGAGGGTGCTGAAGGCCTGCTCCATCTCGCGCAAGGTCTGCAGCATGATCTTGGCGTCCCAGCGATTGCGGTCGGCCTGGGCCATGCGGATCACTGTGGTGAGCATTTCCTGGTACAGCGGCAGATTGGGGCTGTTGGCGGGGACCACCAGGGCGGCCAGCTCTTCTACCTTGCTGGTCAGGTCGACGCCGCTGGTGTGGAAGTGGCGGGACAGGTATTCATCCGGTTCGTAAGGCATGTACATCTCCTTCCACTACTGAGGCCGGGCCGCTGACATGGCGGCGGCCCTGTACTGAGTATGGCCCCGTCCGATGAATCTTTGCCGTTCGTCCGCCGGCCTGAACAGGCCGTGACCCTCTGTTTTACTTGCTGGAAGCGACAGGTTTGCCGCAGGCCCTGGCGTGCGGTGCAGAGCAGGAAGGGAGGGGCAGGTATGCCCAAGTTGACGCTGGAGTTGGATCTGGATCTATACCGCCTGCTGACGCAGGCCGCGCGTACCAATGGTCTTAGCCTGGAGGAAGAGTGTCTGCGCCGGCTGGAGGGCGGTGTGCGCCGCGCCAGCTACATGCAGGCGCTGCTGGCCGAGCTCAGGGCCGACGGCGAGCAGCAGCGCGGCAAGGGATGAATCACTGCAGGCCGCAGTCGGCCTTGGCGAAGCGTTCGACGGTAACCGGACGGTTGGTCTTGTATTCGCTGAACTGGTAACGCAGGACCGCGCCACTGTCCAGCAGGCGCACATAGCCAGGGTTGCGGCAGACGCTGGCTGCCAGCTGCTGGCGTACCGTGTCCGGATTGGCGCGCATCTGCGCGGCATGCGCGGCGCGCACGCTGAGATGGTTGACCAGCTCCTTGCCTTCCACCGTATAGCCCTGATCGAGAATGTCCTCGTTGATCGCCCGCGGGGTGCCGACGCTACTTTCCTTGGCGACCTGCTCCAGTGTGCGGGTCAGCTCGTGCTCCTGCAGCGAAGCGGCCTGCGCGACAGGCAGGAGGGCGGCGAGGGCGAACAGGGCGATGAGGCGGGGCATGGTGATCTCCATAGAATGCGATGCTGCCTTCGACCGGCGCTCCTTGCCCGGGTTCAGCAGGCCCCCATCTTACTCCCCGCCCGCGGCGAAGGTAGACTGCGCGCCTTTTCCGTGGAGTCGATCATGAGCCATGCCGTCGCCCGTCTGCGCGCCGAACGCCTGGCGCGCAGCCTGAAGCCCTTCGTTTCCCGTGGTTCGCGCTCCGAACGCTGCCCCGGCTGCCGGGTGATCCCCAGCTATTGCCTGTGCGCCTGGCGACCCAAGGTCGAGGTGCAGGCTGGCGTGTGCCTGATCATGTACGACGTGGAGGCGCTCAAGCCGAGCAATACCGGCTGGCTGATCGCCGACCTGGTGGCCGATACCCATGCCTTCGGCTGGCAGCGCACCGCGGTCGACCCGCGCCTGCTGGCGCTGCTGGATGATCCGCAGTACGCGCCCTGCGTAGTGTTCCCCGGCGAATATGCCGAGCCCGAGCGGGTGATCGAGGAGCTGCCGGCGCCGGTTGCCGGCAAGCTCCCGCTGTTCATCCTGCTCGACGCGACCTGGACCGAGGCGCGCAAGATGTTCCGCAAGAGCCCGTACCTGAACCGCTTCCCGGTGCTCAGCTTGCGACCGGAGCAGCTATCGCGCTACCGCCTGCGTCGCTCCAAGCGCGACGAGCACCTGTGTACTGCCGAGGTTGCCGCGCTGTGCCTGGAGCTGGCCGGCGAGTCGCAGGCCGCGGGGGCGCTGGATGCCTGGCTGGATCTGTTCACCGAGCACTACCTGAGTGCCAAGCACCGCCGCGTGCTGGACGAGCAGAGCCCGGCGCACCAGGCGCTCAAGCCCTTCCTTTAACGCCTCGACGCCTGTCCCGTGGCAGGTCTTCAGGCCTTCTTCGGCCACAGCTGGGCCAGCAGCATGCCGGCGAACATCAGCGCACAGCCGACGTAGCCCTTGAATGCCAGTGCCTCGCCGAGCAACAGGGCGCCGGCGATGGCGGCGAACACCGCCTCCAGCGAGAGGATGATGGCCGCATGCGAGGCGATGGCGTGTTTCTGCGCCACCACCTGCAGGGTGAAGCCGACCGCCACGCCGAACAGGCCGCCATAGAGGATGGCCGGGCCCGCGGCGAGGATGGCGTCCAGGCGAATCTCTTCGAATACCACCGCCAGGATCAGGCTCAGCACGGCGCAGGTGGCGAACTGCAGCAGGGCCAGGCGCAGCGGGTCATGGCGGCTGGCGAAGAAGCTCACCAGCAGTACATGCACGCCCCAGACGAAGGCTCCGGTCAGCTGCAGCCAGTCGCCGGAGGCGACCTGGAAGCCCTCACCGACGCTGAGCAGGAACATGCCGACCACCGCCAGGCCGGCGCCCAGCCAGGTTCCCATGCCGGTGCGTTGGCCGATCAGCAGACCGAGCAGCGGCACCACGATGACGTAGAGACCAGTGATGAAGCCGGAGTTGGTCACGCTGGTGAACAGCAGGCCGACCTGCTGCAGATTGATCCCCAGCGACAGGGCCAGGCCCATGGCCAGGCCGCCGAGCAGCAGGCCGCGGTTGACCGGCGCCGGCTTGTGCTCGCTGTCGCGCTGGCCGAGCCACAGCACCAGGGGCAGCAGCACCAGGCTGGCGAGAGTGAAGCGCAGACCGGTATAGAGGAAGGGCCCCACCGCATCCATACCCAGGCGCTGGGCGACGAAGGCGGAGCCCCAGATCATCGCGGTCAGCAACATCAACAGGTCGGCACGCAGGGCTTGGCTTCGCATGGTGGTTCTCGGCAGGAAAAGTCGGCGACTTTGCCGCAAAGCGGGAAGCTTGACCACCCCGTCATGGCTGGGCATGCTGGGCGCCGCTTCGCCAGCCAGCCCGCTCGACAACAAGAACAGGAAAGCCATGGCCGCATACGAGATTCTCATCGCCGACGACCACCCGCTGTTCCGCAGCGCCCTGCAGCAGGCGCTGACTCTGGGTTTGGGTCCGGACGTGCGCCTGGTGGAGGCTGCCAGCATTGCCGAGCTGGAGGCGCGGTTGGCCGAGAAGGGCGATTGGGATCTGGTCCTGCTCGACCTCAATATGCCAGGCGCCTACGGCTTCTCCGGCCTAGTGCTGTTGCGCGGGCAGTATCCGCAGGTGCCGGTGGTGATGATCTCGGCGCAGGAAGAAGCGGCTGTCGTGTCGCGCGCGCGTGAGTTCGGCGCCAGCGGCTTCATCCCCAAATCCAGCCCGCTGGAGACCCTGCAGCAGGCGGTGCGCCAGGTGCTCGATGGTGACGTCTGGTGGCCGGCGCAGGCCTTCGAGACAGCCAGCGTGTCGGCCGAGGCTAAGGCCGCCAGTGCCGGGCTGGCCAGCCTGACGCCGCAGCAGTTCCGTGTGCTGACCATGGTCTGCGAGGGCCTGCTGAACAAGCAGATCGCCTTCGAGCTGAACGTCTCCGAGGCCACCATCAAGGCTCACGTCACTGCCATCTTCCGCAAGCTCGGCGTGCGCACGCGCACCCAGGCAGCGCTGCTGCTGCAGCAGATGGAATCGATTCCCGGGCAGTGACCTTCACGCATTTTTGACGGCGCGCGCCCTAAGGTGCCGCCGTCACCGTCACAGGACCCTAGTACCTCATGTCGCCATTCAAGGGCCAGACCGGCCTGAAACGTATCCTCAACGCCGCCGGCTATTCCTTCGATGGTCTGCGCGCGGCCTTCACCGGCGAAGCCGCCTTCCGCCAACTGGTGCTGCTCAATGTGGTGCTGATTCCGCTGGCCTTCTGGCTCGATGTCAGCCCCGTGGAGCGGGCGCTGATGGTGGCGGTGAGCATGCTCTCGCTGATCGTCGAGCTGCTCAATTCGGCGGTGGAAGCAGCTATCGACCGCATCTCGCTGGAGCGCCACCCGCTGTCGAAGAACGCCAAGGACATGGGCAGCGCTGCCCAGCTGACTTCCCTGGCGGTGATCGCTCTGGTCTGGGCGATCATCCTGATCGGCTGAAGGCCTTACAGCACCCCGGCCTTCTTCCAGGCCAGATAACGGCCGACCAGCTCCGGCCCCAGCTCCTTGGGTCTGGCATCCAGCACCGGCACGCCGTGCGCCAGCAGGCGCTCGTGCAGGCCAGCGCGGGCGTTCAGGTAATCCACGGTGCCGCAGTAGGCCAGCGCCTGTTCGTAGTCCTGCACCTGGGTGTGGCGCAGGCGATCCAGCACCTCCTCGCGCAGGCTGGCGATCAGCACCCGGTGCTGACGGCCCAGGCGCTTGACCGCACCCAGCAGTTCCTCGTCGTCCTCGTCGCGCAGGTTGGTCACCAGCACTACCAGGGCGCGGCGGCGTTGGCGGGCGAGCAGGGCATTGATTGCCGCCGCGTAGTCGGCCGGGCGGCGGGTGCTGTCGAGGGTGTACACGGCGTTGAGCAGGTTGCTGATATGCGCCTGGCCCTTGACCGGGGCGAGGTACTGGTCCTGCTCGCCGGCGAAGGTCGCCAGGCCCACCGCATCGCCCTGGCGCAGGGCCACGTAGCTGAGCAGCAGGCAGGCATTGAGGGCGTGGTCGAAGTGCGACAGCTCGTCGTCCTGGCTGCGCATACGGCGGCCGCAGTCGATCAGGAAGACGATCTGCTGGTCGCGTTCGTCCTGGTATTCGCGGGCGATCGGCGTGCGCTTGCGCGCGGTGGCCTTCCAGTCGATCTGGCGCAGGGTGTCGCCGTCACGGAATTCGCGCAGCTGGTGGAACTCCAGGCCGAGGCCGCGGCGCTGGCGCTGGCGCACACCCATCTGGCTGAGCCAGTCGTCCACCGCCATCAGCTGGGCGCCGTAGAGGCGGGCGAAGTCCGGGTAGACGCGGGTCTCGCTGGCCTGCTCGATGAAGCGGCGCGACTGCCACAGGCGCAGCGGGCTGGGCAGCAGCAGCTCGCAGCGCGGGATGTGGAAGTGGCCGCGCTTGAGCGGGCGTACTCGGTAGCCGAACTCGGTCTGCTCGCCCGGATGCAGCTCCACCTGCTGCGGTAGGAACTCGAAGTCCATGTGCTCGGGCAGGTGATCGAAGGCCTGCACGGCCAGCGGCAGGCGATAGTCGTGATGCAGGGTCAGGCGCACCTCGCTCCAGCGCCCCAGCGGCAGGTTGCCTGGCAGCTGGCGCTCCAGGCGCGGCGAAGGCAGGCGGCGCAGCCAGGCGGCGTCCAGGCCGGCGATCAGCAGCAGGGCCAGCAGCAGGCCCCACCACAGCGGCTGCAGAGTCTGCGGCAGCTTGATGCCGAGCAGGGGCAGCGTGCCGAGGACGATGGCCAGGGCCAGCAGGGCGCCGAGCAGGCCGAGGAACAGGCGGGATGGCTTCATGCGTGGGCGATCACAGGCGCGGCGCCGGAACCTGGTCGAGCAGCTGCTGCAGCACCTGATCTACCGACAGCCCCTCGATATCCAGTTCCGGCGCCAGGCGTACGCGGTGACGCAGCACGGCCAGGGCGCAGCTCTTGATGTCGTCCGGCAGCACGAAGTCGCCGCCGCGCAGCAGGGCGCGGGCACGGCCGCCGCGGACCAGGGCGATCGAGGCGCGCGGACCGGCGCCCATGGCCAGGCCCGGCCAGCTGCGGGTGGCGCGGGCCAGGCGCACGGCGTAGTCGAGCACCTGGTCGTCGATCGGCAGGTCGCTGGCGATCTTCTGCAGGACCAGCACGTCCTTGGCCTGCAGCAGGGTGCGCAGCGGCGCCACCTCGAGCATGTCGGCCTTGGCCGAGCGGGTCACCTGGCGCACCAGCGACAGCTCCTCGTCGGCCTGTGGATAGTCCATGCGCAGCTTGAGCATGAAGCGGTCCAGCTCGGCTTCCGGCAGCGGGTAGGTGCCTTCCTGCTCGATCGGGTTCTGCGTGGCCAGCACCAGGAACGGCTGCGGCACCGGCATGGCGCGGCCCTCCAGGGTGATCTGGCGCTCCTGCATCACTTCCAGCAGGGCGGCCTGGGTCTTGGCCGGCGCGCGGTTGATCTCGTCGGCCAGCAGCAGGTTGGTGAAGGCCGGGCCCTTGCGCAGCTTGAATTGCTCGGTCTGCAAGTCATACACGGCGTGGCCGGTGACGTCGCTAGGCATCAGGTCCGGGGTGAACTGGATGCGTGTGAACTCGCCGCCGAAGCACTTGGCCAGGGCGCGTACCAGCAGGGTCTTGCCCAGGCCGGGCACGCCCTCGACCAGCACGTGGCCGCCGGCGATCAGGGCCGTGAGCACGTCGTCGATCACCTCGTGCTGGCCAACCACCGCCTTCTGCAGTTCCTGGCGCAGGGCCTGGAGCATCTGGCTGGCGCGCTGGCGCTGCTGCACGGCCGGATTCACCGAGGCGGCGGGCGCGGTAGGCGCTGCGGGTTGCGCCACTGGGGCGACGGGGGCGACAGGCTCTTCGGGAGTGGCGGGTTGCTGCGGGATCTGATCGCTCATAGGGAATTCCTGAGGGTTTGCAGGTTGGCGACCTGGCGGGTGAAGTCGGCGGCGGAAAGACGTTGTGCCGGCAGCGGGCGCATGGCCGCGCTGATGGCGCTGCTGGGCAAGCGGGTGAGGCGGCCCAGTACCTGCCATTGCTCGGCCACGGCCAGGCGTTCGAAACCGGGGTGGCGATGGCGGGCGCGGCGCAGTATGTCGCGCTGCAGGTTGCCCAGCAGATGCTGTTGGCCCGCACGACGCAGGAGGAAGTCGGCGCCAGCGCGCAGGTGTTCTTCGAGCTGGCGGCGGGCATGTACGGGCGGCGCCAGCAACGGGCCGTGGCGCATGCCGACGTGCCACAACAGTAGGGCGATCAGCAGGGCCAGGGCGGCCAGGGCGGCCGGGTAATGCTTGCGCAGCTGGCTGAACAGGTCGTCGCGCTCGGCGTTGTAGACCAGGGTCACGGCGCTGTCCTGGCCCAGGTACCAGAGCAGCCAGGCATTGTCGTAGTCGCCGATGCTGCCGTTCTGCCACAGCCAGGCATCGGTGAGGACCGTGACCAGGCCCTTGCCGTGTTCCAGTTGCAGCATGTGGGTGGACTCGCTGCTGTTGGCCCAGGCGTAGGCGCGGTTCTCGCTGTCCAGCAGGTGGTAGTCGGTGTCGAACTCGACGTAGGCCGGCGCTTCTTCGTTTTCCAGGTAGATCTTGGTCAGCTCCGGGTAGCGATCCTCTTCTTCCTCGGTAGCTTCTGCGTCCTGCTCGCTCTCGACCTGTTCGTCTGCGGTGGCGGTTTCTTCGTCGCTGGATTCGTCGTCACTCTCAGCGGCCGCTTCTTCGCTGCTGTCGGCCTCTTCGGCAGCGTCCTCGTCTTCTTCCTCATCGTCGTAGGCGCTGTATTGCTGCACGCCGAGGGCGTCGAGCAGCAGGTCGCCGCTGCGGCCTTCCTCTTCGTCCCACACCTCTTCGGCGACGAATACCAGGTGCCCGCCCTGGGCGGCCCAGTCCAGCGCCTGCTTGGCCTGGCGCGGCGTCATGTTGTTGCGCGGGGCGAACAGCATCAGGGTCTGGCCGGCGGAGGGCAGGCCGTTGAGCACGTCCAGGCCGTCAGCGTGTTTGACGCTGAGCTTCTGTTGGCGCAGGAACATCTCCGCGGCCAGGTATTCGTTGGCGCGTGCCTCGGGGGAGGGGCCGTGCTTGATGGTTTCCTCGTAGGGCTGCAGCTTCTGCATGATGTACATGCCGAGCCAGCCGAGCACGATCAGCAGCAGGCCGCCGAGGGCAATCTTCAGCGGGCGGTTCATGTGGCCGCCCCCTGGCTGAACAGGCGCCGCCAGCCTTCGCAGAGACCGCGCTTGAGGTTGTCAGGCGGCAGGCGATGACCGTAGGCGAGGTTCTGCCAGTGACGGGTCAGCACCAGGCTGAAGCGGCTCAGTTCGTCGCGCTGCAGGCGCTCGACCAGGCGCAGCACCTCGCCCTCGGTGTGCGAGCCTTTGAGCGGCAGGCGGAAGTCATGCAGCAGCCTGCTGAGCAGGGCGCGGTAGAGCAGGCCGAGAGCCTCGCGTGGCTGCTCCGCCCAGAGTCTTTCGGCCTCGCCGGCAACATCGTCGGGCAGGCTTTCGGGGGCGACTTCCAGGCCGAACAGCTGGCTCGGCATCTCGCGTACGCGGCGCTGCGGCAGGCCGAGGCGGCCGACGAAGGTTTCCAGCCACTCGCGGTAGCGCCACAGCAGCAGGGCGATGGCGAGGATCAGCAGAGTCCACAGCAGCACCTCGAAGGCCACCGCCAGCAGGTCGAGCTTGCGCCACCAGTCGCCGAGCGCGGCCAGCTTATCCAGCAGCTCGGCGAAGTCCTCGATATCTTCCTCGCTCGGCTCCTCGGCCTTTTCCTTGTCGCCGAAGCGCCAGCGGGTGACGGTCTCGCGGTTCTCGAAGGGCGCGCTGTCCAGCAGCTTGGTGATGCCGTCGTGGGCGGCCTTGCTGGTCAGCGGTTGGTTGAGCAGACGCTCGGCATCGGGGCCGATGGGGTCGTCGAACGGCACCGGGCAGGTGCCCACGGGCTCGTCGGCTAGAGCGTCACCGGCCGGCAGGGCCAGAGTCAGCACGGCGCAGGCGAGGAGCAGGGCGTAGGCGCTGCCGACCAGGCGCTGGCGCAGGCGGCGGAAGGTCAGCTCGATGTCCCAGGCTTCCAGATCGGTACGCCGGTTGAGATAGAGGGTGAAGCCACAGGCGACGTAGATCGGCTCCCAGAACACCAGCACCAGCGCGTAGATCAGGTTGGACAGGTGCTCCAGCCACAGCCAGTTGCCGCTGCTGGCCTCGATCAGGCTGTCCCAGTCCAGCTGGATCTCCACCTGTTGCGGCACCAGCAACCAGATCAGCGTGGCCACGCCCATCCACAGCAGCATTTCCAAGTGCACGCCGAGCACGGTCAGCCAGGTGGCGCCGCCGGCGTGGCGCTGGCCGAGCACGGTCAGGCGCTTGCTGCGCGCCTCGCCGCCAAGGCCTTCGAGTTGCAGTACCGGCAGGTCGAAGCTGCGGGTCGGGCTCAGGCGGCGCCAGGTCAGGCTGGCGATCAGCTGTGGCTTGAGCAGGCGCGGCAGGGCGCGCAGCGCCTCCTTGAGCGTCGGCACGTCGCCGAACAGCGAGCGCGACAGAATGTGCAGCGGCAGGCGTTCCCAGGCCGGCTTCAGCCACCAGAGCAGCAGCGCGACGATGGTCGGGTACTGCCAGAGCAGGGCGGTGAGCAGGACGAACAGCGGCAGGGTCACGGCGGCCCAGCTGAGCATCAGCAGACCGGCATGGCTGCGGGCCAGGAGCACGCCGAGATCGATCGCTTCCCAGGCGGTGCGCGGGCGGATGGCGACGCTGGCGTCAGTCAGGCGCATGGCGGCTCCGTCCAGCGAACAGGAAGTAGGCGACCACCAGCAGCCACAGGCCGGCGCCGACCCAGTACTTGGTCACGGCACTGGCGTAGGTCATCGACGACCAGTAGGCCTCGATGAACGCGGCGATCAACAGGAACAGGATCACCCCGGCGACCAGCTGTATGGCCTGGCCAGCGGCCTGGCGCAGCGCTTCGGCACGGCTCAGGCGGCCCGGCGAGAGCAGGGCCCAGCCGAGTTTGAGCCCGGCAGCACCGGCGAGGCCGATGGCGGTGAGTTCGAAGGCGCCGTGGCCGATGACGAAGGACCAGAAGGTCTCGCTGTAGCCGATGCGCGTCAGGTGGCCGGCGACGGCGCCGATCACCAGACCGTTGTAGAGCAGGAAGAACAGGCTGCCGAGGCCGAAGATCAGGCCGCTGGCAAAGGTCTGAAAGGCGATGCCGATGTTGTTCATGATGTAGAAGCCGAACATCATCCAGTCATCGCCGGAGTCGCGTTCGGAGAAGCGGCCGATGCGCCGGGCGCCCGGGTCGTACATCTGCTCCATCTCGCGCACTTGCTCCGGTGCGATCACGCTGTAGATCATCTCGGGGAACAGCCAGGTCAGCAGGCCCATGCCGATCAGGGCGCCGAAGAACAGCAGGCAGCCGGCCGCCACGGCGCGCCATTCGCGGCGCACCAGTTGCGGGAAGCCGGCGATGACGAAGCGGATGATCTGCGCACCGAGGTGGCTGCGGTGACGATAGAACTGCTGGTGGCCGCGCATGGCCAGTTGCTGCAGCTGATCGATCAGGTGGCTGCTGTAGCCGCGCTCTGCGGCCAGGGCCAGATGCTGGCAGATATGCCGGTAGTCGGCGGCGAAACTCTCGCAGTCCTTGCGCTCCACCTTGCCGTTTTCCAGGCTGGCCAGGCGCGACTCGAAGCGTTGCCAGTCGGCGCCGTGACGTTGTTCGAACAGGTGCTGTTTCATGCCGAGCCCACCAATCCGCGGGCGATGCCGTGCAGGCGCTTCTCGGCATGCTCCGGCAGGCTTTCCAGTGGCTCGGCGAGGATGCCGGCCAGCTCGGCGCGGCGGGCGCTGGAGAGACTGGTGCCGCGCTCGGCGAAGTCCAGCACGGCGCGCTGCTCGGCCAGGTTGAGGGTGAAGGGCGGACGCTCGACGTCCGCTTCGGGAATCTGTGGGCGTTTCAGTTCGTCGTCGCGATAGACCACCAGGGTGCCGGCGGCCAGGTCGCCGAGGCGCTTGAAGGAGGCGTGGCTGAGGCTGCTGATGGCGCCGACGCAGTAGGCGAACGGCAGCATGTCCACGGCGCGCAGCAGGTTGCGGGTCAGCGAGGCGGCCCAGCCCACAGGGGTGCCGTCGTCATGTACCACGCGCAGGCCCATGGCTTTCTTGCCAGGGGTGCGGCCCTGGTACAGGACCTCGAAGAGCACCGGGTACCACCAGTTGATCAGGAAGTAGAGGATGGTGCCGAGGCCTGCGCCGAACTGGCCGAGGATGGCGAGCACGACGAAGGCGGCAATCAGGATGCCACCGCGGATCAGCAGGTCGATACCGAAGGCCAGGGCGCGCGGCATGAGGCCGGCGGGGCGCAGAATCAGGTCGATGCCTTCTGGTGTTTCCACCTGCAGGCGGGTGTCCAGAAGGGCGGTGCTGGGCAGGGCGGGGTTAGGCTGCATCGGTCGACTGCATCGAGGAAAGCCTGATGCTAGCCAGCAGCAGGGCGCTAAAGCAATCGGGCCGCCCATGGCGGCCCGAACTTATTGGCGTATCAGTTGCTCGGAGGCAGCACGCCGAAGATGGTGCGGTACAGGACGCCCATGCTGATGATGAACAGCGGCAGGGTCCAGACCAGGCCGATACCCAGCGGGATCATGCTGATGGCCATGATGATGCCGAGCAGCAGGAACAGGCCGAAGACCTTGAACCAGTGCTGGGAGATGGCCTTGCGCGAGGCTTCCAGGGCTTGCCTCGGGGTCAGACCGCGCTCGATCACCAGCGGCATGGCGAGCATGTAGGCGACGCCGAGGTAGATGCCCGGGATGATCAGCAGCAGGGTGCCGATATAGACCAGCACGCTCATGATCAGCGCGGTGATCAGCAGCGGCACGAACAGGCTCAGGCCGCTGAACACTTCGTTGAAGCTGACGGGCTGGTCGGCGGCGCGGCGGATGCCGACCATGTTGATGCCGGCGAGGAAGGGGTAGGTCAGCGCGGAGGCCAGTACGGAGACGATCAGCTGGCCGACGATCATGCCGGTGACGCTGGTTTCGGCCGCCAGACCCAGCACGCCGAAGATGGCGCCGATGACGGTGGTGGCGACCAGCATCACCACATAGAAGACCAGGAAGCCGCCGAAGATGATGCCCTTGGTGCCTTTGACGCGTTGCCAGGCTTCGCCGATCAGGTCGCCGATGCTGAAGTCATAACCGCGGCTGAGGGCTTCTTCGATAGTCGGCACCTGGCTGTTGCTGGGCGCTTCCTGCAGATTGCTGGTGGGTGCTGCGTAGGGATTGGGAGTGGTGGATTCACTCATGGCCTGACTGTCCTTGTGGTGGGGAAATCCTGATCTCGCCATGCTATAGCCGCCCTCCATCAGCGGCAAGTCGGGCCGCGTGAGCCACGTCAAGCTTTGGCGGCGGCTGGCGACCTGTCGCGCGATGCTAGACTGGCGCAGCCTTTTCCATGGGGAACGACCTTGTCCGCGAGCATCTTCTGGTACGACTACGAGACCACCGGCATCAATCCGCGCTGCGACCGACCGCTGCAGGTCGCGGGCATCCGTACCGACGAGCATCTCAACGAGATCGGCGAGCCGATCAATCTCTATTGCAGGCTCTCGGACGACATCCTGCCGCACCCGGCCGCTTGCCGGATCACCGGCATAACGCCGCAGGTGCTGGAGCAGAAAGGGCTGGCCGAGGTCGAGTTCATGGCGCGCGTGCATGAGCAGCTGGCGCTGCCCGGTACCTGTGGCGCCGGCTACAACAGCCTGCGCTTCGATGATGAGGTCACGCGCTACAGCCTGTACCGCAACTTCTATGACCCTTATGCCCGCGAATGGCAGGGCGGCAACAGCCGCTGGGATCTGATCGATCTGGTGCGGGCGGCCTATGCGCTGCGCCCGGAAGGCATCGAGTGGCCGCGGGACGAGGAGGGGCGCGTGTCGCTCAAGCTCGAGCGGCTCACGGTGGCCAATGGCATCGACCATGGGCAGGCCCACGATGCTCTGTCCGATGTACGGGCGACCATCGGCCTGGCGCGCCTGATCCGGGAGCGCCAGCCGCGTCTCTACGACTTCCTTTATCAGCTGCGCAGCAAGGCCAAGGTGACGGAGCAGATTCGCTTGTTGCAGCCGCTGGTGCACATCTCTGGCCGTTTTGCCGGCAGCCGCAACTACCTGGCGGTGGTCCTGCCGCTGGCCTGGCACCCACGCAATCGCAATGCGCTGATCGTCTGCGATCTGCAATCCGATCCACGACCGTTGCTGGAGCTGGATGCCGAGAGCCTGCGTCGGCGCCTGTATACCCGGCGCGATGAACTGGTCGACGGCGAGTTGTCGGTGCCGCTCAAGTTGCTGCATATCAACAAGTGCCCGGTGGTGGCGCCGCTCAAGGTGCTGCGTGGCGAGGATATTGCCCGCCTGCAGCTCGATCTGGATGAGTGTGAACGGCGGGCTCAGCAACTGCGTAACGACCAGGCGCTATGGCAGGCGAAGTTGCAGGAACTCTATGCGTCCGATGACTTCGAGGGGTCGAGCGATCCTGAACAGCAACTTTATTCCGGATTCCTCGGCGATCGGGATCGCCGCCTATGCGAGCAGGTTCGACATGCGTCTGCCGAGCAACTTGTGCACGGTAATTGGGCATTCAGTGATGAGCGTTTGCCTGAATTGTTGTTCCGCTATCGGGCACGCAACTTCCCCGATTCATTGTCGGCGAGCGAGTTGGAGAGTTGGCGGGAGTTCTGCCGGCTGCGCCTGAGCAGTGCTGATGCGGGGGCACCCAATACGCTGGAAGGTTTCCAGCAGGCCATGCAGGCCGAATGGGCGCTGGCGGGGGAAGGCCAGCAAGATATATTGCGAGCCTGGAGCGAGTATGCCGGGCTATTACAGGAGCGCTATTTCTAAGGACATAAAAATGCCGGCATTTAGCCGGCATTTTTGTATTGCTCTGGGGATTAGCCCAGCAGGGTGGCCCAGCTCTCAACGGTGGCAGCGCCCCATTTGGCTTTCCATTCTTTCAGCGTCTTGTGGTTGCCGCCTTTGGTCTCGATCACTTCACCGGTGTTCGGGTTCTTGTATTGCTTGACCTTGCGCGCGCGCTTGCCGCTGGCAGGCTTGGCCGCACGAGCAGCTTTACCGCCCTTGGCTGCATCCGGATCGAGCAGGGCAATAACGTCACGCAGCGACTTCTGGTATTCACCCATCAGGCTGCGCAGTTTGCCTTCGAACTCGAGTTCTTTCTGCAGCTTGTTGTCTTGCGACAGGTTCTTCAGGCGCTCTTGCAGCTCTTTGATGGCTTCTTCGGTGGCGCGATATTCGGTGATCAGGGACATGTTGTTCTACCTAATGGCCAGTTGCAGATGTAAGTGGGGCAATAATAGACAGGCAAAATGGTCAAGTAAACAAATCGGACAAGTTTCTATTTGTTGTTTGTTGCATATTTTTCCGATTATCCCCAAGTAGTCGCCGTGGTAGGGAGTTTGTTGCAGCATTCTTGCACTGGTGTAGCAGTGCGAAATTAGTTGCTCGGCCTTAAATTATGCGGCCGCCAGGCTAGGTTCTGTGGAGCTGGGAAGTACTGAAGTTTTCCCCCGCTGCGGCTAGAATGGCGCCTCGCGAAGTTTCTGGAGTTTCCCTCATGCGCACTTTTCGGCTGGTGATCGCCTGCCCGGACCGCGTCGGCATTGTCGCCAAGGTCAGTAATTTCCTGGCTACCTACAACGGCTGGATCACCGAAGCGAGCCACCACTCGGACAACCAGAGTGGCTGGTTCTTCATGCGCCACGAGATTCGCGCAGACTCGCTGCCGTTCGACCTCGACGGTTTTCGTCAGGCGTTCGCCCCGATCGCCAAAGAATTCGCCATGGAGTGGCGCGTCACCGATTCGGAGGTGAAGAAGCGCGTGGTGCTGATGGCCAGTCGCGAATCGCACTGCCTGGCGGACCTGCTGCACCGTTGGCACAGCGATGAGCTGGATTGCGAGATCCCCTGCGTGGTGTCCAACCACAACGACCTGCGCAGCATGGTCGAGTGGCACGGCATTCCCTTCCACCATGTTCCGGTCGACCCCAAGGACAAGGCCCCGGCCTTCGCCGAGGTATCGCGCCTGGTCGGTGAATATCAGGCCGATGCAGTGGTGCTCGCGCGTTACATGCAGATCCTGCCGCCGCAGCTGTGCCAGGAGTACGCCGGGCGGGTCATCAACATCCACCACAGCTTCCTGCCGTCCTTCGTCGGCGCCAAGCCCTATCACCAGGCGTCGCTGCGTGGCGTCAAGCTGATCGGCGCCACTTGTCACTACGTCACCGAGGAACTGGATGCCGGCCCTATCATCGAGCAGGACGTGGTGCGCGTGAGCCACCGCGACAGCGTCGAGGACATGGTGCGTCTGGGCAAGGACGTGGAGAAGATCGCGCTGTCGCGCGGCCTGCGCTTCCACCTGGAAGACCGCGTGCTGATTCACGACAACAAGACGGTGGTGTTCGACTGACCGTCGGGAGGCGAGGATGAAACGAGGCGAGGCCATACCGCCGCCAACTCTCGGTGAGGGTTGCCTGCAGCGTTACGATCCCGAAGCCTTGCAAGACACGGATGGCACCGAGTTCCCCGGTGCCGCCGAGCTCTGGCGGCAGGTGCAAGACCATGCCGCCGAGAACGAAGAAGACGGGCAGGGCGCGGAGGATTCCGCGCCCGCCTGATCAGATGCGGAAGCTGTCGACCAGCTGCTTGAGGCGCGAGGCCTGTTGTTCCAGGTCGCCACAGGCGCGCAGGGTCGCCTGCAGGTTCTCCACGCCTTCCTGGTTGAGG
>NZ_JPMY01000009.1 GCF_000761545.1 Pseudomonas sp. ML96 | reverse complement strand
TGTTGGCATGTTGCGCTCCTTGCATTGAGACGAGGACCGGATCGGTCCGGGAGCTCGGAGGAGTACAAGGGACGTGCCAGGCGACCTAAGACCAGTTACGGCGCGGCCTACAGCCAAGCTAGGCAAGGCCAAGAAAAGCGCTTGTGCGCCAGGTCACCAAAGGTTGTGCAACAACTGGCGCAGGGCTGTGCAGGGGCTTGCGCAGGGCGCCAGATGGGCGCGGGATGGGGCGTGGAGCGGGGACGAGAGGGAGTGGTGCGCAGAAAACTGCGCACCTGTGTGGCTCAGGACGAGCAGCTGATTTCCAGATGCTTGCCCCATTCCGGCGGGCGCTCGGTGTAGCGCTGCATGCCAGGCTGCTCCTCGAAGGGATTCGCCAGCACCGCGTGCAGTTCACGCACCGGACCGTAGTCGCCTTGTTCGGCGGCGCTGATGGCGTTCTGCGCCAGGTAGTTGCGCAGCAGGTAGAGTGGGTTGACCGCGTGCATGCGCGTACGCCGTGCGGCCTGCTCGCCGCCTTCGCGTTCGCTGCGGGCCAGGTACTGCGCGCCCCACTGGTCGAAGCCGGCCAGGTCGACGAAGTCCTCGCGCAGTTGCGCCAGGGCCTCTGCCGGAGCCTGCTCGCCGAGGCGACGGAAGAACAGGGTGTAGTCCACTGCGCTGCTCTGCATCAGCTGCAGCAGGCGCTCGATCAGTTCGGCATCGCCGTCTTCGCCCTGGGTGAAGCCGAGGCGGCGACGCATCAGGTCCTGGTAGTGGGCCTGGAACAGCGGCAGGAACAGGCCGAGGCTCTCGCGCAGCTGTTCCACTTCGACGAAGGGAGTCAGCGCCTGGGCCAGTGCGGCCAGGTTCCAGTGGGTGATCGGTACCTGGTTGCTGAAGCTGTAGCGCCCCGCGTCGTCCGAGTGGTTGCAGATATGGTTGGCGTCGAAGTCGTCGAGGAAGGCGTAGGGGCCGTAGTCGAAGGTGATGCCGAGGATCGACATGTTGTCGCTGTTCATCACCCCGTGGCAGAAGCCATAGGCCTGCCACCGGGCGATCAGCTCGGCGTTGCGTTCGACGATCTCGCGGAACATTGCTGCCCAGGGATTTTCTGCCGCCTGGCACTCGGGGAAATGGCAGGCCAGCACGTGCTCACCCAGCTCGCGCAGGCGCTCGTGCTGGTTGGTGTAGTAGAAGTATTCGAAGTGGCCGAAGCGCACGTGGCTGGGCGCCAGGCGCAGCAGCATGGCACCGCTCTCCTGGCGCTCGCGCCACACTGGGGTGCTCGAGCCGGTGACACACAGCGCGCGCGAGGTCGGGATGCCGAGGGCGTGCATGTATTCGCTGGCGAGGAACTCGCGGATCGACGAGCGCAGCACGGCGCGGCCGTCGCCCATGCGCGAGTAGGGGGTCTGCCCAGCGCCCTTGAGGTGCAGGTCCCAGTGCTCGCCGGCAGCGTTGACCACCTCGCCCAGCAGCAGACCGCGGCCGTCGCCCAGGCGGGGGTTGTAGACGCCGAACTGGTGCCCGGAATAGACCATCGCGCGCGGCTCGGCCTCGCTCCACAGCTTGTGCCCGGAGAACAGCTCGGCGAACACCGCGGAGTCGGCCTCGGCCGGGTCGAGATCGAGCAGGGCCATGGCCGCCGAGCTGGCGACCACCAGGCGCGGCTCGTCGAGAGGTTCGGGCAGTACCTCGGTGGAGAAGGCGTCGCCCAGGCGGGCGAAGCGATTGTCGAACTGCAGCGCGTCGAGAGTCTTCATAGGCTCAGCTTGTCATGCGGGCAACGCCCGGGGGAAATCGCCGGGATGGGCGGTCCCGGCGTTTGCTGGTCAGCTCGCCGGCTGCTGCGGTGCGTTGGTTTCGGCTTCTGCCTCCGCTGGGTGAGCGGCGGGCTTGCGGCTGAAGACCACGTCCATCTTCGGCGTCGAGGCGAGGTTGATGTCGTGCTCCTGGAACAGCTGGTCGATGCGTCGGTTCAGCTCGTCGGTGGCCAGGCCGCGATCGCCGAGTTCGCGTACGTAGATCTTGAGCTCGTGCTCCAGGGTGCTGGCACCGTAGGTTTTCAGCTGTACGTTGGGCGCCGGGTCGCGCAGCACGCGGCTGTTCTCCTGGGCTGCCTGCAACAGCAGCTTGCGCACCATCTCCAGGTCCGCGCCGCGGTTGACCGTGTAGACCAGCACGACACGGGTCACGGTATCGGTCAGGGTCCAGTTGATCAGCTGGCTGGTAAGGAGGATCTGGTTCGGCACTATCACTTCCTTGCGGTCGCTGTCGGTGATGTGCGTGGCGCGGATGCGGATACGGTTGACCGTGCCGGTGACGGTGCCGACGGTCACCAGGTCGCCGATGCGGATCGGCCGCTCGAACAGCAGGATCAGGCCGGAGATGAAGTTGGCGAAGATCGCCTGCATGCCGAAGCCGATACCCACGGAGAGCGCGGCGACCAGCCACTGCAGTTTGTCCCAGCTGACCCCGAGGGTGGACAGCGCGGTGACGAAGCCGATGCCGGCGATGGCGTAGGACAGCAAGGTGGTGGTGGCGTAGGCGCTGCCCTGGGCCAGGCGCAGCTTGGACAGCACCAGTACCTCCAGCAGGCCCGGCAGGTTGCGCGCCAGGGCGATGGTGATGCCGGCGATGATCAGCGCGCCGAGCACGTCGAGCAGGCTGATGGGGATCTGCGTGGCGGTGGCGCCGGTGCCGGCGGCATACTGGTACAGGGTGATCTGGTCGAGGTAGGCGAACACGCTGATCAGGTCAGCCCAGACCAGGTACATGCAGGCGAGGAAGCCGCCGAGCAGGGCCAGGCGGATCAGGCGCAGGGACTGCTGGTTGATCTGGTCGATGTCCAGGCCCGGCTCCTCGACCGCCACTTCGTCGCCTTGCTCGTTCTCCTTGGTCTGCGCCTGGCGCTTGGCCAGGACTCGGGCGTAGGCCAGGCGGCGCGCGGCTACCGCCAGGCCGCGGACGAAGGCGGCCTCGATCAGCAGGGCGAGGATCAGCAGGTAGAGGGTGTTGATCAGGCGGTCGGTGAGCTTGAGCGAGGTGTAGTAGTAGCCGAAGCCGACCGCGACGATGAAGGCCAGCGGCAGCAAGGACACGCCGATGCCGACCAGCAGGCGGAATGGCGAGGTCTGCTCGCGCATCGGCTCGGCCAGCAGCAGCTTGCCGAGGATCAGGGTCATCAGCGCGTAGCCGGTGAGCACCACGAGGATGCCAATCACGTCATCGGCCAGGGCCTGCGGCTGATGCTCGGCAACGGTCACCACCGCCACCAGCGCCATCACCACCAGGCCCAGGCGGCGCACCTGCTTGCTCAGCAGCGCCACCTGCGGGCGCGGCCAGCGGAAGTGCAGTTCGGCCACGCCACCGGGAGAGAGGATGCGGTACAGGGTGTAGAACACCAGCCAGGCCTGGGCCATCTCCAGCAGGGCGCTGCCGAGGGTGGCGTTCTGGCCGCGGGCGTCGACCAGCAGGGCCACGCCGCAGAGGGTGAGGAACAGGGTCACCGGCAGGGCCAGCAGCACGTTGAAGAGGATCGCCTTCGGCGTGTGCATCTGGCTGTCGCGCTTGTAGTGGCCGATGTCCTCGCTCAGCTTGCCGAGCTTGTCGTACAGCCAGCTACGGCGCCACAGCAGCGCGCCGATCACCAGCAACAGGGGAATGAACAGCCAGGGGCGGTCGACCAGGCCGGCGCCCAGCTCGCGCACGCCGGAGCCCCAGGGCATGGTTTTCAGCTGGCGTTCCAGCAGGTGCGGCAGCTGCTGCAGCCAGGCCAGGTCGAGCGGCTTGTTGCTGGGAATCCAGAACATCTGCTCGTCCAGCGTGGCACGCAGGGTGCCGATCATTTCCTGCAGCTGCTTCTGGTTCAGCTGCAGGGTGATGGACTCGTTGAGCAGGGTGTTCAGCTCACGGTTCATGTGCTGCAGCAGGTCGTTGCGGGTGGTCGCCAGGTCGAGCAGGGTCTTGCGCAGCTCGGGGGTAACCTGCTCGCTCGGCTGGCTGGCCAGCAGGTTGTCGACGTAGGCGTTGAGGTCGCCGAGCTTGTCGCGTTGCTGGTTCAGCTCGAACTGATACAGGCGGATGTCGGCGATCTCGTCGGCCAGGTTGCGGTCCAGCTGCGGGCGCGGCAGGGCCTGTTTCTGCTGGTAGAGGATCTTGGCCAGCAGCAGGCTGCCCTTGAGCACGCTGACCTGCTCATCCAGGGCCTGGGTGGCCTGCTGCACGCTATCGAGCTGCTGCTTGGCTTCCAGGTTCATCCGGGTCAGCTGGTTGAGGCGCTCGGTGGCGCGCAGCAGGTAGTCGGAAATCTTCAGGTTGGTGGCGCTTTCCTGGGCCAGCAGGCTGTCGGGAGTGGCCTTCTCGGCCTCGCGCGACAGTTCTGCGACCGTCTGCTCGGAGCTCTCGCGGCGCTTGTCGCTGATCAGCGTCTGCAGGTCGAGGCTTTCCTGGTCGAGGCGGCGGATGCGCTCCTGCAGCAGTTCGTGGCGCGCGCTGCCGAGGTCCTGTAGCAGGTTGTTGCCGGCCAGCTCCTGGCGGCGCAGTTCGGTCTGCGCCTCGAGCGCGGCCAATTCGGCGTTGAGCTGGTCGCGGTACTCGGGAGAGAGCGGCTTGCCGGCCTCCTTGCCGACCTTGAGCAGATTGTTGATCTGCATGCTGCGGGTCTGGTTGCTGCTGATCTCCGCCTGCGCACGCTCGGGGCGGGTTTGCGCAGTGATCAGCAGGCTGCTGGCCTCGGCCAGTTCCTGTTGCCAGTTGGCCAGCTGGTTGCTGCGCTCATCGAGCAGCTGTTCCAGCTGGGTGACGCTGGATTTGCCGTAGCGGCTGGCGACGTTCACCGGGGCGGTGTTCTTCAGCCGGTTGAATTCGCGCTGGGCCTCGCCGGTCAGGCGCGGTGCGTCGCGCAGCTGGATCTTCAGCGCCTCCAGCTTCTGCTGGCTCTCCAGGCGGCTGGCGAGGAAGGTGAGGGTGCCTTCCAGGCGCGCCTTCATGGCGTTGTTGTCGGCTTCCGGCAGCTTGCGGTCGCCGAGGGTGTCGAGCTGGGCCTGCACGGACTTGGCCGAAGGCGGCTCGGCCGCGGAGACAGGGGCTGAGGTCAGGCAGAGGCCGAGAAACAGACCGGCGAAGACGGGGCGCAGGAAAGACATGGTCGAGTGCTGGGCTCGTGGCAGGAAATGCGGCTAATGATATGCCAGGCGCCGTGACGGCGCCGAGGCGCAGGGCATGTTTGACGCCGGTTGGCGGCGCAGGTTCGCCCGCGCCGCGAATCGGCCTTAGAGGAACAGTCCGGGCTTGGCCTGGCCTTCGGGGAAGCGGACGCCGACCTTGCGCACCTTGTTGCCCTCCATCAGGGCCACGGTCCAGGTCAGACCGTTCCATTCCACCTGGTCGCCGAGAATCGGCTGACCGCCAATCTCGTGGGCGATGAAACGGCCCAGCGGCTGGTTGCCGTCCTCGTCGCCGAGCTTGAGGCCGTACAGGGCAGCGATCGCGCTGAGCTGGGCGTCGCCCTCCAGCACGAAGTCGCCGAAGAAGCGTAGGTCGGCGCTGCGTTGCGGCGCCTGGCTGAACAGTTTGCCGAGGGCCGACAGGTCGTGTTCGTGGCCGACCACGCAGAGGATATCGCCGGCGTCCAGGGTGGTACTGCCGGACGGGTGCAGCAGCTCGGTGCCGCGGAACAGCGCGGCGACGCGGGTGCCTTCCGGCATCTTCAGCTCGCGCAGCGGCGCGCCGATGCACCACTTCTCCGCGCCCAGGCGGTAGATGAATAGCTCCCACTCGCTGGTCGGGTGGATCTCCAGGCCGGCGCGCGAGATCGGCGCCGGCTCCGGCGGTACGGTGACGCGCAGCAGCCTGGCCGCCAGCGGCAGGCTGGCGCCCTGCAGCAGCAGCGACACCAGGACAATGAAGAAGGCCAGGTTGAAGTACAGCTGCGAGTGCTCCAGGCCGGCCATCATCGGGAACACGGCGAGGATGATCGGCACCGCGCCGCGCAGGCCGACCCAGGCGATGAAGACTTTCTCGCGGTCGTGGAAAGCGCGGAACGGCAGCAGGCCGATCACCACCGACAGCGGGCGGGCGAACAGGATCATCCACAGCGCCAGGCCCAGCGCCGGGATGGCGATGGGCAGCAGGTCGTGCGGGGTCACCAGCAGGCCGAGCACCAGGAACATGCCGATCTGCGCCAGCCAGGCCATGCCGTCGAGCATGTGCAGGATGCTGTGGCGCGAGCGGATCGGCCGGTTGCCCAGCACCAGGCCGCACAGGTAGGCGGCGAGGATGCCGCTGCCGTGCATGAAGTTGGTCAGGGCGAACACCAGCAAGCCGCCGCTCACCACCAGCAGCGGGTACAGGCCGTTGGGCAGGCTGACGCGATTGATCAGCTGCAGCAGCACCCAGCCGCCACCGAGGCCGAGCGCGGCGCCGATGCCGAATTCACTGAGCAGGTGGCCGACGAAGGCGATGCTGAAGTCGCTCTGGCCCTTGGCGAGCATGTCGATCAGGGTCACGGTGAGGAACACCGCCATCGGATCGTTGCTGCCGGATTCGATTTCCAGGGTCGCCGTGACCCGCTCGTTGAGGCCCTTGCCGCCAAGCAGGGAGAACACCGCGGCGGCGTCGGTGGAGCCGACGATGGCGCCGATCAACAGGCCCTGCATCATGTTCAGGTCGAACAGCCAGGCGGCGGCCATACCGGTCAGGCCGGTGGTGATCAGCACGCCGACCGTGGCCAGCGACAGCGCCGGCCACAGGGCCACGCGGAAGCTGGAAACCCGTGTGCGCAAGCCGCCGTCGAGGAGGATGATGGCCAGTGCCAGGTTGCCCACCAGGTAGGCCAGCGGGTAGTTGCTGAAGCCGATGCCGCCGGGACCGTCGACGCCGGCGACCATGCCCACGGCGAGGATGATCACCAGGATCGGGATGCCCAGGCGCGAGGACACCGAACTCACCAGGATGCTCGCTCCCACCAGCAATGCGCCGATCAGGAACAGGCTATTGATGGTGCTGGCGTCCAAGGGCGTACTCCGGGCGAAAAGGCGAGGGGCGACGCTCCAGGTTCTGCCCGCGCGCGGTCGCGGCGAGTAGAACCCAAGCAGAGATCATGCCGGATAATAACCTGCCGCTTTGCCATCCTGTCAAAAGGAAACGCCCCGCATGGTGCGGGGCGTTCTTCTCGGCAAATCAGCGGCTTAGCCGTGGATCAGAACCAGGCCTCGCGCATCGCCAGGCAGGTGTCGTCGCGAGCCTCGAGGATGGCCAGCTCGTGGTGGCAGCTCGGCACTTCCCAGGTCAGGAAGTAGCGCGCGGCCTGCAGCTTGCCTTGGTAGAACTCGGTGTCAGCGGCGTTGCCGCGCGCTAGACCTTCTTCGGCGCGGATCGCCTGTTCCAGCCAGCGCCAGCCGATCACCGCGTGGCCGAACACCTTGAGGTACAGCGCCGAGTTGGCCAGGCCCTGGTTGACCTTGCCGGCGAGCAGGTCGCCGAGCAGGGCCAGGGTCACGCCACCCAGTTTTTGTACCAACTGCTCCAGCGGCTCGCGCAGGCGGTTCAGCGACTCGAACGCCGCAGCGCGCTGGCAGGTGTCCTGGATCAGGCCCATCAGGCGCTTGAGCGCGGCGCCGCCGTTCATCGACACCTTGCGGCCGAGCAGATCGAGCGACTGGATGCCGTGGGTGCCTTCGTGGATCGGGTTCAGGCGGTTGTCGCGGTAGTACTGCTCCACCGGGTATTCGCGGGTGTAGCCGTGGCCGCCGAGCACCTGGATCGCCAGTTCGTTGGCCTTGAGGCAGAACTCGGATGGCCAGGATTTGACGATCGGGGTCAGCAGATCAAGCAGCTCCAGGGCCTGGGCGCGCTCTTCCGCAGTGGCCAGGGTGTGGGTGTCATCGAACAGGCGGGCGGCGTACAGGCCGAGGTCGAAGGCGCCTTCGACGTAGGCCTTCTGGGTCAGCAGCATGCGCCGTACGTCGGCGTGCTCGATGATCGCCACCTGCGGGCTGGTCGGGTCCTTGCCATCCGGATGACGACCCTGCGGGCGCTCGCGGGCGTACTCCAGCGAATAGAGGTAGCCGGCGTAGCCGAGCATGATCGCGCCCATGCCAACGCCGATGCGTGCCTCGTTCATCATCTGGAACATGTAGGACAGGCCGGCGTGCGGCTTGCCCACCAGATAGCCGACGCAGTCGCCGTTATCGCCGAAGTTCAGCGCGGTGGAGGTGGTGCCGCGCCAGCCCATCTTGTGGAACAGACCGGCCAGGGTCACGTCGTTGCGCTGGCCCAGCGAGCCGTCGTCGTTGACCAGGAACTTGGGCACTAGGAACAGGCTGATGCCCTTCACTCCGGGCGGTGCGTCCGGCAGCTTGGCCAGGACCATGTGCACGATGTTCTCGGAGATCGGCTGGTCGCCGCCGGAGATGAAGATCTTGTTGCCCTTCAGGCGGTAGCTGCCGTCGGCATGCGGCTCGGCCTTGGTGCGGATGTCCGACAGCGAGGAGCCGGCGTGCGGCTCGGTCAGGCCCATGGTGCCGAAGAAGCGGCCGTCGATGATCGGCTGCAGGTAACGGGCTTTCTGCTCGTCGCTGCCGAAGGCCTCGATCAGGTTGGCCACGCCCATGGTCAGCATCGAGTAGGAGCTGGTGGCGCAGTTGGCCGACTGGAAGTGCGCGAAGCAGGCCTGCGACAGCAGGTTGGGCAGCTGCATGCCTCCGGCCTCGAAGTCGCGGGTGGCATTGAGGAAGCCGGCCTCGTGGAAGGCCTTGAGCGCCGGGGCGACTTCCGGGATCAGCACTGCGGCGCCGTCCACGTACTGCGGTTCGTGCTCGTCGTTCTTGCGGTTGTGCGGGGCGAACAGCTCCTCGGCGATGCCGCGCGCGGTGGCGATGGCCGCGTCGAAGGTTTCGCGGTTGTGGTCGGCGAAGCGCTCGCGCTGGGTCAGGGCTTCGGCGTCCAGCACTTCGTAGAGTTCGAAGGCCAGGTTGCGGGAACTGAGCAGGGACTCGGACATGAAACGTGTCTCCGGTGGGATCTTCTTGAAGTCTAAGATTGTGAATAGAGGCCGCCTAGCAAGATTCACTTCCCTGATATTGGCCTAGAACCTGCCGTCGTCATCCCTTCGGGCTACAATTCGCGCCCCGCTTCAGGTGAACCGTCATGAACTACCGCCACGCCTTCCACGCCGGCAACCACGCCGACGTGCTCAAGCACATCGTCATCAGCCGCATCATCGCCCTGCTGTCACGCAAGGAGGCGCCGTTCGCCTACCTCGACAGCCATGCCGGCGTCGGCCTCTATGACCTGCAGGGCGATCAGGCGACCCGCACCGGCGAGTGGCTGGAAGGCATCGCCCGCCTGTGGGATGCGCCGGACCTGCCCGAGTCCACCGCCGACTACTTCGGCGTGCTGCGCACGCTCAACCCGGACGGTGCGCTGCGTTACTACCCCGGCTCGCCGGAGCTGGCCTGCCAGCTGACCCGCGAGCAGGACCGCGTGCTGCTCAACGAGAAGCATCCGGAAGACGGCCAGCTGCTGAAAGACAACATGAAGGGCGACCGCCGCGTGGCCGTGCACCTGGGCGAGGGCTGGCACGTGCCGCGCGCCCTGCTGCCGGTGGCGGAGAAGCGTGCGCTGCTGCTGATCGACCCGCCGTTCGAGAAGGCCGACGAGCTGGAACGCTGCGTCACCGCACTGGACGAGGCCATCGGCCGCATGCGCCAGACCGTGGTCGCCATCTGGTACCCGATCAAGGACGAGCGCCAGCTCAAGCGTTTCTACCAGGGCCTGGAGAAATCCAGCGCGCCCAAGCTGCTGCGCGTCGAGCTGTTCGTCCACGCGCCGGACGATGCCAATCGCCTGGCTGGCTCCGGCCTGGCCATCGCCAACGCGCCCTGGGGCCTGGAAGACGAGCTGAAACAGCTGCTGCCATGGCTGGCCGAGAAGCTGGCGCAGAGCCAGGGCAGCTTCCGCCTGGACTGGCTGATCGCCGACTGAGACCTTGTCTTAGAGCCTGTTTCGGATCTTTTGAGCTAGAGCCAGGCTAGGCAAAAACAGACGAGGACGCGGAGTTTACGAGCGGTAAATGAGCAGTCCGAGACGCCGTGTCCCGGTCTGTTTTTAACGACGCATGGCCGACGATCAAGAGAACCGGACAGGTTCTAGGGGCCGGCGCGTTCGAAGGCGCCGAGATCGCAGCGGGCGATGCCATCGCCGTCACCATCACGCGGACGAGTCAGGCGGCGCTGGTCATGGCTGGGGCAGGCGCCCTCGGCGCTGTCCAGGGCGGCGCTGCTGCGGCGCAGGGCGTGCGCCAGGGTGCCGTTGTTCTCCGCCAGGGGGAACAGCTCGCGCACCAGCACCTGGTCGTTGTCGACGCTGATGCTGCCGGTGCAGTTGCCGGCATCGCTGCCTAGCAGCAGGCCACGCACATTCATCGCCACGGCTCGGTCCTGCTGCAGGCAGTTGCGCGGCTCGCCGGTCTCGCGCTCACGGTTGCCGGCGATGATCACGTTGCGCAGGCTGACCGTGCCGTCCTCGTTGATCAGCCCGTAGCCGTCGTTCTCGGTGATGGTCACGTGGCTCAACGTGGCGCTGGGTGTGCCCATCGGTTGCGGGTTGTGGCGGTCGCCGTTGTCCAGCGCGGCGCCCTTGCCGCCGCCATAGTTGTCGCTGAGGGTGGCGTTGGTCAGGACCAGGCTGCCCAGGTTGAGGATGGCCCCACCCATGCCATCGGGGCCGACGCGGTTGCCGATCAGGGCTACCCGCGCCAGGTCCGCCGTGCCGCGGTTGAGCAGGCCGCAGCCCATGCCGAATTCGTGATAGTCGAGGCAGAGGTTGCGCTCGATGCGGCTGTCGCGCACCCGCAGGGTGCCTTCGTTGTACAGCGCGCCGCCCTGGCCCATGGTCATGTCGCCGCCATCCACCAGGTTGTTTTCCAGGCGGACGTGGTGCAGCTGCGCCGTGGCGAAGTTGGCCAGGGCGCCGCCACGGCTCTGCACGTTGGTGACATAGGCGTAGGTGCGGTTGTCACGCAGGGTCACGTCCATCGCGTGCAGGGTGCCGTGGTTACGGATGGCGCCGCCGTCGTAAACCGAGAGTCCACCCGTCAGGGTCAGGCCGCGCAGGCTGAGGCTGGCGTCTGGCTGGACGTCGAACAGGCGGTCGAGCCGCTTGCTATCGATCAGCGTTTGCTCTGGGCCGGCGCCGAGAATGGTGACCTGGCCGAGCAGATCGAAGTCGCCGGTGAGGTTGGCGTTCTCCTCGCGCGGCCATCCTTGCGCGTCCAGGCCGTTGGCCAGGCTCAGTTGATAGGTGCCGGCGCCGAGCAGGATCAGGCTAGGGCTGTCGGGTGTGGCATTGGCGGAGCTGATGGCCTCGCGCAGTGAGCAGTGCTGCGCCGTGCAGGCACCGTCGAATTCATCGGCCAGGGTGGTGACGCTCAGGGTCTGTGCCTCGGCCGGCAGGGCCAGGCAGGCCAGCAGGCCGAACGAGCGATACAGCGGGAGTGGCGGGCGGGGAGCGGACATGGCAGGCCTCGCGTGGGAGTGAACGGGGACTGCTGGGTTCTGCGGATTGACCGCAGCGCGCGCATCCCGGTTCCCGTTACCGCTTGCTAGGTCGTGCTGTGCTCGCGCAGGCGGGCGGCCAGTTCGGTCAGGGCCTGCTCCTGCTGGCGTAGATCGTCGAGGGCATCACTCGGCTCCGGCGGCGGAGTGAGCGTATTGGCCTGCAGCAGCTCGGCCAGGCGAGCGGCACCTGCCAGTGCCTGCGCCTGGGATTGACCCAGTTGTGCCAGCTGGGCAGCGATGCACTGCTGCGCTTCGTCTGCCGTCTGCGCATCGGCCTGGGCCAGTTGATTGGCCTGGGCGTCGGCCTGGCGCAGGGCGTCGAGCATCTCGGCCACTGTGCCGCGAATGGCCAGGGAGAAATCGGTGGAGCGGCTGGACAGCGCGCGTACCTCGTCTGCCACCACGGCGAAGCCGCGGCCACTCTCGCCGGCACGGGCTGCCTCGATGGCGGCGTTGAGCGCCAGCAGGTTGGTCTGCTTGGCGATGGCGTCCATGTCGTCGGTGGCGCGCAGGATGGTCTCGGCCTGCTGGGCGATGCCACGCATGCGTTCGGCCAGGCTGCCGGCCTGTTCACGGCTCTGCTGGCGCTGCTGCTTCAGGCGGCTCAGCGCGGCCTGGGCCTGCTGCTCGCTGGCGCTATCGGCGAGCGGCAGTTCGGCCTGCAGCGCGGCGGCTCTGTGGCTCTGCTGTTGCCGTTGTTCATCGAGATCCTGCCAGTGCTGCTGGCGCGTGCCGCGGGCGGTCAGCAACTGCTGGTGCAGGCGTTCGAGCTGTTCCTGCTGGCGGCTGCAGTGGGCTTGCAGTTCGTCGCTGAAGGGCGCGAGCCAGGCCGGTGTTTGTGGCTCGCTTGGGCGTGGCTGCATCAGCGCGCGCCAGTGGGTGGCGGTGGCCAGCGCGGGCAAGAAACCAAGGCTCAGGCACAGGCCGCAGAACAGGCAGATCCACAGCGGCAGGCCACCCCAGGCGCCGAGGCTGACCAGCAGCCAGGGCATTACCTGCAGCGCGATGGCTGAGGCACTGAAGGCCTTGGGCGGTATCTCGTGCAGATCGGAAAAGCGCGGGTTGTGCATGGCTGGCCGTGACTACTGCTGATAAGCGAACGGGCGGAGTTCGCAGAGTTTAGGCGTGTTTCCCGGCCGGGTGGAGGCTCATTTCGCTTGTTGATGGTGTGCCGGCGCTGGGCGGCATATGCCGCTGCGGCAGAGCGGGGGGAGGGGCCGAGGTCGCGCCGACAGCGGCGCGACCTGCCGGAAGGCGTCAGTTGCTGCGGCGGTTGACCTGCTTGGCGGCGTGGATGATGTCGCTGCCGATCTCGCCCTCGAACTGCTGCCAGACCGGCTGCATGGCCTGGCGCCAGGCCTCGCGCTCCTGGGCGGAGAGGCTCACCAGGGTGACCTGGCCGCTGGCGGCCAGGCGCTCGCGGGCCTCGCGGTTCTGCGCCTCGGCGGCGCGGTTCACCGTGTAGGTGACCTCGTCGATGATCGCGTCCAGCTCGATGCGCACGCTGTGCGACAGCGAGTACCAGAAGGTGCTGTTGGTCACCAGCATGTAGTCCAGCACGCCGTGGTTGCTCTCCACCATGTACGGCTGCACGGGCGCGTATTGTTGGCTGTAGAGGTTCGACCAGCTGTTCTCGGTGCCTTGCACGGTGCCGCTGCGCAGCGCCTGCAGGGTCTCGGCGAACGGCAGCTTGACCGCCTTGGCGCCGAGGTTCTGGAACTGGCTTTCCAGCACCGGCGAGGACTGGATGCGGAAGGCCAGGCCGGCGGCCGCGCCGGGCTTCTGCAGCGGCTGGGTGGCGGACAGCTGCTTCATGCCGTTGTGCCAATAGGCCAGGCCGGTGATGTCGCTCTTTTCCATGGAGCTGAGCAGCTGGCGGCCCTTGGCGCGCTTCTGGAAGCGGTTGACCGCGTCCAGGTCATCGAACAGGAAGGGCAGGTCGAATACCTGCAGCTTCGGCGTGTACTGGCTGAATTTCGACAGCGAGGGCGCCAGCAGCTGCACCTCGTTGTTCAGCAGGGCCTGCAGCTCGTCGCCGTCGCCATACAGGCTGGAGTTGGGGTACACCTCGACCCGCACCTGCTCGCCCAAGCGCTCCTCGACCAGCTTCTTGAACAGCAGGGCGCCCTGGCCCTTGGGCGTGTCGTCGGCGACGACGTGGGAGAACTTGATCAGGATGGGGCCGTCGGCGGCGGCAGTGGCATGGCCTGCCAGCAGGGCCAGGAGCAGGCCGCTGAATAGGGATTTCATCAGGAAGAACCTCGGTCGATGACTGCGAATATCCATCTCGCAGCCCTCTGGCCGCGGTGAGGGGGCGACCATAGCGCAGCTGGGTTACAGCCGCACTGCGACCATTGGCGAGGTGTGGCACAGGCCACTGAAATTCAGCGGCGAGGCTGGCGCGGGTCGACGTAGTAGCTCAGTTGCTGGCGCGGATTGAGGTATTCCAGCGCCTCTGGCGGTAGCTGCGCCGGGCGCAGGCTGCGGGCGATGGCCAGCGCCGGCTCCTGCTCCAGGTCGACGATCAGTGCCTCGTTCTTGGGGATGCTCGGCTCGTAGAGGATCAGCGTCGGCTTCAGCGGCAGGCTCGGGTGCATGGCCAGCACCAGGGCGTAACGCTCGTCCTCCAGCTGCACCAGGCTGCCCGGCGGGTACACGCCCATGCAGCGGATGAAGGCCTTCAGCGCCACGTCGTCGAAGCGCTCGCGCTGCTGCTTGAACATCAGCGCCAGGGCCTCGTGCGGACTCAGTGCGTCGCGCGGGTTGAGTGGGTTGCACAGGTTGTCGAACACGTTGACCAGGCTCACCACCCGGCTCAGGCGGCCGATGGCCGCCTCGCGCAGGCCCTTGGGGTAGCCGCTGCCGTCGCAGAATTCGTGGTGTTCCTGGATGACCCGCAGCACTTCATCGTCGAGCATCAGCTCGTGGCCACGGCGCACGCCGAAGTCGACATGCAGGTGCAGCAGCTGCTGCTCCGGGCGGGTCAGCGGCTCGGCCTTGAGCAGCACCTTGCTCGGCACTTCCAGCTTGCCGATATCGTGCAGCAGCGCGCCCAGGCCGATGCTGTGGCAGGCCTCGCTGTCGTAGCCGAGCTGGCGGCCGAGCATCAGTGACAGCACGGTGACGTTGAGTGGGTGCACGTAGGCATCGTCGGCGGCCTTGCCATTGATGCTGTGCAGCGCCGCGCCGTCTTCGCCGAGCAGTGCGTCGACCAGCTCGCGAACCACCTCGCCGGCGGCTTTGAGCGCTTCCTCCGGCTGGTTGCGCAGGGTCTGGTTGAGCGCCTTGACCCGCTGGCTGGCCTGCACGAAGGTGCGGTCGACCTCGGCCAGGCGCTTGCGCAGCGCGCTGAGCTTGGCTGCGCGCGACTGACGGGCCTGCTCCTCGGCGCTGGGCGGCGCCGGTTCCTCGACCTGCGCCTGCGCTTCGGCCGGCGCCAGCTCCAGCGGCTCGCAGTCGCTGCGCGCCGGCTCGTAGCGCACCTGCGCCAGGCCCAGCTCGCGCAGGGCCTGCAGCTGGCCGTCATCCTTGATCTTGAAACTGCTGAAGGCGAAGTTGTGCTCCCACCAGCTCAGGTCCAGGTGGACATACAGGCCCACGCAGAGCTGTTCGGGGGAGATGAGGTGGGTAGTCGCGGGCATGCCGTTCGGGTGCTGGTGGCTCTTTGCCTGCAGTCTACCCCCTGGCGCCGGCCGGTGGCAGAGGCGCCGCGATTGGCGGGTTGCCGCCGTTGCGCTGGCGGGATTCGGCCATCTGCAGCGCGGCGATCCGCTGCAGGCCGCGAAATACCTGGGGTGCAGAGCCGGCATCGGTTTTGCTAAAGGCAGCGCGACCTTTTGTCTCAGTCATCGGCAAAAGCCGTCAACTTCGGGCCAGTCCGGCGGTCAACCGACTGGACGGCCTTTCGCCACGACTCCCGTCACCGCCGGACGACCGCGCCTCAGAAAGTGCGGCCCGGCCCAGGGAACCGTCGATTCGCCTTGCCAACCGCACAACTGGAAATGGTCGTTCACCATGAAAAAGCTTCTATTGATCCTTAGCTGCCTGGTTGCAGTGGGCTGCTCGCAGCCGCCAGCGCCAGAGAAAACCGTCGATGTGCTGCTGATCGGCGGCGGCATCATGAGTGCCACCCTCGGCACCTATCTCAACGAGCTCGAGCCGGGCTGGAGCATCGACATCTACGAGCGCATGGACAAGGTCGCCGACGAGAGTTCCAACGCCTGGAACAACGCCGGCACCGGCCACTCGGCCTTCTGCGAGCTGAACTACACGCCGGAGACCGCCGACGGCGGCATCGACATCAGCAAGGCCGTGGGCATCAACGAGAGCTTCGAGATCTCCAAGCAGTTCTGGGCCTACCAGATCGACCAGGGCGTGCTGAAGGAGCCGAAGTCCTTCATCAACAACGTGCCGCACATGAGCTTCGTCTGGGGTGACGACAACGTTGCCTACCTGAAGAAACGCCACGCCGCCCTGCAGCACAGCAACCTGTTCCGTGGCATGGAGTACTCCGAGGACCCGGCGCAGATCGCCCAGTGGGTGCCGCTGGTGATGGCCGACCGCGACCCGGCGCAGAAGATCGCCGCCACCCGTATGCCGATCGGCACCGACGTCAACTTCGGCGAGATCACCAAGCAGCTGGTCGCCTCGCTGACCCAGCGCGAAGGTGTGTCGCTGCACCTGAGCCATGAAGTGCGCGATATCACCCGCAACGACGACGACACCTGGAACGTGGTGGTGGCGGACCTCGCCAACGGCGAGAAGGAAACCAGCGTCAACGCCAAGTTCGTCTTCATCGGTGCCGGCGGCGCGGCCCTGCCGCTGCTGCAGAAGTCCGGCATTCCGGAGGCCGACGGCTACGCCGGCTTCCCGGTCGGTGGCCAGTTCCTGATGACCAAGAACCCGGAGATCGTCGCCCAGCACCAGGCCAAGCTGTACGGCAAGGCCTCGGTCGGCTCGCCGCCCATGTCGGTGCCGCACCTCGACACCCGCGTGATCGACGGGCAGAAGGTCTTGCTGTTCGGGCCCTTCGCCACCTTCTCCAGCAAGTTCCTCAAGAACGGCTCGCTGTGGGACATGTTCGCCGCCATCAGCACCGACAACATCGGCCCGATGACCCACGCCGGCTGGGACAACATGGACCTGACCCAGTACCTGGTGGGCCAGCTGATGCTCAGCGAGGAAGACCGCATGCACGCCCTGCGCGAGTACTTCCCGGATGCGCGTGACGAAGATTGGCAGCTGATCACCGCCGGCCAGCGCGTGCAGGTGATCAAGAAGGACGCCGAGCACGGTGGCGTGCTGCAGTTCGGCACCGAGGTGGTGAGCGCCGCCGACGGCAGCATCGCCGCGCTGCTGGGCGCCTCGCCGGGTGCCTCGACCGCCGCGCCGATCATGCTCTCGGTGCTGGAGAAAACCTTCAAGGACAAGGTTGCCTCGCCCGAGTGGCAGGCGCGCCTGAAGGAGATCATCCCGTCCTACGGACAGAAGCTGAACGACGACCTGGAACTGACCAACCGCATCCGCGCCTACAGCAGCGAGCGCCTGCAGCTGGTGCACGTGCCGGTCGAGGCCGACACCACGCTGTAACCCTCGCGAGGCCGCCAGCCGGCGGCCTCCATGCTCAAGCGGGCGAGCTGGCCATCTGAGCCAGCTCCGCCTCCACCTCCGCCGCCCAGGCCAGCCACGACTGTTCGCCGAGAATGCCGCGGCGCAAGGTTAGATAGGGCAGGCGCAGGGCCTGGCGCTGCTCGGCCGGCAGGGCCTGGTAGTCGTGCTCGATACTCAACAGGCTGTCCAGGGTCTTGCGGTGCACGGCCACGTGCCGGCGCACTTCCTCGTGCAGGTTGCCTGGCGTGGTGTGGGCGCCGCCGAACAGCTTCACCAGCAAGGCATCGTTGATCTTGTTCGGCTGTACCGGCTCGTCCAGCCAGCGCAGCAGCTCGGCGTGCCCGCTCGCGGTGAGGCGGTGGATCTTCTTGTCCGGACGGGTCTCCTGGGCCTGCGCCTCGCTGTCCAGCCAGCCGGCCTGGTTGAGCTTCTTCAGCTCCTGGTAGACCTGCTGGTGCTTGGCGTTCCAGAAGTAGCCGAGGCCCTCCTTGAAGCGCTTGAGCAGGTCGTAGCCACTGCCGGGCTCGCTTTCCAGAAGAATGAGAATGGCGTGCTTGAGCGACATGGCTAACTCGCGGTGGGGAGATGCGCCGCAGTATACGAATTATGCAAAAAGTTGCATGGTCGGCATTCGTGGCTATTATGCAAAAACTTGCATATAAGCAATCTTGCATAACAACAACGACGCAGGAGCCCCCCATGAAACGCACCGGTACACGCTTTCGCTCACGCCTGGTCGCCCAGGACTACGACGCCATCATCATCGGCTCCGGCATCGGCGGCCTCACCGCCGCGGCGCTGCTGAGCAAGCTGGGCAAGCGCGTGTGCGTGCTCGAGCAGCATTACACCGCCGGCGGCTACACCCACAGCTACGAGCGCGAGGGCTACGAGTGGGACGTGGGCGTGCACTACATCGGCGAGGTGCACAAACCCTGGTCGGTGATCCGCCGGGTGTTCGACGTGATCAGCGACGGCAAGATCGAATGGGCGCCGATGGACCCGCACTACGACCGCATCGTCATCGGCGAGCAAAGCTACGACTACGTGGCCGGCCGCGAGGAGTTCAAGGCCGAGATCAAGCGCCACTTCCCCGGCGAGGCGGCGGCCATCGACCGCTATGTCGAGTTGCTCAGCGAGGTCAGCTCCCGGGTACCGCGCTTCTTCGCCGGCCAGGCCCTGCCGCGCGGGTTGGGCATGCTCTACGCCAAGCTGCGCCGCCTGTGGCTGCCGGACTACTGCTTCAAGACTACCCGCGAAGTGCTCGAAGGTCTGACCTCGAATCAGGAACTGATCGGCGTGCTCACCGCCCAGTGGGGCGACTACGGCCTGCCGCCGGCCGAGTCGTCGTTCCTCATGCACGCCATGGTGGCCAAGCACTACATCACCGGCGGCAACTACCCGGTGGGCGGCGCGACCAAGATTTCCGAGAGCATCATTCCGCTGATCGAGGCCGCTGGCGGCCACGTCTTCACCTATGCCGGGGTGGAGCAGATCCTGGTGGAGAACGGCCGCGCCGTGGGCGTGCGTCTGCAGAAGGACGGCGTGGAGATTCGCGCGCCGCAGATCGTCAGCTGCGCCGGCCTGGTGCCGACCTATACCCGCCTGATCGAACCACAGGTGGCCAGCGCGCATGGCCTGCTGGAGCCGCTGCAGCAGGTCAAGTTGTCGGCCGCCAGCCTGTGCCTGTACGCCGGCTTCAAGGGCAGCGCCGCCGAGCTGGGCCTGCCGAAGACCAACTACTGGGTCTACCCGACCCACGATCACGACTACAACGTGAGCAGCTTCGCCAGCGGGCAGAACCCGGCGATGCCGCTGATCTACATCAGCTTCCCCTCGGCCAAGGACCCGGCCTGGGACGCCCACTACCCGCACAAGGCGACGGTGGAGATCGTCGCGCCGACCCTGCCGCAGTGGTTCGCGCAGTGGAAGGGCAGCACCTGGGGCAAGCGCGGCGCCGAGTACGAGGCGTTCAAGGCGCAGCTCACCGAGCATTTGCTGGAGGTGCTCTACCGCCACCAGCCGCAGCTACGCGGCGCCCTGGACTTCTGCGAGCTGGCCACGCCGCTGTCCACCGAGTGGTTCCAGTGGAACGAGGAGGGCGAGATCTACGGCATCGACCACACGGTGCAGCGTTTCGAGCAGCACTGGATTCACAGCCAGACGCCGATCAAGGGCCTCTACCTGACCGGCGCCGACACCGTCACCGCCGGCGTCGGCGGTGCGTTGATGGCCGGTGTGCTGACCGCCACGCGCATGCTTGGCTGGCGCGGCTACAAGGTGGGCAAGCTGCTCAAGGATTGGCAGGCGAGCGCAGCGTCAGCTGACGAGCAGGCGGCCGCCAGCCAGCAGGCCTAGCGCTCAGGCCATCACGTCGATGGAATTGCCCAGGTTGGGCGGATTGCTCGGCGGGGTGACCTGCGGGATCGCCTGGATCAGGCCGATGGCGCTCTCGGCCTGCAGATCCAGGGTCTTGCTCAGGATCAGCAGCGAAGCCTGCGCCGCCGCCTGGGTGGCGTTGGCGTTGGAGACGGCGCTGGCGATATTGCTCAGTTCCATGCGGTTTTCTCCGAAAGGGGCGACCTATCGGGTCGACCCCACGCAGGTCGCAGAGGTTCCCCTCAGCCTGGCAGGCACACGCCGGTGCCGCCCAGGCCGCAGTAACCGCCGGGGTTCTTCGCCAGGTACTGCTGGTGGTAGGCCTCGGCGTAGTAGAAGGGTGGCGCGTCGTCGACTTCGGTGGTGATGGCGCCCAGGCCGGCCTTCTCCAGCTCGGCCTGGAATTGCGCCTGGCTGGCCTCGGCGGCGGCGCGCTGGGCGGCGTCGAAGCAGTAGATGGCCGAACGGTACTGGGTGCCGATGTCGTTGCCCTGGCGCATGCCCTGGGTCGGGTTGTGCGCCTCCCAGAACACCTTGAGCAGCTGCTGATAGCTGGTCTGCTGCGGATCGAACACCACCAGCACCACCTCGGTATGCCCGGTCAGGCCGGAGCAGACTTCCTCGTAGGTCGGGTTCGGCGTATGGCCGCCGGCATAGCCGACCGCGGTGCTCCACACGCCTGGCTGTTGCCAGAAGCGCCGCTCGGCACCCCAGAAGCAGCCAAGGGCGAACACCGCCTGCTGCAGGCCGGCGGGGAAGGGTGCCTTGAGCGGGTTGCCGTTGACGTAATGGGCTGCGGGGACCGCCAGGGGCTCGGCGCGGCCCGGCAGGGCCTGCTCGGCGCTGGGCAGTTCGAGCTTGTGGGCGAGGATTTGCGAACGCAGAACCATGATGCTGTTCCTGTGCGATGAGGAATGGGGGATAGCTTACTCCGCGGGCGGGCGGTTGCAGCCGTTGCATAGACCCGCAGGGTCTCGGGGCATTACAGCGCTGGCCTGCCGTTGGTCGGCCTGGCTCAGGCGCCGCGGCAGGGATAGCGGCGCAGGCTGTCGACCAGGTCGCGGCCGGGAATCGGCCGGTCGAACAGGTAGCCCTGGCCGACGTCGCACTGCTGGCGCCGCAGGAAACCGAGTTGGGCGGCGGTCTCGATACCCTCGGCGACCACCTTGAGCTTGAGGTTGTGGGCCATGGCGATCACCGCCGAGGTGATCTCCATGTCGTCCTCGTTCTCCGGGATGTCCTTGATGAAACTGCGGTCGATCTTGATCACGTCGATCGGGAATTTCTTCAGGTAGCTCAGAGACGAGTAGCCGGTACCGAAGTCGTCCATCGCCAGGGTCAGGCCCAGGGCCTTGAGGCGCGCTACCTGCTGGCGGGTGGCGTCGTTGCCTTCCAGCAGCAGGCTCTCGGTCAGCTCGACTTCCAGCAGCTGGGCGGGCAGGCCTTCCTCTTCGAGGATGGCGGCGATCGAGCCGACCAGGTCGGGGTCGGTGAACTGCTTGGCCGACAGGTTGATCGCCACCTGCACCTGGCCCAGGCCGAGGGCGGCCAACTCCAGGCTGGCGCGGCAGGCCTGGCGCACTACCCACTTGCCGATGGGGATGATCAGCCCGGTGTCTTCGGCCACGCTGATGAACTGTTCCGGGCTGATCATGCCCTTGTCCGGGTGCTGCCAGCGCAGCAGCGCCTCGAGGCCGACCAGTTGGCCGCTCTTCAGGCACAGCTTGGGCTGGTAGTAGACCTCCAGCTCGTTCTGGGTCAGCGCGCGGCGCAGGTTGTTCTCGACGAACAGTTTGTAGCTGGCCTCGGCGTTGAGCGCCTCGGTGAAGATCTGTACCTGGTGTTTGCCGTTGGCCTTGGCCTTGTGCAGGGCCAGGCCGGCATGCTTCATCAGTACATGTGGGTCGTCGCCGTGCACCGGCGCGCAGGCCATGCCGACCGAGCCGGTGACGCTGATCAGCTGGTTGTCGACGAACAGCGGCTTGTCCAGGGTCGCCAGCAGCTCCTGGGCGCGCTGCAGGGTGGCGGCCTGGTCGGCGCCATCGAGCAGCACGGCGAATTCGTTGCTGGCGAAGCGCGCCAGGCTAGTGTTCTTGCCCAGGCTGTTGCGCAGGCGACGGGCCAGGTTGGCCAGCAGCTTGTCGCCGGTCTGGTGGCCGAGGCTGTCGTTGATCCGCTTGAAGTTGTCGATGTCCACCAGCAGCAGGCCGAAGGCCTGGCCATCGCCGCGGGCGAAACGTTCTTCCAGGCAGCGGATGAAGTGCGGGCGGTTACCAAGGCCGGTGAGGTTGTCGCTGTAGGCCAGGCGCTCGATGCGCTGCTGGGCCAGCTTGCTCTCGGTGATGTCTTCGTAGATGCCGATGTAGTGGGTCAGGTCGCCGTCGTCGTTGTAGACCTTGGAGATCGACAGCTGGCCCCAGTAGGGCTCGAGATTCTTGCGCCGGCTGCGGAATTCGCCCTGCCAGCTGTTGCGCTCGGCCAGCCCGGACTGCGGGTCGAACAGCAGGTCACCGAGGTTCTCCAGTGCCGGCAGCTGGGAGATGCGCCGGCCCTGCACTTCCTCGGCACCGTACTGGGTGATCGAGGTGAAGCTCGGGTTGACGTACTGCACCAGGCCGTCGCGGTCGAACAGCAGGAAGGCGCTGACGCTCTGCTCCACGGCGCGCTGGAAGAGGAACAGTGCGCTGGTGGCGTCGCGCCGCTGCTGGTTGCTCATGACCTGGGCGAACTGGTCGGCCAGCTCGCCGGCGAAGGCAATCTCGTCGGCCTGCCAGGTGCGCGCCGGGCCGATGTGCTCCAGGCACAGCACGCCGACCACTTCGCCGCCGAGGCGGATGGTGGCGTCGAGCATGGCGCTGATGCCCAGCGGCTTGAGGTAGCCGCGGGCCAGTTCATTGGTGCGCGGGTCGCGCTGGGCGTTGTGCGCGTCAATGGCGCGGCCGCTGTGCAGCGCCTCCAGGTAGCGCGGGAACAGGCTGGCGTCGATGGCCGCCGGCATTTCGTGGCGGTCGATGTCGCGGCGGTACAGGGCCACCGGCTCCAGCTGGTCGCCGATCAGGTGCCAGACGCTGGCGCGGGCCACGTCGTAGGTCTCGCAGGCGGCTTGGGTGATCAGCTCGGCGGCTTCCTTGAGCGGGTCCAGCGCGCTGTAGCGATGCCGCGCCAGGCGCACGATCAGGCTCTGCTGGGCGCGCGAACGGATCAGGTGCTGCAGGTGTTCTTCCTGGGAATGCTGGTACAGCTCCAGCGAGGTCTGCAGTTTCTGGTTCTGTTCTTCGAGCTCCTGCTGGCGCTGCTCGGCCAGGCTTTCACCGGCTTCGACGGTGACCAGCAGGTAGCCGCGCAGCAGGAAGCGCCCGCGCTGCTGGAAGTTCTCGCCTACCTCCAGCAGGTGCAGGGCGCCGTTGGGCGTATGCAGGCGGTAGCGCACCGAGTAGTGCTGCGAGCTGGCCAGCTGCTGCTGGATCTCGTCGTGCAGGCGGTAGCGCGCCTCGGGCTCCATCAGGCTGGCGTAGGGCGAATCGAGCAGGGCGCAGAGTTCGCCGGCGCTGACGCCGAGCTGGCGTTCACAGGCGGGGTCGAGGAACAGCAGGGTCCAGCTGGGTTCGTTGATTCGTTCGAAGCGCAACATGCCCAGGCGTGACGGCACAGGCAACTGCGTCACAACCTCGACCGCCGAACGGCTGGCGGCATCGGGATGGCTTTTCATCGAACGACTGGCTTCCTTATGCTGCCGCTTCAGGGCAGGCTTGGAACCCCTGGCGCGCCGGTTCATCGGTTCGCGGACGGGTTCACAGGTTTGTTACATCAACCAAGTTCGGCAAGGGTGCATCATGCGGCTGGGACTGACAAGAAGACTGAGCGGGTTATTGCTGATGCTGAGCCTGGGCACCGGAGCCCAGGTGCAGGCCAGTGAGGCCCAGCTGGGCGGGGAGGAGCAGGCGCGTTATCTGGCCGAGCTCAAGCGACTGTATATGACCAAGGACGAGCGCAAGGCGCTGCTGGCGCACAGCAACGCGCTGCTCGACACCTATGCCCTGCGCGCCGGCTACCAGCTGGGCAAGGCGCCGGCGCAGCGCAGCGACCTGCGCTACCAGCTGAGCATCGCCGCCCCCGGCGAGTTGCTGGTGCGGCAGGAGACCCGTCAGGAGCAGAGCAACAACCTGGCGGTGAGCAACCAGCGCCTGTCGGTGTTCGGCCTCGATCCCTATATCCGCTACGAGTGCCCGACCAGTGGCATCACCTGCGTGCTGAGCAATCCGGCCGACGGCAGCCCGTGGATCACCGTTCTGCGCGACCACCAGGGCGCAGCCGACCTGGCCAAGGCGATCAGCTTCCTGATTCGCAACCTGCAGAAGAACTGATCAGTCTGTTCATGCAAGAGCCCCGCTTCGGCGGGGCTCTTTCGTTATGGCTTGGAAAAGTCGTGCTCAGCTGGCGGCGGAGGTCAGCGTGGCCGGATCGCGCGATTTGCCCAGCCACACCAGGCCCAGGCCGCCCAGGGCCAGCGCCGCGCCAACCCAGGGTACCGCCGCATAGCCCAGGCCCTGGCTGATGGCCGCGCCGCCCAGGGCCGCGCCCACGGCGTTACCCAGGTTGAACGCGCCGACATTGACCGACGAGGCCAGGCCCGGTGCCTGGGCCGCGGCCTGCATCACGCGCATCTGTACCGGCGGCACGATGCCGAAGGCGGCCGCGCCCCACAGCACCAGGCCGATGGCGGCGCCGATGTGGCTGCTCATCAGCAGCGGCAGGGCCAGCATGATCAGCGCCAGGGCGGCGAGCATCAGCTTGGTCGCGCCTTCCAGCGACCAGTCGGCCAGACGCCCGCCCAGACTGTTGCCCAGGGTGAAACCGATGCCGATCAGGACCAGGGCGAAGGCGACGAAGCTCGGGCTGGCCTGGGTGAGGTCGGCCAGTACCGGCGCCACGTAGGTGTACAGGGCGAACATCGCGCTGGCGCCGAGCACGGTGGTGCCCATGGCCAGCAGCACTTCGGGGCTGGTCAGCACCTTCAGCTCGCGGCGCACGTTCGGCCGGGTACCCGGCTCGCCCTTGGGCAGTGCCAGCCACAGCGCGGCTATGGTGACCAGGCCGAGCACGGCGGTGCCGCCGAAGGCCAGGCGCCAGCCCACCTGCTGGCCGAGCCAGGTCGCCGCGGGCACGCCGCCGATATTGGCCAGGGTCAGGCCCATGAACATGGTGGCGATTGCACTGGCCTGCTTGTCACGCGGCACCACGCTGGCTGCCACCACGGCGCCGATGCCGAAGAACGCACCGTGGTTGAGGCTGGTGACCAGGCGCGACAGCAGCAGGGTGGTGTAGCTCGGGGCGAGGGCCGAGAGCAGGTTGCCGAGGGTGAAGATGAGCATCAGCGCGATCAGCGCCGAGCGCTTGCCGAAGCGGCTGAACAGCAGGGTCATGATCGGCGCGCCGACCGTCACGCCGATGGCGTAGGCGGAAATCAGCATGCCGGCGCTGGGGATGTCGACCTGCATGCCGTCGGCGATCACCGGGAGCAGGCCCATGGGAGTGAATTCGGTGGTGCCGATGGCGAAGGCGCCAATGGCCAGGGCAAACAAAGCGGCTGAAGACTTCACGGCGCCTCTCCTCTGGTTAAGTGGACGTGGTTGCGGTTTTTCTATGGCGCGCAGTGTGTCGCTTTGATCTTTGCTGATTAAGCCGTGTATCTGGCAAATACATTTGACTGAAAGTCAGTAATCGCCGATCCCAGCGCATAAAAAAGCCCCGCCAGATTGGCGGGGCCGAGGAGTGAGGCGTCGATGCCTCAAAGCACAGCGTGATGCGTTACAGCAGCAGGGTGCGGATATCCGCCAGCACGTCGCCCAGGCGCTTGGTGAAGCGCGCGGCGGCAGCGCCGTTGATCACCCGGTGGTCGTAGGACAGCGATAGCGGCAGCATCAGCTTGGGCTGGAACGCCTTGCCATCCCACACCGGCTGCATGGTCGCCTTGGACACGCCGAGGATCGCCACTTCCGGCGCGTTGACGATCGGCGTGAAGCCGGTACCGCCAATGTGGCCGAGGCTGGAGATGGTGAAGCAGGCGCCCTGCATGGCGTCGGCCGAGAGCTTCTTGGTGCGCGCCTTCTCCGCCAGTTCGGCGGCCTCGGCGGCCAGTTGCAGCAGGCTCTTCTGGTCGACGTCGCGGATCACCGGGACCAGCAGGCCATCCGGGGTATCGACGGCGAAGCCGATGTGCACGTACTTCTTGCGGATCAGCGCCTTGCCGCTCGGCGCCAGCGAACTGTTGAAGTCCGGCAGCTCCTTGAGCAGGTGGGCACAGGCCTTGAGCAGCAGCGGCAGCACGGTCAGCTTGACGCCGGCCTTCTCCGCCACCGCCTTCTGCGCCACGCGGAAGGCCTCCAGCTCGGTGATGTCGGCGCTGTCGAACTGGGTCACGTGCGGTACGTTGAGCCAGCTGCGGTGCAGGTTGGCGGCGCCGACCTGCATCAGGCGGGTCATCGCCACTTCTTCCACTTCGCCGAACTTGCTGAAGTCCACGGCCGGGACCGGCGGGATGCCGGCGCCGCCGGTCGCGCCAGCGGCGGGAGCGTTCTTGGCCTGTTGCAGCATGGCCTTGACGTAGTTCTGCACGTCTTCCTTGAGGATGCGGCCCTTCGGGCCGGTGCCCGGCACGGCGGCCAGGTCGACGCCGAACTCGCGGGCGGTCATGCGCACGGCAGGACCGGCGTGGACCTTGCTGCCATCACGCACCGGCGCGGCGACCGCTGCAGCTGCGGCGGACAGCGCGGCGATGGCGCCAACCTCGGCGGCCACCGCAGGGGCGGCGCCCGGCGGGGTGCTGTGCACGGACGCAGCGGCTGCCGGGGCGGGAGCTGCGGCGGCAGGTGCCGGAGCGGCAGCGGGTGCTGCGCCAGCGACCTTGAGTTTTAGGATCAGGTCGCCGGTGCCGACTTCGGCGTCCAGCTTGACCAGCACTTCCTCGACCACGCCGGCGGCCGGCGAGGGGATCTCCATGCTGGCCTTGTCCGACTCCAGGGTGATCAGCGATTGATCAGCCTCGATGCTGTCGCCGGCCTTGACCATGACTTCGATGACCTTGACCTTGCCGCTGGTGCCGATGTCCGGCACATGCACGTCCTGCACGCTGGCGGCGGCCGGAGCCGCTGCAGGGGCTGCAGCAGGCGCAGGGGCCGGTTCGGCGGCCTTGGGCGCTTCGGCGGCAGCCGGGGCGGCTGCGGGTTCTGCGGCCGGGGCGGCGCCCTCGACCTCCAGCTCCAGCAGTTCGTCGCCGGTCTTCAGCTTGTCGCCCAGCTTGACTTTCAGGCTCTTGATCACCCCGGCCTTGGGCGAGGGGACCTCCATGGAGGCCTTGTCGGATTCCAGGGTCAGCACGCTCTGGTCGGCTTCGATGCGATCACCGACCTTGACCAGCAGCTCGATCACTTCACCTTCGCCGCCGATATCGGGTACGCGAATCAACTCGCTCACAGTGCGTCTCCTCAGCAGTCCAGGGGGTTGGCTTTTTCAGGGTCGATGCCGAACTTGGCGATGGCGTCGGCCAGCACCTTGGCTTCGATCTCGCCACGGTCGACCAGCGCTTCCAGCGCAGCCAGGACCACCCAGTAACGGTCCACCTCGAAGAAGTGGCGCAGTTTCTTGCGGGTGTCGCTGCGGCCGAAGCCGTCAGTACCGAGCACCTTGTATTCCTTGCTGGGCACCCACTGGCGCACCTGCTCGGCGAACAGCTTCATGTAGTCGGTCGAGGCGACCACCGGGCCTTTGCGCCCGCCCAGGCATTCCTGGATGAACGCCTGCTTGGGCTTCTGCCCCGGGTGCAGACGGTTCCAGCGCTCCACGGCCAGGCCGTCGCGGCGCAGTTCGTTGAAGCTGGTGACGCTCCACACGTCCGAGCCGATGTTGAACTCGTCACGCAGGATCTTCGCCGCCTCGCGCACTTCGCGCAGGATGGTGCCCGAACCCAGCAGCTGCACGTGGTGTGCGGCTTCCTTCTTGTCCTCTTCGAGCAGGTACATGCCCTTGATGATGCCGTCCTCGGTACCGGCCGGCAGGGCCGGTTGCTGGTAGGACTCGTTCATCACGGTGATGTAGTAGAAGACGTTCTGCTGCTGCTCGATCATCTCCTTGATGCCGTGACGGATGATCACCGCCAGCTCGTAGCCGTAGGTCGGATCGTAGGTGCGGCAGTTGGGGATGGTCGCGGCCATGATGTGGCTGTGGCCGTCCTCGTGCTGTAGGCCTTCGCCGTTCAGCGTGGTGCGGCCGGCGGTGCCGCCGATCAGGAAGCCACGGGCACGGCTGTCGCCGGCGGCCCAGGCCAGGTCGCCGATACGCTGGAAGCCGAACATCGAGTAGAAGATGTAGAACGGCAGCATCGGCTGGTTGTGTGTGGAGTACGAGGTACCGGCGGCGATCCAGCTGGACATGGCGCCGGCCTCGTTGATGCCTTCCTCGAGGATCTGGCCCTTCTTGTCCTCGCGGTAGAACATCACCTGGTCCTTATCCACCGGCTCGTAGAGCTGGCCGACCGAGGAGTAGATGCCGAGCTGGCGGAACATGCCTTCCATGCCGAAGGTACGCGCCTCGTCCGGCACGATGGGCACGATGCGCGCGCCCAGGTCCTTGTCCTTGACCAGCTGCGAGAGGATGCGCACGAAGGCCATGGTGGTAGAGATGTCGCGGTCGCCGGTGCCGTCGAGGATGGCCTTGAGGGTTTCCAGCGGCGGGGTCGGAATGCTGAAGCTCTGCGCGCGGCGTTGCGGCACGAAACCACCGAGGGCGGCGCGACGCTCGTGCAGGTATTTGTACTCCGGGCTGCCCGGCTCGGCCTGCACGAACGGCAGGTTCTCCAGCTCGTCGTCCTTGACCGGGATGTCGAAGCGGTCGCGGAATTTCTTCAGGCTGTCGATATCGACTTTCTTGGTGTTGTGCGCGGTGTTCTTCGCCTCGCCAGCACCGGTGCCGTAGCCCTTGATGGTCTTGGCCAGGACCACGGTCGGCTGGCCCTTGTGGTTGACCGCCTGGTGGTAGGCCGCATACATCTTGTAGGGGTCGTGGCCGCCGCGGTTGAGGTTCCAGATCTCCTGGTCGGAGAGGTCCTTGACCATCTCCTTCAGCTCGGGGCTGTTGAAGAAGTGCTCACGCACGTAGGCCCCGTCCTTGGCCTTGTAGTTCTGGTACTCGCCGTCGATCACTTCGTCCATGCGGCGCTGCAGCAGGCCGTCGGTGTCCTTGGCCAGCAGCGGGTCCCAGAAGCGGCCCCAGACCACCTTGTTGACGTTCCACTCGGCGCCACGGAACACGCCTTCCAGTTCCTGGATGATCTTGCCGTTGCCGCGTACCGGGCCGTCCAGGCGTTGCAGGTTGCAGTTGATCACGAAGATCAGGTTGTCCAGCTTCTCGCGGCCGGCCAGGGAGATGGCGCCCAGGGATTCCGGCTCGTCGCACTCGCCGTCGCCCATGAAGCACCAGACCTTCTGCTTGCCGGCGGGAATGTAGCCGCGGCTTTCCAGGTACTTCATGAAGCGCGCCTGGTAGATCGCCTGGATCGGGCCCAGACCCATGGACACGGTGGGGAACTGCCAGAAGTCCGGCATCAGCCACGGGTGCGGGTAGGAGGACAGGCCCTTGCCGTCGACTTCGCGACGGAAGTTGTTCATCTGATCTTCGCTGATGCGACCCTCGAGGAAGGCGCGGGCGTAGATGCCAGGGCTGGCGTGGCCCTGATAGAAGATCAGGTCGCCGCCGTGTTCTTCGGTCGGGGCCTGGAAGAAGTAGTTGAAGCCGATGTCGTACAGGGTCGCCGAGGAAGCGAAGCTGGAGATGTGACCGCCCAGGTCCGGGTCCTGCAGATTGGTGCGCATCACCATGGCCAGCGCGTTCCAGCGCACCAGCGAGCGGATGCGGCGCTCCATGAACAGGTCGCCCGGCATGCGAGCCTCGTGGCCGACCGGAATGCTGTTGCGATAAGGCGTGGTGATCGCGTACGGCAGCTGGGTGCCGCTGCGGGTCGCCAGTTCGCCCATGCGGGTCAGCAGGTAGTGGGCGCGGTCTTCACCTTCTTTGTCGAGAACGGATTCGAGGGCTTCCAGCCACTCCTGGGTTTCGACGGGATCGAGGTCTTGCATGGCTTGCTCCATGGCGGAAAGGCTTCCAGAATCAGAGGCCTGGGCTCGTGCACGCGTTTTGGGCGGGCTACGTGAAGTCGTGGTCGACCAATATGCTCGTGGTCGCTTTTGTAGTTTTACTACATTTCGATGGCGTCTGTGGAGTCCAGGGCACAATCTTTAGTAGTAAAACTACAATTTTCGGCGAGGGCAGGGGCGCCTTAGGAGCTAGGGCGAGCCGCCCGTCCCCAAGGATAGACCATGAGTTTGCCCGTACTGGCTGCCCTTCCTGATGTCCTGCATTCCCTCTCCGAACGCGCTCGGCCGCTGCTACCGGCGGGCTGGCCACAGCCTCGCGGCGAGGCGCTGAGCAGGCTCTGCACCCTCAGCGACTTCGTCTACGAGCAGCTCGTGCGCGATCCGGCCCTGCTGGAAACGCTTGCCGACAGTGGCGAGCTGGAGCGGCGCTTCGCCGCCGGTGAGCTGCGCGGCCAACTGCTGGAGCTGCTGCAGGACTGCGCCGACGAGGACGAACTGGGCCGCCGTCTGCGGCGTTTCCGCAACCGTCAGCAGGTGCGCATCATCTGGCGCGACCTGACCCGCCAGGCCGACCTGGCCGAGACCTGCCGCGATCTTTCCGACCTGGCCGATGCCTGCATCGATGGCGCCTACCAATGGCTTTACCCGCGTCACTGCACGCAGTTCGGCACGCCGATCGGGCGCAACAGCGGCGAAGCGCAGCACCTGGTCATCCTCGGCATGGGCAAGCTCGGCGCCTTCGAGCTCAACCTGTCCTCGGACATCGACCTGATCTTCGGCTACCCGGAAGGCGGCGAGACCGAGGGCGTGAAGCGCGCGCTGGATAACCAGGAGTTCTTCACCCGCCTGGGCCAGCGCCTGATCAAGGCGCTGGACGCCATCACCGTCGACGGCTTCGTGTTCCGCGTCGATATGCGTCTGCGCCCCTATGGCTCTGCCGGCGCGCTGGTGCTCAGCTTCAACGCCCTGGAGCAGTACTACCAGGACCAGGGGCGCGACTGGGAGCGCTACGCGATGATCAAGGCGCGCGTGGTCGGCGGCGATCAGGCAGCCGGCAAGCAATTGCTGGAGATGCTGCGGCCCTTCGTCTACCGGCGCTACCTGGACTTTTCCGCCATCGAGGCGCTGCGCGCCATGAAGCAGCTGATCCAGCAGGAAGTGCGGCGCAAGGGCATGACCGACAACGTCAAGCTCGGCTCCGGCGGCATCCGCGAGGTGGAGTTCATCGCCCAGGCCTTCCAGCTGATCCACGGCGGTCGCGATCTCAGCCTGCAGCAGCGGCCGCTGCTCAAGGTGCTCGATACCCTGGAGGGGCAGGGCTACCTGCCGCCGCCGATCATCGCCGAGATGAAGGAAGGCTACGAATTCCTGCGCTACACCGAACACGCCCTGCAGGCCATCGCCGACCGCCAGACGCAGATGCTGCCGGACAACGACACCGACCGCGCGCGCGTGGCCTGCATCATGGGCTTTGCCGACTGGGCCGCCTTCCATGAGCGCTTGATGTACTGGCGCGGGCGTATCGAGTGGCACTTCCGCCAGGTCATCGCCGACCCGGACGAGGAAGACGGCGAGGTCGATACCTGCATCGGCGGCGAATGGCTGCCGTTGTGGGAAGAGGCGCTGGACGAGGAGATGGCCGGCCGCCAGCTGGCCGAGGCCGGATTCGCCGAGCCGGCGGCCGCGCTCAAGCGCCTGATCGATCTGAAGAACGGCACTCAGGTACGCACCATGCAGCGCCTTGGACGCGAGCGTCTGGACGCCTTCATTCCGCGCCTGCTGGCGCAGGCGGTCGAGCATGACAATCCCGACCTGGTGCTGGAGCGGGTGTTGCCGTTGGTGGAGGCGGTGGCGCGGCGTTCGGCCTACCTGGTGCTGCTCACCGAGAACCCCGGGGCCCTGCTGCGCCTGATCACCCTGTGCGCGGCCAGCCCGTGGATCGCTGAACAGATCACCCGCTTCCCGCTGCTGCTCGACGAGCTGCTCAACGAGGGCCGCCTGTTCAGCCCGCCGCTGGCACCGGAGCTGGCGGCCGAGCTGCGCGAGCGCCTGACGCGGATTCCCGAGGACGATCTGGAGCAGCAGATGGAGGCGCTACGCCACTTCAAGCTGGCCCACGGCCTGCGTGTGGCCGCCTCGGAAATCGCCGGCACCCTGCCGCTGATGAAGGTTTCGGACTACCTGACCTGGCTGGCCGAGGCGATCCTCGACCAGGTGCTGGCCCTGGCCTGGCGCCAGACCGTGGCCAAATACGGCAATCCACGGCGCGCCGACGGCAGCCTGTGCGATCCGGACTTCGTCATCGTCGGCTACGGCAAGGTCGGCGGCCTGGAGTTCGGCCATGGCTCGGACCTCGATCTGGTGTTCATCCATGACGGCGACTCGCAGGCCGAGACAGATGGCGCCAAGCCCATCGACGGCGCGCAGTTCTTCGCCCGCCTGGGCCAGCGCATCATCCACCTGCTGACTACCCAGACTACCTCCGGACAGCTCTATGAAGTGGATATGCGCCTGAGGCCCTCGGGAGCGGCGGGTCTGCTGGTCAGTTCGCTGTCTGCCTTCCAGCGCTACCAGGAGAGCGAGGCCTGGACCTGGGAGCATCAGGCCTTGGTGCGCGCCCGCGTGCTGGTGGGCTGCGCGCGGGTGACCGGCGCCTTCGAACGGGTGCGTGCGGCGATCCTCGAACGCCCGCGCGACCTGCCGCAGCTGCAGGCCGAAGTCAGCGAGATGCGGGCGAAGATGCGCGACAATCTGGGCAGCAAGGAAACCGCCGCCGGCACCGCGGAAAATGCCTTCGAGGCCGCGACTTCCTTCGATCTGAAGCAGGACGCCGGAGGTATCGTCGATATTGAATTTATGGTGCAATACGCGGCCCTGGCGTGGTCGCGGCAGCATCCCGAGCTGCATCGCTACACCGACAACATCCGCATTCTCGACGGCCTGCGCGACGTGGGATTGATGCCCGCCGCCGACGTCGAACTGCTGCAGGAGGCCTACAAGGCCTATCGCTCCGCCGCCCACCGGCAGGCGTTGCAGAAACAACCGGGCAAGGTCGCCGGCGACCAGTTCGCCGCCGAACGGCGCAGCGTGATGCGCCTGTGGCGCGAGCTGGGTCTGAGCTGACCTTCCCCTGAACCGATGAAGACTGAGGAGTGGCAAAGATGTCGATGTCCGACCGTGATGGCGTGATCTGGTATGACGGCGAGCTGGTGCAGTGGCGCGACGCCACCACCCATGTGCTGACCCACACCCTGCACTACGGCATGGGCGTGTTCGAGGGCGTGCGCGCCTACAACACCCCGGACGGCACCGCGATCTTCCGCCTGCAGGCGCACACCGATCGCCTGTTCGACTCGGCGCACATCTTCAACATGCAGATCCCTTTCTCCAAGGAAGAGATCAACGAAGCCCAGCGCGCCGCAGTGCGTGAGAACGGCCTGGAAAGCGCCTACCTGCGCCCGATGGTGTTCTTCGGCAGCGAAGGCATGGGCCTGCGCGCCACCGGCCTGAAGGTGCACGTGATCGTCGCCGCCTGGAACTGGGGCGCCTACATGGGCGAAGAAGCCCTGAAGACCGGCATCAAGGTGCGCACCAGCTCCTTCACCCGCCACCACGTCAACATCTCCATGACCCGCGCCAAGGCCAACGGCAACTACATCAACTCGATGCTGGCTCTGCAGGAAGCCATCTCCGGCGGCGCCGACGAGGCCCTGCTGCTGGACCCGGAAGGCTACGTGGCCGAGGGTTCGGGCGAGAACATCTTCCTGGTCAAGGACGGCGTGGTGTACACCCCGGAAGTGACTTCCTGCCTCAACGGCATCACCCGCAGCACCATCCTGACCCTGGCTGAAGAGCACGGCATCAAGGTGGTGGAGAAGCGCATCACCCGCGACGAGGTGTACATCTGCGACGAGGCCTTCTTCACCGGCACCGCCGCCGAAGTCACGCCGATCCGCGAAGTAGACGGCCGCCAGATCGGCATCGGCCGTCGTGGTCCGGTCACCGAGAAGCTGCAGAAGGCCTACTTCGACCTGGTCACCGGCCAGACCCGCGCCCACGGCGAGTGGCGCACCCTGGTCAAGTGAGACCGATTGAAAAAGCGTGACTGCGCCCCAATCTGCTAGTCACGAATCGGCCATCATGCTGAGGCATGTTCGCTCTGATGGCCGAGTGAACGACTATAAATAGGCGGTGACTGGGGAGGCGAGAGCCTCCCCGCTCATTTCCGGAGCCCTGATGAGAATACTGATCGTAGGTCCCAGCTGGGTCGGTGACATGGTGATGGCGCAGACCCTGTTCGTCTGCCTCAAGCAGCGCCATCCCGGCTGTGAGATCGATGTGCTGGCGCCCGAGTGGAGCCGGCCGATCCTCGAGCGCATGCCCGAGGTGCGCGCGGCGCTGAGCTTCCCGCTCGGCCATGGCGTGCTGGATATCGCCACCCGCCGGCGCATCGGCAAGTCCCTGGCCGGCCAGTACGACCAGGCGATCCTGCTGCCCAACTCGCTGAAATCCGCCCTGGTGCCGTTCTTCGCCGGCATCCCCAAGCGCACCGGCTGGAAGGGCGAGATGCGCTACGGCCTGCTCAACGACATCCGCAAGCTGGACAAAGAGCGCCTGCCGCTGATGATCGAGCGCTTCATGGCGCTGGCCTATGAGCCGAATGCCGAGATTCCCCAGCCCTATCCGCAGCCGCGCCTGCAGATCGACGAGGCCAGCCGCGCCGCGGCCCTGGTCAAGTTCGGCCTGTCCCTGGATCGCCCGGTGCTGGCGCTGTGCCCGGGTGCCGAGTTCGGTGAGGCCAAGCGCTGGCCGGTCGAGCACTACGCCAAGGTCGCCGAGATCAAGATTCGCGCCGGCTGGCAGGTGTGGATGTTCGGCTCGAAGAACGATCACCCCGGCTGCGAGGCGATTCGCGCGCGACTGATTCCGGGCCTGCGCGAGGAGAGCGTCAACCTGGCTGGTGAGACCAGCCTGGCCGAGGCCATCGACCTGATGTCCGCCGCCGGCGCCGTGGTCTCCAACGACTCCGGCCTGATGCACGTGGCCGCCGCGCTGAATCGTCCGCTGGTGGCGGTGTACGGCTCCACCTCGCCGCAGTTCACCCCGCCGCTGGCGGACCAGGTGGAGATCGTCCGCCTGGGCCTGGACTGCAGCCCGTGCTTCGATCGCACCTGCCGCTTCGGCCACTACAACTGCCTGCGCCAGCTCAAGCCGCGTCCGGTGATCGAGGCGCTGGACCGCCTGGTCGCCGACCCCATTGAGGTCGCCGGATGAGGGTTCTGCTGATCAAGACCTCGTCCCTCGGTGACGTGATCCATACCCTGCCGGCTCTGACTGACGCGGCGCGCGCCATCCCCGGCATCCAGTTCGACTGGGTGGTGGAGGAGGGCTTCGCCGAGATTCCGGCCTGGCATCCGGCCGTGGCTCAGGTGATCCCGGTGGCGATCCGCCGCTGGCGCAAGCACCCGCTGCAGACCTGGAAGAGCGGCGAGTGGAAGCGCTTCAAGCAGCGTCTGGGTGAAGTCGACTACGACCTGGTGCTCGATGCGCAGGGCCTGCTCAAGAGCGCGTTCCTGACGCGCTACAGCAAGGCACCGGTGGCCGGCCTGGACCGCGATTCGGCGCGCGAGCCGATTGCCTGCCGCTTCTACGACCGGCTGTACGCCGTGGCGAAGAACCAGCACGCGCTGGAGCGCACCCGCCAGCTGTTCGCCCAGGCCCTGGGTTACCCGCTGCCCGATGGCATGGGCGACTACGGTCTGGACCGTGGCGCGATGATGGACGTCGCCGCGCAGCCCTACCTGCTGTTCCTGCACGGCACCACCTGGGCCAGCAAGCACTGGCCTGAAGCCGACTGGCGTGCCCTTGCCGAACGCATGGCCGGGCAGGGCTGGGCGATCCGCCTGCCCTGGGGCAACGAGGCCGAACGCGCCCGCGCCGAGCGCATCGTCTCTGGCATCGAGGGCGCCGCGGTGCTGCCCAAACTGAATCTGGCCGGCGTGGCCAAGGTGATCGCCGGCGCTACCGCCTGCGTCGCCGTGGACACTGGCCTCGGCCACCTGGCCGCAGCGCTCGATGTGCCGACCATCTCCCTCTACGGCCCGACCCTGCCCGGCAAGGTCGGCGCCTACGGCCGCGGCCAGCTGCACCTGTGTGCCAGCGGGCCGCAGGCCGGCAAGGGCGACCGCCACAAGCCGTGCTTCGACGGCCTCGGCGCGCAGCGCGTGGGCGATGAGTTGAACGCCTTGCTGCTGGCGCAGCAGGAGGCGGTGTGATGCAGCTGGCCTTCGTCCTCTACAAGTACTTCCCGTTCGGCGGCCTGCAGCGCGATTTCATGCGTATCGCCCTGGAGTGCCAGGCGCGCGGCCACGCCATCCGCGTCTACACGCCGATCTGGGAGGGCGAGGTGCCCGCCGGCTTCGACGTGCGGGTGGCGCCGATCAAGGCATTCTTCAACCACCATCGCAACGAGCGCTTCAGCGCCTGGCTGGCGGCCGATCTGGCGCGCGATCCGGTGGATCGCGTGGTCGGCTTCAACAAGATGCCGGGCCTCGACGTCTATTACGCCGCCGACGGCTGCTACGAAGACAAGGCGCAGACCCTGCGCGCGCCGATCTACAAGCGCTGGGGCCGCTACAAGCACTTCGCCGACTACGAGCGGGCGGTGTTCGCTCCCGAGTCGAAGACCGAGATCCTGATGATCTCCGAGGTGCAGCAGCCGCTGTTCATCAAGCATTACCGCACCCCGGATGCGCGCTTCCATCTGCTGCCGCCGGGCATCGCTCAGGACCGCCGCGCGCCGGCCAATGCCGCCGAGATTCGCGCCGAGTTCCGCCACGAGTTCAAGCTGGCCGACGACGACCTGCTGCTGGTGCAGATCGGCTCCGGCTTCAAGACCAAGGGCCTGGATCGCAGTCTCAAGGCACTGGCCGCGCTGCCGCGCGAGCTGAAGAAGCGCACCCGTCTGATCGCCATCGGTCAGGACGATCCCAAGCCCTTCCTGTTGCAGGTCAAGGCGCTGGGATTGAGCGACCAGGTGCAGATTCTCAAGGGGCGTAGCGACATTCCGCGCTTCCTGCTCGGCGCCGATCTGCTGATCCACCCGGCCTACAACGAGAACACCGGCACCGTGCTGCTGGAGGCCGTGGTCTCTGGCCTGCCGGTGCTGGTCAGCGAGGTCTGTGGCTACGCCCACTACATCGCCGAGGCCGACGCCGGCCGCGTGGTGCCGGCGCCGTTCGCGCAGGACGATCTCAACCGCATGCTGGCCGAGATGCTCAGTGACGACGCGGCGCGCGTGAAGTGGGGCGCCAACGGCCTGGCCTTCGCCGACTCGGCCGACCTGTACTCCATGCCGCAGCACGCGGCCGATGTGATTCTGGCGGAGCGCGCATGAAGCTGATCCTTGCCGAGCCGTTCAAGTCGTTGTGGGCCGGGCGTGATGCCTTCGTCGCCGTGGAGGGCCTGCAGGGCCAGGTCTACCGCGAGCTGGAGGCGCGCCGCACGTTGCGCACCGAGGTCGATGGCCGTGGTTACTTCGTCAAGATTCACCGTGGCGTGGGTTGGGGCGAGATATTCAAGAACCTGCTCACCGCCAAGCAGCCGGTGCTCGGTGCCGGCCAGGAGTGGGCGGCGATCCAGCGCCTGACCGAGGCCGGTGTGCCGACCATGACCGCCGTGGCCTACGGCGAGCGCGGCAGCAATCCGGCGGCGCAGCATTCCTTCATCGTCACCGAGGAGCTGGCGCCGACCACCGACCTGGAGCAGCTGACCCTGAATTGGGTTGAGCAGCCGCCGCAGCCGCGCCTCAAGCGTGCGCTGATCGCCGAGGTGGCGAAGATGACCGGCAATATGCACCGCGCCGGGGTCAACCACCGCGACTGCTACATCTGCCACTTCCTGCTGCACACCGACAAGCCGGTGACGGCGGACGATCTGCGCCTGTCCCTCATCGATCTGCACCGCGCCCAGGTACGCGGCGCCACGCCGCTGCGCTGGCGCAACAAGGACCTGGCCGGGCTGTATTTCTCTGCGCTGAACATCGGCCTGAGCCGCCGCGACAAGCTGCGCTTCCTGCGCGGCTACTTCGCAGGCAAGTCTCTGCGCCAAATCCTGCAGGACGAGGCGCCGTTGCTGCGCTGGCTCGAGGGCAAGGCCGAACGCCTGCTGGCGCGCTTCGAGCGCAAGTACGCCAGAGGAGGCGAAGCGTGAGTCAGTGGAAGCTCGCCGAGGGGCTGGATGCCGAAACTGCTGCACTTTTCGCCGACCTCGACCAGGTGTTCGCGCTGGAGGGCGACTGGATCACCGGCGATCCGCTCTCCGAAGTGTTGCGGGTAGAGCACGCCGGCGTGCGCTACTACGTCAAACGCTACTGGGGCGCCGGCAAGGGCCTGCGTCGCTGGTTCGGCCGGCCGCGGGTCAAGGCCGAGTGGCAGAACCTCAAGTATTTCGCCAAGTGGGGCATCCCCACCGCGGCGCTGGTGGGCTGGGGGCAGGAGCGTGAGCGCGGCGCCTTCAAGCGCGGTGCGCTGATCACCCGCGAGCTGGAAGGCACCATGGACCTGGCGGCCATCGCCCAGCAGAGCGATCCGCGCCTGGCCGATGCGCACTGGGTGGATGGCGTCAGCCGCCAGCTGGCCAAGGCGACCCGCGCCCTGCACGACCACCACTTCGCCCATAACGACCTGAAGTGGCGCAACCTGCTGGTCAACCCGGCCGGCGAGCTGTTCTTCATCGATTGTCCGACCGGCGCTTTCTGGTGGGGGCCGTTCCTGCGCTACCGCATCGTCAAGGACCTGGCCTGCCTGGACAAGGTCGCCAGCAAGGTGCTGTCGCGCAGCCAGCGTCTGCGCTTCTACCTGCAGTACCGTGGCCGCACGCGGCTGAACGCCAGCGACAAGCGCCGCGTGGTTCAGATAGTGAAATTCTTCGAGGGCAGGGAATGAGCGATTTCATCGCCGCCGAGGATCGCGAGATTCTCGAGCGCCACGGACTGGCCGATTTCGATGCGCTGTGGGCGCTCAAGCTGGAAGCTGTGGATGAGCCGAATACCGAGCGTGGCGGCTGGAGCAGTGTCTATCGCCTGGACCTGGGCGAGGCGGCCTACTACCTCAAGCGGCAGAGCAACCACCTGACTCGCAGCCTGTTGCGCCCCCTCGGTGAGCCGACCTTCGCCCGCGAGTTTCGCAATATCCGCCGCTACAGCGGCCTGGGCATTCCGGCGCTGCAGGCCGCTTTCTTTGCCGAACGACGGTTGCCGGGCGAACGTCGAGCGGTGCTGCTCACCCGTGCCCTGGATGGCTGGAAGGAACTGGACCAGTGGCTACCGCACTGGGCGCAACTGGAGCCGGCGCAGCGCAGCGCCATCCTGCAGGCCTGTGGCGAGCTGGCCCGCCGCCTGCACGGCGCGGGGCAGGTGCATGGCTGTTTCTATCCCAAGCACATCTTCCTGCGCGAGGCCGGCGCCGGCTTCGAGGCGCAGCTGATCGACCTGGAGAAGACTCGCCCGTTGCTGCTGGGCGAGCGTGACCGAATCAAGGATCTGGAGCCCCTGCTGCGCCGCGCCAGCGTATGGAGCGAGGCCGATGTGCAGCAGCTGCTGAGTGCCTATCTGGGCGCCGCTGGCGACGTCGGTCGCTGGAACCAGCGCCTGGGCGCCCGTCGGCGCAACAAGGAGACGCGCTGATGCAGCTCGCCGAGCTGGCGCAGGCCGGACGCGCGCCGAGCCTGCCGCTGACGCTGGAGCTGGGCGGCGAGCCGCTGCAGATCGACCGACTGCTGCGGGTGCTGCCGGGGCAGCGCTATGTCGGCCTGGCCCGGTGGCAGGGCCGCGCCGTGCTGGCCAAGCTGCTGGTCGGCGGCAAGGCCGAGCGTCACTTCCAGCGTGAGCTGGCCGGCGCCAAGTTGCTTGCCGAGCAGGGCCTGACCACTCCGGCGCTGCTGGCCGAGGGGCATGTGGCAGGGCAGGGCGGCTGGCTGCTGTTTGACTTCCTGGATGGCGCCGAGAGTCTGTGGGATGCCTGGCGTGCGGTCGAGCGCGAGCCGCTGTTGAGCGACGCCCAGCAGGCAGTGCTCGGCGAGGCGCTGGGTTCCATTGCCCAGCTGCACGCCCGCGGGCTGTGGCAGGCCGACCTGCATCTGGACAACCTGCTGCGACATGGCGGTCAGCTGTTCCTGATCGACGGCGGCGGCATCCAGGTCGAGACACCCGGTCAGCCGTTGTCGCGTCAGCGGGTGCTGGAAAACCTCGGGGTGTTCTTCGCTCAGCTACCGGCGGAGCTCGCGCCCTTCACCGAAGAACTGCTGGTCCACTACCTGCTGGTCAATGCCGAGCATGCCCTGCCGCTGGAGGCGCTGCTCGATGAGGTGGCCAAGGTGCGCCAATGGCGCCTGCGTGACTACCTGAAGAAGATCGGCCGCGATTGCAGCCTGTTCGCCGCACGCATCAATGCATTCGGCCTGCGCGTGGTGCGTCGCGAGCGCCAGGCCGAGCTGGCGTCGGTTCTGGAGGCGCCGGACGACGCCATCGCCGGTGGCCGTCTGCTCAAGGATGGCGGCACAGCCACTGTCGCCCTGCTGCAGCGCGAGGGGCGGCCGCTGGTGCTCAAGCGCTACAACATCAAGAGCTGGCTGCACTGGCTCAAACGCTTCTGGCGCCCCAGCCGGGCCTGGCATAGCTGGGTCGAGGGCAATCGCCTGGAGCTGCTGGGCATCGCCACGCCGCAGCCGCTGGCGGTGCTCGAACGGCGCTGGTGCGGGTTGCGCGGGCGCGCCTACCTGCTCACCGAGCATTGCGCCGGCGAGAGCCTGAGCGCGCGCTTCGCCGCGCATGTCGATGGCGCGCCGCCGGACGCCGAGTTGCAGGGCCTGGATCGGCTGTTCGCTGCGCTGATTCGCGAGCGCATCAGCCACGGTGACTTCAAGGGCAGCAACCTGTTCTGGGTCGACGGCCAGTGGAGCCTGATCGACCTGGATGCCATGCGCCAGCACGGCAGCCAGGCTGCTTTCTCCCGCGCCTATGCCCGCGACCGGGCGCGCTTCCTGCGCAACTGGCCGGCCGAATCCGCTCTGCATCGCCTGCTCGACCAGCGTCTGCCGCGGCTCTGAGGCGCTTCGGCTGGCTGGAATACCCTAGGCCCGGTGCAGCCGTTATAATCCCTGGCTTTGTTTGGGCGGCCTCGTGTCCGCCTTCCACTTTCCGTGGCGGCCCGCCCGCCCGTAGCAGCAAGAGGCTTTCCCGTGGCATTGACCATTCTCGGCCTGTCCGGCGCACTCAGCCATGACCCGTCCGCCGCCCTGTACATCGACGGCAAGTTGATCGCGGCGGTCGAGGAAGAGCGCTTCGTGCGCGACAAGCATGCGAAGAACCGCATGCCCTACGAGTCCGCCAAGTTCTGCCTGGAACAGGCCGGGATCAAGCCGTCCGACGTCGACGTGGTGGCCATTCCGTTCGCCCCGATCAGCCTGTTCGGCAAGGCCCGCTGGCACTACGCCAAGCGCTACTGGTACGCCCCGGACCGCTCGCTCGACGCGATCCTGATGGGTAATCGCCGCTACAAGCGCTACCACAAGAAGATTCAGTGGTGCCTGGAGCAGCTGGGCTTCGACCTGAAGAAGGTCAAGATCGAGCCGGTCGAGCACCACCTGGCCCACGCCTCCAGCGCCTACCACTGCTCGGGCTTCAAGGAAAAGACCGCGATCCTCGGCATCGACGGCAAGGGTGAGTACGCCACCACCTTCTTCGGCTACGGCGAGAACGGCAAGATCCACAAGATCAAGGAGTTCTACGATCCGGATTCGCTCGGCGGCCTGTATGGTGCGATCACCGAGTTCCTCGGCTTCGAGATGCTCGACGGCGAGTTCAAGGTCATGGGCATGGCGCCCTACGGCGACGCGGCCAAGTACGACTTCTCGCGCCTGGCCAAGTTCGAGAACGGCGAGCTGATCATCAACACCGACTACGCCAACGTCATCGGCTTCCGTCGCTACAAGGAAAACGGCAAGGGCTACTACTTCTCGCCCAAGCTGATCGAGTGGCTGGGGCCGAAACGCCAGGGCGACATCGCCGACGATCCGTACATCCACTACGCCGCCAGCATGCAAGCGCTGTTCGAGAAGCTGGCGCTGGAGATGATGGAGTACTACCTCGGCGACATCCTCAAGGAAACCGGCAAGATCGCCTTCGCCGGCGGCTGCGCGCTGAACGTCAAGCTGAACCAGAAGATCATCGCCCGCGACGACGTGAAGGAGCTGTTCGTGCAGCCGGCTTCCGGCGACGCCGGTACTTCGGTCGGTGCCGCAGCCTACGTCTCGCACCAGCGCGGCGTGCCGGTGGAGAAGATGGAGCATGTCTACCTCGGCCCGTCCTACTCCAACGAGGACGTGATCGCGGCCTGCGCTCGCCACCCGAGCAAGCCGGTGTTCAAGCGCATCGACAACACCGCGCAGCGCATCGCCAAGATCATGGTCGACGCCAACCCTGTGGCCTGGTTCCAGGGTCGCATGGAGTTCGGCCCGCGCGCCCTCGGCGGCCGTTCGATCATCGGCTGCCCGAGCGTGCCGGGCGTGGCCGACCGCATCAACGAGCAGATCAAGTTCCGCGAGCGCTGGAGACCCTTCTGCCCGTCGATGCTCGACACCGTGGCATCGCAGATGCTCAAGGTCGACCATCCGAGCCCGTTCATGACCTTCACCTTCGAGGTCAACGAGGAGTGGAAGAACCGCGTCGGCGAAGTGGTGCACGAGGACGGCACTTCCCGCGCCCAGGTGCTGGAGCGCCGCTTCAACCCGCGCTGGTACGACCTGATGCTGGAGCTGGAAAAACTCACCGGCAACGGCGTGTCGCTGAACACCTCGCTCAACCGCCGCGGTGAGCCGATGATCTGCTCGCCGACCGACGCGCTGAACATGTTCTACGGCTCCGACCTGCAGTACCTGATCATGGAAGACATCCTCGTGGTCAAGGACGGCAAGGATTGGTACGACAATGTCGGCTAAGCCTCTGCTTAGCATTGTCATCCCCACCTACAACTACGCGGGCGTGCTCCCGCGTGCTGTCGAGTCGGTGTTGTCGCAGGCTACCCCGGAGGTCGAACTCTGGGTGGTGGACGATGGCTCCAGCGACGATACCCCGGCGGTCTTCACTACTCTGAGTCAGCGCTATGGCGCCGCCTTTCAGGGTGTGCGCCAGGCCAATGGTGGCCCTTCGGCGGCGCGCAATAATGGCGTGCGCCTGGCTCAGGGGCGCCATGTGTTGCTGCTTGATGCCGACGACGAACTGGTCCCCGGCGTGCTGCCCCTGCTCTGCGCAAAGCTGCGCGAACAACCGGATGTCGGCCTGTGGCTGGCGGGCCACGTGGCCGTGCAGCCCGACGGCCGCGAGCGTGAACACCCTGCCAGCGCGGTACCCGATGACGCCCTGCGGCGTCTCGAGGGTTACCTGCTGGAAAAGTGGATCGCTCTTGGTCACGGCTCCACGATATTCCTGCGCGAGCTGTTGCTGGAGCGCCCGTATCCCGAGCATCTGCGCCATAGTGAGGACCTGCCGGTCTTTGCCTATTGCCTGGTGCAGCGCCAGGTCGTGGTGCTGCCGCTGACCCTGGCGCGTATCCACAAGCACCCCGGTAGCTTGCGGCATGACGCTGAGGCCGCGCGCAAGGTTGGCCTGGCTCTGGTGGACGAGGTCTTCGCCAGGCTCCCGGCGGACCTGCAGTCGCTCAAGCCCGCCTATCGCGCGCAGCGCTGCCTGTCGCTGTTCCGCACCTGCCTGCTGGCTGGAGAGCGGGACAGTGCCCGCGAATACTATCGCGAGGCCCTGCGCACGGACTGGCGGGTGCTGCTCAAGCTTTCCTATACCCGCAAGGCCCTGCGCCTGTGGCTGAGCTAAAAGAACCCGCCATGAGTCAGCGTCGCATCAAGGTTCTGCAACTGCAGAATCGCTACAACGTTAATGCCTCGGACCTGGCCGAGCAGGTCATCCAAGGTCTGCCGGTGGAGCGCTATGAGGTCGTCACCGGCTTTCTGCGTGGCCGGCCGGGACCGGGCGAGCCCGAGAGCCGTGCGGCGCGCTCAGTCTACTTCGGCTTTTCTCAGGGCGCGCTCAAGGGCCTGCGGTTGCGGGCGCTGTGGCGCCTGTACCGGTTCTGTCGCGCCGAGCGCTTCGACGTGGTCGTCGCGCATCGTTTCAAGCCGATGAACATGCTGATGATCCTCAATCTGCTGCTGAAGATCCCCGGCTGTATCGGGGTGCAGCATGGCATCGGCGACTTCGACCGCAGCTACCGCTGCTGGGAGTCGCGTCGGCTGCTGCGGGCCAACTGGCGAGTGGTCGGTGTATCGCGGGCGGTACGCGACTACCTGCGGGGCTGCGGCGCGGGCTTTACTGCGGCCAATACGGTGCAGATCAACAATGCCATCGATATCGCCCGCGCTGAGGGCCTGCAGCATGCGCCGGAGGAGGCTCGTCGTAGGCTCGGGCTGGCGCCCGAGGCATTCGTATTCGGTACCATCGGCCGCCTGGTGCCGGTCAAGGGGCATATCCATCTGATCGAGGCGTTCGCGCAGCTCGCCTCCGACTTTCCGCAGGCACAGGTCGCCATCATCGGTGAAGGCCGCGCGCGCGCAGACCTGGAGGCGGCCATCGCCCGTCACGGCCTGCAGGCGCGGGTGCATCTGCTCGGGGCGAAGGAGGATGCCTTGCAGTATGTGCGCGGCTTCGATGCCTTCGTTATGCCGTCGTTGAGTGAGGGGTTGCCGCTGGCCCTGCTGGAGGGCATGAGCGGGCATCTACCGGTGATGGGCTCCGACATCGACAGCCTGCGCCCGATCCTCGAAGACTGTGGCGGGCGAATCTTTGCTTGCGGCAATGCCGCTGAATTGGCCGTGCGCCTGCGTGAGATTGCCGAGCTGCCGCCGCAAGCCCGTAGGGCCGAAGGCGAGCGCGCCTATGCCTACCTCTGCCAGGCCCACTCGATAGACGACTTCCGTAGGCACTACCGCGAGCTGATCGAGGGCATGCTGGAGACCGGGCATGAGTGAGCAGCCGCTGGTCACGGTGATCATCGCCTCATACAACCACGCGTCCTATGTGGAGGCGGCCATCGAGAGTGTGCTGGCGCAGACTTATCCCGCAGTAGAGCTGCTGGTGGTCGACGATGGCTCCAAGGATGACAGCGTCGAGCGCATCCAGGCCCTGCAGCGCAAGCATGGTTTCGATTTCCGTGTGCAGACCAACCAGGGTCTGGCACGCACCCTCAACGATTGCATCGCGCGCGCGCGCGGCAGCCTGATTGCACCCTTTGGCTCCGATGATGTGATGCTGCCGGAGCGCCTGGCGAAGCAGGTCGCCTATCTGCAGGACAAGCCCGAGGTCGGCATCTGTGCGGGCAACATCGCCCATATCGATGGCGACGGGCAGTCGCTGGCCCGGCGTGATCGCCAGCGACCCTTTCGTCGGCTCGACTTCGAGGATGTATTCTGCTCCGACAAGGCGGGCGCTCCTGCGCCGACCCTGCTGTTCCGTCGCGACGTATTGGAGCAGGTGGGGTGCTTCGATCCCAGCATCCGCCTGGAGGACCTGCTGGTCGAGCTGAAGATCGCCCGTGCGGGGTACTTCATCGACGTGCTGCCGGATGTGGTGGCGCAGTACCGCGTGCACGGCACCAACACCTACAAGAATCGCCGCTTCATGATCGACACGGTGCTTGCCACCTACGCGCGCTTCGACGATCACCCGGCCTATCCCAAGACCTGCGCGCGCTTTCTCAACTCGATGCTGCTTAAGTGCGCGCGCGACGATAAGCCATTGGCGCGCGAGCTGCTGCGCCGATTGCCGTTGCGCAGCTGGAATAACAAGACCTTGAGGGCGTTGGGGCGGTTGCTCTTCAGCTAGCGGGTGCAGTGATTTGGGATATGGCGCGTCCCAGGCTAGCTGCGGCGGCTTTTCCGCAACTAGCTGTATAGCCGCGCATCCAGGCGGCCCGGTGCTGCTGTAGTAGCCAGTGGGCGTCCTCCGGGTAGCGAAGGATATGCTGCAGGTTGCGGCGGCGCTTCCAGCTGGCTAGCGGTCGATTCGAGACCTTCATGTCTGAAAGATCTATGAGTCCTAACTCTCCGCTGGGCAGTTGCAGCACATTGCCCAGGTGCAGGGAACGGAAGTAGATGCCAAGCAGGTGCAGTTTGCCGAGGAAAGCGCCGAACTGTTCGACCGCCTGCTCTCTACTCTTGTCGTCCAACATGCGCCAGTGGTTTCTCAGGGTGTCGCCTGGCAGAGGGCGGTAGCGCACGGCGTTCAGTTGTCGTTCGGGGATCAACAGCAGGGCTTCGATTTCCGGAGTGGTGATACCGAGCTGCCGTAGACGCTCGGCGTTGTGTGCAAAGCGCAGGGCGGGAGGTGACCAGAGCGCAGAGCTCAGCAGGCGCTTACGTCGGTAGAGTTTGAGAAAGTCCCCGTTCGCTAGGCGCGCAACTTTTAAGCCGAAGCCATCCTCTTCAATGGTTTGAGAGCCTTGCAGAAGGTCTTCCAGCTGCAGTGCGCTTACGGTCTTCATATCCTTTCCATATTCCGTTGGTGGATGGACAGGGCAATTATCAGGGCCAAGGGAATCCAGATTAGGAACCAGCTTTCGTTGGGACGGGAGAGGAAGCTGCTGCCTTCGGTGAGGCCTGCCGCGAATCCGTAGACCAGCATCGCAGATGCGATTTGAAAGCCTTTGTCCATGCGCTGGCGCAGGCAGCGCAGGAGTGCCAGGCCATACATCGTCAGCCATAGGCCCAGTCCTACTAGTCCCAGCTCTAGTAGTACTGCCAGTTCAACGTTATGTGGATCGCGCATATAGCCCAAGCCTTCAACGCTGAATATGAAGGTGCTGTCATAGCCATAGCCGATCCATAGGTGGTCCTGTGCCTGGCTTAGGGCGTCTGCCCAGATTTGTGGGCGGAAAGAGGCGCCGCGCTGCAGCAGCAGCTCGGGCGCTGCGATCAAGCAGATTGCTGCGATAGACACGATTGCGGCAACTAGCATCGCAGCTCGTTGTGGAGTCATTAGCAGCATCCAGAAGCTAACCAGTGTCAGTGCCATCAGTGGAGTGCGTGAGCCGGTGGCGAGTAGGGCTATTAGTAGCGGAATGGCCATGAGGGCCGGCAGCCAGTCCCGAGCTAGGTCACGACTCAGCCAACTGGCTACCCAGTAGGTGCAAAACATGCCCAGCACATGGGAGGTCAGGAGTGCATTACGCAGCGCGGCAAGGCCTGTAAGGCGGCCATCGACGGGAGGCTCTATAAAGAATGTGACCAGGTTCACTAGAGCGGCGATGGTAGCTACAACCGCGGCGGCACGCAGCGCACCCAGTAGCAGCTCGCGGCTTTCCATAATGATCATGCAGCAGGCGACGATGAATAGAAGAAGATAGAGAGGACGCTTGGCCAGCCCGCCAAGGTCGTCATCGGTCCCTGACCAGAAGAGAGATGTCAGCAGCCACGCAGACAGGGCCAAAACTGCAAGGACCAACGGTTCACGCAGCAGGTCACCGAGTCGTTTTGGCGTCATGACCAAGCCCAGCAGGGCAGGTAAGGCGATAAAGGCATAAAATGCCTTTGTATAGGCGCTACCGCTGGGCAACCAGAAGAGTCCGGTGAGGAGCACCAGATAGCCCAACACTAGCCAGCGTCGAACGGTGAAATTTATGAATGAAGGCAGAGCGGATCGAGAGAGCATCGAAAGTGCCGGCACGTGAAAAGTCCATCTTCATGAAAAACGTCGCATCTTAGTCGATCAACGGGGGTTCGGCACCCTGTGGTAAGCTCTGCGCCCCCTTCACGATCAAGATTCATGCACGCATGTCCGATCAGCCAGTCGATAGCTCTCACTCTTCCAGCATGAGGATATATTTCCGTTTGCTGGGCTACGTGCGCCCCTACATCGGCCTATTCCTGCTCAGTATTCTCGGTTTCCTGATCTTCGCTTCGACCCAGCCAGCACTGGGCTACGTCCTGAAGTATTTCGTCGACGGGCTGTCCAATCCGGACGCCAGTTTCTTCGCCGATGTGCCCTACCTCTCCGATATCCCGTTCCTGGCGCACCTGAAGCTGCTGCAGACGGTGCCGCTGCTGATCGTCCTGATCGCCGTGTGGCAGGGCATCGGCTCCTACCTGGGCAACTATTTTCTGGCTCGTGTTTCGCTGGGGCTGGTGCATGACCTGCGTCTGGCGCTGTTCGACAAGCTGCTGGTGCTGCCCAATCGCTACTTCGACAACCACAACTCGGGCCATCTGATCTCGCGCATCACCTTCAACGTGACCATGGTCACCGGTGCCGCCACCGATGCGATCAAGGTGGTTATCCGCGAAGGCATGACGGTGATCTTCCTGTTCGCCTCGCTGCTGCTGATGAACTGGAAGCTGACCCTGGTGATGGTTGCGATCCTGCCGCTGATCGGCCTGATGGTTACCAGCGCCAGTCGCAAGTTCCGCAAGCAGAGCAAGAAGATCCAGGTGGCGATGGGCGACGTGACGCATATCGCCTCCGAGACCATTCAGGGCTACCGAGTGGTGCGTAGCTTCGGCGGCGAGCGCTACGAGTCGGAGCGTTTCGAGGCGGCGTCGCTGGATAACACCCAGAAGCAACTGCGCATGACCAAGACCGGAGCGGTCTACACGCCGATGCTGCAGCTGGTGATCTACACCGCCATGGCGGTGCTGATGTTCCTGGTGCTGTACATGCGTGGCGACGCCTCGGCCGGTGATCTGGTGGCCTACATCACCTTGGCGGGTCTGTTGCCCAAGCCGATTCGCCAGCTCTCGGAAGTCAGCTCGACTATCCAGCGCGGCGTGGCGGGCGCGGAAAGCATCTTCGAGCAACTCGACGAAACGAACGAAATTGATAAGGGCAGCATCGAGCGCGAGCGAGTCAGTGGGCGCCTGGAGGTACGTAACCTCAATTTCAGCTATCCGGGTACCGAGAAGCCGGTGCTCAGCGACATCAGCTTCACCGCCGAGCCGGGGCAGATGATCGCCCTGGTCGGGCGCTCCGGCAGCGGCAAGTCGACCCTGGCCAACCTAATTCCGCGCTTCTACCGGCATGAGCACGGCGAGATCCTGCTGGATGGCGTGGATATCGAGGAATACCGCCTGCGCAACCTGCGCCGACATATCGCCCTGGTCACCCAGCAGGTGACGCTATTCAACGATAGCGTGGCCAACAACATCGCCTATGGCGATCTGGCCGGCTCGCCGCGCAGCGCCATCGAAGAGGCCGTGGAAGCTGCCTACGCCACCGAGTTCGTGGCCAAGCTGCCGCAGGGGCTCGATACCCTGGTGGGTGAGAATGGCGTGCTGCTCTCGGGTGGCCAGCGCCAGCGCCTGGCGATTGCCCGTGCACTGCTCAAGGATGCGCCGATACTGGTGCTCGACGAGGCCACCTCGGCCCTCGATACCGAGTCCGAGCGGCACATCCAGGCGGCCCTTGATCGCGTCATGAAGGGCCGCACCACGCTGGTTATCGCCCACCGCCTGTCGACCATCGAGAAGGCCGACCAGATTCTGGTGATGGACCAGGGCCGCATCGTCGAGCGCGGTAGCCATGCCGACCTGCTGGCGCTCAACGGCTACTACGCGCGCCTGCACGCCATGGGCATGGATGAGAGCGCACCGGTAGAGCCGGACTGATAAACTAGCCGCCGTTCTTTCTGTACCCGGAGACTTCATGAAGCTGTCCATGCCCCGTTACGACCAAGCCCCCGTTCTGGTGGTGGGCGATGTCATGCTCGATCGTTACTGGCATGGCGGCACGTCGCGCATCTCTCCGGAGGCGCCGGTGCCGGTGGTCAAGGTCGAGCAGATCGAGGATCGCCCGGGTGGTGCCGCCAACGTCGCGCTGAACATCGCCGCTCTCGGCGCGCCGGCGCTGCTGGTCGGCGTGACCGGGCGTGACGAGGCGGCGCACAGTCTTGCCGACAGCCTGCATGCCGCGGGGGTGCAGGCGCACTTCCAGCGCATCGACGACCAGCCGACCATCGTCAAGCTGCGCGTCATGAGCCGCCATCAGCAGCTGCTGCGCATGGACTTCGAAGAGCCCTTCGCCACCGACGCCGCGGCCCTGGCCGAAGACGTCGATGGCCTGCTCGCCGGGGTCAAGGTGCTGGTGCTGTCGGACTACGGCAAAGGTGCGTTGAAGAATCATCAAGCGCTGATCCAGCTGGCCCGTGCCAAGGGCATTCCGGTGCTGGCCGACCCCAAGGGCAAGGATTTCTCCATCTATCGCGGCGCCAGCCTGATCACCCCTAACCTCAACGAGTTCGAGACCATCGTCGGCAGCTGCGCCGACGAGGCCGAACTGGTGGCTAAGGGTGCCAAGCTGATGAGCGAGCTGGAGTTGGGTGCGTTGCTGGTGACTCGCGGTGAACACGGTATGACCCTGCTGCGCCCCGACCACGCACCGCTGCACCTGCCGGCCCGTGCCCGCGAGGTGTTCGACGTGACTGGTGCCGGCGATACCGTGATCTCCACCCTGGCTGCCTCCATCGCCGCTGGCGAGGAGCTGCCGCAGGCCGTGGCCCTGGCCAACCTGGCCGCCGGCATCGTGGTCGGCAAGCTGGGTACCGCGGCGATCAGCGCCCCCGAGCTGCGCCGTGCGGTGCAGCGCGAGCAGGGCTCCGAGCGTGGCGTGGTCAGCGTCGAGCAGCTATTGCTGGCGCTGGAGGATGCCCGTGCCCACGGCGAGAAGATCGTCTTCACCAACGGCTGCTTCGACATTCTTCACGCCGGCCACGTGACCTACCTGGAGCAAGCTCGCGCCCAGGGTGATCGCCTGGTGCTGGCGGTCAACGACGATGCTTCGGTGTCGCGTCTCAAGGGCCCGGGTCGGCCGATCAACGCGGTGGACCGGCGCATGGCCGTGCTCGCCGGCCTCGGTGCAGTCGACTGGGTCGTGAGCTTCGCCGAAGACACCCCGGAGAACCTGCTGCGCACGGTGCAGCCGGACGTGCTGGTCAAGGGTGGCGACTACGGTATCGATCAGGTGGTTGGCGCCGATATCGTGCGCGCCTACGGTGGCGAAGTGCGGGTGCTCGGCCTGGTGGAGAACAGCTCCACCACCGCCATCGTCGAGAAGATCCGCAGCAAGTGATGCCGCGTGGCCGCCGTCGGAGGCCACTTCTCCTGTCTTCTAGGCGCGAGCCAGGGCGCGACGCCCCGGCGCTGGTCCGGCTGCTCGTGCAGGCTCCTTCTCTGCCTGCTTCACCCGCGCCAGCCAATCCTTCCAGCGGATGCGCTCGTCGCGCACCAGCCAGCCGTCCTGGGCGGCGAAGCTTTCCGACAGCCAAACTCCACGGGTACTCGCGGTCACCAACTCGCCCTTGCGCAGGCTGAGTAGCTCGCCGATGGGTTTGCCCTGGTGCAGCGGCAGCAGGTAGAGGTCGGGGCGGCGGCGTTCCAGACGGGCTATCAGCTCATCGCCCTCCAGGCGCTCGTCGACATGGAACAGGCTGGGCTGGCGGCAGTCCTTCGGTAGCTCCAGGCGCAGGTCGTAGACCAGTTGCAGCGAGGCGGTGGGCAAGTGCACATAGGCGCGCGGGCGCTCCATCAGCATCAGGTTGCCGCACTGCACCGGGCGCGCCGCGCCGGAAAGTGGCGTAAGGCGGAAGTGGTCGCCCTGGCGATAGCGCAGCTTGTCCTGGTAGGGCGTCGGCAGCCAGGTGTCGGCGTAGCGGCCGCCCAGCCAGGTGCCGTCGTTCTCGATCAGGCACTCTTCGGCCACTTCCTGGATGGCGGTGAGCAGCGGCAGGTTCAGCTCGTGGGCCGGCACGTAGCCGGAAATCAGCTTGAGCACGGTATCGCCACGGTCCGGGCGGCTTTGCCGCACCACTAGCCAGTAGTCGCGGCCCTGCCAGGATAGGGTCAGGCGCACCGAGACGCCGAGGTTGGCCAGTTCCAGGGCGAAGCGCTGGCCGTCGGCCACTTGCACAGGGCGGCGGCGTTCGAGCATCTGCGCAAAATTCAGCGGCAGGCCAAGGCTGCGGTAATTCAGGGCGTCCGCCGTGGCTTCCACGTACAGCGGCAGGGTCTTGAAGTTGCCAGGGGCCTTGCGGGCCAGCAGTCTCGACATATCGGCTCCTCAGTCGGCAGCGGTGGGGCTGCATCAGATGGACGGCGCGCGGCGAAGTTCAGGCCACGGCCGGAGCCCAGCAGTTTAGCCGCGGATCACCGCGGCGGCGGTCGCGGCATTTGCCGCCAGATGTTGCGGGTTGATGGTGCCGACGATGGTGGCGCTGACGCCGGGGTGGCCGAAGACCAGCTCGAAGCTGGCGCGCACCGGGTCAGTGCTGGCTAGTACCGCATGCCCGCTGGCCAGGGCTTTCTTGATCAGGATGCCCTTGTGATGGCTGGCGGCATGGTCGAGCACGGCGCGCTCGCCCTGCTCGGCGAGGTTGTAGGTGACCATGGCGCAGTCGCCCTGTTCGAGCGCCAGCAGGCCTCCTTCGACGGTCTTGCCGGAGAGGCCGAAGGCGCGGATCTTGCCTTCGCGCTTGAGCTCGGCCAGGGCTTCGTACACGCCGCTGTCGCGCAGCACCGCTACGTCGTTGCCGTCCGAGTGCACCAGTACCAGGTCGATGAAGTCGGTCTCCAGCCGCTGCAGGCTGCGTTCCACCGAGAAGCGCGTGTGCTGCGGCGAGAAGTCGAAGTGCGACTGGCCTGCCTCGAACTCCTCACCGACCTTGCTGACGATCACCCAGTCCTGGCGCTGGCCACGCAACAGTGGGCCCAGGCGCTGTTCGCTGACGCCGTAGGCTGGCGCCGTGTCGATCAGGTTGATGCCGAGCTCGCGGGCCTGCTGGAGCAGGGCACGGGCGGCGGCATCGTCGGGGATGGTGAAACCATTGGGGTACTTCACGCCCTGGTCGCGGCCCAGCTTGACCGTGCCCAGGCCGAGCGGCGAGACCAGCAGGCCGGTGTCGCCCAGCGGGCGGCGCAGGTCGTGCAGGCTCACGGCAGCAACTCCTCCCACACCGGCGCGCCCAATGGCGGGCGTGGCAGTGCCGGCGCTGCCGGGTGGCTGCCTGGGTTGATACCGTCACGCTCGAGGGCGGCGATGACGCGGTCGGCAAAATCGGGTGACAGCGCCAGCTTGGTTGGCCAGCCGACCAATAGACGGCCCTGCTCGGCGAGGAAGGCGTTGTCCGGGCGTACCAGGCCAGATTGCGCCGGCTCGGCGCGATCGACGCGCAGGGTGGCCCAGCGGGCGTCGGAGAGGTCGACCCAGGGCAGCAGTTGCTGCACTTCCTTCTGTGCTGCGGCGATCTGCGCTGGCTCGCTGCGCGCCACGCCGTCGGCCTCGGCGATGTCGCCGCCGAGGTACCAGACCCACTGGCCGTCGGCGGCCGGGTGGCTGGTCACGGTGATGCGCGGCTTAGGGCCGCCGCCCAGGCAGTGGGCATACAGCGGCTTCAGGCTTTTGCCCTTGACCAGCACCATATGCAGAGGACGCAGCTGCTGGCGCGGTTGCTCCACGCCGAGGGTGGCGAGCAGCGCAGCATTGCCGGCGCCGGCGCCGAGCACGACGCGCTGGGCGCGGATCTCGCGGCCGTCGACATTCAGCCCGACCAGTTCGTCATTTTCGCGCAGCGGCGTGATGTCACGGCCGGCCAGCAGGCTGTCGCCGGCCAGTTCGGCCAGGTGTGCGATCAGGCTGGGTACATCGAGCACCAGTTCGGCCAGGCGATAGACCTTGCCCTTGAATTTGGGATGTTGCAGCGCCGGCGGTAGCTGGTCGCCCTTGACCTGGTCGACGCGGCCGCGCACCGCCTTGCTGGCGAAGAAGCTGGTCAGGTTGCCGGCCAGGCTGCCTGGCGACCACAGGTAGTGGGCCTCGGAGAGCAGGCGTACGCCGGTGAGGTCCAGCTCGCCCTGGCCATCCACGGCCTCGCGCCAGCGCCGCGGCATGTCGGCGATGGCTTCGGAGGCACCGGTCAGCGCGCCATGCAGGGCGTACTTGGCGCCGCCATGGATGATGCCCTGGGACTTCAGGCTCTGCCCGCCGCCCAGCGCGGCGTTTTCCACCAGCAGGGTGGCGTAGCCGAGCCGGCGCAGGCGCGCATTGAGCCAGAGGCCGGCGATACCGCCGCCGACGATCAGGATATCGGTGCTGAGGGATTGGGACATGCCAGGGCTCGCTGCAAAACGGTCCGGCAGTATAACGCGAGCGGCGCGGTACGCCCGATCAGTGTCCGGCGGTCTGCGAGAACAGCTGGATCACCACCACGCCGGTGACGATCAGGCCCATGCCGAGCATGGCCGGCAGGTCCAGGCGCTGCTGGTAGAGGAAGGTAGCGGCGATGCTCACCAGCACGATGCCGAGGCCGGCCCACACGGCGTAGGCGATGCCGACGGGGATGGTCTTGATCACCAGGCTGAGCATCCAGAACGAGATGGCGTAGCCGACCACTACCAGCACCAGCGGCAGGGGTTTGTTCAGGCCGTCGAGGGCCTTCATCGAGGTGGTGGCGATCACTTCGGCGGTGATGGCGATGGCGAGGTAGAGATAGCCGGTCATGTCGATTCTCCTGTTGAGCCGCGCCATTCTAGAGTCGCGGGTGATGGGGTAAAGTCATTACCTATCTTGCTTGGAGATGGGTTATGCAATGGAGCCTGGAGCAGATTCGCCTGTTCGTTGCGGTCGCCGAGGGCCAGTCCTTCTCCGCCGTGGCGCGCCGCATGCGCCGCGCGCAGTCGGCGGTGAGCAACGCCATCGCCTTGCTGGAAACCGATCTCGGCGTGCTGCTGTTCGAGCGCAGCAGTGGCCGCCAGCCCAAGCTGACGGCGGCAGGCATCGCCCTGCTGGAGGAGGCGCGCGAGCTGTTGCGCCAAGAGGAGCGCCTGCAGTCGCGCGCCCAGGGCCTGGTGCGGGGCGAGGAAGTGTGCCTGCGCCTGGCCCAGGACGAAGCGATGCCCTATCAGCCAGTGCTGAACAGCCTGGAGGCGCTGGCCAGGGCCTTCCCCTTACTGGAAGTGCAACTGGCCAGCGGCGCCCAGGGCGATGTGGCGCGCAAGCTGCTGGAGCGCCGCGCCGATCTCGGCCTGCTGTTCCACCACGAGGACATGCCGGCAGCGCTGGAGCGCCAGCGCCTGGGTACCATCGAGCTGGTGACCGTGTGCGGCGCCGGGCATCCGCTGGCGGCGCTCGGTCAGGTCGATCGCCGCGAACTGGCGCGTCACCGGCAGCTGCTGATGGCGCCGCAGGACAGCCATTACCCTGGCGGCGAGCAGCTCAGCCCCGCGGTCTGGCGCGCCGATAGCTTCTACGCCATGGCCGAGTTGCTGATGCGTAATCTGGGTTGGGCCTGGCTGCCACGTCACGTGGTGCAGTACCCGACCTACCAGGGGCAGCTGGTCGAGCTGAGCTGCGACTGGACGCCGCCGCCGCTGCTGGTGGAGCTGGTCTGCCGCCGCGACGAGGCGCTGGGGCCTGCTGCACTGTGGCTAGCCGAGGCTTTCGCCGAGCACCTGCAGGCGATGGGCTGATCGGGCGCGGAGCGCTCTGTTAAGCTGCGCGCCCATGAACAGAACCCTCTATACCCTGATCCTGCACCTGGCCCTGCCGTTCATCTTCCTGCGTCTGTGGCTGCGGGTGCGGAGTGCTCCGGCCTACGGCAAACGCATCGGCGAGCGCTTCGCCTTCGGCCTGCCGGCGTTTCGCCAGGGTGGCATCTGGATCCATGCTGTATCGCTGGGTGAGAGCATCGCCGCCGCGCCGCTGATCCGCGAGCTGCTGGCGCGCCACCCCGAGCTGCCGATCACCGTCACCTGTATGACGCCGACCGGCTCCGAGCGTATCCAGGCGCTGTTCGGCGAGCGCATCCAGCATTGCTACCTGCCCTACGACCTGCCGTGGGCCTGTTCGCGCTTCATCGAGCGCCTGCAGCCGCGGTTGGCGGTGATCATGGAAACCGAGCTGTGGCCCAACCATATTGCGGCCTGCCATCGTCGCGGCATTCCCGTGGCGCTGGCCAATGCGCGCCTGTCCGAGCGCTCGGCGCGCGGCTATGCGCGTTTCTCGCGGCTGACCGCGCCGATGCTCTCTCGGCTGTCGCTGATCGCCGTGCAAACCGATGCCGAGGCCGAGCGCTTCCGCCAGTTGGGCGCGCGCTCCGACTGCGTGCAGGTGACCGGCTCGATCAAGTTCGATCTGAGCGTGGATGCAGAATTGCCGCAGCGTGCCGCTGCGCTGCGCCAGAGCTGGGGGGCGGCGCGACCGGTCTGGATCGCCGCCAGTACCCATGCCGGCGAGGATGAAGTGGTGCTGGCCGCGCATCGCCAGTTGCTCAGCGAGCATGCCAATGCGCTGCTGATCCTGGTGCCGCGCCACCCCGAGCGTTTCGAGCAGGCCTACGAGATGAGCCGGCGCGAGGGCTTCAGCGTGGTGCGTCGCTCCAGCGCCGAGCCGGTAGCGGCGGATGTGCAGGTGCTGGTCGGCGATACCCTGGGCGAGTTGTTGTTCCTCTATGCGCTGGCCGACCTGGCCTTCGTCGGCGGCAGCCTGATCCCCAATGGTGGGCACAACCTGCTGGAACCGGCGGCGCTGGGTAAGCCGCTGCTGAGCGGCCCGCACCTGTTCAACTTCCTTGAGATCGCTGCGCAGCTGCGCACGGCTGGCGATCTGCTCGAGGTGCAGGATGCCGCGCAGCTGCACGCGGCATTGCGTTCGCTGTTCGCTGATTCGAGTGAGTCGGCGCGTATGGCCGAGGCCGGGCTGGGCGTGTTGCGCGCCAATCAGGGTGCGCTGGCGCGTTTGCTGGCTGGTCTAGAGCGCCTGCTGGCGCGGGCGTAACAGCAGGCGCAGGGCCGTTCCGCCCAGTGCCAGGCCCAGGCAGGGCAGCCAGACCCAGCGCGCTTCGGAGATCAGCACATCGATTCCGCGCTGGCTGAAGAAGCCATGCACGAAGGGCGATACCTCGATGGGCCGCCACGGCAGGAAGAAGCGCTGTTCGCTCCAGGGCCACAGCCAGGCCACGCCCAGGCCGCCATCGGTAGCGGCGTCCAGCAGGCTGTGCGAGGCGCTGGCCAGGGCGATCCAGCAGAAGGCTTTGAGCGGCCCGCAGCCGAGTAGACGGCAGCTCAGTGCGCCCAGCACGCCACAGATTCCGGCAAACAGCAGCGAGTGGCTGAAGCCGCGATGGCCGAAGGCGTCGGCATAGGTGATGCCGAATTTGAAGGCCAGCACATCGGCATCCGGCAGCAGGGTGAAGAGCAATCCGGCCAGCAACAGGCGCGGTGGTATCACCCGCGGCCCGAGCGCCAGTCCCAAGGCCAGGACCGGCAGCGGATGGGTGATCAGCGTGGTCACGAGTGCTCGTGCATGCGTGCCAGCTGGCGCTCCAGCAGCGAGGGGTAGGGCTCGAGCAGGCGCTCGACGCAGCTGGCGCCCTCCGGGCTGGCGATAGCGCGGATGCGTGCGCGCTGGCGCAGCAACGGATCGTCGGCGACGCTGCGCTGTACCAGCAGCAGGTTGCGGCTGTGCTGGGCCAGGGCCAGGGCATCCTGGGCGACTTCGCTGAGCAGCAGCTCGGCCTGGCTCGGGCTGAGCTCCTCATCGGTCTTGGTCAGGCCCAGTTGCAGTTGCAGGGTGATGCCGCTGTCGGCTACCTCGATCTGCAGGGCATGGCCAAGGGCGCGCATCAGCTCGCCGCAGCACAGGGCGTGGGTCAGATAGTCCTCGTCGCTGTGCTCACTGGAGAACAGCATCAGGCTGCTGCCGTCGTTGAGGGTGTACAGCTTGCCCTGGTACAGCGCGGCGGCCTTTTCCAGGCAATCGCGGTAGCGTTGCAGCAGCTCCAGCAGGCGTGTGCGTGGCAGGTGACGCAGTTGCTCCTGGGCGCCGAGCTGGATGGCCAGCACGGCGCTGCTGAAGTTCTGTTCGGCTTGCGGCGGCTGGTAGATGCTCGGCGCTGGCTGCGGGGCGAAGTCGGGTTCGACGGGCGCGCTGGGCTGCATGTCGCGCAGGTCGGCGAACGGGTCGTCTTCGTCATGCTGGGCGACGGGTGCAGCGCGCGGTGCAGGCGGGGCGAGCTCTTCGTCGTAGTCGACGTCGGCACGCAGGTCCGGCATATCGAAGTTCGGCTCGCGTTCCGCCTGCTCGTCGATGAAGTGTTCTTCGTCATCCAGCTCGGCGTAGTGGTCCTGTTCCTCGTACTGCGGCTCGGGCTCCGGCTTCTCCGGAACCAGGCGCGCCTGCAGCTGGCGGGCGAGGTCGCCGATCTCGTCCTGGCGGCCGGCACCGGGGGCAGGATCGTCCGGGTCGCGCAGCCATACGCGCAGTTGCAGCAGCGGCGTGGAAATGTGCCGGCCCAGGCGCAGGCTGAGCGACATGGCCAGGGCCAGCAGGATCAGACTGAGCAGGCCCATGCTCTGCAGGCTGATGGTCATCGGCTGCTGGAACTGCTGCATGTCCAGGCTGATGCGCAGCTGCCCGGCGATCACTTCCTGGAAGGTGATCGGCGTGGAGTACAGGCCCTCGGTCTCGCCGAGGATGCTCTGGGTCGGGCGCGAGCCGGCTTCGGCGAGGATGCGGTTGTCCACGCTGTAGATGGCGGCATGCGCCACCAGCGGGTTCTTCGCCAGGTTGCTGAGCAGTACATTGAGGCTGAGGATGTCGTTGGATACCAGCAGCTCGGTGGCCGAGGCGGCGGTCTGCACGGTCAGGCTCTGGCCGAGGGCGTCGGCTTGCTGCTGCATGGCCTGCTTGAACTGCATGCCCATTACCCAGGCGTAGATCACCAGCGCCAGGGCGACCAGCAGCAGGCTGTGGCTGGCAATGCGCAGGGCGAGCGGCACGCGGCGCTGGCGCAGGGCATTGAACAGCAACAGGAAGAAATTGTCGGGCTTGACCTGCACGGGCCGGTTCACAGAGCGCGGCTCTTCTCGAATTGAATTGCCGCGCAGTATAACCAGCGTCCCCAGGCGGGCAAAGCGCCGCCCGTGCCCAGTGCGCTGGGAATAGAGGTAGAATGTGCGCCTTTTCGCCGACCCATTTGTACGCCTGGAGTGAAGCCTTGCGCGAAATCGTCCTGATCAATATCACCGGGGAAGATCGCCCCGGACTGACCGCAGCCATCACCGGCGTGCTGGCGCAGGGCGGGGTGAACATCCTCGACATCGGCCAGGCGGTGATTCACGACACCCTGTCGTTCGGCATCCTGGTCGAGATCCCGGACACCGAGCGCGGTTCTTCCGTGCTCAAGGACGTGCTCTTCACCGGCTACGAGCTGGATCAGCAGGTGCGCTTCACCCCCGTCTCCGAAGCCGACTACCAGCAGTGGGTTGGTGGTCAGGGCAAGAGCCGCTACATCGTCACCCTGCTGACCCGCAAGGTCAGCGCCGAGCAGCTGCAGCGGGTCAGCTCGATCACCGCCAAGTACGGTCTCAATATCGACCAGATCGACCGCCTCTCTGGGCGCATGCCGCTGGACACCCCCGCCGACCAGGGCAAGGGCTGCATCGAGTTCTCCGTGCGCGGCGAGCCGGCCGACGTCGATGCGCTGCGCGCCGAGTTCCTCAGCGTGGCCCAGGAGCTCAACGTCGACATCGCCTTCCAGCGTGACTCGGTGTTCCGTCGCAATCGCCGCCTGGCGGTGTTCGACATGGACTCGACGCTGATCGAGGCCGAGGTGATCGACGAGCTGGCCAAGGCTCATGGCGTCGGCGACAAGGTGTCCGAGATCACCGAGCGGGCGATGCGCGGCGAGCTGGATTTCCGCGCCAGCTTCAAGGAGCGCATGGCGCTGCTGCAGGGCCTGCCGGAAACCGTGCTGGCCGAGATCGGCGCCTCGCTGCGCCTGACCGAGGGCGCCGAGGTGCTGTTCGCCGAGCTCAAGCGCCTGGGCTACAAGACCGCCATCCTCTCTGGCGGCTTCACCTATTTCGCCAAGCAGCTGCAGGCCAAGCTGGGCATCGATTACGTGTTCGCCAACGAACTGCAGATCGTCGATGGCAAGGTCACCGGCGTGGCGATCGAGCCGATCGTCGACGCCCAGCGCAAGGCCGATCTGCTGCGCGAGCTGGCCGAGAAGGAAGGCCTGCGCCTGGAGCAGACCATCGCCGTGGGCGATGGCGCCAACGACCTGCCGATGCTCGGCCTGGCCGGCCTCGGTGTAGCCTTCCGCGCCAAGCCGCTGGTCAAACAGTCGGCCAAGCAGGCGATTTCCACCCTGGGCCTAGACGGCATCCTCTACCTGCTCGGCTTCCGTGATCGTGACGGCCAGGACTGACTGACGCCGCAATGAAAAAGCCCCGCGATTGCGGGGCTTTTTTGTAGGGCCGAATTACTCGTCGCCAGCGGAGAAGTCGTAGTCCATCGACTGGCTGGGGCCCTGCAGGTAGTGGCCCTGGATGTAGTTGACCCCGGCCTGCCAGAGGGTGGCCAGCACGCTGGCGCTCTCGACGAAAGGCACGATGGTCAGCTTGGCCTGGGCATGCAGGCTGGCGAGCAGGGTCTTCAGCGCTTCCTGGTTGTCGGCGTTGGAGAGGTCCTGAGTGAAGGAGCCGTCCACCTTCACGAAGTCGACGTTGAGGTGCTTGAGCGTGTTGAACGGGTTCAGCGCGCAGCCGAACTGGCCCAGGGCGACCTTGCAGTGCAGCTCCGCCAGGCCCTGGGAGAGCGCCTTGGCCTGCTTGAGGTAGGTCACGGCATCGGTTTCGCTGATCTGGAACACCAGGGCGTCCGAGGGCAGGCGCGCGGCCTTCAGTGCCACGCTGAGCCATGGCAGCAGGGTCTGGTCCTGCAGGCTGTTGGCCGACAGGTGCACGAACAGGCGGGTGCTGTGGCCCTTGCTGCGGTGCTCGGAGAGCAGCTTGACCGAATTCAGAATGACCCAGCGATCGAGCTTCTCGGCCAGCCCGGCGCCCTTGGCCGCGCTGAGGAACTCTGCCGCCGGCACTTCTTCGCCCTGTGGGCTGAGCAGGCGTAGCAGTACTTCATAGTGCTCGTCGCTGTCGCCGCGCAGGCTGATGATCGGCTGGAACAGCAGGCGGAAGCTGTTGTTCTCCAGCGCCTGCTGGATCATCGCGACCAGGCTGCCGCGGTTAGCCGCTGCGGCTAGCTCGTCGGCCGGGTTGTAGACCTTGATCGCGTTGCCTTCGAGCTCGTCGGCGCAGCGGTGGGCGCGATCGATGACATCCTGGGCCTTGCTGGTCTGCTCGCTGAGGCCGGCGACGCCGATCGACAGGGTGCTCTGCACGGTGCGCCCGGCGACGTCGAACAGGTGCCCTTCGACTTTCTTCAGCAGCGGTTGCAGCTGTTCCGGCAGCTGTTGTGGGGTTACCCCGGGCAGCAGCACGGTGAACACGTCGTCGCCGAAGCGCGCCAGCTCGGCGCTGTCGCCGAAGTGGCCGCGCAGCAGGTTGGCCAGGTCGGTCAGCAGTATGTCGATGCCAGCCAGGCCGACCTCGCCGATAGCGTCGCTATAGCGGTCGATGCGGATATACGCGAGGCTGGAGGGCTGGCCCTCGTTGACGGCGCGCTGGGCGGCGCTGTCCATCAATTCGAGGAAGTAGGTGCGGTTGTACAGGCCGGTGACCAAGTCCTGGCTGCTGATCTCGCGTAGCTTTTCTTCCAGCTCGGCGTTGTCGCTCTCGGCGCGGATCACCGCCTGGATGCAGGGCTCGCCGTCATAGGTGGCCGGGGAGAAGGACATGCGCGCCTGGAAACGCTTGCCGTCCGGGCGCACGCCGCCGCAGCTCAGCTCGGCGTTGCCTTCGTCGCTGGCGTAGTTCTTCAGGAAATCCTTGAAGCGGCCCTGATCTTCGCTGGCGATCAGATCGATCATCGGCATGCCTTCCAGCTCGTCCGCATCCTCGTAGTCGAACAGCTTGAGGTAGGCGCGGTTGGCATAGATGTGCATGCCGTCGTGGACGTAGGTGATGGCGTCGACCGAGCTGTCTAACAGCAGCTGACAGCGCTTCTCCGCCTCGCGCAGGGCAACCTCGGCGCTGCGGCGGGCGCGGCGTTCCTCGAGGTTGGCCAGTTCGCGGTTGGCGACCAGGATCAGGCGCTCGTCCTCGCCCTGTGGCAGGGCATCCTGGGCGCCGAGCATCAGGGCTTCGGTGACGGCATCGGAGTCGTTGTCGGCGATCAGCTGGATCACCGGGATGTCCTTGGCCTGGCGGCGAATGGCGCTGATGGCCTCGCTCGGCTCGAGGTGCTCGCTACTGGGGGCGTTGATCAACAGGTCCCAGCTCTGTTGCAGGGCCTCGGCCAGGTTGTCGCTGGACGTGATGCGGTGAACGCGGGTGGCCCGTCCGGCATTACGGAACAGGCTGACCAGGCGTTCGGCCTCGTTCTGCGAATCCTCGAGGATCAGCAGGCGTATGGTTTTTTTCTCGATGGCCATTGCAGAACTTGCTTGGAAAACGCCGAAGAACGGGCGAAAAGAGGCGACAGATGGTCGTTTCCGGCAATCTACAGCGACTTCCAGAGTGAGTCAAAGTCTTCCTCGCCGGGCTTGGCGGGGGCTTTCGCTGCTGTGACGGAGGTCCCGGAAGGTGGCTTGGTCTCATCCAGCGCGCGATATTCGAACTGGGTGAAGCTGCCGGTGCTGGTCTGCTTGCGGCTGAGCACGGCGCGGGTTTCGTCGCCGTTGTGATTGATCACCACCTTGTTGCTCTCCTGGAACGGCAGGCGTGGCGTGATCACGGTGGCGGGGCGCGAAATCACGCTGATCGCCGGTAGCAGCAGAGCGCGCAGGTACTGGCTGTTCTGCTCGCTCTTGCGTACCAGCTGCACGCCGCAGGGTTGCGCGTGCGGGGCGATGAGCTCGATGCCCATCTGCGTGCCGCCACCGCGGACCTGGCGAATCCAGCGCACCACGGCCACGCTCCAGGCCTGTCCGGGACTGTCCTGTACACCCAGGAGCTCGCCGGCTTGCAGCTGCGCCGGAACCTCGCGGGGCCAGGTCAGGCAGTAGCCGCCGGGGCTGTGGTTGACGATCGACAACTCATGGCTGGGATAGGCCTCCGCGTTTTCCTCGGCAGGCTGCTCGCCCGGTTTGGTGGCAGCCTTGTACTGGATGTCCTCCATCGGGATGCCGTATTCCCACTGGCTGTTGCGCTGGGCGTCGAAGGCGCCAGCCCAGACATCCGGGCCGCTACCCTCGCCGAGCTTGGCCGCCTTGAACTGGGCGCTGCGCGGCACATCTTCGCGCTTGAGCACGTCGGCGAAGCTGCGCTGGCCGGCCAGGTTGAAGTGCAGCGCGGACATGCCGATGCACAGGGTCAGGCTGCCGCGTCCCGGGGTGCGGTTGAAGGTGCGCTCGGCGATGTCGCCCCAGGCTGAAGCCAGGTGCTGCAGCAGGTCGATCGACATGCCTTCGGTGACTGGCAGGCGGCGCGGTTCCTGACTGTCCGGTGGCAGCAGCAGGAATTCCTTGATCGCGTCGACCAGGCTGTGCGGATCCAGGCCCAGCAGGCTGTGCAGCTCGGCTTCGCCGAACAGGGACTTATAGCGGGGCGGGCCATCCAGCTGCGGCGCCACGGCGAACAGGCTGCTCGGTGCTTCAACGCGCTCCAGGCTGGCCAGGTTGCTCCAGTCCTCCAGGGCTTCGGCCAGGCGGGCGATGCTGCTCTGGCGCATCTGGTTGCAACGCGCGCAGCCGAGCAACAGGGCGCCGAGATAGATCTGCTGCTGGCTCAGGCTCTGGCCATTGCGGGCCAGGCCGTCGCGCACCTGGACCTTGTGCAGGCCATGCTGGCGGGCGATCAGCGAGATCTGGTGCAGCTCCAGCCAGAGTCCTTCGGGCACCGGGCAGTACAGTTGGCTGGCGCGTACCAGTGGGCCGAACAGGGCATGGCTGGCGCGTTGTAGACCGACCGTGAGCAGTTGTGCGCGCTCTTTGGTCAGGCGTGGCAGCTCCTGGGCGATGATCAGCTTGTAGCCGATCGCCATGTGGTTCTGCAGGGCCTGACAGAGGTTGGCGACCTTGCGCGGGCGCTCGTCGAGGACGATGGACTGGTTGAGGAAGTGGCGCTCGAGGTGGCTGCACACGAAGTGCACCTCGGGGCGCAACAGTTCGAGCAGCTGTAGGCGATTTTCACTGGGGGTGATCAACTGATTCAGCTCGATCAATCCCTGATAGAGCTGACGAGCCGTCTCGCCGATATTTGCCTTGGGCAGACCGGCGATCCAGCGTTTCATGTCACGGGGAGTGGCCTCACAGAACGACAGACCCTGTCGGTCGGGGGTAGGTACACGCAGGAGCAGGTGAGGGCTCTGTTTTTCCATACCGGAAGGGGATCCGTAGCAGGCGGTAAGGCATCCGTGCCGCCGGGTTTTTTCGGAACTCTAGCAGCATCGCGGCAGCGTCGCAGCAGGGCTGCGCACATTTGCAGAGTCTTGCCGATTTGGACTGCGCCGGTGACGGGATGTTCCTTGCGGTCATCCCGCCATGCGGGCGAGGTATATAGAGGAGGGGCTCAGCTGCGCGGCAGTGCCAGGGCCTGGCCCATGCGTACCGGGCTGCCGGCGACGAGGCTTTCGGCCCACTGTACCTGCTGCGGGCCGAACAGGACGATGGCGGTGGAGCCGAGCTTGAAGCGACCCAGCTCGCCGCCCTTGCTCAGCTCGATGGCGCTGCGGGCGGCTTCATCGTAGCGAGTGGTTTTCAGCTCGCGCTTGGGCGGCGTGACCAGGCCGGCCCAGATGGTTTCGATACTGGCGACGATCATGGCGCCGACCAGCACCACGGCCATCGGCCCGCGCTCGGTATCGAACAGGCAGACCACGCGCTCGTTGCGGGCGAACAGCTCGGGGACGTTCTCCGCGGTGGTCTGGTTGACCGAGAACAGTCGGCCCGGCACGTAGACCATTTCCTTCAGCGTACCGGCCAGCGGCATGTGCACGCGGTGGTAGTCCTTGGGCGACAGGTAAACGGTGGCGAAGTCGCCACCCATGAACGGCGCGGCGCGCTCGGCGTCGCCGCCAAGCAGTTCCAGCACGCTGAAGCTGTGGCCTTTGGCCTGGAAGCAGCGGCCCTGTTCGATCGGGCCGAGTTGGCTGACTGCACCGTCAGCCGGGCAGAGGATCGCGCCTGGCGCCTGGTCCAGCGGGCGGGCGCCGTCTTTCAGGGCGCGGGTGAAGAAGGCGTTGAAGTGCTCGTAGGCGGTCAGGTCCTCGACCTGCGCCTCGCTCATGTCGACCTGGTACTGCTTGGCGAACCAGCCGATCAGACGGTCCTTGAACCAGGCGGTGCGGCATTCGGCGGCGAAGCCGATCAGGCGCGAGAGCAGGTGGTGCGGCAGCAGGTACTGGCTGAGGATAAACAGACGCTGTTTCATGGGTGTTCCTTGCATCAGGATTCGATCGGGGTGTCGGGCAGGTTGCCCCACTCGGACCAGGAGCCGGCATAGGCGCGGACTCGTGGATAACCCAACGCCTTGGCCACCAGATAGGTGAAGCCGGAGCGGCGATGGGTCTGGCAATGGGTGATCACTTCCTTGTCTTTGGTGATGCCGAGGCCTTCCAGCACTTCGGCCATGTCGGCGCGGATGCGCAGGCTACGCTGCGCGTCCATGCCGGCGGTCCATTCGAAATTGACCGCGCCAGGCACGTGCCCGCCACGGCTGGCGAGTACCTTCTCGCCGCTGAATTCGGCCGGCGAGCGGGCATCCCAGACCGCCAGGTCGGCAGCGCCGAGGCGACTCTGCAGATAGCCGCGGCTGGCGGTGGGCTCATCATGCAGTTGCAGCTTCACGCTGCTGCCGGTCATGGCCGGTGCGACCTGACTCAGCTCGCGGCCTTCGCTCATCCAGGCCTGCAGGCCGCCGTTGAGGAAGTGGTAATGGGCGTGGCCGATGACGTCGAGCAGCCAGATGAAACGTCCGGCCCAGCCGCCACCTTCGTCGTCATAGATCACGTAGACGGCATCTTCGCGATGGCCTAGTTCGCCGAACAGTGCCTCGAGTTGCGCCAGCTCCGGCAGCAGGCCGGGCGCTGGCGGCTGGCCCAGCTGGGTGCGCTTGCTGTCGAGCCAGCGGGCGCCAGGGATATGCCCCTCGGCATAGCGAGCCGCGGGGCTGAGGTCGACCAGGATCAATTCTGGCGCCTGCAGGCGCGTCGCCAGTTCGGCCGGTTCTATCACCAGTGGCAAGCCGGAGAAGGCAGACATGCGGAGCCTCCGAGGTGGAATTGGGAAAACGGCGATTGTAGCGGAAAGGTCAGGCGCCGCGACGGGCAAAGGTGGCCAGTGCGCGCTCGATACATTGCACGGTCTTGCCGAAGATCTGCAGTGGCGTTGCGCCTATGTCGCCGCCGCCCTGGTCGGCCACCAGCAGCATCACCACCCGACCGTTGCTGGCAATCGAGCGCAGTATCAGGTGCTCGCCGCTGAACAGTGCCTTGAGGCTGCCCGGCAGCAGGGCCGAGACCTGAGCCAGGTTGGCCGGCGACAGGCGCAGCTGGCCAGGCTCGGCCAGCAGGCGACGCAGCACCTGGCTTTGCGCCGGGTCCAGGCGCAGCTGCGCCGCCGCCTCAGGCAGGCCGGCCACCTGCTGGGCCATCAGGCGGCTGTGGGTGCGGTCCGCCAGCAGCACCAGTACGCGTTGCATGCCGCCTGCTTGCAGGGCCTGGCAGGCGCTGTCGGTCAGTTGCAGTACGTTGGCGAAGGGTGAGGGCTGGGCCAGCAGCTTGGCGCAGTGCTGTTTCCAGAGGTCCAGCTGGGTGTTGGGTTTGGGCGCTGCCGGTGCCGCCTGCAGATCCTTCAGGCGGCAGGCATCCCAGGGCCACAGCAGTGCCTCGGCTGGGTGCCAGAGGTCGGGCTGGGCGTGCTGGCGAGCGCTCAGGGCTGCCTGCTGGTGGATCAGCTGCTGCAGGTCCGGCAGCTCCGTTTGCAGGTACAGGCCAGCCAGGCGCTGCCAGCGCAGATGGTGTTGGCAGCTCCAGTTGTGGTGGCTGGAGATAGCCAGGCCATTGGCCAGGAGAATGCTGTTGCCGGGCTGGGTCAGCCAGCGGCGCAGGTTGCTGTCGTCATCGAGCACCTGCTGCTGGTGCAGCGTGTGCTCGTTGTCGCGGGCGATATGCAGGGCCTTGACCAGCAGGCGACGATCCTCGACCAGCAGGCGGTAGCCCTGGATTATCCATTCCGGCAGGCGCCAATGCCGGGCCAGCGCCAGGCATAAGGCGGTCAGAGACACCCCGAGCAGCTCGCGCTCGACCTTGCAGGCCGGCTCGCCGCGGCCCAGCACGCGGTGCTCCCAGGCCTCGAAAAGCTGCGGCTGGCTGGCGGCCAGCGGCCATAGCGGCGCGAGGAACAGCAGGCTGCCCCAGTGGATTTCCTGCCACAGGCGCGCCAGGCGTCCGGCAAACAGGCCATTGGCCTGCTGCGAGGCGTGCAGGCTGATCAGTTGCAACTGGCGCAGTGGGAGGGGGATCTGCGCCTCATCCAGTACTGGTATCTGCCCGAGAAGCGTTTCCGCGCGTTTCAGGCCCAGGCGGTTGAGGGCCATCTCCAGGCTCTCGGCCGGCTCGCCGAGGCTGCCCGTGTTGCGGTTGGCCTCGCGCAGCACGGCCAGGGCCACGGCTGGGCTGTCCTGCATGCGCTCGGCGATGTCGCGCAGCGACTTGCGGCTGTCCAGCAGGACACGTCGCACGGCCTCATGGTGATGGCTGGCGATGGGCAGGCGCACCTCGTCCAGCTGCTTGAGCCAGGCGTCGATACTGCGGGGAAGGTTCTTCGTAGTGGGCATGCGGGTTGAGCCAAACTGGCTTTTCGCCTTTACTGCCTATAGTCTGGCGCAATACTTCCGATAAATAGAAGGGTTATTGCAAACAACCCTTTCGACTGGTTTCTTCAAGCTAAATTCCCATGGTCAAGATCATCGGCATCCTGGTTGTATTCGGCTGTGTTTTTGGCGGCTTCGTCTTGTCTGGCGGCAAGATCATGGCGCTGGTGCACCCGTTCGAAGTAATGATCATCGGCGGTGCGGCGCTGGGGGCCTTCCTCCAGGCCAACCCTGGCAGCGCCTTCATGACGGTGTTCAAGAAGTCGCTGAAGATGTTCAGCAGCCGCTTCACGCACGCCTTCTACCTGGAAGTGCTGAAGCTGCTCTACGAGATCCTCAACAAGAGCCGCCGCGAAGGCATGATGGCCATCGAGGCCGACGTCGAGGACCCCAACGCCAGCCCGATCTTCAGCAAGTACCCGGGCATCCTCAAGGATGCGCAGATGACGGCGTTCATCTGCGATTACCTGCGCATCATGTCCAGCGGCAACATGGCGCCGCACGAGCTGGAAAACCTCTTCGACATGGAGATATCCAGCCTGAAAGAAGAGCTGGAACACCCGGCGCATGCGGTGTCCAAGATCGCCGACGGTATGCCGGCGATGGGTATCGTGGCCGCGGTGCTGGGTATCGTGATCACCATGTCCATCCTCGCCACCGCCGACAACGCCCAGATCGGTGAGAAAGTGGGTACCGCGCTGGTTGGTACCTTCCTCGGTATTCTCGCCTCCTATGGTTTCTTTGCCCCGCTGGCCGACGCCCTGACGCACGATGCCAAGGAAGAACTGAACCTGTACGAGTCGATCAAGGCGACCCTGGTCGCTTCTGCCTCGGGCATGCCGCCGACCCTGGCTGTGGAATTTGGCCGCAAGGTGCTGCTGCCGGCGCATCGGCCGAGCTTCAGCGAGCTTGAGCAGGCCATGCGTGGCAGCTGAGTCGGATCGCTGAGCCATGGAAAACAACCAGCCGATACTGGTCAAACGGGTCAAGAAGATCGCCGGCGGTCACCACGGTGGTGCCTGGAAGATCGCCTTCGCCGACTTTGCTACTGCCATGATGGCTTTCTTCATGGTGATGTGGCTGATGTCCTCGGCGACCCCGGAGCAGAAGAAGGCGATTTCCGGCTACTTCCAGGACCCGATCGGTTTCACCGAGAGTGCCAGTCCCTACGTCATCGACCTCGGTGGTACGCCGACGCCGGCGCCGGACCGCACCCTCAACCCCGAACTGAAGGATGCGCCGGATTCGGCCGAGGCAGCGGTCGATGCGAAGAGCGACCAGGCCGAGAGCGACTCCGAAAAGATCAACGAGAACATGGCCGAGAAGCTCGCCGAGCAGGTCGAGCGTGAGCGCCTGGAGCTGCTGCTGCAGGAGCTGCAGACCAAGGTCGACGAGGACCCCGAGCTGCAGAAGTTCAAGGACCAGATCCTCTTCGAGATCACTCAGGACGGACTGCGCATCCAGATCATGGATGCCGAGAACCGGCCCATGTTCGACCTCGGCAGCGCGCGGCTGCAACCGTACTTCGAGGACATCCTGCTGATCCTCGCCGAGACCATCAAGGCGGTGCCGAACAAGATCAGCGTCAGCGGCCATACCGATGCCAAGCCGTTCGCCGGCGCCGGTGATTTCGGCAACTGGGAGCTGTCGGCCAACCGTGCCAACGCCGCGCGGCGGGCGCTGGTCGCCGGTGGCTATCCGGACGAGAAGGTGGCGCGGGTGGTCGGCTACGCCTCCTCGGCGCTGTTCGATCGCAAGGATCCGTTCAATCCGGTGAACCGGCGCATCGACATCATCGTGCTGACCAAGAAGGCCCAGCGCGCGATCGAGGGCGAGCAGGACGGCGACGGCACGGCCGAATCCGCCGAGGCTCCGGCGCCGACCGAGGCGGTCGCGCCTGGCTCTTCCGCGCCGGACGACCCGGCGCAGGCCGAGGAACTGCGCCAGCGCCTGAACATCTTCGAGGACGGCGCGCTGCAGTTCGACCAGCCGCAGGAATAAAGCAAGAGGCCGCGATCATCGCGGCCTCTTCGTTTCAGCGCTTCAATCAATATTCGGGTTCGGGCAGGCTGGCCAGGATGTGCCGGTAGCTGGCCATGCGTTGCGGCTGAATGCGGCCGTCCTCCAGGGCCTGGAGCAGGGCGCAGCCGGGCTCGCGGTCGTGCTTGCAGTCGCGGAAGCGGCAGGTGCCGAGCAGGTCGCGGAACTCGATGAAGCCGGCTTCGACGTCATCCCGGCTGACATGCACCAGGCCGAACTCGCGGATGCCGGGCGAGTCGATCAGCTCGCCGCCGCCGGGGAAGTGGAACAGCCGCGCCGTGGTGGTGGTGTGGGTACCCTTGCCGGTGACCTCGGACAGATCGCCGACGCGGGTGTCCACGCCTGGCAGCAGGCTGTTGACCAGCGACGACTTGCCCACGCCGGACTGGCCGACGAACACGCTGACGTGTCCGTCCAGCTTGGTCTGCAGCAGTTCCATGCCGCCGCCCTGGTGCGCCGATACTTCCAGCATCTCGTAACCGAGCTGGCGGTAGGTGGTCAGCAGGTTGTCCACATGGGTGCCGTTTTCCTCATCCAGCAGGTCGGCCTTGTTCAGCAGCAGCAGCGGACGGATGCCAGCGTGCTCAGCGGCGATCAGGTAACGGTCGATCAGGTTGGCGTGCGGGTGCGGCAGCGGGGCGAAGACGATGACGATCTGGTCGACGTTGGCCGCCACCGGCTTGAGCAGGCCACGCATGTCCGGGCGGCACAGCTCGGTGCTGCGCGGCAGTTGCGCGACGATCACTCCGTGGCCCTGGTTGCCGGAGCGCCACACCACCTTGTCGCCGGTGACCAGCGCCGGCAGGTTGGCACGCAGATGGCAGCGCTGAACCTGACCAGCCAGCTCGCCTTCCAGGGCCTCGACCTCGACCTGCACACCGAAGTGGGCGATCACCAGGCCGGTCTGCTCCGGGCCCAGGTCGCCGCCTTCCAGCTCGTCGAGCAGGCGCGATTCGCGCTTGGCCGCGCGGGCGGCGCGCTCTTCCTGGACTTTTTCGATGCGCCAGTTCTGGCGGCGGGTCAGTTGGCGTTTGGCCATGGCCTTTCCGATGAATAAGAAAACGGCGGCGAGTTTAGCACGGGCTCCGACTGGCCCCGGCCTCGGCCTGCTGGTACAACAGGCGCCATGCTCGAACTCCTGCGCTCCCGCTATCCCGCCGTCCTGGCTCTGCTGGCTCAACTGCTGGCCGTGCTGGTCGTTGTCCTGTCGCTGTTCGCTGCGCTGCGGCTGGTTGGCTGGCGGCCGACCCTGTGGCAGGCGGCGCTGACCCAGGGCGTGCTGGCCGCCGGTCTGGGCCACTGGCTGGGACTGCGCAGTTGGTGGCTGGTGCTGAATCTGGCCTTTGTCCCTGGCTTGCTGGCGCTGCAGAGTCGCGAGTGGCCGGCCTGGTGGTTCTTCGCGGCCTTCGTCCTGCTGCTGCTGGTCAACTGGAACAGTTTCCGCGAGCGGGTGCCGCTGTACCTCAGTGGCGCGCGCACTCGCCAGCTTCTGAGCGAGCGTCTGGCGGGGCAGTCGGCGGATTTCCGTTTCGTCGACCTGGGCTGTGGCCTGGGCGGCACCCTGGTGCAGCTGGCGCGCGATTATCCGCAGGCGCGCCTGAACGGGGTGGAGACCGCGCCGCTGGTGTTCCTGCTGGCCTGGCTGCGTTGCCTGCCGTATCGCAATTGCCGGGTGCGCTATCGCAGCCTGTGGCAGGAAGATCTGTCCGGCTATGACGCCGTGTATTGCTTCCTCTCGCCAGCGCCGATGGCTGAACTGTGGGCCAAGGCACGCCGGGAAATGCGCCCCGGCGCCCTGCTGATCAGCAACAGCTTCGAGATTCCGGGCGTGGCGCCCGGTGAGATCATCGAACTGAATGATTGGCGCGATTCACGGCTGCTGCTCTGGCACCTGTGAGCGGCTAAACTGGCGCCATTCTAGAAGGAGCCGAACTCATGTCGCAGAACCCCAACAACCTGATCTGGATCGACCTGGAAATGACCGGGCTGGAGCCGGAGCAGGACGTGATCATCGAGATCGCCACCATCGTCACCGATAGCGACCTCAACGTGCTGGCCGAGGGACCGGTGATCGCCGTGCACCAGAGCGATGTGACGCTGGCCGGCATGGACGAGTGGAACACCCGCACCCACGGCGACAGCGGCCTGACCCAGCGCGTGCGTGACAGCAAGATCGACACCGCCGCCGCCGAGGCGCAGACCATCGCCTTCCTCGAACAGTGGGTGCCGAAGGGCAAGTCGCCGATCTGCGGCAACAGCATCGGCCAGGATCGACGCTTCCTGTACAAGTACATGCCAGCGCTGGAGGCCTACTTCCACTACCGCTACCTGGATGTGTCGACCTTGAAGATCCTCGCCGGCATGTGGGCGCCGCAGGTCAAGGACTCGTTCCAGAAGCAGGGCACCCACCAGGCGCTGGACGATATCCGCGAGTCCATCGCCGAGCTCAAACACTACCGTCAGCACTTCCTCAAGGTCTGACCTAGAGACGAAAAGGCCCGCCTAGTGCGGGCCTTTTTCATGGTGGCGGCTCAATGCCCAGGCCACGTGCTCGCGCACCAGCTCCGAGGGGTAGTCGCGGCGTGCCTCCAGTGCCTGCAGTACCGGGATGGTCGAAGGCGCGTTACCCAGACCCACGGCCAGGTTGCGCAGCCAGCGCTCATAGCCGGCGCGGCGCAGCGGCGAGCCTTCGGTACGGCTGAGGAATTCCTCTTCGCTCCACAGGAACAACTCGGCCAGGCCGCCGCTGTCCAGGCCATGGCGCGGCTGGAAGTCGCCCTGTTCGGTGGGGCGGGCGAAGCGGTTCCACGGACAGACGATCTGGCAGTCGTCGCAGCCGAACACGCGGTTGCCGATCGGCGCGCGCAGCTCCTCGGGGATCGGACCCTTGAGCTCAATGGTGAGATACGAGATGCAGCGCCGTGCGTCCAGCACATAGGGGCCGACAAAGGCCGCAGTCGGGCAGATGTCCAGACAAGCGCTGCAGCGCCCGCAGTGTTCGGTTGCGTGCGGCTCATCAATCGGCAGCGGAATGTCGACGAACAGCTCGCCGAGGAAGAACCAGCTGCCGGCCTTGCGGTTGAGCACCAGGGTGTTCTTGCCGATCCAGCCGAGCCCGGCCTTCTCGGCGATGGCCTTCTCCAGCACTGGCGCGCTGTCGACGAAGGCGCGGTAGCCGAACGGGCCGATGGCCGCCTGCACGCGCTCGGCCAGCTGCTGCAGGCGCTTGCGCACCAGCTTGTGGTAGTCGCGGCCCAGGGCGTAGCGCGACACGTAGGCGCTTTCCGGCTCGGCCAGGCGCTGGGCCATCTGCGTGTCGCCGGGCAGGTAGTCCATGCGCAGCGACACCACCCGCAGGGTGCCGGGCACCAGTTCGTCCGGGTGCGAGCGCTTGCTGCCATGGGCGGCCATGTAGTCCATCTCGCCCTGGTAGCCGGCGTCCAGCCAGCGCTGCAGATGCTGCTCGTGCTCGCCCAGTTCGACGTCGGTGATGCCCACCTGCTGGAAGCCCAGCTCGCGGCCCCAGTCCTTGATGGACTGCGCCAGTTGAGCGAGATCGGGGCGGGAATCGGGCATGGCGGGGCGGCGGGGCAGGGGAGATGGGTATAATTCTGCCAGACCTCACCCGAATCGCCGAACCATGTCTGCCAATCACGCCTTGCCCCTCCCTCTATACAGTGCCGCCCAGGTGCGCGAACTGGATGCCCGCCTGATCTCTGCCGGCACGCTCGGCCTCGAGCTGATGCAGCGCGCTGCCCATGCCGCCTGGCGCGCCCTGCGCCGACGTTGGCCGCAGGCGGGAGAGATCACGGTACTGGCCGGCGCCGGCAACAATGCCGGTGATGGTTATCTGATCGCCGAGTTGGCGCACAAGGCTGGCTGGACCGTGCGCGTGCTAGCGGTCGGCGCCCCGGAAAAGCTGTTGGACGATGCCGCCACGGCCCATACCGCGGCACTGGCGGCGGGAGTGACTATCGAGGCCTGGGTCGAGGCGGCCGAATTGCGCGGCGTGCTGGTCGACGCGCTGCTTGGTACCGGACTCCAGGGCCCGCTGCGTCCTGCCTATGCCGCCGCCGTCGAGGCGATCAATGCCTCCGGCCTGCCGGTGCTGGCGGTGGATATTCCCACCGGGCTGAATGCCGACACCGGCTGTGTCACCGAATTGGCGGTGCGCGCCGATCTGACCGTGAGTTTTATCGGCCTGAAGCTCGGCCTGTTCGGTGGCGATGCGCCGGACTGGGTCGGCGAGCTAGTGTTCGATGACCTGCAGGCCGATCCGGCGCTGGTTGCCCAGCAGCCGTACCGGGCCCTGCGCCTGGCTGGCAGCGCCCTGCCACAGCTGGCGCCGCGTGCGCGTACCGCACATAAGGGCAGCTTCGGCCATGTGCTGGTGATCGGTGGCGACCGTGGTTTCGGTGGCGCCGCCTTGCTCAGCGCCGAGAGCGCGCTGCGCGCCGGCTCTGGGCTGGTCTCGTTGGCGACCCGTCCCGAGCATCTGCCTGCCAGCCTGGCGCGTCTGCCGGAAGTGATGTGCCAGCCCACCGAATCCACCTACCAGCTGCCCAGCCTGTGCGAGCGCGCCGACGTGCTGGTGATCGGTCCCGGCCTCGGTCAGCAGGCCTGGGGTCGCAGCCTGCTCAGCGCTGCAGCCGCCAGCCTGCGCCCGCAGGTGTGGGACGCCGATGCACTCAATCTGCTGGCGACGGGGAGCGTCGCCTTGCCGGGCGATAGCGTAATCACCCCGCATCCCGGCGAGGCCGCGCGCCTGCTCGGTATCGCTACCGCCGAGGTGCAGGCCGATCGTCCAGCGGCGGCTCTGGCGCTGGCGCAGAAGTACCAGGCGGTGGTGGTGCTCAAGGGCGCCGGCAGCCTGGTGGCCGCACCTGATGGTCGCCTGTTGCTGTGTGATCTCGGCCATCCGGCCATGGCCACCGCCGGGCTTGGTGATGTGCTTGCCGGCCTGATCGGCGCCCTGCGCGCCCAGGGCCTGGATGCCTACTCGGCTGCGGCCCTGGGGGTGTGGCTGCATGCCGGCGCCGGTCAGCGCCAGGGCGAGCTGGGCCGCGGGCTGGCGGCCAGCGATCTGATTCCGACCATTCGTCAGCTGTTACAGGAGCATGCGCCGTGCTTGAAATAACCCTCTATGCCGAAGGCGAGGACGCCATGTACGAGCTGGGTGCGCGCATCGCCCAGGCGACCGGCGGTCGTGGGGTGATCTACCTGCACGGCGATCTGGGCGCCGGCAAGACCACGCTGTCGCGCGGCATCTTGCGTGGACTGGGGCATGCCGGTGCGGTGAAGAGTCCGACCTTCACCCTGGTCGAGCCCTATGAGCTGGGGGAGGTGCGCGTGTTCCATTTCGACCTGTACCGCCTGGCCGACCCGGAGGAGCTGGAGTTCCTCGGTATCCGTGACTATTTCGAAGGCGACGCCCTGTGCCTGATCGAGTGGCCGCAGCGCGGCGCCGGCGTTTTGCCAAAGGCGGACCTGGACATTACCATTAGCCCGCAAGGAGTCGGCCGCGCGCTGCAGTTGCAGCCACATGGTGCGCGGGCCGAGGCGTGGTGTGCTGCCTTATAAGAGTTTAAGAAAGAAGATGGGGAAGGCTATGCGCATGCGGGCACTGTTGGGTGCTGTGGGGCTGATGTTGGCGACCGTGGGCGCCGACGTGATGGCCGCCGCCACCGAAATCCGCAGCGTGCGTCTGTGGCGTGCTCCGGATAACACCCGCCTGGTCTTCGACCTGTCCGGTCCGGTGCAGCACAGCGTGTTCACCCTGGCCGCGCCCAATCGCATCGTCATCGACGTCAATGGTGCCCAGCTGTCCACCAAGCTGGATCAACTGTCGCTGAACAACACCCCGATCACCGGTGTGCGCGCAGCGCAGCGCTCGCCCACCGACCTGCGCCTGGTCCTCGACCTGTCCGCCGTGGTTACTCCCAAGAGCTTCACCCTGGCGCCCAACCAGCAGTACGGCCACCGCCTGGTTGTCGATCTGTTCGACCAGGAGGCCGGTGCGCCGAGCACGCCGCAGGCTCCGCAAGTCACCCAGGCGCCTGCCGTCGCTACCGCGCCAGTGCCAGTAGTCACCGCCCCCGGCACCGCGCCGGCCAAGCTACCGCCGGTGCCGGGCGGCAAGCGTGACATCGTGGTCGCCATCGACGCCGGCCACGGCGGCGAGGACCCGGGTGCCCTCGGTCCAGGTCGCAAGATATTCGAGAAGAACGTGACCCTGGCCATCGCCAAGGAACTGCAGCGCCAGATCAACGCCGAGAAGGGCTTCCGCGGCGAGCTGGTGCGTACCGGCGACTACTTCATCCCGCTGCGCAAGCGCACCGAGATCGCCCGCAAGAAGGGCGCCGACCTGTTCGTCTCCATTCACGCCGACGCCGCGCCGCGCGCGGCCGCCTTCGGCGCTTCGGTGTACGCCCTGTCCGAGCGTGGCGCGACCTCCGAGACCGCGCGCTGGCTGGCCGATGCCGAGAACCAGTCCGACCTGATCGGCGGTGCCGGCAACGTCAGCCTGGATGACAAGGACCGCATGCTTGCCGGCGTGCTGCTCGACCTGTCGATGACTGCCTCGCTGTCGTCCAGCCTTAACGTCGGGCAGAAAGTGCTGAGCAACATGGGCCACATCACTCCGCTGCACAAACGCCGGGTCGAGCAGGCCGGCTTCATGGTGCTGAAGTCGCCGGACATCCCGTCGATCCTGGTCGAGACCGGCTTCATCTCCAACCCCAACGAGGCGCAGAAGCTGTCGACCCTCGGCCACCAGCAGGCCCTGGCGCGTTCGATCACCTCCGGCGTGCGCCAATTCTTCCAGCAGAATCCGCCGCCCGGCACCTACATCGCCATGCTGCGCGACTCCGGCAAGATCGCCGCCGGCCCGCGCGAGCACGTGGTCACCTCCGGTGAGAGCCTGGCGCTGATCGCCCAGCGCTACCAGGTCAGTCTGTCGGCCCTGCGCAGCGCCAACTCGCTGAGGAGTGACACCATCAAGGTCGGCCAGACCCTGAGCATTCCGGCCACCGCCCTGGCGGCGCAGCCATGAGCGAGGCGCGTCGCATCCAGCTGCTGAGCCCGCGGCTGGCCAACCAGATTGCCGCCGGTGAGGTGGTCGAACGCCCGGCCTCGGTGGCCAAGGAGTTGCTGGAGAACAGCCTGGACGCCGGCGCCCGCCGTGTGGACGTCGAGGTCGAGCAGGGCGGCATCAAGCTGCTGCGCATCCGCGACGACGGTGGTGGCATTCCGGCCGACGATCTGCCGCTGGCCTTGGCCCGCCACGCCACCAGCAAGATTCGCGAGCTGGAAGACCTGGAGGCAGTGGCTAGTCTCGGTTTCCGTGGCGAGGCGCTGGCCTCGATCAGCTCCGTCGCCCGCTTGACCATGACCTCGCGCACCGCCGATGCCGAACAGGCCTGGCAGGTGGAGACCGAAGGCCGCGACATGGAGGCGCGGGTGCAGCCCGCGGCGCATCCGGTCGGCACCTCGGTGGAAGTACGCGACCTGTTCTTCAATACCCCGGCGCGCCGCAAGTTCCTGCGCGCCGAGAAGACCGAATTCGATCATCTGCAGGAAGTCATCAAGCGCCTGGCCCTGGCCCGCTTCGATGTGGCTTTCCATCTGCGCCACAACGGCAAGACGGTGTTCGCCCTGCATGAGGCGCCGGACGAGATCAGTCGTGCCCGTCGCGTGGCCAGCGTCTGTGGCCCGGCCTTCCTCGAGCAGGCCCTACCGATCGAGGTGGAGCGCAGCGGCCTGCGCCTGTGGGGCTGGGTCGGCCTACCGACCTTCTCGCGCAGCCAGGCGGACCTGCAGTATTTCTACGTCAACGGCCGCATGGTGCGTGACAAACTGGTCGCCCACGCGGTGCGCCAGGCCTACCGCGACGTGCTGTTCAACGGTCGTCATCCGACCTTCGTGCTATTCCTCGAGATCGATCCGGGCGTGGTCGACGTCAACGTGCACCCGACTAAGCACGAAGTACGTTTCCGCGACAGCCGTATGGTCCACGACTTCCTCTATGGCACCCTGCACCGGGCGCTCGGTGAGGTGCGGCCGGAGGATCAGCTGGCGGCGCCGGCGGCGGTCAACCAGATCGTGCGTCCGAGCGGCCAGGCCGCTGGCGAGTTCGGCCCGCAAGGTGAGATCGGCCTGGCGGCGACTGTGCTGGAGCGTCCGCTGGCCGAGCCTTCCTCCGTATGGCGCTCCCCAGGGGCCGGTTACCAGGCGCCCCAGCCGCAGGCCGCCTTCCCCCAGGCCGAGGCGCAGGGTGCCTATCGCGAGTATTTCGCACCGCTGCCGGAGCAACCTGCCGCGCTACCGCAGACCCAGGGCGATATCCCGCCGCTGGGTTACGCCCTGGCCCAGCTCAAGGGCGTGTATATCCTTGCCGAGAATGCCCAGGGCATGGTGCTGGTTGATATGCACGCGGCCCACGAGCGGATTACCTACGAGCGGCTGAAGACCGCCATGGCCAGCGAGGGCCTGCGCGGCCAGCCATTGCTGGTGCCCGAGACCATCGCCCTGAGCCAGCGCGAGGCCGATTGCGCCGAAGAGCACGCGCAGTGGTTCCAGCGCCTGGGCTTCGAGCTGCAGCGCCTGGGCGAGGAGAGCCTGGCAATCCGCCAGATTCCGGCCCTGCTCAAGCAAGCCGAGGCCACTCAGTTGGTGCGCGACGTGCTTGCCGACCTGCTGGAGTACGGCACCAGTGACCGTATCCAGGCTCATCTCAACGAGCTGCTGGCGACCATGGCCTGCCATGGCGCGGTGCGCGCCAATCGCCGCCTGACCCTGCCGGAAATGAACGGCCTGCTGCGCGACATGGAAAGCACCGAGCGCAGTGGCCAGTGCAACCATGGACGGCCGACCTGGACCCAGCTTGGCATGGACGATCTCGACAAGCTGTTCCTGCGCGGACGCTGAGGTCGCGATTCCATCATGAGCGAGCGCCTGCCTCCTGCCATCTTCCTGATGGGGCCCACGGCTTCCGGCAAGACCGACCTGGCTCTGGCCCTGGCCGATGCCTTGCCTTGCGAGCTGATCAGTGTCGATTCGGCGCTGATCTACCGCGACATGGATATCGGCACGGCCAAGCCCGACAAGGCCACTCTGGCGCGCTATCCGCATCGCCTGGTGGATATCCGCGACCCGGCCGAGAGCTATTCGGCGGCGGAATTCCGTGCCGATGCCCTGGCTGCCATGGCCGAGATCACCGCGCGCGGGCGTATTCCGCTGCTGGTCGGCGGCACCATGCTTTATTACAAGGCATTGCTGGAGGGGCTGGCAGACATGCCCAGCGCCGATCCGGCGGTACGTGCCGAGCTGGAGACCTGGGCTGCGGCGGAGGGCTGGGAGGCGCTGCATCGCGAGCTGGCGCGCATCGATCCTGAGTCGGCGGCGCGCATTCATCCCAACGATCCGCAACGGCTGACCCGGGCGCTCGAGGTGCACCGTGTCAGCGGTCTCAGCATGACCGAGCACCGCAAGCGCCAGACGGCTCAAAATAGCGGCTCGGAGGCGCCTGGGGCGGGGCATTTGCCTTATACTGTGGCGCAATTTGCCATTGCCCCCGAGCAGCGCCAGGTCTTGCACGAGCGGATCGCCCGCCGATTTCACCTGATGTTGGAACAGGGCTTTGTCGAAGAGGTCGAAGCGTTGCGCCTGCGGGGTGACCTGCATGCGGGGCTGCCATCGATCCGCGCGGTGGGCTATCGCCAGGTATGGGATTACCTGGAAGGTGGTCTGAGTCGCGAGGAAATGGCGGAGCGCGGCATTATCGCCACGCGCCAGCTCGCCAAACGCCAGTTCACCTGGCTGCGCAGCTGGGAAAAGCTGCACTGGCTGGATAGCCTGGCTGGTGACAATCTATCTCGTGCCTTGAAATACCTGGAGGCGGTCTCCATATTGTGATGAGACCCGCCTATTCGCCGTCTATCCTTGCTTGAAAGGTTGTTACGGCATAAAGCCATATTGGCGTTACTACTATTTGACCCTGAAGGAGTGCGGCACATGTCAAAAGGGCATTCGCTACAAGACCCTTACCTGAATACCCTGCGTAAGGAACGCGTACCGGTTTCCATCTATCTGGTTAACGGTATCAAGCTGCAAGGACAGATCGAATCCTTCGACCAGTTCGTGATTCTGCTGAAGAACACTGTCAGCCAGATGGTCTACAAACACGCTATTTCCACAGTGGTGCCGAGCCGCCCAGTGCGCCTGCCGAGTGCGACCGAAGGCGAACAGGTCGAGCCGGGCAACGCCTGATAGGAGCCTGACTTGTTCTTCGAGCGTCACGGCGGCGGTGAGCGGGCAATTCTCGTTCACCTGGAAGGCAGTAACCCCGAGGCGGCCGAAGATCCGCAGGAATTCCAGGATCTGGCCCTGTCGGCCGGTGCGGACATGGTGGCTCTGGTCACCGTGTCGCGCCACATGCCCACGGCCAAGTTCCTGATCGGCAGTGGCAAGGTCGAGGAATTGCGCGACCTGGTCAAGGAGTCCGAGGCCGAGCTGGTCATCTTCAATCACACCCTCACACCCAGTCAGGAACGTAACCTCGAGCGTGTCTTCGAGTGTCGCGTGCTGGATCGCACCGGTCTGATTCTGGATATCTTCGCCCAGCGCGCCCGTACCCACGAGGGTAAGCTGCAGGTCGAACTGGCTCAGCTGGATCACATGAGCACGCGCCTGGTGCGCGGCTGGACCCACTTGGAGCGGCAGAAGGGCGGTATTGGCCTGCGCGGTCCGGGTGAAACCCAGCTGGAAACCGACCGCCGCCTGCTGCGTGTGCGTATCCGCCAGATCAAACAGAAGCTGGAGAAGGTGCGCAGCCAGCGCGAGCAGGCTCGTCGAGGCCGCCGCCGCGCCGATATCCCCTCGGTTTCACTGGTTGGCTACACCAACGCCGGCAAATCCACCCTGTTCAATGCCCTGACCACCTCCGAGGTCTATGCGGCCGATCAGCTGTTCGCCACTCTCGACCCGACCCTGCGCCGTCTGGAGCTGGATGACTTGGGTCCGGTGGTGCTGGCCGACACGGTGGGCTTCATTCGTCACCTGCCGCACAAGCTGGTGGAGGCCTTCCGCGCCACGCTGGAAGAGTCGAGCAACTCCGACCTGCTGCTGCACGTGATCGATTCTCACGAGCCCGAGCGCGACCAGCAGATCGAACAGGTCCTGGCGGTGCTCGGCGAGATCGGTGCCAACGAGCTGCCTATGCTCGAGGTGTACAACAAGATCGATCTGGTCGATGGCGTCGAACCGCAGATTCAGCGCGATGGCGACGGCAAGCCCGAGCGGGTATGGCTGTCCGCGCGTGACGGCAAGGGCCTGGAGCTGTTGCGTCAGGCGGTCGCCGAACTACTCGGCGAGGATCTGTTCGTCGGTACCCTGCGTCTACCGCAGCGCCTCGGGCGCCTGCGTGCACAGTTCTTTGCGCTCAACGCGGTACAAAGCGAGGCGCACGATGAAGTCGGGGATACCCTGCTAGCCATTCGCCTGCCGCGCGCCGAGCTCAATCGGCTGGTCAGCCGCGAGGGTCTGGTGCCGCAGGACTTTCTGGCGCAACACACTTTGCAATAAAGCCTGAGTCGTGCTTTTTGCGGCGGCTCGGGGGCTTTCGGTAGCATGGGCGGCGCGCCGTGGGCGCGTCTTTGCTTTATCTGATGGAGAGCGCTATGGCTTGGAATGAGCCGGGTGGCAACTCGAACAACCAGGACCCCTGGGGCGGCCGCAAAGGCGGTGGACGCCAGGGCCCGCCTGATCTCGACGAAGCCTTCCGCAAGCTGCAGGAGAGCCTGAACGGCATCTTCGGTGGCGGTAAAAAACGTGACGGCGGTAGCCAGGGCGGTGGCTGGGGTTTGCTCGGCATCGGTGTGGCACTGCTGTTCGCCGTCTGGCTGTGGAACGCGATCTATATCGTCGATGCCCAGGAGCAGGCGGTGATCCTGCAGCTCGGCAAGTACGACAGAACCGTCGAGCAGGGCCTGAACATCTATTTCCCGCCGCTCGAGAAGAAGTTCCAGGAGAACGTCACTCGCGAGCGCTCCTTCTCCAAGGAAGGGCAGATGCTCACCGAAGACGAGAACATCGTCGAAGTACCGCTGACCGTGCAGTACAAGATCAGCAACCTCAAGGACTTCGTGCTCAACGTCGATGCTCCTGAGGTCAGCCTGCAGCACGCCACCGAAAGCGCCCTGCGCCATGTCGCCGGTTCCACCTCGATGGACGAGGTGATCACCCTCGGTCGTGAGCAGATGGGCCTGGAAGTCAGCAAGCGCCTGCAGAGCTTCCTCAATGACTACGGCACCGGCATCACCGTCACCCAGGTCAACATCCAGCGCGCCACGGCTCCGGCCGAGGTCAAGGATGCCTTCGACGACGTGATCCGTGCCCGTGAAGATGAGCAGCGCGAGAAGAACCAGGCCGAGACCTACGCCAATGGCGTGGTGCCCGAGGCTCGTGGTCAGGCTCAGCGCATCATCGAAGATGCCAATGGTTACCGCGACGAAGTGGTGGCTCGTGCCCAGGGTGAGGCGGATCGCTTCAGCAAGCTGGTGACCGAGTACCGCAAGGCGCCTGAGGTAACTCGTCAGCGTCTGTATCTGGACACCATGCAGCAGGTCTTCAGCAGCACCAGCAAGGTTCTGGTGACCGGTAAGGAAGGGCAGAACAACCTGCTGTACCTGCCGCTGGACAAGATGATCGACAACCGTGGCGGCGCCAGCAATAACGCGGCGAACATCCCGAGCGCCGCTGGCGACTCCTCCAGCCGCATCATCAACAACGTCGAGCGTGGCGACCTGCGTTCTAGGGAGAGCCGCTGATGAGCAATAAATCGCTGTTTGCCCTGATCGCCGGGGTGATCGTCGCGGTGCTGGCCTGGAACAGCCTGTACATCGTCACTCAGACCGAGAAAGCGGTACTGCTGCGCTTCGGTAAGATCCAGAATCCGGACGTTCAGCCAGGCCTGCACGTGAAGATTCCGATGGTGAACCAGGTGCGCAAGTTCGACGCGCGTCTGCTAACCCTGGAATCGCCGATTCAGCGTGTGCTGACTCTGGAGAAGAAGGCGGTGATGGTCGATGCCTACGCCAAGTGGAAAGTGTCTGACGCCCAGCGTTACTACACCGCCACTTCCGGTATCCGCCAGATCGCCGACGACCGTCTGTCCCAGCGTCTGATCGCTGCACTGGCCAACCAGTTCGGTAACCGCACCCTGCACGAAGTGGTGTCCGGCGAGCGTGATGGGCTGATGGCAGCCATCACCAAGTCGCTCAACACCATGGCGCAGAAGGAGCTGGGCATCGAGGTGGTGGACGTTCGCGTCAAGGCCATCGACCTGCCGAAAGAGGTCTATCGCAGCGTGTTCGATCGCATGAGCTCGGAACGTGAGCGTGAAGCACGCGAGCACCGCGCCAAAGGCCGTGAGCTGGCCGAGGGTATTCGCGCCGACGCCGACCGGCAGAAGCGTGTGATCCTCGCTGAGGCTTATCGCGAGGCCGAGGAAGTACGCGGTGACGGCGACGCCAAGTCGGCCGCCATCTACGCCAAGGCTTACGGCCAGGACGCCGAGTTCTATGCGTTCTACCGCAGCCTGGGTGCCTACCGCGACAGCTTCTCGAGCAAGAGCGATGTGCTGGTGCTGGATCCGGATAGCGAGTTCTTCCGCTATCTGCAGCAGCCCAAGCCCTGATCGAAGCCACCCCGGCGTGGCCGTTCGGCCGCGTCGGGGTGACCTCTGGGGAAAACGTGTTATCATGGGTCAGCCGGGAAAAAGCCCGGCTTTTTTGCGTCTGCGGGAATCATGTGGCAGGAACTGGGCATCGCGTTTTGTCTGATGTTGGTGCTGGAAGGCATCCTGCCCTTCCTCTATCCGCAGCGCTGGCGCGGAGCGATCGCGCAGCTGACACAGCTGCCTGACCGTCAGTTGCGCCTCATGGGGCTGGCCAGCATGCTGCTGGGGACCACCCTCCTGTATCTGCTTCACTGAAGGCTTGCCGCCCGTACCGAGAGGGGAATGGCGAAATGGCAACGGTAGACCGCTGGCTCCTGCCAGATGGCATCGAAGAAGTACTGCCGCCGGAAGCGGCACTGATCGAGGCGGCACGCCGCCAGGTCCTGGATCTGTTCCAGCGTTGGGGCTACGAGTTCGTGGTAACCCCGCACATCGAATATTTGGAATCCCTGCTCACCGGTGCCGGCCAGGACCTGGATCTGCGCACCTTCAAGGTGACCGACCCGCTGTCCGGTCGGCAGATGGGCTTCCGTGCCGACATCACCCCGCAGGTGGCGCGGATGGACGCGCATACCCTGCGTCGCGAAGGCCCGAGCCGCCTGTGCTATGCCGGTAGCGTGCTGCATGCCAAGCCGCGTGCCCTGGCTACCTCGCGTAGCCCGATCCAGCTCGGCGCCGAGCTGTACGGCGACGCCAGCCCGGCCAGCGACGTGGAAGTCATCAGCCTGATGCTCGACACCCTGGCCCTTGCCCGCGTGCCGGATGTGCACATGGACCTCGGTCATGTCGGCATCTATCGAGGCCTGGCCCGCGCTGCCGGCCTGTCCGGCGAGGCCGAGCAGCAGCTGTTCGACGCCCTGCAGCGCAAGGCCATCGACGAGGTCGACGCCCTCACCGAATCCCTGCAGCCGCACCTGGCCAGCATGCTCCGTGCCCTGGTCGAGCTGTGCGGCGGTCGCGAAGTGCTGGACCTGGCCCAGGCTTGCCTGGTCGAGGCGCCGGCCGAAGTGCATGCCGCGCTGGATCAGCTGGTGGCCATCGCCGACCAGCTGGAGCTGCGTTACCCCGAGCTGCCGCTATATTTCGATCTCGGCGAGCTGCGTGGCTACCACTACCACACCGGTGTGGTATTCGCCGCGTTCGTCCCAGGCGTTGGCCAGTCCATCGCCCAGGGCGGTCGCTATGACGATGTCGGCGGCAATTTCGGCCGGGCGCGCCCGGCCACCGGTTTCTCCACCGACCTGAAGACCCTGGTCACCCTTGGTGACATGCAGGTCGAAGCCCAGGCCGCGGGCGTCTGGGCGCCGGATCATCACGACCTGTACCTGTGGCAGGCCGTACAGCGCCTGCGCAGCGAGGGCGTGCGCGTGGTCCAGGCACTGCCCGGGCAGGATGTGAGCGCGGCGAGCGAGGCGGGCTGTGATCGCCTGCTGCAGCTGCGCGATGGACGTTGGCAAGTGGCGCCGCTGGCGTCTTGACGAGTTTTCCGCCGGCCGCGGCCGGCATCGAGCTTCCGAAGAGGACAAGTGTTATGGGTAAGAATGTCGTGGTCCTGGGCACCCAGTGGGGTGATGAGGGCAAGGGCAAGATCGTCGACCTGCTGACCGAGCAGGCCGCCGCGGTAGTGCGCTATCAGGGCGGCCACAACGCCGGCCATACCCTGGTCATCGACGGCGAGAAGACCGTGCTGCACCTGATTCCGTCCGGCATCCTGCGCGAAGGCGTGCGCTGCCTGATCGGTAACGGCGTGGTCGTCGCCCCCGACGCCCTGATGCGTGAGATCACCAAGCTGGAAGAGAAGGGCGTACCGGTGCGCGAGCGCCTGCGCATCAGCCCGTCCTGTCCGCTGATCCTGTCCTACCACGTGGCCCTCGACCAGGCCCGTGAGAAGGCCCGTGGCGACGCCAAGATCGGCACCACCGGTCGCGGCATCGGCCCGGCCTACGAAGACAAGGTGGCTCGCCGCGGCCTGCGTATCGGCGACCTGTTCCACCGCGAGCGCTTCGCCTCCAAGCTGGGCGAGCTGCTGGACTACCACAACTTCGTGCTGGTCAATTACTACAAAGAGCCGGCCATCGACTTCCAGGCCACCCTGGACGAGTGCATGGCCTACGCCGAGCAGCTGCGCCCGATGATGACCGACGTCACCTCCGAGCTGCATGACCTGCGCCGCGCCGACAAGGACATCATGTTCGAAGGCGCCCAAGGTTCGCTGCTGGACATCGACCACGGCACCTACCCGTACGTCACCAGCTCCAACACCACCGCTGGCGGCACCGCTACCGGCTCCGGTTTCGGCCCGTTGTACCTGGACTACATCCTCGGTATCACCAAGGCCTACACCACCCGTGTCGGCTCCGGCCCGTTCCCCACCGAGCTGTTCGACGAGACCGGCGCCTACCTGGCCAAGAAGGGCCACGAGTTCGGCTCCACCACCGGTCGTGCCCGTCGTTGCGGCTGGTTCGATGCCGTGATCCTGCGTCGCGCCATCGAGATCAACAGCATCTCCGGCCTGTGCCTGACCAAGCTGGACGTGCTCGACGGCCTGGCAACCATCCGCATCTGCACCGGTTACAAGGATGCCGCCGGCAACCTGCTGACCGACGCACCGACCGACGCCGACAGCTACATCGGCCTGCAGCCGGTGTACGAAGAGATGCCGGGCTGGACCGACTCCACCGTCGGCGCCAAGAGCCTGGAAGAGCTGCCGGCGGCCGCTCGCGCCTACATCAAGCGCGTGGAAGAGCTGGTCGGTGCGCCGATCGACATCATCTCCACCGGCCCGGACCGCAACGAGACTATCGTTCTGCGTCACCCGTTCGCCTGATCGCTTGAGCGATGAAAAAAGGCCGCGCAAGCGGCCTTTTTTCTGCCCGCCAGAAACTGCCTAGAGGATGCGCGCCACAGCGCTGGCCGGCTGCAGGCGGATGGCGACGAACTTCGAGGTCGGCGTGTGGCTGCCCTCGCCGATGCTGGCCAGCGGCACCAGTGGATTGGTCTCCGGGTAATAGGCGGCGGCCTGGCCGCGTGGCGTGTCGTAGGCCAGCAGGGTGAAGCCGCTCACTTTGCGCTCGATGCCGTCGTCCCACAGCGAGAGGATGTCGACCTTCTGCCCCGGCTGATAGCCGAGCCGCTGGATGTCCTCGGGATTGACGAAGAGCACCTCGCGCATGCCACGCACGCCGCGGTAGCGGTCGTCCAGGCCGTACAGGGTGGTGTTGTACTGGTCGTGGGAGCGCAGGGTCTGCAGCACCAGATCGGGTGTCTCGCCGCTGTTGCGCGCCTGCGCCGGCAGCAAGTGTTCGGGCAGCGCATGGGCGACGAAGCGTGCCTTGCCGCCAGCGGTATTCCACTGCCGGCGTGCCGCGCTGTTGCCCAGGTAGAAGCCGCCGGGCTGGGCCAGCTTGTCGTTGAAGCCGGCGAAGCCGGGGATGGTGTCGGCGATTAGCTCGCGGATGCGCCCGTAGTCCTCGGCCAGGTGCAGCCAGTCCACCGGGTGGGCGCCGAGCAGGGCGTTGGCGATGCCGGCGACGATGGCCGGCTCCGAGCGCATCTGCGCCGACAGCGGCGCCAGCTGGCCCCAAGACGCATGCACCATGCTGAACGAGTCCTCCACCGTCACCGCCTGCGGGCCGCCGGCCTGCTGGTCGATGTCGGTGCGGCCCAGGCAGGGGAGGATCAGCGCCTGGCGGCCGTGCATCAGGTGGCTGCGGTTGAGCTTGGTGCTGATCTGCACGGTCAGCGCGCACTGCTGCAGCGCCGCGTGGGTGCGCGGGCTGTCCGGGGTAGCCTGGGCGAAGTTGCCGCCGAGACCGATGAACACCTGGCTGCGCCCGGCGAGCATGGCCTCGATTGCTTCCACGGTGTTGTGCCCCTGGGCACGCGGCACGTCGAAGCCGAAGCGCCGTTGCAGGGCATCGAGCAGGCTGGCCGGCGGCCGCTCGTTGATGCCCATGGTGCGGTCGCCCTGCACGTTGCTGTGGCCGCGCACCGGACACAGGCCGGCGCCGGGTTTGCCGATGTTGCCGCGCAGCAGCATCAGGTTGGTGATTTCCTGGATGGTCGCCACCGAGTGGCGATGCTGGGTGATGCCCATGGCCCAGCAGGCGATCACCCGCTCGGCGCGCACGTAGAGGCGCGCCGCCTGTTCGATTTCGGCTCGACTCAGGCCGGACTGCTGCTCGATCTGCCCCCAGTCGCTGTTCTCTACCACTGCGAGCCAGTTGCGCAGACCATCGGTATGTTCGGCGATAAAGGCGTGGTCGAACACGCTGCCGGGCGCTTCCTGCTCCCACTGCAGGAGGAACTTGGCCATGCCGCGCACCACGGCCATGTCACCGCCCAGGTGCGGGCGGAAGTAGGCGGTGCTGGTGGCCTTGGCGCCGTTGGCGAGCATCTCCAGGGCGTGCTGCGGATGCTGGAAGCGCTCCAGACCGCGTTCCTTCAATGGGTTGAAGCAGACCACGCTGGCGCCGCGCTCCACCGCCTCGCGCAGCGGTTCGAGCATGCGCGGGTGGTTGGTGCCGGGGTTCTGGCCGAACACCAGGATGGCGTCGGCCTCGGCGAAGTCGGCGAAGGTGACGCTGCCCTTGCCCACGCCGACGCTCTGGCCCAGGGCCACGCCGCTGGCCTCGTGGCACATGTTCGAGCAGTCGGGAAAGTTGTTGGTGCCATAGGCGCGCACCATCAACTGGTACAGGTAGGCGGCCTCGTTGCTGGCCCGGCCGGAGGTGTAGAACTCGGCCTGGTCGGGGCTGGCGAGGCCCTTGAGCACTTCGGCGATCAGGGCGAAGGCGGCGTCCCAGGCGACCGGCACGTAGCGGTCGCGCTCGGCGTCATAGCGCAGCGGCTCGATCAGTCGGCCCTGGTGCTCCAGCCAGTAGTCGCTCTGCTCACGCAGCTGGGCGACGCTGTAGCGGGCGAAGAAGTCGCGGCCGATGCCGCGCTTGGTGGCTTCCCAGTTCACCGCCTTGGCGCCGTTCTCGCAGAACTTGACCATGTGCCGCTCGGGCGAGTCGCCCCAGGCGCAGCCGGGGCAGTCGAAGCCGCCGTTCTGGTTGGTCTTGAGCAGCGCGCGCAGGTTCTTGAACGGCTGTTTGCTGTCCAGCCAGAAGTGCGTGACGCTGCGCAGCGCACCCCAGCCGGCGGCGGGGCCGGCATAGGGCTGGTAGCGGGCTTGGTCGTTCATACGGATGCTTCTTCGGTGGTGGGCGCCGGGCTGTAGACCCGTGGCGCACTGCTGTGGGGCAGGTGAATCAGATTTAGGCGATGGCGACGCGCCCAGTCGACGGTCAGGGCAGTGGGTGCGGACAGGCTGACCAGGGTCGGAATGCCGGCGCGCACCGCCTTGTGCAGCAGCTCCAGGCTGCAGCGGCTGGTGAGCACGACAAATCCCGTGCTGGCCAGCAGATGCTGGCGGGCGAGGGCGCCGATCAGCTTGTCCAAGGCGTTGTGGCGGCCGATGTCTTCACGGCACAGGCGTACTTCGCCACGGTCATCGACGAACAACGCGGCGTGCATGGCGCCGCTGGCCTGCGCCTGCAACTGGGCGGCGGCGACGCGGGCGCGCAGTTCGTGCAGATGTTCCGCCGGCGGCAAGGCAGCTCCAGGCAGCGCCGCCAGCTCGGGCAACGCCTGCTCCAGCGCCTCGACGCCGCACAGGCCGCAGCCGCTGTTGCCGGCCAGTTGCCGGCGTTGCTGTTTGAGGGCCCAGAAGGCACGGCTAGCGATCTCGACCTCGGCCCGCCGCGCCTCGCCCGCGCCGCTCAGGCGGATGTCGTATAGCTCGGCTGGGCTATCGATCAGGCCGTTGCTCAGGCTGAAGCCGAGCACGAAGTCTTCCAGATCGCTTGGCGAGACCATCATCACCGCCTGGTTCAGGCCGTTGTAGCCGATGGCTAGGGCGCACTCATCGGCCAGGGGGCTGGCACCGGTGAGCTGGGCGGGGCCGAGTTCGCTGAAGCTGTAGGAGATGGCGCTGGCGACCGGCATGGGCTGGGCCCTCCGCGAGAGAGAGGAGTCCAGCCTAGGGCGCGGGTGGCGGGCTGTCTAATCGCTGCTGGCGATGGTGTGATCGACCCCATCTATCGGCTGGGCATTAAGGTCTGTTGACGTTTCGGCGCAAGCCGCGTTGCTGCGAAAAATCTCGCCAGGCTAGGCGCGGGACGCAGGGAATGGTGATCCCTTGCCAAGTCCCGCAACGACGCATGGCGAGATTTTCCGCGCAACCCGCAGGGACGGGCCAGTTTTTGCGAGGAACGTTGTTACTCGACGGCTCATTTGGAATGCCAAACTTCGTGTCTCGCGCCTAGCTCCGCGCAAAAGCTGGCTCCGTCGCGGTCGCGCCGAAACGTCAACAGACCCTAGCCTCGGCGATGGCGAAGCAGGCCTCGGCCAGGGCCGAGCGCGGCTCGCTGCGGCGCATGATCAGGCCCAGCGGCGCCAGGGTCTGGGCGTTGGCGATGGGCGTCAGGCACAGATTGGCGTCGAGTTCGCCGAGGCCGTGGTGCAGCGGCAGGATGCTGCAGCACAGGCCTTGGCCCACGGCCTGCAGCAGCTGGTGCACGGCATCGGTCTCCAGCCAGGGCTGCGGGCTCAGGCCGCTGCTGCGAAAGCCATGGTCGATCGACTGGCGAAAATGCATCTCGCTGGTCAGCAGGCCGAGCGGCAACTCGGCCAGGGATTCCCAGCTCAGCGCGGCGCCGGCGAAGTCGAAGTGGCGGCGGTCGTGCAGCAGGCCCATGCGCGTCTCGGCCAGCTCCAGGGCGGTGAAGTGCTGGCGGTCCAGGCGTTCCAGGTAGGACAGGCCGAGGTCCAGCTGGTTGCGGCCCAGGCGTTCGAGGATCTCCTCGCTGCTCAGGGCGAACAGCTGGAAGCGCAGCTGCGGGTAGGCGGCGCTGAAGCTGGCGATCAGGCGCATCGGATCGAAGCCAGACAGCGGCACCACGCCCAGGCGCAGGGTGCCGATCATCTGCCCGCGGCAGGCGGCCGCCTCGGCCAGCAGGCCCGCCTCGGCGGCCAGCAGGCTGCGCGCCCAGGCCAGGATGCGCTGGCCGGCGGCGGTGAAGCCCTCGAAGCGCTGGCCGCGCTGCACCAGCTCCACGCCCAGCTCGTCCTCCAGGTTGCGCAGGCGCATGGACAGGGTCGGCTGGGTCACGTGGCAGCGCTCGGCGGCCTGGCCGAAGTGGCGGGTTTCGTCGAGGGCGACGAGGAATCTGAGCTGCTTGATATCCATGGCGGGCCGGCGGTGGTTCGCGGTGGCGCCCGTTATCTCATGAATGCGCGGCGCAGCGCGCCGGAGCAGGCAGCTTTTTCCTAGCCAGCGAGTACAAAAAACATAATTTCGCGAATGCCTCGCGCTGAACAGAATGCGGCCAACAGAAGCTGCAACTGATCGGAGTCAGAGGACGCAGGCCATGACCGAGCTGAATCGAACCGCCTTCCCCAAGCAAGCGGAGCGGGCATTGGAAGTAACCGAGATTGATACCCTGGTGATCGGCGCCGGGCAGGCCGGCGTGGCCATGAGCGAGCACCTGAGCAAGCTCGGCGTGCCGCACCTGGTGCTGGAGAAGAACCGTATCGCCGAGGCCTGGCGCACCGGGCGCTGGGATTCGCTGGTGGCCAACGGCCCGGCCTGGCACGACCGCTTCCCCGGCCTGGAATTTCCCATCGATCCCGATGGTTTCCCGCCCAAGGACATGGTCGCCGACTACTTCGAAGACTACGCCCGCCAGTTCAACGCGCCGATCCGTACCGGCGTCGAGGTCAAGCGCGTGGAGCGCAACAGTGCCGGCGCCGGCTTCACCGTGGAAACTTCCGAGGGCGTGATCCAGGCGCGCCGCGTGGTCTCTGCCACCGGCCCGTTCCAGCGTCCGGTGATCCCGGCCATTGCCCCGCAGGACGGCGCTATCCAGCAGCTGCACTCGGCGGCCTATCGCAACCCGCAGCAGCTGCCCGAGGGCGCGGTGCTGGTGGTTGGCGCCGGCTCCTCCGGCGTGCAGATCGCCGATGAGCTGAACCGCGCCGGCCGCCGCGTCTACCTCTCGGTCGGCGCCCACGACCGTCCGCCGCGCAGCTACCGTGGCCGCGACTTCGTCTGGTGGCTGGGCGTGCTCGGCCTGTGGGACCTGGAGGCCGCGCAGCCGGGCAAGGAGCACGTGACCATCGCCGTCAGCGGTGCGCGTGGAGGTGAGACCATCGACTTCCGCCGCCTGGCGGGCGAGGGCATCACCCTGGTTGGCCTGACCCAGTCCTTCGCCGGCACCGTGGTGCGCTTCCAGAACGACCTGGCGGACAACCTGGCGCGTGGCGACGAGAACTACCTGTCGCTGCTCGACGCCGCCGATGCCTATATCGCCCGCAACGGCCTGGACCTGCCGGAAGAGCCGGAAGCGCGCCGCGTGTTCGCCGAACCGGCCTGCGTGCGTGAACCGATCCTTGAGCTGGACCTGGCCGCCGCCGGCGTCGGTTCGGTGATCTGGGCCACCGGCTACTCCGTCGATTTCAGCTGGCTGCAGGTGGATGCCTTCGACGCCAAGGGCAAGCCGCAGCACCAGCGCGGCGTGTCCAGCGAGCCGGGCGTGTACTTCGTCGGCCTGCCGTGGCTGTCGCGGCGTGGCTCCACCTTCATCTGGGGCGTGTGGCACGACGCCAAGCACGTCGCCGACCACATCGCCACCCAGCGCAAGTACCTCGAATACCGCGATGCCGCGCAGCGCCAGGCTGAGGCCGACGCACCGCTGGCCAAAGTCAGTCTGCCAGGAGTTCGCTGATGCCCACCCATACCCGCATCCGCATGTTCAACACCAAGGATACCTACCCCAACCAGTCCCTGGACAACGACCTGTGCCAGGCTGTGCGCGCCGGCAACACGGTGTACGTGCGCGGCCAGGTCGGTACCGATTTCGACGGCAACCTGGTCGGCCTGGGTGACCCTGCAGCGCAGGCCGAGCAGGCGATGAAGAACGTCAAGCAACTGCTCGAAGAGGCCGGCAGCGACCTCTCGCACATCGTCAAGACCACCACCTACATCATCGACCCGCGCTACCGCGAGCCGGTCTACCGCGAGGTCGGCAAGTGGCTCAAGGGCGTGTTCCCGATCTCCACTGGCCTGGTGGTCTCGGCCCTCGGCCAGCCGCAGTGGCTGATGGAGATCGATGTGATCGCGGTCATCCCTGACGATCAGCTTTAAGGAGCGCCCATGACCTTTTCCATCGTCGGCCGCTGCGCCGAGACCGGCCAGCTGGGCATCGCCATCAGCTCGTCGAGCATCGCCGTCGGTGCCCGTTGCCCCTGGCTGCGTGCTGGGGTCGGCGCGGTGTCGACGCAGAACATCACCCTGCCGGCCCTCGGCCCGCAGGTGCTCGACCTGCTGGAAGCCGGCTTGGAACCCTCCGCCGCGCTGGACAAGGCGCTGGGCAGCAATGGCTACGGCCAGTACCGCCAGGTGACGGTGATCGACAGCCACGGCGGTACTGCGCTGTTCACCGGCAGCCAGGCGCTCGGCGTGCACAACGCGCGGGCCGGCGAGCAGTGCGTGGCGGCCGGCAACCTGCTGAGTTCGCCGGCGGTGATCGACGCCATGGTCGAGGCCTTCGAACAGGCTGCCGGCTGCCTGGCCGAGCGCCTGCTGGCGGCCATGCACGCGGCGATGGCGGCCGGCGGCGAGGCCGGTCCGGTACACTCGGCGGCGCTCTCGGTGGTCGGCGAGCTGACCTGGCCGATCGCCGACCTGCGGGTCGACTGGGCCGAGCAGGACCCGATCGGCGAGCTAGAAAAGCTGTGGCGGGCCTACCAGCCGCAGTTGCAGGATTACCTGACCCGCGCCCTCGATCCCACCGCCGCGCCGAGTTACGGCGTGCCGGGCGACGAGTAGTTTTCCCGAGATCCGGAATGCCCATGTCCACCAGCCGCGCCATCCTCGCCGACCTGATCGCCTTCGACACCACCAGCCGCGAGTCCAACCTGGCGCTGATCGAATACGTGCGCGACTACCTGGGCGGGCTCGGCGTCGCCAGCCAGTTGCTGTTCAACGCCGAGCGGACCAAGGCCAACCTGCACGCGCGCCTCGGCCCGAGCGGGGCGGGCGGGGTGATGCTGTCCGGGCACAGCGACGTGGTGCCGGCGGACGGCCAGGCCTGGAGCGTGCCGGCCTTCGCGCTGACCGAGCGCGACGGTCGCCTCTACGGTCGTGGCACGGCGGACATGAAGGGCTACATCGCCTGCGTGCTGGCCGCCGTGCCGGCCTTCCTCGCCCAGCCACTGCGCCTGCCGCTGCACATCGCCATCTCCTACGACGAGGAAGTCGGCTGCCTCGGTGTGCGCAGCCTGGTCGAGCAACTGCGCGCCAGCCCGGAGCGGCCGGGCATCTGCATCATCGGCGAACCCACCGAGATGCGCCCGGTGCTCGGCCACAAGGGCAAGCTGGCGATGCGCTGCGAGGTGCACGGCGCGGCCTGCCACTCGGCCTATGCACCGCAGGGGGTCAACGCCATCGAATACGCGGCGCGGCTGATCGGAAAGCTGGGCGAGATCGGCACGCGCCTGGCGGCTCCCGAGCGCCACGATGCGCGCTTCGATCCGCCGTACTCCACGGTGCAGACCGGGGTGATCCAGGGCGGTCGCGCGCTCAACATCGTGCCGGCCGAATGCCGCTTCGACTTCGAGATGCGTGCGCTGCCGGCCGACGATCCGCAGCAGGTCGCCGCCGAGCTGCGCGACTACGCCGAGAGCGAGCTGCTGCCGCGTATGCGTGCGGTCAGTGCGGCCAGCGACATCCGCTTCAGCGAGCTGTCCAGCTACCCCGGCCTGTTCACCGAGGCCGGTAGCGAGGCGGCGCAGTTGCTGGTGCTGATCGCCGGCTCCGACGACTTCTCCACCGTGGCCTACGGCACCGAGGGCGGCCTGTTCGATGAGGCCGGCATCGCCACCGTGGTCTGTGGCCCCGGCAGCATGGATCAGGGCCACAAGCCGGACGAGTTCGTCAGCCTGGCCCAGCTCGACGCCTGCGATGCCATGCTGGCCCGGCTGACACAGTGGCTGCGCCACACCGCCTGAGTCGCATTGCCAGCCGTCGCTGGGGTTCTGTTTCCGTGTGCTGCTGAGGCAGACTGGTCTGCGATGCCAGGTGGCGATAAGTCGCCCGGCGCGCACCGATCTTCACCAGGGACAGGACATGACCGCGAGCGCAACGCCCCTCACTTTCAGTGCAACCCTGCAACGCCCGGCCAAGCCCGACGGCGACGCCTTCTGGGCCTTCGTCCTGTTGCCCAAAGAGATCAGTGAGCAGCTGGCTCGCCGCGGCCGGGTGACGGTGGCCGCATCGCTCAACGAGCAGAGCTTTCAGGTGATGCTTGAGCCGGACGGCCAGCTTAGCCATTGGCTGCGCCTCAGCCGGCAGCTCTGCGAGGCAGCAGGGGTGCAGGCCGGCGATAGTGTCAGTCTGGAGATCATGCAGTTGCCCCAGGAGCCGGAACCCGAGTTGCCGGCCGACCTGCACGAGGCCCTGCAGGCCGCCCCGGCGGCGCTGGCGGTGTGGAACGGCACTACGTCCTTGGCGCGGTTGGACTGGATTCACTGGATCACTTCGGCCAAGCAGCTCAAGACCCGCAGCAAGCGCATCAACGACGCCTGCGACATGCTCGCCTCCGGCAAGCAGCGGGTGTGCTGCTTCGATCCTTCCGGCTTCTACAGCAAGGCCTTCTGCGCGCCCGCTGCGGCGGATTGAGGCCTCGCCGCTACTCAGTCCTGAGTGGCGGGAGGGCCTAGCTGCTCCTTGCAGAAATCGACGAACAGTTGCGCCGGTTTGGTCAGGTGCGCGCGCTTGAGCCAGGCGGCGACCAGGCCGGAGCCGGTGACGTCCTCGACTATGTCCACGCAGACCACGCGCTTGCCGTCGTAGGTGATGTCCGACTGCGGGCGGGTGACCAGCACCGAGAAACCGAAGCCCTGGCCGACCATGCCGCGCACCATCTCGATCGAGGGCGAGCTGAAGACGATGTTCGGGCTCAGGCCGAGCTCCTCGAAGATGCTGACGAAGTAGGTGCGGCTCGGCAGCACGTCGAGCAGGATCATCGGCTCCAGCGCCAGGTCGCGCAGCGAGACTTCCTTCTGCCCGGCGAAGCGATGGCCTTCCGGTAGCAGGGCGTAGGGGCGCTGGGGTGGCATCAGCGGATCGGTCTCGATGGTGCCGTCGAGGTCGTGCTCGTAGAAGATCGCCAGGTCGAAGCGGCCGCCGGTCAGGCCCTGTACCAGCTCCTGCTGCTCGCCGTCGTGCAGGCGGATTTCCACCCCCGGATAGCGCTCGCGGAAGCCGGCGATCAGTCGGGGCAGGTAGAGCGGGGCGACCGTCTCGAAGCAGCCGATGTCGATCTGCCCGGCCACCACGTCGTTGTCGGCCAGGGCGTTCTGCTCGAACTCCTTGGCCATGCGCAGCAGCTCCTGGGCCTTGCGGTAGAAACGCGCGCCGCCGGGGGTGAGAGATACGCCCTGGGCATGGTGGCGGATGAACAGCTGCACGCCGAAGCTCTCCTCCAGGCCCTTGATGGCGGTGGAGATGGAGGGCTGGGCGATGTACAGCTTGCGCGACGCCTCGGCGACGCTGCCGCATTCCACGGTGGTGACGAAGTACTTCAGTTGACGCAGGGTGTAGGAAGCCACGCAAAACCTCTGAACAGCATTCTTTTTTGTGCCCACCATAGCCGCGCAGTGCGCTGGGGTGGGCGAGCTTTTTGCTCGGCACAGGCGATATTTTTCCTGGCTCGCCGCACCGATGGGATGCGTATCCTGCTTGCAAGAGCCGTACACGAATGACGAATAGGAGTAGAGCAGATGCGCCTGGCCCTGTGGCAGACCCAAGGCTTCCCCGCTGATATCGAGGCCAACCTGGCGGCCCTCGAACCGCAGTTGCGCGCCGCGGCTGCTGCGGGTGCGCAATTGTTGTTATGCCCCGAACTGTGGCTGGGTGGCTATAACGTGCCGCAGCAGATGGCGGCATTGGCCGAGGTCGCTGACGGTGCGGCGGCGCAGCGTATCGCCGCGCTGTGCCGCGAGCATGGCGTAGCACTCTGCTATGGCTACGCCGAGCGCGATGCGGCGGGCGGCAAGCCGTTCAACTCGGCGCAAGTGATCGACGCCGCGGGCCGGCGCGTTGCGCATTACCGCAAGACCCATCTGTTCGGGGCGATGGAGCACGAGCTATTCCAGGCCGGCGAGCGCCTGGAGGCGCCCTTCGAGCTGGATGGCTGGCGCATCGCCCTGCTGATCTGCTTCGACGTGGAGTTCCCTGAAAACGTGCGCAGCCACGCCCTGGCCGGCGCCGAGCTGGTGCTGATTCCCACCGCGCTGACCCCGGAATACCGCGCCGTGCCGGAGCTGATCGTGCCGACCCGTGCGGTGGAGAACCAGCTGTTCGTCGCCTACTGCAACCACAGCGGCGTGGAGAACGCTCTGCCGTTCCTCGGCGGCTCCTGCGTGGCCGCGCCGGATGGCCAGCGCCTGGGCGCGGTGGCCGGTGGCGAGGCACTGTTCATGGTCGATCTGGATCGTTCGCAGCGGGCGCAGTGGGCGGAAACCTTTCCCTATCTGCAGGGCCGCCGCCCGCAGCTGTATGGCGCGCTGGTTGAGGGTTGATGTGCTTCGAGCTGGTGCGTCGGTGTCGTGGCTGGGCATCTCGGCGGCGACAGCGCTGATTGCCATTGCCGCCCTGGCGTTCGGCGTCAAAGCCAGGTTGGGTAAGGGCTGGGCGTCTACGCGCTAGACGCACGCCAACAACGCATTTCGGCCTGGAGCGGGGCTGTGCACGCAAAGCTGGCGCGCTGCGCCGATCTGGTGCGTCGATAACCAGCTTTTTCGTATGTCCCGATGACATTTTTAATAATTTTCCTAACCCCTGCCTTGGGCCACCATCGGTTCGCATCAAGCCACAGGATCGGTTCGGGAGAATCAGGGTGCTGCAACTCAACGACTGGCAACGGCGCGCAAGCGAACAGCGTTTCATCGACCAGGCCATCATCGGCGGTCGCCGCGTTGCCGCAGCCTCCGGCGCCACCTTCGCCTCCATCGATCCGGCCACCGGCCGCCTGCTGGCCAACGTCGCCGCCTGTGGCGAGGCCGAGGTCGACCTGGCGGTACGTGCCGCCCGCGCCAGCTTCGAGTCCGGCGTCTGGTCACGCTGCGCACCGCGCGAGCGCCAGCAGAAGCTGCTGCGCCTGGCCGAGCTGATCCTGGCCAACCGTGACGAACTGGCCCTGCTCGACTCTCTGAACATGGGCAAGCCGGTGATGGACGCCTGGAACATCGACGTGCCCGGTGCCGCTGGCGTGTTCCGCTGGTACGCCGAGAGCATCGACAAACTCTACGACCAGGTTGCGCCGACCGCGCCGGATGCCCTCGCCACCATCACCCGTGAAGCGCTCGGCGTGGTCGCTGCCGTGGTGCCGTGGAACTTCCCGCTGGACATGGCTGCCTGGAAGCTGGCCCCGGCCCTGGCCGCCGGTAACTCGGTGGTGCTCAAGCCTGCCGAACAGTCGCCGTTCTCCGCCCTGCGCCTGGCCGAACTGGCCCTCGAAGCCGGCATCCCGGAGGGCGTGCTCAACGTGGTGCCCGGCCTCGGCGAGAGCGCCGGCAAGGCCCTGGGCCTGCACATGGATGTCGACTGCCTGGCCTTCACCGGCTCCACCGAAGTCGGCAAATACTTCATGGGCTACTCGGCGCAGTCCAACCTCAAGCAGGTCTGGCTGGAGTGTGGCGGCAAGAGCGCCAACCTGGTGTTCGCCGACTGCCAGGACCTTGATCTGGCGGCGAGCAAGGCTGCCTTCGGCATCTTCTTCAATCAGGGCGAGGTGTGCTCGGCCAACTCGCGCCTGCTGGTGCAGCGCTCGATCCACGACGAATTCGTCGAGCGCCTGCAGGCCAAGGCCCGCGACTGGCAGCCGGGCGACCCACTGGACCCGGCCAGCCGCGCCGGCGCCATCGTCGATACGCGGCAGACCGCGCGGGTCATGGACTTCATTCGTGGCGCCCAGGCCGAGGGCGCGAGCCTGGTCTGCGGCGGCAAGCAGCTGAGCTTCAACGGTTCGGACAATTTCGTCGCGCCGACCATCTTCACCGGCGTGGCCGCCGACAGCCGCCTGGCCCGCGACGAAGTGTTCGGCCCGGTGCTCGCCGTGCTGCCGTTCGACTCCGAGGACGAGGCCGTGGCCCTGGCCAACGACAGCATCTACGGCCTGGCCGCCTCGCTGTGGAGCGACGACCTCAACCGCGCCCATCGCGTGGCCCGTCGTTTGCGTGCCGGCACTGTGTCGGTCAACACCGTCGATGCCCTCGATCCCTGCACCCCCTTCGGCGGCGGCAAGCAATCCGGCTTCGGCCGCGACCTGTCGCTGCATTCCTTCGACAAATACACCCAGTTGAAAACCACCTGGTTCCAATTGCGCTAAGCAGCGGCCATAGAGCCGGAACCCGGATAAGGAGCCTTGCGATGACTGCCCAGAAACACACCACCAAGGAATACCAGGCGCTGGATGCGGCCCACCACATCCATGCCTTCCTCGACCAGAAGGCGCTCAACGAGAAGGGCGCCCTGGTGATCGCCAAGGGCCAGGGCCTGAATCTCTGGGACACCGAGGGCAAGCGTTACCTCGATGGCATGTCCGGCCTGTGGTGCACCGCGCTGGGTTACGGCCGCGAAGACCTGAATGCCGCCGCCACTCGCCAGCTGGCCGAGCTGCCGTACTACAACCTGTTCTTCCACACCACGCACCCGCGCGTGGTCGAGCTGTCCGAGCTGCTCTTCAGCCTGCTGCCCAAGCACTACAGCCACGCCATCTACACCAACTCCGGTTCAGAGGCCAACGAGGTGCTGATTCGCGCCGTGCGCCGCTACTGGCAGGTGGTCGGCAAGCCGCAGAAGAAGATCATGATCGGCCGCTGGAACGGCTACCACGGCTCCACCCTGGGCAGCACCGCGCTGGGCGGCATGGGCTTCATGCACGAGATGGGCGGCATGCTGCCGGACTTCGCCCACATCGGTGAGCCGTACTACTTCGCCGAGGGTGGCGAGCTGTCCGAAGAGGCCTTCGGCCTCAAGGCCGCCCGCGAGCTGGAGGCGAAGATCCTCGAACTGGGCGCCGAGAACGTCGCCGCCTTCGTCGCCGAACCGTTCCAGGGTGCCGGCGGCATGATCTTCCCGCCGGCCAGCTACTGGGCCGAAGTGCAACGCATCTGCCGCCAGTACGACGTGCTGCTGTGTGCCGATGAAGTGATCGGCGGCTTCGGCCGTACCGGCGAGTGGTTCGCCCACCAGCACTTTGGCTTCGAGCCGGACACCCTGACCATCGCCAAGGGCCTCACCTCCGGCTACATCCCCATGGGCGGCCTGGTACTGGGCAAGCGCATCGCCGACGCGCTGGTGCAGGAGGGCGGCGTGTTCGCCCACGGCCTGACCTACGCCGGCCACCCGGTGGCCGCTGCCGTGGCCATCGCCAACCTCACCGCGCTGCGCGACGAGAAGATCGTCGACATGGTGAAAGCCGACACCGGCCCCTACCTGCAGCAGCTGCTGCGCGAGACCTTCAAGGACCACCCGCTGATCGGTGACGTGCAGGGCGCCGGCCTGGTCGCCGCGCTGCAGTTCGCCGAGGACAAGGGCAGCCGCAAGCGCTTCGCCAACGAGAACGACATTGCCTGGCACTGCCGCACCGTCGGCTTCGACGAGGGCCTGATCATTCGCTCCACCCTCGGCCGCATGATCATGGCCCCGGCCCTGGTCGCCACCCGTGCCGAACTGGAGGAGCTGGTCGACAAGACCCGCCGCGCCGTGGACCGCACCGGCCGCGAACTGAACCTGCTGTAACGCCATATCCGCTGTAAGTCAGAAAAGCCCCGCAGAGGGCGCTGCAACGAAGAGAGCCGCCGGCCGTTTGCGGGCCGGCGTGGGGACGCATTCGGCCATTGGCCAGCCCTGCCACACATACACCAACAAATCTGCCGTCAGGCTGTGGAGAGCTCCATGATCAACACCTTGCGCAACCGTTTCGCCCGTACCGCCCTCGGCGCCGGCCTGGCCCTGGGCCTGGCCGCCACCGCGCAGGCGGGCACCCTGTCCCTCGGTCACACCACCTGGGTTGGCTACGGCACCCTGTATCTGGCTCGCGACCTTGGCTACTTCAAGGAACAGGGCCTGGACGTGGAGTTCACCGTGATCGAGGAGTCGGCCATGTACATGGCGGCCCAGGCCTCCGGCAAGATTTCCGGCTCCGCCTCGACCATCGACGAGATCCTCAAGTACCGCTCCAAGGACTTCTGCTTCAAGGCCGTGGCCGCGCTCGACGAATCCCACGGCGGCGATGGCGTGCTGGTGGGTAAGGACGTGACCAGCCTGGATCAGTTGAAAGGCCAGGCCGTGGCGGTCAACGAAGGTTCGGTGTCGCAGTTCTGGCTGAGCTACCTGCTCAAGCAGAAGGGCATGAACATGAGCGACCTGGAAGTGCAGAACATGACCGCCGACGACGCGGCCACTGCCTTCATCGCTGGCCGCGTACCGGCGGCGGTGACCTGGGAGCCGCACCTGTCGCTGGTCAAGCAGAAGGGCCAGGGCAAGGTACTGATCGACTCCAGCGAGACCCCCGGCGTGATCGTCGACGTGGTGGCGCTGTCCTGCGACGTCATCGACAAGCAGCCTGAGGATGTGAAGGCGCTGGTCAAGGGCCTGTACAAGGCGGTCGAGTTCGCCAAGAACAACCCGGACAAGGCCCACGAGATCATGGCCAAGGGCGTCGGCGGCTACCTGGCCGATCCCAAGGACCTGGCCGAAGCCGCCAAGGGCGTGAAGTTCTACGACCAGGCGATGAGCGAGAAGCTGCTCGGCACCCCGGGTAAAGAGGGCGACATCGCCGGCATCATCAAGCTGGCCAACGAGACCTGGACCCAGCTGCAGGGCAAGACCTACGACGTGAAATACGAAGACCTGGTCGACACCCGCTTCGTTACGCCGTAACGCGCCACCGGGAGCGGCCGCGCGCCGCTCCCGTCGTTCAATTTTCGCTTCGAGAGGTGGCAGCATGGCCACGCAAAAATCCTGGCTGCAGCGCTGCCTGACCCCCAAGGTCGAGCTGCCCGGCCGACTCATTGTGGGCGCCAGCACGCTGTGCTGGCTGCTGGTGATCGGCCTGTGGGCTGGTCTGTCCTACGGCGGCGTGGTGCAGTCGATGTTCCTGCCGACGCCCGGCGCGGTGGTCGACGCCGCCGTGCGCCTGGGCTCCGATGGCACCCTGGGCAAGCACGTGTGGGCGAGCATCGAGGTGGTGATGATCGGCTTCATCGTCTCCTCGCTGGTTGCGGTGCCGCTGGGCCTGCTGATGGGCAGCTTCCGCATCGTCCAGGCCTTCATCGAGCCGCTGGTTAACTTCATCCGCTACCTGCCGGTGACCAGCTTCGTGCCGCTGTTCATCCTGTGGATCGGCATCGGCCTGGAACAGCGCGTGGCGGTGATCATCTTCGGCGTGTTCTTCCAGCAACTGGTGATGATCGCCGACGTGTCCAAGGGCGTGTCCAAGGACCTGATCAACGCCAGCTACACCCTCGGCGCCAGCCGCCGCGACGTGGTCCTCCACGTGCTCGGCCCGGCATCCTTGCCCGGCGTGCTCGACACCCTGCGGGTGACCATGGGTTGGGCCTGGACCTACCTGGTGGTGGCCGAGCTGGTCGCCGCATCCAGCGGCCTGGGCTACATCAGCCTGAAGGCCATGCGTGGCTTCCAGGTCGACGTGATCTTCCTCGCCATCGCCATCATCGGCCTGCTCGGGCTGATCACCGACCAGCTGTTCCGTCTGCTTCGACTGAGGATTGCCGCATGGGCGCAGTAGCCACCAAACCCTACATCATGCCGGCGCTGGACCAGTACGCCGACGTTACCGCGCGGCTCAAGGTCGAGAACGTCAGCCTGCGCTACCAGTCGCCCAAGGGCGAGACCTTCACCGCGCTGGACAACGTGTCCTTCGAGGTGCCGGACCAGCAGTTCGCGGTCATCGTCGGCCCGTCCGGCTGTGGCAAGTCGAGCCTGCTGTACCTCACCGCCGGCCTCGCCGAGCCGAGTGACGGCGCCATCTACGTCGGCGGGCAGAAGGTCGACGGCCCCGGTGCCGACCGCGGCATGGTGTTCCAGAGCTACACCCTGTTCCCCTGGCTGACGGTGCAGCAGAACATCGAGTTCGGCCTCAAGCGCCGCGGCCTGCCGCAGGACGAGATCCGCACCATCGTCGAGTTCTACCTGGGCGAAGTGGGCCTGGCCAAGTTCGCCGAGCATTATCCCAAGCAGCTCTCCGGCGGCATGATGCAGCGCGTGGCGATTGCCCGTGCGCTGGCCAACGACCCGCAGATCCTGCTGATGGACGAGCCGTTCGGCGCTCTGGACAGCCAGACCCGCCTGCAGATGCAGCAACTGCTGCTGCAGGTATGGGGCAACAGCAAGAAGACCGTGGTGTTCGTCACCCATGACATCGACGAAGCCATCCTGCTCGCCGACCGTATCTACGTGATGGGCGCGCGCCCCGGGAGGATCAAGGAGATCCTGCAGGTGCCGATCGAGCGCCCGCGCAGCCTCGAAGTGGTGATGGAACCGGAGTTCATCCGCATGAAGCGGCACATCCTCGAACTGCTCCACGACGACCTCGAAGAAGTGCACTGAGTGTCACGCACGGCGGGCGCTGGTCGCACGCCGCACGCCTTTCCCTGGGGCGGCGTGCCCACAAGGCGCGAGCCCGCCCGTGAACCATGAGGCTTCTCCCATGGCTACAGATTCCTACGACTACCTGATCGTCGGCGCCGGCTCGGCCGGCTGCGTGCTGGCCAACCGCCTGAGCGCCGACCCGAGCGTGCGCGTGTGCCTGATCGAGGCCGGCGGCAGCGACTCCAGCCCGCGGGTACAGACCCCGGCCGGCACCATCACCCTGTACAAGAGCAAGATCTTCAGCTGGAACTACTTCTCCGCGCCGCAGAAGAACCTCGCCGGGCGCAGCCTGCATACCCCGCGTGGCAAGGCCCTCGGCGGTTCCAGCTCGATGAACAGCATGATCTACATCCGTGGCGACGCCAGCGACTACGACCGCTGGGAAGCCGCCGGCTGCCCCGGCTGGGGCTGGGCCGATGTGCTGCCGTATTTCCGGAAATCCGAGGGCAACCGCCTCGGCCAGGCGCTGCAATACCACGGTACCCAGGGCGAGCTGCTGGTGGACAAGCCGCGCGATCCCAACCCGTTATCCGAGCTGTATGTGCGCGCCGCCGGCCGTCTGGGTCTGGCGCGCAACGACGACTTCAACGGCGGCACTCTGGAAGGGGCGGGCATCTACAACGTCACTCAGAAAGACGCCAAGCGCCTGTCCAGCTATCGCGCCTTCGTCCACCCGGTGCGTGAGCGCAGCAACCTCGAAGTGCTGACCGGCTGCGAGGTGGAACGCCTGCTGCTCGACGGCGACCACGTGACGGGCGTGGAGCTGCGCCAGAACGGCCAGTGGCGCACCCTGCAGTGCAGCCGCGAGGCCATTCTCTGCGCCGGCTCACTGGGCTCGCCGCATATCCTGCTCAAGTCCGGCATCGGCCCGCAGGCCGAGCTGGCGGCTGCCGGCGTGGCCTGCAGCGTTGACCTGGCGGGGGTGGGCAAGAACCTGCAGGACCATATCGACGGCCTGGTCACCGTGCGTTCGAAGAGCCCGCTGTCGCTGGGCTTCTCCCTTGGCGCGCTGCCGAAGATCATCGCCGCGCCGTTCAAGTACCTGGCGCAGAAGATGGGCTGGCTGACCACCAACTACGTCGAGGCCGGCGGCTTCGCCCGCACGCCGCTGGCGGACGCGCTGCCGGACGTGCAGATGCACTTCGTGCCCGGCTACCGCAGCCATCGCGGGCGCCTGTTCGAGTGGGGCCATGGCTACGCCATCCACACCTGCGTGCTGCGGCCGAAGAGCATCGGCGAGCTGCGTCTGGGCGCCGGGCGCAGCCTGTCCATCGACTTCAACTTCTTCGCCGACGAGGAAGACGCGCGGGTGCTGGTGGAAGGCGTCAAGCTGGCGCGGCGTATTCTCGCCCAACCGGAGTTCGACGAGCTGCGCGGCGCCGAGATGCTGCCGGGGCCGGATGTGCAGAGCGATGAACAGCTGCGGGCGCACCTGCGCGACTACGCGGCGACCGTGTTCCACCCGGTTGGCACCTGCAAGATGGGCAGCGACGAGCTGGCGGTGGTCACGCCGCAACTGAAGGTGCGTGGCCTGGCCAACCTGCGCGTGGCCGATGCCTCGATCATGCCGACGCTGATCAGCGGCAACACCAACGCGCCGTGCATCATGATCGGCGAGAAGGCCGCCGACCTGATCCTCGCCAGCGCCAAGGTGCCAAAGCCGGTCGAGCAGGCCGCCGAACTCAGCCCGGCCTGAATCGCAGGCAATAAAAAGGCCGGCTTGTGGCCGGCCTTCAGGGGGTGGTACTGGCTTATTTTTGGTAAGCCGCTACCGCCTTCAGAATTGCTTGGCGGGCTTCGTCAGCGTTGCCCCAGCCTTCGACCTTGACCCACTTGCCCTTCTCGAGATCCTTGTAGTTCTCGAAGAAGTGCTTGATCTGCTCCAGCAGCAGGGCTGGCAGGTCGGTGTATTCCTGTACGTCTTTGTAGATCACGGACAGTTTGTCGTGCGGTACGGCGATCAGCTTGGCGTCACCGCCGGCTTCGTCGGTCATGTTCAGCACGCCCACCGGACGGCAACGGATGACCGAGCCCGGAGCTACCGGATACGGGGTCACGACCAGCACGTCCAGGGGGTCGCCGTCGTCGGCCAGGGTGTGCGGGATGAAGCCGTAGTTGGCCGGGTAGAACATCGGGGTGGCCATGAAACGATCAACGAACAGGCAGTCGGTGTCGTGATCGATTTCGTATTTGATCGGCGCATGGTTGGCCGGAATCTCGATGGCGACGTAGATGTCGTTCGGCACGTCTTTGCCGGCCGGGACTTTGCTGTAGCTCATGGTGGACACCCCAGGTTGGGCCAAAAAAAGTGCGCGGATTATAGGCACATTCCCGGGGCGTTACTACGCCTGCGTACTTATCCGTTGGTCGTGTCGCGATAGTCCGGGTGCTCGGCCAGGAGCCGTTGCAGGCGTGTCAGCGGGTCCTGGCGGTAGAAGCCGACGAGCTGCTGGTAGACGGCGGGGAAGGCCTGCTGCAGCAGGTCCGGGGCGCTGAAGAAGTATTCGCTGGTGACGGCGAAGAACTCGGCGGGGTTCTCCGCCGCGTAGGGATCGATGGCGGTGTGCGCCTCGGGATTGGCGTCGAGCGCGGCATTCATCTCGTCGTAGGCGGCCTGCATGGCGCTGGCCCAGTCGCCGATGCGCATGTCGCGGTGCAGCGGCGGCAGGCCGTTGGCGTCGCCGTTGAGCATGTCCAGCTTGTGCGACAGCTCGTGGATCACCAGGTTGTAGGCATCCCAGCCGCCACCGCTCTGTACACCGGGCCAGGCCATGATCACCGGACCTTGGTGCCAGGCCTCGCCACTGCGCTCGTCGTCCCACTCGTGTTCGATGCCGCTGGCGTCGCGGTGGCGCTGCGGGCTGACGAAGTCGTCCGGGTACAGGACGATTTCGTGGAAGCCCTGGTACCAGTCGAGTTCGGCCAGGTGCAGCAGCGGCAGCTCGGCCTGGGCGGCGAGGGTCAGGCGGTCGCTCTCGTCCAGTTCGACGCCGGGTAGGGCGGTGAGGCGCTTGTGATGGAGGAACAGGATGGCGCGCTGGAACAGGCGCTGCTCCTCGGCCTCGCTCAGGCCATCGAGGATCGGCAGGCGCGCGCGGACCTCATGCCAGTGGCGGGTGGTGTAGAGCGAGCGGGAGAGGATGCGCCGGCGGCGCCAGGCGCGGAATGACCACATGAATCTGTCTCGGGTGGGCGGCGAACGCGCAGGCGTTCGCCGGCCTGATCAATCGCCCAGTTCGAGGATGTAGTTCTTGAACTTGGTGTCTTCGCGGAAGCCGATGGACTCGTAGGTCTTCTGCGCCACTTCGTTGCTGATGCTGGTGGCGACGCGCATGCGCACGGCGTTGGTTTCCTTGGCCATCTGCTTGGCGGTTTGCAGCAGACGGTCAGCGACCAGCATGCGGCGGGCGTCTTCGGCGACATAGATGTCGTTGAGGATCCACACGCGCTTGAGCGACAGCGAGGAATAGCTGGGGAACAGCTGGCAGTAGCCGAGGAGCTTGTCCTCGTCGTCGGCCAGGGCCAGGTAGATGATCGATTCCTTGCGCTTGATGCGCGTCTCGAGGAATTTGCGCGACGAGTCCGGGAAGGGCAGCTCGCCATAGAACTCACGGTACTTGATGAACAACGGGGTCAGCAGGTCCAGGTGCTCCAGGGTGGCTTGGACAATGCGCATGGCGGGCCTCGGCGTCTGTGGAGTGGTGAGTAGGCAGCTGCAGGTGCTGTGCCAACGGTCAGCCCGATGCTGCCCAAAGATGCTGGAAAGCGCAATCCAAGCGAGCGTTTGATCTCGCTGGGGATAACGTCCCGGTGCTGCAACTTACCCCCAGAGGCTGTGGGTGATGCTGTGGATAAGCTGTCGGCAGCTGATGCCTGGGCAGAAGCCGCGCGGCCTGACTGTGGTTGGTTGAATTTCGATCTTGATCAGTGACTTACGTCACGGGTTAGGCACAGTAACTGTGGGCTTTGCTGTGGATAAGCTGTGCGCTCCAGCAGCAGGTGCGCGGCCGCCGTGGCTCGCAGCTGGCTGGGCGTTTTCTGTGCAGCCTGGGACCTCATTCTGTGACGAAAAGTTTGTCCACAGAAGCCTTGGGCAAAGTTGTGGACAAGCTGTTCGGCTATTGCCGGGAGCGCCGCCCGGCGCGTCTTGCAGCGGTCGGGCGGATTTTCGTCCAGTACTCAGAGGCGACCGTGTACGGCATCGCCGAACAGTTGGGCGACGTTGGCCTCGGTCAGAGTCCGTGGATTGCCGCCGGCGGAGGGGTCGACCACCGCCATCTGTGCGATCAGCATGGTCTTGCTGTCGTCGACGCCCAGTTCGGCCAGGCTGTGCGGCACGCCGGTGTCGCTGCGCAGCTGCAGGACCAGGTCGAGGAAGCTGTCGAAGCCGGGGTTGGTCAGCTGCAGGTAGGCCGCCAGACGGGTGATGCGCTCCTCGATGACCTCGCGGTTGAACTTCAGCACATAGGGCATCAGCGTGGCGTTGGTCATGCCGTGGTGGGTGTCGTACAGCGCACCGATCGGGTGCGCCAGTGCATGCATACCGCCCAGGCCCTTCTGGAAGGCGGTGGCGCCCATGGCGGCGGCGGCGAGCATGTCGGCACGGGCGTCGAGATCACCCGGCTGCTTGACGGCCCTAACCAGCGCGCCCTTGACCAGGCGCATGCCTTCCACAGCGATGCCGTCGGCCAGCGGGTGGAAGCCCGGTGCGCAGTAGGCCTCCAGGCAGTGGGAAAACGCGTCCATGCCGGTGCCGGCGGTGATGAAGGCCGGCATGCCCACGGAGAGCGCCGGGTCGCTGATGACGATGCGCGGCATCATCTGCGGGTGGAAGATGATGCGCTTGGTGTGGCTGCGCTCGTCGGTGAGGATGCCGGCGCGGCCGACTTCCGAGCCGGTGCCGGCGGTAGTCGGCACGGCGATCACCGGGGCAATGCCACGCGGGTCGGCACGGGTCCACCAGTCGCCGATATCTTCGAAGTCCCACACGGGCCTGGCCTGGCCGCTCATGAAGGCGATCAGCTTGCCCATGTCCAGGCCGCTGCCGCCGCCGAAGGCGACCACTCCGTCGTGCTTGCCGGCGCGGTAGGCAGCTAGACCGGCGTCGAGATTGCTCTCCACCGGGTTGGGCTTGAGGTCGCTGAAAAGCGCGGCGCTGAGGCCGGCCTCCTTGAGCGAGTCGAGGGCGGCGGTGGTGATCGGTGCGCTGCCCAGGCCGCGGTCGGTGACCAGCAGCGGGCGCAGCATGCCGACGCTCTTGCACAGCTCCGGCAGTTCCTTGATGCGGCCGACGCCGAAGCGCACCGAGGTCGGGTAGTTCCAGTTGGCGGTCTTGTTCATGGCGGGCTCCTGTCAGAGCTGCTGGCGCAGGTGGAAGGACTTGGGCCGGGTCAGGTGTTCGTAGCCCAGGCGCGACAAGGTGGCGCCGCGCCCGGTGTGCTTGACCCCGGTCCAGGCCAGGGCCGGGTCGAGATAGTCGCAGCGGTTCATGAACACCGTGCCGGTCTCTAGCTGCTGACCGATGCGCTCGGCGGCGTCCAGGTCCTCGGTCCAGATCGCCGCACTGAGGCCGTAGGGACTGTCGTTCATCAGGGCGATGGCGCGGGCGTCGCCATCCACCGGCATGATGCCGACCACCGGGCCGAAGCTCTCGTCGCGCATCACTGCCATCTCGTGATTCACCCCGGTGAGCACCTGCGGCGCCATATAGGCGGTGCCGGGGGCGTCGGCGGCGAACAGCGCGGGGTCGATCAGCGCCTTGGCGCCGCGGGCTTTGGCCTTGGCGATCTGCCCGCGGACGAACTCGGCGGCGCTGTTGCGTACCAGCGGGCCCAGGGTAGTGGCCTCATCCAGCGGGCTGCCCAGCACGTACTGCTTGGTCAGCTCGACGAAGCCCTCGACGAAGGCCGGATAAAGGGCTTTATCCACATAGATGCGCTCGATGCCGCAGCAGCTCTGCCCGGAGTTGAAGAAGCTGCCGTCGACCAGGTTTTCCACCGCGTGGGCCAGGTCGGCATCGGCGCGCACGTAGGCCGGGTCTTTGCCGCCCAGCTCCAGGCCGACGCCGATGAAGTGGCCGGCGGCAGCGCTCTCCATCAGCCGGCCGCCTTCCACCGAGCCGGTGAAGTTGACCTGTTGCACCTGGCCGGAGGCGATCAGGGTGGCGGTCTGGCCGTGGTCCAGCACCAGGTTGTGGAACAGTCCGGCGGGCAGCCCGGCGCGCTCGAAGGCCTGGGCGAAGCGCTCGCCGACCAACAGGGTCTGGCTTGCGTGCTTGAGCAGCACGGCGTTGCCGGCCATCAGCGCGGGGATGATGGCGTTCACCGCGGTCAGGTAGGGATAGTTCCACGGCGCCACCACCAGCACGGTGCCCAGTGGTTCGCGGCGGATATAGCGGCGAAACCCTTCCTTGGCATCGGGCACCACGTCGGCCAGGGCGCTTTCGGCGATGCCGATCATATGGCGGGCGCGCTCCTCGAAGCCGCGCAGCTCGCCGGCGCCGAAGCGCACTGGGCGGCCCATCTGCCAGGCCAGTTCGGGGACGATTTCGTCCTTCATCGCCAGCATGGCGTCCACCGCTTTCAGGCAATAGGTAGCGCGCTGGCCGATGGCGAGTTCGCGCCAGGCGCGCTGGGCCCGGGTCGCGGCGGCCAGGGTCTGCTCCAGGGCGCTGCTGCTGGCGATAGCGCGCTCGGCATAGAGGCTGCCGTCCACCGGTGAAATCAGGCGAATGCTGTTCATCTGCTGCTCTCCCTGTCAGTAGCGTTCGAAGCCGCGGCGCAGTTCCCAGTCGGTCACCCGGCGGTCGTACTCCAACTGCTCCCAGCGCGCGGTGTGCAGGTAGTGCTCGACCACGTCGTCGCCCAGGGCCTTGCGCAGCAGTTCCGAGCGGTCGAGGGCGTCGGCGGCGCCACGTAGGGTCTTGGCCACTTCCGGCAGTTCGTCGTCCTGGTAGGCATCGCCGGAGAAGGGCTCGGGGAGTTCGAGCTGCTCGTCGATGCCGGCGAGGCCGGCGGCGATCAGCGCGGCGTAGGCCAGGTAGGGGTTGAGGTCGGCGCCGCCGATGCGGCACTCGATGCGTATGCCCTTGCTGTCGGCGCCACACAGGCGGAAGCCGGCGGTGCGGTTGTCGCAGCTCCACACCGCGCGGGTCGGGGCGAAGGTGCCGGCCTGGAAGCGTTTGTAGGAGTTGATGTAGGGCGCGAGGAAGTAGGTGATGTCGCTGGCGTACTTGAGCTGGCCAGCCACCCACTGGCGCATCAGCTTGGACATGCCGTATTCGCCGGCCGGGTCATGGAACAGCGCCTGCTCGCCATCGAGGCTGAACAGCGAGTTGTGGATATGGCTGCTGGAGCCGGCCAGGTTGTAGTTCCACTTGGCCATGAAGGTGACGGCCTTGCCCTGTAGCAGGGCGATCTCCTTGCAGGCGTGCTTGATGATGCTGTGCCGGTCGGCCATCACCAGCGCCTCGGCATAGCGCACGTTGATCTCTTCCTGGCCCGGCCCCCATTCGCCCTTGGAGTTCTCCACCGGGATGCCGGCGGCCTGCAGGTGCTTGCGGATCGCCCGCATCACCGGCTCCTCGCGGATGGTCTGCAGGATGCTGTAGTCCTCGATGTAGTAGTTGGCCGTCTTCGGGTTCTGGTAGTGCTGGCCGTGGATGCTCTCGTAGCTCTGGTCGAACAGGTAGAACTCCAGCTCCGAGGCGAACATGCCCTTGTAGCCGCGCTCGGTGAGGCGGGCGATCTGCCGCTTGAGGATGCCGCGCGGGCTGTGTGGCAGGTCATGATGGTGATGGTCCTGTACGTCGCACAGCACCAGGGCGGTGCCTTCCAGCCAGGGCACCACGCGCATGGTGGAGAGGTCGGGCTTGAATACGAAGTCGCCGTAGCCCTGCTTCCAGCTGGCGGCGGCGTAACCGGGCACCGGCTCCATGTCGATGTCGTCGGCCAGCAGGTAGTCGCAGCCGTGGGTTTCCTCATGGGCGCTATCGAGGAAGAACTCGACCTGGAAGCGCTTGCCGATCAGGCGGCCCTGCATGTCGACCATGCAGGCCAATACGGTATCGATCTTGCCGGCCACGGCGAGTTCGCGCAGGCCGGCCAGGGTCAGGTGGGCAGTCATTCCGTTGGTCTCCGGAAAAGGTCGGCCGCGCCCATAGGCGCGGCCGGGGCTCATCAGCTATTGGTCTTGTTCTTTTCGCGCTGTTCCATGGCGAACTCCTCTTCTGGCGAGAGGATCAGGCGATGGCGGCCGACGATGGCGAAGTAGGTGATGCCGATGCCGAACCACACCGCCACCCAGAACACGCCGAGGGTGTAGGCCGGGTCGCCGGTGAGCTGGAAGTACAGGGTCACGGCGGCGATCAGCATGGTCAGCACGGCGCCCGGCACGCCCAGTGGGCTGCGGTAAGGGCGCTCGATGTCGGGCATCTTGCGCCGCAGCAGGATGAACGACAGGGCCTGCATGAAGTAGGAGAACATGGCGCCGAACACCGCCATGTTGAGCAGGGTGCCGCCGATCACCGCACCGCCCTTTTCCTCACCGAAGATGAACCACAGGGTCATCATCACCGCCAGCGCCATCAGGCTGCCGATCAGCATGGCCACGTGCGGGGTCTTGCGCTGGCCGTGGGTGATCGACAGTTGTGGCAGGAAGTAGCCGGCGCGGCTCAGCGAGTAGATCTGCCGGCCCATGGCGAAGATGATGGTGTGGAAGCTGGCCACCAGGCCGAGCACCGCCACCAGCGCCAGCAGCTTGGCGATGTCGTCACCGTAGATGGCCTTGAAGCCGTCCAGCAGCGGCTCGCCGGACGAGCCCAGGGCGTGGGCACCGACGCCGGTCACCGCCGGGTTCAGCCAGAGGATCATGAAGGCCGAGAGGATCAGGGTGAACATGCCGAGGATGATGCCCTTGGGCATGTCGCGTTTCGGGTCGACCGACTCTTCCGCCGCCAGCGGCAGCTGCTCGATGGCGAGGAACAGCCAGACCGCGAAGGGCATCGCCGCCAGCACGCCGAGCAGGCCGTTGGGTAGGAACGGGCCGTTACCTTCAGGTAGCTCGACACCGCCCGGGCCGACGTTCATTGCGAAGCGGTTGAAGTCGATGTGCGGGATGGCGCTGATCCAGAACACTACAAGGCAGGCCAGGGCCAGCAGGGTGACCACCAGGGTGACCTTGAACGACAGCTCCACGCCGATCACGTTGAGCCAGATGAACACCACGTAGAAGCCGATCCACCACAGCGGCTGATACTCGCTGGGCGTGCCGAAGATGCTGCCCATGTAGCTGCCGATGAAGAACACGATTACCGCCGGGGTGAGCACGTACTCGACGTTCTCCGCCAGGCCGGTGAGGAATCCTCCCCAGGGGCCCATGGCGCTACGCGCAAAGGAATAGGCACCGCCGGTGTGCGGCAGGGCCGGCGACATCTCCGCCAGGGAGAAGGTCAGGCCCAGGTACATGATGGCGATGATGATGGCGGCGATCAGCATGCTGCCCCAGCCATTGGCCAGGCCGAAGTTCCAGCCGGAGAAATGGCCGGAGATCACCGCGCCGACACCTAGCGCCCAGAGTGACCAGACGCCGGCATAGCGGCGCAGGCCGCGTTGTTCGAAGTAACTCTTGTCGACCGTTGTGTAACTGACTCCCGATTGCTGCTTCATGGTCCTCTCCTGCATTTCGCGTTGGCTCGGGTTCTTGTAGGAATTGCGGCCTTGCTTGAAACGGGATGGAGCACAGCGGCTGACAGCAGGAGGATGTGTACGGAGGAGGGCCCGGACGGGCTCGGCTGCCATGCTCGGCATGGCGGATGGTTGTTCCCCCGAGGGCCGGGAAACTCTCCCGGCGAGGTCGAAGCGCAGACGGACATCCGGTCGCTGACAGCTTGCGGGCATGGACGACGAGGAACCTCATGCCGTCTCGGTGTTCCGAGACTCCTGACACTCTAGTTGAGATTTCGCGGGGTGGTACGGCAGCCTGTCAGGTGCCGCCCTGTGCTACCCTGCGGCCAGTTCTGCCGGGGCCTCCCGGCCCGTTTCGAGGTCATCGATGCACATTCATATTCTCGGTATCTGCGGCACCTTCATGGGCTCCCTGGCGGTGCTGGCCAAGGAGCTTGGGCACCGCGTCACCGGCTCCGACGCCAGCGTCTACCCGCCCATGAGCACCCAGCTCGAAGCCCAGGGCATCGAGCTGATGCAGGGCTACCTGCCCGAGCATCTGCAGCCGGCCCCCGACCTGGTGGTGATCGGCAATGCCTTGAGCCGTGGCAACCCGGCGGTGGAGTACGTGCTCAACCAGGGCCTGCCCTATGTCAGCGGTCCGCAGTGGCTGGCCGATCATGTGCTGCAGGGCCGCTGGGTACTGGGCGTGGCCGGCACCCATGGCAAGACCACCACCACCAGCATGCTGGCCTGGGTGCTGGAGCATGCCGGCATGAGCCCGGGCTTCCTGATCGGTGGCGTACCGCAGAACTTCGGCGTGTCCGCGCGCCTGGGCGGCACGCCGTTCTTCGTGGTCGAGGCCGACGAGTACGACAGCGCCTTCTTCGACAAGCGCAGCAAGTTCGTTCACTACCGCCCGCGCACGGCGATCCTCAACAACCTGGAGTTCGACCACGCGGACATCTTCCCGGACCTGGCGGCCATCGAGCGGCAGTTCCACCACCTGGTGCGCACCGTGCCGGGCGAGGGCCTGATCATCCATCCGCAGGCCGAAGAGGCCCTGGCGCGGGTGATCAAGATGGGCTGCTGGACTCCGGTGCAAACCACCGGCGCCGACGGCCAGTGGCAGGCACGCCTGCTCAGCGAGGACGGCTCGCGCTTCGAGGTGGTGTTCGACGGCAAGGTCGAGGGCATCGTGGAGTGGGAGCTGACCGGCCAGCACAACGTGGCCAACGCCCTGGCCACTCTGGCCGCGGCGCGGCATGTCGGCGTGGTGCCGGAGCTGGGCATCGCCGGCCTGTCCTCCTTCAAGAGCGTCAAGCGGCGTATGGAGAAGGTCGCGGAAGTGAAAGGTGTGACCGTCTATGACGACTTCGCCCACCACCCGACCGCCATCGCTACCACCCTCGACGGTCTGCGCAAGCGCGTCGGCGCTGCGCAGGTCGTGGCCGTGATCGAGCCGCGCTCCAACTCGATGAAGCTCGGTGCCCACCGCGACGGCCTGCCGGACTCCGTGGTGCAGGCCGACCGGGTGTTCTGGTACGCCCCGGCCAATCTGGGCTGGGACCTGGCCGCCACCGTGGCCGGCTCCAAGGTGCCGACCCAGGTCTGCGATTCGCTGGAAACGATCATCGCCGGCGTCAAGGCCGTGGCTGCGCCTGGCACTCAGGTGGTGATCATGAGCAACGGCGGTTTCGGCGGCCTGCATGGCAAGCTGGCCAAGGCGTTGGAGGAATAAACGATGGCAGGTCCGGAACGCATCACCTTGGCCATGACCGGCGCCTCCGGCGCCCAGTACGGCCTGCGCCTGCTCGACTGCCTGGTGCAGGAAGACCGCGAGGTGCACTTCCTGATCTCCAAGGCCGCGCAGTTGGTGATGGCCACCGAGACCGACGTCACTCTGCCGGCCAAGCCGCAGGCCATGCAGCAGTTCCTCAGCGAGTACACCGGTGCCGCTCCCGGGCAGATCCGCGTGTATGGCAAGGAAGACTGGATGGCGCCGCCGGCCTCCGGCTCCGGTGCGCCAGCGGCCATGGTGGTGGTGCCGTGCAGCACTGGCACTCTGTCGGCCATCGCCACCGGCGCCTGCAACAACCTGATCGAGCGCGCCGCCGATGTGGTGCTCAAGGAGCGCCGCCAGCTGATCCTAGTGCCGCGCGAGGCGCCGTACTCCAGCATCCACTTGGAGAACATGCTCAAGCTGTCCAACCTGGGCGTGACCATACTGCCCGCGTCTCCCGGCTTCTATCACCAACCGCAGACGGTGGACGACCTGGTCGACTTCGTCGTGGCGCGCATCCTCAACTGCCTGGGCATCCCGCAGGACATGCTGCCGCGCTGGGGCGAGCATCATCTGATCAGCGGCGACGACTGATGAACGCGCGCGCCGTTTCTGGCGTGTTGCTGCTCTGCACGCTGCTGCCCGGCTGCGCCAGCGTAAGTACCCTGGGTGCGGCCAAGCCGGGCGCGCCGATCATCTATTCCGGCACGCGCCTGGATTGGTACTCGCTGCAGGGCGGTTGCTGCCCAGTGGAGCGTTTCGGCGCCGAGGCGCCCAAATACCCTGGTCTCGACCTGCCATTCAGTGGCCGCCGAACTGGGTATAGGCCTCGGCGTCAGCGGCGGTAACTAACTAAGAGCAGCGCTACTCAGGCGACAGCCTGGCAGACGTCCACCCACTCGCCTTGCACCAGCTCGGCCATGCGCTTCGGGCAGATGCGCACCGCACTGTGGATGGCGCCTGCCGCCGGCAGCACTTCTTCGTAGTCGAGCAGCGAGCGGTCGCAATACACCGCCAGGTCAGTGGCCAGGCCGAACGGGCAGACCCCACCGACCGGGTGCCCGGTCAGCGCCACCACGCTGTCTGCGTCGAGCATCTTGGCCTTGGCGCCGAAGGCTTCCTTGAGCTTGCGGTTGTCCAGGCGGGCATCGCCGCGCGCCACCACCAGCAGTTCACGCTCGCCGATGCGGAAGGCCAGGGTCTTGGCGATCTGTCCGGGTTCCACACCATGCGCCTCGGCGGCCAGGGCCACGGTGGCGGTGCTGGTTTCCAGCTCGATGATGGCGATGTCGGGGGCCTTGGCGGCGAAGAAGGCGCGGACCGATTCCAGGCTCATGGCGGTTTCCTTGGGCAAAAGCGCCATGCTTGCCGGCCGGCTCGGACGAGTCAACCTGCAGGGATCAGTCGGCCCAGCCGCGCCACACCCAGGTCATCGGGCGCGGGCCGGGCAGGTAGCTGCTCTGCACCTCGCGAATGTGCAAGCCGCCGGCGCTGAGCAGGGCGGGGATGTCGCGGTTGAGGTGGCAGCCGCCGGCCAATGGCTTCCACAGCGGGGTGATGCGGTTCTGCCAGGCGCGTACGCCGGCATCCGGTGCGCGGCCGTGCTCGCTGAACAGGAATTTGCCGCCGGGTTTGAGCACGCGGCGCATCTCCTGCAGCGCGGCCAGCGGATCGGGGATGGTGCACAGTGTGAAGGTACAGACGATGCTGTCGAAGCTGGCGTCGGCGGCCTGGATCTGCCCCAGTTCGAGGGCGACCATCTCCACCGGGATGCCGATGTCTGCCGCGCGCTGGCGCGCCAGGGTCTGCATCTGCGCCGCCGGGTCGACGCCGACTATGGCGCTGACCTTCTGCACGTCGTAGAAACTGAGGTTGAGCCCGGTGCCGATGCCGATCTCCAGCACCCGGCCTTCTGCCATGGGTACCACCTGGGCACGGGTCTTCATCACGTGGCCCATGCCACAGGCGAAGTCGATCAGGTGGGGCAGGATCTTGTCGTCGTAGAAGCCCATCAGCGACCCAGGCGGCGCAGTTCGTCGGACTCGACGATACGGATGCCGTCGCTCTCTTCCAGTGCCAGGCGCCACAGCGCGCGGGCCAGGGCAGCGACCTCGATGCCGCGGTACTTGCCGGGAATCCAGCGCAGCAGCGGCGCGGCCAGGCGTTCGCCGAGGCGGAACTCTCGGCGCGGGCCGAGCAGCAGGGACGGACGGACGATGGTCAGCTGCGGCCAGTCCATTGCTTTGAGCTCCTCCTCGGTCTCGCCCTTGACCCGGTTGTAGAACACCGTCGAGCGCGGGTCGGCGCCCAGGGCGCTGATCACCAGCAGGTGGCGGGTGCCCAGTTCGCGGGCGCGGCGGGCGAAGGCCAGGACCAGCTCCTGGTCGACGGCGCGGAAGGCGTCCTGCGAGCCGGCCTGGCGGATGGTGGTGCCCAGGCAGCAGAAGGCCGCATCGATCTGCCCGGCCAGTTGTGGCAGCAGGTCGCTCAGCTGGCCGACCGGGTTGTCCAGGTGCGGGTGCTCGGCCAGCGGGCTGCGGCTGGGCGCCAGCACGCGGCTGATGGTCGGCTCGTTGAGCAGGCGGTCGAGCAGGTGCTCGCCGGTGAGGCCGGTGGCTCCGGCGAGCAGGATGTGTTGGGGCGTCAAGTACATGCTTGTTCCTCCACTATTAACTGTCAGCTTAGAGCGAATCGGCAGATCCGGGTGGAAGTTGATCGCCGATTACTGCGCTTTCGTCGCCGCGGTCAGGGCCTGCTCGGCCTGTTGCTTACGTAGTTTCTTCCAGTGCTCCAGCACCGCCTGCGGTGCCCACAGTTGCGGCTCGGAAGGCTCGAACTCCTCGGCCTGCTCGCGCTCGGCGACCTTGGCCTTGGCCAGTTCGAAGGCGCGGCTGAGGTCGTCAGTTTCGTTGAGCGCCTCGGCGAACAGCGCGCGGCCGAAGTAGGTGAAGTCATTTTCCTCGGAGCAGCCGAACGACACCCGGTCGGCGCGGGCGGCGGTCATCACTAGGGTCTTGTCGTCCTTCAGCGGCGGGATGAAACCGCCCGAGTAGCAGGCCGAGATCACCACCACCTTGTGCCGGTCGTGCAGGGGTTCGAGCAGCGCGGCCAGCTCGCTGGCCGGCAGATCGGACAGCTGCAGGCGCGGCTGGTCGATGTTCAGCTGGTGATCGCTGGAGCCATGGCTGGTCAGGTAGATGAACACCAGATCCTCCGGGCCGCTGCGTTCGGCGAGGGCCTGCACGGCGCGGGTCAGGCTCTCGCGGGTGGCGAGTGGGCGATCACTCAGGTGATCGCGGTGGTTGGTCAGGGTGACGTTGCCACGGGCGCCGAAACGCTCGCGCAGCAGCGTGCTGACATAGTCGGCTTCGCGCAGGAACACGCTCTGCTTGCCGTCGCCGGCCAGGCTCAGGCTGTACAGCTCGACTGCCGGGGTGGAGGCGGGCAGGGCGTCCAGCGCTTCCTGCAATAGTTGACCCTGGCGCAGCAGGCCGAGTTCCAGCGGGTCCGGATGGGCCTTGCCGTCGGCGCCGCGCAGCAGCTCACCGTTGCTCCAGGTGCCCTGGGTGCGGCTGCCGTCGAGGGCGGTGAGGGTGCCTTCGCCGGCGTAGCGGCCATCGGCGAAGTGGCCCTGGTAGACGCTGCCGTCGGCCAGGCTCAGCTTGCCCTGGCCATGGAAGCGCCAGTAGCGGAAGTTGCCTTCGTAGTGGCGGCCGTCGGTGCCGCGGAATTCGCCCTTGCCGGTCAGGGCGCCGTTGACGAAGTTGCCGCTCCACACTTCGCCGTCGCCGTTCTGGAAGCGGCCCTTGCCGTGGAACATGTCGTTGCGGAAGCCGCCGGTGTAGCTCTCGCCGTCTTCGCCCTTGTAGCTGCCTTCGCCCTGCAGCATGCCCTTCTTGAAGGTGCCGCTGAACTGGCCCTCGGCGTTGCTGCGCAGGCCTTCGCCTTCCGGCTCGCCACGCACGAAGCGGCCCTGGTAGCGGCTGCCGTCCGGCCATTCGAGGGTGCCGAGGCCGTGGTAGCGGTCGTCGCGGAATTCGCCGCGATAGCTCATGGTGCCCTGCTGCAGGTAGCCCTCGCCATGCATGCGGTTCTGCTTGAAGCCGCCCTGGTAGCGGGTGCCGTCGCTGTAGACCAGCGCGCCCTGGCCATCGAACAGGCCGAGGTGGAAGGTGCCCTTGTAGCTCTCGCCGCTGGGGCCGTGCCATTCGCCGGGGCCTTCGAACTGGCCGTCCTTGAACTGGCCCTGGTAGTACATGCCGTTGGCGTAGTCGATGCGGCCTTCGCCCTGCAGGCGGCCGTCCACCACCTCGCCGCGATAGCGGCCGCCATCGGGCAACACGGCATCCGCCGGCAGCAGCGGTTCGCCATCGCCACAGGCGGCGAGCAGGAGGGCTAGGGTCAAGGGGGCTAGGCGGCGGGGCATGGCGGACGTCCTGGTCGATTTGCCCTGAGTATGCCAGCGGCAAATGAAAACGGGGCGCCTGAGCGCCCCGTCGGATACAGCGGTCTGCTTAGACGAAGCAGAGGGAAAGCGATTCGGCGATATAGGCCGGCTTCTCCTCGCCGTCGATCTCGAGGGTCGCCTCGACCTTGAACAGCCACTGGCCAGGGCGCTTCTCGGTGACTTCCAGGACCTTGGCGGACAGGCGCACGCGCGAGTCGACCTTGACCGGCTGGATGAAGCGGACGCTGTCCAAGCCGTAGTTGACGGCCATTTTCAGACCTTCCGGGACCAGCATCAGCTTTTCCATCAGCACCGGGATCAGCGACAGGCTGAGGAAGCCATGGGCGATGGTGGTGCCGAACGGGGTGAGCTTGGCCTTGACCGGGTCGACGTGGATGAACTGGTGGTCGCCGGTGCACTCGGCGAACTGGTTGATGCGTTGCTGATCGATGGTCAGCCACTCGGACTTGCCGAGTTCCTTGCCCACATAGTCTTGTAGTTGCGCGACGGGTACGGACGGCATGGTTCCTCCTTGAGGATGCGTGGTCGGTTGTTGTTCTTGGTAAACCAGGCTGGCCCTACAACATCACGACTGCGCGCCATGGGTCAAGCCGAAAGTCGCGGTTTATAGCGCTCCCTCAGGCGTGCCTATAATGGTCGCCTTTTCCTAGCCGGAGCCCTCTCGCATGCTGCTTCGCGGCCTGACCTGGCTGGTGCTGTTCCAGTTGCTTGGCACCGCCCTCAACGTGCTGTTCCTGCCGATGCTGCCGGGGCCGATCATCGGCATGCTGCTGTTGTTCGGTTTTCTCCTGCTGCGCGGCGAGGTCGGCGAGCCGATGACCGAGGCCGCCGCCGGCCTGCTGCGCTACCTGCCGCTGTTGCTGGTGCCGCCGGCGGTGGGAGTGATGGTGTATGCCGAGCAGATCGCCGCCGACTTCTGGGCTTTGGCCGGGGCCCTGGGCCTGTCGCTGCTGATTTCCCTGCTGTTCGCCGGCTGGCTGATGCAGAAGCTGATCGATCGCCAGGCGCGGCGCGAGGAGCGGCCATGACTCCGGACTGGCAGGGCGCGCTGCAGGCGGTACTGCACCATCCGCTGTTCGGCGTCGGCGTGACCCTGGCGGTGTACCAGGCGGCGCTGGCCGCCTACGAGCGCACGCGCTGGATGTTCCTGCAGCCGGTGCTGGTGTCGATGGCGGTGCTGATCGGCATCCTGTTGCTGGCCGGGCTGACCTACCAGGAATACCGCGAGAGCACCTTCCTGCTCAGCGTGCTGCTCGGCCCGACCACCGTGGCCCTGGCCGTGCCGTTGTTCCTCAATCTCAAGCGCATCCGCCAGCTGTTCTGGCCGACGCTGATTACCCTGCTGTTCGCCGGTGCCGTCGCCACCGCGCTGGGCGTGGCCCTGGCCTGGGCCTTCGGTGCCGAGCGGATGATGCTGATGACCATCGCGCCGAAGTCGGTGACCTCGCCGATCGCCATGCTGGTGGCCGAGCAGATCGGCGGCGTGGCGGCCCTGGCCGCGGTGTTCGTGCTGATCACCGGGGTGATCGGCGCCATGTGTGGCCCGGAGTTGCTACGCCGCATCGGTGTGCACCATCCGGCGGCCCAGGGCATGGCGCTGGGCATTACCGCCCATGCCGTGGGTACGGCGCGCGCGCTGCAGGAGGGCGAAGAGAGCGGCGCCTTCGCTGCCCTAGCCATGAGCCTGATGGGTATGCTCACCGCAGTGGTGTTGCCGCTGGTCGTGGCCCTGGTCGCCTGAGGAGCTGTCAATGAGCTACCCGCTGTTCCCCCTCAATACCGTGCTGTTCCCCGGTTGCATCCTCGATCTGCAGATCTTCGAAGCGCGCTATCTGGACATGGTCAGCGCCTGCATGCGGCGGGGCGAGAGCTTCGGCGTGGTGACCATCCTCGAAGGTGCGGAAGTCGGTGAGGCGGCCCGGCGCTTCTCGGTGCTCGGTTGCGAGGCGTTGATTCGCGACTTCCAGCAGCGCTCCAACGGTCTGCTCGGTATTCGCGTCGAAGGTGGCCGGCGCTTTCGCGTCGGAGAGGTGACGGTACAGGCCGATCAGCTGAGCCTGGGCGAGGTGCAGTGGCTGGAAGAAACGGGTGATGCGCCGTTGCTCGCCGAACAGGCCGACCTGGCGGCGCTGCTTGGCGCCCTGGCCGAGCATCCGCTGGTGGCCGAGCTGGGCATGGGTGGCGTGGTGGCCGGCCAGCAGGCGCTGGCCAACCAACTGGCCTACCTGCTGCCATTCACTCCCGAAGAGAAGCTGCAGGTGCTGCAGCAGGACCTGCCGGCGCAGCGCCTGCAGCTGATCCAGCAGTACCTCGACCAGCTGCAGGGCGAGATGACGGCCTAGGGCCGGCTGTCCTGATCAGTAGCGATACAGCTGGATCGCCTCCGGCAGCGACCAGGCGCTGACCCCGCCGAGCAGGGCCAGGGTGGCCGGCAATACCAACCACCACACCCGCGCGCCGAGCGGGCGCATCGGCTCGCGGCGCTGCAGCCAGGCCAGGCAGGCGGCGCAGACGCTGCCGGCGAGCAGCGCGCCGGCCAGGATGTCGGTCGGCCAGTGCACGCCCAGATAGACCCGCGATCCCGCGATACACAGCGCCGGCAGGCTGGCCAGCAGCAGCCAGGTCAGGCGCGTGCGCGCGCTGGCGCCACGTCCGGCCAGCACGCCGAGGGCGAGGAAGAAGGCGAAGGCCGCCGAGCTGTGGCCGCTGGGCAGGCTGAAGGTCTCCAACGGCTGCTGCAGCACTTCCGGGCGGGCGCGGCCGAACAGCAGCTTGAGCCCGGTGGTAGCGAGCGAGGTGAACAGCGTGCAGCAGGCCAGGAACAATGCTGCGTGGAAGCGCTTGGCGATCAGCAGCAGCAGGGTGACCAGCACGGCAGCCACCAGCTGGGTGCGGAAGTCGCCGAGGCCGGTGATCAGCATGGCCAGGCTGTCGACGCTGGTGCTGCGGTGTTCCTGGACCAGGGCGTTGAGGCCGCGGTCCAGCGCGTCCAGGTGCGGAATGCCGATCAGCAGGGCCAGCAACAGGACCGCGCTGCTGCCGGCGGCCAGCAGAGTGGCCCAGCGCTGCTCGCGCAGGCTGCTGCCGATCACCAGAACCAGCATCAGGCCGAGCCCGGCAGCGACGATGCCGGCCGCCCCCCAGAAACCTTCGGGCAGTGGCAGGCGCAGCGCCGCGCCGGTGGCCCAGCCCGGCAGCATGTAGGCCACGGCCCAGCCGGCGGCGGCCAGCATGCTGACCAGCACGAAGCGGATGAAGGGCATGTCGAGCATGCCGGCCACCAGCGGCAGCATGGGCCGTAGCGGGCCGATGTAACGGCCGACCAGCAGGCTGACCACGCCATAGCGCTGGAAGTAGTGTTCGGCGCCGGCCAGCCATTCCGGGTGGTCACGCAGTACCGGCAGGCCACGAATACCCTGGTGGAAGCGCCGGCCCAAGCCGTAGGAGATCGCGTCGCCGAGCAGGCCGCCGGCATAGGCCAGCAGCAGGGTTTCACCCAGGCCCAGGGCGCCGCTGCCGGCCATTACGCCGAGGGCGAACAGCAGCACGGTGCCGGGGATCAGGATGCCGGCCACGGCCAGGCATTCCAGGCAGGCGGCCAGGAAGATGCTCAGGCCCAGCCACTCGGGGTTGGCTTCCAGCCAGTGCGACAGGGCGGCGAACCATTCGCTCATGCTCACTCCTCGGGGTTCAGCAGAAAGTAGTCGCGGCCTTCGACCTGGCCACGGCGCAAAGGGTTGCGTGTGCAGTGGCGGGCGTAGTCGGCGTCGACGAAACGATAGGGCAGCTGCTCATCGCGGCCGCTGGGGATGCCCAGGCGAGTGGTCTGGATGATCTGCGTCGGGCGTTGGCCAACGTCATCGACGAACAGTCGCTGCGGGTCGAAGCGCTGCGCGTCCCAGTCCGGCACCTTGAGGCCGAGGGCCTTGCACAGCAGGGTCTGGCCGGCGCACAGGCGTTCCGGGTGGCGCTGGTCGCCGGCGGCCGAGGGGTTGTTGGCCTGCATGCGCGGCAGGGCGTCGTCGGCGCAGTGTTCGTCCAGCCAGGGCATGGCCGATTTGATCAGCACCGCGTTGCCCGGGCCCTGGGCGCTGAAGTTCAGCGAGTCGCCACCACGGGCGTAGTACATGTAGATGTGCCCGCCGTCGAGAAACAGCGCGCGGCGCTTCTCGGTGTAGCCGAGCGAGGCATGGCTGCCCTTCTCGGCCAGGTAGTAGGCCTCGGTCTCGATGATCCGCGCCGCCAGCCAGTGGCCCTGGTGGTTGTGGCGGATGATCTTGCCCAGCAGCGCACGGGCGACGAGCTGGGCGTCGCGGTCGAAGAAGCTGTCGGGCAGGGGCTGGCGGGTGCTGGTCATCGGCAATCCGGCTGGGGAAAACGGCGCGATCTTAACAATGCCGGGTCGCGCTGGCGGCGAATCTTGTTCCGCGATGTTGCATGGCTTGCACCATCCGCCCGGCAGTGCTGGGCGGGACGGGGCGCGGTCGCTATAATCAGCCACTTTTTCCAACTGCCAGACCTTCGCCGACCATGACCGAGTCAGTGCTCGACTATATGACCCGCCTGGGCCGCGCCGCGCGCGATGCCTCGCGGGTGCTCGCCCGAGCCAGCACCGCGCAGAAGAACCATGCGCTGCAGGCCGCCGCCAATGCCCTCGACGCCGCCCGCGTCGAGCTGACCGCCGCCAACGAGCTGGACCTGGCCGCCGCGCGTGCCAGCGGTCTGGAGCCGGCCATGGTCGACCGCCTGGCGCTGACCCCGAAAGTCATCGACAGCATGATCGAAGGCCTGCGCCAGGTCGCCACCCTGCCGGACCCGATCGGCGAGATCCAGGGCATGCGCTACCTGCCGTCGGGTATCCAGGTCGGCAAGATGCGCGTACCGCTGGGCGTGATCGGCATCATCTACGAGTCGCGTCCGAATGTGACCATCGACGCCGCCAGCCTGTGCCTGAAGTCCGGCAACGCCACCATCCTGCGTGGCGGCTCCGAGGCGATCCATTCCAATCAGGCCATTGCCCGCTGCATCCAGCTCGGCCTGGCCGAAGCCGGCCTGCCGGCCAGCGCCGTGCAGGTGGTGGAAACCACCGACCGCGCTGCTGTTGGCGCGCTGATCACCATGCCGGAGTTCGTCGACGTCATCGTGCCGCGTGGTGGCAAGGGCCTGATCGAGCGCATCAGCCGCGATGCCAAGGTGCCGGTGATCAAGCACCTGGACGGCGTGTGCCACGTGTACATCGACATCGCTGCCGACATCGACAAGGCGATTCGCGTCGCCGACAACGCCAAGACCCAGCGCTACTCGCCGTGCAATGCCATGGAAACTCTGCTGGTGCACAGCTCCGTGGCCGCCAAGGTGCTGCCGCCGCTGGCCGCCATCTACCGCGACAAGGGCGTGGAGCTGCGTGGTGACGCCGCCACTCGCGCGCTGCTCGGCAGTGACGTGCTGGAAGCCAGCGAAGACGACTGGTACGCCGAGTACAACGCTCCGATCCTGGCGATTCGCATCGTCGACTCGCTGGATGCAGCCATCGAGCACATCAACAAATACGGCTCGCAGCATACCGACGCGATCATCACCGAGAACTTCAGCGATGCGCGGCGCTTCCTCACCGAGGTGGACTCATCCTCGGTGATGGTCAACGCCTCGACCCGCTTCGCCGATGGTTTCGAGTACGGCCTGGGCGCGGAGATCGGCATCTCCACCGACAAGCTGCACGCCCGCGGTCCGGTCGGCCTGGAAGGCCTGACCAGCGAGAAGTACGTGGTGTTCGGCGACGGGCACATTCGTACCTGATGGCGCGCCGTATTGGCCTGCTCGGTGGCACCTTCAACCCGGTGCACATCGGTCATCTGCGTGGTGCGCTGGAAGTCGCCGAGTTCATGGCGCTGGACGAGCTGCGGCTGATCCCCAGCGCTCGCCCGCCACACCGCGAGGCGCCGCAGGCCACGGCCGAGCAGCGCCTGGCCATGGTCGAGCTGGCGGTGGCCGGCGAACCACGGCTGACGGTCGATGACCGTGAGCTGAAGCGTGACAAGCCGTCGTTCACCTACGACACCCTGGAATCGGTGCGGGGTGAGCTGGCGGCGGACGATCAGTTGTTTCTCCTGCTGGGCTGGGATGCCTTCTGCGGGTTGCCGACCTGGCATCGCTGGCAGGAACTGCTGGTGCACTGCCATATCCTCGTGCTGCAGCGGCCGGATGCCGACAGCGAGCCGCCCGAGGCACTGCGCGACCTGCTCGCCGGGCGCAGCGTGACCGATCCGCTCGACCTCTCGGGGCCGGGTGGGCAGATCAGTTTCATCTGGCAGACGCCCCTTGCGGTGTCCGCCACCCTGGTTCGCCAGTTGTTGGCACAGCAGCGCTCGGTGCGCTTCCTGGTGCCCGACGCCGTGCTGGCCTATATCCATGCGCACGATCTGTACCGTGCGAAAGACGTTTCATGAGGTAACGATGCAAAACGAAGAAATGGTCCGGGTCGCCGTAGATGCCCTGGAAGAACTCAAGGGCAAGGACATCACCACCATCGATGTGCGCGGCAAGACCAGCGTCACCGACTTCATGGTGATCGCCAGCGGCACCTCCAGCCGTCACGTCAAATCCCTGGCCGAGAACGTGCTGGAGAAGGTCAAGGAGCAGGGCGTGCGCCCGATCGGCAACGAAGGCCTGGACGGCGGCGAATGGGCCCTGCTCGACCTGGGCGATGTGGTGGTCCACGTGATGCAGGTCGCCACCCGCCAGTTCTACGATCTGGAACGCCTGTGGCAGGGCGCCGAGCAGAGCCGCGCGCAGCACCAGGACCCGGCCGAGTAAGCCCGCGTCGTGCGTATCAAGCTGATCGCCGTCGGCTCGCGCATGCCGCGCTGGGTGGAGGAGGGCTGGCAGGAGTACGTCAAGCGCCTGCCATCCGAGCTGCCGCTGGAGCTGGTGGAGATTCCGCTGACCACCCGTGGCAAGAACGCCGACGTCACCCGCCTGATCCGTCAGGAGGGCGAGGCGATGCTGAGCAAGGTACAGCCCGGTGAACGCATAGTGACCCTGGAGGTCACAGGCAAGCCGTGGAGTACCGAGCAGCTGGCCGCCGAGCTGGAGCGCTGGCGCCTGGATGCGCGCAACGTCAACCTGATGGTCGGCGGCCCCGAGGGCCTGGCCCCGGAGGTCTGCGCGCGCAGCGAGCAGCGCTGGTCGCTGTCGCCGTTGACCCTGCCGCATCCGCTGGTGCGCATTCTGGTCGGCGAACAGATCTACCGTGCCTGGACCGTGCTGTCCGGCCATCCGTACCACAAGTAAGCAGTAGTCGATGCCGCAACCCATACGCCTGAAGGACCACGAGAAGGACGCCCGCCTGGTGCGTCGTCGGGTCATTGTGGGCGGCATCACCGTGCTGCTGCTGACCTGCGTGCTGATCGCGCGCATGTATTACCTGCAGGTGATCCAGTACGAGCACCACTCGACGCTGGCGGAGAACAACCGCATCCACGTGCAGCCGATCCCGCCGACCCGCGGCCTGATCTTCGATCGCAACGGGGTGATCATCGCCGACAACCGGCCGAGCTTCAGCCTGACCGTGACCCGCGAGCGCGCCGGCGACTGGCAGCAGGTGCTCGACGCGATCGTCGAGGTGCTGCAGCTGACGCCGGATGACCGCGCGCTGTTCGAGAAGCGCATGCGCCAGGGCCGTCGCCCGTTCGAGCCGGTGCCGGTGCTGTTCGAACTGACCGAGGAGCAGATCGCCCGCATCGCGGTGAACCAGTTCCGCCTGCCCGGCGTCGAGGTGGCTGCGCAGCTGGTGCGCCACTACCCGCAGAAGGGCCACTTCGCGCATTCGGTCGGCTATGTCGGGCGAATCAACGAAAAGGAACTCAAGGAGCTCGACCCCACCGATTACGCCGGCACTCACCACATCGGCAAGACCGGTATCGAGCGCTTCTACGAGGACCTGCTGCACGGCCAGGTCGGTTATGAGGAAGTCGAGACCAATGCCCGTGGCCGCGTGCTGCGGGTGCTCAAGCACACCGACCCGATCCCGGGCATGGACCTGACCCTGACCCTCGACGTGCGCCTGCAGGAGGCTGCCGAGCAGGCCCTGGGCGGCCGCCGTGGCGCGGTGGTGGCAATCGAGCCGTCCAGTGGCGACGTGCTGGCCATGGTCAGCCAGCCGAGCTTCGACCCCAACCCGTTCGTCACCGGTATCGGCTTCAAGGCCTATGCCGAGTTGCGCGACTCCATCGACCGGCCGCTGTACAACCGCGTGCTACGCGGCCTCTACCCGCCGGGCTCGACGGTCAAGCCGATGATCGCGGTGGCCGGCCTGGACGCCGGAGTGGTCACGCCGCAGACCCGGGTGTTCGATCCGGGCTACTACCAGCTGCCGGGCAACACCCACAAATACCGCAACTGGAATCGCACCGGTGACGGCTCGGTGAACCTGGAGTACGCCATCATGCGCTCCAACGACACCTACTTTTACGACCTCGCCCACAAGATGGGCGTGGACCGCATGCACGACTACATGAGCCGCTTCGGCCTGGGTCAGAAGGTTTCGCTGGACATGTTCGAGGAGGCGCCGGGGCTGATGCCGTCGCGCGAGTGGAAGCGCGCGCGCTACCGCCAGTCCTGGTATCCGGGCGAGACGCTGATCCTCGGTATCGGCCAGGGCTACATGCAGACCACGCCGCTGCAGCTGGCCCAGGCGGTGACCCTGATGGCTACGCGCGGCAAGTGGATTCGCCCGCACCTGCTCAAGCGCGCCGAGAACATGAGCCCGGCGGAGCTGATGGAGCAGGACCTGATGCCGCATGTGCCGACCCCGCCGGACATCCAGCTGCGCGATCCGAAGTTCTGGGACTACAGCCGTGTCGGCATGGAAATGGTGATGCACGGCCCGCGCGGCACGGCGGCCAAGGTCGGCGCCACCTCGCTCTACCGCATCGCCGGCAAGAGCGGTACGGCGCAGGTGGTGGCGATCAAGCAGGGCGAGAAATACGACCGCAACAAGGTCGCCGAGCGCCATCGCGACCACGCCCTGTTCGTCGCCTTCGCCCCGGCCGAGGCGCCGAAGATCGCGGTATCGGTGATGATCGAGAACGGCGAGGGTGGCTCCAGCGTGGCCGCGCCGGTGGCCAAGCAGGTGATGGACGCCTGGCTGCTGGGAGAGGACGGTCAGCTCAAGCCCGAATATCGCCCGGCCGTGCCGACAACCGAGGAGGCGAGTGCCACGCGATGAAGCGCCAGGAATTCGATCGCAACATCTCCCAGGAGGACGTGTTCAAGCGCCGCGCCACGCTGTTGCAGCGCCTGCACATCGACGGCTGGCTGCTGCTGATCCTGCTGGCGCTGTGCGCCGGCAGCATGTTCATCCTCTATTCGGCCAGCGGCAAGAACTGGGACCTGGTGCTCAAGCAGGGCTCCTCGTTCGGCATCGGCCTGGTCGCCGCCATCGTCATCGCCCAGTTCGAGCCGCGTTTCATGGCGCGCTGGGTGCCACTGGCCTATGTGGCCGGCGTCGGTCTGCTGACCGTGGTCGAGATCATGGGCCACACGGCGATGGGCGCGACGCGCTGGATCAACATTCCCGGGGTGATCCGCTTCCAGCCCTCGGAATTCATGAAGATCATCATGCCGGCGACCATCGCCTGGTACCTGGCCCGGCACAACCTGCCGCCCAAGCTGAAGCACATTGCCATCAGTCTGGTGCTGATCCTGATCCCCTTCGTACTCATTTTGAAACAACCTGACCTGGGTACCGGACTGCTGATTCTCGCCTCCGGCGCCTTCGTGTTGTTCATGGCCGGACTGCAGTGGCGCTGGATCATCGGCGCGGTCACGGCGGTGGTGCCGATCGCGGTGGGCATGTGGTTCTTCGTGCTGCGCGAGTACCAGAAACAGCGGGTTCTGACCTTCCTCGACCCGGAGAGCGACCCGCTCGGTACCGGCTGGAACATCATCCAGTCCAAGGCCGCGATCGGCTCGGGCGGGGTGTTCGGCAAGGGCTGGTTGCTCGGCACCCAGTCGCACCTGGATTTTTTGCCGGAAAGCCACACGGACTTTATCATTGCCGTGCTGAGCGAAGAGTTCGGCATGGTCGGGGTGTGTATCCTGTTGTTCGTCTACCTGCTGCTGATCGCCCGTGGACTGGTGATCACCGCGCAGGCCCAGACGCTGTTCGGCAAGTTGCTGGCCGGCAGCCTGACCATGACGTTCTTCGTCTACGTATTCGTGAACATCGGCATGGTCAGCGGACTGTTGCCGGTGGTGGGGGTGCCCCTGCCCTTCATTAGCTATGGCGGAACCCATCTGGTGACGCTGTTGGCCGGGTTCGGGGTTTTGATGGCGATCCAGACGCACCGCAAGTGGATCGCCCAGGCATGACAAGAGTGCAGAATTTGAAGCAAGCAATGCGCAGCTGGGGAGTCGCCGTGGTGGCGCTGTTCGGCGTGGTTGGCCAGGTTCAGGCCGCCGGGGAATACCAGGGGTCACCGCGGGTGGCCGAATTCGTCGGCGAGATGACCCGCGACTATGGTTTCGCCAGCGAGCAGCTGACCGTGCTGTTCGATCAGGTGGAGCGCAAGCAGGCGATCCTCGACGCCATCTCCCGCCCGGCCGAGAAGGTCAAGCCGTGGAAGGACTACCGGCCGATCTTCATCACCGAGGCACGCATCAGCAAGGGCGTGGACTTCTGGAACAAGCATGCCGACGCTCTGGCTCGTGCCGAGAAGGAATACGGTGTACCGGCCCAGGTGATCGTCTCGATCATCGGCGTGGAGACCTTCTACGGTGGCAACACCGGCAGCTGGCGCGTGCTCGATGCGCTGTCGACGCTGTGCTTCGACTACCCGCCGCGCGCCGAATTCTTCTGCCAGCAGTTGCGTGAGTTCCTCATCCTGGCCCGCGAGCAGCAGGTCGATCCGCTCACCCTCAAGGGCTCCTACGCCGGCGCCATGGGCCTGCCGCAGTTCATGCCGAGCAGCTTCCGCGCCTATGCGGTGGACTTCGATGGCGACGGCCATATCGACATCTGGAACAACCCGGTGGATGCCATCGGCAGTGTCGCCAGCTACTTCAAACGCCATGGCTGGACCAGCGGCGAGCCGGTGGTCAGCCGTGCCCAGGTCAAGGGCGAGCTGGCCGACAGCGGCCTGACCCAGGGTCTCGATCCGGTGAAGAATGTCGGCGACCTGCGCGCCCTCGGCTGGACCAGCGCCGACGTGCTGCGTGACGACATTCCGGTCACCGCCTTCCGCTTCGACGGCGCCGAAGGCCAGGAATACTGGATGGGTCTGCCCAACTTCTACGTGATCACCCGCTACAATCGCAGTGCCATGTACGCCATGGCCGTCCATCAACTCTCCGGCGAGCTGGTCGCCAAGCGGGGTCGTCCTTGAAGTTCGTCCAGCGTGCGCTGACTGCGACCACCATCGGTCTGCTGCTGGTCAGCTGCTCCAACAACCGTGGCCCGCAACCGGTCGAGCCCGGCTCGCAACCGATTTCCGGACCCGGCGACTACAGCCGCCCGCATCGCGACGGCGCGCCCTGGTGGGACGTCGACGTGTCGCGCATCCCCGATGCCGTGCCGATGCCGCACTACGGCAACTACAAGGCCAACCCCTACACGGTGATGGGCAAGACCTACTACCCGATCCGTGACAGCCGCCGCTACTCGGCCACCGGTACCGCCTCCTGGTACGGCACCAAGTTCCACGGCCAGGCCACCGCCAACGGCGAGGCCTACGACCTGTACGGCATGACCGCCGCGCACAAGACCCTGCCGCTGCCGAGCTACGTGCGGGTGACCAACCTGGACAACGGCAAGACCGTGATCCTGCGTGTCAACGACCGTGGCCCGTTCTACTCCGACCGCATCATCGACCTGTCCTTCGCCGCGGCGAAGAAGCTCGGCTACGCCGAGAGCGGCACCGCCCGGGTCAAGGTCGAGGGCATCGACCCGCATGAATGGTGGGCCGCCCAGGGCCGCCCGGTACCGATGGTGCTGGCGCAGCCGAAGATGGCCAGCCAGGGCGCGCCAGCCGTCGCCGAGCCAGTGGCGGTGGCCCCGGCTCAGCCGATCGAGCAGTACACGCCGCCGCCGGCGCAGCATGCCGCCGCCGTGCTGCCGGTGCAGATTGATGTAAAAAAAAACGCTTCGCCCGCAGCATCTGGCCTGTATCTCCAAGTGGCCGCCTTCGCCAATCCGGACGCTGCGGAGCTCCTCAAGGCCAAGCTGAGCGAGACGGTACCTGCCAAGGTGTTTATCAGCTCGGTGGTGCGCAACCAGCAGATTTTGCACCGGGTACGCCTGGGGCCGGTCGAAACCCAGGCTGAGGCCCAGCAGCTGCAAAACAGCGTGCGCCTGGCCAACCTCGGGGAACCCGCCCTGGTCCGGCCGGACTAAAGACTTCGTGCGTCGCCCCTCGCCGGGCGGCGGTGAATGCAGGCGGGCTCCGGCCCGCCTGCGCCATTGTTGAACAGCTACTTCAGAGAGACGGATGAACATCTCCCGCTTTGCCCAACGCCTTGCCCTGCTTGCCACTCTGCTGAGCGCGTCCTTCGCCGCTTCCGCCGACTCGGCCATTCCCTCGCCGCCGCAGCTGGCGGCCAAGTCCTACGTGCTGATGGACGGCGCCAGCGGCAAGGTGCTGGTGGAGAACAACGGCGACCAGCGCCTTCCGCCGGCCAGCCTGACCAAGCTGATGACCGCCTACATCGCCACCCTCGAAATCCGCAAGGGCAAGATCGGTGAGCAGGACCTGGTTACCGTCAGCGAGCACGCCTGGCGCACTGGTGGCGCGGCCTCCGGCGGTTCCACCATGTTCCTGCCGATCAACAGCCAGGTGAAGGTCGACGACCTGCTGCACGGCATCATCATCCAGTCCGGCAACGACGCCAGCATCGCCCTGGCCGAGTACATCGCCGGTAGCGAAGACGCCTTCGCCGACATGATGAACGAGACCGCCGAGAAGCTCGGCATGAAGAACTCGCACTTCATGAACGCCACCGGCCTGCCGCATCCGGAGCACTACTCCAGCGCACACGACATGGCCATCCTGGCCCGCGCCATCATCAACGAAGACCAGCAGCACTATGCGATCTACTCGCAGAAGGAGTTCTTCTGGAACAACATCAAGCAGGGCAACCGCAACCTGCTGCTGTGGCGTGACAGCACCGTCGACGGCCTGAAGACCGGCCATACCGCCGAGGCCGGCTTCTGCCTGGTGGCCTCTGCCGTACGTGACGGCGCGCGCATGATCACCTCGGTGTTCGGTACCGACAGCGAGAAGACCCGCGCCGCCGAGACCCAGAAACTGCTGACCTACGGCTTCCGCTTCTTCGAGACCCAGACCTTCTACAAGGCGGGCCAGGAGCTGGCCCAGGCTCAGGTGTGGAAGGGCACCACTCGTCAGGTCAAGGCCGGCCTGGCCCAGGACCTCAGCCTGACCCTGCCGAAAGGCCAGGTGAAGCAGCTCAAGGCCAGCATGGTGCTGGAGCCGCAACTGGTCGCTCCGCTCAAAGTGGGCGACGTGATCGGCAAGGTCGAGGTCAAGCTGGGTGACGAGGTGGTGCACAGCGCCGACCTGATCGCCCTGGAGCCGGTGGAAGAGGGTGGTTTCTTCCGCCGCCTGTGGGATGGCATCCGTCTATTCTTCTACGGACTGTTCAACTAAAGAGTCGTCTGGCGGTCTTGAAACACCGCCGTTCTGGCCCCAGATTAGGGATCAGAGCTGAAGATTCACCAGGACGCCCCGGAATCGGGGCGTTCGCATTTCACGGGTGAGCAACCCGGAGTGATCGCGATGACAGATACCGAAGTACAAGCCCCGAAAATCGAATTTCCCTGCGAGCGCTACCCGATCAAGGTGATCGGCGAGGCCGGCGAAGGCTTCTCCGATCTGGTGGTCGAGATCATCCAGCGCCATGCGCCTGGCTTCGACGTCGATACCCTGGTGGTGCGCGACAGCCGCAACGGCCGCTTCCTCTCCGTGCAGGTGCTGATCACCGCCACCGGCGTTGAGCAGCTGCAGGCGATCCACGTCGACCTCAAGGCCACCGGCCGCGTGCATATGGTGCTCTAGTGGCAGAGCTCGTCGTGCGTCACCTGGGGCTGGTGGATTACCTGCCGACCCTGGAGGCCATGCGCAGCTTCACCGCTGAGCGTGATGAGTCGACCCCCGACGAAATCTGGCTGCTGCAGCACCCGCGGGTATTCACCCAGGGCCAGGCTGGCAAGCCGGAGCACCTGCTGGCTACCGGCGACATCCCGGTGGTACAGGTCGAGCGCGGTGGCCAGGTCACCTACCATGGCCCCGGCCAGTTGGTGGCCTACCTGATGCTTGATCTGCGCCGTCAGAAGCTGGGCGTGCGCGAGCTGGTCACCGCCATGGAGCGGGCGCTGGTCGATGTGCTGGCCGGCTATGGCATCGAGGCGGCGCCCAAGGCCGATGCGCCGGGGGTGTATGTCGACGGCGACAAGATTGCCTCGCTGGGCCTGCGAGTACGCAATGGCTGCTCGTTCCACGGCCTGGCGCTGAACGTCGACATGGACATGTCGCCGTTCTGGCGCATCAATCCCTGCGGCTACGCCGGCCTGAAGATGATCCAGCTCAAGGACCTGCTCGAGGCGCCACCCGCGCTCGACGAGGTGGCACAGCGCCTGGAGCGCGCCTTGCGCGAGCGTCTGGGTTACCGCTGAGGTTGAGGTGGGTACCAAGCAAAAGGCTCTGGGGCGTATGCCACAGGGCCTTTTCTGTTTCTGGGCTGAGGCTCAGTTCAGGTTGAGCGCCGGAATCAGGCTGTTGTCCTGCTGCTGGCCCGGCACCGGAGTCGGTGCGGCCAGGCCCAGGTTGTTCTTCTCGAACACGCGGTCGGCACGATAGCTGGAGCGCACCAGCGGGCCGGCGGCGACTTCCATGAAGCCCTTCTCCAGGCCGATGTCGCGGAAGCGGTTGAATTCTTCCGGGCTGACCCAGCGCTGCACCTTCAGGTGGTTGCGCGTGGGTTGCAGGTACTGGCCGAGGGTCAGGATGTCCACGCCGATGGCGCGCAGGTCGTCCATGGTCTCGATGATTTCCTCGTCGGTCTCGCCCAGGCCCAGCATCAGGCTGGTCTTGGTGATGACCGAAGGGCGATGGCGCTTGGCGTGTTCCAGCACCTTGAGGGTCTTCTCGTAGCCGGCACGCGGGTCGCGGACCACATGGGTCAGGCGTTTGACCGTCTCGACGTTCTGCGCGAAGACCTCCAGGCCGGAGTCGACCACGCGGGCGATGGCCTCATGGTCGCCGTCGAAATCCGGGGTCAGGGCTTCTACCACCACCTGCGGGGTATTGGCCTTGATCGCCTGCACGCAGGCGGCATAGTGCGCGGCGCCACCGTCGGCCAGGTCGTCGCGGTCCACCGAGGTCAGCACGATGTAGCGCAGGCCCATCAGCTCCACCGATTTGGCGGTGTTCTGTGGCTCTTCCAGGTCCAGCCAGCCATTCGGGTTACCGGTGTCGACCGCGCAGAAGCGGCAGGCACGGGTGCACACCGAGCCCATCAGCATGATGGTGGCGGTGCCGTTGGACCAGCATTCGCCCATGTTCGGGCAGTGGGATTCCTGGCAGACGGTGCTCAGGCGATGCTCGCCGACATTGCGCTTGACCGCGTCGAAGCGGCTACCGCTCGGCGCCTTGACTCGCAGCCAGCTCGGCTTGGGCTCGACGACCTGCGGCTCGGCCGAAGCGGAAGCGCGGCGCTTCTGGCCATCCTTGATCGCGGTGATGCCCTGGGGCGTGCGGAATTTTTCGCCGCTGGATACGGGCTTGGGCGAGGCAGTGTCGGACATCGAGATCTCGGCTCCGGTAGGGGCTTCGGTGGCGGGGCTTTTGGCCGGCGGGCAGTCTACCATAGACGACCTCACCGGCTGTCGGCGGCACAGTTGCTGTGCCCAGGAAGCGTCAGGTCTTGAGCTGGCTGGCGAACTGTTCCACCGCCTGCACCACCTGCTTGGCGCCGTCTTGGATCTCGACGATCACCGCGCCGGCCTCGTTGGCCAGGCTCAGGCCCTGTTCGGCCTGCTGGCGGCTGCTGGCCATGCTGTCCACGGCGCTCTGCGCCAGGTGCTGGTTCTTCTGCACCACCTCGACGATTTCCTCGGTGGCCTGGCTGGTGCGCCCAGCCAGCTGGCGCACCTCGTCGGCGACCACGGCGAAGCCGCGGCCCTGGTCACCGGCGCGGGCGGCTTCGATGGCGGCATTGAGCGCCAGCAGGTTGGTCTGGTCGGCGATGCCGCGGATGGTCTGCATGATGGTGCTGATCAGCTGCGACTGCTTGCCCAGCGCCTCGATGCCATCGCTGGCCTCCTGCATCTGGCGGGCGATGCGCTGCATCACCTCGACCGTCTGGCGTACGACCGAGGCACCCTTGTCGGCGGTGTCGTCGGTCTTCTGCGAGATGCTGTAGGCGATGTTCGCCGCCTCGGCGACCGCCTGCTCCTGCTGAATCTGGTCGGTGATCACGGTGGCGAACTTGACCACCTTGTACAGCTTGCCGTGCGGATCGAGGATCGGGTTGTAGGACGCTTCCAGCCAGACCACGCGGCCGTAGCTGTCGACGCGCTTGAAGCGCCCGGCGACGAACTCGCCGCGGTTCAGGCGTGCCCAGAAATCCCGATACTCCTGCGAGTTGTATTCCTCCGGTTCGCAGAACATGCGGTGGTGCTTGCCCTTGATCTGTTCCAGGCGATAGCCCATGCCGCCGAGGAAGCGGTCGTTGGCGGTGAGGACTTCACCGGCCAGATTGAATTCGATCACTGCGGTGGAGCGCAGCAGGGCGTCGATCAGGCCCTCGTGTTCGCGCGAGGTGGAGATGGTGCGGGTCAGGTCGGTGGCGCACAGGGTGAAGAAGGCCAGCTTGCCCTGGCTATCCAGCACCGGTTGCCAGATGCAGCGCAGCCGGGCTTCTTCGCCGTTGCCGCGCAGCAGCCGATAGGCGCCCCAGATGTGCTCGTGGTTGCGCAGGGCCTGCTGCAGGATCTGGTAGTTGGCTTCCTGGTGGAAGGACGTCGGGATCAGCGACTCCAGGGTGCGGCCGATCAGGGCCTCGCGCTGGTAGACCATCTCCTTGAGGAAGTGCTCGTTGGCATAGCGGACCCGGCCATCCGCCGCGATCTCGATCACCAGCATTTCGGCATAGACCGAGTCCCTGATCTGGCGCAGGCTGGTGAGCTCTTCGCGCAGTTCGGCCAGCTCCTCTTTCAGCTTTTTATTGAACATCGGCAAGGCACCTTTGGGTGGAGACCTGAGGGCGGTGATGATGTAGGGACCGCGTTTCTATTTATCGGTCGACGGCAGGAAAACCATAGTCCTGCAGTGTAGCCTTCGACCTCCACCGTCCCATGATGAGGAAATATGTCGCGCATCGAGCTCGAACTGACGCTGCCGGATGACTATCGGGTCACTGACTTGCTGGCTTTCCACCGCCGGGATGCTCAGGCCCTGGCCGAGCGGGTCACGGATGCTGGCCTGGACAAGGGCATTCTCTGGGGCGGGCAGCCGGCCTGCCTGGGCCTGCGCTTCGCCGCCGGCCGAGTGCAGGTGAGCCTGCAGGTGGACGGTGACTCGGGGGCCGATGCGCAGGCGTTGCGTGGGCTGGCCGAGCGCATGTTGGGGCTGACTCAAGCGGTGCAGGCCTTCGAGACCGCTCACGCCGATCACCCGCAGATCGGGAGGTTGCTCCTGACCAATCCTGGCCTGCGGGTGCCGCAGTCGGCCACGCCGTTCGAGGCACTGAGCTGGGCCATCAGCGGCCAGCAGATCAGCCTGCCGGTGGCGATCTCCCTGCGCCGCAAGCTGATCCAGCTGGCGGGCCGGCGTCATTCCAGTGGCCTGCTGTGCTATCCGGATGCGGCCGCAGTGGCGGCGCTGGACGAGGATGCGCTGGGCCAGTCCGGCTTCTCCCAGGCGAAGACCCAGACCCTGCTGCTGCTCAGCCGCGAGATCGAGGCGGGAAGACTACCGCTGGACGCCTGGCTGGAAAGTGAGCCGGCCGAGGCTATCGGCGAGCGCCTGCTGGCGCTGAAGGGCATCGGCCCGTGGACGGTGGACTATGCGTTGCTGCGTGGCTTCGCCCGACTGGATGGCTCGCTGCATGGCGACGCCGCGGTGCGGCGTCAGTTGCAGCGCCTGCTGGGCGTAGAAGAGAAGCTCAGCCAGCCCTTCGTGCGCGACTGGCTGTTGTCCTTCGCGCCCTGGCGGGCGCTAGTGGCGGCTCATCTGTGGGCGATGGCCTGATGAGCCGCCTGGCGCTTAGCGCAGCTGTTGCAGCAGCGCTGGCGTCGGATAGCCATCGGCCGGCAGGCTCAGGCTCTGCTGGAAGGCACGGATGGCGCGGCGGGTGTTGGCGCCGATGATGCCGTCGGCCGGGCCCGGGTTGTAGCCGCGGGCGCTCAGGCCCTCCTGCAGGGCGATGCGCTCGCTGCGGCCCAATGGGCGCTCGTCCTTCGGCCAGCTGGCCAGCAGCGGTCCGGCGCCATCCAGGCGTTGGCCTAGCAGGCCGACGGCCAGGGCGTAGGACGAGGAGTTGTTGTAGCGCAGGATGGCGCCGAAGTTGCGGAACACCAGGAAGGCCGGGCCGCGGTGCCCAGCCGGCAGCAGCAGGTAGCCGGTGTCGTTGGGGTCGACGTTGGTCGGCGTACCTTTCACCCCATAGCCGTACCACTCGCTGTAGGTCTTGCGGATCTCGCTGTCGGCCAGGGCATAGTCGAAGCCGCTGGGCAGGGCCACCTGGATGCCCCAGGCGCGGCCCTTCTGCCAGCCGGAGGCTTGCAGGTAGTGGGCGGCCGAGGCCAGGGCGTCGGCGCTGGAGTTCCAGATATCGCGGCGACCGTCGCCGTCGAAGTCCACCGCGTGGGTCAGATAGGTGGTGGGGATGAACTGGGTCTGGCCCATGGCGCCGGCCCAGGAGCCACGCAGGCCACCGACGCTGATGTCGCCGTTCTGCAGGATCTGCAGGGCGGCCAGCAACTGGTCTTCGGCGAACTGCGGGCGGCGGCCCTCGTAGGCCAGGGTGGCCAGCGAGCGGATCACCGACTGCTCACCCATGAACTGGCCGAAGCTGCTTTCCATGCCCCAGATCGCCACCAGTGTTTCGCGGTCGACACCGTAGCGTTGCTCGATGGCATCCAGGGTCGCGGCATGCTCGGCCAGCAGGGCCTGGCCCTTGCGTACGCGCACCGGCGAGATGGCGCCGTCGAGGTACTCCCACACCGGGCGGGTGAACTCCGGCTGCGCGCCGTCGGCCTTGACCACGCTCAGGTCCGGGGTGATACCGGCGAAGGCCTGGTCGAACAGGGCGGGGGAGACGCCTGCATGCACGGCCTTGAGACGGAAGCGCTGACGCCATTCCTCGAAGCTTTGCGCTGGCTGCTCGTGACTCGCGACTTGCGCGGCGCGCGGCGCGGTCTGCTGCGGCTGGCTGCTGGCGGCGCTGGCGGTCAGCTCGGGAGTGGGGTTCGGGGTTTCGGCGCAGGCGCCGAGGAAGAGGACGGCGCCGGCGAGCAGGCAGCTCAGGCGTCCATTGGCGGAGAGGTGGAACATCGTGCGGTGTCTCGGTCTTGCCAAACAGACCGCGACCTTAACATGTCGGCCGCTTTTCAGGCCGCCATAAAGCAAGAAGCCTCCCAGTTTTGCTGGGAGGCTTCGCGGCGGTAGCTGCCTTTGCCTTTCTTCGGCTGTTCCTGGCGGCTGCGGAACAGGGGCTGGGCGATGATGGACTTGGCCTTGTTCGGCCGCTTGCGGGCTTTGCTGCTCATGTTGATGGTCCTCGCGAGCCCGCGGAATTGCGGGCGGCGCGGACTATGCGCCGCTGTACGAAAATTGTCCAGCGGCTATTCGCTGAGCGCCAGGCGCTGGCCGGCCATCAGCAGGGCCAGGCGGCTCAGGCTGCTCCAGGCGTCGCCGGGAGCCTGGCCCTTGACCTGCGCGTCGATCCGCTGGGCGTCGATCAGCAGCTGGTTCCAGCGCGCCGCCGTATGGCGCTGCAGGGCCTTGCTGATCAGCGGACGGCGCTTGTCCCAGATCGGTGGGCGGGCGCTGGCGAAGGCTTTTTCCAGCGGCACGCCCTGGCTGAACTGCAAGGCCAGGCCGGCCAACTGGCGCAGCTCGCGCGCGAGCATGACGACGATGAACAGCGGCTCCACGCCCTCGCCACGCAGGCCCTCGATCATGCGCAAGGCGTGGCTGGCCTCGCCGTTGAGCACTGCATCGATCAGGCCGAACACGTCATAGCGCGCACTGTCGGCCACCGCTGCCTGCACGGTGCTGGCGTCGATCTGATTGCCTTCGGCGAGCAGCTTGAGCTTCTCGATCTCCTGCGCGGCGGCCAGCAGATTGCCTTCCACGCGCGCGGCGATCAGCTCCACCGCCTCCTGGCTGGCGGCCAGGCCGGCCTGGGACATGCGCTGGCGAATCCAGTTGGGCAGTTGGGCGACCTCGATTGGCCAGATCTGCAGGAACTGGCTGTTCGGCCCGTCGATCAGGGCTTTGGCCCACTTGGTCTTCTGCGTGGCACCGTCGAGCTTGGGCACGCTGATCAGCAGGGTGGTGTCTTCCGGCGGACGAGCCAGGTACTCGAGGATGGCCGCGGTACCCTTGTCGCCGGGCTTGCCGTTGGCGATGCGCAGCTCGATCAGGCGCTTCTCGGCGAACAGCGACAGGCTGGCGCCGGCCTCGTAGAGCAGGCCCCAGTCGAAACTGGCCTCGGCATGGAACACCTGGCGCTCGCTGACACCCTGCGCCCGCGCGGCGCTGCGGATGGCGTCCTCGGCCTCCTGGCACAGCAGCGGCTCATCGCCGCTGACCACGTAGACGGGGGCGAGACCGCCCTGCAGGTGCTTGCCGAGTTGTGCGGGGTTCAGTTTCATTGAGAGCCGAGTTTCATTGGGTGCCGGGCGTCGTCACTTGTGAAAAGGGCCGGTTACCCGGCCCTCTCGTCTTACTGTTTGATCGGCAGTTGGATCGGCGACTGCAGCGGCGCCGACTCCTGCTCGGCGCGGCGTGCTGCGGCTGCAGCTTCCGCTTCGGCCTGGGCGCGGGCTTCGGCCTCCTGCTGCAGTTGCTCCAGCTGGGCCGGGGTCAGCAGTTGCAGGCGCAGGGACATCTGCTGGATCAGCTCGCGGCGCATTTCCTGGCGCAGCTGGGTGGATTCCTGGCCGGAGCCGATCAGGTTGTTGCCGTCGTGTACATACACGCTCTGCACTTCCAGCTTGTCGCTGAGCAGCAGCAGGTTCTTCTCACCACGGATCTCGTAGTCCAGCTGGGTGGTCAGCTCGTACTCGGAGCTGCGCGCGCTGCTGGTGACGCTGGCGGTGCGCTGGGTCTCACTCTCGTTGGCGAGGAACAGGCGGAAGGGCGCGCCGTTGTGCACGTTCACGCCGCTGTTTTCCAGCAGCTGCTTCAGCTGTTTGTAGGTCTCGCCGTAGGCGTTGCGTGCCTGCAGATCCAGTTCCTTGATGGCGAAGTCGTTGTCGCCGGTGCCGCGCAGCTGGAAACCACAGGCGCTGAGCAGGACGGCGAGGCCGATGACCAGCATGTTCCGTTTCATCATTGTTTCTTCCCCTTGAGAGACCCGGCGCCGTGGCGCCGGACTGAATCAGTTGGCGACCGTATTAGTTGGCGACGATGTTGACCAGCTTGCCCGGCACGACGATGACCTTGCGGATGGTCACGCCCTCGGTGAAGCGCTGCACGTTCTCGTTGGCACGGGCGGCGGCTTCGACTTCCTCGCGGGAGGCGGAGGCCGGCACTTCGATCTGGCCGCGCAGCTTGCCGTTGACCTGGATCACCAGGGTCAGGCTGTCCTGCACCAGTGCCGATTCGTCGACCTGCGGCCATTGCGCATCGATGATGGCGCCGGCCTTGCCCAGTTGCTGCCACAGCTCGTGGCAGATGTGCGGAGTGATCGGCGCCAGCAGCAGGGCCACGGCTTCCAGACCTTCCTGCAGCAGGGCGCGATCCTGTGCGTCGGTGCTCGGGGCCTTCTCCAGCACGTTCATCAGGGTCATCACCTGGGCGATGGCGGTGTTGAACTTGTGGTTCTGGCCCACATCGTTGCTGGCCTGCTTGATGGCCAGGTGGATGGCGCGGCGCACGACCTTCTGCTCGTCGGACAGCGCAGCGATATCCAGTGCGCCCGGCAGGCCGGCGCTGACATGGCCGTGGGCCAGGCGCCAGACGCGGCGCAGGAAGCGGTTGGCGCCTTCGATGCCAGCGTCCGACCATTCGCAGCTCATGTCGGGCGGCGAGGCGAACATCATGAACAGGCGGCAGGTATCGGCGCCGTAGGCGTCGATCATGGCCTGCGGGTCCACGCCGTTGTTCTTCGACTTGGACATCTTCTCGGTGCCGCCGATTTCCACCGGCAGGCCGTCGGACTTCAGTTTGGCGCCGATGACCTTGGCCTTGGCGTCGCGCTCGACTTCCACATCGGCCGGGTTGAACCAGTCCTTGCCGCCGTTATCCAGGGTGCGGTAGTAAGTCTCGGCGACCACCATGCCCTGGGTCAGCAGGTTCTTGAACGGCTCGTTCGAGGACACCAGGCCTTCGTCGCGCATCAGCTTGTGGAAGAAGCGCGCGTACAGCAGGTGCAGGATGGCGTGTTCGATACCACCGATGTACTGGTCCACCGGCAGCCAGTGGTTGGCGGCCTGCGGATCGACCATGCCGCCTTCGTAGTTCGGGCTGGCGTAGCGGGCGAAGTACCAGGACGACTCGACGAAGGTGTCCATGGTGTCGGTTTCGCGCTTGGCCGCAGTGCCGCATTTCGGGCAGCTGCACTCGTAGAACTCGGGCATCTTGGCCAGCGGCGAGCCGGCGCCGTCCGGCACCACGTCTTCCGGCAGCACGACCGGCAGCTGGTCTTCCGGCACCGGCACGTCGCCGCAGCTCGGGCAGTGGATGATCGGGATCGGGCAGCCCCAGTAGCGCTGGCGGCTGATGCCCCAGTCGCGCAGGCGGAACTGGGTCTTGCGCGTGCCGTGGGCGCTGGCTTCCAGGTCGGCGACGATGGCGTCGAAGGACTCGATGAAGCCCTTGCCGTCGTACTTGCCGGAATTGATGGTGAGCAGGCCGTCCTTGTCGCCGTACCAGGCTTGCCAGGTGGCGGCGTCGTAGTCCTTGCCCTCGCCGGCGTAGACCTGCTTGATCGGCAGGCCGTACTTGTTGGCGAATTCGAAGTCACGTTCGTCGTGTGCCGGTACGGCCATCACGGCGCCTTCGCCGTAGCCCCACAGCACGTAGTTGGCGACGAACACCGGCAGCTTGTCGCCGGTCAGTGGATGGAGGACGAACTGGCCGGTGGCCACGCCCTTCTTCTCCATGGTGGCCATATCGGCTTCCGCAACCGATCCAGCCTTGCACTCGGCGATGAAGGCGGCCAGCTCGGCGTTGTTCTCGGCGGCGCGCTGAGCCAGCGGGTGCTCGGCGGCCACGGCCACGTAGGTGGCGCCCATCAGGGTGTCGGGGCGGGTCGAGTAGACCTTGAGCTGGCCGTCGATGCCGATGCTGGCGACGTCATAGTCGAAGGCGATGTCGGCGCCGAAGCTCTTGCCGATCCAGTTGCGCTGCATGGTCTTGACCTGCTCGGGCCAGCCCGGCAGCTCGTCCAGGCTGGACAGCAGCTCTTCCGCATAGGCAGTGATGCGGAAGTAGTACATCGGGATTTCACGCTTCTCGACCAGGGCGCCGGAGCGCCAGCCGCGGCCGTCGATGACCTGCTCGTTGGCCAGTACGGTCTGGTCCACCGGGTCCCAGTTGACGGTACCGTTCTTGCGGTAGATCACGCCCTTGGTGAACAGCTGGGTGAACAGCCACTGCTCCCAGCGGTAGTAGTCCGGCTTGCAGGTGGTGACTTCGCGAGTCCAGTCGACCGCCAGGCCCAGGCTTTGCAGCTGGGACTTCATGTAGGCGATGTTCTCGTAGGTCCACTTGGCTGGAGCGACGTTGTTCTTCATCGCCGCGTTCTCGGCCGGCATGCCGAAGGCGTCCCAGCCCATCGGTTGCAGCACGTTCTTGCCCTGCATGCGCTGGTAGCGGGCGATCACGTCACCGATGGTGTAGTTACGCACGTGCCCCATGTGTAGCTTGCCGCTCGGGTAGGGGAACATGGACAGGCAATAGAAGGTGTCCTTGCCCGGCTGTTCACTTACGACAAAGGATTTCTGCTCGTCCCAATGGGATTGGGCGGCGGCTTCGATTTCACGGGGCGAATACTGTTCGTGCATGGGCTTCGGCGCTGGAAAATAGGGCTTGCGAGAAACGCCGTAGCATACATGACCCCCCTCGATTCAGGGAAACCCTGATTACGCCTCGTCGCCCGCCGCGCCGCCGTTTGTCGCAGTATCCGGCCTCGCTGCAGTGCGGCGCTAAGCTTGCCAGAGAGAGGCACGCAGGTAGGTGCCCGGTCGAGGTGATGGATGGCGGAGTTGCGGCGTGAGGAAGCGGGGGGCGGGCTCTATGAGCGGCTGCTGCAGCGCCTCGCCCTGGCCCTGCAGGAGGCCGATACCGCGACCAATCTGCACGATGCCCCGCCAGATGAACTGGAGCTGCGTGGCCTGACTCCGGCCGAGTTGGAGTTGATCCGCGCCTATCTGGATCGGGACCTGCACTGGCTCCGCGGCTGGCATGCTGCTGCCGAGGAACTGGCGGTGATCGAACAGCTGCCGGCCAATGCCGGCAAACCCGCTAGCAAGCTGCCGTCGCGCGTGGTCAACAAGCCCATGCCACGTGGCAAGCCGATGCTCAAGAAACGCCAGCAGCTGTGCTGCGCCCTGTGTGGCGCGGTTGCGCAGATCCAGCGTGGCGAAGGCGTGCAGCCCTGCAGCGCCTGTGGCTCCAAGCTGTTCCGCGCAGGCCAGCCGCGCTAGTCTCTGCGGGCACTGGAGGTGCCCATGGAACTGCGCTTCATCCTCAAGCAACTGATCCTTCCCCCTGGCGGCCTGATGCTGCTGATCCTGCTGGCTTGGCTGTTGTGGGCTTGGGCGGGGCGGCCGCGCCTGGCAGCGTTGTGCCTGACCTTTGGTTTGGGTGGCTTGTGGCTGCTCAGCCTGCCGGTGGTGGTGGAATGGGCCTCACGCCTGATCGAGCGCGAACCGGCGCTGGCCGAGACGCAGTGGGCCGGCTTGGCGCAGCGCGCCGAGGTGATCGTCGTGCTCGGTTCGGGACGCGAGGAGGCCGACCCGGCCTGGGGTAGCGACCAGCCCAGCGTCACCGCTATCGAGCGCCTGCGTTATGCGGCGCGCCTGCAGCGGGCCTCGCAGTTGCCCATCCTGATCAGTGGCGGTCTGCATTACGGCCAACCGCCCAGCGAGGCGGCGCTGATGGCCGAGGCGCTGCAGCGCGATTTCGGCGTGCCGACCCGCTGGCAAGAGGCGCGTAGCCGTAATACCTGGGAGAACGCCCAGTTCAGCGCCGAGCTGCTCAAGGCCGAAGGTATCCGTCGCGTGGTGCTGGTGACCCAGGCGGCGCACATGCCGCGGGCGCGCTGGTGCTTCGAGCGCGCCGGGCTGGAGGTGGTGGTGGCGCCGCTGGGCTTTCTCGGCGTGGCCAACGAGCGCCCGCTGGGCGGCTGGCTGCCAGAGGGCAAGGCCCTGTGGCAGAACACCCGGCTGCTTAACGAGGCGTTCGGCTTGCTGGTCTACCCGCTGCTCTATCGCTGAGTTGGGCCGCCTCAGGCGGCCTGCGCGGCGAGGGCGCGAACCTGGCGGCGGCGAGCGACGAAGGCCCAGCCCAGCAGTGTGATGCACAGTACGACCAATGGCCAGGCGCGCCATTGCAGGTAAGGCGTCAGGCCCTGCATCGGCTGCACTTCACCGTAGAGGATGGCCTGCTGGAACTGCGGGATCTGCACGGCGATGCGGCCCTGCGGGTCGATCAGCGCGGTGACTCCGTTGTTGGTGGCGCGGATCATCCAGCGCCCGGCTTCCAGGGCGCGCATCTGCGCCATCTGCAGGTGCTGCAGCGGGCCGATGGAGGTACCGAACCAGGTGTCGTTGCTCACCGTCAGCAATAGATCGCTCTGTGCGGCCAGGCCGGCGGCGAACTCCGGATACACCACTTCGTAGCAGATGAACGGCGCGATCTTCAGGCCTTTGGCCTGCAACAGGGCCTGGTCGGCCGGGCCGCGGGCGAAGTCGGACATCGGCAGATCGAAGAAGGCGATCAGCCCGCGCAGCAGGTCCTGCAGCGGCACGTATTCGCCGAACGGCACCAGCTTCTGCTTCAGGTAGGTGCCTTCGCCCCAGCCGGTGACGGTGATCGCGTTGTAGTAGCGCTTCTCGCCGCGCTGGTTGATTTGGCGCAGCGGCACGCCAGTGATCAGCGCCGCGTCGCGGTCGGCGGCGACGCGGCCCATGACCTTCAGATAACCCTCGGCGAACTCCTTGAGTACCGGCACGGCGGTCTCCGGCCAGACGATCAGGTCGGCCGGCTGGCTGCTCAGGGTCATGTCGCGGTACAGGGCCAACTGGGCGTCCAGCTGCTGCGGGTCCCACTTCATGTTCTGCTCGACGTTGCCCTGCAGGGCGGCAACCTTGAGCGGCTCGCCCTTGCTTGCGGTCCAGGCATGCTCCTTGAGCGCCAGGCCGGCGATCCAAGGTGTCAGCAGCAGGGCCACGCCGGCTGCCAGTTGCAGCTTGTGCTTGAACAGGCGCGGCAGGTTGACCAGCAGGGCGGCGGATAGCGCCAGGCTCAGGGAGAGCAGCCACATGCCGCCGACCGGCGCCAGGCTGGCCAGCGGCCCATGCAGCTGGCTGTAGCCGGCGTAGAGCCAGGGGAAGCCGGTGAGGAACCAGCCGCGGAAAGCCTCCTGCGCCAGCCACAGGGCGGCGAAGGCCAGTGCGTCGGTCACCGGTGCATCATTGCGGCGCAGCCAGCGCGCCCAGAGCCAGGCTGGCAGGGCGAAGAACAGGGCGATACCGGCGCAGAAGCCAAAGGTGAGGAAGCCGGCCAGGGCCGGCGAGGCGGCACCGTAGTCGTGGATGCTGACGTAGATCCAGCTGGTGCCGGCGAGGAACAGGCCGAGGCCGTAGCACCAGCCGCGCAGCAGCGCCTGGCGCGGGTTCAGCTCACGCAGGCCGAGGTAGAAGATGGCGATGGCCAGCAGGGCTAGCGGCCAGATATCGAAGGGAGCCAGGGCCAGGGTGGTGCAGGCGCCGCCGGCGAGGGCCAGCAGGTTGCCCGGCCAGCCGGGTTGGGTGATCCAGCGCATCATGCGTCCTTGATCGGGAATCAGGCGGGCAAGGGTACTGGAAGGGCGGAAGGCGGGGTAGGGTGCGCGGCGCGCACCCTGTATCGGCGGATGACCGCGGGGCGCCGGGCGCCCCATGAATCAACGCTCCAGCGGAGTCAGGCGCAGCAGGTGTACGCGACGGCTGTCGGCATTGAGTACGCGGAAGCGGTACTCGCCGATCTCGGTCACTTCGTTGCGCTTGGGCAGGTGGCCGAAGGCGTTCATCACCAGGCCGCCGACGGTGTCGAACTCGCTGTCGGAGAACTCGGTGTCGAAGGTCTGGTTGAAGTTCTCGATCGGCGTCAGTGCCTTGATCAGGAAGTCGCCGGACGGCAGCGGCTTGATATAGCTGTCTTCCTCGACGTCATGCTCGTCCTCGATGTCGCCGACGATCTGCTCCAGCACGTCCTCGATGGTCACCAGGCCGGCCACGCCGCCGTATTCGTCGATGACCACCGCCATGTGATTGTGGTTGGCGCGGAACTCGCGCAGCAGCACGTTGAGGCGCTTGGATTCCGGCACGAAGGTGGCCGGGCGCAGCAGCTGCTTGATGTCGAAGGGCTTGTCGCCGTTGATGATCAGCGGCAGCAGGTCCTTGGCCAGGAGGATGCCGATGACTTCGTCGAGGCTCTCGCCGATCACCGGATAGCGCGAGTGCGCGGAGTCGACGATGGCCGGGAGGAATTCGGCCGGGCTCTGGCTGGCCTTGATGCTGATCATCTGCGAGCGCGGCACCATGATGTCGCGCACCTGCAGGTCGGCAACCTGGATGGCGCCCTCGACGATGGTCAGGGCTTCGCTGTCGAGCAGCTTGTTCTGGTGTGCATCGCGCAGGACTTCCAGCAGTTCCTGGCGGTTTCTCGGCTCATGAGCAAAAGCCTGGGTCAGCTTGTTGAACCAGGACTTCTGCTCGTTGCTCGATCGATCTTCGCTCATGGTGAGTCTCGGGGCCTTCTCTGGCAGTTATTCTTCGTCGGCGGCGTAAGGGTCGGGATGACCCAATTCAGCCAGCAATTCCCGTTCCAGTGCTTCCATCTCCTCGGCCTCATCGTCGTCGATGTGGTCATAGCCGAGCAGGTGCAGGCAGCCGTGGATGACCAGGTGGGCCCAGTGGGCCTCGTTGGTCTTGCCCTGTTCGCGGGCTTCGCGCTCGACCACCGGCACGCAGATCACCAGGTCGCCGAGCAGCGGGATATCCAGTAGTTCGTCCGGCACGTCGGCCGGGAAGGACAGTACGTTGGTGGCGTAGTCCTTGTGCCGCCAGGTGTGGTTCAGCTCGCGGCCTTCGGCTTCATCGACCAGGCGGATGGTCATTTCCGAGTCGGCCGTGCGCTGGCGCAGGGCGAGTTCGCACCAGCGGCGCAGTTGCGCTTCGCTGGGCAGATCGGTAGCGCTGGAGGCGTTCTGCAGGTCCAGTTCAAGCATCGCTGCGGCCTTTGCCTTCCTGTCGCTCTTCGAAGCGCTCGTAGGCTTCGACGATGCGCTGCACCAATGGGTGGCGCACCACGTCCTTGGGCTTGAAGTGGGTGAAGCTGATGCCCGGCACGTCCTCCAGCACGTTCATCACGTGGGCCAGGCCGGACTTGGTGCCGCGCGGCAGGTCGACCTGGGTGACGTCGCCGGTGATCACGGCGGTGGAGCCGAAACCGATGCGGGTGAGGAACATCTTCATCTGCTCGAGCGTGGTGTTCTGACTCTCGTCGAGAATGATGAAGCTGTTGTTAAGGGTGCGGCCGCGCATGTAGGCCAGCGGGGCGATCTCGATCACCTGCTTCTCGATCAGCTTGGCCACGGTTTCGAAGCCGAGCATCTCGTATAGCGCGTCATACAGCGGGCGCAGGTAAGGGTCGATCTTCTGCGCCAGGTCGCCGGGGAGGAAGCCGAGTTTTTCACCCGCTTCGACCGCCGGGCGCACCAGCAGGATGCGCCGCACCTGCTCGCGCTCCAGCGCGTCCACCGCGCAGGCCACGGCCAGATAGGTCTTGCCGGTACCGGCCGGGCCGATGCCGAAATTGATGTCGTTGTCGAGGATGGCCTTGACGTAGCGCTGCTGGTTGGCGCCGCGCGGCTTGATCACGCCCTTCTTGGTGCGCAGGGTCACGCCGGCGTCGGCCTTGCCGCTGTCCAGAGCTTCCAGGCCGGACTCCTGCAGGTACAGGTGGACCATCTCCGGCGACAGCTCGGCACTCTTGGTCTCGCGGTACAGGCGGCGCAGCAGGTTCTCGGCGGACTGAGTGTGCTTGCTCGGGCCGACCAGCTCGAACTGGTTGCCGCGATTGCGGATCTCGATGGACAGGCGTTGTTCGATCAGGCGCAGGTGCTCGTCGAATTGCCCGCAGAGGTTGGCGAAGCGGCGTGCTTCGTAGGGTTCGAGGGTGAAGCGATGCGGTTCTATGGAAGCGTTCAATGGGGTCCGGTTGCCGCTGTGCGGCGGGAGTGATGGTCGAAGGATAACCCTAGGCGCCTGAGGGTGAAAGTTCGAGCGCCCGGCAATGGGCTAGCCGTTAGTCGATAAGGGTGCCACGCAGGGAGTTGGGCAGCGCCTCGTAGATTTCCACGTCGACGAACTGGCCGATCAGGCTCGGGTTGTCGCAGCGGAAGTTGACCACGCGGTTGTTCTCGGTGCGACCCTGTAGTTGGCCTGGGTCGCGCTTGGCGTAGTCGGTGACGAGGATGCGTTGGCGAGTGCCGACCATCCGTCGGCTGATCTCGAAGCCCTGCTGGTTGAGGCGGCTGTTCATGATCAGCAGGCGCTGCTTCTTCACTTCGTCCGGGGTGTCGTCGACCAGGTCGGCGGCCGGGGTGCCCGGGCGCGAGCTGTAGATGAAGGAGAAGGAGAAGTCGAAGCCGACGTCCTCGATCAGCTTCATAGTCTGCTCGAAGTCCTTCTCGGTCTCGCCGGGGAAGCCGACGATGAAGTCCGAGCTGATGCAGATGTCCGGCACCGCCGCCTTCAGCTTGCGGATGCGCGACTTGTATTCCAGCGCCGTGTGGTTGCGCTTCATCGCCGCCAGCACGCGGTCCGAGCCGGATTGCACCGGCAGGTGGAGGAACTTCACCAGCTGCGGGATATCGGCGTGGGCCTGGATGATGGCGTCGGAGAATTCCAGCGGGTGGCTGGTGGTGTAGCGGATGCGCTCGATACCGTCGATGGTCGCCACTGCATAGAGCAGGTCAGCGAAGTCGGCGATGTCACCGTCCGGGGTCGCGCCGCGGAAGCCGTTGACGTTCTGCCCGAGCAGGGTGACTTCCTTGACGCCTTTCTCGGCCAGCTGGGTGATCTCCAGCAGCACATCGCCGAGCGGACGGCTGACTTCCTCGCCGCGGGTGTAGGGCACCACGCAGAAGGTGCAGTACTTGCTGCAGCCTTCCATCACCGAGACGAAGGCGCTGGGGCCGTCGACGCGCGGCTCGGGGAGGCGGTCGAACTTCTCGATCTCGGGGAAACTGATGTCGATCTGCGCCTTCTTGGTCGTGCGCGCGGCGTCGATCATCTCCGGCAGACGGTGCAGGGTCTGCGGGCCGAACACCACGTCGACATAGGGCGCGCGGTCGCGGATGGCGGCGCCTTCCTGGCTGGCCACGCAGCCGCCGACGCCGATCACCAGGTTGGGGTTGTCCTGCTTCAGGGCACGCCAGCCGCCGAGCTTGGAAAACACCTTTTCCTGAGCTTTTTCGCGAATCGAGCAGGTATTGAGCAGGATTACGTCGGCTTCCGCCGGGTTCTCCGTGACTTCAAGTGCCTGGTGCTCGCCCAGTAGGTCAACCATGCGCGAGCTGTCGTACTCGTTCATCTGGCAGCCGTGGGTCTCGATATAAAGCTTCTTGGCCATCTGCAATGCGTCGGGGTGTTCGAATGGAACCGCGCATTATAGGGAGCAAGGCGCATGCTTCCTAGGCTTGCCGGCTCGGAGGCTGTGCTAACATCGCGCCCCCGAATTTCAGCCGTCCTCTATTCTCCTATCCATGAGCAAGCGCGAACCCATCTACAAGGTGATTTTCCTCAACCAGGGCCAGGTGTACGAGATGTACGCCAAGCAGATCTACCAGAGCGATCTGTGGGGCTTCCTGGAGGTCGAGGAGTTCGTCTTCGGCGAGCGCACCCAGATGGTCGTCGATCCCAGCGAAGAGAAACTCAAGGCGCAGTTCGAGGGCGTGGTGCGCAGCTTCGTGCCGATGCACTCGATCGTGCGCATCGACGAGGTGGAGCGCCTGGGTACGCCGCAGATCAGCGAGGCCAAGGGTGGCGGCAACGTGATGCCGTTCCCCATGCCGATGCCGGAGAAGTAAACCTCAGTTGGGCGCGAAGGCCGGCACCTGCGGGCTGATGCCGGAGCCTGGCAGGCTCGGCGTCGGGCTGTAGCCAGAGCCAGAAGGGCTGGTATCGATGTTCTGCAGCTCCAGCAGGTAGCTGCGGAATATCTGCCCAAGCACCTGGCTGGCGACCTGCAACTCTTCCCGACCCATGCGTTCGGCCACCTGGTCGGCGCTGTCCATGGCCTCGTCCGAGCCATTCACTGCCGCCATCTTCAGCACGATATAGGCCTGCACGTTGTTGGCCTGCACGCCTTCGCCCTGAGAGAACATGTTGCCCAGGCGCAACTGGGCCTGGGCATTGCCTTGCAGCGAAGCCTGTTCGAACCAGTGCAGGGCCTGGGGCAGGTCGCGCGGGGCGCGCTGGCCGTCGTAGAAGAATTCGCCGAGTTCGTACTGGGCCTGGGCGTCGCCCTGCTGGGCCAGGCCCTGGCAGGTGCTCACGGCCTGGGGCAGGTCTTCGGGAGCCAAGTTCAGCGAGCAACGGCCTTCGGCCGGCACCAGCAACGAGTTGTCGCCTGCGTGGGCCAGCAGGGGAGAAGCGAGCAACAGGCAACCGAAGAACAGGTTGCGGCCGGTGCGGTTCATGGAAATCGGAACGCCTCGCGGAACGGGTCGGGCCTCATGCCCAGCCGGCTGAATGCGCCGGCCATCACATTATGTGATAAGCCGGTGCGTCCTTACAAAGTCTTTACCGGGATTTCCTCGCGCACCGGTGCGCGCAGCACCATGAGCAGCCAGGCCAGCAGCGGGTAGGCCGGGGTCAGCAGGGCGTGGAACAGGTCGACGCGGCGTAACGGGCCGATAAAGCCTTCGGTGCCCACGGCCAGGCCAGCGACCAGGAACAGTCCCACCACGCCGATGGCCTGCAGGCCCGGGCGCAGCTGCGGCCAGCGGCTCAGACCGGCGTAGAGAATCAGCAGCAGAGTGGCCAGGTTGAGCAGCAGGCGATAGTGCTGATCCACGCCCAGCACGCGTGCGCCGATGAACAGGCCGACCAGCACCAGCAGCCACACCGTCCAGATCGAGCGGGTCCAGGCCAGGCCGCGGGACAGCGCGAAGGCGGCCAGACCCAGCAGCGGCAGACCGAGGGCGGCGCTGAGCTGGGTGAAGGAGCGGTGCTTGTCGATCCAGCTCGGGTCCAGGCCGTAACGCACCGCGCCGCACAGCGCCGCCGTGGCGGTCAGGCCGAAGCCCAGCAGCAGGGCGCGCAGCACCGGCTGGCCGCGGAAGGCCGGGCGCAGCCAGAACAGGCTGGCCAGACAGGCCAGGGCCAGAATTCCATCGCTAATCGCGGTGCTGTACTGCATCACTTGAGTCTGGCGAAGGCGCGCTCGGCGGCGGCGAAGGTGATTTCCAGTTCCTTGTCGCCGTGGGCGATGGAGGTGAAGCCGGCCTCAAAGGCGCTCGGAGCCAGGTACACGCCGCCTTCCAGCATCAGGTGGAAGAACTTGTTGAAGCGCGCTGCGTCGCTGGCCATCACGTCATTGAAGGTGACGATGTCGTCGGCGCCGCTGAAGTACAGGCCGAACATGGCGCCTGCCTGGGTGGTGACGAAGGGGATGCCGGCGGCATCGGCGCGTTCCTGCAGGCCGGCCAGCATGCGGCTGGTGAACTCGGACAGCTCGGCGTGGAAGCCCGGACGGCTGATCAGCTTGAGGGTGGTCAGGCCGGCGGCCATGGCCAGCGGGTTACCGGACAGGGTGCCGGCCTGGTAGACCGGGCCGAGCGGGGCGATGCATTCCATGATGGCGCGCTTGCCGCCGAAGCAGCCGACCGGCATGCCGCCGCCGACGATCTTGCCGAAGGTCGACAGGTCCGGCGTCACGCCGTAGTGAGCCTGGGCGCCGCCGAGGGCGACGCGGAAGCCGGTCATCACCTCGTCGAAGATCAGCACCACGCCGTGCTTGTCGCATTGCTCGCGCAGGCCTTCGAGGAAGCCCGGCGCCGGCGGCACGCAGTTCATGTTGCCGGCCACCGGCTCGACGATGATGCAGGCGACGGTCTGGCCGACTTCGGCCAGGCACTTCTCGACGGCGGCCAGGTCGTTGTAGGGCAGGGTCAGGGTGTGTTTGGCGAAGTCCGCCGGCACGCCGGCCGAGCTCGGTACGCCCTGGGTCAGCAGACCGGAGCCGGCCTTCACCAGCAGGCTGTCGGAGTGGCCGTGGTAGCAACCCTCGAACTTGATGATCGCGTCGCGGCCGGTGTAGCCACGGGCCAGGCGGATGGCGCTCATGGTCGCCTCGGTGCCGGAGCTGACCATGCGCACCAGTTCCATGGACGGCACGATGGAGCAGACCAGCTCGGCCATCTCCACTTCCAGCGCGGTCGGCGCGCCGTAGGACAGACCGTGTTCCAGCTGCTTGCGTACCGCATCCAGCACCTGTGGGTGGGCGTGGCCGAGGATCATCGGGCCCCAGGAGCCGACGTAGTCGACATAGCGCTTGTCGTCCTCGTCGATCACATAGGCGCCTTCGGCGTGCTTGAAGAACAGCGGGGTGCCGCCGACGCTGCGGAAGGCGCGCACCGGCGAGTTGACGCCGCCGGGGATGTGTTTCTGGGCGCTGGCGAAGAGTTGTTCGGAACGGGACATGGCGGTCTCTCTGAATCAGGAATTGGCGAACAGCGCGCTGAAGGCGCGGGCGCGGGCCTCCACCTCGGTGGCGGAGAGCGCGGAGAACAGGGCGTGGATCACCGCCAGCAGGTCGGCGCCACGGGCAATCAGCTCGGCGCCGTTGTCCAGGCTGACGCCGCCGATGGCGGTGATCGGCAGGCTGAAGCGGGCACTGGCCTGCTCCAGCAGCTCCGGCGTGGCACTCGGCGCGCCGGGCTTGGTTTGCGAGCTGAAGAAGCGGCCGAAGGCGATGTAGCTGGCACCTTCGCGGGCGGCCTGTTCGGCTAGCTCCAGGCTGGCGTGGCAGGTGGCGCCGATGATCGCTTGGCGACCGAGCAGGGCGCGGGCGGCGGCCAGTGAGCCGTCACCCTGGCCCAGGTGCACGCCGACGCCGAGCTTGGCGGCCAGTTCGGCGTCGTCGTTGATCAGCAGGCTGGCGCCGTGGCGCGCGCACAGCTCGGCCAGCTGCGAGGCCTCGCGCAGGCGGCGGGCCTGGTCGTCGGACTTGTCGCGGTACTGCAGCAGGCGGGCGCCGCCCTTCAGCGCCGCTTCCACGTAGGGCAGCAGCTTGCCGCCTTGCAGCAACTGGCTGTCGGTGATGGCATACAGACCGCGCAGTGCAGTGCTCACGAACAGAAGTCCAATGGCAGGCGACGCGGTACGTACTGGCCGCGGCCGGGCTGCTCGGCATCACGCAGGGTGCGCCAGGTGTAGTCGAGGGCTGAGCGCACGGCACTGGCGGTATCCTCGCCCAGTGCCAGGCGGCCGGCCAGGGTGCTGGCCAGGGTGCAGCCGGAGCCGTGGTAGCTGCCCGGCAGGCGTGCGCAGGTGAAGGTGTGGCATTCGCCGTCGCGCACGTAGAGGCGGTTGTGTACCTCGGCCTCGTCGCCGTGGCCGCCGGTGATCAGCAGGTGCTGGCAGAAGGGCGCGAGCTTGGCCGCGCATTCATCGGCGCTGCCTTCCGGCAGTTCGGCGAGGATGCGTGCCTCGGGCAGGTTCGGCGTGGCCACTGCGGCGATCGGCAGCAGGCGCTCGCGCATGGCGTAGCCGACATCTTCCTTGCCCAGCGAACCGCCGCCGCCGGCGCGCAGCACCGGGTCGCAGACCAGCGGCACGCCAGGCAGGCGCTGCATGATCTCGACCACGGTGTCGACCATCTCCACCGAGCCGAGCATGCCCAGCTTGACGGCGGCCACTGGCAGGTCGCTGATGATGGCGTCGACCTGGGCCAGGACCCAGGCGCGATCCAGCACGCGGAAGTCGGAGACGTTCACCGTGTCCTGCACGGTCAGCGCGGTAACCGCCGGAGCGGCGTGGCAGCCCTGGGCGAGCAGGGCTTCGATGTCCGCCTGCAGGCCGGCACCACCGGATGGATCGTGGCCGGACAAGCAGAGGACGACGGGGCGGGAGTTGTGTCTGTTCATGGCCGGCGAGCTTACCACCTGGCGGCGAAGTGGCCCAATCGATGTATACAACTTGGCCGGATAGACGGATTCCTCGTTACTGGCCCTGTGCTAGAGTGCCGCTCATACCAACCAGAAGGATTCTGTGTGCCGTCCCCAGTGGAGAAGAGGGCTCCCGGACGGCTGCACGCGAATCTATGCGGGGCTGCATGCGTGTCTTTCTATTCCTGATGCTGTTCGTCGTGGGCGGGCTGGCGCACGCCGTCACCTTCGACGAGCAGACCCGCTACCTCACGCTCGGCCCGCAGATGCAGGTGTTCGAGGACGTGCGCGGTGATGCGACCATCGAGCAGGTCAGCTCGGCGGCGCTGGATGGCAGCTTCCGCGTCAATGGCAAGCCGGTACTCAACGCCGGCTATTCGCGCTCGGTGTTCTGGCTGCGTGTCGACCTGGACTATCAATCGAGCAATGCGGCGGCCAAGCACTGGCTGCTGGAGCTGGCCTACCCGCCGCTCGACAAGCTGGACCTGTACCTGCCGGATGGCGCTGGCGGTTATCGCCTGGCGGTACGTACCGGCGACTCGCTGCCCTTCTCCAGCCGGCAGATCAAACAGAACAACTACCTGTTCGACCTCGAATTGACGCCGGGCCAACCCCAGCGTGTCTACCTGCGCGCGCAGAGCCAGGGCTCGATGCAAATGCCCCTGGGCCTGTGGGCGCCGGATGCCTTCATCGAGGCGCAGCCGGCGCGCATTTATACCCTCGGGGTGATCTACGGCATCCTGCTGGTGATGCTGATCTACAACCTGTTCATCTTCATCGCCGTTCGCGACACCAGCTACCTCTACTACATCCTCTATATCGGCTCGTTCGGTCTGTACCAGATATCGGTGAACGGTGCCGGCATCCAGTATTTCTGGCCGGACAGTCCCTGGTGGGCCAACGCCTCCACGCCCTTCCTGATCGGCTCGGCGGCGCTGTTCGGTTGCCAGTTCGCGCGCAGCTTCCTGCACACCGTGGAGCACAGCCTGTGGGTCGATCGCCTGCTGCGCCTGCTGATGGCCACGGGCTTGCTGGTGATGGTGCTGGCGCTGACCACCAGCTACGCCACCGCGCTGCGCCTGGCCACCTACCTGGCCCTGGCCTTCACCGTGGTGATCTTCGCCGCCGGCATACTGGCCTGGCTGCGCGGCATGCGCGTGGCGCGCTACTTCATCTTTGCCTGGACCGCCTTCCTCGCCGGCGGAGTGATCAACACCCTGATGGTGCTGGGCTTCCTGCCCTACACCTACCTCACCATGTACGCCAGCCAGTTCGGCTCGGCGCTGGAAGTGGGCCTGCTGTCGCTGGCCCTGGCCGACCGCATCAACGCGATGAAGGAGGAGCGCACGCGCATCCTCCAGCAGGCCGGGCGCGAGCTGGAAGTGCTCAACTCCGAACTGGCCGACAGCAACCGGCTCAAGGACGAATTCCTCGCCACCGTCACCCACGAGCTGCGCACGCCGATGAACGGGGTGATCGGTTCCCTGGAGCTGATGCAGACGGTGAAGATGGACGTCGAACTGGAGCAGTACCAGCGCACCGCCGCCAGCTCGGCGCGCGACATGATGCGCATGGTCAACGACATCCTCTCCCTCACCGAACTGCAGGCTGGCAAGCTCTACCCGCGCCGCGAGCCGTTCAGCCTGCGCGGCCTGGTCGACGGCCTGCGCGCCCAGTACGGCGGCCGCGCCGCCGACAAGGGCCTGAGTTTCCGCGTCGAACTGGAAGACAGCCTGCCGGATACCCTGGAAGGCGACGCCGCCAAGCTGACCCAAGCCATGGGCTATCTGTTGGACAACGCCATCAAGTTCACTCACCAGGGCGGTGTGGTGCTGCGCGTGGCCGCCGCCGGGCCGCTGGCCGGCAGCATGCCGCTGCGCCTGGAAGTGCAGGACAGCGGCATCGGCTTCGTTACCCCGGAGGACGGCAAGCTCTATCAGCGCTTCCGCCAACTGGATGGCTCCATGACCCGCCAGTACGGCGGCCTGGGCATCGGCCTGGCGATCTGCCGGCAACTGGTGGACCTGCTCGGTGGCAGCCTGCAGCACCAGTCGCAGCCGGGGCAGGGCAGCGCCTTCGCGATCAGCCTGGCGCTCGACCTGCCGGTGCAGCACCCGAGTGTCGCGCCTGCCGCGCGCCGCAGTGGTGGCGCGCCGCGCCGGCATGCCGAGCAATGCACCGTGCTGATCGTCGAGGACAACGCGATCAACCAGCTGGTGACCCGCGGCATGCTGCTCAAGCTCGGCTACCGCGTGCGTACTGCCGACAACGGCGCCGAGGCCCTGGAAGTGCTGCGCAACGAGCCGATCGACGCGGTACTGCTGGACTGCCAGATGCCGGTGATGGACGGCTTCGCCACCTGCCGTGCGCTGCGTCAGCTGCCCGGTTGCGGCGAGACGCCGGTGCTGGCCATCACCGCCCACAGCCACAGCGGCGATCGCGAGCGCTGCCTGGCCGCCGGCATGAGCGACTACCTGGCCAAGCCGGTGAAGTTCCTCGAGCTACAGACCCTGCTGCACGACTGGGTGCTGTGTCGCAGCGCCAACGCCTGAGAATCTGTCCTTGATCTCCTGGCTCGCGGCCATGCGGCGTTAAAACCGCCCTCGGAATGCTCATTTACCACTTGTAAACTGCGCTTCCTCGGCCGTTTTTGCCTTGCCTGGCTCTAATCCAGAAGATCGTGAACAGATTCTGAGACCGTTTTGACATTGATCTGGCCGGTTTTTGGCCGAAACGTCATTTTCGCCAAGAAGTGAATCGTGATTCACTGAGCTGAATTCATGAACACGGATTCAGCTCATGGCCTATCGCACCACCACCGCCCGTCTCGATCGCGCCCAGGAATTGCGCGATCGCATTCTCGCCTGCGCCCACGCCCGGGTCGCCGAAGGCGGCTTCGCCAGCCTGACCATGCAGGCCCTCGCCGAGGACGCCGGCATCGCCACCGGCAGCCTGTACCGCCACTTCAGCGGCAAGGGCGAGCTGGCGGCCGAGGTGTTCAGCAGCGCCTGCCGCATCGAGGTCGATGCCCTCGCCGCGATCCTTGGCGGCCCCGGTAGCGCCACCCAGCGCCTGGCCGCCGGTCTCGAGCAGTTCGCCGCGCGCGCCTGGCACAGCCGGCGCCTGGCCTTCGCCCTGATCGCCGAGCCGGTGGACCCGGAGGTGGACGAGCAGCGTCTGCTGTTCCGTGAGGCCTATGCCGAGCTGTTCGTCGACCTGCTCGAAGAGGGCGTGCGCAGCGGTGAATTCCGCGTGCCGCAGGTCAGCCTGGTGGCGGCCTGCCTGGTAGGCGCCATCGCCGAGGCCCTGGTCGGCCCGCTTTCCCCGCCGGCCCGTGCGGCCCGTGATGCCGGCCTGCCGGTGGTGGACCTGGATACCGTCAGCCAAACCCTGATCACCTTCTGCCTGCGCGCCGTCGGCGCCTCGGAGTCCTGAGATGTCCCTGCAGCAATTCGCCGAAACCCACGAAGTGTTCAACCAGGTGCCGTCGCTGGACGGCGCCAACCTGTACCGCCTCGACCTGCCGCTGCAGGAGTGGAATCGCCGCTTCGGCGGCGGCTGGGCCGAAGACCGCCTCAACAGCTACGGCGCCCTGGCTGGCGGGACGCTGATGCAGGCCGGCTTCCTGGCCAACGAGAACAAGCCGGTGTTCAAGAGCCATGATCGCTACGGCAATCGCGTCGACCTGGTCGAGTTCCACCCGGCCTATCATGAGCTGATGCGCACGGCCATCGAGCACGGCATTCCGTCGCTGCCCTGGACCGACCCGCGCGAGGGCGCCCAGGTGGCCCGCGCCGCGCTCAACTATATGCACAACCAGGCCGAGGCGGGTAACGCCTGCCCGCTGACCATGACCTACGCCGCCGTGCCGGCGCTGCGCCTGCAGCCCAACCTGGCCGAGATCTGGGTGCCGAAGATCCTCGCTACCGAGTACGACCCGCGCAACGTCGGCATCGAGCAGAAGGCCGGCGTCACCATCGGCATGGCCATGACCGAGAAGCAGGGCGGCACCGACGTGCGTGCCAACACCACCCGTGCCTACCCGGTGGGTCTCGGCGGCCCCGGCGAGGCCTACGAACTGGTCGGCCACAAGTGGTTCTGCTCGGCGCCGATGTGCGACGCCTTCCTCACCCTGGCGCAGACCGACAAGGGCCTGTCCTGCTTCCTGCTGCCGCGCCACCGCCCGGACGGCACCCGCAACCAGTTCTATATCCAGCGCCTGAAGAACAAACTGGGCAACTGGGCCAACGCCTCCAGCGAGGTGGAATACCGTGGCGCCCTGGCCTGGATGGTCGGTGAGGAGGGCCGCGGCGTGCCGACCATCATCGAGATGGTCTCGCTGACCCGCTTCGACTGCATGATCGGCTCCAGCAGCCTGATGCGTCAGGCCCTGACCCAGGCCGCGCATCACTGCGCGCACCGCAAGGTCGGCGGCCGCGTGCTGGCCGAACAGCCGCTGATGCAGAACGTGCTGGCCGACCTGGCGCTGGAGAGCGAGGCCGCCCTGGCCCTGACCCTGCGCATGGGCAAGGCCCTGGACAACTCGCACATTGATCAGGAGGACAAGTTCGCCCGCCTGGTCACTGCCATCGGCAAGTACTGGATCTGCAAACGTGCCCCGGCAATGATCAACGAGGCGCAGGAGTGCATGGGCGGCGCCGGCTATGTCGAGGAAACCATCCTGCCGCGGCTGTACCGCGAGGCGCCGGTCAACTCGATCTGGGAAGGCTCGGGTAACGTGCAGTGCCTGGACGTGCTGCGCGCCCTGTCCAAGGAGGCCGGCGTGCTCGATGCACTGTTCGCCGAGTTGGGCGACGGTCACGGCGATGCGCGCCTGAAGGCGCATATCCAGCAGCTGCAGGCGGACTTCCGCGATACCGGCGACATCCAGTACCGCGCCCGCCAGCTGACCGAGGATGTGGCCGTGGCCCTGCAGGCCAAGCTGCTGCTGGAGGCCGGCAATGCCACCGTCTCCGACGCCTTTATCGCCAGTCGCCTGGGTGGCCATGGCCGCGTCTACGGCACCCTGCCGCGCGGCGCCGATGTCGAGGCGTTGGTCGCTCGCAGCACGCCTCACTTGGTCTGACCGTGCAATGCCCCGCGGCCATTCCGGTCGCGGGCGTCCTCGAGAAAAGGAACCTTCCATGCAGGCCCATCCGCGTTACCGCGAGCTGGTCGAACAGGGCTTCGCCGCCGCCAACTTTATCCAGGACCTGGGCATCCGCCTGCTCGACTGTGGTCCGGGCTGGGTCGAGGCGGAGCTGGACATACTGCCGCGTCACCTGCAGCAGAACGGCTTCATCCATGCCGGGGTGCAGACCACCCTGGCCGATCACTCCGCCGGTGCGGCGGCGGCTACGGCGCTCGCCGAGGGTTTCAGCGTGCTGACCCTGGAGTTCAAGGTCAACCTGCTGCGCCCGGCGCGCAGCGAACGCCTGCTGTGCCGCGCCGAAGTGCTCAAGGCCGGGCGCCAGGCCACGGTGGTCGAGGCCGAGGTGTTCGGCTACGAGAAGGGCGAGCGGCGGCTGTACAGCAAGGCCAGCGTGACCATGGCGGTGGTCGATCTGCCCGCCTGACTCAGCGGGCCTGCTGGCGCCGCCAGTAGATCAGATAGATCAATGCCAGTAGCGCGGCCAGCGCCGCCGGGCCGAGCAGGGCGCGATAGTGCCAGCCGGCATAACCGAGGGCACCGAGCACGCCGCCGCCGATGAAGCCGGCGATCAGGATCAGGTACAGCAGGATGCGTCGGCGGTCCGCCGGCTGCCCGCGCAGCTTGAGGCCGAGCATGATGCCGAGGTCGGTGAACAGTCCGGTGACGTGGGTAGTGCGCACCACGGCGCCGCTGTAGGTGCTGGTCATGGCGTTCTGCAGGCCGCAGGCGGCCGAGGCCAGATAGTGGCCGAGGTCGCTGCCGCGCTCCAGCATCAGCATCGCCAGCAGCAGGGCCAGGCTCTCGGCCAGCAGGGCGACGCTGTAGCGGCGGCCGAGCTTGAGCGACTGGTTGCCGATCACGCAGCCACTGATGGCGGCGCCGAGCACGAAGCTGAGCAGGATCAGCAGCAGGTGCAGGGCTTCGTCCGGCGCGCCTTGGGCCAGTTCCACGCCGAGCAGGCTGGAGCTGCCGGACAGGTGCGACACGCCTTGGTGGTTGAAGCCGAGCAGGGCGATGGCATTGACGCTGCCGGCGATCAGCGCCAGGCAGAAGCCGCCGACCTCTACCCAGCGTGGCAGTTGATGGATCATGGCGAGACGCCTCCCCCGGTCGTCGTCGACTACCGTTATGCCGCAATCGCCGGCGGCTTGCCATCAGTCCTTAGGAGAACACCCGACGCGCCAGTGGCAGCGCGCCGAAGGCGGCCACCACGAACAGGCTGGCGGCCAGGCACAGGGCCAGTGGCAGGCCCTGCGGGCCGGTGCTCATCAGCGCGCCGCTGAGCAGCGGGCCGAGCAGGCTGCCGACGCCCCAGAGCATGCCCACGCAGGCGTTGGCGGTGACCAGGTCGGGGCCGCGGAAGTGCTGGCCGATCAGCACCAGGGCCAGGGTGTAGATACCGCCGGCCGCCGCGCCGAGCACCACCAGCGCCGGCCACAGCAGGTTGCCCTGGCCGATCAGCCAGGGCAGGGCCAGGCCGAGCGACAGGGTCAGCACGCCGCAGCCCAGGTGCAAGGCACGGCGGTCGACGCGGTCGGACAGCCAGCCCAGCGGCACCTGGAACAGCATGTCGCCACCGAGGATCACGCTGGCCATCAGTGCCGCCACGCCCACCGCCCAGCCGTGGCTGCTGGCGTACACCGGGAACAGCGACAGCACCACCGCATCGAAGAAGGCGAAAAACAGCACGCCCAGGCACAGGGCCGGGGCGATGCGCACGAAGCCGAGCAGGGAGAAGCGCCGCGGCGCGTCTTCGGCGGCTTCCGCGAGGTCCGCTGGCAGGCTGCGCCAGACTAGCGCCAGCGCGATCAGGTTGGTCGCCAGCACCAGCCACACCGGCCAGGCGCTGCTCGCGCCGAACAGGCTGATCATCGCCGGCCCGCCGAGCTGGCAGCCGGTGAAGCAGGCGGCGTAGAGCGCGACGATCTGGCCGCGCTTGCGCTCGTCACACAGCTCATTGACCCAGGACTCGCCGAGGATCACCAGCACGCCCATGCCCACGCCGAGCAGCAGGCGTGCACTGGCCAGCACCAGCAGCGGGGCCTGGTCCGCCAGCAGCGCGGCGCTGCCCAGCAGGCACAGGGCGAAGCAGATCAGGTACAGCTGGCGGCCGCTGAAGTGGCGGCACAGACGGTGCACCAGCAGCGCGGCGAGGATCATGCCGGCCGCCGGCAGGGCCGACATCAGGCCGATGGCCAGGCTGCCGGCGCCGGCGGCGTGCAGGCGCAGGGCAACCAGCGGCAGAGTGGCGCCCATGCTCAGGCCGACCACGGACACGGCGAAGATCAGCACGCCGAGCAGATAACGGTTGTTCATTTCTCTCTCCAGCCCGTTTGCGGCCCGGGCGCGGCCAAAAAACGACGAGTGCCCACGCGCGGCGGCGGGGCGGGTGCGAGGCACGAAGGACGAGTCGCGGCGGGGCGCCGGCGGACTCAGAGAGATGCGGAGGGAGGCGAGAAAGTGAAGGCGAACAGCACGCTGCGCCGGCGCTTGAGCTTGGCGTCACGCGGCCAGGTGCGCGCCAGCAGCCGCGGATCGGGCTGGGCGGAGCAGGGCAGGTGGGCGGACGACAGCATGGCTAGCGGGTTCGGTGATTCAGCGGGGCGCGCAGTCTAGGGCGCGGGCTGCGGTGGGTCAACGCGGCGCCGCTCAACGGCGCTGCCAGATCATCCGCCCGGTGTTGCTCTCGGTCACCAGGTAGGGCGTGTCGAAACGGTAATGCGCCGCCGGCTGGAATTCCGGTGCACCCTTGAGCTGCACCAGCAGCAGGCCCTTGTCGCTGCGCCAGCGCCCGCTGTACTGCAGCTCGCCGGGGCGGTCGTAGGTCCATTCGCTGCCACCGGCCACGCTGCGCCGCCATTGCTCGATGCTGCCGTCGGCGCGGATGCGCAGGGTGGTGACCATGGTCAGCGAGGCGTATTCCAGGCCCTCGCTGTTGGTCATCTGCTCGTACACCCAGGTGCCGACCAGCGCCGGGTCCTTGTTCGGGTCTGGCGGTGGTGGGGGCGGTGCCACGCGCTGGAACATCGCCTCGCGCAGCAGCGTCTCGCCGTTGTGCGGATTACGCGCGGCCAGGCTGGTGGCGAGCATGTCGTTGGCGTAGTTGGCGTTCATGTTGGCCAGTACCTGGCCGGAGGCTGGCTCGCTGATCTGCGCCTGCAGGGTCTGGCCGTCGAAGCTGCCGGTGACGCGGAAGCGCTGCTGGCCCTCGAGGTATTCGCCTTCCACCTGCTGCTCATGGCTGCGCAGGATCAGCTCGACCGGGCGCTCGTCGAGGCTGCCCTGGTAGCGGCCGTCCAGTTCGGCGGCCAGTAGTGGTGAAGTGCTGCAGACAAACAGGCAGATGATCGGCAGGGCGCGCACGACGGTTCTCCTCGAAACCCATGGGGCAAGCCTAGATGCTCGGCTGCGGTCTTGCCGTGCAGCCGCCGAGTGGCGGCAAAGTGCCACTCGACTGGCGGCTGCCGGTGCGATGAGCGCAAGATAGAGCCGTGATCCCAGCCAGGAAGCTGCCCCGTGACTGCAATGCCCGCTACCGATTTCATCGTCGCCGCCACTGCCGAGGAGGCCGTCGAGCGGCTCGCCGACCTGCATCGCCAGGCCACCGATGCCCTGAGCCTGGCGCTCAAGCGCTACCTCAAGGAGCGCACCCTGCCAGGGCAGGCCGAGCGTGCGCAGTTCCGTTACCCGGAGCTGCGCCTGACCTACCACTGCCAGGGCGAAGTGCCGAGCAGCGTGCGCGCCTACGCCAAGGTCCAGGTGCCGGGCACCTACCGCGCCACCGTGACCCAGCCGGAGGCTTTCCGCGGCTATCTGCTGGACCAGCTGCGGCCGCTGATGGAGGACTTCTCGGTCACCGTCGAAGTGGGCTTCAGTCAGCAGAACATCCCCTATCCCTATGTGGTCGACCAGGGCGACGAGCTGTCCGGCTCTGGGGTGACCGCCGCTCAACTTGCACGGGTGTTCCCCAGCACCGACCTGTCCGCCGCCACCGACTCGGTGGCCGACGGTCTGTACGGCTGGGGTGACGACAGCGACCTGCCGCTGGCGCTGTTCGATGCGGCGCGTACCGACTTCTCGCTCAAGCGCATTCAGCACTACACCGGCAGCGACTGGCGCCACGTGCAGCCGTGGATTCTGCTGACCAACTACCACCGTTACGTCGACCAGTTCATCCGCCACGGCCTGGAGCAGCTGCGCAACGACCCGCGTTTCGTGCGCATGGTGTTGCCGGGCAACGTCATCATCGAACGCGACGCCAGCGAGGAGGATGCCCAGGCGGTGGCCGACGCGGTGGTCTGGCACCGCTACCAGATGCCGGCCTATCACCTGATCGCCAGCGACGGCCACGGCGTCACCCTGGTCAACATCGGCGTCGGCCCGTCCAACGCCAAGAACATCACCGACCACCTGGCTGTGCTGCGCCCGCACTGCTGGCTGATGATCGGCCACTGCGGCGGCCTGCGGCAGTCGCAGACCATCGGCGACTACGTACTGGCCCACGCCTATATGCGCAGGGACGGAATACTGGATCGCGTGCTGCCGCCGAACATCCCTATCCCGGCCCTGGCCGAGGTGCAGCAGGCCCTGCAGGAAGCGGCGGCGCAGGTCACCGGCGAACGTGGTGAGACGCTGAAGAAGCGCCTGCGCACCGGTACCGTACTGACCTACGACGACCGCAACTGGGAGCTGCACTGGGCCCACGAGCGGCCGCTGATCAACCTGTCGCGCGCCGTAGCGGTGGACATGGAGAGCGGCACCATCGCAGCGCAAGGCTATCGCCTGCGGGTGCCCTACGGCACGCTGCTGTGCGTGTCGGACAAGCCGCTGCACAGCGAGATTAAGCTGCCCGGCTCGGCCACCGGTTTCTACCAACGCGCGGTCAGCCAGCATCTGGCCATCGGCATCACCGCCCTCGACCTGCTGCGCTGCCAGCTCGACTCGTTGCACTCGCGCAAGCTGCGCAGCTTCGACGAACCGCCGTTCCGCTGAGTTCGTCGACTCACGCACAACGCGCCATGCTCGTGACGCGCCGTGCCTGAGCTTGGGTTAGGCTGCGCGGCTCTCGTTCACGACAAGGAGTGTCGCGCATGGATCAAGCACAGATCCTGCTGAATGGTCTGTGGGAGCCGTTCAGTTTCCTTCCTCTGTTTGGCTACGCCAGCCTGGGCCTGCTGCTCGGCAGCGTTGGCGGCCTGTTGCTGGTGCTGTTGTGGCAACGGCATGGCTGGCTCGCTCGCCAGCGGCGTTGGCACCACTGGCTGCTCAAACTGTACTTCCTCCTGCTGCCGCTTGGTGGCGCTCTCCTCGGCGCGCAGGCCGGTCTGCTGTATGGCGGCCAGCAACAGGTGAACAAGCATCTGGATACCTACGCGCCGCTGCTGCAAGTGGTGGCGGGTGGCGTCTGGCAAGGCTTCTCGGGCTATCTGCAGGAGCAGGATCAGCAGGCGCTGCTCGACGAGCTGCAGGCCAGCAGCGTGCAGCAACTGCTCAACCACCTGGCCGCGCAGTATCTGCAGGCGCAACTGCTGGCGCGGGTTCCCGAGCTGGAAGAGGCTTCCTGGGCCGAGCGGCTCTCCGCGGAGCTGCTCAATCACCTGCAGGTGGCGTTGCTCGGCGAGCTGGTGCGCGATACGGCGATCGAGCAGGCCAACAAGTACACCGGGGTGGATCGCGAGGTGATGCTGCAGGTGCTGGATGCGCGGGTGGAGCAACTGTTCCAGGCCGATTTTCTGGTGGCGCTGTTCAAGCGCCAGGTCGGCCAGGTGCTCAAGCCGATCTACCTGTCGCTGCTGGTACTGGCACTGGTGATGCTGGCCTTGGTCGGGCTGGAGATGGGTGTGTCGCGCGGCTTGCGACAGTGGCGCGCGCAGGCGCCACTGCACTCAACGCAGACGCAGGTGCAGCAGCGGGAAGGGCCGGTCGGCGCCGTCCAGCGGTGAGCGGCCGATGCGCTCGAAGCCTTGGGAGATGTAGAAGCCCAGGGCCTCGCGGTTCTGCTCGTTGACGTCGACCAGGCGCACGCCGTGGCGCTCGATGGCGTCCTGCAGCAGCGCCTTGCCGAAGCCGCGACCGTGGGCGGCGGGGTCGACGAAGAGCATCTCCAGGCGATCCTCGGCGGTGCCGGAGAAGCCCTGCACGGCGCCCTCGGCGTCGCGCAGGCAGGTCAGGCGCACCAGGTCGAAATACTGCTCGCCGATCATGCGCCGGTAGAACTGGATGTCCTCCTCGGCGAGGAAGTGGTGAGTGGCGCGCACCGCCGCCTCCCACACTTCCAGCAGGCGCGGCCGGTCGGTGCGATCGACTGCGCCCAGGTGCCAGGGCGCAGTGCGCCGCCAGTGGAACAGATCACTCATTTGCTGGCGTCCAGCACCACGCGGTAACGCGCCTTGCCGGCGCGCAGGTGATCGAGCGCGGCGTTCACCTGGCTCATGGGGAACTGTTCGACCTGCGGCAGGATCTGGTGGCGGGCGCAGAACTCGAGCATGGTCGCCATGGTTTTCGGCGAACCCACCGGCGAGCCGGACAGGCTCTTCTGCTGTGGGATCAGGCTGAACACATGGGTGGGGATGGCGCTCGGCACGATGCCGACGAAGTGCAGGCGACCCTTGCCACGCAGCGTGGCGAGCAGGGCGTTCCAGTCCAGGTCGGCGCTGGCGGTGACCAGCAGGAAGTCGAGGGTGCCGGCAATCGCCTTCATCGCTGCGCTGTCGGTGGAGGCCACCACCTTGTGTGCGCCCAGGCGCTTGGCTTCGTCCTGCTTGCTCAGCGACGAGGTGAAGGCGGTGACTTCGCAGCCCCATGCGTTGAGGAAGCCCAGCGCCAGGTGGCCGAGGCCGCCGATGCCGACCACGCCGACGCGGTCGGTGGGTTTCACGTCGAATTCCAGCAGCGGGCTGAACACCGTGGAGCCGGCGCAGAACAGCGGGCCGACCAGCGCCGGGTCGAGGCCTTCCGGCAGCGCCACGGCCCAGGCCCAGTGCGAGCGCAGGCGATCGGCGAAGCCACCGTGGCTGCCGACGATGGTCGGTTTCACGGTGCGACAGAGGTTATGCGAGCCTTCCATGCACGAGCCGCAATGCATGCAGCTGCCCTTGTACCAGCCGATGCCGACGCGCTGACCGAGCTTGAGGCCGCGCACCTGGTCGCCGACGCGGACCACGGTGCCGACCACTTCATGACCGGGGATGAAGGGGTAGCGGGCGTTGCCCCACTCGTTGTCGATCATCGACTGGTCGGAGTGGCAGATGCCGCAGTATTCCACCGCCACTTCGACCTCTTCGGCGCCCAGCGGGCCGGGGTCGTAGCTGTGGCGTTCGAGGGGGGCGCCCGGTGCGGTGGCGGCCCAGCCGGTGAAGGTGGCGAGTTCGTTGCTCATGGTGCGTCCCCTGCGGTCGATTCGATGCGAGCAGCATAGTCGCAGAGCCTCCTTCTGCGTGCATCATCAGCGCCGTTGATAGCGCTCGGTTAAACTGCCGCCTTGTTCCCCAGCGTGACCCAGCCATGCCGCGTCCTCCCCGTTCCCCCGCTCCGCGCCGTTCTAGCGCAGCTCCCGCCCCGCGCCGGGTGGCAAAGGCGCCGCCGGCCGAGCCGCGGCTGCTCATGCTGAACAAGCCGTTCGACGTGCTCACTCAGTTCAACGACGAGCAGGGCCGCGCCACCCTCAAGGACTTCGTCGCCGTGCCCGGCGTCTACCCGGCCGGGCGCCTGGATCGCGACAGCGAGGGGCTGCTGCTGTTGACCAACGACGGTCGCCTGCAGGCGCGCATCGCCGACCCCAAGCACAAGCTGGCCAAGACTTACTGGGTGCAGGTGGAGGGCGAGCCGAGCGAGGAGCAGCTGCGGCAGTTGCGCGAGGGCGTGCCGCTCAACGACGGCCCGACCCTGCCGGCCGAGGCGCGCCGTCTGGAAGAACCGCAGCTGTGGGAGCGCAATCCGCCGGTGCGTTTTCGCAAGAGCGTGCCGACCGCCTGGCTGGAGTTGGTGATCCGCGAGGGGCGCAATCGCCAGGTGCGGCGCATGACCGCCGCCGTCGGCCTGCCCACACTCAGGCTGGTGCGGGTGCGTATCGGGCCCTGGAGCCTGGACGGGCTGCAACCGGGCGAGTGGACGGATCTGCCGGCGCGCCTGGACTGAACGGCACCCCGAGATATCCCCGATAGCTGTGGATGACTCTGTGGATGGTCTGGGAGCCGATGGCTACCGCCGAGCAACGGCGCTGGCTGGCGCCCGTTGCTCAGGAAATCGACACTCAGCCGTGGATGCCGCGCGTCACTTCGATGATGTAGGTGATCAGCGGCTTGGCCAGGAAGGCGAACAGGCACAGGCCCAGGCCGAGGAACAGGATGGCGGTGCCGAGACGGCCGGCCTTGGACTTCTTCGCCAGGTCCCAGATGATGAAGAACATGAACAGCATCAGGCCGCCGACCAGGACGTACATCATCAGGTTTTCGAACTGTTCGGTTTCCATGGCGACCTCGCGGGAATGACTGGGACTGCGGCGGGGCGGCGATTATACGCGCGCCCGCGCGCAGCGCAGTAGACGCCGGTCGGCGCTGCGACGTTCAGCCGCGCAGGTGTTCCAGCGGCAGCTCGGTGCTGGACAGCACCTGGTTGAGCACGAAGCTGGAGCGCACGCTGGTCACACCCTCGATGCGGGTCAGCTGGCCGAGGAGGAATTTCTGGTAGTGGTCCATGTCCGGCACCACCACCTTGAGCTGGTAGTCGGCGTCCATCCCGGTCACCAGGCTGCATTCCAGCACCTCGGGGCACTGGCGGATCACCGACTGGAAGTGCTCGAAGCGCTCCGGGGTGTGGCGGTCCATGCCGATCAGGACGAAGGCGGTCAGTGACAGGCCGAGTTTCTTGCGGTCGAGCAGGGCGACCTGACGGGCGATGTAGCCGTCGTCCTCGAGCTGCTTGACCCGGCGCGAGCAGGGCGAGGGTGACAGGCCGATACGTTCGGCCAGCTCCTGGTTGGAGATGCGCGCGTCGCGCTGCAATTCGGCAAGAATGCGCAGGTCATAACGGTCCAGTTTGTTCATTGCTCGCCTTCTTTATGCGTGGATTGCGCTGAATAATCTATCAGTGATGAATAATTGCGCAAGTGAGCTTGTGGTGAGCAATATTCGCAATCCCTTGGCAGGTTCTGCTCGTTAAGCTTTCCCTCAGTTTCAAGGCCCGGACGTTGTTGTCCACCCACGGCGCTCAATCAGGTGCCGCGGTGCCGGCGGTCCCACCGGATCGTGCAGGCTCCCGGGTCCGCACTGCCCAACCAGGCGGGCGAGGAAAGAAGCGGTGACAAAATTGCACGCGACGGACAAGAAAAAGGGGAGGCCTGGAGCCTCCCCTTTTTCTTTGCGCCTGCGGCAAGATCGACGCATGCCACTTTCTCCCGACTTCCGCCGCCGCGCCGGCCTGCTGCTTCTCGCCGCGGTGCTGCTGCTTGCCTGCTACAAGGCCTTGGATTCCGGTCGGCAGAGCGCGCCTGCACTCAGCCGCGAGCAGCGCGTGGCGCAGGCCTACGCCAGGTTGCATGCCACCGAAGGCAAGGCGCGCATGGTGCTGCTCGGCGATTCCATCACCGCCGGCCGCCGCTGGAGTGCAGGCCCCGGTTGCCCGGTGCCGCTCAACCTCGGCGTGTCCGGTGCCACCACCGGCGAGCTGCGCAGCCATCTGCAACTGGCCGAGGCCGCCGGCGCCGAGCAGGCGCTGCTGATGATCGGCATCAACGACCTGCGCCACGGTGTGCCGCTGGAGGTGTTGCTGGACAACTACCGGGCAATTCTCATGCAGCTCGACTCCGCCGGCATCACGCCGATCCTGCAGTCGACCCTGCGGGTGACGCCGCTGCACGTGAATCACCAGGCCATCAATCGCCAGGTGGACGAGTTGAATGGGCAACTACGGCAGTGGGCGCGCCAGCAGGGCTGGCGCTATCTGGATGTGCAGGCGGTGGTCACCGCGCGGGGTTACCTGGGCGACGGCCTGCACCTCAATGCCGAGGGTTACGGCGCCTGGCAGCGCCTGATCGATCCGCTGCTGTGCGCCGGCTCAGACCAGCCCGGACAGGCGCAGCAGCCACCAGGCCAGGACCAGCATCTGCACCAGCAGGCCGGCGAAACGCAGCCAGACGAACAGCGCGCTGGTGCTGATCAGGTGCGCCAGTGACTGGAAGATGCGCGCGCTGAGCAGCACGCAGGCCAGCGGGTCGGTGATCGCGGTCTGCCCGGCCTGCAGGGCATAGAGCAGCACAGCGGCCTGCAGCGGCAGGTTTTCCAGGCTGTTGGCATGGGCGCGGATCACGCGCTGGCCGAAGGCGCTCGGCGTATTGCTGCCGTCCGGGGCGAAGGCGTTGACCCGCATGCGCCCGCCCAGCACCAGCAGGCCACGCTGGTTGATGATCAGGAACAGCAACAGCAGGGGCCAGGCGACTAGCCCGAGCAGGGCGACGGCGGTGGGTGAGAGGTTCATGACGGCTCCTTGTTGTGGTTATAGGGCGTCGCCAGTCTAGGTTGTTTAGAGTAATTGCTCTAGATGCGCTGTGCGCTTTTGTCGCGCAGCCCTTATTTCCTGGAAATAAAGTCTGTCGCTCAAAAACAAAGTCTGTCGCCCGCCGCTGGGTTGTGGTCGGCCGGGTGCTGGGGGAGGTGGAGAGTTCCATCCTGCCCAGTTAGGTGTTTGATTGCTGGCTGAGCTTTGGTAGGGCTGTTTAGCATCGAGCTTTCGCCACGGCAGCGAGTCGCCGCATTGTAAGAACCGTGTAGTCTTGCAAATTGCCGCAGCGGCGAGGTTTTCGTCAGGTTAGAGCTGGCTCTCTCCTGAGTTTAAATAGGCAATTGGGTGATAGATGTGCAGTTAAAAATTCAAGTAGATGAGGCGCTTGGGTCTTACCTGTATAGGCAGAAGATGTTTCACCAAAAACGAAGTATTTCATACGTCAGCGGTGAGATACGTCCGCCAACTGCAAAGTGGAGTCGCTCCAAATTAGAGGGTTTCGCGAAAAGCATTGGTTACAGCGGTGGTGTTTATGAATTTGCTTTGCGGCATACCCACTGCTACGTCGGTAGGCAGTTTGAGGGAGAGGGTAGGGATTTAGGGTTCATGGGTGCATATGCATGCCGACCTAGAGATATAAGAATTTGTATCGCTTGCGTTAAGCAAGATTGGGCGGCGTACGGCTTTACATATTGGCGTAGAGGTCATCAAAGGGAGAATGTTTTAGTCTGTAGCGCTCACAATGTTAATTTGATTACTCGTTGCCCTGGCTGCGCTGCGGCGTATGGTGTGTCGCAAGAAAAAATGGATGTCCTGTGGAACGGTTGCTCTTGCGGGGTCTCTCTGAGGGATTGCGCCCCAGACAAAAATGCAGACCCTCTGCAGTTGAAGTATGCGAAATTTTTGCAGGACTTGAGTGAGTATGAGGGGGCTTACAGCTTAAATGATGTAGATGAGGTTGTTTGGCAGCGGCTTTACGATCTCTGCTTTCTGAAGGACATTTCAAGACAGTTTGCCATAAGTAATTACTGTCAGAATTCAGTGCTGGATTGGATGAGGCCTGGGCTTAAAAAACTAATGAAGGAAATGATGTACCGTCGCCGCGTGGGTGGGCGTGTTGGTTCATCTGTACAGGGCTACTATCGAATGATGTTCTCTTTGTTTGATGACTTTAGGGGTTTTGTTGTGTCAGCAGAGCAGGCAGGCGTGGTCGTGAAAAATTTGCGGGATGTCTGGAAGGACTCTGCAGAGACTGAGGGTTTAAAGCTAATCCAGTATTGAGCAGTAAATATCTCAAGGAGAATTTGTTTGCAGCTTTTGCTGCAAACAAATTAAGTGGCCAAGTGCTGATTGCAGCTATCCCTATTAAAGCTGCATCTAAAACCGAGTTTCGAGTGTGATCGCTTGGTAAGCGATCACTCGGTATTGCAGCCTGCAGGCACTGGCCAGCTGCTGGAGGGGCGAATGTCCTTTAGCTCCTCGGGTACGTCGATCGGTAGGTCGTAGGGGCCAAGTAGGATCTCGATCTCACGGACCGTCCGAACAAAGGGATCAAGATTGGTACCGAGGTTGGCTTCGTGTGGTATCCACCACCCAATCACTATGGGCTGTCCTACCTGATCCTCGGTCAGTAGCACTTTCCAGAAAGCTTCCGGCGTGGCTATGCCATGAGACTGAACGAAGCCGTCGTTCTCCAGATCTTTAGGGCCATCGCCAAAAACCACTCCACCAATAACTCGGACTGGCCTGATATCGCGCAGGCACTCGGTCAGCTTCTCGGTTTGGTACCAGGTATACGAGTTATGGGAGGCGAGCTGGGGGACGATGTTGGTCATCAGGTTGGAGGCGTTCATCGCCTGGCGACTGTCGTCAAAATGGTTGTTCGGTGCGAGGTGACCACGATGGAATCCTTTGGGCTCCTTATATGACTCAGCAGAGTGCTGGCCTTTGCAATCTGGAGGAAGACTTCTGTCTATACGGAAATTGTCTACCCGCACTAGGCTCCCTGTGTCGCGGCCGACGATGTATGTGAAGCGATGAGGCTCACCCAGCTGGCAGTCATACCAGATCTGGAAGCGGCCATAGTCGAGCTTCTCCAGTGGAGCTCCGTCGGTAAGGACTGCAGGAGCTTCCCGCGGTGATTCTGGTGTAGGCGAGATGAGGTCTACCGGGGTGCAAGAGCTCAATGCCAGCAGTTGGAGGAGAAACAGACGTCGCATCGGCTCTTCCTTGAGTCGAGGTGGGGCATAGCGCAGCACACAGGCGTTAGCGCTGCTGCTGGAGGTGTGTGAAACCTGGGTTTGGTATCGCTGAGGGGAGGGCGGCCCCGAGAGGCCGCCGAAACCAAGTTTCATCACCAGCACGTGGTCTGGGAGAGGAAGCTCTTGGGCAGCGAGCAGAGGATAGCACTGATCCCCTAACTCAAACGCTCCTAAGCGACGCGTGACCTTTTGAGGTAGTGAATCTCAGTCACTGAGTCGTATACGGCGCTGCCTCCGTTTCTCGTAACTCCTTCAACTTCTGAAACAAAATCGGATTTATCGTCTGGCCTGTGTTGTCAGTTTTAATTAATTGCAGGTTTGCTTCGGAGGTCTCAGCGAGGAGCTTCGCTTTTACATAGTCACGGCAAGCGGACTCAAGTGGGGTAAAATTCACGGGTTTCTTTTTCGCATTTAACTCTGTCTTGAGTATGTACGGTCGAGATTGCAGAACGTCAGAACACGTAAACATCATGTCAGCCTTATTGTTTCTTATAACCTCAAGGGCCAGAGTTGTTACGGCTGCTGTAATGGTCTGCACGTTAGCAGCAGTTAGGTTGGAGTCCCTGGTCTCGGGAACGGCGACGACAGCGGTCCCACTAGCAGTGGCTGTGGATTTCTGGCTGTTTTCTAGGTCTTTCTCAAGGGCGGCTATCGAAGTCTTTAGGTCCTTAGCCTCTTGCGATTCTTGATCCTTAATAGCCTTTAGCTTGTCGCGGGCCTTCGCCAGATCGTCGGTCTTTTTGACTAGTGAGGAGGCGTCCGCTTTTGCGTCAGTTTTTATGGTTACCTGTTGAGCTTTGAGGACGCCGGTCAACTGCTCTATAGCCATTAGCGCGATCGTGTTTTCTTGGTTTTTCTTCAGTAGCGTCTGATAGGTAAATCGACTCAGACCTCGGTTTGCGTATCCCTGGCAGATGCTGAATAGCTGATCGCGCAGAAGCTGTATCGAATGGGTTCGAAGGCCAATGTTGGCTCCGTTTTCAGAGAACGCTGCTGCGAGATTCACGCCTGCTTTCGATTCACCGCTGACGCTACCGGCCAACATCATCAAGGCGTCGGGGCTAGCCTCTGGGCAAGTAATAGAGAAGTCCTCGGACTGACCATTCCCAATTTGCTCCGTCGCATCGGTAACGATTGCCAGGCGCTCGTTTGCTTCAAGCACCTTGTAGTTTGTAAAGAGGTTACAGCCGCTGAGGGTCAGCATCACTGCTGCGCCTGTGAGTGAGAAAAGTGCCTTCATCTTCCATGCTCCGTGCGAGTAGTGGCGCGACGGAAGCACTCGAACAGGCATCCTCCGTGACGACCTTTTTAGTGATGGCAGACAGCCATGACAGCAAAGTAGATGGCGCGTGAAAGCGCAAGGCGCGTTGAGCCAAGTACTTGAGCCAACGCTTCGGAGGGCGTTTAACTCATGTTTAGAAGAGCTCTAGTGGGCGTGCTCTCTTACCCATGGGGCTGACGCTGCCTCCACTGTGCTCCTCCAATTCGAACCAAATGAGTGCAGTTATTTCGGGATAAGAGTTTTACTATGTTTTAAGCTGGATAATTTGTAGATAGTCTTGTTAAATTGACAGTGCCTTAGGCGCAAATACCAACTTTCTATCTGGCAGGCTTATCAATGTCCAAACTTGCAGAATTCAAGGCTCTTGAAGCCCAAATCGCCGCTCAACTGAAACAGCTTGATGCGCTGAAAAACGACGGCAATCTCAAGCGGGAAATTGAGTTTGAAGAAAAGCTGCGCGCGCTGCTGGGTGAATATGGCATGAGCCTGCGCGATGTCATTAACGTCCTCGACCCACAAGCCGGCCGAGTTTCTCCGTCTTCCTCGGCCGGTCGCGGCCCGCGCCGCCAGCGCCAGGTCAAGGTCTACAAGAACCCGGAAAACGGTGAGGTGGTGGAAACCAAAGGCGGGAACCACAAAGTGCTTAAGGCCTGGAAGGAAAAGTACGGCGCCGAAAAAGTAGAGAGCTGGCTGCAGTAAGGCAGTGCTGTGCGGTACCCCTTCGGTACCGCACCTTCCAAGCACGAGTAATCCAATGAGCGATTGGGCCTGACCTTCCAGTCGATCAACCATCTAGTGATTCTCCGGGTTTGCCCTCCATCTCGTTCCCTCGGCATCTTCTTGTCGATACCGATCAGGTAGGCCTCCAAGTCCGGCGAGCATGCGTTTTCGGGCGAGACCTGCTTAGCCTTCCAGGCTCATAAATCTGCCCCCTTCTGGGCCCATCAGCCGATGGTTGCCCCATTCTGCTGCGCGACCTATAGCGCTTCAGTCGAATATTCGTACAGGTCCGACTCGCCATTCCTGAATGACAAATGCCATGAAATGCCCATTCTAGAGGGCTTTGATGGATGGATTTGGGCGCGATTAGGCACGCCATTGCTCACTATTGACAACAGTCGTACTCAGATATATTTTGATAACGGCATCTTCTCAGATGCGCCTTGCGACTGTTACAAACCAATAAGACATGGGAATCACCATGAGCATAACCAGTACCTTCGCTCTCTCCGGAGAGGTTGAGGCTTGGTCTCAACAAACGGTCGACTCACCTACTCGCCATCACCCTATCCATCGTTCGTGAGCGGAGGTAGTGGTGGGGGAGGCCGCAGCAGTGCCGGAGGTGGCGGCGGCGTAAAAACCTCGTTGGTCGCGATCAAGTTCCTACCTGGTGTATACGCCGGCCGAGGCGCGGACTCTACACGCCATTCCGTGAGACCGTCGAAAAGCGCGCTGCTGTAAGCAATCTTCGGGACGTCTTTCTTTGCCATGCATGGGACGACCGGAACGGCGCGGCCATGGATCTGCACGACCTGCTCGAGTCGCGCGGTGTTTCCGTTTGGTTCAGCGAGAAGGATGTTCTTCTCGGGACAACGTTGCTCCGCGAAATCGATAAGGGGCTGGCAGCGTCGCGTGTAGGGGTCGTGCTGGTGACCCCTGCGTTGCTACGTCGCCTCGCGGGAGAGGGGATTGCGGATAAGAAGCTCTCGGCACTCCTGGCGCGTGATCTGCTCGTTCCCATCGTTCATGGCACGACATACGAAGCTCTTCGCGAAGTGAGCCCGCTGCTGGGTTCGAGAAGTGGCCTAAATACCGCGGAGGATTCGATGGCAAACATCGCGGCGAAGCTGGCGGAGCTGGTCTCCCTCTAGTTTGGGTATGACAGATTGAGGTCTACAGCTGGGCTAGCGTGTACAGCTTGCTGTAGGCCTCGACCGCGTCATCGGCCAGCTCCTGCATGGCGGCGGGAGTGAGACGGTACAGCTGAGCTACGGTATCCCGTGACGTCTCCTTAAATATCCCAGCTTTGACCTCTGCTGGAAGCGGCAGTGGGATACCAGGATCAAAGCGAATGGCTTCAGCCTTCGTTAGGTCGGACACCCGGGCGTACTGAAGCTTTGCAAGCAGCGTCGCCTTGTCTCGTATCTGAGGCTTCAAAGACTCTGTAACCCCAGCTTTGTCGATTGACCCCACCAACCGAAGGAATCGGTCAACCCTAGAGTCCCTTGAGGCTCGCGCGTCACCAAACATTCCCCCCGCCTGCATGGCCATCTCGAGCTGTGGCTCAAAGGTCGCAACAAGTAGATCGCGGAGTTGGCTGATGGTTACTTCTGCTTCTCTCTTCGCCTCGCGGAGCTTTATCACATAGCCGCCGATCGAGACTTCAGAAAGCTCGCTCAGGAATGCGAGGGCAAAGCTGGCTACCACTACCGTGATTACTAGGGTGACGAAGTCGCTGCCTTCGATCATTCCATCATCGAGCAGGCGGTAGCTCGCGCAGAGTCCTTGGTAAAAGACGGTCACGGATAATGCAATGAATAGAGTGCGCTTAAAGAATGGCAGCGTTGATTTAAACCAGGTTCGCGCGCTTCGAAATGATCTCTTCAAGATGGGGATGCCTGAGGGCTGGTCGAGGCTTCGAATATACGAGCTGCTTTCCTATGCTGCCATTCCGGCTGATTCGTTTGCGGGCCGGCTTACTGCAGGACCGGATGCCGGGCTTTAGCTACCCGACGAGCCAGAGCTCTGGAGCGGCGAATACGCCGCACCACGCGTGGTAGGTCTTGTATCGGGGAGATAGTCAGTCGAACGGTCCAGTAAGCCCACGCTCTTGTCTTTCGCAAGAGCAGGCGCTCACCTCTGTCGTGCAATTCCAACAGTTCTGAGATGAACCGGTAGAAGTCGGTGTAGCTAAGATACTGATCGTCCAATCGCTCGAGGAGCGATTCACCAATCTGCTTGAGGCCTGTCAGGATCACCGCGCTGGGCAGCATGCAGATGGCTACTGGGAGCACGACAATTAGCCAGAGCTGGAGGATCAGGTTCCAGGCATCCGCTAGGAACTGCTCTAGGTCGGAAAAGAGCGCTTCTCTAGTCAGCGTGGCGATGACGATACCGGCCAGGATGGCGACAAGACCTGTCAGGTAAGCGGCGAAGTTGCCAGGTGACGGTAGCTTGAAGAATCCTGCAGCGCGACGTAGCAAAGGTTCTTGGCCTCTAGCTTTAAGCTCACGTCGCCACTCCCACTCCTCAATGAGGGTTTTGGCCAATACGCGGAGGTCACCCTCGTGGCCGAAGGTCTCACGGAGATAGGCTCGCTTTTCTTTCGCCAGCGAGTCATGCGGCGTCCTGAGCTGGACTCGCTTGGCAGCCGGGTAAAGCATGCGATAGCGACGCTCTGCGCCCTGAAAGTAGGTTTGCAGCAGACCGAACACCATGGGTAACTCGCAAACCATCAGCAATGCCTGGTCGGATTTGCCCAGCAAATGTGTGCTCTCGGCGATGCGCAGGTACAGGTCGAAGAACAGCAAGCCCAGAATGGTCGTTGCCAGTGTGATGGATAGCCACAGAGCCAGTGAATCGAGCGCATAGAAGGCTTGAGGGCGGAACGTCTTGCGGTAGTGACGGATCTTGTCGGCGATCGCTTGCATTGGGCGGGATGTCTCTACAGGTCGGTGATAGATGCTGCGAACCCGGTTCTCTATCAAGCAGCGGGTGGTGGTGATGGCCACCAACTGAGTTTCAGCGCCGGTGATGCTTGCCTTAGGGGCCTCATATAGGGCCCTAAGGCAGGGGGCTACCGCTACCGATCCAGTTTGATAATGGCCTCGGATATCTTCTTCACGATCGTGGTCCAGGGCAGCTCTGGATCTGCGATCTCATCGATGACAGTGAGAAGCCACTTGTGGGAGTCATACAGCTCAGGCTTCGCCTTCACGAGCTTGTAGATCTCGGCTGCTGCAAACCCTGTTGCTGCGACCGGAATGACAATCCTGTTCTGCTCGATGGATATCTCGGCCTCACGAATTGCGCCGTTGGCGATGACAATCTCTTCGCCATCGAGCTTGTTGCCGAATACAAAAATGCTTATCCCGGCCAGGCCGATCATGCGCTGGCGGTACTCTTCCCAAAGCACCTTCAGATCCTGATCGGAGCTGGCGAACTGCGGAAACGGCCGCATGACCAACTGATCCTCGGAGAATTTCTCCGGGTGCTGGTAGATCGCATCTAGAGCGCCATTGATCACGGCGCTGCCGATCCCCCAGCCGAATCCATTCACGATGCGACGGTCTTTCAGAACCAGCACTGAAGAGAGGTTATGAATGAACTTCAATGCCTCGTCCTTTCCCCAGGCGCCGTAGGATTCAGCGCTACCGGAGATGAACACGGTTTTCTTGAGGTAGCGTCGCTCAATCTCCTCGAGAATCTCAGTTATGTCTGAGTAATTATCTACCAGGAGCGGCTGAATACCGTACCTACGGAGATCCTCTACTCGGAAGTCCTGCTTTCTTCGTTTGTACTGCTGGGTCTCCTCATCATCGCGAGGGTCGGCGTCTTCGCGCTTCACAAAGCAGTAGTGCGTTTTGATCGTTGAGGTGTGAAGCCTGCTGAGCACGTAATCCAGGTTGGGATCGGTAAAGCTGAACCCAATGAACAGGAACGTTTTCGAAACCAGATCGCCGCTGAGTGCCGTGACAAACGGCTCATGGTCGCGATAGTAAGTTTCGTACTGTTGCTTGTAGAGAATGGCATGGGCAGCATCTGAGACGCATCCATGCATCTTGTAAACTACAGCGTCCCGTTTGGGGCGTGTGACATTCAGCTGGCTAAGCTTGTGCTTAACGTCTGCAACCTTGTACGCCTTCTTCAGAGAGTCCTCGATGAGGGTGTCGTAGTTGGTTGTCCAGTACGTTCTGATCGGAAGCCGAGATAGGATTTTGTGGTTGTCAGAAGGCTCAGCCTGGTGTGAAAACTCTTCCACGATTTTTCGAGTGAGCTTGGCTGTGCCTTTTGTTTTATTGACGTGGTACTGAGCTAATGAGATCAGGTCGTCTTCGAGATCAATCTTGAGCTCAAGCTCTTCTGCAATGTCAGCTAGAAGCTCTTTCCAGTTCACAAAACCGCATGGCTTTGAGAGGCCAGCGCCTGCAAAAATTGCAGCATTGTTCTCGCTGAGATCCTTAACAAAGTCACGGATGAAGCTATTGATCTCGCCGTTGAATTTCATTTTATGTACCCGTGCGAAAGCCGCTCACTGTTTAGCAGTAATCGGCTTGTTAGGTTTAATATTTGTTGCGGATCTTGATGGCCCTTTCAATCCAGCCATCAATGTTGTCGGCGATCTGATTGTACTTCGCCTTGCTGTCTACTCCGGTAGGGTCGAAAACCTCCAGGATTGAAGACAGTGGCGTTTTCTCGCTACCAAGGGTGAAGTGCGCGAATGGGTTGCTACCCTTGAGAGATGTGTTTCCCTGCGAGTCTTTTATGCCATGGATGTGGATTCCAAGAACCCCCATCCCTTTAGCCCACGCTGTTTTGATCTCGTAATCGATCCACTTCCGTTTGGCAGTGTTCGTACCGATCAAGATAATTGCGCAGGTACGACCCTCCATTTGAGAGTTAATCCATTTCTCGATCTGAGCATCTCCACCTTTGGTGACCTTTTCCCAGTCATTGTCCAGTGCGGACTGGTTACCCTCAATTGCGCCAATTGAGCGAATGGTGCTGACGCGCCAATTATCAGGTTGATAGTGGAAGCTGAAGAAGCATTTACGGGCCATCACATAGTCCTTTGCGTTTGTTTACCAAATGTTCCTAACGTAACGTCCGGCGTTCGTGACCGGATCAAATATCGCCAGTTGACCATCTGAAGCTATATCAAGACGGCGATAAATCCCTAGATACTCTTGGCCGTAGGATGTGGCGCGATCTCTTGTTGGGACGATGATGATTCTATCAAGCACCTTTACCCCATCAGCATAACCAATTTCCCAAGGACACCAGCGAGAGCGAGAGGAGTTCTCCGTCGCTAGATATACAAAGTATTCGTTCTCTTTGATTTTCTGCCGAATTCGAATGGCTGTCTCTTTGTTTGGCGTTTCCGGCATCTCTTCGTCTAGCCAGTCGATATAAACCTTGCATCCTGCGTTTTGCAGCATTTGCGAGAATCCGAACGCAAGATTCTGGTCTTTGTGGCTATGGCAAAGAAAGATCGTGGACTGCCCAGCGAGTTTGCCTTGCGTATTGAACCTTGATCGCCCGAAAGCTGCGTTCCGCAGGGAATCTGTAGAAATCATTTAAGCCATTCGCTCCGTGTGATGTTGTTTTGATATCACTGTTTTCGGCTAATTTCAATAGTGGAGCTGTATGTTGTAGGTGCGTGGATTTTTATGCAGCCAACCATATTGCTGGGTGCAGGAGTATTGATGCGAATCAATAGAATTCGTGGCTGCGCACCTTCCTAATTACCGTCGTTGAAATCGCATTGAATTGCTATTTTCTGAATATTGACGATGTGAATAGCGCTTGATCGTTTAGCACATTGTCGCATCAGAAAAAAAGAGGTGCACATGGTGGGACTGGCAGGTTCCCCATGTGCACCTTAAATGCCCCGTTGGGCGTGCTGAGTTAACTGGTGCTTTAAGTGACGTGTTGGGACTTGGATTCTTGTATCCCAACCTGATCTTGTTCATCCAAATCATTAGCCCCATGCGGCACGTTGGGGCCGCTACGGGTTTCATCACCACCGCTCGAAACTATGGAGGGGCTCTGGGTATCGCTGTGTTCGGTCTGGCGCTTTCCCTGGGGTCTATCCAGGAGGCTCAGCACTGGGGCGTGATGAGTTGTTCCATCATGGCGGCACTGATTATCCCGCTCTGCTTCCGCATGAACCTGAAAACGGCTGACTAGCGACCATCTACGTGCCTGTATGAATGCAGCCAATCATTCACGCCTGCTGAATCCAAATTCGACAGACGCCGGCACGATCCTGTGATGCAGCCAGGTGCCAAGGGCTACCCCTCAACGCCTGCATGCGGCCTGAGCATTCAGCGCAAAACTTCCGGCTGCGCCATATTTGCCCGCATTTCGAGGTATTGCCCGAGGAAGGCGTCGTACGCTAGGCGGGGCGCATATTGCACACGGCCTTTCACATCCACCGCCTCGCCGCGATAGAAGAAGTCCACGCCCTGTGCGAGTGGTAGAGACACACTGGCGATAGGCTTGTAGTCCCCTTCATACAGCGTGAGTCGCAGCTTGGCATCGGTTCCGTACAGCAGCCTCATCTGCTCGGCGAACCAGTTGATGTGTCTGTCTCCGTTAAGCCGAGTTGGCTCGAGAGGCAACGTAGGGGCACTGTCCAAGTCACGGTTTTTACGCAGTCGACTGGCCATGCCGGTCAGTTGTAGTCCTTCACCGAGCTTGATATCGACCTGTTCTCCGGCCTCGATCTTGATTGGCTTGTTCGCTGAAAGCGCAGGCCACAGCAAGTTCTTGAAGCCGTACGAGCCGCCTGCTTTCGACAGATTTCTCGCCTGCACGATCTCCCACTTGGCGGCTGTCAGTACAATGGGCGCCGCGGTGATGTTCGTCGCGCGTACTGACAAGAAAGCTATTTCGTTAACAGATTTCTTATCACCGCTGGGCCGTCCGAACATCGCTGTCGGGCTGAGCCAAGTCTCAGCAACAAAGAGCCTGCGGTCTTGGGTGGTTGCAGTGATGTTGGTTAGGCGTTTCAAAGCTTCGTCGGTGATACCAATGCAATAGCTCGTTCCCGATGCACCCTCACCGCTGACGATGGACGAGCATGGGCCCGTGGTCTGCATGCTTGGCGATTGCGCCAGGGCCAGTGGGGGCATCATCAGCATCGAAAGCATTGCTGCTGCACTGCGAAATGTGGCCCCCCTCATGGCCGGGTATCAACTACGGACTTAACCACGGCGCCTTGCCCGGTCACGATCGGTGATGCCGCTCCACGAGTGGAGATGCCGTCATTTGCAGAGAGTTGTGCAGATGCCGATGTAGTTGGCCCGATGACGTGGACCTCGACCTGAGCATTTGGCGCAGTGACGATGGGGGAACCTGCGTTGTGGGTGGTCATAGTAGGGGTAGCCGGTTGCGCGGCCGGGTCGAGTTTCACACTGATCCCATACTGCTTCGCATCAAGCTGCAGCCCACGATTTTGAACCACTGCTGCTGCAACCAAGAGCGCGACCAAAGCGACCACTGTGATAGCAACAAACCATCTCATACGGCTGTTACTCCCGTGCGCGCGCGTGCTCTGCGAGAAATTGCTCAACTCAAAACTCCTGTGAATTGTGGGCGCGGTAACCGAACCGCTGTCGCACGCGACGATGCTTGCGAAGCTCGCGAGAGTACATGAGCAAACTCATGGTCGTGGCATCGGATGGCGCGACTCACTCAGCGCCTTAGCTTCGCGCTTCATTCGACTATCGAAGTGTTCTGGCCTCAACGGGAGAGCGATCGAGCCCCCTGGTCTTCGGGAGACTATATGGCACCAAAGCGTTCTTGCCTCACCTGAAACGAACCGGTGACGGCCATATCGTTAACGTCTCAAGTACTGCAGCGCTGCTCGCCACACCTGGTATGAGCGCATACAACCTGACCAAGTCCGCAGTTCATGGCTTCACTCAGTCTCTGCGTCAGGAACTAGACATGGAGGAGTGCGGGGTGTCGGCCAGCTGCGTCCTCCCGGGTGGCATTCATACCAACATTGCAAAGTCGGCTCGTATGAACGAGAGCGTAGGCCAAGTGACTGGGGCCAAGCCTGACGCGGTACGTAAAGCGTTCCAGGATCAGGTCATGCGCACCACCGCAGAGAAGGCGGCAGAGGTCATTCTTAACGGTGTCCAGAAGGACAAGCGCCGAATTCTTATTGGTGGCGATGCATATATCTTCGATCTTATGCCGCGGACTATGCCGGCGCTGTACCAGCGCATTCTTGTATCGATGATGCGCAAGGGACGCAAAGCCAGGGCGAGCTGAAATTACTTGCACGAAAGGGCTCATTTTCATCTGGGCCCTCATTCCTCAGCTTGGGTGAATATACCCGAGGTAGAGACAGTGCAGAAACTCAGTTTATGAGCCTCGCTTAAGCAGGCTTCAGGGCTAAGGCGTGAAGGCTATATAGAATGAATATGATTGTTGAAGATGTGTGGACGCGAGATATGTACGCGATTCTTGCTGATGGAATGCGCATCTGTTACCGCACCTATGGGCCGCTGACCGGTGAACCATTGCTTTTAATCGCAGGTGTTGGATTGCAGCTTGACTCATGGCCGCGGGAGCTAATCGAAGAGCTAATTAGCCGCGACTACTTCGTTATCGCTTTCGACAATCGCGATGTTGGCAGGTCCTCCAGAGTTGACACCTCCGGCCCGAGCAAGCTGAACCATCTGTTTAAAGTGGCTCCTGCTGATAACTACGATATTGGCGATATGGCTGATGATACTGCACGGCTAATCCGGCACATCAGGCGAGGTCCAGTTCATGTTGTTGGCATGTCATTGGGTGGAATGATTGGGCAAACTCTTGCCGCGCGATACCCAGAGCTTGTGAGAACATTCACCTCTATCTTTTCGACAACAGGCGACCGGTCGGTTGGGCAGCCTGCTAAATCAACAATTAAGTTGATAGCCTCTGCGTTTGCTCCGAAGAATAAAGAGCAAGGAATTGATGGCATGCTGAAAGTACTTCGACATGTTGGTTCTTCTTGGACTGAAGCCAGAGAAGCAATGCGTCGTGAATATGCCGATCAGGCATGGGGTCGAACAGATGGAATGAGCTTGCATCTTTCTGTAGGGAGACAGATTGGGGCAATTATGAAGTCGGGAGATCGAACCGCTCAGCTCAAAAGAATTGTTGCTCCCACGCTAGTGTTGCATGGTGACGTTGAAAAAATGGTTCACCCGAGCGGTGGCGAAGCTACGGCTAACGCAATAAAGGGTGCAAAATTTGTATCTATCCAGGGTATGCGGCATGAGTTGACCTCAGAGCTTGCCCCCGAGCTTGCTGCCTATATCGATGGGCATGCAAAGGCTGTGCATCCCTCCCGATAAATGCTCAGCTTTCTTTAAGCCCTCCTGTAACGCGCAGGGGGCTTTTTTTTATCTGGGATGGTTATGGATTTTTATGCCTTTCAGTTTGCTCGGATTTCAGCGTGCGAAATAGGTTGACTTATAACTCTGAAATGAAATTGTTAAATATATTGGATCTTGATATCGTTGTACTCAGTCAGCTATTAGGGTTTGAGTCGAGCTATGAGCGATGCAGAAAGTAAGCCCCGCGAGCGGGTCTACGGCGGCCAGGAAGCCATAGAGCGCAAGTCCGAGCGGCGTCAAAGGCTCATTGAAGCAGGAATCAGGCTCTTCTCGGCGAGCGGTTACCATGCGACCACTGTAAGGGCGATCATTACAGAGTCGGGGCTTGCTACTCGATACTTCTACGAGTCATTTCAGAATCAAGAAGAGCTTCTGATTGCTTGCTATGAGCATCTCATGAGCGGCTTTAGCAAGAAGCTAGACGCCATTTTGGGACAAGAGCATGACAGTCTTGAGGGATTGGTTAGAGCTGGGATTAGATGCTATTTCGAGGCCGTAACAGATCCGTCCTTCCTGCGTATTACTCAAATCGAAATACTAGGCGTTAGCGAATCCGTAGATAGAATGTATTTTGGTGCATTGAAGAACTATGGTGATTTGATTTTGAGGACAGCAATTGGGGATGCTGAGAAGCTAAAAGGCCTCAATATCCCAGAAGAAGATATCGTAACGCTTGGCGCCACGATTACGGGTGCTGTTTCTATCGTTACCGCAATCTGGGCTCGTGAAAACTACCTGCGGCCAATTGATCGAATGGTAGATATCACCCTGGTAATGATAATGGGGATATCCTCTTACCTTACCACCGCGCCCAATCCCTTGGGGCGCTAGCTCTAGCGTCTCTCTATGCCTGCCGTTCAATTTGTTCGGTAGTGGTTCCGTGGTGTATGGCAGCGCCCGTGCACCCGGCTATAGAATCTGCAAATCTCTCCCGATCAAAACAATGCTGCGGCTTGCTTATGTCTATAGCGGTATAGATAATGGCACAGAGCCATTTGGCGTTTTGGTTTCAAGGGAGCGTTTCTTTGAAGTGGATTCATAGTGTGCTGTTGTTGTTTGCTTTTTCAGCAGCGCCGGCGGTCTCTCAGGCCGAGGGCGTGTTCTCTGCCTTCTTGAAAAATCACGCTGTAGAGCATAAGAGCCTTGGCAAGAACGGCTCAATGTCCCTCCATATTTTTGATGACTATCAGGTCGTAGAGATTTTTCTTCGGTCTGAAGCCGTAAACATGTCTGTGCACGAGATACTGGCAAAGGATGTTTCGGAGTCTGCATACCAGAGCATTATTAATCCTGAAACTCTTGTTGTCGTGAATGGCGGGTTCTTTGGTTACAGCAGATCCGGCAATGAAACCCCTATAGGGTTGGTCAGGGCATCTGGTGTTCGCCGTACGGCCCTTATGCCCTGGTCATATGGAGGCGTTCTTGTCTCTGACAAGCAAGGGCAGGTGAAGATAATTCCAGCTAATAACGCGACGCAGGCTGGCGGCTGGTCCGAGGCTGTGCAGTCCAAGCCGATTATCGTATTCAAAGGCAAAGTCGACGTTAACAAGAATCTCCATGATGCCCCATTCAATAGGGTCGCTATCGGGGTTACATATGCCGGTGACATTCTTATTGTTGGAATTTTTCAGCAGTTTGGAGAGGCAGCCACGATTCTCGAATCTGCAGAGATTTATAAAAAGATTGCCGACAGACGCGCGCTAAAAATTCTCAGAGCCTTGGCTATGGACGGTGGCTCTGGTGCTCAAATTCTGTTGCCTAAAAGTGGCTTGAGCTTCGGGGATACAGGGCTTTCGTACTTTCCTAACGCCGTAAGATTTGATCAGAGGCTTGCGCTTGGGGCTTCTGAATAAATGAATCGTTTGGTTAGCTGGTTTGGAACTTACGCCGGTATTTTAACAATGGCAGGTGCACTTCTTGCCGCTGTTGGTACTGGTACTTTTGCTGCATTCATGGCTCTTAAAGAAGAGATTTTTGACTATTTTGACCCGCCATTGGCCACGTTGGAGATATCTGCTGATGCCGGAGTTGTAGAGGTAAATAGCAATATCGAGATCAAGGCCGTGCTACACCAAATTGGTGGCCGGGCTGTTAGGCAGGGTGTTGTGGAGTTTTCCGCAGACGCTACCCATTTGGCAAAGGTGTCCGGCTCGCAGATCAAAACTGATGAGTTCAAAGGATCTACCGTTGTCAGCGGAAAGACGGAGTTTAAGGCCCTTGCTGCGGCAGACACAGCTGATGTGATTGCCACATTCTCCTCGGGTGAGCTGCAGGTAAAATCAAATATCTTGAGCTTCAAAATCGCTGAGCCTAAAGCTGAAGAAGCCCCCCATTTGGATAGCAGCGACACCAATCGGGTCAACCTTTCCGGGACATGGCAGATCGAGGTCGGCGGGCAGATGGGCATCATGACGCTCAAGCAAGCTACGGACAGCACCTTAACTGGCAGCTTCAGTATTCCCGACTCGAATTGGCCGGAGGGCCAGGTGAGAGGCTTCAAGGATGGGGCAACAATTCGGATTTTCTTAGACTTTGATACCAAGGCCCGAGAGCGACTGCGCGTTGCTGGTCACTTTGATATCGAGGGTAACAATGGGTATATCCAGATCAAAGGATGTGCCTACCATCTGCGAAAAACGCCCAATGCAAGGTATACCAGGAAGGGTAAAGAGGGCTTGGACTGCGATCAGCCGGTCAACTATGACAACTGGACGCGCCTGGCTGGTTTGAACTTCTATGCGTCCGCGCCATTTAGCTCAAAGCCGAAAGATAAAACATTAATTAGTAAAAGATAGTGCGAGGGTTGGTAATGTCGGGCGACAAAAATTTCAACTATAGAGTTCACTATCTTGCTGACGCGGATGACGCTAACTGGCGCACCTATCAGGCAGCTGAACCGCTTGCTGTTGGTGACGTTATTCAGCTTTCGCTCGGCTTTTACCATGTTGTGTGCGCGATTAAGCAGCAGAAAACAGGTGTAAGAATAGATGTGTCCAAGTCCTCGCAGGATGCTGAAGAGGCTCTCTTGGTTGCGCAGCAGGATGGGTTTATTTGAGCTGCACCGAGGCTGTGGCTGCACGGGGGAGGGCTTTACCAGCGGAAGACCTACCTGTGAGTGGCAATCAAGATCTCTTGGGTGGCGTGGTCCGAATTTTTAAGGTCTTCATACGATGCAGTGGTTCAAAAAACTCATTTTCTTGCGCCGGAATCGAGCGCCTATTCGGTCCTGGTTCGGTGCTCTTTTGCGGCCCCTTCATCGCGAGAAGTGTGTCAGCGATCGACGCTATGCAGGCATCCTGATGGATCCGTCCCAGCCTGTCTTTCTTGAGGAGACTGATCTTGCTCCTGCAGATGTGCTGTTCTGCGTTGGTGGAGAAGACAACCCGATTCACGGCCTGATTTCCTACGGGTCATCTGGTGATTACGTGCATGCCGCGGTGTACATCGGTGCGGGCAGGGTAGTGGAGGCGATCCAGGAAGGCGTGGTCGAGAGCTCGCTGGCCGAGGTGATCGCCCGCTACGCCTATGTGGCTGTTGGCAGGTGTCCTGGTGTAAACGCCAATGGAGTACCTGGGCTGGCCGCTAAAGTTGTTGAGTTCTGTCAGCGGCATGCGATGGCCAAGACTCCATACAACGGAAAAGGAGCTCTAAAGTCCCCCGCGCTTGAGCTTCGAGAGCTCCAGTACCAACGTAAACACTATCGTGGCTCGACCCATGCTCCCCGGAACAAGCCCAAGGACGCATTGTTCTGTTCAGAGCTTGTCATCGAGGCGTTCATCTATGGAGGGTATATCCCTGAGGGGCAGATGGATTCTGCTGGATATTCGCCAAGCGCTTTAGCTGAAGACGCCATCTTCAACCTAGAAGGTTTTATGGGTCGTCCCGAAATGGCTGAGTACATCCTCAAGCACGACTACTTCCTAACCGGTGGCCTCAGTTATCAGTAGCTGCCAGCGAAGCACGTCTAGGCTTCTTGCTAGGCCACTATGATCGTTGGCCGGGCAGGGCAGCAGGCTCATGTTTCGGAGGTGCTGGATGACGATGCCAGATGAGCGGTCCAGGGCGGTGGTGAAGACGCGCGACTTTCTTGTGCGGCTTTCTCGAGATAGTGCGATGCCAGACGAGGTGCGAAATGAAGCCAAGTTCCTCTTGCGCCATTTCCCCTCTCAAGACGACGTAATCCTAGCCGGTCGCATAGAGGAGGAGTCGGAGACATTGCCCATTGGGGTTATGGGGCCGGTGTTCAGCTCCACATTCAAGTGATCTCGCGCTATGCCACCGGTTCGCGTGCGCCGTCTGCCTGGCGGTAATGTCGTTTTGGAGTGTGATAACGTCCGTTATTACATATTAAGATGCGCGCATGACCGATCTACTTTCCTCCGCCGAGGCTTCGGCAGAACGTACCTATTCCGGCATCGCCGTCACAGAGCGAGCAGCGCTGAGGCGTCTGCGCTTCATCGAGGTCGGTATCGAGCTATTCGGCACGCTCGGTTACCACGCCACCACCATGTGGACCCTGACCGCGGCGACGGGGCTGACCAACAGGTATTTCTACGAGTCCTTTGAGACGATGGAGGACCTGCTCGTAGCCTGCTACGAGAAGTTAATGCAGGACTACCGGGATCGGCTAAGTCAGGTGCTCGACCAGGCAAGCGAAGAGTTCGAGCCCCGTATCCGCAATGGCTTGCGCTGCTACTTCGAGGCACTGATCAACCCCCAGTTCGCCCGTATCACCCATAGCGAAGTGCTTGGTATCAGCCGGCGACTTGATGATCTGTACAACCGTTATACGGCTGGCATAGCTGAGCTGATGATGGACTACCTACAGGGCGATGGTGGGCAGCCTGCCGAGCAGGATTTATTGCAGATGCAGTACGTGGGTGTGGCCCTGGCCGGCGCAGTGATACATGCAGGTGTGGTTTGGGTGCGTAGTGGCTTGCGGCCCCAATCGAAATTGTGATTGAGGCCACTTTGAAAGTGCTCAGCGGCACGGCGAGCCAGCTACGCGCGTAACTCGACGCTTTAAGAATGACTACAGCTGGAGAAAACGATGATCCGTATGACTGTTTCGTACCCGCCTCCCGAAGGGTACAAGTTTGATCACCATTACTATCAGGGCGCGCATGCTCAACTGATCCGCGACAAGCTGGCATCCCATGGTTTTGTGAAGCTTGAGGTCGATAGGGTTTTGCCCGACCAGCATGGTGTGGTGAATACGAGCGTTGCGGCAGCACATATCTTCTTTAACGATCTCGGCAGCTTCATGGCTGCGATGTCGGCAGAAGGCGCCGTCCTCAGCGCCGATCGGGAAAACTACACAGACATCGTTCCGGTGGTAGTCGTCAGCGAAGTAATTCAGTGAAGTAATTCAGTGAAGTGAGGCGGCCTCGGTTCTCCCTCGTAGATGCTTCATGGCAGCTACGCGCCGAGCCGGGGGCGCAGGCGAGTGGGGCTGGCGCAAGGGGGATGCAGTCGAGCTAAGTAAACGGAGGGCCGCTGTTTATGAGTCCTCCCAGTTGCTTTCTTAAATGCTCAACGTAGGAGTTAAGGCCTGCTCGCACGCTGTCTGCGGAGGCTGGAGCAGAGACACCGAACACATTGGTGAGGGCCTTATCTACGCCAGCGTTGGCTCTAACCGTGTGCTGAATCGCGGGTAGATCTAGGGCGGCAAATCCTTGGATCAACGCCTCCAGAGTGATCAGCTTGTTGGTTAACCAGGTAGTCAGTTGCACGGAATCCTGCAAAAGCAGGCTGGATAGTGCGCGCTTATCACCTGTTAGGACCCTGCCGTTGTCATCACCTGCGGCGGCAGCGAAAAGCAGGGCCTCTCCAACATCAATTCCTGGCGCAGCGTTGAAAATCTCTAACGTATCTAGATCAACCGCGTCGGGTGATAGCTTCGTCGCGACATCAAGAAAATGCTCAACCTGAAGTGCCACTCCCTCGGTTCCACAGAGTTCCAAGCGATTGCGCTTAGGTAGGAGCTTGTATTTGGCAGAGTCCAGAACAATCAATTGGACTGGCTCGTCCTGATTGCTAAACAACTCGGGTAGGCGCTCAAGTACCCCGTACTGGGCAAGCTTCAAAATCACGTCGTTGTCTACGAAGAGATTGAGCGCCATATGAGCCCCTATTTGGCCGGTGCCACGCGGCTTAGCAGTTCTAGGGTGTCATCGGGGAGTGCTTTCTGCTCAATGCATCTCCATAGCAAGTCATTGATGACTATGCCCGCGGGGGGCTTCCCCTCCTGCAGCATGTTTGTGGCTGCCATTCCCAGGGGCCAGGCATCGTTGTGCTTCGCGAAGTTGAGGACTACGTGGCCTGGGTCCACCTTATTCGCTTTGCCATAATCCATAGCGGCTTGTACAAGGCCACGCGCGGACATGCTGGTTGTTTCTGAGGCATAGGACGCGTTTTCCCTGCCGTTGAGCAGGGTTATGGCAAAGCGGTCAGCTGCTTGTTCGTCTTCATCCGGATCATCGAGTGCATACGATTGCTCGCCAAGAGATTCATCAATGAGTATCTCGTCCGGCCCTATGTGTCCTAGAGCGCAGTGGCCAATCTCGTGAGCAATGATGAACAGCTGCCACGCCCAAGATGTGCTCTTCTTGGACAGGATGATGACTGGACGGCCATCTACGGCGGTGACCATTCCGTCCATCTTGGGGAGACCTTCCCCGACATGATCCAAATAGATTACTGGCACGCCATGTCGCCAGCATGCTTTCAGTGCGTTCCGTAAGCCGAGCCAATTGCCGCCCTCAGTGCCTAGGATTTCATCTCGCAGCTCAAGCGGGTTAGTCGGGAACGGCTGGTATTGGAAGGGGGTCGCGTATGCAACCGATTCAGCTACGAACATAGCAAGCGATGTCGCAGCATTGAGGTTCTTGGATTTGTTAGGGATCGAGCGCTTGTACTTCGTATCCCTCCTGCGGAGCTCCTCAAGGCCAGGGTTATCAGCAAAGAGGGGGGCGACTCTCAAGCCCAGCCGCTTTGCCAAAATAGCCGCTACCTCAAGGGTTGCTCCTTCATCCTGGAGAACCTCGCTGGTGACCCAATTAGGAAGAAGCGAATGCTGGAAGTCTCGCGGATAGCCTGCAGACTCGAGCGCCCCGAAAATACGGTCAATGTGCGTGTTCGGCATTTCGACCTCCTTCATTGGTGGTCTCGAGCGAGTGCTGGGGTTGAGCGAGCCCTTTGAGACTTCGGATAACCCTGATCAAGGCTCGCGCATGGGCTTCCGAGCCGTCCCAGATATTCATTATTGCACCCTTCAGCTCGCCCTCCAATGAAGCCCCATGAGGCGCCTCACGCAATTCATTAAGGTGGTAGAAACTGCATAGCTTAGTGAATTGACCACTTGCTCTGACCCTGGCTGTGCTTTGATTGCGTAGACGCCAAATCGTGGGCTGAGATACCCCACTTAGCCGTGCTATTTCAGCATCGCTACGGGAGTCTTGCTGTAAGGCTGTGGCAAGGCGAGCATAAGATTCGTGGACGTGATTTCTATTCATAATATTCAATATATGCTATTTGATTTCATAAATGAATAGAATTTGATAGACTGACCGTCATGCAATCTTGGAACCCCCTGTGATGATTCCCCCTACTTTTTGCTGGACCAAAATGGGCGTCGAGTCAGGCGAAGCTCTCGACCTGATCATTCGCCGAAAGGAGTGGGAGCGGCAGTTGGGCGATGGCCTGTTTTTCTGGGGTATAGGCCAATCGCTAGGCGACAATGCTCGCGATGCAGCTGGGTCCATGGATGACGAGATTCAAGTTTTGTTCTCTCCCATGCCTAGTAAGGCGAAGGCCATCGATGTGACGCCGGGCGATGTATTTCTCTGGAATAGCTGGGTAGATGAGCGAGGTAATACCCAGCCCTTGCCGAAGCATGTGTTGATCACCAGTCGGGCTGATTTGCCTTCGGGGCGCCGCAAATCCAGCCACTACGCGCTGGTTTGTCGATCCTTCGATCGCTTGGGTGGCGGAACGGAAATGCAGGTGACGGCCGCATTCCTGAGGAACTTCTCAAGTGACAAACCGCTGGGAGCATCCCAGGTGACGGCGGTAGTACGAAACGCTGAGTATGCGATTAGCGGGAACGTTGCTAAGAAGTATCCGGTGAGCTTTATCGCCAGCATGGCTGCTCCCTATTCCGTGCAGCTTTCTGACCCCGAGTTGCTCTCCCAATGTGATGTTGAGGCGATCGGGGAGGTGTCCTCCTGCGGATCCTTAGAGGACTGGAATCAGCTTGTAACCAGGCTGCGCAGCAAGCGCAGTTCGGAGAGCCGCAGCCCCATGACCTTCGATCTTTTTAGCGCTAACCAAGGCTTAAGCGCCGCTATTTAAGATCGGGTATGCGAGTGACTTTCAGAAAGTTGCTCAGAACCTCCGCTCGTGACTTTGATGCATCCAGAAAGTACAGCGATGCACCGGTCTCGATGGCATAGATCGAGGCGATCTGGCTCTGCAGATCAACGTGCCGCTCAAGCTCTGATTTCGGAGGTAGTGGGCGGCCGGCAGCGTCAGCCATGATGCGTGAGGTCAAAGTATCGGCATCCGCATAAAGGCAGACAATCACATCTGGAGCTAGCTGCTGGAGCAGCTCTTTGGTGAAGGGGGTAACCCTAAAGCCAAAGGATTCGATGGTGACAGGGTGCGAATCGATGACCAGGTAGCCATCGGTTTGCTTGAGGCGTTGTGCTTCCTGAATAAGCTCGGCATCCACCACTCCGACATCTTCTCGAGTGATCAGCTTGGCTGACTGCTCCCTCATGTCGTTCTGGGTTACCGGCCCAACTCGGGTCGAGGTAACCCGGGCGAGCTCCTTGCTATACGTGAAAACAGTCACCTGGGATGCTCGTGTAGCTAGGTCTACAGAGAGCGTGGATTTTCCCGTGGCCGGGGCCCCGGTCAGATAGATGATTTTTCCCAATCCTCAATCCCCTGTCAGTTCCTTAAGAAGACGGCATACGGGGGCTTCACTCTGGCCACTAGGCCTATTTGCTTAGTGACGCGCTGCTCTGGGGGCAGGGGGATATGGGGCTCATGGAAAATCAGGCAGCCCTTATCATTCTGCCCCCGCAGATAGTCAGATGCCGCTCTACCCCGGGATTGGCCGAGCCCGACCTCAAAGTCGTTGAGGTTGACGTCGAACTCATCAATCAAAAGCTCATCGAGGACTAGGGCATAGCGTGAGCCGCGGACCTCAATCCCTTGTGGCACCGCCAGCCAGTCGACACCATCTTCCGAGTACTCGGTTGCGGCCACGGGTGGGGCAGTATGCTTGGAGTTCATTTCGTTCATGATGATGAGGAGGTGCTTGCCTGCATCCGCCATCGTCTTGCCGAAAGGTTGCACCATCGTTCTTGGGTGGCAGGAACTACCGCCATATCCCCAGAAAATTGACCCGGCCTGCTCGAACTCTTGCTGCTTCCTTTTGACGATATCTTCAAGGGTCTCCGAAGCATGGAGGCCTACCTTCATGAAGATCACACCCTGTCCTTCAACGAGCTGGTTAGGCATCTGGAGACTCCCGGTAGTGTTCAAGTGAGTAGCGCTGTTCTGCTTCCCGGTTCACGTTAAGGTCTGGCTTCTCCCTTACGTACTTGTAGGTCAGCGGATTGTTCTTCCCATAGAAGTTCTGCAGGCGATCGCTCGAGAGCTTCTCCGAGGACTTCTCCATCAGGTCCGGTTGTACACGGCGAAATAGGCAGGAGCACGAGCGCAAATCTGGAGCATCATCTAAGTGATACAGGTGCAGCTGGGGTAGTAGCTCAGACACAACATAGCCCAGATCGATGGCTCGTTTCTGGGTGTCGCGGAGCACCTCTTGAGTCCAGGCTAGGTCGGGATCATCCGCGATAACTACTATCCCCAGGCCCTTTTCATGGGTGGCTTGGCTGCCGCGCTCCAGGAATGCTGTGACGCTTTGGCCGGCATTGCTCGCGCCCCAGGGAGGGTTTATGTGGAAGCCGTCATAGGCCCCGAAATGCTCACTCGGGAGCGGGTCAGCAACGTTGTACAGGTGGGCGGTTATAGCCACCTTCGGAGCTAGTTTCTCGCCGAACCGGAGAACCGAGTTGACGATGCGTTCGTCGAAATCCAACAACGTTATCGATGAGGGGCCATAGTCAATCACACCCTGTGCTTTGAGGTGCGCAGCTGACAGGGCGATGCCATCGCCATCGCCTACGAAAACGACCTTCTTGTTGTTGAAAACACGGGCGACATACTCGGCCTGGACGACCATGTCAGCCACCTTCATGTAGATCTGATCGAACTCCCGCAGCGGGGCGGGCCGATTCATGACTACATCAGAGATGCTGTTGATTGCGCTCCTTAGGTCAAACTTCACTGTAAACATCCTTGTGTAGGTTGAGCTCACTTGCCGCAGTTGGTGCTTAAAGCTACTCCGAGGATAGCTCAGTGTGAGTCGCCTCAAATTTTCGTAGAAGCCTTTGGCCTGCTGCCAATGATCGCATCTAGCCAGAGGCCGGCAGTGATCCCGGTAAAAATCAGTCCCTTCTTCCGGATCAACTTAGGCTAGGTGTTTGTTTATTTCACAGGGCCGGCGGTGGCACTCTATGACGCCGCCCCAACAAGGAGCTACACCATGTGGAGACAACCACTTAAACAAGCATTCGGCATCGTAGACAAGCGCTTTGCGGGGCACCCCTCAGACCTGGAGCGGGCGCGAGAAGCACGCAACCTGATCAAAATGGCTGGCTCTAGCTGGGACGAGATTGAGGAGGAGATCGCCCGCATTCTGCAAGGCTGCACCGCCGAGCACTTGCAGGCCCAGCTCGCCGCAGCGCGCAAGTTCTTCAAGTTCTGACATGCAACAGCCCAGACGCTGCCATGCCTGCCCCCTTAAAACGCCAGGCGCGCGCGATCTCTTCCGTTTGATGCGTAGGTGAAGGCCGAAAGGCAGCTGGTGGGCAGGATTGGACTGTCATGGCTGGCCGCAGTCGACCATAGCAGTCGTTGAGCGGCGTCCATAAATGCGATCCTGATTAGCCATAGCAGTCTAAAAGACAGGTTAAGTGCGGCCGAGGGCACTATAGGGTCCATGTAAACGAAAGGGAGTTTCTTGTGCCAAAGAATGACGTTTTTTGGATTAGGCTCGACAAGAAGTTAGTTGCCAGTTTCAACGAAATCAATTTCGTTGACTTCAACTGGGACGACTATGTGAAGTATGACGAAGGTCTGGAGGTCAAGCTCAAGGCCAAGAACGTTTCATATGAAATGAATGGGGAAAAGGATTTCAAGGAATACTCTGAGATTCCTGTCAGATTTATACATGCAAAAGGTGACGCGATTGCCCTCTCGCCAGCGGGTTGGCGTCCTCTGGCCTTCATTCCTAACGGCGCAATCGTCCTTTTTGACAAAAATGCCTTCGGTACGATCAAGAAGCACATAGATAAGAACGGCAATCCTCAGCCAAACGCCATTAGTGTAGTGGTTGATTTTTTCCAACACAGAAAAATAACTATCGATCCCAAGCCTATCCTTCTTGAGGGGAACAACCGCTTTGACAAACGGCTCCCGTCACTCGAAGAGATGCGGCAGGAGTTGGTTTACTTCACCACCAAGATGCAGGAACGGGCGCCGAATCTGACCATCAAGGTAACCGACGAGTCGATTCCGCTATTGCACAAGGCGAGCGCTATATTCTTCCAGGGCCTTGAAGCGATTCTTGATTTCATCGATGCGGTTTACATGAAATATGAGTCAGGTCATAAATTTACGCAGAATCTAGAGGGTTTTAAAGCAGTCTTCGATTTGGCCAAGGCGGCGAACGTACAGGATGTTCACCTGTTTTTTGCGGCAATTGTGTTCAAAGCAGTAACTGGTGTGAGACACAATCCAATTATTAAATTGCTGAAGTTCAACAAGCCTAATTACATCAAGGAAGGTCACTCGTTCAATGGTGCCCTGGACATATACTCACTCATTCTGTTTCTGAGTGAAATTCGAAATCATAGGGCTAATGCTTTCTTTGTTACTGCCGACAAAGATCTGATTCATCTGTGGAACGATATGAATGCCTTCATGGTCGTTAATGATGAACCGGGTGTTCTCCACTTCGACATGATGTATTTCCTCCCGGGTCTTGATAAAAGCGACGTCGACGAGCTTCAGGAGCTTATGAATTTGTAGTCAAAAGCGTCGAGAGTTTTTTGTCGCCCCCCCCCCATCGCCACAGGTTTTGGGCGGCTCTACTGAATGACTGTATTAGGCCCATAGCGGCCCTTGGAGGCTGTCCGCTTTCTGCCCGAAGCTGGCGTTGGGTATAGGGGCTCTGTTAGTAGCCTAGTTAAGGCTCTTGGGAAGATGGTTTTACTCAATACCTCTATATCTTCTAAACATAAAAGCTTAGATTCAGGGAAGAGCCTTTTGACCTCGACAGCCTGCTTGATCGCAGTCACATCTGGGGCAGTCAAGACAACGGCAGGATCCTGAACCGCTCATAGTGGCCGTAGTCGCTCGGGGTTCTCGATAGAGCCCAATCGAGGTTTTTCCAATCAATGAAGACTCTCCCCGAGAAGATCCTAGGCATCATTCAAGAGCTTCCAGAAGGTGAAGTCATAACCCCAGGCTCATTTCTGCATCTTGGATCTCGCACTGCAGTGCAGCGAAGTCTTTCCCATTTGATCGTAGGTGGGAAGCTGTTTCGTGTTGCTCGGGGATTTTATGTTTCTGCAGTCTATGGCCGTTTTGGCGTACGCCCGCCAGCACCGGTGTTGGTCGTCCGCTCACTGGCAAAAGCGTTGGGCGAGCTGATAGTCATCACAGGGGCTAGTGCCGCAAATAATTTAGGACTGACAACCTAGAATCCTGTTCGGTATATCTTTCTAACCACGGGGCGATCCAGAGAGCTGCAGGTCGGCAAGACTATCGTCTCAATTCGACATGCGCCTCCATGGATGATGGCGCTGGGCGCTACAAGAGCGGGGGACGCCGTACGGGCATTGGAGTGGCTTGGTCCAGCCTTTGCCGCGAAAGCGCTACCTAGACTCCATGCGCTTCTGCCCGACAGTGAATGGGTAGCACTGGTGGGAGCGAAGGGTTCTTTCCCAGCTTGGATTGAGAGTGCAATCCAAGCTTACCTGGCACCAACTTGATGTGGCGCTTTGGGGCCCTACAAAAAAGCCCGCCATAAGGCGGGCTTTCAGGTGACTCCAAGGGGAGGCTAAACGCCAACGAAATCTTGGAGTCAGCGGTTTGGGAATACACCGTTCGCTATAACTATTGTTACTGGTCTGTTCCGGCTGGAATCGGCCAAAAGCAGGCATAAAGATGTTCTTCAGATCGTTGCGCTGATAACCCTCTTGACCGCTACCGGCAAAATGGTAGCTTCCGTGACAAGAATCTTGTCTATGCAGGGAAATGCAGATGTTGGACGAACCCCAAGGATCGGGAGCCGTTTCCGGGCCTCATGTCTGCGTGGCATATATGTCCGCGGTGGTGTGCTTCCACAATGTGGCGGTTTCGCCCCATCAACTCGAATGTGACTCCGCAAGAGATGAGCTCCGTTCTGATCGTGCGGAGTTTCTCCTTTCTGCTGAAAGGCTGAGCCTCAAGGCCAAGTCCATACGTACCTCACTACGGCACTTAGCTACAGTGCCGCTTCTAGCAATGCCTGCCTCCCAAAATCATTCCTTCATCACTGCCCGCTTCAGCAATGGCAAGGCAAAGATTCACTCCTCGCGTGAGTTGCGCCCCAAGCAGAGTCCGCTCAAGAAATACCAAGGCCTGAGCCTCCGAGAACTCTAAAACAGTACCGATGCCAGGGAGAGCGCATCACGATGAAAGTGCTGTTCATACACCAGAACTTCCCTGGCCAGTTTCGCCATATCGCGACGCATTTGGCCAAACAGCCCGATTTCCAGGTGCTAGCCATCGGCCGGGACACTGCGCCAGGTCTGCCGGGCGTCAAATTATTGCGCTACAAGCCACACCGAAAGGCCAGCTCACAGACCCATCCCTACGCACGCTCCTTCGAGGATGCTGTGCTGCATGGCCAGCAAGTGCTACGGCTGTTGCTGGACCTCAAAGCCAGGGGGTACCGGCCCGACGTGATAGTCGCTCACCCGGGCTGGGGCGAGACCCTCTATGCCAAGGACGCCTTTCCCAATGCCCGGCTGATCCATTTCTGCGAGTACTACTACCATGCACAGGGCGCGGACCTGGGCTTCGATCCCGAGTTTCCGCCTACTGTGGACGACTTCGCACGCATCCGTAGTCGCAATGCCTTACATCTGCTCAACCTGGAGAACTGCGACCAGGGCATCACCCCGACTCACTGGCAGCACAGCCTGCATCCGGTGGCCTATCGAGACAAGATCGAGGTCATTCACGAAGGCATCGACACTGATCAGCTCGGCCCCGATCCAAACGCCACGCTGACGTTGCCCAACGGGCGAGTGCTCAAGGCCGGCGAGCCCATCATCACCTATGTGGCGCGCAACCTGGAGCCCTATCGGGGCTTCCACACTTTCATGCGTGCGCTGCCGCAAGTACTGAAAGAACATCCGACATGTCAGGTGGTGATAGTCGGTGGCGACGGAGTGAGCTACGGCAGCAAGCCCAAGGATGCGCCGAACTGGCGGGTCAAGATGCTGCGCGAGAATCCGGTCGATCTGGAGCGAGTGCATTTTCTCGGCAAGGTGCCTTACGACATTTACCGCAAGGTACTGCAGGTGTCGGCGGTACATGTCTATCTAACTTACCCGTTTGTACTGTCTTGGTCGTTACTGGAGGCCTTGGCGAGTGGATGCTTGGTACTTGGGGCAGATACTTCACCGGTGCGAGAAGTGATAACGCATGGTGAAAATGGGATGTTAGTGAATTTCTTTGATAGTCAGGAGCTAGCTATCAATATTACTTGCTTCATAAATGAGAATAATAAGTGCATACGTAACTGTGCCGAGGCGGCAGTTTTAGACTATAGCTCACTTGGTGGGCTTGGGAAGTATTTAAAAGCGTTGCGTGAGAGTGAGCTATCGAGCCAATTTATGCGGCGTATAAATCAGGGGGGCGTGCATTGAAGAGTATGGATATTGTTAAGTTATCGTTTGGTCAGATACTTGCTTGCTGTATTTTTTTTTCGGGAACTGTAGCAGCGCTAGAAGATAAGGGTGCGGTCAGGTCTGGCGGTGATAATGAGCAGCTGCGTTACGATCCAGAAAAATGTAAGGAAGATGCAGAGGGAATGGTCTATTTCTCTGTGCGGGATGCGGTCTTTAAAGTTTCCTATAAAGATCTTGTTTCGATTCGGGGGATGAGTGCTGAGTCGCGCTCCAATTTACCGAAACGGAGGGATCAAGCAGAACAAGAGGGTTGTCCAGGTAATCCGCTCTGGGGGAAAGGATTCCTCATTTTATACCGATATCAGGATACGAGGGAGGACAAAGCTGTCGAGGCTAAAAATGTAGTAAGTCTACATATCATCGCAAGTAGTCGAGAAGGATTTGGGTTGCAGCGAGTGAATGAGTCTGGTTTTGAAAGAATACGAAAGTCCTATGGGGATTGTGATAGATCAATAGTTGGCTTGATATCCTGTCGTAAGCCAACTACAGAAAAAAGCCTTGCAGGGGATATGGAGATTTCGGGGTATCAGACAAGCCTCAAGCATTATGGCACGCCGCTCGGTGAAAAACTTACAGTGCTATGTACTGGGCCATCTGTGTCTCCGAGCAGAGGGAGAGCTTGTCGAGTTGATTATAAGCTTGAAGAAAATATAAACGTATCGTATGAGTTCTATAGGCAAGATGTACCGATGTCGAGCTTCCTGGAATTTGATCGGGCTCTGCGTGGCTATATTGAGGCCGCTAGAGTGAAGAATTATATCTGGGCTAAATAATATAGAAGTCAAGGAGGATGGCATGGCAGATACTGTTGTTTATTCTCGCGGCACTGGCGGTATTACGTTGACTGAAGATCAGCAGGGACAACTTAGCGCTCTGCTTGATATGCAGGAAGGTCTCTATGAGCAAAAAAACGAAGAGCTAGGTCTTGGGAAGCCACTGTATGAAATGCTGTTAGGGTTTATTAGTGATACAGAAGAGATATTGATATACGATAATTTCGGATTGGTCATTGGTGCTCAAGAGCGGCAGGTTCCTAAGGAGGGAGTTGATCCTGCTGTATGGCGGTGGATTCAGGGGGCTCCAGATGTGAACTCTGGTCAGGGCTTTTTTGCTGATTATATTCGTGAATATACGAAGGCGCAGTACATGCTTCGTGGTGGCAATCCGGATCTGGCGGCCGACCTAAATCAAACAAGTTCGAACCTAATTGCCTTTGCTCTAATCAAAGATATTTTGAAGTACGAAGGGGAGCTGCCTGGTCATGAGGGCTTAGGTGCGATTGATGCAGGTAGGGCTGCAAGTACTGTGTTTCAAATGGGGCCGCATGGCAGCGGGGATTATGCACCTTGGGCGGGGTCGCTGCTATTCCCATACCTAGGCTTCGACAGATTTACCGAAGATTTTTTATTCAGAAGCACGCCGCTTAATGCAGTCATTGATGGAGTATTGACCGAGGTAAAGCACATTGCTGGATCGTATGATCTTGTGGCAGCCATACAGGCCTCTCGCATAGCTTCCATTAATGCGGGTTTTGATAATATATATGATGGCATCCAAAGCCTCCTTTTTGAGTTGGAGGTGCTTGAGCCGGATCAGCAAGATCTCATAAATTCTGCGGATGCATTCTTTTGGAGGCACTACGGGCTAATTGAAAGCGATGGCTTTGATCCGGGGGATAATCTGCCTTTTGATAAAGAGTTATCCCAGTTTACTGAGGAGTATATAGTAGGTACGTATGGCAACGACTTTGGCTTAACCACTACTTCCGGCGACGACATACTAAATGCTGGTTTGGGCGATGATTTGGTCATGGCGTCTGCTGATTCTGATCTTATAGATGGCGCTGAGGGTGTAGATACAATTGTCTATGCCGGTCTTAATTTTCAGGCTGTCCTAGAGTTTAATACTGATTTAGCCGCAGGTGCCTACTATGACTTTCGTGTTGAAGTGGATAAGGGTGTAGGAAGAGACTATCTCTATGGCGTTGAATATCTTTACTTGGGGAGGGGTGACGATACCCTGATCCTGGGGAGTGTGGACTTCAGCAAGATCAAAGATTTTTTAGGCATCGATTTTGGTGAAAATGGCGACAAAGGAGACTTGCTAGACGCTTCATTGGCAGATGCGGCGCTGATTATGGAGGGGCTAGGTGGAGGTGCTTTCTCTGTTAATGGTCAGTTTTATGTTAAAGGCTTGGAAAAAGTCGTAGGAACTAGATTTTCTGATGTCATCGAAACGGGTGCTGGAAATGACACCCTTGATGGAGGCAAAGGCTCCGATACTATAAGTGGAGGGGGTGGATTTGATTGTTACAACTTCAGGAGTGGTGATGGACAGGATCTGGTCATAGATGTTGGTGGGCAGGGTGAGATCTGGATTGATGGTACTCACTATGACACAGCACGTAAGTTGGCTGCTGGTTCGGACGTATGGCTGAGTGTAGATGGTTTAGTGATTTTTAAATTAATCGCTGGAGACCTTCTAATTCTTTACGGAGATGGAGATGGGATCACGATTCAGGGGTTCCAAAATGGAATGCTTGGCTTAACCCTTGAAGAACCTGGTGCTCATAATGTGCTAGTTCCGAGCTCTTCAAGTTATATTTATGGAGATAATGGCGGCGACTCCATTGATGACACAAGCCAAGATGATGTGATTTTGTCGTACGCGGGTGACGATTATATAAATTGGACTTCGGGCAGTGGGGTGGGGGGGAGTGATTATATTGATACTGGGGCTGGGAATGATTACGCAGCAGGTGGAGCTGGCTCGGATACTTTGATTGGTGGTGAAGGCATTGATCGTCTATTTGGACGAAGTGGTGATGATTTATTGATCGCCAATTTAATAGGTGATGAAGGCGCTGGTACTAATCCCTCCATTGGTATCTCTGGTGACTGGCTTGATGGTGGTTATGGAAAAGACACTTTAACAGGCTCGGGTGGAGATGACGGGTTGTTTGGCGGGGGTGACGCTGATCTGGTTATCGGCGGAGCAGGGAATGATGTTATTTTTGGCGATACTTTTACTGGGAATACGCCAAATATTCCTATTTTGGCATATGTAAATATTCGAATTGGAGACGAAAATTATACCACAATCGAGTCAATTGCCAGTTCTTGGGTTGATAGGCAGGCATATGGTAATGATACATTATTGGCTGGTAGTGGCGATGATTGGGTGTATGGGGCGGGTGGCAATGATTTAATTGATGGTGGTGTGGGCAGCGACTATCTAATTGGTGGTGGAGGTAATGACGTTGTTATAGGCGGTGAGGATAATGACACTCTTATTGGCGATGGTTATGACGATAACGCTGATGATACTGAATCTTTAGGCCTACCAGGTCGCTACCATGGGCGAGACATTTTATTTGGCGGCGCTGGAGATGACCGTGTCATCGGTAATGGTGGAGATGACCAGCTTTACGGTGAGGCCGGCAAAGACATTCTCCTTGGTGATGATCGCATTACTCCCGGAGAGTTCCATGGCCGCGACCTACTCAATGGCGGCGGGCAGGACGATACGCTCATCGGCATGGGCGGTGCCGATACATTGCTAGGCGGGGACGGCAATGATGTATTAGATGGAGATCTGATTGGCCTTGAGTTGGAGTGGCATGGAAATGACTCACTCGATGGCGGCGTTGGCAATGACACCCTCTATGGTCAAGGCGGCGCGGATACGCTTCTGGGCGGAGTGGGTGATGATCAGCTAATTGGCGACAACCCTGACATTGCAGCCGCATTCGATGATTACCTGGATGGTGGTTCTGGGAACGACACTCTATGGGGCGGAGTTGGCAATGACACCCTGTTGGGAGGAAGTGATGCAGACCTTCTGAGTGACATCGATGGGAATAACTACTTTGAGGGCGGTACCGGCAACGACACCCTAGGCGGGGGGCTGGGCGATGACCACTATCTATTTAAAGGCGGCGATGGTGTTGATACCGTCAGCGATCTAGGTGGAACCAACAAAGTCACCTTGGGGGCTGGCTATGACCTAGCCACGATGGCGGTCACTGTTTACAACCTTGTTGATGGTGTGAATGCACTGAAGATCGCGAATACCACAGGCGATGAGGTGGTATTCATGAATTATCAGAACTGGTTGTCAACCAATTTTGAGGTTTCAGGGAAAACGAAGTCCCTTTCCGATCTACTAGCGTCTATCCATACATCTATTTCCGTTGTTGGTGACTCAAGTAATGAACTGCTGCTCGGCGGTAGTGGCGGTGACTCCATTCGTGGTGGTGGTGGAAGTGACATGCTCCAAGGGGGGCAAGGTAATGATACTTATCTCATCTCTTTGGGTGACGGCGTAGATTTTATTAAAGACGAAGACGGCTTTAACTCTGTCCTGTTCGGTGAGGGTATTTCGGCAGAGTCTTTGACTTTTGGGAAGTTTTATAATTTCGAAGGGCGTAGCTACCTCACTGTTAACTATGAAGGTGGGCAGATATTTGTTGAAAATGGCATGTCTGGTGCCATTTCTGATTTTTATTTCTCTGATGGATCTAGGCTGGCTCTGCGTGAGGCTCTGACTCAGACGGGGGGGCTTACACTCTTTGCTTCTGACTCTGGCGGGGAGCTTTTGGGAAGTGATTCGAACGATATTCTTTCGGGGGGCTTAGGCAGAGACCTCATAACCGCTTTTGCAGGGAATGATCATCTTTATGGAAATGGAGGTGATGATTGTTTGTTGGGGGGAAGTGGTGATGATCGAGTGGTAGGTGGCTCTGGTCATGATCATCTTCAAGGTGATGCAGGGAGCGACACCCTAATTGGGGGGGCGGGTGAGGATACTTTGTGGGGGGGCGACGGGGGTGACGAGATTTCCGGAGGAGATGGCAGCGATTTACTTGATGGTGCAGACGGCGATGACGTTCTGTCTGGCGGGGCCGGGAATGACACATTAGTAGGTGGCGCGGGAATTGATACCTATGTTTTTTCCACCGGCTCAGGATTCGATCTCATTCGAGATGTTGAAGGCGAGTATTCCGTTCTGCAGTTGACCTCAGCAATACAACGTAGCGACTTGAAAAGCCGGCGAGAAGGCAATGACTTGCTGATATCTTACAAGGATGGCAGTCAAGGTTTGAGTATTGAAAATTATTATGATAATCCAGATGGCTGGAAGGTAGTGGATGCAAGTGGCAGTGAGCAGTCCATGGATTCATTTGTTAATGAGCTCGCAGGAAATACTGTCGTCGATATTAATTTTTGGGAGAGCTTGTTCAAGCAGAAGATTCAGAACTCATTTTCACTAGATCAAGAGGGGATGGGTGCTGAGCTTGGGTCGGATGGGTATTACCACCACTACAGCGAAGGGAGAGGGTGGGAGAGAAACGATGCTGTCAGAGTGGTATTTGAAGAGTTTTCCGTTGATGAGGCTTATGGGTTTGAGCATGACGGAGTTCATTATTCATGGGTTAGTAGGGATTCGTCTTCTTATTGGGAGAGCAGTGAGGTAAGTCGACCAATTTATAGCGCTGCGGGCGGCGGTGTTTCTTCAAATGGTTCATCTGGTTATACCTTCGTTTCTGCTAATGAATTGCAGCTATTCTTTGCGAATCAAGGCGCTGGTTTTAAAGTGCCAGGTGTATACGCGCCGGTCTACTCGTCAAGTGATCCAGATAATTTTATAGGGGCAATTTTTGGGTTGGGGCAGGGGCAGGCATCAGGATCTGGACTGCAATCAAGCATTGTTACGTATACTAAAAGTAGCTCGTGGACGGATGAGATTTACAGAGTTATTACGGGTGATGATGTAGGGCGGACATTCTATGCTACTGAGGGGAATATTATCCGAGGGGGGGCTGGGGATGATTTTATGATGGGCTTTGCAAGTTTGCAGGGCTTTGATAGCAAGCGCGCTGCTGATGATGGAGTTTTCCTATCGGGTGGGGATGGGCAAGATACGCTTTTGGGCACATATAGCGATGATTATCTAGTCGGTGGCGTGGGAGATGATTTACTGATGGGAGGAGGAGGCGCAGATACATATGTTTTCTTCTCAGATGGTGGCGTAGATATAGTAAATGATTTCCCGTTGCCATCTTATACTGATTTCATTAAAGAGGCGGATGGCATCTATCTAGAAACTTCCGAGCTCGCTAAAGTTGACAAGATTGTGCTGCCGCCAGAAGTGTCTTTAGAGAATATTGAAGTTAAGTGGGGTAGGGCTTTAGCTGAGGTGAATTCTGGTAAGGCTGAATGGTTTTTGCCTAGTGAAAACCAAGAAAGGCTGTCTGGTGATCATAGAAGTAGAAGTGAGTTTGACATCTATCGATCAATGAGGATGTGTTTAACGCTTGATATTTCACTTGATGGTGGTCAAGTCATTCGAGTCGTTATACCTCAGCCTGATAGCCCGCAAGGGTCAGGTATTGAGCTTTATCAATTTTCCGATGGTACTGTGTTGTCGCATAAGCAACTGCTGGATCACTTTGGTCTGGGGGTGGCTCCAGATATATCTGCTGAAGGGCAGGTGCTTAAGGCTGACGATATTTACCAGAATTATGAGTGGCTTCCTTTGCAAGGTATGCAAGGTAATGACACTTTGTACTCAGGGGCTGGTGATGATTATCTGCTGGGTGGTGGAGGCGATGATATTCTGTGCGGTAGCCAGGGTTGGGATATATTGGCTGGAGGGGGTGGGGCAGATCATTATTATTTCCTTGCTGAGAATTTTTCCGACTCGCTAAGTCGCACTTTTATTTATGATAGTGACGGCAAGGGTTGTATATATATAGATGGGCAAGCAGTTGATAAGAGTGGGCTTGTCTCCGTTGGCGAGAATTATTGGGAGTCGAGAACGGGTGGGTACTCTGCAGTTTTGGGGCAAGATGGTTTTGTTATCAATATAAATGGCATGTCAATTGTTGTGCCAGATTTTGAGATGGGCGATTTTGGAATTGACTTGGTTGGGGTCAATCCGAGCAGGCTTTTGTCTAGTGAAAGTTTGATTAGTGGTAAGCCTTGGTCGTTTCAACTTCCTCTAGATGTGGATGAAAATAATCAGGCTCCTGTTTTTTCCGCCTCACTGGGTAATGGGCAATCGTTGCCTGGTTGGTTGAGTTTGGATTCGCAGACTGGCATTGTCTCGGGCACCCTTGAGAGTGTGGGTTGGTTTGATCATGTCATATTTACTGCCAGTTACCCGGGAGGGGGAGAGGTAAGTTATGAGCTGCTTTTGTATAGTGCTTATAATAATATCGAGGGTGGAGATGGTTCGGATTTAATAAATGGCACTGCTTTCGATGATTACATTTCCACGGGAGCTGGAAATAATTATGTCAATGCAGGTGATGGGGCGGATGTTGTCGAAGACTGGGATGGTGATGACACCATTGTAGGCGGTCAGGGAAGCGATTCTCTCTATGGCGGAGCTGGCTCCGATGTCTACATCTATGGGCGTGGTGATGGTCGTGACGTTATTTACAATAATGGAGGTGATTCCTCTAGCGTTGATACACTCCAGTTTGGCCAGAGTATCTCACTTGAAGATATCTGGTTTAGTCGGTCTGGTAACAATCTGAGAGTGGATATATTGGGGGGCGAGGGCTCCATAGAGATTGGTGACTGGTATGCAGGTGAACAATTGCGCCTTGATAGTTTCAAGGTTTCTAGCGGTAGTCAGATCCTAGAAGGCCAGATTCAGGGTTTGGTTGATGCCATGGCTGCTTTTGGGAGCCCGGTTGCTGGTGAAGTTAGTCTGACACAAGCGCAGCGCGATCAACTCAACGTGGTTATTGCTGCAAGCTGGCAATAAAACAAAGTCGAAGTGAGTTAACGACCCGCATTTCTGCGGGTCGTTTTTTATAGTTTTCTCTATACAGCACTCGTCTGTCGTTGATAGTGAAAATTAGCGATAGGTTGCTCCTGGCCTACCTCTCTTCGAGTAGACGGCAATGCCAAAGGACTATCGCTAGTGGGTTTCATGCGGAGGCTACAGCTACTGCGTAGCGCAGTGGGGCTGCCCGTTTGGGAATAGCGCCCTTCTGCCTGCTCGCAGTGGCATATGGCAGATTCAGGTAGCTGCTACCTAGAAGCGTCCGCTTGGTGGAGCTGTTCGCAATTACCGAGTGAGGATGCTTGATATTCCGCATCTGTGATGGTTAATTGCCAGCACTCAAGGCAAGGGAGTGCCAACGGTAGCATTCTCCTGTTCGTCTCTTGCCTTTTGCTCTATCAAGTTTCTGAGACAGGTGCAAAGTTTAGATGCTAGACGAACCCCAAGGATCGGGCGTTCCGCCTGAGGCGGACACAGGGTTGATGTGCCTGGTTATGCTTGCGCGCTTCCATAACGTGGCTGCTGCGCCCGAACAACTGGCCCATGAGTTTGCTGAGGATGGTCGCCGTTTCGGTCGTGCGGAGCTTCTTCTCTCTGCCAAGAAACTCGGTCTCAAGGCTAAGTCCACGCGCAGCTCGCTGAGTCGCTTGGAAACCACGCCGCTGCCTGCGATCGCCGCTGACCACGAAGGTCGCTACTTCATCATTGCCCGCATCGACGACGGCAAGGCGCTGATCCACGATCCACGTGCACAGCGCCCAGAGGTGTTGGCGTTTGAGCAATTGGAGCAACGCTGGACTGGCGAGTTGGTGCTGATTCGCTCCGAGGCCTCGCTGGCCGGCGAGTTGTCCAAGTTCGACTTCACCTGGTTTATCCCAGCCATCGTTAAGTACCGCAAGCTTCTGGGCGAAGTGCTGCTAGTGTCCTTCGTGCTACAGATCTTCGCGCTGCTCACGCCACTGTTCTTCCAGGTGGTGATGGATAAGGTGCTGGTGCACCGAGGCTTGTCGACCCTAGACGTGATCGCCATCGGCTTGCTCGGCATTATGGTCTTCGAGACCCTGCTCAGTGGGCTGCGCAGCTATGTATTCTCCCACACTGCCAGTCGCATCGATGTGGAGCTGGGCTCAAGGCTGTTCCGCCACCTAGTGACCCTGCCGCTGGCCTACTTCCAGGCAAGGCGGGTAGGCGATTCGGTAGCGCGAGTGCGCGAACTGGAGAACATTCGAAGCTTTCTGACCGGCAACGCCATCACTCTAATTCTCGACGTGCTGTTCTCGGTGGTTTTCATCGCTGTGATGTTCTATTACAGCGGCTGGCTGACCTTGGTGGTGATCCTCTCGCTGCCGCTCTACTTCCTGATATCCCTGCTGATCACTCCGGTGCTGCGCGCGCGGCTCAACGAGAGCTTCTCGCGCGGCGCGGAGAACCAAGCCTTCCTGGTCGAGACGGTCAACGGCATCGATACCCTGAAAGCCATGGCGGTGGAGCCGCAGATCAACCGCAAGTGGGACAACCAACTGGCCGGCTACGTAGCCGCCAGTTTCAAAACTCAGAATCTGTCGACAATCGCCAATGAAAGCGTGGGCTTCGTAGGCAAGCTGGTTACTGTAGCCACTTTGTGGCTGGGGGCTCGCCTGGTGATCGAGGGCGATCTGACAGTCGGACAGTTGATCGCCTTCAATATGCTGGCGGGAAGAGTCTCGCAGCCGATCATGCGCCTGGCCCAGCTGTGGACCAACTTTCAGCAGACCGGGGTGTCGGTGCAGCGCCTGGGTGACATCCTCAACGCACGCACCGAGCTGTCCCAGGCCACCCGCAGTGCCTTGCCGCCGCTCAAGGGCCAAATCGAGTTTGACCAGGTGCACTTCCGTTATCGCCCGGATGGCTCGGAAGTGCTACGTGGCGTCAGCCTGCAAATCAACGCCGGCGAGGTGATCGGTGTGGTTGGCCGCTCCGGCTCCGGCAAGAGCACCCTGACCCGATTGCTGCAGCGCCTCTATACCCCCGAACGTGGACGGGTGCTCGTGGATGGCATGGACCTGGCCCTGGCCGATGTGTCCTCGCTGCGCCGGCAGATCGGCGTGGTACTGCAAGACAACATGCTGTTCGCTCGCAGTATCCGCGAGAACATCGCCCTGACCGATCCTGGTGCGCCACTTGAAGCTGTAATCCAGGCTGCCAAACTGGCCGGTGCCCACGAGTTCATCCTCGAACTGCCGGAAGGCTACGACACAGTGGTTGGCGAGCACGGCGCCTCGCTGTCCGGTGGTCAGCGTCAGCGCATCGCCATCGCCCGCGCCCTGATCGGCAACCCGCGGGTGTTGATCTTCGATGAGGCCACCAGTGCCTTGGACTACGAGTCTGAGCGGGTCATCCAGCAGAACATGCAGGCCATCTGCAAGGGGCGCACGGTGATCATCATTGCCCACCGCCTATCTGCCGTGCGCGATGCCAACCGCATCGTGGTTATGGACCGCGGGCAGATTGTCGAGCAAGGCAGCCATGCCGAACTTCTTTCCCACCAAGCCGGCCACTACTCGCGCCTGCACCGACTCCAGCAGGGCTGAGCCATGGGCGCAAAACGTGAATTACTCAATCGCTACCGCAGTGCCTGGCGCCATTCCTGGCAGCGGCGAAAAGCCATGGATGCCCCCGCGCGACTGAGTCATGAAGTGCAGTTCCTGCCCGCCGCCCTGGCGCTGCAGGAAGCGCCGGTGCACCCGGCGCCGCGGATCATCCAGTGGACCATTATCGCCTTCGCCGTACTGGCACTGATCTGGGCCTGCGTCGGTGAGATAGATGTGGTCGCCACCGCCAGCGGCAAGATCGTGCCCAGCGGCAAGAGCAAGATCATCCAGCCCAGCGAAGTAGCGGTGGTCAAGGCAATCCACGTCTACGACGGTCAGTCGGTCACGGCCGGAGAGCTGCTTGTGGAGCTGGATGCAGAGATTACTGGTGCGGATGTCGAACGCCTGAAGAGTGACCTGCTCGCCGCCCAGGTCGATAGCGCGCGAGCTAGCGCGCTGCTGGAGTCGATCGAGCGCAACCGGCCGCCTGGCTCGTTGGCTGTGCGCATTCCTCAAGCCTCGCCACAGCAACAAGACTCCGCGCAGACCTGGCTGCAAGGTCAGTACCTCGAACTTAGTTCCTCCCTGGAGCAGAGCGACGCCGAGATAGCCCAGCGAGTGGCCGAGATGCAGGCTGCTCAAGCTTGGGTGGCCAAACTACAAGAGTCCCTGCCGATCACTCGCCAACTGGCTACCGACTACAAGCGCCTGTTGGACAAAGGCATCCTTGGCAAGCATGCCTTCCTCGAGCGCGAGCAGCGACGAATGGATCAGGAGCGTGAACTGGCCATCCAGCAAGCCCGCGTCGTTGAGCTGCAGGCTGCCAGACTAGAGGCTGAACGGCGTCGCCAAGGCGTGATAGCCCAGACCCGTCGCACCATGCTCGATCTGCAGCACGAGTCGGAGCAGCGTGCAGCCGGCTTGCAGCAGGAGTTGGCCAAAGCAGAGCAGCGCGACCGCCTTACCCGTCTCACCGCCCCAGTAGATGGCACCGTACAACAACTGGCGATTCACACCCCAGGAGGAGTGGTTACCGAGGCACAGCCGCTGATGGTCATCGTGCCCAAGGGGCAGCCGGTGGAAGTGGAAGCGATGCTGGAGAACAAGGATATCGGCTTCGTACGCCCTGGGCAGGAAGTCGAAGTGAAGGTCGAGACCTTTACCTTCACCAAGTACGGCGTAGTGCACGGTACCGTACTGAGCATCTCCAACGACGCCATTGAGGACGAGAAGCTGGGGCTGGTGTACAGCACGCGGATTCAGCTGAAGGAGAACAGCATCCAGGTCGGTGAGAGCATGATTGAGCTGTCACCGGGCATGGCGGTGCGAGCTGAAGTGAAAACGAATAAACGGAAAGTTATTGACTATTTCTTGAGTCCCCTCAAAGAGTATCAGGATCAAAGTCTTAGTGAGCGTTAACTAGCAAACAATAGGGAGTTTAATATGTCTTACATTGGACAGTATGAAAGATCTTCTTCCGCTGATATGGATGGTCTGCATATTACGGATACTGAAGGTTATAGCGCTGACATTGATCCGAGCGGCAAGGTTACCTTTACCGATAGATTTGGGAATAAGCTGGATTTTAATCCCAGCTCTGCGAACGTAACTTATAACGCAGGTAGCTCAACCATTACGGTGGGGGCTGATAGTACAGTAACACTTTCCGCTAAGGCAGGCATAGGTGAGATAAAAACAAAGTCACAAATCAATCCAGATGGTTCTATCTCTTTATCTGAAGTTACTATAACCGCTACAGCGGTGGATATCGGCAATGGTGTGGCATCCATCGGGGTCGCTGGAGAGCTTAAGTGGACTCCTGAGGGAGGGTGGACATATGGACTGGATGGCGAGATAAAAATTCTTGGGAAGAGTATTACAGATATTGCTGAGGCGGCTTACAACGCTGTGGAAGACTCTTGGTTAGGGCGGCTTGCTGGTAGTCGTGATGAGTGGACCCAGGAATATTTAAATGGCGAAACTACCGACTCCTATCTCGAGTGGTTAAAGAAGAAAAATCAGAATAGTGTTGATTCAGATGTCAACTCTGATTTTATGGCGGCTCTGAATTTTGTTATGCGTCGTGATCCTCTGGCCCTGGATCTTGATGGTGATGGTATTGAAACTGTAGGTGCTAATAGCGGAATTACGTTTGATTTTGACGGTGATGGTCTAGAAACTGGTACAGGCTGGATCAAGGGCGATGACGGCTTCCTTACACTGGATTTGAATGGTAATGGTGTTATCGACACCGGTGCTGAGCTGTTTGGTGTAGACACAATTAAGAGTAATGGCCAGAAAGCTACGGATGGTTTCGATGCTCTTCGGGAGCTGGATAGTAATGCCGATGGGGTTTTTGATATTCAGGATGCCCAGTTTGCTAATGTCCGTGTTTGGCAAGATCTCAATCAGGATGGTAACTCCCAAGCTAATGAGCTGAAGAGCTTGGAAGAGTTGGATATTGTTGCCATAAATCTCGACTCAAGCCCTACTCGTTTAACTTCAAATGGCAACATCATTAATGCTACCGGTACTTTCGTTCATGGCGATGGTAGTGTTGGGGGGCTGAGCGATAATCAGAGCCTTGCAGCCAATTTGGATTTGGCTAGCAATCCCTTCTATCGAGAGTTTACGGATCAGGTCGCTCTAACCGATCAGGCTAAAGCGCTCCCGGGCATGCAAGGTTCTGGGGCTGTCCGCGACCTGCGTGAAGCCATAGTTGGGAGTGAGGCGCTCACTGGCGCGTTGACGGCATATGCATCTGCCAGTACACGACAGGAACAGTTTGCGAACCTGGATGCTTTGGTTCGTGCGTGGGCTGGCACTTCAGATTTCAGTACATGGGATGAACGTATTGCACTGCTGGGGAGCGAGCGACTTGACGTGCGCTTCGCTTACTCATGGGAGCGTCCTGTTAATGATGGTGTTGGCTCCGGATCTGTTGGAGGCACTGCAGGGGGCGGTAGCGCACTGACTGGTGGATCTAATCAGGAGGAGCCCACGGCAGCGCAACTTGAAAAGCAAAATTTGCTTGAAAAAATTCGAATATTGGAGATTTTCAATGGGCAGAATTTTTTCAATTTCTCAAGCACTAGCAAAACGGATGCTACAGGAAAAGAGAGTGCGAGTTTCCAGCTGAGTTCTGGAACTATTTCTCGTAGCTTCAGCATGCTGGTAGGCAGTGTGCGCACAGTCTATTTGACGGAGGAGGATTTCACGTTCAATGCTGAGCAGATTAGACTGCTTAATAGTGCTTATGAGAACTTGATGCAGTCTGTTTACGAGGGGTTGTTACTGCAGACACGTCTGAAGCCATATTACGATAATGTTTCGTTATCCGTAACAGAAGCGGGCTTGAGTTGGGACTACAGTGGTGCTATTGAGCGATTCACTCAGGTGCACGAAAATAATCCAATTAAAGCTATTGTTGATCTCCTCGAATTTGGAGCTGCTCTTACTGGGCGTGCTGGGTGGAGCGGGGATGAAATAACTCTGGCGGGGGACTGGGTCCGGCAGCTTGATGCGACTCAATATGCTGTATTGCAAGCACAGCTTGGTTCTGCAAGTAGCATACTATTTGCTAACTCGGCATCTATAAATGGAAAGCTGACTGGTGGAGTTTCTTCTGACTTTCTATTTGGAGCAGAGGCTAATGACACGCTGGCGGGGAATGATGGTGGAGATTTCTTAGAGGGAGCTGGCGGTAACGACTACCTCTATGGCGGAGCTGGGAACGATTGGTTAAACGGAGGAGAGGGCTCTGATCGTTTATACGGTGAAAATGGTAACGATCAACTAAGAGGCGCTGACGGTAGTGACCACCTATACGGTGGAAACGGAAACGATATCCTCGATGGTGGCGCTGGCAACGATAGCCTTAGCGGCGATGCGGGTAGCGATGTGTATCGCTTCAGCCGTGGCTGGGGCCAGGACACGATCAACAACTACGACACCAGCACCGGCAAGGTGGATGCCATCGAG
>NZ_JPMY01000008.1:2500-5374 GCF_000761545.1 Pseudomonas sp. ML96 | reverse complement strand
GGATAGGAGCTTGACGATGACCTACTCTCACATGGGGAAGCCCCACACTACCATCGGCGATGCGTCGTTTCACTACTGAGTTCGGGATGGGATCAGGTGGTTCCAACGCTCTATGGTCGTCAAGCAATTCGGTTGCTGTATCGGTGTTTAGTCGCTACAGCGAATTGGGTATGTGATCTTGGCTTTGCGGTTCTTAGCGAACTTTCGGTTCGTTTGTCGACTTCACCATCACCGACAATCTACAGATTGTTTGGGTGTTATATGGTCAAGCCTCACGGGCAATTAGTATTGGTTAGCTCAACGCCTCACAGCGCTTACACACCCAACCTATCAACGTCGTAGTCTTCGACGGCCCTTTAGGGAGCTCAAGGCTCCAGTGAGATCTCATCTTGAGGCAAGTTTCCCGCTTAGATGCTTTCAGCGGTTATCTTTTCCGAACATAGCTACCCGGCAATGCCACTGGCGTGACAACCGGAACACCAGAGGTTCGTCCAACCCGGTCCTCTCGTACTAAGGTCAGCCCCTCTCAAATCTCAAACGTCCACGGCAGATAGGGACCGAACTGTCTCACGACGTTCTAAACCCAGCTCGCGTACCACTTTAAATGGCGAACAGCCATACCCTTGGGACCGGCTTCAGCCCCAGGATGTGATGAGCCGACATCGAGGTGCCAAACACCGCCGTCGATATGAACTCTTGGGCGGTATCAGCCTGTTATCCCCGGAGTACCTTTTATCCGTTGAGCGATGGCCCTTCCATACAGAACCACCGGATCACTAAGACCTACTTTCGTACCTGCTCGACGTGTCTGTCTCGCAGTCAAGCGCGCTTTTGCCTTTATACTCTACGACCGATTTCCGACCGGTCTGAGCGCACCTTCGTACTCCTCCGTTACTCTTTGGGAGGAGACCGCCCCAGTCAAACTGCCCACCATACACTGTCCTCGATCCGGATAACGGACCAGAGTTAGAACCTCAAGCATGCCAGGGTGGTATTTCAAGGATGGCTCCACGCGAACTGGCGTCCACGCTTCAAAGCCTCCCACCTATCCTACACAAGCAGGCTCAAAGTCCAGTGCAAAGCTACAGTAAAGGTTCACGGGGTCTTTCCGTCTAGCCGCGGATACACTGCATCTTCACAGCGATTTCAATTTCACTGAGTCTCGGGTGGAGACAGCGCCGCCATCGTTACGCCATTCGTGCAGGTCGGAACTTACCCGACAAGGAATTTCGCTACCTTAGGACCGTTATAGTTACGGCCGCCGTTTACCGGGGCTTCGATCAAGAGCTTCGCTTGCGCTAACCCCATCAATTAACCTTCCGGCACCGGGCAGGCGTCACACCCTATACGTCCACTTTCGTGTTTGCAGAGTGCTGTGTTTTTAATAAACAGTCGCAGCGGCCTGGTATCTTCGACCGGCATGAGCTTACGGAGCAAGTCCTTCACCCTCACCGGCGCACCTTCTCCCGAAGTTACGGTGCCATTTTGCCTAGTTCCTTCACCCGAGTTCTCTCAAGCGCCTTGGTATTCTCTACCCAACCACCTGTGTCGGTTTGGGGTACGGTTCCTAGTTACCTGAAGCTTAGAGGCTTTTCCTGGAAGCATGGCATCAACCACTTCATGTCCTAAAGGACACTCGTCATCAGTTCTCGGCATTAAGACCCCGGATTTACCTAAGATCTCTGCCTACCACCTTAAACACGGACAACCAACGCCGTGCTGGCCTAGCCTTCTCCGTCCCCCCATCGCAGTAACTAGAAGTGCAGGAATATTAACCTGCTTCCCATCGACTACGCATTTCTGCCTCGCCTTAGGGGCCGACTAACCCTGCGTCGATTAACGTTGCGCAGGAAACCTTGGTCTTTCGGCGTGCGAGTTTTTCACTCGCATTGTCGTTACTCATGTCAGCATTCGCACTTCTGATACCTCCAGCAAGCTTCTCAACTCACCTTCACAGGCTTACAGAACGCTCCTCTACCGCATCACTTACGTGATACCCGTAGCTTCGGTGTATGGTTTGAGCCCCGTTACATCTTCCGCGCAGGCCGACTCGACTAGTGAGCTATTACGCTTTCTTTAAAGGGTGGCTGCTTCTAAGCCAACCTCCTAGCTGTCTAAGCCTTCCCACATCGTTTCCCACTTAACCATAACTTTGGGACCTTAGCTGACGGTCTGGGTTGTTTCCCTTTTCACGACGGACGTTAGCACCCGCCGTGTGTCTCCCATGCTCGGCACTTCTGGGTATTCGGAGTTTGCATCGGTTTGGTAAGTCGGGATGACCCCCTAGCCGAAACAGTGCTCTACCCCCCAGAGTGATACATGAGGCGCTACCTAAATAGCTTTCGAGGAGAACCAGCTATCTCCGAGCTTGATTAGCCTTTCACTCCGATCCACAGGTCATCCGCTAACTTTTCAACGGTAGTCGGTTCGGTCCTCCAGTCAGTGTTACCTAACCTTCAACCTGCCCATGGATAGATCGCCCGGTTTCGGGTCTATACCCAGCGACTAAAGCGCCCTATTAAGACTCGCTTTCGCTACGCCTCCCCTATTCGGTTAAGCTCGCCACTGAATATAAGTCGCTGACCCATTATACAAAAGGTACGCAGTCACCTAACAAAGTAGGCTCCCACTGCTTGTACGCATACGGTTTCAGGTTCTATTTCACTCCCCTCTCCGGGGTTCTTTTCGCCTTTCCCTCACGGTACTGGTTCACTATCGGTCAGTCAGTAGTATTTAGCCTTGGAGGATGGTCCCCCCATATTCAGACAACGTTTCACGTGCGCCGTCCTACTCGATTTCACTTCTAAGACCTTTTCGCGTACAGGGCTATCACCCACTATGGCCGCACTTTCCAGAGCGTTCCGCTAAAATCAA
>NZ_JPMY01000007.1 GCF_000761545.1 Pseudomonas sp. ML96 | reverse complement strand
CGACCCCCGGCGTGACAGGCCGGTATTCTAACCGACTGAACTACCGCTGCGCGTCGGTTCTCGCAAGAGACATGGTGGGTGATGACGGGATCGAACCGCCGACCCTCTGCTTGTAAGGCAGATGCTCTCCCGGCTGAGCTAATCACCCGAGTAGCCTTGCGAGGTGGCGAAATTTACGCACCCCCCTCACCTAAGTCAACACCCTGCTTGAATTTTTTTCTTCGCGGCGAGTTTTGCGATGTTTTCCACCCTGCCCGATTCGAGTGCCGAAGGCCCCAATCCGGTGCGCAACGGGTCAGCCTGCGCGCAACAATAGACGGGTAGTTACCAGACCTTTCTCCGCACGCTCGAGCCCCGCTTCCTCGACCCGCACACCCTGCTCTTCCAGGCTGATCAGCCAGCGCAGCAGGCGGGCGAAGTCGGTCGGCTGCAGGCTCACCTGCAGGCCACCATCGCCCTGGTTATCCAGACGTTCGATATTCAGTCCCTGGCTCGCCGCGCTGGCGGTCACCAGGCCCTGCATCGCCTTCGGGTCGATGCTCACCTGCGGCTTGCCCTGCTGCGCCCGTACCTGCGGTGCATGTTCCTGCAGGTAGGCATGCAGTGCGCGCTGCTGTTGCAGGTAGCTGTGCGCCTGATCGAGGTTCTGGCTGACCGGCCGCCACAGCAGCAGGTACAGCAGCACCAGCAGCAGGAAGCCACCGAGCAGCCCCAGGGCCAGGCGGTCGCGCGGCGGCAGGCCATGCCAGCGGGCAGCCAGTGGGTTGTTGGCGATATGCCCGCGCAGTTGCGCAGCCAGCGTACTCATCCGTTACCTCCGATCACCAGGCGTGCGCTGACGCCACTGTCTTCCCGGCTCGCCGAACCCATGTCCACCGCCAGTCCGGCCTCCTGCAGACGCGTACGCAAACTCTCCAGCGCCGCGAAGTCGCTGGCCTGCAGGTTGAGCGCGAGGTCGCCACGCTGGGCATTGAAGTCCAACTGCTGCACCTGCACCCGCGCGCCCTCCTCGCCAATCGCCGCGGCCGCCTGGTCGAGCAGCTGCAGCAACTGCTGCTGGCCGCCACCCTCGGCTTCGGCCAGGTGCTGGTCGAACTGCGCCCGCAGATTGATCAGTTTGTTGTCCTCGGGGAACAGCTCGCGGTACAGGCTGGCATTGGCCTGCGCGTAGAGCTCGCCCTCACGCTGCAGGTGCCAGCCCTGGGCCAGGTTGAAGCCCCACTGCAGCACCAACCAGAGGCCGACCAGCGCCGCCAGCGGGCGCCAGCGCTGCCACTGCCCGGACGACTCGCGCCGGGCAAACGGCCCCTGGGCCAGGTTGCATTCGGCGCGCTGCCGCGCCAGCCAGGCCAGCGGCGAAGCAAGCTCATGGATAAGCTCGACACCTTCCGGTGCGGCCTGGCCGGCCGCGACATAGGCCACGCGTGGCAGCGGGCACAGCTCGATCAGCTGCGGCCAGTCCTCGCCACGCAGGGCCAAGCGCGCCTCGCCACTACCACCGAGCAACCAGCGATCGCCCAGGCAGAACAGCTGGCTGCCCTCCTCGCTCAGCAGGTCGGCATCGACCTCGATGCGCTGTGGTGGATTGCTCTCGCACAGCGCCAGCCACCTGGCCAGCCAGCTGCGACGCACCGCATAGACGCGGTGGCGACCGTCGGCCAGTTGCCCGCCGACGCTCAGGTGGAACTGCTCGACGTCTTCGGCCAGCAGTTCCTCCACGGCGAACGGCAGCGCCTTCTGCAGCCAGCGCGCCTTGGTGGTCGGCAGCTGCACCAGGCAGGCGGTCACCGCCTCGACCGGCAGCACCAGGCGCCAGGCCTGCGCCGCCGGCAGCGCCTCGGCAAACGGGAGCTGGCTGCAGATATCGCCCTCGACCTGCCAGACCGGCAGCTCGGCGGCCACCTGGTTGCAGGCCTGCGGCGGAAGAAACAGCGTGGGCAGACTCATTGCTTGGACTCCTCGACGGGCGGGGGCGCCAGGCCCTCCTGCCCCAGATCGCGCGCCATCAGACGGACGCGCCCATCATTACCACGTTGCAGATAACTGACCAGCACCTGACGCCGGTCGCCCAGCAGCACTTCAGTGGTGACACGGAAATACTGGCTGGTGGTGCTCAGCCCCTGGGCACTCACCGCATAGGCGCTGAGCTGCTGGGTGAAGGCGCCGAGGTCGCGATAGCCGGTGCGACCGCGTCCCTCGACAACCGCCTTCAGCGCCGCATCGGGAATGCCGTCGGCCAGGCAGGCCAGCACCTGGGCGCTGGCGGTGTTCACATTGAGCTCCACATCCTTCGGCAGCGCGCTGACGAAAGGCGCCAGGCGCCGGTAGTCGACCTCGCTCATGCCCAGCAGCAGGCGCAGCTCGGAAATGTCGACCATGCGCCCCGGTCCGGTGCGATACGGCGGTTTGAGCAGCAGGTACTGGTCATCCTCGGCACCGGCCATGCCGCTGGGATCCTGGTCGGTATCCAGCCAATCCTGCAGGCGGTCGGCATAGGCCGGGCTCAGCTGCAGGCGCTGCAGCAGGCGGCGCAGGCGCAGTAGAGCCTGCTCGCCGGCCTCACCACCGACGGACAGGCTGTTGAGATTGAAGCGCCCGGCGAGGTCCTCGATACGCAGGCGCAGCTCGCCACCCTCGTCCAGCGGGAAACGCAGCGCGGGGTTGGCCCAGGGCTCGGCCAGGTGATCGACCTGCTCGCCACCCAGGTCGCGGCGCAGCAAGGCCTTGGCCACCAGCTCGCCCCCCTCCGCGTAGTACTGCGCCTGGCGCACCAGCAACTGGTTGCCGGTGCTGCGGATGGCCAACTGCTGGCGCATCAGCAGCGCCGCGCAGATCACCGTCACCAGGGCGACCACCAGCAACACGGTGATCAGCGCCACGCCACGCTCGCGCCTCACGTTGTCGGCACCTCACTCGTGTCGGGAGCCGGCTCTTCCGGCAGCAGCTCGCCACCGTCCTCGCCATCCGGCGGCGTCACCTGCTCCTGTTGTGGCATCTCCGGCATGCGCCAGATGCGGCGTAGTTCGCCGTAGTGGCGGTGCTCAATGGTCAGTTCGATGGCCTTGGGCAACTGAGTCAGCGCCTCATCGGCGCTGCTGTTGGCCGGTGGCCAGTTCTGCAGCCAGCGGCCCTCCAGATCGAGAAAGCGCAGCTCGAAACGGGTGACCCCGTCCAGCGCCTGCTGCACCCGCGGCTGGCTGTCCTGGGCCTGATCCAGCACCGGCCAGTAAGCACGCTGCCAGCGTTCGCCTTCGAGCTGCCAGCGTACTCGCTGCAGCGTCGCGCGCTGCTGGCCGAGCGGATTGCGCCAGCCGCTGCGAGTGAACTCCAGTTGAGTGTTGCGGCCACTGTCGCCGCGCAGCGAGGCCAGTGGGTCACCCAGCGGATCGCGCACCGGCCGTGTGCGCACCTGCAACAGGTCGCGCTCGAAGGCGGCCATGGCCCGGGTCAGCTCGCGCAGGCGCTGTTCCTGCTGGCGCTGGCCGCGATCGGTCTGCAGCACACTGTCAAGCATGCGGTAAGTGGCCATGGCCAGCAGGGCAAAGATGGCGATGGCGATCAGCACTTCCAGCAGGGTGAAACCGCGCTGCCTCATGGTTCCGCCCCGATGAAACCGCTCAGGGTGACCAACGCATTGTCTTCGATCTTGCCGCGCAGGCCGCGCTCGGGGCGCAGTGCGACACGCACGGTGGCGCGCAGCATCTCTGGCTCGCTGGTGGTCTGCACTTCGGTCTGCCACAGCCAGCGCCGACCGGCGTAGGTCTCCTCGCCCTGCTCGCGGCCCTCGGAGGGCGGCGCATCGGCCAGTTGCAGCTCCTGCAGGCGGTTGTCCGCCAGCCAGGTGGCGAAGGTCTTTTCTTCCAGGCGGGCTGCGGTCTTCAGGGTACGCGCACTGGCGCTGAGCACACTGGCGGCGACCACGGCGAAGATGGCCAGGGCCACCAGCACTTCGAGCAGGGTGAAGCCACGAGCACGCCTCACCGCCCCTTCTCCTGCTTCAGTTCCGGTGCGACGAAGCCGTCGCTGACCAGCGACAACGCCGGCGCGCCGCGCTCACGGCCGCCGGCCAGGTGCAGAGTAAAAGGCGTCAGCTCGCCACTGGAGAGAATCAGCAACTGCGGCGGCTTGGACGCCGACTTGTCCTTGTCGCCCTTGGGGCTCGGCAGGCCGACGCTCTGGTCCTCCACCTCAATGCTCAGTTGGATCCAATCCGGCAGCTCGTAGACCTTGGCGTCCAGCGGCTCCCAGCGCGACTTCAGCGGCTCATAGCGCAGCACCTGGTAGCTGTGCGTCTCGAAGCGCACGCCGTACTCGCGATTGTCCAGCACCGCTTCGTCGAGCAGCACACGCAGCAGGCCGTTGAGCCGCTCTGCCTCGTCATTGAGCTTGCGCGCAGGGCTGCTGGCCAGGCCGCTGCCGATCACGGCGAGGCCGGTCAGCACGCCGAGCAGGACCAGTACCACCAGCAACTCGATGAGGGTGAAGCCCCGCGCGGCTCGCATTGGGAATCAGAGATCCCAGTTACCGATATCGGCGTTGGTACCGTCGCCACCTTCCTGGCCATCGGCGCCCAGCGAGTAGAGGTCGATCTTGCCGCGGGTGCCTGGCGAGAGGAACAGGTACTGGTTGCCCCAGGGGTCGATCGGCAGCTTCTTCAGGTAGCCCTCGGCGTTCCAGTTCTTTGCCGGTGGGTTGCCGGTAGGCTTCTTCACCAGCGCTTCCAGGCCCTGCTGGGTGCTCGGGTAGTTCTGGTTGTCCAGCTTGTACATGTCCAGGGCCGCACCGATAGCGCGGATGTCGTTCTGCGCCGCGGTGACCTTGGCCTGGTCCGGGCGGCCCATCACCTGTGGCACCACCAGCGCGGCGAGGATGCCGAGGATGACCACCACCACCATGATCTCGATCAGGGTGAAACCGCGTTGTTGCTTGTTCATCACTATCAGCCCACCAGTTGGTTCAGAGAAAGAATCGGCAGGAGGATGGCCAGCACGATCACCAGCACCACCGCTCCCATGAACACCAGCATGAACGGCTCGAACAGCCCCACCAGCAGGCCGATGGTGGCCGCCAGGTCGTTCTCCTGGTTGCGCGCCGTGCGCGACAGCATCTGGTCCAGTTCACCCGAGCGTTCGCCGCTAGCGATCATGTGCAGCATCATCGGCGGGAACTGCCGGCTGGCCTCCAGGGCGCGCGACAGGCTGCCGCCCTCGCGCACGCGCTGGGTGGCGTTGGCCACATCGCTGCGGATGATGCGGTTGGACACCACTTCGGCGCCGATGCTCAGCGCCTCCACCAGCGGCACACCGCTGCGCACCAGAATGGCCAGGGTCGAGGCGAAGCGCGCCGTCTCGGTGGCGGCGATCAGCCCACCAACCAGCGGTACGTGCAGTAGAAACGCATGCCAGCGCCGGCGCAGGTCTTCATTGCGCAGCGCGCGGCGGAAGGCGAACACGGCAAGCACGGCGAGAATGATGACCACCACACCCCAGGCCTTCACCAGTTCGCTAAGGAAGATCAGCCCGCGAGTCAGCGCCGGCAGGGTCTGCCCGGAATCTACGAACACCCGCACCACATCCGGCACCACGTAGCCGAGCAGGAAGCCGACGATACCCAGCGAGGCAAGCATCAGGATCACCGGGTAGAGCAGTGCCATCTGCACCTTCTGCCGCGATTGCTGGCGCTGCTCGGTATAGTCGGCCAACTGCTCCAGCACCGGACCGAGATGACCGGCATGCTCGCCAGCCGCCACCGTGGCGCGGTACAGCTCGGGGAAAGCCGCAGGATAAGTCGCCAGGGCCTTGGCCAGGCTGTGGCCTTCGAGCACCTTGCCACGCACCGCCAGCAGCATCGACTGGATGCGTGGCTGGCGCGACTGTGCTGCAGCGGCGCGTAGCGCCTCCTCGATGGGCAGCGCGGCGCTGATCAGGGTCGACAGTTGACGGGTGACCAGGGCCAGGTCGCGGGCCGACAGGCCACGACGCAGGTTGAAGCCGCCAGAGGTGCCCTCCTCCTTGCGCTGCACCGGCTCGACCTGCAGCGGCGACAGCTGTTTGTCACGCAGCAGCTGGCGCACCTGGCGGGCGCTGTCGCCCTCCAATACGCCCTTCTGCTGGCGGCCCTTGGGGTCCAGTGCGATGTATTCGAAGGCGGCCATCAGTCTTCCCGGGTCACGCGCAGGACTTCTTCCAGGGTGGTCACCCCTTCCAGCACCTTGCGCCGGCCATCATCACGGATGCTCGGGCCAAGGCTGCGGGCGTGGCGCAGCAGTTCCTGCTCGCCGACGCCGTTGTGCACCAGGGTGCGCATCTTGTCGTCGAAGATCACCAGTTCGTAGATACCGGTCCGCCCGCGGTAGCCCTGCTGGTGGCACTCCGGGCAGCCCTTGGCGTGATGGAGCATCGGCTGGCTCTGCAGATCAAGGCCGAGCAGGTTGCACTCGGCCTCGTCGGCCGGACGCGCCTCGCGGCAATGCGGGCAGAGCACGCGCACCAGACGCTGGGCCAGTACGCCGAGCAGAGACGAAGACAACAGGAACGGCTCGACGCCCATGTCGACCAGGCGGGTGACGGCACCCACGGCGCTGTTGGTGTGCAGGGTGGACAGCACCAGGTGGCCGGTCAGCGAGGCCTGTACCGCGATATCGGCGGTTTCCTGGTCGCGAATTTCACCGACCATCACCACGTCCGGGTCCTGGCGCAGAATGGCGCGCAGGCCGCGGGCGAAGGTCATGTCCACCCGCGGGTTGACCTGGGTCTGGCCGATGCCTTCGAGGTAGTACTCGATCGGGTCTTCCACCGTGAGGATGTTGCGCGAGCGATCGTTCAGGGTGACCAGGCCGGCGTACAGAGTAGTGGTCTTGCCCGAGCCGGTGGGGCCGGTGACCAGGATGATGCCGTGGGGCTTGCGCAGGTTATCGTCGAGCAGGTGGCGATCGCGCTCGCTCATGCCCAGGTGCTGCAACGACAGGCGCCCGGCCTGTTTATCCAGCAGACGCAGTACCACGCGCTCGCCATTGGCCGACGGCAGGGTCGAGACGCGGATATCCACCTCGCGGCCGCCGACCTTGAGCGAGATGCGGCCGTCCTGCGGTACGCGCTTCTCGGCGATATCCAGACGCGCCATGACCTTGACCCGCGACACCAGCAGCGCGGCCAGTTCGCGGCGCGGCTCGATCACTTCACGCAGGATGCCGTCGACGCGGAAGCGCACGACCAGGCGCTTCTCGAAGGTTTCCAGGTGGATGTCAGAAGCGCCGGCCTTGATCGCCTCACTGAGAATGGCGTTGATCAGGCGGATGATTGGCGCATCGTCTTCCTGCTCGAGCAGGTCGCCGGATTCGGGGGTGAGTTCGGCCAGGCTGGCCAGGTCGAGTTCGGCACCGAGGCCCTCGGCCATCTGCCGCACTTCGGAGGAATCACGCTGGTAGGCCAGGGCCAGTTCCTGCTCGAAGGCTTCGGGCTCGAGCCAGTGCAGCGGCAATACTCGACCGGCGAAGCGCTGGGCTTCCTGCACGGCCGTCAGGCTGGCGCCGCGCCGCACCTGCAACTGCGGCTCGCCGAAGGACTCGCGCAGCAGCACACCGTGGCGCTTAGCGAAGGCAAATGGCAGGGAACGCAACGGCGGCTCTGCCGGGACCGCTAGTGCGGCATGGGTATCGATGGACATGTGCGGGCCCGTTCCTGAAACAGAAGATCCATCTAGCTGTTGTCTTATTGTTGTTCTATGGCACGACTGGAGAGCCAAATTAACGGATTTCCACGGAATCTGCAGTGCTGATTTCGCAGCTCCAACATTCGAACGACAACCTGGGATGAAATTCATCGCGACCGCACGTCGGGACGAAAAAAAGAACCCCGGCGCAGGCCGGGGTTCTTTCTAACAGGCTTGTGTTACTTGTCTTCGCTGCGCTGGTGCTTGAAGAACACCCCGCTGTCACCGAAGGTCGAGGCAATGAACGGCGAGGTCAGCTCCATCTCGCCGATCTTCACCGCACTGCTGCGGCGTTGCTGGGCGTAGGTGCGGCTGATCGACGGGATGATCGAGGTCTTCACCTCCATCGAGGTGGCGTAGACGTCGTACAGCTTGGTGCCGGCGTTGAGCGTCACCAGATCGCTGCGGAAGTCGTGCGCCGCGGTGGAGAACAGGTTGCGCACTTCCGGCTTCGGCACGAAGTAGATCTGCGTCGGCGCCTTGACCGCAGTCACGGCCTGGCCGGTCTGGGTGACCTCAGCCATGTCGTCGACCCGCAGCTGGGTCGGCTTCAGCGTGACGGCGGCGAACAGCACCTGCAGGCCGAAGTTGTCGGTGCCTTCCGGCAGGACGATCTGCGACATCTCGTTGGCGAAGAAGTTGTAGTTCTGCCCCTGGCCGCTCCAGCTGGCCAGCGCCGAGACGTTGCGCGACGGCTTGCCATCGACGAAGGCCTTCCAGGCCATGCCCGGCTGCACGCTGCCACCAGACGGATCGGCTGCCAGCGACAGGCGCAGCAGGCCGTTATCCGAGCCCTGGAACAGGCCGGTGTAGGGGTTGCCGGCGACCGGGTTGAACTTGACCTTGGCCATCACGCCACGCTGGTGCATACCCTTCTCGTAATCAGCAGGCACCACGTCGCTCTCTTCACGCACCTTCTTCCACAGGGTGTTGGCCAGCAGGGCCGAAGTGTTGATGCCCTCCAGCGGCGGCACCTGGCCCTCGGCGTACTGAGTACGCATGGCGCCGTTGACCCACAGGTTGTCCTGCTTGGCCTTGGCCGGCCAGGTCTGGTAGTCGGCCGGAATGTTCAGACCCCAGGGTTTGAAGGCGTTCTGCACGCCCACCAGGCTGCTGTCGAGCTGCGGATTGTGACGTTTGATCACGTCGACCATGGTGGTGTTCTCGACCCAGGCCAGGCCTTCGGCGGTGTAGATCTCCGGGCGGTAGTCCTTGGTGAAGAAGCGGTCGGTCATCAGGCGGCGCGAGGCGTTCATGATGAAGATCTGGAAGGCCGTCTCGCCGAAGGCGAAGCCGTCCGGACGGGTAGTTTCGGCCAGCATGCCGACCAGGGTATCGATCTTCTCGATGTCGTTGCCATAGATGCGCTTGAGGTTGGCCAGCAGGGTCGGTTCCTTGGTCAGGTCCTCGAACTTGGTGATCGGGTTGAGGCCGATCTCGCGGCGGAACTCGTTGTAGCGCGGCACGCCACGCTCACGATCACGCAGTACGTCGATGGTCGCCAGGTCGATGTTGCCGACCAGCGGAATCGACAGGTTGCGCAGGAAGTTCGGGTAGTTGTTGAGGGTCAGCGAGCCCGGGTTGGTGATACCGAAGGAGTACCACAGGCGGTCCGGATGCTCGCCGTTGAGCAGGTTCTCGGCGTCGCGGTCACGGGTGTTCTGCAGCGCTACCGAGCGCGCGATGCTGTTCGAGCCGATGTCGTAGACGTCGACCTTGTCGCGCATCAGCGGGTGCATGCGGTACACCGCGACGAACTCCTCGGTCAGCGTGTAGGGCACGCCGTAGTTGTTCGGGTTGGTCGAACCGACGATGCCGCTCAGGGCATGCGAGATGGTCGAGCTGCCGACGTTGGTAGGGTCGACGCCGAGGATGCGCAGGACGAAGGAGTTCGAACCGGCCAGGTCCTCCTGCAGCATGCGTGCTTCGGCCTGGTACTTGTCGCGGTTCGGACCGGAGCCCAGCAAGCCCCACCAGTTGGCGTACATGGCACGCTCGGTCACCGGGTTGGCGATCACCGCCGGGGTCCACTCCACGGTGTGGATCTTGGCCATCAGCGCGGCGTTGACCAGGCGCGCATGGTCGTACAGCCACTGGTCATCCTTGCCCGGGTACTTCTGCTTGAGCATGGTGGCGATGGCGTTGTGTTCCTTGGTGAACAGCTGGTGCAGCATGCTCAGGCCGACCCACCAGTTCTCGTTGAAGCCGGTGATCGGCTTGCCGCTGATGAACTCGGTCGGCAGGGTGCCGTCCGGGTTGATCTTCAGCTTGCCGTCGACGAAGGAACGTACCTTGTCGTTGGTTTCCTTGCTGCTGCCGTACAGCTGCGAACCATCCCACCAGTGGGTGTTGTGGTTGCGGTAGGTGGCCGGCTTGCCGGCTTCGGCGGCGGTACGGGTCGGGTCGGCCTGGGTGCGGCGTACGGACATGGTGCCGGAGCCGAGCACGTCGCCGGCCGGCAGCGGAACCTGGATCGGGTTGGCTTCGGCGTTGGGGCCGTGCTCCACCCAGTCGTGGACCATGAACTGGATCCACGAGGCGGCGATAAAGTTGAGGCTGGGCGCCGGCTTGAACTCGCCACGGGCCATCAGCACGTTACTCACTTCCCGCGGGTTGGGGCTGAGCAGGGTGTCGGATTCGGTTTCGCCATGGGTCACGGCGGGGTTCACGTTGCGGCCGAAGCGGCGGTAGACGGAGCCCTCGGCAGGGTTCGCGAGGATGTTGCAGGTACCGTCCTCGGTCCGCGCCACCTGGCTGCGCGCGTCACAGGTGATCTTGGCGTTGGCGGCAGGCAGGTTGTCAACGTCGAACAGGTTTTCCTTGAACAGCACGTCGCGCTCCAGCGCGAGTGAGATCAGGGCGGCGTAGATGCCCAGAGTGCCGAACTTGACCAAGCTCGGCCATGTGACCCAAACAGACATGGCGTTATCTCCCGATTCTTCTTGTACTAATACGGTTGAATGCCGGTTTTCCGGCTGGCGGGAGATTAGGGATTTGCGCGCCCCCCTCCCCCCTCCCGCAGGAGGGGGGAACGGGAATCGGGGCTACCGTCGGTCAGGCAGGTGCTCAGGCGCCGCGCTGTTGCATGGCGAGAATGGCCTCGGTACGGCCGGAGAGATTGAGCTTCGAGTAGATGTTCTTCAGGTGCCACTTGGTGGTGGACAGGGCGATGCCCGTAGTGGCGCTGATCTCCGAGTTGGACAGCCCCTTGAGCAGGCAGGCGAAGATCTCCGCCTCCTTGTCGGTCAGCAGGCTGAGCGGGTCGCTCGGTGTGGCCGGCGCGAGGCTCTCGGCCAAAAGAAACTCGGCATAGGCTTCGCTGTAGGCCTCCGGCACCTGCAGGCGACCCGAGCGCAACAGGCCGAACACCGCCTCGGCGAAGCCGGGCGCCTCGTCGAACACCGAGCGGTTGATGTTGACGATGCCGAAGCGCTCGACCAGCTGCAGCAACGCGCCGATCTGCTCCTCTTCGCTCAACTGCGGCGCACTCAGCACCAGCAGGTTGGCCTCCACCACCAGGGCGCGCGCCTTCATCTCGCTCTTCTGCAGTGACTGCGCCAGCACCTTGAGAATGCGGCAGGCGCGCGGTTGTGCGCCGCGCATCACCAGCCAGTAGACGGCGGCCAGGCCGCAGCGCTCCCAGCATTCGTCATAGTCGCGCACCTTCTCCCACTCGCCGGCGGCCAGGCGCTCCTCGATGCCCAGACGCTGGGCCAGAGCATCCAGCGCCGCCGGCCGGCCATCAAGATAGGCCTGGCGCATGCTCTCCTGCGTCACCTGGCTGGCGAAACGCGCGTAGTTGCCCAGTTGCAGGATGCGTGACAGCTGCTCCAGCAGACGCCCGGCGCGCCCCTGCGACTGGCGCCGATAGAGCAGGCGCGACAGGGTGATGTGCACGGTGGCGATGGTTTCGGTGGCCGAGGACGAAGTAACCATGGCCATCAGGTCCTCGCACAGCTGCTGCGCCGCAGCCAGTTGGTTCTGCTCGTACAGCGCCACCACCATGGCCGTGGCGCGATTGAGCCAGGCTGGCGAGGAACGCTCGGTGCGCTGATAGTCCAGGCAGACGTCCTTGCGCGCACTGGTGGCGCGCCCGGCATTGCGGTTACACAGGGCGATGATCAGGTCGGCGTAGCTCTCCAGGAACAGCTGCCCGGTGCGTGCCAGCAGCGCCTTGGCCTCCAGCGCCAGCTGGATCGACTGCTCCAGGCGACCATGCATCAGGTGGTGGTAGGCCAGGATGGTCAGCGCCAGGGCGCGCACATCCGAACTGATGCCAGGCGCCAGCAGGCCCTGCCAGCGCTGGCCAGGATCGAAGGCCAGGTCGTGCTGGAACAACTCCAGATTGAGCGCCAGCAGCTGGCGGGTCGGCTCGTCCAGCCCCGGCCGGCCCACGCAGCGCGCGGCCAGGTCATCGACGCAATAGCGCGCCTGGTGGAAGCGCCGCGACAGGGTCAGCGCCAGGGTCATCGGCACCAGCAGGCGTGGCTGCTCGCATAGCTCGTCCTCGCCGAGCGGCTCCAGCCACTTCAGCACCTCGGCGAAGTGGCCGCGGCGTACCCACTGCTCGCCCGCCTCCTCCAGCAGGCAGTGGAACAGCGCCTGGTCGCCACTGCGCTGGGCATGCTGTAGCGCCTGATCGAAGTCACCCCGAGCGTGGAAGAACATCGCCGCGCGGCGCTGCAACTGTGGTAGCTCCTGCGGTTTGTGCAGTGCCAGGCGCTTGGCCAGAAAGTCATGCAGCAATGCGTGATAGCGGTAGCTACCGGGCTGTTCGCCCACCGGCAGCAGGAACAGCTCGCGCGCCGCCAGCTCCTCCAGCAGCAGCGCCGAGCCGCTGCGCTCGAGCACCTGATCGCACAGCTCGCCGTCGAAGCGCTCGAACAGCGCGCAGCTGAGCAGGAAGTCGTGCATCTGCGGCGACAGGCGCTTGAGCACCACATGGCCGAAGTAGTCGACGATTTCCGGCTGGCTGCCGTTGAAGCGCTCCAGCGCCACGGTGCCGAAGCGCGCATAGGCCAGCAGCGCCACCTTGACCCCGGCCATCCAGCCCTCGGTCATCGCCATCAGGCTGTCGACATAGGCCGGGCTGAGATCGGTGCCGCCCAGATGGCTGTTGAGTTGCTGGATATGCGCGGCCGACAGGCGCATGTCGTGCTGGTCGATGCTCAGCAGCTTGTTCTCCAGCTTCAGCCGGCTCAGCGAGAAGCCCGGATGGTTGCGGCTGGAGATGATCACCCGGGTAGCCCCGGCCAGGCGCTCGAGCATGGCCGAGAGCACTTCGAGGATGGTGGGCTGGCTGATGAACTGGAAGTCGTCGAGAACGATGCGCAGGTCGCCATCGATACGATTGAGAGCGTCGGCAAGGTAGTCGCCGACCACTTCCGGCGCCTGATACATCTCGGCCGCGAACGGATTGAACCAGGACACGTCGAAGTCTTCGACCCGCGTCCTGATGGCCTCGGCGAGGTGGCGAAAAAAACGTACCGGCTCGTTGTCACGCGCCTGCAGTGGGCAATGCACCACACTGCGTGCCGGATCGCTCGCCTGCCATTGCGCCAACAGGGTGGATTTGCCGGAGCCTGCGGGCGCCAGCAACACGGTCAGGGGAAAGTGCTCGCAATGATCGAGCAGTTCCAGCAACTCCTCACGGACAAAACCCGCGGGAGCCGGGGTAGGCGGCTTGCGATCTTCCATTGCAGTGATCCGTCAGGCTTATTTTTATTGTTGAACGGGAAGCACATGGCGGCCGATGATAACCACTCAGATGGAAGAAGTTTCGAAACGTTTCACGCTTTCGTTCGCGGCGCGATATACGGCAAAAGTGCACCAGCACGCAGATGGATCACGCGAAAGAGCGACAGCCAGAGGACTTGCGTTAAGGTTGGCAGCGCCCGCAGAGTATGGGCCGGCCCGATGCGAGCCAGTCAGAGCTCGCACGCAGAATAAGAAGAACACCGGGGGATATATGTCTTGAGCGCCATCAGCATTCGCCTTCCCGCCTGGCTGCAACGCCACGGTGTGACCGGCCTTTGTCTGCTCGTGGTGCTGCTGATCACCCTCAGCCTGACCCAGCAGAGCGTCGATCTGCTGCGTTTCCTGCGCAGCGAAGCCCCCAGCGAACCCACCTCCAGTGCCAGCAACGAGCGCCAGCCGGTCTCGCTGCAGCGCCTGCAGTATCTGTTCGGCACGCCGGCGCTGCCGCCCGGTAGTGCGCAGAATGCGCCGCCGACCAAGCAGCAGATGACCCTGCTGGCCAGCTTCGTCAACCCGGACCCACAGCGCTCCACCGCCATCATCCAGATCGCCGGCGACAAGCCCAAGCGCGTCACCGTGGGCGCCGAGGTCAACGCCAGCACCCGCCTGCATGCGGTGCACAAGGACCATGTGGTCCTCGACCGTGGCGGCAACGAAGAAAGCCTGCGCTTCCCGGCCATCCGCCAGTCATCGCTGACACCCCATTTCGCCCCTTCGGACAACGCGCCGATGGAGCCTACCGCCGAACAGCTGGAACAACTGCAGGACGAGGACGTACGGGCTCTGCAGGAACGCATCCAGAACCTTCAACAACGCATGGAAGGCGATGGCGACATGCCGCAGCCGGACGCATTGGAAGTCGAAGAAAGCCCATGACCGATCACAAGCTCCTGTCGCCCAAACGCCTGCCCCTCGCCCTGCTGCTGGCTGCCAGCTGCCTGGCCGCGCCGTTGCCCGTGGCCTACGCCGCCGAACCGGCGAAGGTCACCCAGGGCGCCGAGACCTGGACCATCAACATGAAGGACGCCGACATCCGCGACTTCATCGACCAGGTGGCGGAAATTTCCGGCGAGACCTTCGTCGTCGACCCACGGGTCAAGGGCCAGGTCACGGTGATCTCCAAGACCCCGCTGGGTCTGGAAGAGGTCTACCAGCTGTTCCTCTCGGTGATGAGCACCCACGGCTTCAGCGTGCTGGCCCAGGGCGACCAGGCGCGCATCGTGCCGGTGACCGAGGCGCGCAGCGCCGCCAATAGCAGCCGCAGTGCCCCGGACGACATGCAGACCGAGCTGATCCAGGTGCAGCACACCTCGGTCAACGAGCTGATTCCGCTGATCCGCCCGCTGGTGCCGCAGAACGGCCACCTGGCGGCGGTATCCGCCTCCAATGCGCTGATCATCAGCGACCGCCGCGCCAACATCGAACGCATCCGCCAGCTGATCCACGACCTCGACGCCCAAGGCGGCGGCGACTACAACGTGATCAATCTGCAATACGCCTGGGTGCTGGACGCCGCCGAGGCGCTGAACAACGCGGTGATGCGCAACGAACGCAAGGACGGCGCCGGCACCCGCGTGATCGCCGACGCGCGCACCAACCGCCTGATCATTCTCGGCCCGCCCGCTGCGCGCCAGCGCCTGGCCAACCTGGCTCGCTCGCTGGACATCCCCAGCACGCGCTCGGCCAACGCCCGGGTGATCCGCCTGCGCCACAGCGACGCCAAGAGCCTGGCCGAGACCCTCGGCGACATCTCCGAGGGCCTGAAGACGCCTGAGGGCGGCGAAACCACCAGCAGCAAACCGCAGAACATCCTGATTCGCGCCGACGAGAGCCTCAACGCCCTGGTCCTGCTGGCCGATCCGGACACCGTGGCGACGCTGGAAGAAATCGTACGCAACCTCGACGTACCGCGTGCCCAGGTGATGGTCGAGGCGGCCATCGTCGAGATCTCCGGCGACATCAGCGACGCCCTCGGCGTGCAGTGGGCGGTGGACGCCCGCGGCGGCACCGGCGGCCTGGGCGGGGTCAACTTCGGCAACACCGGCCTGTCGGTAGGCACCGTGCTGCGCGCCATGCAGGAGGACGAGATTCCGGACGACGTGACCCTGCCGGACGGCGCGATCATCGGCATCGGCACCGAGAACTTCGGCGCGCTGATTACCGCCCTCTCCGCCAACAGCAAGAGCAACCTGCTGTCCACGCCGAGCCTGCTGACCCTGGACAACCAGGAGGCGGAGATTCTGGTGGGCCAGAACGTGCCGTTCCAGACCGGTTCTTACACCACCGACGCCTCCGGCTCGAGCAATCCCTTCACCACCATCGAGCGCGAGGATATCGGTGTGACCCTCAAGGTCACCCCGCACATCAACGACGGCGCCACCATGCGCCTGGAAGTGGAGCAGGAGATCTCCTCCATCGCCCCCAGCACCGGGGTCAATTCGCAGGCGGTGGACCTGGTGACCAACAAGCGCTCGATCAAGAGCGTGATCCTGGCCGACGACGGCCAGGTGATCGTGCTCGGCGGCCTGATCCAGGACGACGTCACCAGCACCGACTCCAAGGTACCGCTGCTCGGCGATATCCCCTTCCTCGGCCGGCTGTTCCGCTCGACCAAGGACACCCACATCAAGCGCAACCTGATGGTGTTCCTGCGCCCGACCATCGTCCGTGACCGCGCCGGCATGGCCACGCTGTCGGGCAAGAAATACAACGACATCAGCGTGCTGGGCGCCGACGAAGACGGCAACAGCCAGCTGCCGGGCGACGCCGTGCGCCTGTTCGACAAACCGGGCGCAGCCGCCATCGACCTGCGCGACAAGACGGAATAAGAGACAGAAATGAAAAACGCCGCTCATCGAGCGGCGTTTTCGTTTCAGAGCGTGGCTAACCCGCGGGCCAGATCGGCCTTGAGGTCGGCGATGTCCTCCAACCCCACCGCAACGCGGATCAGGTTGTCGCGGATGCCGGCATTGGCCCGCTCCTGCGGCGACAGGCGACCGTGGGAGGTGGTCGCCGGGTGGGCGATGGTGGTCTTGGTATCGCCCAGGTTGGTGGTGATGGAGATGACCCGTGTCGCGTCGATGAAACGCCAGGCCGCCTCTTTGCCACCCGAAACCTCGAAGCTGACCACCGCACCGAAGGCACTCTGCTGACGCTTGGCCAGCTCGTGCTGCGGGTGGCTGCTCAGGCCGGAGTAGTAGACCTTGTCGATACCCGCCTGCCCTTCCAGCCACTGCGCCAGCTGCAGTGCGCTGGCGCTCTGCGCCTGCATACGTACGCGCAGGGTTTCCAGGCCCTTGAGGAACATCCAGGCGTTGAACGGGCTGAGGGTCGGACCGGCAGTGCGCAGGAAACCGACCACCTGCTCCATCTGCGCCTTGCGACCGGCGACCACACCGCCCAGGCCACGGCCCTGGCCGTCGATGTACTTGGTCGCCGAGTGCATGACGATGTCCGCACCCAGCTTCAGCGGCTGTTGCAGCGCCGGGGTGCAGAAGCAGTTGTCCACCGCCAGCAGCGCGCCATGGGCATGGGCGATCTCGGCCAGAGCAGTGATATCCACCAGCTCGGCCAGCGGATTGGACGGCGACTCGACGAACAGCAGCTTGGTGTTGGGCTTGAAGGCCGCTTCCCAGCCACTCAGATCGGACAGCGGTGGGTAATCCACCTCGATGCCGAAGCGCTTGAGGTACTTCTCGAACAGACTGATGGTCGAGCCGAACACGCTGCGCGATACCAGTACATGGTCGCCGGAGCTGCACAGGCTCATGACGATGGCCAGGATGGCGGCCATGCCGGAAGCGGTCGCTACCGCCTGCTCGGCGCCTTCCAGCGCGGCGATGCGCTCCTCGAAGGCGCGCACGGTCGGGTTGGTGTAGCGCGAGTAGACGTTGCCCGGCTGCTCGCCGGCAAAACGCGCGGCGGCATCGGCGGCGCTGCGGAACACGTAGCTGGAGGTGAGGAACATGGCTTCGCCATGCTCACCCTCAGGCCCGCGACGCTGGCCGGCACGCACCGCCAGGGTGTCGAAACCGACGCCGTCGAGGTCGCTATCCAGCCTGCCGGCTTCCCATTCCTGGCTCATAACAGCTCCCCTGCTCAGTCGTTATGCAGATCGATGATGGCGCTGGCGGTGTGTACCTGAACCTTGGCCGCGTCGTTGCGCGCCTGCTCGATCTTGTTCAGGTAGGCCTCGTTGACGTCGCCGGTAACGTACTGGCCGTCGAACACCGCGCAGTCGAAGTGCTCGATCTTGATCTTGCCGCCACCGACCGCCTCAACCAGGTCGTCCAGATCCTGGTACACCAGCCAGTCGGCGCCGATCAGCTCGGCCACTTCCTCGGTGCTGCGGCCATGGGCGATCAGCTCATGGGCGCTCGGCATGTCGATACCGTACACGTTCGGGTAGCGCACGGCCGGGGCGGCGGAGCAGAAGTAGACGTTCTTGGCGCCAGCTTCGCGGGCCATCTGGATGATCTGCTTGCAGGTGGTGCCGCGCACGATGGAGTCGTCCACCAGCATCACGTTCTTGCCGCGGAATTCCAGGTCGATGGCGTTGAGCTTCTGGCGCACCGATTTCTTGCGCGCAGCCTGACCCGGCATGATGAAGGTACGGCCGATGTAGCGGTTCTTGACGAAGCCCTCGCGGAACTTCACGCCCAGCTGGTTGGCCAGCTCCAGGGCGGAGGTACGGCTGGTATCCGGAATCGGGATGACCACGTCGATACCGTGATCCGGGCGCTCGCGCTGGATCTTCTCGGCCAGCTTCTCGCCCATGCGCAGGCGCGCCTTGTACACCGAAACACCGTCCATGATCGAGTCAGGACGAGCCAGGTAGACGTGTTCGAAGATGCACGGCTTGAGCTGCGGGTTCTGCGCGCACTGGCGGGTGTGCAGCTTGCCGTCTTCGGTGATGTACACCGCTTCGCCCGGGGCCAGGTCGCGGATCAGGCTGAAGCCGAGCACATCGAGGGCGACGCTCTCGGAGGCGATCATGTACTCCACTCCTTCGTCGGTGTGGCGCTGGCCGAAGACGATCGGACGGATTGCATGCGGGTCGCGGAAGCCGACCACACCGTAACCGGTGATCATCGCCACCACGGCATAGCCACCACGGCAACGGGCATGCACGCCGGCAACGGCGGCGAACACGTCTTCCTCGGTGGGTTGCAGCTTGTTGCGCACCGCCAGCTCGTGGGCGAACACGTTGAGCAGCACTTCCGAGTCGGAATTGGTGTTCACATGGCGCAGATCGGATTCGTAGATCTCGCGCGACAGCTGCTCGACGTTGGTCAGGTTGCCGTTGTGTGCCAGGGTGATGCCGTACGGCGAGTTGACGTAGAACGGCTGCGCCTCGGCGGAGCTGGAGCTGCCGGCGGTGGGATAGCGCACGTGGCCGATGCCGACACTGCCCACCAGGCGCTGCATGTGGCGTTGCTGGAAGACATCGCGCACCAGACCGTTGTCCTTGCGCAGGAACAGTCGCCCGTCGTAGCTGGTGACGATGCCGGCAGCGTCCTGGCCGCGATGTTGGAGCACGGTAAGGGCGTCATACAGGGACTGATTGACGTTGGACTTACCGACGATACCGACGATGCCGCACATGTGACGCAACCTCTGTGATGTGAATCGGGAAACTACAGGCTCTCGGGCAGTTTAGGCTGCGGGAGAATCTCTTTGAACGGCAATCCGGGTGTATCCGTGATGCCGCTGGCAAGCCACTGGCTGGTCAGACTCAGAATCATATTCTTCGACCAGTCCGCCACCATCAGAAAATGCGGCAACAGGGTCGACTGCTGCCACCATTGATCCTGCTGTACCGGCGCCAGACTCACCAGCCCCACCAGTACCACCACCAGCAGAGCCCCGCGCGCCGCGCCGAAGACCATGCCGAGAAAACGATCGGTGCCCGATAGGCCGGTTACCCGGATCAGCTCACCGATGAGGAAATTGATCAGCGCCCCGACCAGCAGGGTCACCACGAAGAGAATGGCGCAGGCCGCGATGACGCGCATCGACGGCGTCTCGATGAAATCCGTCAGGTGCTGCGCCAGGGCGCCACCGAACATCCAAGCGACGACACCGGCGATGATCCAGGTCAGCAGCGACAAGGCCTCCTTGAAGAAGCCGCGGCGCAGGCTGATCAAGCTGGAGATGGCGATGATGGCGATGATCGCCCAATCGACCCAAGAGAATGCCACGTTGCTGCCTACAGACGGGAAAGGCGGCGAATTCTAACAGAGCGTGCCCGGCCGGGTAAGCCGGGACCGCTATATGGGCGTGATAGAAGGAATCAGCCGTTTTCCGGCTGGAAACGCACCACGAAGCCCTTGAGATTCTGCTGGCGATTGAGCAGATCACGCAGGCGGTCGGCCTCGGCGCGCTCGATCACCGGGCCGACGAAGACCCGGTTCATGCCATCGAAGCTGCGAATGTAGGCGTTGTAGCCGCTGCTGCGCAGGGTCTGCTGCAGCTTCTCGGCACCGGCGCGACTGGACAGGCTGGCCAGCTGCACCGACCAACTGACCGGCAGATTGTTGGCATCCAGCCCGCTGACCGGCTTCTGCTCCGCCGCGGCAGCCGCTGGCTTGGGCGCCTCGACCTTGGCCTGAGTCTGGGCTTGCGGCACTGCAGTAGGCTGGGCCGGCGCGGCAATCGGCTCGCTGGGCGTCTGCGGCACCGGCTCGACTGGCGGCACCTCGTCCTCGGCTACCGGCTCCGGCACGACTACCGGCTCCAGCGCCACCTCGGGCATGCTCGGCTTGTCCGGCATGGCCGGAGCATCGACCACCACCTGACGCAGCTCGTCCTCGCGGGAAAACAGCATCGGCAGGAAGATCACCGCTAGAGCCACCAGCACCAATGCGCCGACGACCCGCTGCTTGAGCCCCTTATCCAGCACTGCCATTACCTGCCTCCGCCTGTTGGCCGAGCCACTCCAGGGCCTCGGCCACGCAATAGAAAGATCCGAACACGAGAATCTCATCGTCCTCGCTCGCCTGGCCACACTGTACCAGCAATGCCTCGGCAACGCTGGAGCAGGCGCGCACATCGGCGCCGTGGTTGCGCAAGGCAGCCTCGAGCTCACCGGCAGGACGCGTACGCGGGCTGTCCAGCGGGGCTACGGCCCAACTTTGAATATCCAGCTGCAGGGGCGCCAATACGCCGGGCAGATCCTTGTCCGCCAGCAGGCCGAAGACCGCCAGACGCCGGCCCTTGAGCGGTCGCACGGCCAGGCGAGTGGCAAGGTACTCGGCGGCATGCGGATTGTGCCCGACATCGAGCAGCAGCCGCAGATTCTTGCCCTGCCAGCTCAGTTCGCGCCGATCCAGGCGCCCGGTAACCCGCGTGGCACGCAGCGCAGCGGTCAGGCGCTCGGCTTGCCAGGGCAACCCCAGCACCGCATAGGCTTGCAGGGCGAGCGCAGCATTTTCCATCGGCAGGTCCAGCAGCGGCAGATCGTGCAGCTCCAGCAGCAGCCCCTCGGCCGTCAGGCCACGCCAGTGCCAGCCGCCCTCGCCCAGCGCCAGGTCGTAATCGCGGCCACGCAGGAACAGCGGGCAGTCCAGCTCAGCCACTTTCTGCAGCAGCGGCAGCGGAGGATCCAGATCGCCACACAGTGCCGGCTTGCCCTGGCGCAGGATGCCGGCCTTCTCGAACGCTACGGACTCACGGGTGTCACCCAGCCAGTCGGCGTGATCGATGCCGATGCTGGTGACCAGCGCCAGGTCGGCGTCGACCAGGTTGACCGCATCGAGGCGCCCGCCCAGGCCGACCTCCAGGACCACAGCGTCCAGCCCCGCGCGCTCGAACAGCCAGAACGCCGCCAGGGTGCCCATCTCGAAATAGGTCAGGGAGATTTCGCCGCGCCCGGCTTCGACGGCCTCGAAGGCCCGGCAAAGCTCTGCATCGGAGGCATCGCGCCCCTGCAGCTGCACCCGCTCGTTGTAATGCAGCAGGTGTGGCGAGCTGTAGACGCCGACTTTGAGCCCCTGCTCGCGCAGCAGGGACGCCAGGAAGGCACAGGTGGAACCCTTGCCATTGGTGCCGGTGACCGTGATCACCAGCGGTGCCGGCTTGCCCAGGCCGAGCCGGCGAGCAACCTCGCGGGAGCGCTCCAGGCCCATGTCGATGGCGCTGGGGTGCAGCTGCTCCAGGTAGCTCAGCCAGTCGGCGAGGGATCGACTCATGCGCTAGCCGCGGGAGTGGGCAGGTGCTGCAGCTGCGCCAGCAGTCGAGCCAGGCGCGGACGCAGGTCCCTGCGGTGGATGATCATGTCGATGGCGCCATGCTCGAGGAGGAACTCGCTGCGCTGGAAGCCTTCCGGCAGTTTCTCGCGCACGGTCTGCTCAATCACGCGCGGGCCGGCGAAGCCGATCAGCGCGCGCGGCTCGGCGACGATCACGTCGCCGAGCATGGCCAGGCTGGCGGAAACGCCGCCGTAGACCGGGTCGGTCAGCACAGAAATGAACGGGATGCCTTCCTCGCGCAGGCGGGCCAGCACAGCACTGGTCTTGGCCATCTGCATCAGCGAGATCAGCGCCTCCTGCATGCGCGCACCACCGGAGGCGGCGAAGCACACCAGCGGGCAGCGCTTTTCCAGAGCCACATTGGCAGCGCGCACGAAGCGCTCACCGACGACGGCGCCCATGGAACCGCCCATGAAGCTGAACTCGAAGGCACAGGCGACCACCGGCATGCCCTGCAGCTTGCCGCTCATGGAGATCAGGGCATCTTTCTCGCCGGTCTCTTTCTGCGCGCTGGCAATACGATCCTTGTACTTCTTGCTGTCGCGGAATTTCAGGCGATCCACCGGTTCCAGCTCGGTACCCAGCTCCTCACGGCCCTCTTCATCGAGGAACAGGTCGAGACGGGCGCGCGCATCGATGCGCATGTGGTGGTTGCACTTGGGGCAAACATCCAGGGTCTTTTCCAGCTCTGGGCGATAGAGCACGGCATCGCAGGATGGGCACTTGTGCCAAAGCCCTTCAGGCACCGAGCTCTTCTTGACCTCGGAACGCATGATCGAGGGGATCAGTTTTTCTCTCAGCCAGTTGCTCATGCTTACTCTCCGTAGCTGTTGCGGGGCCCTCAGAGGCCCGGGCGAATCTGATTCAGGCCGTGGGCGGCTTTCGCCAGCCTCCGGCCGAGGCACAATGGCTTATGGACGGCAGGCATCCGCCCGTCGTCACATCAAACGCCACGCGCCGCGCGAATGAACGCGCCAATCTTTTCCGCATCCTTGATGCCTTTGCTCGCCTCGACCCCACCACTGACATCCACAGCGTAGGGACGCACCTGAGCCACGGCCGCTGCGACATTATCCGGACGCAGACCACCCGCCAGAATCACTGGCTTGCTCAGCGCCTGTGGCACCAGAGACCAGTCGAACGCCTCGCCGGTTCCGCCGGGAACGCCCTCAACGTAGGTATCCAACAGAATGCCTTGGGCACTCGGGTAGGTATTCACCTGGGCGGCGATATCGTCGCCAGCCTTGACCCGCAGCGCCTTGATGTAAGGACGATTGAAGCCCTCGCAGTCCTGCACCGACTCATCGCCATGGAACTGCAGGAGATCCAGCGGCACACGCGCTAGAATACGCTCCAGCTCGGCACGCTCGATGTCGACGAACAGACCCACCGTGGTCACGAACGGCGGCAGCGCGGCCAGAATGCTGTGCGCCTGCTCGACGTCGACCGCCCTGGGGCTCTTGGCATAGAACACCAGACCGATGGCATCGGCGCCGGCAGCGACCGCCGCCAAGGCATCCTCGGCCCGGGTGATTCCGCAGATTTTGACGCGAACGGCTGTCAACGTGCAGGCACCTTCTGGAAACTAAAAATCGATGGTAGCAAAGCCCGGGCGCAGATTCAGCCGAAGCTTTGCGGCAATGCGGAAAGGAAATGCGGGCCCAGGTAGCGCTGCGGCAACTCGAACTCCTGCGGATACTCCACCTGCACCAGATACAGGCCGTAGGGGTGCGCCGTCACGCCACCGGCCCGACGATCACGGGCCTCGAGCACCTCATTTATCCAGGCTGGCTCACGCTCACCGGCACCGATGGTCATCAGCACGCCCGCGAAGTTGCGCACCATGTGATGCAGGAAGGCGTTGGCGCGCACGTCGATGACGATGAAGCGGCCGTGCTCGATCACCTCCAGGTGATGCACCGTCTTCACCGGCGACTTGGCCTGGCATTGCACGGCGCGGAACGAGGTGAAGTCGTGAGTGCCAACCAGATGGGCAGCCGCCTCACGCATGCGCGCCACATCCAGCGGCCGATGATTCCAAGTGACCTCTTCGGCCATGTGCGCCGGGCGAATCTGGTCGTTGTAGATCACATAGCGGTAGCGTCTGGCGAAAGCCTTGAAGCGGGCATGGAAGTCTGCCGACATGACCTTGGCCCAGGTCACGCTGATATCCGACGGCAGATTCGCGTTCCCCCCCATGATCCACGCCTTGAGCGGGCGCTCGACACGAGTATCGAAGTGCACGATCTGGCCACTGGCGTGCACTCCGGCATCGGTGCGCCCTGCACACATCACGCTGATCGGCTCGGCGGCGACCTGCGACAGCGCTTTCTCCAGAGCAGCCTGCACCGTGGGCACGCCACTATTGTCCTGGCGCTGCCAACCGCGATAACGCGCCCCCTTGTACTCGATGCCGAGGGCAATTCTGAAAACGCCAGGGGCGGCCACTTCGGCCGCCCCTGGTGATACTGCGTCAACCATGGATCAACTCAGCTTGCCGATCAACTCGCGCGCTTCCTGCTGCTGACCTTCGCTACCCTCGGCAATCACTTCGTCGAGGATGTCGCGGGCGCCTTCGCTGTCACCCATGTCGATGTAGGCGCGCGCCAGGTCCAGCTTGGTGGCGGTCTCGTCGGTACCCGAGAGGAAGTCGAAGTCGTCGTCCATATCCAGACCCGCTGCAGAGGAAGCCGCTTCCGGCTGGGCAGCCGGCAGTTCATCGGCCAGGCCATTGCTCAGCTGATCCAGCTCGGCAGAGACCTCGTCCAGTTGAGCGGCGAAGCTGTCTTCGGCCGCAGCCACCGGAGCCTCGTCGGCCAGCGACAGATCGAAGTCGGCCGGCATATCCAGATCGACCTCAGCACTCGGCGCAGCAGTGGCAGGGGCAACCGGCTCGTCATCCAGGCTCAGCATGAAATCATCTTCGGCGGCGATTTCGGACGGCTTGCTCTCGGTTTCCAGATCCAGGCTGAAGTCAGCCAGATCGTCACCGAGGGACAGGCTGTCGTTGGTGCTGTCAGTACCCAGCTCCAGATCGAAGTCCATGTCAGCGGCGGCGCTGGTCGGTGCAGCTGGTGTATCGAAGTCCAGGCCTGCGTCCAGCTCCAGGTCATCCAGGGTCGTTTCAGCAACAGCAGGAGCGGCCGGCTCATCGAGACTTACATCCAGATCGTCCAGGCTCAGGTCGAAAGAATCGTCCAGATCCGCGGAAGCGGCGGCCGGTTGAGCAGCAGTCGGCTCATCCAGCGTCAGATCGTCGAGGCTGAAGCTATCCAGATCATCGGCAGCGGCAGCTGCACCACCAGCGGCGAAAGCTGCTGCGGCCATGAGCGGATACTTGGCTTTCAGCTGATCGACTGCACCGGCGGCGCCACCGATTTCGCGCAGCTCGTCTTCTTGACGGGCAAAGCCGTCACGATCACCCAGCTCGGCGTAAACCTCCATCAGCTTCAGGCGCAGATCGCTGCGCTGCGGCTCGTCATTGATGGCGTTCTGCAGCAGTTCGGCAGCCTGAGTGAACTTGCCGTAGGCGATGTAGATATCTGCCTCACCGAGGGCATCGGCAGTCTGCGGCGCAACACGCTCTTCGGCCGACTCGCGCAGCTGGGTATCGTCGGCAGCGTCGCCGAGACCGGCAAAGCTGTCGTCCTGCAGATCCATGTCATTAGCGAAGGCGCTGTCCGACGAATCGGCGCTCAGGCTGCTCTGCAGCTCGGCTTCCTTCATCGCATTACGACGCGACAGCACCATCAGACCGATCAGCAGCACCAGCAGCGCACCGCCACCTACTGCGCCGAGCAGCATGGGGTTGGCCAGCACCTGATCGACCAGACCTTGCGGCTCCGGCTCTTTAGCAGGAGTAACCGGCTTGGCAGGCTGGGCCGGCTTAGCTGCCTCTGCAGGCTTGGCTGGTTTCGGAGCCTCGACTGGCTTGACCGGTTGAGTGACAGGCGCTTCGGCAGCTGGCTTGGCCGGTTCGGTCTTGGCTGCGCCTTCTTCGTAATTGAAGTCGGTAGTGACCGGCTTATCGGCCGGTTTCACTTCGGCTGGTTTGGTCTCCGCCACCGGTGCGGCCGGCTTGGCAGCTTCCGGTTGTGTCGGAGTCGCAGGCACTGCCGGCGCAGCAGGCTGGGCAGTAGCGGCAGCCTTGCTCTGCTGGGCCAGATCGGCCTGCAGCTTGGCCAGTTGACTGTCTTTCAGCTCGACCAGGCGCTGAGCCTTGTCCAGCTGGCTCTGCAGGTCGGCCAGGCGACCTTTCAGCTCTTCGCTCTCGCGACGGCTGGAATCCAGGCTCTCCTTGGTCACAGCCAGCTGATCGCTGAGTGCCTTGCTGTCGCCTTTACCCTTGTCGCTGCCGGCGGTGGACTTGCCACTGTCGGCGGAAACCAGTTTCAGGCTGTCCTTGGCATCGGCCTTGGCCGGCGCCGCGCCAGCGCTGTCGCGCTTGGTCGCATCCAGCTGACGGGAAGTGTTGGCAGCCAGGCTGCGGCCTTCACGCCAGGCATTGTTCTGTTCGCTGACCTGGGCCAGTGCTTCGCTCTGGCTGCGGCTCTTGACCTGGGAATCGGTCGGCAGGCGCAGTACCTGACCACTCTTCAGGCGGTTGATATTGCCGTCGACGAAGGCACCCGGATTGAGATCCTGGATGGCCAGCATGGCCTGATGCACCGAACCACCCTGGCGGCTGCGCTGGGCAATTTCCCACAGAGTGTCATTGGAAGTGGTCTTGTACTGATCGCCATCGATCTTGCTGGCCGCAGCGGGTGCGGCCGCCGGGGTCGGTGCGACCGGCGCAGCCGGACGAGCCGGGGCGCTGGCGGACGGCGTGACCGGACGCGGAGTCGGTGCCACGGTCTGCGGGCGCGGAGCCGGGGCAGTGGCGACTGGCAGACGCGGAGCGGTGCTGACTACCGGAGTCGGCGCATACATGGGCGGGTCGAGCAGCAGGGTGTACTCGCGCAGCAGGCGACCGTTGGGCCACAGCACTTCGACCAGGAAGTTGACGTAAGGCTCGCGCACCGGCTTGGTCGAGGTGATGCGAATCACGCTCTTGCCGTTGGCCTTGATGATCGGGGTGAACTTGAGATCGGTCAGGAAGTACTGACGATCGACGCCCGCCTTATTGAACTCCTCCGGAGAGGCGAGCGCGGGGATTACCTCGTTGGGCGCCAGATCGCGCACTTCGAGCAGCTCGATTTCCGCCACCAGAGGCTGGCTCAGCGAGGACTGCAGGTCGATCTCCCCCAGCCCCAGTGCATGTGCCGTACCGGAGGTCAGCGCGGAAGCAGCCGCAATTGCCAGCACCAGTTTGCGAACCCGAACCATAGCGTAATCCCTTGTTTTATCTTTTTTTCTCGTCGAACGAGAGGATTTGAAGCGCGCTGCCTGCACCCACCCGAAAGCGGCTCCCCGTCAGCGAACTACCAAAACAGTATTGCCAAGCTAGAATAATTCTTCAAATTTGGGGCTAAGTATCTTTTACAGATAGTGTTTTATCAACAACTCACCAATTTGCACAGCATTGAGCGAAGAGCCTTTTCGTACATTATCTGACGCAATCCACAAATTGAGCTCGGCCGGATCATCCATGCCACTGCGCAGCCGTCCAACATACAGCTCATCCTGCCCCACCGCATCGCCAACCACGGTCGGATAATCGCCCTCCTCCACCAGTTCGATACCCGCTTGCTGCTCCAGCAACGCAGCCACTTCGGCCACCTCGACTGGCTCGGCCAGCTGCAGAGAAACGGCCAGGCTGTCACCGAAGAATACCGGCGCCACGGCGCAACTAACCGAAACCTTCAGCCCATCGACAGCCAGTACGCGCTTGAGATCAAGGGCGATCTGCAGCTCCATCCTGGCGTGACCGCCCTCGCCCAACGCGCCAGCCTGGGCCAGCAGGTTGAACGCTACCTGGCGGTCGAACTGTTGCGGCTCCAAGGGACGCATGTTGAGCAGCTCGGTGGTCTGGCGGGCCAGTTCGGTTACGCCGGCGCGGCCCAGGCTGGATACCGAGAGCACTGCGTTCAGCGTGATGCGGCGCAGATCGACACTGGCACGCAGTGGCGCCAGCACGGCCGCCAAAGCGGTGGCGACCGGAGCCGGGCTGAGCAATAGATATGGAGCAGTCGCGCCGGCCAACACCTCGGCATTGGCCTCGGGCACTACCGGCAGAGCGTGTTCCAGAGCGCCGCTCAGGTCGATCACCGAGCAGCCGGCACCATGCGCCTGGAGAGCGTACTGGCGACTGACATCCTCGCCGGCGGCAAAGAACGCCAGCTGCACCTGAGCGAAATCGAAGCCTGCCAACTCTCGTGCCCGCAGATTCTTGCCGCGGAACGGCACGGCCTGACCGGCGGAATCGTTGCCGGCCAGCAGGTGCAGGGTGCCGACCGGAAACTCGCGCTCCTCCAGCAGCTGCACCAGGGCTTCGCCGACGGTACCGGTGGCGCCGATCACGGCGATATCAAAAGTCTTGGACATCGAAGGCCTCGAGGGAATAGCGGATGGCCGGCACTCTACTCGTCCGGCCCGGAAAATAAAAAGGGCCGGTCACTGACCGGCCCTCTGGCACTACCGCAGCGATCAACGCTCCAGCAGGATCCGCAGCATGCGGCGCAGCGGCTCGGCAGCGCCCCACAGCAACTGGTCGCCGACGGTGAAGGCGCCGAGGTACTGCGAGCCCATGTTGAGCTTGCGCAGACGACCGACCGGTACGCTCAGGGTGCCGGTGACGGCAGTCGGACCGAGGTCGCGGATGCTGGCTTCGCGGGTGTTCGGCACCAGCTTGACCCAGGGGTTGTGCTGGCTGATCAGGCCCTCGATGTCGCCCATCGGCACATCCTTGTTCAGCTTGATGGTCAGCGCCTGGCTGTGGCAGCGCATGGCGCCGATGCGCACGCACAGGCCATCCACCGGGATCGGACTCTTGAAGCGACCGAGGATCTTGTTGGTCTCGGCCTGGCCCTTCCACTCTTCACGGCTCTGACCGTTGGGCAGCTCCTTGTCGATGTAGGGGATCAGGCTGCCAGCCAGCGGCACGCCGAAGTTGTCGACCGGGAACGACTCACCGCGCATGGCCTCGGCAACCTTGCGGTCGATGTCGAGGATGGCGCTGGCCGGGTCGGCCAGCTCATCGGCTACGGAGGCATTGATCGCGCCCATCTGCTTGATCAGCTCGCGCATGTTCTGCGCGCCGGCACCGGAGGCCGCCTGGTAGGTCATGGCGCTCATCCACTCGACCAGACCGGCCTCGTACAGGCCACCCAGAGCCATCAGCATCAGGCTGACGGTGCAGTTGCCGCCGATGTAGTTCTTGGTGCCGGCGTCCAGCGACTGGTCGATCACCTTGCGGTTGACCGGGTCCAGCACGATCACCGAGTCATCGGCCATGCGCAGGCTGGAGGCCGCGTCGATCCAGTAGCCGTTCCAGCCGGCTTCGCGCAGCTTGGGGAAGACTTCGTTGGTGTAGTCGCCGCCCTGGCAGGTCAGGATCACGTCGAGGGTCTTCAGCTCGTCGATGCTGTAGGCATCCTTCAGCGGAGCGACGTCCTTGCCAATCGCCGGGCCTTGGCCGCCGACGTTGGAAGTGGTGAAGAACACCGGCTCGATCAGGTCGAAGTCACGCTCTTCCAGCATGCGCTGCATGAGCACGGAACCGACCATACCGCGCCAACCGATCAGACCTACACGTTTCATAACGACTCACACCTCTATAAGCGGCTCCGCCCTGATAGCTGGACGGGGCCGGAAAGATTACAGACTACGCAGCGCCTCGACTACCGCATCGCCCATGGCAGCGGTACCGACCTTGGTCTTGCCTTCCGACCAGATGTCGCCGGTGCGCAGGCCTTGATCCAGCACCAGGCTCACGGCCTGCTCGATGGCATCGGCGGCCTTGGTCTGGCCGAAGCTGTAGCGCAGCATCATCGACACGGACAGGATGGTCGCCAACGGGTTGGCGATGCCCTTGCCGGCGATGTCCGGCGCGGAACCGTGGCACGGCTCGTACATGCCCTTGTTGTTGGCATCCAGCGAGGCCGACGGCAGCATGCCGATGGAGCCGGTGAGCATCGAGGCTTCGTCCGAGAGGATGTCGCCGAACATGTTGTCGGTGACCATCACGTCGAACTGTTTGGGCGCGCGGACCAGCTGCATGGCGGCGTTGTCGACATACATGTGCGACAGCTCGACATCCGGGTAGTCCTTGGCCACTTCCTCGACCACGGCGCGCCACAGCTGGCTTGAAGCCAGCACGTTGGCCTTGTCCACCGAGCACAGCTTCTTGTTGCGCACGCGAGCCATGTCGAAACCGACCTTGGCGATGCGACGGATCTCGCTCTCGCTGTACGGCAGGGTGTCGTAGGCCATGCGCTCGCCGTTCTCCAGCACTTTGCTCTCGCGCGGCTGGCCGAAGTAGATGCCGCCGGTCAGCTCGCGAACGATGAGGATATCCAGGCCGGCAACCACTTCCGGCTTGAGGCTGGAGGCCTCGGCCAGTTGCGGATAAAGGATGGCCGGACGCAGGTTGCCGAACAGGCCCAGCTGCGAACGAATCTTCAGCAGACCGCGCTCCGGACGGATGGCCGGATCGATGGTGTCCCACTTCGGACCGCCAACGGCGCCGAGCAGCACGGCATCGGCAGCGCGTGCGCGATCCAGGGTCTCGTCGGCCAGCGGCACGCCGTAGCGGTCGATGGCAGCGCCACCCAGGTCATCGAAGGACAGCTCGAAGCCCAGCGCGTACTTGTCGTTGGCCAGGTTCAGCACCTTGACCGCCTCGGCCATGATCTCCGGACCGATACCATCGCCAGGGAGAACCAGAATCTGCTTGCTCATGGATGTTCCTTGATTATTTGATGGCGCCGAACAGCCACGGGCTGCTCTGCTGATGTTTGCCTTCGAAAGCCTTGATCGCCTCGGCGTCCTGCAGGGTCAGGCCGATATCGTCGAAACCGTTGAGCAGGCAGTGCTTGCGGAAGGCATCGACCTCGAAGTGGTACTGCTTGCCGTCCGGACGGGTCACGGTCTGCGCAGCCAGGTCCACAGTCAGCTGGTAGCCCTCGGTGGCTTCGGCCTGCTGGAACAGCTCGTCCATCTCTTCGTCTTTCAGCACGATCGGCAACAGGCCGTTCTTGAAGCTGTTGTTGAAGAAGATGTCGGCGAAGCTCGGCGCGATCACGGTACGGAAGCCGTACTCATCCAGCGCCCAAGGCGCGTGCTCACGGGAGGAGCCGCAGCCGAAGTTCTCGCGGGCCAGCAGTACGCTGGCGCCCTGGTAGCGCGGGAAGTTGAGGACGAAGTCCTTGTTCACCGGGCGCTGGGAACAGTCCTGGTTGGGCTGACCGACATCCAGGTAGCGCCACTCGTCGAACAGGTTGGGGCCGAAGCCGGTGCGCTTGATCGACTTGAGGAACTGCTTGGGGATGATCTGATCGGTGTCGACGTTGGCACGATCGAGCGGCGCGACGAGACCGGTGTGCTGGGTAAAGGCTTTCATCATCTAGCTCCTCAGGCCTGGATCAGTTCACGCACGTCGATGAAACGACCGGTCACCGCGGCGGCGGCGGCCATGGCCGGGCTGACCAGGTGGGTACGACCACCGGCGCCCTGACGGCCTTCGAAGTTGCGGTTGGAGGTGGAGGCGCAATGCTCGCCACTGCCCAGCTTGTCCGGGTTCATCGCCAGGCACATGGAGCAGCCCGGCTCACGCCATTCGAAACCAGCCTCGATGAAGATCTTGTCCAGGCCTTCCTGCTCGGCCTGCGCCTTGACCAGGCCAGAGCCCGGCACCACCAGCGCCTGCTTGACGGTCGCGGCGACCTTGCGGCCCTTGGCCACTTCGGCGGCGGCGCGCAGGTCTTCGATACGCGAGTTGGTGCAAGAGCCGATGAACACGCGATCCAGCTGGATGTCGGTGATCGCCTGGTTGGCGGTCAGGCCCATGTACTTCAGGGCACGGGTGATCGAATCCTTTTTCACCGGGTCAGCCTCGACGGCCGGGTCCGGCACGTTCTGGTCGACGGCCAGGACCATCTCCGGAGAGGTACCCCAGCTGACCTGCGGTTTGATGTCTTCGGCCTTGAGCTCGACCACGGTGTCGAACACCGCATCCTCGTCGGAGACCAGGCCGCGCCACTGGGCGACTGCCTTGTCCCAGTCACCGCCCTTGGGCGCGAACGGGCGGCCTTCGACGTAGGCGATGGTCTTCTCGTCCACCGCCACCAGGCCGACGCGGGCACCGGCTTCGATGGACATGTTGCAGATGGTCATGCGGCCTTCCAGGGACAGGTCGCGAATCGCGCTGCCGGCAAACTCCAATGCGTGGCCGTTGCCACCGGCGGTGCCGATCTTGCCGATCACGGCGAGGACGATGTCCTTGGCGGTGACGCCGAAGGGCAACTTGCCCTCGACGCGCACCTGCATGTTCTTCATCTTCTTGGCCACCAGGCACTGGGTGGCGAGCACATGCTCGACCTCGGAAGTGCCGATGCCATGGGCCAGGGCGCCAAAGGCACCGTGGGTGGAGGTGTGCGAGTCGCCGCAGACCACGGTCATGCCCGGCAGAGTGGCGCCCTGCTCCGGGCCGACCACGTGGACGATGCCCTGGCGGCTGTCGTTCATCTTGAATTCAAGGATGCCGAAGTCGTCGCAGTTCTCGTCGAGGGTCTGCACCTGGATGCGCGACACTTCATCGACAATGGCCTCCAGACCGCCCTGGCGCTCGGCCTTGGTGGTCGGTACGTTGTGGTCCGGGGTGGCGATGTTGGCGTCGATGCGCCACGGCTTGCGCCCGGCCAGACGCAGGCCCTCGAAGGCCTGGGGCGAGGTCACTTCGTGGAGGATCTGCCGGTCGATGTAGATCAGCGACGAACCATCGTCGCGGCGCTTCACCTCGTGCATTTCCCAGAGCTTGTCGTAGAGCGTCTTGCCGGCCATCTGCTATGTCCTCGATCAGGTCATGTGCTTGCTGAGGGCTTATAACCCTTCTGCTGATGTGGCGATCCTAGGGATTCGGATCAAATAACTCCAATTCATATTTTTTATCCAAAACATTCCTGACTGGAATGTGATGCGATATAACCGCCAGGCACTTGCAGCCGAACGGAATAACCATGGACCTGGCCAACCTCAATGCCTTCATCGCCATCGCCGAGACCGGCAGCTTTTCCGAGGCCGCTGAGCGCCTGTTCCTCACCCAGCCGGCCGTGAGCAAACGCATCGCCGGTCTGGAGCAGCAACTCAACACCCGTCTGTTCGATCGCCTGGGTCGCGAAGTAAGCCTGACCGAGGCCGGCCGCGCCCTGCTGCCGCGTGCCTACCAGATTCTCAATGTACTGGACGACACCCGCCGCGCCTTGACCAACCTCAATGGCGAGGTGTCCGGCCGCCTGACCCTGGCCACCAGTCACCATATCGGCCTGCACCGTCTGCCGCCCCTGCTGCGGGCCTTTACCCGTGCCCATCCGCAGGTGGCGCTGGACATCCAGTTCCTCGACTCCGAAGTCGCCTACGAGGAGATCCTGCACGGCCGCGCCGAGCTGGCGGTGATCACCCTGGCCCCGGAGACCCGCGAGCCGGTGCATGCGGTGGCGGTATGGGACGACCCACTGGACTTCGTCGCCGCCCCCGAGCACCCGCTGGCGCGCAATGGCGCCGTGAGCCTGGCCGACGTGGCCCTGCATCCGGCGGTATTCCCCGGCGGCAACACCTTCACCCACCACATCGTCCAGGGCCTGTTCCAGGCCCAGGGCCTGACGCCCAACATCGCCATGAGCACCAACTACCTGGAGACCATCAAGATGATGGTCTCCATCGGCCTGGCCTGGAGCGTGCTGCCGCGCACCATGCTCGACGACCAGGTGGTGCGCCTGCCATTGCCCGGAATCCAGCTGCAGCGCCGCCTCGGCTACATCCTGCACCGCGAACGAACTCTGTCCAACGCGGCCAAAGCCTTCATGGCCCTGCTCGATGAGCAACGTCGCTTGCCTTGAGAGTCGATCAGCGGCTAACGTGGCGGCATAACGATAAGAAAGACGCTTGCATGCCTCTACCACGCCCCTTGCAACCAGGCGGCCATGACGTGCCAAGCACCGGACGAGAATCGCAATGTCCAAACCCAAGCTGCCGCCCTTCCCCTATATCCCAGCCCTGGACCCCGCCGAGTTCGAGAAGACCTGGCAGGACGCCCCGCGCCTGCTCGCCGCACTGACCGGCGCGCACCTGGGTGCCTGGTACTGGGACATCGAGAGCGGCAAGGTCAACTGGTCACGCGGCGCCCAGGCCCTGTTCGGCCTGGACCCCAAGCACCCGCTGGAGCAGCGGGTCGACTACATCGAGCTGATCCCCGAAGAAGACCGCGCCATGGTCCAGCGCCTGTTCCAGCAGGTGCTGGACGGCAAGACCATTCCCGATGCCATGCGCCATCGCATCCGCTGGCCCGACGGCAGCCTGCACTGGCTGGAAATCAGCGGCCGCCCGCAACTGGATGCCAACGGCCGCAAGCAGGTGTTCGGGGTCATCCGCGAGATCACCGAACAGCAGGAACAGGAACAGGCCCTGCGCGACAGCCAGGAACGCCTGACCCTGGCCCTGGACTCGGCCAACCTAGGCACCTGGGACTGGCACATCCCCAGCGGCATGCTCTATGGCTCGGCACGCGCCGCCACCCTGCACGGCCTGATCGCCGAGCCCTTCCACGGCGAGTTCAGCGGCTTCTTCCAGCACGTCCCCGAGGAAGACCGCGCCATCATGCGCAAGGCCTACCGCGATGCTGTGGACGGCGTGCAGCGCGACTACCAGGTGACCTACCGCGCACGCCTGGAGAGCGGCGAGATGCGCTACCTGGAGAGCACCGCCAAGCTCTACCGCGACGGCCAGGGCGAGCCGCTGCGCATGGCCGGCATCCTCATGGACATCACCGAGCGCGTGCAGCGCGAGCAGCGCCTGGCCGCCTCGGAGGAGAAGTTCGTCACCCTATTTCAGGCCAGCCCGGACCCGATCTGCGTAACCCGCATCCGCGACGGCATGTTCATCGAGGTCAATCCGAGCTTCTGCCAGACCTTCGGCTGGCAGCCCGAGGAAATCGTCGGCCACAGCTCGGCCGAGCTGAGCTTCTGGGCCGACACCCAGCAACGCGAGCAACTGTTCAACAAGCTGACCGAGCAGCAGGGCCTGAGCAATGAAGAGGCGCGCTATCGCACCAAGGATGGCCACGAGCTGACCTGCGTGGTATCCAGCCGTTTCATCCGTGTCGATCGCCAGCTGTGCATCACCACCACCTTCCGCGATATCACCGAGCGCCAGTCGGCCGAAGCCGCCTTAAAGGCCAGCCAGGAGAAGTTCGCCAAGGCCTTCCACTCCAGCCCGGACGCCATCACCATCACCGAGCGCGACAGTGGCCGCTACATCGAGGTCAACGAGGGCTTCTGCCGCCTCACCGGCTACCGCCCCGACGAAGTCATCGGCCGCAGCGCCCACGAGCTCAACGTCTGGGCTCACCCCGAGGAGCGCGCGCGCATGGTGGAACTGGTGCGCAGCGAGGGTCGCGCCCACCACCTGGAGATGCACGGCCAGCACCGCGACGGCAGCATCAAGCTGGTCGAGGTCTCCGTCGAGCCCATCGAGCTGAACAACACGCCCTGCCTGCTGCTCAACGCCCGCGACATCAGCGAGCTGAAGGCAGCGCAGGCCCAGGTGCAGCACCTGGCCTACCACGACCCGCTGACCAACCTGCCCAACCGCGCCCTGCTGATGGACCGCCTGACCCAGCAGATATCCTTGCTCAAGCGCCACGACCTGCACGGTGCCCTGCTGTTCCTCGACCTGGACCACTTCAAGCACATCAACGACTCGCTCGGTCATCCGGTGGGAGACGCCGTGCTGAAGATGGTCACCGCGCGCCTGGAAGCCAGCGTGCGCCTGGAAGACACCGTGGCGCGTCTGGGCGGCGACGAGTTCGTGGTACTGATCTCCGGCCTGGAGGGCAGCCGCACCGAGATCAACCGCCAGGTGCGCCAGGTGGCGGAGAAACTGCGCCGCCTGCTCGCCGAGCCCATGCTGCTGGACGGCCATCGCCTGCAGGTCACGCCGAGCATTGGCATCGCCCTGATTCCCGACCATGGCGACAACCCGACCGATCTGCTCAAGCGCGCTGACATCGCCCTATACCGAGCCAAGGATTCCGGGCGTAACACCATCCAGATCTTCCGCAAGGCCATGCAGGACGCCGCCAGCGAGCGCCTGCGTCTGGAGAGCGACCTGCGCCTGGCGCTGGCCCGCGGCGAGTTCGAGCTGTACTTCCAACCCCAGGTGGACGCCCGCGACGGCAGCGTGATCGGCTGCGAGGCGCTGCTGCGCTGGCACCACCCGACCCTCGGCCCGCAGTCGCCGGCGCTGTTCATCCAGGTGCTGGAAGAGAGCGGCCTGATCCTCGAAGTCGGCGCCTGGGTCATCAGCGAAGCTTGCCACGCCACTTCGCGCCTGCTGCGTGACGGCCTGATCAGCCGCGACGGCTTCCAGCTGTGCGTCAACATCAGCCCCCGGCAGTTCCGCCAGAACGACTTCGTCGAGCGCGTGGAACGCAGCCTGCAGCAGAGCCAGCTGCCGGCGCGCATGCTCAAGCTGGAAATCACCGAAGGCATCGTCATCCAGAACCTGGACGACACCATCGCCAAGATGCACCGCCTGAAGAAGCTCGGCCTGAGCTTCGCCATGGACGACTTCGGCACCGGCTACAGCTCGCTGACCTACCTCAAGCGCCTGCCGGTGGACGTGCTGAAGATCGACCAGTCCTTCGTCCGCGACGCCACCACCGACCCCAACGACGCCGAGATCATCCGCGCCATCGTCGCCATGGCGCGCAGCCTCAACCTGCAGATGATCGCCGAGGGCGTCGAACAGCCGGAACAGCTGGAGTTCCTCCTGCAGCAGGGCTGCCACCAGTACCAGGGCTATCTGTTCAGCAAGCCGGTACCGCTGCTGGAATTCCACGATCTGCTGCTGGCCAGCCGCCGCGCTTGAGAGCCTGAAACGAAGAAGGGCACCCGCAGGTGCCCTTCTCTCTACAGCGCTGGCTCGATCAGCCTTGCAGCACCGGCTTCTCGCCGCCGATGGGGATGCGTTTGGGCTTGGCCTCTTCCGGCACGATGCGTACCAGTTCGATGTTCAGCAGGCCATGGTCCAGTGCCGCGTTCTTGACCTCGATATGGTCGGCCAGGCGGAAGGACAGCTTGAAGCCACGCTGGGCGATGCCCTGGTGCAGGAAGCTGACGCTCTCGGCGGCGCGTTCGCGCTTGCCACCGGTGACGGTCAGCACGCCACGCTCGACCTGCAGTTCGAGGTCTTCTTCACGGAAGCCGGCGGCCGCGACTACGATGCGGTACTGGTCATCGCCATGCTTCTCGACGTTGTAGGGCGGGTAGGAACTGCCGCTCTCGCTGCTGCGCAGCGCCGACTCGAACAGATCGTTGAAACGGTCGAAGCCCACGGAATGGCGGAACAGCGGGGCCAGGGAAAGGACGTTGCTCATGGTGCATCTCCTGAATAATCAGCAAGTGTTTGGTCGCGGGACCCGACTTCGGCATCCCGCCTGAAATAGATGGGAGCCCCGCTGCGGATTTCAAGGGCAGGAAATTGCAGATGAATAAAGTGATGCTGATCACCGGTGCCAGTCGCGGCATCGGCGCCGCCACCGCCCGCCTCGCCGCGTGTCAGGGTTACGACCTGCTGCTGAGCTATCGCCAGCAGGCCGAGGCCGCCGAGGCATTGGCGACCGAGATAAACACTGCCGGCGGCCGCGCACATGCTGTGCAGGCGGACGTCGACAGCGAAGCGGATGTGCTGCGCCTGTTCGCCGAACTCGACGCTCGTTACGGCCGCCTTGACGCACTGGTGAACAACGCCGGCATGCTGGAGCGGCAGATGCGCCTGGAGCAGATGGACGTGGCGCGCTGGCAGCGGGTGCTCCACACCAACGTGATCGGCACCTTCCTCTGCTGCCGCGAGGCGATCCGACGCATGTCCAGCCGCCAGGGCGGCGACGGCGGCGCCATCGTCAACGTCTCGTCCATGGCCGCCCGCCTCGGCTCGCCCAATGAATACATCGACTATGCGGCGGCCAAAGGCGCAGTGGACAGCCTGACCATCGGCCTGGCCCGCGAGCTGGCGGGCGACGACATCCGCGTCAACGCCGTGCGCCCCGGCCTGATCGAGACCGATATCCACGCCGCCGGCGGCGAACCGGGACGTATCGAGCGGCTAAAGGGCAGCGTACCGCTGCAGCGTGGCGGCAGGCCCGAGGAGGTGGCGGAGGCGATCCTGTGGCTGGCTTCGGCGCAGTCGTCCTACTGCACCGGCACCTTTATCGATGTCAGCGGAGGCCGCTAGGCACTCTCAGCCAGGGCCGCTTCGGGCGCACCGAGCAGTTGGTCGATGCGCAGACAGTCATTCTCCCGGCGCACCTCGGCGAACAGTGCCACGGCCTCCGGGTAGCTGCGGGTGAGCATCGCCAGCCACTGCTTGAGACGCCCCGGCGCGTAGCGCGGCGCCAGCTTGCGCCGGGCCTGTAGCCAGAAGTCCTGGAGCAGCGGCAGCAGTTCGTCCCAGCTCATCGGCCCGACTTCCTGGCCGGCGCGAGCGGCGGCGATCTGCCGGGCCAGGTCCGGGCGCGAGACCAGACCGCGGCCGAGCATGATGTCTTCGGCGCCACTGATCTCGCGGCAACGGCGCCAGTCCTCGACCGTCCAGATCTCGCCGTTGGCATATACCGGCACCTTGACCACTTCCTGCACCCGCGCCACCCACTCCCAATGCGCCGGCGGCTTGTAGCCGTCGACCTTGGTCCGCGCGTGCACCACCAGCTGATCAGCGCCGCCCTCGGCCAGGGCTCGCGCACAGTCCAGCGCACCATCCGGACTGTCGAAGCCCAGACGCATCTTGGCGGTCACCGGGATCTCGGCCGGCACGGCGCGGCGCACCTCGCACAGGATCGAGTGCAGTAGCTCCGGCTCCTTGAGCAACACCGCGCCGCCACGCGACTTGTTCACCGTCTTGGCCGGGCAGCCGAAGTTGAGGTCGATCACCGGCGCGCCCAGGGTGCAGGCGAAAGCGGCGTTATCGGCCAGGCAAACGGGATCGGAGCCGAGCAGCTGCACGCGCATCGGCGTGCCCGCCAGGGTGCGCGCGCCATCGGCCAACTCGGGCGCCAGCTTGCGATAGGCGGCCTCGGGCAGCAGGCGGTCGCAGACACGGATGAATTCGGTGACGCACCAGTCGATGCCGCCGACACGGGTCAGCACATCGCGCAGGATCTCGTCGACCAGCCCCTCCATGGGGGCCAGGGCGATTTGCATGGGATCGTCCGCAGAAATAGGGCGCACAGTTTAAGGTGCCACTCGCGCGGCGCAAGATGGTCCACACTGCAGGAGACCAAAGGGAGATCCCGCATGCTGCGTCACACGCTACTCGCTCTGAGCCTATTTGCCAGCCTGACCCAGGCCGATGAAACCCTGCCCCGGGGTGTTCTGGTGCAGCCGGCGGACCCGGTGGCCGGTGAACCCGGGCGGCTGATATTCAGCCGCGACAACAACGCGCCCAACGCCTGCGATGTGGAGCTGTACGTCAACCGCGAGATCGCCGCGACGCTCGGCCCCGGCGAGCGCAAGGCCCTGGACCTGCCCAGCGGCACTCTGAGTGTTGCGGTGGCCATCTCCTCCGCCGGCTATTGCGGTGGCCAGGGCCCCGGCCCCACGCAATCAGTGCTGCTCGGCCCAGGCGAGACCCGCCAGTTCGCGATCATGGTCAAGCCGGGGCAGGTATTCCTCGCCCCGCTGCTCAACTAGAGCTCTAGCGGATAGGGCTCAAGCAGCGCCTGACCGTAACCCTCGGTGAATTCCACCGGCATGCGCTTGGGCTTGCCGCTGGACAGCTCGATACAGACGAAGATGGTCTGCGCGCGCAGCAGGGTGCTGGCATCAGCCGGGCGCCACAGCTGGAAGCGCCGGGTCATCTTCAGCTTATGATCGGACTCGACGATCCAGGTCGCCATCTGCAGCTCTTCGCCTTCATAGGCGGCAGCCAGATAGTCGATCTCGTGGCGCAGCACGGCCATGGCCCGGTCCAGACGGCGGTATTCGGCCAGGTCCAGGCCCAGGTGCTGCGAATGGCGCCAGGCGCAGCGCTCCAGCCAGCTCACATAGACTGCGTTATTGGCGTGGCCCAGGCCGTCGATGTCGTCGGCCACCACTTGCAGGTCGATGACGAAGGGCTGTGGCAGATCCCAGCTCACGACTTCGCCTCCAGGCTCGCTGCCAGTGCACAGGCCTCGCTGGCCAGTTGGGTGATCTGGTCCCAGGCACGCGCACGAATCAGGTTGTCCGGTGCGATCCAGGTACCACCGACGCAGGCCACGTTGGGCAGGCGCAGGAAGCTCGACAGGTTGTCCGCAGTGATGCCACCGGTCGGGCAGAAACGAATGCCGGTGAAGGGCCCCTTGAAGCTCTTGAGCATCTTCACGCTGGTATTGCCATTGGCCGGGAACAGCTTGAGCGAGCGGTAGCCGTATTCCAGGGCCAGCAGCACCTCGGAAGGCGTCATCACCGCCGGCAGGTAGGGCATGCCGGAATCGTCCGCCGCCGCCGCGAGGCGCTCGGTGCAGCCGGGGCTGACGGTGAACTGCGCGCCCGCATCGCGAGCCTCCTGGAACTGCTCGGCGTGGATCACCGTCCCCGCCCCCACCAGCAGGTCCGGCAGGGCCTTGCGAATGGCCGCCAGCGCATCCAGCGCCCGCGGCGTACGCAAGGTCACTTCCAGCACACTGATACCGCCGGCATACAGCGCCCGCGCCAGATCGACAGCCAGATCGCTGTCCTCAATTACCAAAACCGGCAACACCGGGCGGGCCCGCTGCAGCACCGCTTCCATGGTCAGAGTCATGTCATTTCCCCTCATCGAGATTCCAGCCCCGAACGGCATTGTCTGCTGTGACGGAGCCGGAGCGGGTCGGAGCACAACTCCGGCCCGCCGAATACATGGGGGGAGTGTAACGTTTTAGAGCGGCCCGCAGCGCTTTGCGTTCCAGCGCAATCAGGAGGCCAGAGCCGCTGCGCTTGCCGCACGGCGCTCCTGCAGCTCGCTCAGAGCCGCACTGCCAAGCAGCTCCAGCACCGCTTCAACCACCTGCGGATCGGCCAACGTCCTGCTGTGCCCACCCGACTCCAGCGCCAACAAACGGCTCTCGCCCCACGCCTGGTGAATGTTCTGCGCTTCAGCAAACGGCACCATGGGATCGTCCTTGGCATGGATGACCAACCCAGGGAAGTCCAGGCGATAGCGCTCCACATCCAGCTGCGCGGCTGGCATGCCGGCGCTCTCCTCGACCATGCGCACGAAACGCGCCCGCGCCTGCTTGGGCAGGCCGACGAAATGCGCAAAGCGGCGCAGAGCCCCGAGAATCCGCGCAGGCGCGGCGATGGTCACCAGCGCCTCGGTGCGCAGACCAAGCTGCGTGGCCAGCAGCGCTCCAGCACCACCCAGCGAATGGCCGATCACCGCCTTCAACGGTGGCAGCTCGCTGGACGCCTCCAGCAGCGCGCGGGCGAACAGCACCACATTGGCCTCATGTCCCGGCGAATGGCCATGGGCCGGACCATCCAGCGCGACCACGCCATAGCCGGCACGGACCAGCGCGCGGATCAGCTCGGCGAACTGGGTCGGTCGCCCCTCCCAGCCATGCAGAAGAAGCACAGCCGGACCCTGCCCCCAGCGCAACGCAGACAGGCCGAAGCGCAGAGTGATGCGCTCGGCATCGGCCAGCAGCGGCAGCTCCCAGTCGCGTGGTGGCTGCTCATGCGGCGTCAGGAAGGCGCGGTGCATCTTGCTGGCCGCCATATCCGGCGCCAGTCGACCAACGGTGGCATTGAAACCACGAACCCAGCTCAGGCTACTCATCTCGCTTCTCCTTCCACAAAAAGCCCGCCGTACGGGCATGCCTCAGAGCACCGCCGACTTGGCGGCGCGCAGAACTCGATCGGACAGCTCACCCTCGCCCAGCGCCCGCGCCAAACTCAGGCCACCCACCATCAGCGCCAGGTCCGCCAGCGCCTTGTCGATGTCTTCCGGGCGGCCGGCCAACTCAGCCACCAGCAGCTCGACATGCTCGATCAGCACCGTGCGAAACGGCTCGGGCAGACGACCGACCTCAGCCAAAGTGCTGGGCAGCGGACAGGCATCGGCACCGGCATCGCGATGTTTACGCGACAGATAGAACGCCGCGGCCAGCACGCGGCGCTCCTCGGCACCCAGGCTGTCGTCGAGTTGCCGCAGCATCTGCCGGCGCCGTTCGAGCAATTGGCGAAAGGCCTCCAGCATCAGCGAGTCCTTGCTCTCGAAGTGGCCGTAGAAACCGCCCACCGTGAGGCCGGCTGCGGCCATCACCTCACCCAGGCCTGGCTCCAGCGGGCCGCGCTGGATCAACGCTGCTGTAGCGGCGCCGAGGATGCGTTCGCGGGTTTTCGTCTTCTTGGCGCTCATGGCAGGTTCCATGAAATTATGTATTTAATATTATTACCATAATAAAAACCCGCAAGCGCTCTTTGCGACCGCTCGTCGTCAAAATCAAATGCCAGAAAAAACAAAAGGGCCATTCCGAAGAATGACCCTTGAAGTCCGCAAAACGCGGAAAGAAAGTGGCGTCCCCTAGGGGACTCGAACCCCTGTTACCGCCGTGAAAGGGCGGTGTCC